>NZ_JBGANA010000006.1:0-393896 GCF_044222565.1 Prosthecobacter sp.
CAGGGTGCATGTCCCTGTGGACCGACCACCATT
Organism: Prosthecobacter sp.; assembly: GCF_044222565.1. GTDB lineage: Bacteria > Verrucomicrobiota > Verrucomicrobiia > Verrucomicrobiales > Verrucomicrobiaceae > Prosthecobacter. The sequence goes on from NZ_JBGANA010000006.1 coordinate 34, forward strand.
TCCACGCCTGTTGGTGAAACAGCATCACATCTGGCTTACATCCAGAAATCGAGGGGGCAGCACCTTCACGGGCGACCAATTTTATTCCGGCGTGCAGCACAGGCCATGACCGTGCCTTGAACCAGCACCATGCCCTGCGGGCTTGCCCCCGCTGCTGGAGACGGCTGCACCACGGTGATCTCGCATCATCGTCCGTGCTGCTGGGAGCGGCCCTTTAACCGGGGCCGCTCCATTTCATTCCCACCCTCAATCCCAACTCCCACACAAAAGAAACTCCTCCCATGAAAAACAATGACGTATCCGAGCGCGTCCGTCATGCGCTCACCCGCCTCGAAAAAGAAAAGAATGTCCGTGTGCTCTATGCCTGCGAAAGCGGCAGCCGCGCCTGGGGTTTTGAATCCCAAGACAGCGACTACGATGTGCGCTTCCTGTACGTGCACCGTCGTGAATGGTACATGTCCATCGAACTGGGCCGCGATGTGATCGAGCAGCCCCTGAGCGATGAACTCGACGTGAGCGGCTGGGAGCTGCGCAAGGCGCTTCGTCTCTTGCGCAAAAGCAATCCGCCGCTCCTCGAATGGATGAAGTCGCCTACGGTCTATCATCACGACCCGGTCTTCACCCATGAGTTCGGCGAGCTGACGGAGATGTTCTATTCTCCGCGGCGCTGCTTCGCGCACTACCTGCACATGGCCTACGGCAACTGGAAGGATTATTTGGAGGGACGCGATCAGGTCAGCCTGAAAAAATACCTCTACGTCTTCCGTCCTCTGCTGGCCTGCCGCTGGATCGAGCGTTCGCTCGGTCAGGTGCCCATGCTCTTTCAGGAGCTGGTGGATGCCGTGCTCGAGGAACGCGAAATCCGCGTGGCGCTTGAGGCCCTCGTTGCCCGCAAGCGCGCAGGCAAAGAGCTCGGCAAGTCCGCGCCCGATGCTGTGCTCTCGCGTTTCATCACCGCGGAACTGCAGAGGCTCAAGGCGCTGAGCGATCCCGAAGACAGCCTCGGCGATCTTGATGAACTCGACCTCTTCTTCAGGCGATACGCGCTGAAGAACTAGCAGGGCACGCATGCCTGCACTCGCAGCCTGGGGGGAGCGTTCCTCCTTCCAGGCTGCCATTTTCACTTCAAGAACGAACACCGCTGCCGGGAAGTACGTGCCGGGATGTCATGCACACCATCCAACTCCACCCCGCATCCCATGAGCGAACTCCTCAGCAAATCCACCGTCCTCGTGCTCAACCGCAACTGGCAGGCCATCGGCGTCAAAACGCCGCTGGAGGCCTTTGGCATGATAGCCACCGGCGCTGCGACAGCTCTCGACATCGAAACTGACGGAAACATCCGTCCGGTGACATGGAAGGAGTGGCTCACCCTTCCCGTGCGTGAAGGGGACAACTCCATCGGCACCGTGAACGGTCTGGTGCGTGTGCCCTCCGTGCTGGTGCTGGCCCGCTATGACAAGGTGCCGAAAAAGCGGCCCAAGTTTGGCGTGCGTGGCATCTGGGAGCGCGATGGCGGCCTGTGCCAGTACACCGGCCGCAAGCTGCGCCCGCACGAAGGCAACATCGACCACATCGTGCCGCTCTCCCGTGGCGGACCCACGTCCTGGGAAAACTGCGTGCTGGCGGACAAGCGCGTGAACAGCCGCAAAGGCAACAAGCTCCCTGAAGAAGCCGGCCTGAAGCTGCTGCGAAAACCAGCCGTGCCACGCGAACTGCCCGTCACGAACCTGATCCGCAACACGCACCAGGTGCGCGACTGGGAGATGTTTCTGGGCAAATAACCACTGCCGCCGGGGTGCCTCCACCCCGGCGGCTTTTTGCCTATGCTGGCGTAGAAACCGCGCGGGGAAACAATCTTGGCACTTGGCAAACGGCCAGGACTCGCCAGCATGCTGGTCCAACATCAAGGAACGAACACCCCGAGTGTGAGTTCCTTCGTGCCGAAATTCCAAATTAGGAGCTATGCATGAATGAAACGTTGACCAAAACGACCGTACTGGTGCTGAATCGGCACTGGCAGGCCATCGACTCGAAAACGCCCATTGAGTCCTTCAGCATGATGGCGGCGGGCAATGCCACAGCGCTCGATATCCACGCTGCCGGAGACATGAGACCCGTCACCTGGGAGGACTGGCTGAAGCTCGAAGTGCGCGAAGGAGACAACAGCATCGGCACCGTTCATGGGCCGGTGCGTGTGCCCTCCGTACTCGTGCTGGCCCGTTTTGACAAAGTGCCCAAGCGCCGCCCGAAATTCTGCGCCAAGGCCATCTGGGAACGCGACGGCGGCATGTGCCAGTACACGGGCCGCAAGCTGCGACCGCATGAGGGGAACATCGACCACATCATCCCCGTCTCCCGCGGCGGCCTGAGCAACTGGGAAAACTGCGTGCTGGCGGACCGCAAAATCAACAGCCGCAAAGGCAACAAGCTGCCGGAGGAAGCCGGCCTGAAACTTCTGCGCCGTCCCGCCGTGCCCCGTGAAATCCCCGTGACCCACCTCATCAAAAACCACCACCGCGTGCGCGACTGGGAGATGTTTCTCTCCGGAGCGACGGGAGTGTTTGAGGTGTAAACTAAAAGAGGGCCCCTCTGGTCCGTCCTCGGTTTGAATGAAGGGGCTCAGGATGATCCCTCTCCTGAGTTCATGTAAACCTCTTCAGCTTGTTACGCACCCACCGCATCGACGGCCGCTCGATGCCCACTGAGATCAGCCATGCGAGCAGCACCATGGCACCGATGGTAACCCCAAGTCTCATCCACGCATTCGTCGTCACGGCACCCAGCGCATTCAAGAGCACCAGACCGATGTTTTGATGAATGAGATAAAGTGGATACGAAATGGCTCCGAGAAAAACGAGCGGCTTCATATTGAGGAACGGCAGCCAGCCTGTGGTGGCGAGGTGTAAGATGAGCGCAAAGCCCGCCACGAGCGGGAAATGCAGCGGAAAGGCCGCCTTCCAATACGCGATGGCCGCGCAGGCCAGCAGCACCAGCGTGTGGCCCACGCTCCACGCACGACGGCGGTGGGAATCATACAAGATCATCCCGATGCCGAACAGGTGTATGTAGTCGAGGCTGGTGACGGCTTTGATCTTTCCGGTGAGGCGGTAGAGCGTCGAATCTGCGCTCCCATGCGTCAGGATGCCATGCGCTGCCGCAGCCGCCGCCAGCCAGAGCAGCAGCACGGGAATGGTGACCTTTTTGAAAGCACCAAGCTGATGCAGAATGAGCATGGCGATGTAAAAGAGCAGTTCGAACTCCAGCGACCAGTAGGCACCATCGATCATCTGCGCCCGCACAAATCGCGGCAGCATGGTGATGTTCCAGAGCGCATCGCGTGGCGTCACCTCCATGCCCGGCAGGCCCCAGTTTGCAGTGATAAGCAGCGTGATGGCAGCACAGGCCCAGAAGGTGGGATAAAGACGTGAAAAGCGCCCGATGGCAAAATGTGTGGCCGAGCGGGCGCGATCCAGCGTCATGAAAATGACGAAGCCGCTGATCATGAAAAACAGGTCCACCCCTGCCCCGCCATGCGCGAACTGGAATGGAGGGTCGTAGAGATGAAAGGTCCAGTTTTTTGCGATGCCGCTGGTGAAGTGAAACAGCAGCACCGCCATGGCGGCGATGCCACGCAGGGCGTCCAGTTCGGAGATTCGCAGCGTGGGATTGATGGACTTCATGGCAGGGCGGCTGAGAGCTTCAGCACAGGGGTGAGCTCGCGCGTGAGCACGACGTAGCCCGCCTTGGAGAGATGCAAATGATCCTCCTGGAAGAGCTGCAGGCGCTGGTTGCCATCGGCTTCCAGGAAAGCGGTGGAAAGGTCGTGATATTCCACCTGCTTGACCTCTTTGAGCCGGGCATTGATTTCCTTGATCCATGGGCGGATGGGCGAATCAGCCTCATACACTGGCAGCAGGCCCAGCAGCACGATGTGCGTGGCAGGATGACGCAAATGGATGCGGTCCACGATGGTTTCGATGCCTTTGGCGGTATCGGATGCGGAGAAGTGTCGCCAGTAATTGTTGATGCCGATCATGAGGACCACCGTTTCAGGCGCCGGGCCTTCCAAGATGCCGTGGTCGATACGCCAGAGGACGTGCTGGGGGCCTTCGCCGCCGATGCCGAAGTTGAGGGCTTTGGCCGGGGCGATGCGGGTTTCCCAGATGGTTTTGTCCCAGCTTTCGGTGAGGGAGTCGCCGAGGAAGAGTATCTTGGCCTGGGATTGCTTCATAGTCTCGGCCTGCTGTTTGACGACGCCTTCCCAGTAGGGCGTGGCGTCACGCTTCGCAGGCTCCCAGGGCACCTCTTCCGCATGCATCCACAGGGTGGAAAAGCACAAAAAACCTAGAAAATATCGAAAAGGTGGCATTACAACCCAAAAGCTAAGCTCCAGCGCTCGGGAGATCAAGCGGCGGTGCGGCAATAAAGTAGTCCAGAGCTTTAGCTCGTTCTGGGTGGTTTGGGGGCTTTTCAGAACGAGCTGAAGCTCTTAACTACTTTCGTATTCGCGCACGATGGCCCCGAAACAGGCCTCCTGGCTGAAGCGGGATTCGGCGATTTGGCGGTGGTTTGAGGGGCGTCCTTTGCCACAATCTGCCGCCCATTGCGCGATGGCGCTGGCAAATGCGTCGGGGTTCTCCTTGGGTGCGGACCAGCAGTGAGAGAGGCCCATCTCGGTGAAGTCGAGGTTTCCCGGCACCTGGCTGAGGATGACGGGCAGGTCGCAGGCCAGGGCCTCCAGGACGGCGAAGGAGAGGCCTTCGTAGCGGGAAGTGAGGATCATGCCGTCCAAGGCCTGATAAAACGACAAAGGCTCGGACAAATAGGTCTGGCGGACGATGCGGGAACGGATGCCCAATTCGCCAGCAAGTGTGTCGGATTCGGCAAAAAGTTCCCCATCGCCGAGATGATATAGCCACAAATCGGGGCGGGCTTGGGAGGCCTTGGCGAATGCCCGGTAAAGGGTCAGGGGGTCTTTTTGGAATGCCAGACGGCCCACGGAGCCGAGCAGGATGGCGTTTTCTGGCACGCCAAGGGAGGTGCGGATCTGCTGCCGCTTGGCCGAATCGGCGGGCTGGAAGCGGACGCAGTCCACGGGGTTGGGGATGAGGCGGAGGCGGGACTTGGGAATGTGGAGGGTGTCTGAGGCGAATGCTTTTTCGCCTTCGGAGAGATTGATGGTGGTGCCGACGCGGCCCAGGAGGGTTTCGACAGAGTTGAAGACCCTGGCTTTCATTCCGCCTTTGCCAGAGAGGCCGTAGTAGGCATGCGGGGTGTAGAAGATGGGCTGGCGAATGCCGAGGAAGGGCAGCGCGCGGGCGAGGGCGCCGGCTTTGGAGCTGTGGGCGTGGATGACGTCTGGCCGGGCCTGCTGCACGAGTTTGCGCAGCCGGAGGATGGCTCCCACATCGCCGGGGCCGGGGGCGTTGCTGACGGCGAGGTTGGTGGTCATGCCGCCGGCAGCGGAGACTTTGGCGACCAGTTGAGTGAGGCGGTCGGAGCCGCGGACGTCTGAGTAGGCGAGGTGGACGCGATGGCCGTGAGAGAGCAGAAACGACGCGAGGGCTTCGACGTGCCGAAACACGCCGTCCACTCCAGGCTCAGTGACTAGAAGGATTTGCATCAAAGACACACAACTTAGCACCATTCAGCAGGCACGTGAAAGCACGGATGCAGTGAAAGGTGTCTGCCACGCGCTCCCCTGTTCCGCAGGAAAAGAGCTACTCTTCGTCTTCGGCGGCTTTGCCACCAAGGATGATACCGCGTTTGGTGGAGGCCACGAAATCGGTGAAGGCGGCGGCTTCGGGGGAGAGGTCGCCGGTGCGGAGTTCTTCGACGGCCTGGGCGTTGTTCAAGCCGGAGCGATAGACCTTGCGGAAGGCCTCGCGAAGGGAGCGCATCTGGTCGCGGGAGAAACCAGCGCGCTGGAGGCCGACGATATTCAGGCCGCGCGCGCGGGCAGGGTTGCCATCGGCGGTGCAATAAGGCGGGATGTCCTGCACGACTTTGGCGCAGCCGCCAATGATGGAGCGGGTGCCGATGCGGCAGAACTGATGCACGGCGGTGAGGCCGCCGATGATGACGTGATCCTCCACCACGACATGGCCTGCGAGGGTGCCGTTGTTGGAAAAGATGACGTGATTTCCCACGATGCAGTCGTGCGCGATGTGGACGTAGGAGAGGAAATTGTTGTGGCTGCCGATGATCGTTTTGTCGCCAGGAGAGGTGGCGCGATGGACGGAGCAGAACTCGCGGAAGGTGTTGTTGTCTCCCACTTCGAGCCAGGTGGGCTCGGCCTTGTACTTCAGGTCCTGGGTCTGCTGGCCGATGGAGCCGTAGGCGAAGAACTTGTTGTTCTTCCCGATCTTGGACGGCCCCATGACGGTGACGTGGTGCTGCAGCCAGCAGCCGTCTCCAAGCTCCACGTCCGCGCCGATGATGCAGTAAGGTCCGATGTGGACGTCTGCTCCGATCTTGGCGGAGGGATCAATGATGGCGGTCGGATGAATCGAGGCTGGCATGCGTGAGTCGTCTGTCTTTTAGCGGTCCACCACGCTGAACATCAGCTCGGCTTCAGAAACGACCTGGCCATTGACGCTGCAGCGGCCGATGCCGCTCGCGATGCTGCGCTTGGTCTTGAGAATTTCAGTTTCGATGATGAGGGTGTCTCCGGGAAGGACGGGGCGGCGCCACTTGACGTTGTTGGCGCTCATGAAGTAGCCGATCTTGCCCTGATTGCCGGGCATGCGAAGGAGAACGATGCTGGCCACCTGGGCCATGGCCTCAAGCTGCAGCACGCCGGGCATGATGGGGTGGCCGGGGAAATGGCCCTGGAAGAAGGGCTCATTGATGGTGACGTTCTTCATGCCGGTGCACTTCGACTCGCCTTCGAAACCGATGATGCGGTCCACCAGCAGGAAGGGATAGCGGTGAGGCAGGATGCTCATGACCTCGTTGATATCGAGGACGGCTTCGCCGCCGGGGATGTTCACCGGGGCGGGCACCATGCTGCGCATCTGATTGTACTGCGCGACGATGGCGCGGGCCAGTTCCGTATTCGGGCCGTGGCCGGGACGCACGGCGATGACGTGGCCGAGGATGCGCTTGCCGGAGAGCATGAGGTCGCCGACGATGTCGAGGATCTTGTGGCGCACGAATTCATCGGCAAAGCGCAGGGGCTGCTTGGAGAGGAGCGTGTCGCCGCGGATAACGACGGCGGCTTCGAGCGTGCCGCCTTTGATGAGGCCCTTCTCCATGAGCGGGGCGATGTCCTCGTAGTACACGAAGGTGCGCGCGGCGGCGATTTCCTTTTCGTAGGTCTCGGGGGTGATCTCGGTGCTGAAGTACTGCGTGAAGCGTCCGCCGGGGCCGACGTTGGTGCAGGAGATGCGGAATTTTTTGTCGGGAACGATCGTGAGGATGGTGCCGTCGCGGGTCTCCTGGTAGATGGGCTCGCGCACTTCGAAGAACTTGCGGGCCTCCTTCTGCTCCTGCAGTCCGGCGGATTTGATCAGCTCCACGAAGGGCATGGAGCTGCCGTCGGCGATGGGTGGCTCGTTGGCGTCCATCTCGATGATGGCATTGTCCACGCCCATGCCCGCGAGGGCGGAGATGACGTGCTCGACGGTGTGCACATTGACGCCGCCTTCGGAGATGGTGGTGGCGCGCTCGACCTTCTGGACTTTTTCGACGAGGGCCGGGATGAAGGGTTTGTCCTCCAAGTCGATGCGACGGAATTTGAAACCGAAGTTTTCCGGGGCGGGCTGGAGGGTGAGGGTGACCTGTTCGCCGGTATGCAGCGAGGTGCCCTTCATCGAGACGGGCTTGGCGAGAGTGTGCTGTCGGTCAGAGGCGGCCATAGGCTGGGAAGCGTGTTCGTTAGCGTCGTGCCCCGGCAGGGTCAAAGGGAAATGCAGGGGCGGGTGTCCCGTCTTTGGGCTAGGGACGGCCCACCCTGTTGGTGCGGCACCTTCGCAGATCAGGGTGGTGGTCCCTTTGTAGCGCCTTTTGTGGGAGGCATAGGCGGGCCAAATGGGTCAGTACCCATCGCAGGCAAGCGAGACGGATCGTCACTCGTGGCAGGGAGACCTGGCTGCCCTATTGCCTCCCGGATGTAATGCGCGGTGTGGTTGATCACACGTTCCTCGCCGGGCTTGAGAGTGACGCGAAACTCGATGGTCTCCGCGTCTGTTTTCTTAAACTCAGCGTTGTGGGCGAGGTGAGAGCGTGTGGGATCAGGATGATCCCACTCCTGCCGGAGCCGCTGCACTGAGAGCTTTCTGCGGGCGAAGCACAGACCCGTTTTCAAAGGAGCGTGCTGTAAGAGGATGCAGGGCGTCTGATTCAGCGGTGGTCTGATGCGGCCTTACTTCTTGCCGATGCACCAGAGGTTCTTGTAACCGCGGATGAAGAGCTGGCCGTCGCTGACAGCGATGGAGCCGATGATTTTTTCGCCGAGGGAGTTGGTGGAGAGGAGTTCGAACTTGGGGGCGGCTTTGAAAACGAAGCAGTCGCCGATCTGATTGGCGGCGTAGCATTTGCCGTCGGAGCTGAGGACGAGGGAAGACCAGTTGTTGCCTTTGAGGCGCTCCTGAAAAACCATCTCGCCGGTCTTGAGGTTGCGGCATTCGGCGATGCCGCCGTCGCTGAGGATGTAGTGGTAGCCGGCATGCACGACGCCGCTGCCGATGCGCTGGCTGACTTTGGGAAGCTGCCAGACGCGGTTTTTTTCCGTCACATCGCCAGAGCCACCAGCTTTGACGGCGAGGGCGGCGCCGTTGTAGCCGCTCATGGCGATCATGACGCCATCGGCATACAGAGGTGAGTTATAGACGAGGTCGGTGAGCCCGGCGGAGGTCCAGAGTTCTTTGCCGGTGAGGGGATCGAACGCGCAGGCTCGGCGTGGAAAGCACATGAGCAGCTCATTGCGTGCGCCGACTTTGCGCAGGAGGGGATCGGCCCAGGAACCGAGCCATTTTTTGCCCTCCCCTTCCCCGGATGCTCCGCCGGGTTCTTTGTGCTGCCAGAGGGTTTTGCCGGTCTTTTTGTCAAAGGCGTAAAGGACGGTGTTTTCGCCAGGTCCGAAGTTCAGAAACACGCGGTCGCCCGCGAGGACTGGGGAGGTGCCATTGCCCCAGATGTGGTGCTGCTTGCCGAGATCGGTGCGCTTCCAGAGTTCCTTCCCTTCCATGTCGTAGCAATAGACGCCGGCGGAGGCAAAGAAGACGATGATTCGCTCGCCATCGGTGGCGGGCGAGGCGGAGCAGTAGGGATTGGTGCCGTGGGTGAGCTCGGGCTCCTTATAAGTGATGCCCGCCTCCCACACTTGCCTGCCGGTCTTTTTGTCAAAGCAGAGCAGGAGGCGCTTTCCCTCCTTTTCGATGGCCTGGGTGATCAGCACCTTGTCTCCCCAGACGACTGGGGTGGAGTTGCCACGGTCTGGCAGCGCCACTTTCCACACGACATTTTCCGTCTGGCTCCATTTTTCTGGCAGGCTGGACTCAGTGGTGGTGCCGTCTCCATTGGGGCCGCGCCACATGGGCCAGTTTTCGGCATGCAATGTGGTGAGCGGACCCAGGGCGAGACTCAGCAGAAGGACGAGTTTCATGGGAGGGAGAGGTTGGAATAAATGGCGGTGCTATTTGGAGGCGACCTTGTAACCGACATAAGCGGTGGAGCTGATGCCGAGGAGGGTGGTCAGATAAGGATCGAAAGTGGGCATCTGCCAGTCGGCGAGACTTTGCCAGATGAAGACGAGACCGAGAACGGCATTCCACACGAGCAGCTGCAGGCGTGAGATTTCCGCCTGGCCACCTTCGGACACGATGTCCTCCAGGAAACTGCGATGGGGAGCAGGGGCACTGCCACCGACAAAGGAAGAGGCGAGCAGGGTGCCGCCATTGATGCCGAGGAGGAGAGGCGCGGAGCCGGAGAGCACATCCATCTGGGCTTTCATGGCCCAAAGGAAGAGGTAGCAGCCGGTGCAGATGGCAAGCCACCAGGCGAAGACGACGCGGGAGGCGCTCCAGGGGCTTTTCGTCCAGTCGGTGATGACGGGATCATTTTCCGGAAGGGCGGCGCGGAGAGTGCCGGTCTGCATGGAGACGAGGATGATGAGCCAGAGCACGCCGGCCAGTGCGGCCCAGGCGATGGAGCGCATGAGCACGGGACGCAACGGGAGCGTGACGACGCTGTCGTGCTCGAGCGTGCCGCCATTGACCACGGTGGCCATTTTGAGGGAAGTGACTTTGCCATTGTCGTCCGATGTACGCATGGCGACGGTGATGGCGGCCTTGCTGTCCACGCCATATGTGGACACGAGATCGCGCCACTGCTCCTGCTCCGTGCTGGAGGGTGTGAGGCGGCGGAAGAGCAGGATATTGAGGGTGTCGTCCTCGGTCTGGCCTTTGAGCGTGCCGGAGGCAAGGGTGCTGTGGCCTTTGGCATCCGGCTTCATGCTGGTGAACTCGCGCCCGCCGATGGTGAGGCAGAGATTGCGCCGGCTGGACTCGAGCCATGACTGGAACTTGAGCTTGTCATCCCGGAGCTTCTGCTCCCAGCGCATGCCGCGTTCCGCCAGGAAGCGGGTGAAGGTGTCCAGATTGTGAGAAAGGGTTTCGGTGATTTTAAAGCTGCCGAGGAGCTCGGGCTTCTGCTGCACATATTCGAGAAGCCTGCCCTGAAAGGTGAGCATGCTGGCGGTGACGGTGACGGGAGCGAGCTCAGGGCGCTTGTCCGTCTGGCCGTGCACATCCGCATCATTGAACATCTGCTCCAGCGAGGCGGGTTCGGGCACGCCCGGCTTGCCGATGAGGCGGGGATCAACGATGATCTCGCGCAGCCATTTGCGGAAGCCAGCCTCCTGGGCTGCGCTCTGGACGCGGCCCTTGTTGGCGCGCAAAGAGAGGTAGGTGCGGTAGGTGGCAGGAGTGAAGCCGGAGTCTTTGAGGAGGGCTTCGTTTCCCTCCGCGCGGTCCATGAGCCAGCCGTCAAAGTTGCGCACCCAGACGGTGAGCATGGGCGGCATGAACACGCCGCGCGCGCCGTCCATCTGCTCGCCTTTGTCCGCGCATTCGCCGAGGCGGGCGGCAAAGACGACCTGAGAGGGAACATCGGGTCCCACGGGCACGACGATTTCGCCGAGGGGCTTGATGATGATCATGCCGCTGTTAAACAAGGCATGAAGGCAAAAGACGAGCAGCGGGACGGTGATGAGGGCGAGGAAGCTGAACTTGGGATTGAAGGTGCCGGGCGCGAGGAGAACGCGCAGGCGCTGGATGAGCTCAGTGAGACGCTTGTTTTTGACACGCACTCCCGAGGGCGGAGGAAGAACGGCAGGTGGGGGCTGCGGCGCAGGCGAGGGGGATGGCGAGGGCGTCACGTCGTTGCTCATGGGATGTCGAATCGTGGATGGGGTCGTGTTACTGCCAGTGGTGCAAAAGGGTCTCTGCGCCGAGGCCGCCCATTTCCTGCAGCAGGCGGGCCACCTCGGCCTGGAAGACTGACAGGTCCGGCGCGGTCATGGCAAGCCTTGTTTGTGGAAATATCACGTAGGTCACAGAGACATCATCGGCCGCGCTGTTTCGCCCGGAAGCTTTGGGGTTGATGGCCTGCGCGACTCTTTGCGAAGCCTCGCCCATTTTGGCATCGCCCCCGGTGTCTCCAACGACACAGGGATACACTTTGCCACCGGCGATGACGGCGACGAAGTCCCCCACCTGCACGCTGAAGGGCTGCTTCAGGCGGTCCGGCCAGGTCTGCGGGACGACGATGAAGGGATCAAGAGAACCGACGAGGGAGCGGCGCGTGCGGAGGTCTTCGTCGTAGTATTTGGCGCGGCGGTCGAGGCTGGAGATCGTTTCATCAAGCTGCTTTTGCAAGGACTGCCAGATGTAGCCATGATCCTGAGCGGCCTCCTGGGAGACCTGCTGACGGAAGCCGCGCAACTTTGAAAGGGTGTCTGCATAATACTGCACGAAGGGATTGGCAGCACGCTGGCCGGCCGACTGAGCCCAGGAGTAGGCGAGGAGGGGCTGAAAGCTGCGGGAGATGCGCGCATCATCGTAGTCCTGCAAACGGGAGAGGCGCACGGGGTCGGTGCCGTCTGTGTCCACGTCCATGTCTGACTGAAACAGGACTGCTTTGCGACCGGTGGCCGGAGAGGTGAGATGGAGCACAGTGGCGCAGTCGAAGTAGTCATCTGTGCTCATGATGTCGCCGTCCTTGATGGCGCTGATCTTGGCATCATAGAAAGATTTAAACTTGGGAGAGACTTCTGCGCTGCTGAGGAGTCCGGCCAGCTGCGGGAGGGCTGAAGAGAGGCCGGGGTTGAGCTTTTCGAGTGCTTCGATTTTCGTCAGTGGCCGAGGGCGAAGGACCGAGACGGTCTTTTCGACCTGGAGGTAGGCGGGTGAAGTGGATCTTTTGACGGGCAGAGATTCGGTATCGCCCACGACCCATGCGGGAAGGCCTGGGGTTGCCACAGTCTCCTCCTGCGGCTGCTTTTTGGAGCAACCGAACAAGGCAAAGAGAGACAGCAGCATAAAAAGGGAACGCGGCGTGATCATGGAGGTGATGAGAGGGGAAGGCAGCGCATGCTTCGGTCTGTTTGGTGCTGACGTCGATGCAAAACAGATGTTCTTGATCATGCGGGCTTGCACATGAAGGCAGCAACTTTGTAATTTCACCCGCACCATGGAGCACGCGAACCGAATCCTTCTTCTAGTGGCCAGCGCCGTGGCCTATGCGTTTGCCTTTCCTCCCTATGGCTGGTGGCCGCTGGCGCTGCTCAGCGTGGGAGTGCTGGCGGGCCTGCTGCATGGAGCGCGTCCGGTGCACGGGCTGATGACCGGCTACTGGTGGGGCATGATCGCTTTCGGCACGGGCCTGTCATGGCTGTGGCAGCTCTTCGGGCCGTTTAGCCTTTTGCTCTGGGGCATTCTGGCGGTGTTCCCAGCGGCATTTGGCTGGCTGGTCTGCATGGCGCAGCAGCGCGGGGTGACCGCAGGGTGGCGGCTGGCATTTTTCATCGCCGTGGCGTGGACGGGAACGGAGTTTGTGCGCTGCGAGGTGATGCCGTTGAAATTTCCCTGGATGCATCTGGGACTGGCGCTGGAACCGTGGCCACTGGTGTCAACGGTGGGCGTGTACGGCCTGGGGTTTGTCTGCATGCTGACTCTGGCTGCCGCGCTTTTCAGAGCGAAGGCAGGCTGGGTGGCGTTCGGAGGGCTGATGATCGTGCAATTTGATGCGTTGGTGGTTTCGGAGCGCGTTCCGGGACCGTCGCAGGTCAAGGTCGTCGCCGTTCAGGCCGAAGGAGCTGCCACGGGGACTTACATGTCGCTGGCCAAAGAGGCGGCTGCTGATGACACGGAACTCATCGTGTGGCCGGAGTACACGATTCCCATCGATGTTCGCAACGTGGCCAGGAGCGAGCTGGAGAAAGTACAGGCGTTTGCCAAGGAGCGCAGGGCACTGCTGGTATTTGGCACGCAGACGCGGCTCGAAGGGCCTAAGTGGCAGAACACGGCGCTGACGATCGACGGCACGAGCGTGCTGGGAGAGCATGGCAAGAACCATACGGTGCATTTCTTCAACGATGGCGAGCACGGCAAGACCGCGCTGCCGGTGGTGACGTCGCTGGGGAGGATCGGCACACCGATTTGTTTCGACTGCGACTTTCAGGATGTGGTGAGGCGGATGACGCTGGAGGGAGCGGAGTTTTTTGCTGTGCCTTCCATGGATGCCGCAAGCTGGTCGGAGCGGCAGCACATCATGCACTCGCAGCTTTTCCGGGTGCGTGCCGCGGAGAACCAGCGCGGCATGGTGGTGGCGGCTTCGTCCGGAGTATCGCAGATCATCGACTCTCACGGCAGGGCCTTGAAGTCGCTGGGTGCGATGAAAACGGGAAGCCTTGGCGGAACGATTGAGCGGCGGACGGAGCTGACATTTTATACCAGGCTGGGCTGGCTGACTCCATGGGTGGCGCTGGTTGCACTGGTGATCTGGACGACCCTGTTATTTTTTGGAGCGCGGAGGCCAGCGCGTGCCGTCGGTTAGGTTGATCTCGGCGGCCGGGTGGTTGGGTTGAAAATTGGCGCCGCTCAGCCGGGCAGCCGTCGCGGCATCGGGAGGAGGCACCTTCTCCCCTGCGGCGAGCGTCTTCTGATGCTGCTGCAGGAAGGCGAGCCATGCATCGCGGATGGAGAAGCGCTGTTCGCGGGTGTAGTTGGTGCTGCCACCGCTGCCGGAAGAAGCAGGAAGGCTGACGGTGCCGCGAATCAGGGAGCTGATGGCGGTGTGCATGCATTCCTTGTCGGGAATGGCGCCGGCCCAGGCCTGCCAAAGAGGCAGTCTGCCGCCGCAAGCGAGAGCAGCATGATGGGCCGCACCTTGCAGGAAGCTTTCGTGCTCGAGTTCGACGATCTGAGACAGAGGGCGGATGAACTCCGCTCGCTTGGATGCGCCTGCGGTTTCACAAGCAACGCGGAGCACCCGCAGGTCGTCATCATCGAGGGCCTTGAGCACCACCTTGGCAGCAGCATCATTCAGCGGCTGCGGAATGGCCTGCAAGGCGCAGACCTTCAGAGCGGGAGGACCGTACGCCACAGACTCTAGCATGCTGTTCTTCCACTGTTCACCCTTTGGCTTTGGCACCTCTTGGTCCGCGAGCTGGCGCAGCCAAGCCACCTGGCGCGCGTTGCCTCCATCGCCGCTTTCCAGCCGCCAGCCGCGTTTGCGCATGCCATCGAGAATTTGCAGCAGAACCCCTTGTGGCCCGGGGAGGTCCAGGGAATTCGCCTTCCACCCCGCAGGCAGCTTGTATTGTGATACCATGGATTGCTCAAGAACGTCCAGCACCTGCTGCGCGTGCTCGGGGCGTGCGCGCGATTGCAGAATCTGGGCGGCGATGCGCACAACAGCCGTTGATTCGTGCCATAGAAGTTTGAGGGCAGATTGGAGCAGCGGCTTTTCAAAACGGTCGTCCCAAGAGGCTGGAAGCAGCGGGTCGATCTGATATTGCGATCCCCAACTGAAGCCTTGCGCGGGTTCGCTGCCGTCTTCAAGAGAAGGCAGGCGGCGTAGTATCTGAATGGCACTGGTTTCAACGACGTCCGCAGAAGCATGATCGAGCAAGTCCAGCAGAGCTTGAGAGGCGTTCGGTGTGGTGATCTGGCCGATGCCCTTCACGGCAGACTTTGCTCCGGCTCTGGCATGTGGAATGAGGAGAGGCAGGAAAAGCGGATGGCGCAGTACGCAGAGCGTCTTGTCCAGCTCCATCTCGAGTTTCAGAGCGTCCGAAGTGTCTCGGGGTGGGATGGCGGGCTGGCGTGCAAAAGCGGCATCGATGTATCGCTTTGCTTCGTCCTCGGTTGGCAGCACGACTTTCACCGGCGCCTTCGCGACGGGGTGAGGATGCAGCGGATCGAACTTCCAGCCGAGATCGTGCCCGGCAGTGATGGTGTAAACTCCCGCCTGCTGAAAGCTGACGTAGCAGTCGAGGGGAAACGCGACCTCCGCACTGGCACCGGGAGCGATGGTGACTGGAACCGAGATGCCGCCCCCGCCAAAGCCATAGGCCTCACGAGGCAGTTCCATGAGCAATGTGCCTTCAGCATCATGCACACGCACCTTCAAGCGCTGCGGGTAGCCGGTGCTGCGGTAGTCACCTCCGGGATGGATCTCGACGGGTTTCTTGCCGTCATTGTGCACGACGAGCGCGGCCGGGATTTCCTGACCGAGAATGACAGTCTCTGGAAGGCGGAGGGTGAGCCGCACATTGGGCGGAACCCTTTCCTTCGACGGCCAGGACCGATCCAGCGGCAGCGGGTCCTCGGCAAACAAGGGCATGCAGACACCGAACAGCAGGAGCAGCACGAGGTTCATTTTCATGATGAACCTCAGGATAGCGGAGGTGCCGGGGCACCTGTCAATGCTCTGCTTCAAGCAGAACCGCCTGACTGCGGGCATTTTCGTTCTTTGAAAATGCCGCAGCCAGGAGGTGACAGACGCAGATCAGTCTTCGCCGCCAGCGGCGAGCTGGGCGATGACGTTGATGTCTTCGAGGGTGGTGGTGTCGCCTTTGATGAGTTCGCCGGCGGCGATCTGCTTGAGGAGGCGGCGCATGATTTTGCCGGAGCGGGTCTTGGGCAGGGCGGCGGCGAAGCGGACTTCATCCGGAGTGGCGACCGGGCCGATGACTTTGCGGACGTGCTTCTTCAGCTCTTCGCCGAGGTCGCGGTTGGAGGTGATGCCTTCCTTCACGGTGACGAAGCAGACAACACCCTGACCTTTCATTTCATCCGGACGACCAACGACGGCGGCTTCTGCCACGGCGGGGTGGGAGACGAGGGCGCTCTCCACTTCGGCGGTGCCGAGGCGGTGACCGGCGACGTTGAGCACGTCGTCGATGCGGCCGATGATCCAGAAATTCCCCTGCTTGTCGCGGCGTGCTCCGTCGCCTGCGAAGTACCAGCCTTTGAAGTCGCCCCAGTAGGCGTCCTGGTAGCGCTTCTTGTCTCCCCAGATGCCGCGAAGCATGGAAGGCCATGGCTTGCGGATGACGAGCTTGCCCTGCTCATTGACGCCGACTTCCTTGCCGAGGTCATCGACGATGGCGGCATCGACCCCGAAGAAGGGCAGCGTGGCGGTGCCGGGGGTGGTGGGTGTGGCACCGGGGAGCGGGGTGATCATGTGGCCGCCGGTTTCGGTCTGCCACCAGGTATCGACGATGGGGCATTTGCCGCCGCCGACTTTGTTGTGATACCACATCCAGGCTTCCGGATTGATCGGCTCGCCGACAGTGCCGAGGAGACGGAGGCTGCTGAGGTCGTGCTTCTTGAGCCACTCATCTCCCCACTTCATGAAGGCGCGGATGGCGGTGGGCGCGGTGTAGAACACAGTGACGGCGTATTCTTCGATGATCTTCCAGAAGCGGTCGTTTTCAGGCCAGTTTGGCGCGCCTTCAAACATGAGCGAGGTGGCGCCGAGAGCGAGCGGGCCATAGACCATGTAGGTGTGGCCGGTGACCCAGCCGATGTCCGCGGTGCACCAGTACACGTCGTCGTCGCGCAGATCGAAGACGTATTTGCAGGTCATCTGCGCATGCAGGAGGTAGCCGCCGGTGGTGTGGAGGATGCCCTTGGGCTTGCCGGTGCTGCCGCTGGTGTAAAGGATGAAGAGGGGGGACTCGGAGTCCATGGCGACAGGGGCGCAATGGGAGTCCACGTATTCCAGCTCACGGTGCCACCAGACATCGCGGCCTTCCTCGATGTGCACATCCTGGCCGGTGCGCTTGAAAACGATGACGGTTTCGACCGGGGTGTCCTTGGCTTTGAGGGCATCGTCCACGTTCTTCTTCAGAGGAACGACGGCGCCACGACGGTAACCGCCGTCCGCAGTGATGACGATTTTGGCGCCGCAGTCGAGCACACGGTCCTTGATGGACTCCGCGCTGAAGCCGCCGAAGATGACGCTGTGCATGGCGCCGATGCGGGTGCAGGCGAGCATGGCGATGGCGGCCTCGGGAACCATGGGCATGTAGATGATGACCCGGTCGCCTTTCTTCACCTTGTTGCGCTTGAGCACATTGGCGAAGCGGCAGACTTCACGGTGGAGCTGCTGATAGGTGAGGACGCGCTTCTCCCCGGGCTCGCCCTCCCAGATGAGAGCGGCCTTGGTCTTGCGCGGGCCGGCGAGATGACGGTCGAGGCAGTTCTCGCTGACGTTGAGCTTGCCGCCGAGGAACCATTTGGCGTTCGGGCACTTCCAGTCGAGCACCTTGGTGAAAGGCTTGGTCCAGTGCAGTTCCCTGGCCTCACGGCCAAAGAATTTCTCAGGCTGCTTCACGGACTCCTCGTGCATTTTTTTATACTGCGCCATCGAGCTGATGCGGGCCTTTTTGGAGAACTCGGCGCTCGGTTTGAAGACGCGGCTTTCGGTCATCAGGGACTGGGAGCTGCCGCCGGACTTGGCGGCGGGTTTGGCGGCTTTTTTGGGGGAGGGTTTAGCGGCGGCTTTCTTGCTCATGGCTGGGTGGGGTCGGCGGTAAGGAGGCGCTGACTAGAAGCCGGAGCCGCCCGTGCGCAAGGCGAAGCTGCATCCGCCGGCCATGAAGGGGCGAAGTTCGTCTTGCCACAACGTGCCCAAGAACTACGATAGATGCCTCTTTCGCCATGAACCCCCTGCGTCACAGCCTGATCCTTCTCCTCGCGGCCATCGTCTGCACCCGCGCCCCAGCCCAGCAGACCTCGTTTGGCGTTGTGGCCAGCGTGGACGGGGTGCCGATCATGTCGTCCGAGGTGGCGCAAAGCATCCGGGAGCGTGAGCAGATGCTGATGTTTCAGCTCCAAAATGATCCGGCCCGTCTGAAAAAGGAACTGGCCGCCGTGCGCGCGGGCTCGCTGGAAAACCTGATCGACCGCGAGATCTTGCTGGCTGAGTTTCGCAAAATGGGCGGCGTGATCAAGCCGCAGTACATCGACGAGCAGATCAACACCATCATCCGCGACGTGTTCAAAGGAAACCGGGACGCACTGGTGGATGAGCTGGCCAAGGTGGGAACCTCGATGAAAAAGTACCGCGAGGAGCAGGAGAAGATGTTTATCATGACCGTGATGCGCCAGCGCCACTCAGGCGAGCACCCGCCGGCCACGCCGCGCGAAGTGCAGGAGTACTACGACAAGAACGTGGACAAGTGGCGTGAAGGCGACCAGATCAAAATCTCCACCATTACGATTTTGAAATACGAGACGGGATCCACCCCCGAAAAGCAGCGGAAAATAGCGGATGAGCTGCGCACCAAGATTCTGCAGGGCGCGGATTTCGGGCTGATGGCAAAGACTTTCTCCAAAGACAGCCACGCCGAGAGCAATGGCGCATGGGAGTGGATGTACAAGACGGACCTGCTGCCCGCGATCGCCGATGCCGCCATGAACCTGAAGACAGGCGGCATCAGCCCCGTGCTGGACATGGAAACCAGCTACGTCATTGTCTCGTGCGATGCTAAGAAGCTCGGAGCAGCGCCGCCCCTGGAGCAGTATCGCGCGGAAATCGAGCGAATGATCAACGCCGAAAAATCCAAGGCAAACATCGACCGCTGGATGGAGAGCGTGCGCAAAAAGCATGTGATCAGACGTTTCGTGCCAACCACTCCAACATCATCCGCCACAGCCCAATGATCCAGATCGTATTCAATGACATCAGCGCTGCCGAACTCTCGCACCTGCCCACACAGGTGCAGTTTCACCTGCTGGAGGCGCTGAACATTCAGCCCGCGGACATTGAAGAGACGATCCTGGCCAGGCGCTACGGCGTGCTGGAGCGCAGTGGCAAAAAACTCTACCGCTGCCGTGCGGGAGACCACCGCATCTACTTCGCCATCGTGGAAGGCAATGTGCGCGTGCACCGGGTGCTGCACAAGAACACCCTCACGGATTTCCTTTTCCGCAGCAACCTGCCGGGTGGCGGCGAAGACGAGGCGCTAAGCCAGTCGAAGAGCTTCTGGCACCTTATTGATGAAGGCGCGAAGACGTTGAAGGTGGCGTAGAGGAACGACGAATGCAGAAAGACGAATTTCGTCGCGTTGCGCTTTGATCGTTCGTTATTTCAGCCATGCTCACTCTCGATGCCCTTTTGTCCGATGAAACCCTGCGGCAGCAGGAGTTTCCGGTGATCAAAGACAGCCTGTTCCTCGGCCATGCCGGTGTCACCATTTTGCCACGCCGTGTGGCGAAGACAATGCAGGACTACCTGGAGCACTGCAGCCTGCGCATGCAGGAGTATCCCGAGGCGTGGAAGGCCGTGAATGAAACACGAGTGGTGGCTGCGGAGTTGATCGGCGCCAAGGCGAGCGAGATCGCGCTGATCGGACCGACCTCGGTGGGCCTCAGCCTGGTGGCCAACGGTCTGTCGTGGCAGGCGGGCGATGAGGTAGTGAGCTATCTGGATGACTATCCTGCCAATGTGTATCCGTGGACGGATTTGCAGCGCCATGGGGTGGTGCTGAAGCATCTGAAGCCAGCAGCCCCCGGAGAGATAACGCCGGAACTGGTGGAAGCCGCGCTGACGCCGAAGACGAAGCTCGTGGCCCTGGCGTCCTGCCATTTCCAGAGCGGCTACCGCATCGAGATCGACCGCATCGGCCGCATGCTGCGAGAACGCGGGATATTGTTCTGCCTTGATGCGATTCAAACAGTGGGTGCGTTTGAGACGCGGGTGGATCATGTGGATTTCCTCTCCGCGGATTCACACAAGTGGATGCTGGGACCGATGAGCGCGGGGATCTTTTATGTGCGCGAAGAGCTGCAGGACCTGCTACGGCCGAGCCTGCTGGGCTCCTGGAACGTGCGCAGCCCGAATTTCATCGCGCAGGAGGAGATCGCCTTTGAACGCGGTGGCCGACGCTATGAACCGGGCGCGCTAAACATCTCCGGAATTCTCGGCATGAAGGCGGGCATTGATTTGATTTTGGAGATTGGAATTCCAGACATCAGCGCACAGCTTTTGAAGCTCAAAGCGAGACTGCATGCAGGATTGCAGCCGCAGGGATTTACCTTCCTGGGGCCTGACCCGCACAACAGCATCAACGCTTCGGCAATTACGACGGTGCAGCATCCGCAGCGTTCGCTGGAAGAGGTGTCGCAGAAGCTTACGGCGAGTAACATCGCGACGTCGCTGAGGCACAACCGCGCGGGTGAAATGCTGCTGCGGTTCAGCCCGCATTTTTATAATACGGAGGGGGAGATGGAGCGGGTGGCGAGGGTGATGGGGGAGGTGGGGTAATTACCACCACCTTACAACCATCAGGCTGGGATAAAATACAGAGATCATCATCAGCAAAATTCCCAAGATGATGAGCGGATAGCGGAGCTTTCCTGTTGAAGCACCGCCTGCGGCTCTCAAATCGATCAAGCCGCAGATCAGGAAAGCAATGGCACCCAAATGCCAGATGCCATTAGCATGTCCGCCCAGACTAAGATAGAAGATCGCGTCATCGGCACTCAGTTTTGAGGTGATGTCACGGACGGACTCATGGCTTAATCTTGCAGCATCTTGGGAAAACAGCGGCAGCATGGCTGCGCGGACAATCATTTGAAGCAGGGCTGAAACCATGAATCCCAATGGCGCGAGAAATCCAAATTGCCGCTTCGCACGAAGCGCCACGATGAAGCCGAGGGTCAGGCTGATCCCCATGACTCCGGCGATAAGCAGGCTGATTAGATTGTTCATGACGGCGTGACCGGATGAGACAGACCAGCCAGCAGCCGTCTCGCCTCGGCTTTGAGAATGCTGAGCATGGAATTCACCTGCACAAAGTCATGCAGCTCTGCTTCTTCATCCGCAGACAACGTGCCTTCACGCCTTCCCGCCGCGAGGCAGTCGTAACGCTCCTGCGTATCATCATCGACCTTCAAAGCGACAAGCTCACGCGCCAGTTCGTGGCTCATGAGCTCGCTCATTGGACGCAACATGCGTTCCAGGGCCGTGGATTCAAAAGCGGCGATCATGCACCAAAGATGCAGGAAGGTCGAGGGACCTCAAGGCTGGAGTTTGCCCGGATGAAGCTGCGGGTGGGCTGGAGGACGTCATATACGATAGGCGCTGGATTCGCATGGAATTCCATGTTTAATTCAAGTCATGTTCCAGTTCGCAGGCTTCTCGCATACCTTCGGCATGCAACTCTGGAGGTGGGAATGATTGTGCGACAAGTCCGGTGGTTCCCGCTGCACCGCTTCGCGGTTTCGCTTCACCACCGGCTATATCTCTCTGCTCCTTCCAGGTGCCAAAGCCAGGAACTGCCTAAGCGATGGGGAGACTGAGCACCTGCCCGCAGACCTGTCACGCTTGATGGAGGCCTCGATCATGCATCACCCTACGATGAATGGGAAAGGGTGGGCTGCTTC
The DNA here is from genome assembly GCF_044222565.1 of Prosthecobacter sp. Taxonomy (GTDB): domain Bacteria; phylum Verrucomicrobiota; class Verrucomicrobiia; order Verrucomicrobiales; family Verrucomicrobiaceae; genus Prosthecobacter. The sequence goes on from NZ_JBGANA010000006.1 coordinate 21,939, forward strand.
CATGTCCTCGAAGCGGGCACGGCGATGTTTTCCGTACTTGGGAATGATGATGAGGGAGCGGCCTGAGACACCGAGAACGTGAGGGCCGTAAGGGCCGGTGTTTCCGGGTCTTTCATTGGGGTCATCCAAGGACGGGGCGTTGCCTGATCCTGGGAACAGCGGAATTTTGACGCCACGGGCGCTCCACCAGGACTCTTCTTTGTGAAAGACGAAGTACATTTCGTGGGAATCGACGCCCGTCACGATCCATTCGTAGATGAGGATGAGGGAAGAGTCTGGGGAAGACCAGAGGCGAAAGTTTCCCTCGAATCCTGGCGGAGATATCCGACTGGGGAATTTCGCGAGTGAGCTGCCCTTGGCATCGCGAAGCTCGTAATAGGAGGTCGTGGAAAAGGAAGATTCGCTTTTGATTTTGATCCCACATTGAAGCTTCACCGTGAGTCCGCCGCCAAGCTGAGCCGCAAGTTTTTGGACAGGGACTTCTGAAGCTTTCGCTGCAGACAGCTCCGGCGGGCTGACATACTCCAGCTTGGACTGGAGGCACCAAGTTTCAAAATCCAGGCGTTGGGTAGCCTTGGGTTTTGTATCTGAAGCACAGGAAGACAGCAGCAACATGCAGGCGAATCGCGCCAGAAATGTCGTCGCTGTTTTCATTGAAGAATTGAAGCGGATCAGCGCCTCACCGTCGCAGGCAACGACTTCTCCAGCGCCGAGAGGATGGCCGTGTGAGCTGCATCGACTTCGGGAGTTTCGAGGGTCTTGTCAGGGGAGCGGTAGGTGAGGGTCCAGGCGATGGATTTGCGGTCTTTGGCGATCTTGGTGCCGGAAGGGTCGCTGAAGACGTCGAAGACTTCGGCGCAGACGAAGAGCGGGTGCTTCTGCGTGGCGAAGAAGGCGGCGACTTTGGCGTGAGGGAGGTCGGCGGGGACTTCCATGGCGACGTCGCGGGTCATGCCGGGGAAGCGGGGAAGCTCTTCGAATTTGGTGGGTCCGGTGCTGCCCTGGCGCAGGGCGCTGAGGAGAAGCTCGGCGACATAGACGGGGTGACGGGCGCTGATTTCGCGCGCACGGGCAGGATGCAGCTGCGCGATCCAGCCGAGGATGCGATTGCCGGAGCGGAGTTCGCTGGTGAGGAGGAAGTTCGCGGGATTCTCCTTGGCGGGGCGAACTTCAATAGGAGTGCGGGTGAGATTCTGGATCTGGCCGACGAGTTCGTGAATGTCCGCAGGCGATGTCTCGCGACCGTGCCAGCTCGAGGGTGCCACAGGGCCGCTCAGGAGGACAGCGAGTCGCTCTTCTTCACGGCTGCCACCTTTGGGCAGGGCGAGGAAGACGCGGCCAAGCTCGAAGAAGCGCAGGCGATGGAGGCCTTGGCGGATGTTGAGAGCAGCGGTGGCGATGAGACCAGGAACGATGCTGGGGCGCAGGGTGGTGTGGTCTTCGCTGAGCGGGTTTTTCACAGCCACGCCTTGTCCGCCGCCGAGGCTGTCGGCGAGCTGGGCATCGGCGATGAGGCGCAGTGTTTGGGCTTCGAAGAAGCCACGGCTGGCGAGGGTCTGGCGCAGGCCCATGGCGAAATCATAGGTGCGGTCCGCGGCCTCGACGGGCGATGCGACGGCGGCCTGGCGCGAAGGTACGCGATCAAGGCCGATGACGCGGGCGACTTCTTCCACCAGATCGACAGAGCGCTGCAGATCGAGGCGATAGGTTGGGATGGTCCAGAGGCTTTCGTCCGTCCCGGAAGATTTCAGCGTGAGGCCGAGCTTGGTGAGGATGGCGTGGATTTCATCGCTGCTCATGTCGGGCGTGCCGAGCAGGCTGCGAGCGCGCTTTTCATCGAGTGTGACTTCACCGACAAGAGCGGGTGCTTCGCCTGCAACGTGAACGACGTCTTCGGCGGTGCCTCCAGCGATTTCGAGGATGAGCTTGGTGGCGAGTTCGGAACCGCCCTGCACCTGCTGGGGATCGATGCCACGCTCGAAGCGGTAGCTGCTGTCGCTGCTGAGGCCGAGGCGGCGTGAGGTGCGGCGGATGCCGCTGGGTGCAAAGTAGGCGGCTTCCAGGAGCACATTCACGGTGACTTCAGTGACGCCGGTTTCTTCACCACCCATGACGCCGGCGATGGCGACGGGGCGCTGGCTGTCGGCGATGACGAGGTCTTCGGATTTGAGTTCGTAGGTCTGGCCATCGAGCGCCAGGAATTTTTCGCCCTCAGCCGCCATGCGGACGGTGATGCCGCCATTCAGTTTGTCCTGATCGAAGCAATGGAGCGACTGGCCCATCTCCATCATGACGTAGTTCGTGATGTCCACGATGCTGTTGATGGGACGAAGGCCGATGCTCTCCAGACGAAGACGCAGCCACTCGGGGCTGGGGCCGACTTTGACGCCTTTGATGATGCGGGCGGTGTAAAGCGGGCAGGAGGCCGGAGCTTCAAGCGTGATGTTTGAAGTGGCTGGCTTGACCGGAGTTGCGGCCTTGGCGTAGTCGCGCTGGCCTTTGAGGGGCAGGCCGGTGAGGGCCGCGAGTTCGCGGGCAAGGCCGAGGTGGCTGAGGAGGTCCGGGCGGTTCGGCGTGATCTCAAGATCGAACAGCACATCCGCGGGATAGAGCTTGTTAAAGACGGTGCCGACGGGGGCATCTGGCGAGAGGATGAGAAGGCCGCCATGGTCTTCGCCAAGGCCGAGCTCCTTGCCGCTGCACATCATGCCGAGAGAATCGACGCCGCGCAGATTGCCTTCCTTGATGGCGAAGCCGCCGGGAAGAACGGCCCCAGGAAGTGCGAGAGGGACCTTGTCTCCGGCTTTGAAATTCTTCGCGCCACACACGATCTGGCGCGGCTTGCCGCTGCCATCGTCCACCTGACAGACGCTGAGCTTGTCCGCTTTGGGGTGCTGCTCGAAAGATTTGATCTGCGCGACGACGACTTTGTCTGTGGAAACGCCACGCTCTTCGATGCCTTCGACTTCGACACCGGCGAAGGTGAGGAGATCAGAAAGCTGCGGGACGGTGTAGGAACTCAGGTCGAGGTGAGTGCTGAGCCAGGAGAGGGAAACTTGCATGATGCGGTACGGGTCAAAGGGTCAAGGAATGGTCAAGACGGGCGCGCTGAATTAAGCGGCGAACTGCTGCAGGAAGCGGACGTCGTTCTCGATGAGGTGACGGATGTCGGTGATGCCGTGCATGATCATGGCGAGGCGGTCAAGGCCGAGGCCGAAAGCGAAACCTGTGGTGGTGGCGGGATCGAAGAGGGTGTCGCCACGGGCTTTATTGACCTCAGCAAAAACGGCGGGATCAACCATGCCGCAGCCGGCGATTTCGATCCAGCGGGCGTCCTTGCCCTTGGCCTCGAGTTTCACGTCGATCTCGAAGCTTGGCTCCGTGAAGGGGAAGAAGTGCGGGCGGAAACGCACGGCGGTGCCAGCGCCGAAGATCTCGCGGAAGAAGTATTCGAGTGTGCCTTTGAGATCGCCGAGGCTGACGTCCTGATTGACGTAGAGGCCTTCGAGCTGATTGAAAACACTGAGGTGGGTGGCGTCGATCTCATCGCGGCGATAAGCGGCACCTGGAGCGATGATGCGGATGGGCAGCGTTTTTGCGGCCTCCATGGTGCGGATCTGCACGCTGGAGGTGTGGGTGCGCAGCAGGCGGCCGTCTGGGAGGTAGAAGGTGTCCTTCTCGTTGCGGGCGGGATGATCGGCCGGTGTGTTCAGCGCGTCAAAGCAATGCCACTCGGTTTCGATCTCGGGTCCTTCGGCGAGGGCGAAGCCCATGCGGCGTAGCGTGCGGATGGCGAGATCGCGGATCTGCGTGAGCGGATGCAAAGCACCGATGCCAGCGCCGGGGCGGCCAGGAAGCGTGATGTCGATGCCTTCGACGGCCTTGGCATCCTGCGCGGCCTGAAGGGCGAGTTTTTTGGTGTCGATGCCTTCAGTGATGGCGGTGCGGACTTCGTTGAGCTTGGCACCGACTTCCTTTTTCTGATCGACGGGCACGTCCTTCATGCCCTGGCTGAGGGCGGTGACGCTGCCTTTTTTGCCAAGGAAATTCACCCGTACGGCTTCGAGGGCGGATTCATCCTGCGCGGCTTCGAGTGCGGCCAGGGCGGCGGTTTTGAGGGTGTCGAGTTCGGAAAGCATGGAACCGGTCACTTAGCTGCGACCCGGGCTGCATGCAACCTTTGGAACAAGCCGGCCTCGCCGACCCGCTCAGGCACGCGCCAGTTCCGGACTGCGCAGGGTCAGCTCGGTGACTTCCGGCGGGCAGCCGATTCGCAGTGGGATGCCGACGCAGCCAATGCCGCGGTTCACATACATCTGCAGGCCGCCCACAGTGTACTGGCCGGCGAGGTATTTTTTGCCAAACTTGGCGCGGCGGAGGGACATGGGGGTCTTGCCACGGAAGACGAGCTGGCCGCCGTGCGTGTGGCCGGAGAGCTGCAGGGCTTTCACGCCTGCGGCTGCGATGATGTCCGCGGCATCCGGCTCATGCATCATGAGCACGAGCGGCTGAGTTTGCTTCCAGTCCTGCAAGGCTTTGCGGACGTCCGGCTTGCTCACGTAGCAGGAGTCGAATCCGCCGAGAACGAGCATGCCTTTGTCCGTGCGGATGCGGCGTGCTTCATTTCGCAGCACGGGGATGCCGCGCTCGGTGAGGGAACGTATGACTTCCGGTGCGCCGCTTTGGAAATCGTGATTGCCGAGGCTGGCATAGACGCCATAGGGCGCGTGGAGCTGGGAGAGAATCTCCGCCACCTTGGGCGCCGGCCGGGCGGTGTGAGTGACGAAGTCGCCGGTGAGGACGATCATATCCGGCTGGAGGGCATTGCAGGCGGTGACGCTCTGAAGGATGTCCTCCTCCGTGGTGAAGGGCTCGAGGTGCAGATCGCTGAGCTGGGCGATGCGAAAGCCATCCATGGCCGGGGGAAGTCCGGGCACCTGGACTTCGACGCGCTCCACGATGAGCTTTTGTTTACGCTCACGCGCAACGGCGGGTGAAGAAGCACCAACGGCAGCCAAAGCCGTGAGCTGGCGCAGGAGATTGCGGCGTGAATAAGTTACGGGCATGATGGATGATCAAGGGGCTGGCTCGGCGAGAGCGTGTGCGCGCATGACATAATACGAAGGCGCGTGAAGGAACGACGCAGCAGGAGGGCGGCATCTCCTTTATGCTGACAAGCATGCACCCCAAATGCTCGAAATTCAATCGGGATTCTTAGCCGCCACAAGAGCAGTGAACGCGTGTGCGCCTCGCGGAAAAACAAAACAGCCGGAGCATGAGCCCCGGCTGTTTGGATGAATGGTTTTGGTTTGTGCAGCAGAACTCAGACTGCTGCGGCCTTCGGCGCTTCCTCGGCTTTCTTGCCCAGCGCGGCCTTGGCCTGCTGAACGAGGGCTTCGATGGCGGCAATATCTTTGACGGCGAGGTCGGCGAGGACTTTGCGGTCAAGTTCGATACCGGCAAACTTGAGGCCTTCCATGAAACGGGAGTAGCTCAAGCCGAGAGGACGGGTGGCGGCGTTGATGCGCTGCACCCAGAGGTTGCGGAAGCTGCGCTTCTTGGCCTTGCGGTCGCGGGTTGCGTAGGTTTCGGCCTTGCGGACGGCGTCCTTCGCATAACGGAAATGCGTGGAACGGAAGCCGCGGTAACCTTTGGCTTTTGCCAGCACGCGCTTGCGGCGCTTCCGGCTGGCGGGGGAGTTGGTGGCTCTGGACATGTATCTTTCTCTATGATCAGGCTGTTGTTTGGGTAGCGATGGCTTGCCTCACCTGGTCGAAGGCCTCCCGTGGGAAGCCAGGCAAGTTCATCGTGGTCTCTATTGAGAGACCGTGGGAGTCTTAGCGATGGGAGAACGGCATGTTCGCCTTGATTGCTTTGACATCCACTTCCGCCACGAGGGCGACTTTACCGAGGTTGCGTTTACGCTTGCGGCTCTTGTTCTGCAGGATGTGGCGCTTGCCTTGTTTACGGCGCAGCACCTTACCCGTGGCAGTTATTTTGAACCGCTTGGCGTAAGCTTTCCTCGTCTTGGCGATACCGGCATTTTTGGACATAGGGGCGGCGATGGTAGAGTAGAAGCGGGTTTCGGCAAGGTGTTTTTCACAGTGTACAGAAGTCTGTGGCAGGGAACCCCATACGTCTCCTCTCAATTATGGGAGTCAAAAAACTCCAGAATATCAAAAATTAAAGTTGTCTTAATAATCTAAGATTGCTAAATGAACTGGAATCACGCGGATAATTCATGACTTCTTCTCCCTCTACTTCCTCCGCAACCCCAGCAGCGATCGCTGAGCTGGAGCAGGGGCTGGAGCACCTGAAGGTGGCGAATTATTATCTGCGCGTGGCCTTGGACCAGGTGGCGGACGGGGTGGTGATCGTGGAAAGTGAAGCCAGCGATGCCAAGAGCGGGCCGAAAGTGCTCTTTAGCAACGCCGCGGCGGCCATGCTGGCGGGCGCGGATCCGGAATCTGGCCTGCGCGGCCTGGGCCTGAATGATCTCGTGGCTGGGGAAAAAGATGCGACAATCCTCCGGCAAAGCCTGCGGCTGGCGGTGGACCACGGCGGCTGCCACGAGTGCGAATGCGCACTGCAGAGCCTGCGCACCCAGGCGCCGGTGCCCAGCAAATGGCGGGTGCGGGCAGTCTTCAACGGCATGCGCAAGCTGCTGAACTTTACAATTCTCATCAGTCCGGCAGGGCAGAGCGCCCCCGCAGCAGGCAGCGCCCGGGCCGAAATGAAGCCTGCCGTGGACGATCTGGACGCCCAGTCCGCCCAGCTGAGGAAAGAAAACCTGGCGGCCCTGGCACAGGGGATCGCGCATGACGTGAACAATCTGCTGGGCCCGGCAACGGTGCGCCTCTCGGCCTTGATTCAGCAGGTGCAGGAGCACCCGGCGCTGGCGCATGAGCTGCAGCTGGTTTTTGCGGGCCTGAAGCGGGCGAGAACGTTCACCTCCCAGGTGGTCACGGCTTCCAGGTCCACGCCGCGCAAGCTGGAGGCAACTGACATTGTGTCCGTGATCAGAGACACGGTAGAATTTGCAGGAGCTGGATCCAATGTGCATGTGTGCGTGCGCAACGATGAAAATCTGCGTCAGGCCGTGGCAGATCCGGTGAAGCTGAGCCAGGTCCTGCAAAACCTGGTGATGAACGGCATCCAGGCCATGCCCCACGGCGGCTACATGGACGTGCAGGCGCTCAATCACATCGTGGGCGCCGAAGGAGATGGCAAACTGAAGCCGGGCAAGCACGTGAAGATCATCGTGCGTGACCGTGGCTGCGGCATCGCACCGGAAAACCTGGGCCGGCTGTTCCGCGAATCATTCACCACAAAGCCGGACGGCAACGGCATCGGCCTGACCACGTGCAAGCGCTTCATCGATGAAATGGGGGGGGACATTCGCGTGGCCTCCACTCCGAATATCGGCACGGAATTCACCGTCATTCTCCCGGCTGCGGCGGGTGCGGATGGCACACGCCCGCTGGTGCCCGCCGACACGGCGCCGGTGCCGCTGAAACATGGCAAGGGGATGGTGCTCATCGTGGATGACGAAGATGATCTGCGCAAAGTCGCGCAGATGATCCTGGGCCGCTGCGGCTATGAAGTGGTGCAGTGCGACAATGGCCAGGATGCCGTGCGCATTTACCAGAGCCTGTTCCGAACGGGTACGCCGCCTGACGTGGTGCTGATGGATCTCACTCTGCGTGGCGGCATGAACGGCACCGAAACCGCGAGCGAAATCCTGCACCTGGATCCTGACGCACGCATTGTCTGCACCAGCGGCAGCGTGACCGAAGAAGTGCAGATGGTCTTCCTCGAGCGGGGCTTTGTGGGCGTGCTGCCCAAGCCCTACGAAGCCGGCGAGCTGACGCAGGTGGTGCACCAGGTGGCCACGATGATGAAACGCCATTGAGCGGAGGCCGCAGGCGTGCTTGAGTGACCGTTTCCGCTTTGCATGAAAACACGCCGCCACTTCCTCTCCGGCCTGGCCACCGCAGCCGCAGCCACTTTTACCGAGACACTGCGCGCCGCGCCTGATCCGAAAAAAGATGTGATCATCGGCCATGGCGCTCATCGGTACAAGGTGAACAAAGAATGGGTGCCCGCAGGCCAGGGACGCCATCACCCTGTTCTCAACTGCCACGAGATGGTGCAGGTAAAAGACGGGCGCCTCTTCATGATCGGCGACCATTGGGACAACCAGATGCTCGTCTTCAAACCGGACGGCACGATTCTCGATTCCTGGGGCAGCGTGTGGCCGGGCGGCCATGGGCTGACGCTCTCGAATGAGAACGGCTCGGAGTTTCTTTTCGTGACTGACAGCGGTTTGTGGAAGTCTGGGAGCGGAGGCTATCGCCAGACGGGGCGCGTCACCAAGACCGACCTGGGCGGCAAAGAAATTTTTTCGATCAGCCATCCCATGAGTGTGGGTGCGTATGAGCCGGACATGGTATTCAATCCCACGGAAACCGCCATCGCTCCGAATGGAGACATTTATGTGGTGGACGGCTACGGCTCGCAGTTTGTGCTGCGCTACGATGCGCGCGGGAAATTCATCCAGCGCTTTGGCGGCAAGGAAGGCGTGCCAGAGGAGCAGCGCCTGAACAACGCGCATGGCATCGCCATTGACACACGCGCAGGAGCGGACAAGGCCACGGTCATCGTCACCTCGCGCGCGGACAACTGCTTCCGGCGCTTCACGCTGGATGGCAAATACCTCGAAACGCTCGCGGTGCCCGGGGCCATGGTTTGCCGCCCGGTCATTGCGGGCCAGGAACTTTATGCCGGTGTGTGCTGGTCCAAAACCCCGGAGATCAACAAGCTGCCGCAGAACCCCAGCGGATTCACGGTGGTGCTGGACGCCAGCGGCAAAGTGGTGAGCGCCCCTGGCGGCACTGAACCCGTGTATGAAGAGGGCAGGCTCAAGCCGCTGATGCAGGCCGAGCGCATTTTTGATCATGGGCACGATGTGTGCGTGCTCGACAACGGTGACCTCATCGTCTGCCAGTGGAACGCTTTCCAAACCTACCCGATCAAGCTTGAAAAAGTGGGGGTGTAAGCCCGCAGCCTCATTTTCATGATTGCGCAGCAGCAAGGTTCGGCCATTTAGGCTTTGTCCATATTCCCTTTATCCGCCCCGCCAGTTCCCATTCATGAAGTACCTCACGATCGTGCGCCACGCCAAATCCAGCTGGGGACAGCCTGGACTCGCGGATCATGACCGGCCGCTCAACGAACGAGGACAGCGCGCGGCGCCCGCGGTGGCCACGTTTCTGCACCGCACCTACTTCGGGGGGAACGGCTCCCCCGCCCTGCTGCCGCGGCCAGACCGTCTGGTGACCAGCACCGCCCTGCGCGCGCTGAGCACCGCACAGATCATGCGGGAGACCTTTGCCATGCCGGTGGAAAGCCTGCTGCTGCAATCCAGGCTCTACCTCGCGGATCCCGAAACCATTCTGGAGGTGATGCGTGGTTTTGAAGAGAACTGGCACCACGTGATGATCTTTGGCCACAATCCCGGCCTGCACGACTTTGCCGAGCACATCCTTGCTCGTGCGAACATTCCGAAAGTGCCCACCTGCACGGCCATCATCATGGCCTTCCCCCACGAGTTCTGGGGCCTGGCAGACTGGAACGAAGCGCAGTTGATCGGCTACATCACACCGAAGTCCCTGGAGCGCCGCTTTCCGGAGCTGTATGCCGGGATTTCGAGAGAAGATGGGGATGATTGACGCCCGCCCGATGAAAGCAGCCTCATGGTTTTACCTTCTTATTGTGGGGGCCTTTCCCTGCTTTGCGCATGCCCGCTTGGGAGACACCGAACGTCGGTGTGTGGAACGTTATGGCAGCGCCCTGCCAGATAAAAAACAGCTAGTGGCTCAGCCGGATCTGATACCCGGGCTGCCTCATGCCACATACCACTATCAGGGATGGAACATTCGCGTCGTGTTTGCTGGAGGGATTGTCATTGCAGAAGAGTATCAGAAGAAACTGCCGCATCCTTCCGGTCAAAACATCAAGACCGATGAGCGAACCGCAATCTTGGAAGCTGAATCAGCCGGAAACACCTGGAGCCAAACTCTGACACATCCGCTCCAAAGCTCTCAACCATCTTCCATCATTGCCAACGCCTTCATGGGAGGGCAGCACTGGATGCGCAGCGATGGGGCTTACGCTACGCTCACACCCGTGGGTTTGAGCTTGGTGCTTTATTCCAAGGAGGGTCTTGAGGCAGCCCGCCAGGCAGCTTCCGCCAAAGAGCAGAAGCGCAAGGGTTCTGTGCCGCAGTTTTAAGCCGGGCCATTCCATATCAAATTTGCAGCATCCTTCGACCCAAACGTTTGGGTCGAAAGCTCAGAGAGCAGCACACGTGAACTAGGATCGTGTGTTTTTCACACAGCGGGTTTTGTATGGATAAATAACACTACCATCGTTGGATCTTTGGACTGAAGAAACGCTTCTTCTCCATCCTGTTGAATTACTTTATTCGCCTTATGCGCGACACGTTGTTCACATAACTATGGCCATGAACAACGCTTCACCTACCCGCCCATCCGGCTCCGATGCTCGCTCGGCCGCCAGCCGATCCATTTCTTGAAGGTGTTGCTGAACACAAACGGGTTCTGATACCCCACCTCGTGCGAGATCGTTTCGATCTTCAAATTCGTCGTACTTAGCAGCTCCGCCGCCTTGCGCATCCTCAGCCACGTCACGTGATGCATCGGCGTCCTGCCCAGCGCCTTCCGGCACAGACGGCGGAGGTGCTCGGCGCTGACGTGGGCCTGATGCGCCAGCTCATCCAGCGTCCAGTCATAGCCCACATTGGCGGAGACTTTTTCCCAGATGCGGTGCAGGCGGTCGTCCACCTGCCAGGGCTGGGCGAAGCGCTCAATGTAGTGCTGGATGAGCTCCACCCAATGAAACATGGCAGCAGGCTGGGCGGCGTTTGCAGCCTCCTCAATGACGCCTTCGATGGCATGCCACAAGGCGGCTCCATCAAAAGGGGCCATCAAGGGAGAACTGCTGCTTAGGATTGGCGTCTGCTCCGGCTGCTGCTCGTAGCGCACCCAGCAGCAGCGCCAGGTCTTGCCGGGGACGGCATGGAAGGCATTGACCATGAAGGGGGGCAGCGCCACGGCCATTCCCGCGCTGCATTTTTTCCATGCTCCATCCACCAGCACGCGGCCCTCCCCCTCCAGGCAGGCGAGGAAGTAGAGCCCCCCCTGGTGCATGCGCACGATGCGGTACGGTGCGCGCGCGGTCATGACGCCCGCATGCGCGATGCGGTGGGTGGCCAGCGTGGGGCAGAGGGGTGCGCTGCGCAGCCAGGTCCGGGTGTCGCGCTCGGAACCGCGCACCATGCGATACACGGTATCGGGTCCGTGGGTGTGCGTTTCGGATAGCTCCGTGATGGCAGTTCGTGCGTGCATGTATGGCCGTTTACGGTTGTTTACGGTCGTTGACGATGGTTGACCGTTGTTTTCAAAACCACTGTCAACTACCGTCAACCATCGTCAACAACCGTCAACCTCACCCCTCTATGCCCAATCCCTGGACCGGAATCGGAAATCCCTACACGAAACAAGAAGTCGTGGACCGTCTCAAAGCCACCCGTGCGAAGGGCGAGCCGATCATCGCGGCCGGGGCGGGCACGGGCATCAGCGCGAAGTTTATCGAAAAAGGCGGAGCGGACCTGATCATCATTTATAACAGCGGCCGCTTCCGCATGATGGGCCATGGCAGCACCTGCGGCCTGATGGCGTATGGGGATGCCAATGCGATCGCCATGGAGATCGGCGAATATGAAGTGCTCCCGGTGGTCAAAGAGATCCCGGTGGTGTGTGGCGTGCACGCCACGGACCCGCGCCGCCGCATGTGGCACTGGCTGGGCAAAGTGAAGGAGATGGGATTCTCCGGAGTGAACAACTTCCCCACCCACACCATCGTGGACGGTCACTTCCGCGGCGTACTGGAGGAGACGGGCATGAGCGTGGAGAAAGAATTCGAAATGGTGGGCCTGGCCACGCGGATGGACATGTTCAGCATCGTCTATGTGGCGACGCCGGAGGAGGCGATCAAAATGGCCAAAAACGGCGCAGATGCGATCATAGCCCACGTGGGCACCACCGTGGGTGGCAGCATTGGTGTGACCAATGCGGTGGTAAGCTGGGACCACACGGTGAAAGTGACGCAGGACATCATCGATGCCGCGAAGAGCGTGAATCCGAATGTCTTCACACTGACCCACGGCGGTCCCATCAACACCCCGAAGGATGTGGAATTCATCCTCAGCAAGACCACAGCGGACGGCTTTGTCGGGGCCAGCAGCCTGGAGCGCATGGGGGTGGAGGAGTCTCTGACGAACCTGACGCGGGAGTTCAAGAAGGTGCCGTTCGGGCGCTGAAATCCCCGTATCCGCCATAAAGGTCACTTTAGCCCTCGGGAAAGAATCGCTTTTTGCAAAAAAATTACCGGCGTGTATGCTGGGCCTCGCGTTACTAAGATGTAACACCCCCAGCTCATGTCAGACGACCCCTTCAACAACCGCCCCGAGGGCCCCAACCGCCGCAACCAGGACCCTCAGTTCAATTGGCGTGGTTTCATGCTCTTTGCGCTCGCGATCATGCTGCTGATCTCGGCCTTCGTGATGAACAAGGGGCTGGGCGGGGGCGTCAAGGAACTGGACTATGATGAATTTAAGACTCACGTCGAAAACGACCGGATCGACAAGTCCAAGAAGCTGAATCTGATCAGTTCTGACGCCACCTCGATGCAAACCATCAAGGGGTATTACTTCCCGGTGCCTACAGCTAGCGCCTCGGCAGTCGCAAAGGCGGCAGAGCCGGTGCCTGCTCCAGACCTGAGCAAACCCCTTTCTCCTGAATCGGAAAAGAGCGCCCCAGAAAAGAGCACTCCCGAAAAACTGCCGACGATCAGCACACCAAAAACGGATTCGAAGGAGTTCATCGTGCAGGTGAATGTGTCCTTCCAGAAGGAAGAACTTCGCGATCTTCTCAAAGCTCACGGATTGGTCCTGATCCCAAAATTTGACGACAAAATGCTGTCTTCCGTAGTCGGCTTCCTGCTGCCGCTGCTGGTGATCCTGGCATTCTTCTACTTCCTTGTGCGTCAGCAGCTTCGCAGCGCTGGCCGCGGAGCCATGAGCTTTGGCAAGAGCAAGGCCAAGATGCTGGCCCAGGACCGCAACAAGGTCACCTTCAAGGACGTTGCCGGTGTGGAAGAGGCGAAAGAGGAAGTGCAGGAAATCGTCGAGTTCCTCAAGGACCCGAAGAAGTTCCAGCGCCTGGGCGGCAAGATCCCCAAGGGTGTTCTCATGACCGGCCCTCCCGGCACTGGCAAGACCCTGCTGGCCAAAGCCATCGCTGGCGAGGCCGATGTGCCCTTCTTCAGCATCAGCGGTTCTGATTTCGTCGAGATGTTCGTCGGCGTCGGTGCCAGCCGTGTGCGTGACATGTTTGAGCAGGGCAAGAAAAACGCCCCTTGCCTGATCTTCATCGATGAAATCGACGCCGTGGGCCGTCATCGCGGCCATGGCATGGGCGGTGGTCACGACGAACGTGAGCAGACGCTGAACGCCCTGCTCGTCGAAATGGACGGCTTTGACACCCAGGAAGGCATTATCATCATCGCTGCCACAAACCGTGCGGATGTGCTGGATCCCGCGCTGCTGCGTCCGGGCCGCTTTGACCGTCAGGTGACCGTGAATCTGCCTGATGTGAAGGGCCGCGAGGAAATCCTGCGCGTGCATGCCAAGAAGGTGAAGCTGGCTGACAGCGCGGACCTTTCCAAAATCGCCCGCGGCACGCCCGGATTCTCGGGTGCGGAACTGGCAAATCTGCTCAATGAAGCAGCCCTGCTGGCCGCCCGCAAAAACATGAAGTCCATCACCAATCCGGAGCTGGAAGAAGCTCGTGACAAGGTGCGCTGGGGCCGTGAGCGCCGCAGCATGGCCCTCACCGAGAAGGAAAAGGAAAACACCGCCTACCATGAGGCCGGGCATGCCATCCTCATCGAGGTGCTGGAACACACGGACCCGCTGCACAAGGTGACCATCATTCCGCGCGGTCCTTCGCTCGGCTCCACCATGTGGCTGCCGGAAGAGGACAAGCACAACGACCGCAAGAGCGAGCTGGTGGACGACCTCGTCGTGGCCATGGGCGGCCGCGTGGCCGAAGAAATCCAGTTTGGCGACGTGACCAACGGTGCCAGCGGAGACATCCGCATGGCCTCCCGCATCGCCCGCAGCATGGTGTGCTCCTGGGGCATGAGCAACAAGCTCGGCATGGTGGAATACGGTGAAAACGAAAGCACCGCCTACATGGGCCGCGGCACCAGCAACTACAGCCCGGACACGGCGCAGAAGATCGACGAGGAAGTGAAACGCCTCATCGATGAAGCCTACGCCCAGGCCAAGGACATCCTGCTTAAATACAAAGACAAGCTCGACGCCATCGCCCTGGCCTTGCTGGAATACGAAACTCTCGACGGCTCGCACATCAAGGAACTGATGGAGCATGGCCGCCTGATCAACCCACCGGAAAGCCGGAGCAAGCCCCCGCCCCCACCGCCACTGCCCAAGGCAACGGATTCACGTCCGGTGAAGCGTGAGGACGAGGACGAAGGCGGTCTGGCTCCCGGGCTGACCGGAGTGCCTGCGTAAGGCGCTGAGTTGAGTATGATTTGAAGCCGGAGTCGAAAGACTCCGGCTTTTTTTTGTTATTTCAGCCGCAGCACCAGACGCACGGCATCGAGACGCAGAGCGGTGGAGGCGATGGCAGCAGCAAGAGCATCCCGCTGAGCCCGCAGGGCGGTGATCTCTTCCGGACGCACGTGGGGATTGCGTGCCTGCAGGTCCTCCAGCCGCGCGATCTCTTCGTCCATCTGCTTGCTCATGGCGGTGCTGGCGCGCTGCTGCTGAGTTTTGAGCTGGGCCTCGGCAAGCTTCTGGGCCTTGGCAAGCATGGCGGGAAGGAGCTTGTGACGCACGGCTTCGTTTTCCACAGTGCGGGTGGGATCTCCGGCCGTGAGTCTGGCACGGGTGAAGGCAGGATCTGCGCTGAGGTCGCGGCCCTGATGATCGACCGCGACGCGCAAGGGCGTGGCAGGCATGAAGCGCGCAACGTGCAGAGCGGGAGGAGCGATGCACTCGGCGATGAAGCAGGTCTGAAGGACCAGCCCTTCGCCACCGGAGGCTTTCCAGAAGGCAAAGCCCGCATTGCCCGCAGGCGAGCCGAGCAGCACATCGAGAGCGGCACAAACCAGCGGGTGATCCCAGCTCATGAAGGCTTCATGATCGCGGGAAAGGGCGCGTTCACGATCAAAGGAAAAGGTGAGGCCTTCCTCGGGCAGGGAAGGCAGCGCATCGGTGATGAGATTGTCCGGACGAATGTACCAGGTGCGGTCGGTCATCTCCTCCACATGCATGCCGAAGTGATCCAGCAGACGGATGAAGAAGCGCTCAAAATCGAGCCCCGCATCCACATCGCGAATGCGCTCGATCATACGGGCGGCGAGGCGTGGCTTGCAGGAGTTGAGCTCAAGGAGGCGGTTGTGCCCGCGCTCGAGCTTCTGCCGCACTTCGAGACGCAGCGCCTCGCTGCGGCGGATGCAGGCAGCGAGTTTTTTGGCGTCGAACTCCGCGCACAGCGCTTCGATTTCAGCGGCGAAAGAATGCAGAAGCTGCGTGGCGCCCTGGAGACTGTGCTCGAAGGCATCCAGACCTTCGTGGTACCAACGGGCCAGCACCTCCCCTTCCCCGCCGGTGACGAAAGGCACATGGATGTTGATGGCCCCTTTTTGACCGATGCGGTCAAGGCGGCCGATGCGCTGCTCCAGCAGTTCGGGATCGCGCGGAAGATCGTAGAGCACGAGGTGCTGGGCGAACTGGAAGTTGCGGCCTTCGCTGCCGATCTCAGAGCAGATCAAAATGCGCGCACCTTCGGGGTCGGCGAAGGCAGCGGCATGGCGGTCCCGCTGCATGAGGGTGAGCCCTTCGTGGAAGAGCACCGCATGGACATTGATCTCGCGCAGCAGGCGCTCATGAACGTCTTCGGCCAGCCTGCGGGTGCGGCAGATGAGCAGGACTTTGGCCTCGCCCAGCTCCCGCAGGGTGGCGGCAAGCCAGCGGATGCGAGTGTCCTCCGGTGTGGAAGTTTCCTCCACGACAAGAGGCCGGAGATGGCAGCGGCGAGGAGGGAAGCCCTGGATGACGGCGCGCGTGTTGCGAAACATGACGCGGCCAGTGCCGAACTCATCCAGGAGATCGGCAACAAGGCGCTGGCGGGCGGTTTCATCGCCTGCATTGAGCTGGGCGGCATGCTGCTGGACACGCGGTGAGTGGCTGGCGAAGATCTCGCAATCCGCATCGCTCATGAGGCCCCCTTGAAGGATGCGATCCACGACCTGGGCGACCTGCTCGTAGCGGCTGGATTCGGCCAGGAATTCGTTCAGATCGCCGTAGCGGTCGGGATCGAGGAGACGCAGACGGGCGAAATGGCCCTCCGCACCGAGCTGCTGTGGCGTGGCGGTGAGCAACAGGACGCCGGGCACACGCCGGGCGATGGCCTCCACTACCTGATAGGCCGTTCCTGGCGCTTCAACGGCCCACTCAAGGTGATGAGCCTCATCGACGATCAGAAGATCCCAGGCGGCCTCTGCGGCCTGCAGGGCGCGCTTTGGCGAACCACTCAGAAGGGACAGCGGGCAGAGCACGAGCTGGCTGTCGAGAAAGGGATTGCCCTCGGGGTCTCCGGCTTCGATGGCAGCGCAGCGCTCTTCATCGAAGAGGCTGAACATCAGATTGAAGCGGCGCAGCAGCTCCACGAACCACTGGTGCGGCAGCGCATCGGGGACGAGCACGAGGATGCGGGAGGCACGGCCGGTGAGGTGCAGGCGGTGGAGGATGAGCCCCGCCTCAATCGTCTTGCCGAGGCCAACTTCATCGGCCAGCAGCACGCGCGGCAGGAGGCGTCCGGTGACATCCGCCGCGATGGACATCTGGTGCGGGATGGGATCGACCCGGCCGCCGATGAAACCGCGCACTGGGGAGGCCTGCATGCGGCAGCGCCACTCGACGGCCTCGGCACGGAGGGCGAAGGACTGGAGATCGTCCACGCTGGCGGCGAGGAGGCGCTCCTGCGGGCCGCCAAGACTGAGGGTGTCCGCCAGGTCGCCCTCGGGAATGCGGTGAGCGCCACAGTGGTAAAGCAGGACCCCGGCGCTGGAGCTGACGGAGTCGATTAGATGCTCCGCCCCATCGCGCAGGGTGATTTTGTCGCCCGCCTGGAAACTGGCACGACGCAGGGGCGCTCCATTGCGGGCATAGCGGCGTTTCTCACCTGCTGCGGGAAAGCGCAGGTCGATGAAGCTACCTTCGATGCTGGTGACGATGCCGAGACCGAGTTCGGGTTCGCTTTGGCTGATCCAGCGCTGGCCGGGTGCGGGGACTTCCATCCGTAAAGGGGCCAGTTACTTGCCAAACAAGCGTTTGAAGAAGCCTTTGGGTTTTGGCGCCTCGGGAGGCGGAGCAGCCCGCTGCTGTTGTTGATACTGCAACTGCAGTTGCTGCTGCTGTTGTTGGTACTGCATTTGCATCTGCGGGGTCATCTGACTGGGGGGAACCTGGCCGGGAGGAGCCGTGGTCTGAGTGAAGTCCATCACGTCAGGCCTGATGGTGGGGGCCGCCCGGGGATCCACATTGTTGACGATGGGCTTCTTGGCAGCCCCCGTGGAGGGATCGTATTCGTAGAGGATCTGCTGGTAGCACTGGCCATTGAGGTTGAAGGAGCGCATCTCCTTCGCACGGCCAAAGTCGTCAAAATAGACCTGGGAGCGGGCGACGAGATTGCCGCGACCGTCGTAAATGTGCCCCTGGGTGGGCAGACCACGCTCGTTGAGGAGGTAGTGTTTCTTGGCGACGAGAACGTTGTTAGCGTTGTAGGTGGACTCGATGAGTTCGTTGGTGGTCTTGTCGAGGATGGTCTCGGAGTGGGAGTTGTCCTTGTGGTAGGTACTCTTGGCCACGATGGGGGCATTCGACTGCACGGCCGGCTGTGCAGCGGCAGGTGTCAGCCAAAGAAGGACAAAAAAAGCAGAGCAGGATTTCATGACAGAAACGAAGATTGCAGCAGAGTAAGGCCCCGCCCCCGCCGCGACAACGACAAATCCCGACTTCATCCGTCCTCATTTTCCATGATTTCCCCCACCCCTCCTACATGGGCAGAATTCCTTTCCCAGACGATCTCGGCATTCGGCTGCACGACGGGCACCCTGCACCGTCTGGACCCTGCGGACCGCCACCTGAAGCTCGTGGCGCATCAAGGCATCCCGGAGGCGCTGATGCCGATCATCCAGTCGATTCCCGTGGGCAAAGGCATCGCGGGAGTGGCAGCCGAGCGGCAGGAGGCTGTGGAGATGTGCAATCTGCAAACCGACACCTCAGGCGTTGCCAAACCTGGCGCGAAGCAAACGCAGGTTCAAGGCACGCTGGCCGTGCCCGTGATGGACGGAGCGCGCCTGTGCGGCACGCTGGGCATCGGCAAACTGGTGCCCTATGATTTCACCGAGGAGGAGAAAGACCGCCTGATGAACACGGGCCGCCAGATCGCAGCGCGGCTGCTGCCCGGCTGATTTCCACGCGTCCAAGCAAAGCCCTGCAATCACGGCACGAGGCTGGTTGATGCCCCCTGCTGACCCGAAAGTATTTCCGGCATGCCGGGCGGCAATCTCGCCGGCCGTTTGGAGAGAACGGCCAGCGCGGGGTGGCGCGAATGGCCAAAGCGCTCCGCCTCACCGCAGTAGGGCAGAGTTGTGAAGAGCCGGCCTGACCAATAAAAAGCCCGATATAGACCAGTTCTCGAAAAGATTGTCATTTTGACCGGCGAGCGCAGCGGCCCCAGTGGCAAGGCGGGAGCGCCGTCTGCTATTGAAGAATAACAGGCAAGCGACTAACGCAGCCAATGGGGCCGCTCCGCCGTCCGGGCAATGTGACAAGATTTTTGAGAGTTGGTCTAGCCTTGGCGGCAGATCGGGCTTTTGAATTTGCACAGAGGCTTCAGCAAATGCCGGAGCGGCGGCGACGGCGCAGCATGAGGCCCAGCAGACCAAACATGAGGAACAACGCCTTCGAAGGCTCAGGCACGACCACCAGGACACCGTAGCTGGCGAAGAGGCTGGTGTCCCAGAAGAGACCCGGGTCAAGCGTTGCGAGCTGGAGATCCTGAACGGATGGCAACGCGGTGCCGTCCTGAATTCTGCCGCCAACGAAGAAACCAGTGCCGTAAGCTCCGAATCCGGTCACTGAGCTCCAGTCGATGAGGTTGAACACATCCCCGCCTCCAATGGAGCCTGCCGTATGGGTCACGACGATGTTTCCAAGAGATGCAACGTTCAGCGTGCCACCAACATTGACGTAGTCATGGCCACTGAGGTTGCCAAAGGTTCCATTCAGCGCACCCTGCTGATCGGCCGTGCCGGTGGGGAGACCGTTGATGAAGGTGCTGATGTCGGTGCTTCCATCCCAGCCCAGGGCGCCGAGATTCGTGGTCGGCACATTGGCCTGCAACGTCAGGCGGGTCGTGTTCGTCGTGGTTCCGGTGATGGCCCCGCTCAAAGTCAGATTGCCGGTGACATTGATGTGACCCACCTGATCTCCCGCAGTGGCCAGGCTGTTCAGGCTTGAATTGCCGGGAGCCATGCTGCCGACCGAGCCCACGTTGCCGGTGTTGTCTCCCACCACAAAGTTGCCCAAAATCGTCGCGCGATTGGTATTGTCAGTCTTCTGCGCTCCCACACCACCGCCGCTGATGACGCCGTCGTAGGTGTAGCCTACTCCACCCTTCGAGCTCACATCCAGCGTGGTCGCGGTGTTCATGCCAACCCAAGGAGTGTCGTCGATGGTGGCGCTGGCTCCCAGGATGACTCCACCCGCGTTGATCTGAGTGTTCCCCAGATAGGTGTTCACATTGGTGAGCGTCATGTTGTTCGTTCCCGTCTTGGTGACAGCCACGTTGTTCTGGATGACACCGCCGTAGGTGTAATCAGCCGTGGATCCTGTTCCCACGGTCAGGGTGTTCACCGTGGTGGCCGAGTTGGTGATGAAACCAGAACTGCTCACGAAGGCCCCTGTGGTCGCCGTGGCAGTAAGGTGCTTCACATTGGCGTCAAAGCCGCCCAGGTCCAGAATACCGCGTCCTGTGGTGCTCAGATTGCCGCCTTGCGCGAGCGCCGTGGCGGAGTTCAGGCGCACGGTGCCGTCAGCGATGTTGGTGCCGCCGCTGTAGGTGTTGTTGCCAGACAGAATCACCGTGTCACCGCCCTGCTTGGTAAGGCTGCCAGAACCACTGATGCTGCCTTTGATGTCCAGGATGACGCCACGTGCCGTGTCGTTCTGGACACTGTTGTTGTTGATGTCTGGAATGGTGCCCTGCGACGGATTGGTGTTGCCATCCGTTGACCGGCCATTGTCCGTTCCGTTCGGTCCATCGGTCAGGTAGTTCTGGCCCACGAAGGAATTGCCGCCGAGCACGATGCTCACACCCGCACCCAGCGTGCGGAAAACGGTGCCCGAGTTGCCACTGACCAGATCATCCGAGCGGAGGAAGCCTTCAATGGATCCGCCGTTCAGGGTGACTGTGGCATTGGTGCTGAACTGGTCGGCGTTCACCTGGAGGGTGGCACCGCCCAGGTTGATCGCGCCGCTGCGGGCATTGTCCACGCTCCAGCGCTCGATGGAGCCTGCTTCATACGTGGCCGACTTCGTAAAGCCAGTGGTCATGATGTCCAGGACGCCGTAACGGCGCACTGTCAGCGAACCCGCCCCCAGGGCGTTGGCGCTTGTCACGGCCAGCGCACCCTGCTCGATGATGGTGTTGCCGGTGTAGCCGGTGTTGTCGCCGCCGATGAAGGCGTAGCCGTTGCCCCACTTGATGAGGTTCTGGCTGCCCGTGAGTCCGGTGAAGGAGATGCCTGTGCTGGCACCCGAGGTGATCTGGTTGTTCGTGCCGGTGGCGTTGACGTCCAGGATGGAGGCACCGGTGCCGGTAAGAGAAAGCACTCCGGCATTTACCATGCTGCGGCTGCGGTTCAGGGTGAAGCGCACACGTGCAGGAGACAGCCCGGTGGTGTCTGTGGAGTTGATTTCCACGTCGTTGATGTTCACCGTGCGGTCGTCCGCGCCCTGATCCACATTGATCAGCGCATTGTCCACAACGATGATCCGGCCGAAGCTGTATTGGCCCGTCAGCGTGCTGCCGCTTGTCGCGCTGAGCTGAAGTATGGTCCCTGCAGCGGAGGTGATGCCGCTCGCATTGAGCGTGATTGTTCCGCCGTCGCCGCCACCACCGAAGGTGTTGAACTGCAGGGTGCCCTGGTTCACCACCCAGTTGCCGCCGAATCCGTTGCCGGTGCCGCGAGCGGCCGTGGTCTGGTCCTTGGCAATGATGAGAGAGCTGCCACCGAACTTGGTGATGCTGCCGGCAAAGATGTCACCGCTCATCGTCAGGTTGCCAGCATTGTAGAAGATGGCTTCCTTGTCGCCGTTAGTGCCGAACTTCAGATTGACGGAGATCGTCGGTGTGCCGGTGTTGATCAAACCGCCGCGATCCGCATCCGTGGCGCCATCTGCAAAAGTGATGGTGTTGAACTGGCCAAATCCGGGGTTGATGTTCTGGCTGGTGCGCAGGGCGTAAATACTCTGATCCTGCGTCAGCGTCATGGTGCCAGAGCCGATGTCAACGATCTGCGTGCCGGTGCCATTGGTGGTAAACACGCCTCCGGTGAGCGAGAAGCCTGCAGTGAATGCCGCATTCACAATACCATTGGCTCCATAAGTCACGAAGCGATTGTCCGTGCCGTTGATATAGTAGGCTGGCAACATGCCGTTCACGAGGCTTCCGCCCGTGACCGCGCTAGGAAGACTGCCGGTGACCAAAAGCTGGTCCACATTGGTCGTGCCAAGCGCACCTCGTCCAAGACCAACGCTTGTTCCGTTGTCCGCATCACCAGCCAAGATTTGGAGAGTGCCACCGTTGGCACGAATGAGAGAAGGTGTGCGCAAGGCGACAGATCCAGTGCCTGTGTTGGCAACACTGATCACCGCAGCACGTCCAAATGTGATGGCACCGACGTCCTCGACGTTACCCGCCGCAGCGACGTTATTGAGCGAGTTGATCTGCAACTGGGCACCATCAAGGTTGATGGCCGTGGCGTCATCCCAGCGGTTGTAATTCGAGGCCGTGACGTTGTTTTCAAAGCGCAGGATCGAACCAGGATGCAGCACAATCGCGTTCTGGTTGGCGGTGCCGCCGGAGTTGCGGAACGTGCCGGCGTTTTCCGCCTGCAGCTGGCCAAACACATCCACCTGACCGCCAGTGCCGAGTGCGCTGTTGGCACCGGTTGGGGCAGGAGTGAAACGCAGCGTGTTGTTGCGGCTCACAACCGTGGTGCCGGTGTAGGTGTTCACGGCATTGAGGATCACCGTGCTGTTGCCATTGCCTCCCTGGCTGCCGATGATCACAGAATTGGAGCCGGCAAGCACACCATTGGTGACGGTCAGTGTGTTGGTGCCTCCGCCGATGCGGTAGAGGCTGCCGGCGCCCACGCCCAGCGTCGTGCCGGTGTAGCTGACTCCTGCGACCGCGCCCAGATAATACTGGCCGTTGCCGATGAGGCTCAGATCCAGGCTGTTGGCGTTGCTCACGTTCAGGGCGATCACGCCGCTGGAGTCACTGGACAGCCAGTTCTGCAGGTTGGCGCTCGTGATGGAGTTGTTGTTGACGCGGAACAGAGACATCTGCGGATTCACGCTGTATTGAGCGATCTGCCCGGCTGCGAAGGTCAGGTTCGGCGACGCACCACCAGTGGCGGAGATCAGAATATTCCCCGTCGGATTGATGCGAATCTGGCTGCCACGCAGGATGGTGTTCAAATTGAGCGTCGGATTTTCGCCGCTGACGTCGCCAAAGCGGAGCAGGCCGCCATTGACCACGATGCCGAGGCCCTTGGTGCCGATGGTGCCGGCATACAGGCCGCCGAAGAGGCTGGCGTTGCTGTTGATCCACAGTTCGCTTCCACCGTTCTTGATGATCGCCTGACCGGCACCGCCGTCGGTGATGGCCCCGTTGAGGAGCATCTGGCCGCCAGTGATGTTCAGCACAGGTGTGCCGGTGAGATTGGTTCCACCGTTGATTTCCAGCACATAGTTGCCACTGCTGGCGTTGAGCGTGGTCGAGCCAATCGTCATGTCGCTGAATGCCAGATGTTTGGCCGAGTATGAACCGGAGTTACGGTCAATGGAGATCGTGGACGCGCCGTTGACGATGAGGCTGTTGCCAGTGGCGCTGTTACCGATCCAGAAGCGCTGGCGGGTCGAGTCATTGGTGCCGACATCCAGGCGGATGTTGGTGGTTCCGCCCCAGAGGGTCAGAGCACCAGTGCCCATGCCGCCGTTAAACAGGGCGGATGTGGTCACTCCCGCGACAATCGTGCTGGAGTTGCCAAGCACGTTCGGATTGCCGCTGGCGAAGGAGTTCAGGGAGGCGGCAGCGAAGAAGAACAGCGTCTGCGGGCCCGTCTGAGCGGTGGCTGCCGAGCCGATCGTGAACGTCGTACCGTTTGGAATGGTCAGGATGGTGGAGTTTGCTGGGATGCCAGGACCAGACACAAGCATACCCACCGCCAGGCCGGTCGTCGAAGGAACGGTGACGGTGGTGCCCGCCGCGACGGTGGCGCCGGTCATCGGCACGCCCACGCTGGTGCCGCGCAGGTTCAGCGTGCCCTGCTGCACCTGGATGCCGCCCGAGTTCGTGTTCAGAAGGCCGGTGCTGACGTTGTCCAGATCCAGAGTCTGCCCGCCGGTCTTCACCAGAGTGGCGCCGCCGGTCACCTGACCGTCAATTCTGAGCGTGGTGGGGTTGCCGTTGGCACCCGTGTTGATGAAGGCATAGGCCTGACTGCCATCGATGGTTCCAGGTCCGAGGTCCAGTCCGCCGCGAGCAAGGACGTTGAAGGTGGTGCTGCCAGTCGGGTTGTTGAAATACAGGGTCTGTCCCTGCTCACCCGAAGAGCCACCAAAGCGGATGCCACCCGCCATGACCAGGTTGCCCGCAGTGATGGCCGTGGTCAGGGCGCCAACACGGTTGGAGGTCAGAATGGCCTGGGCCACACCTTCGCCGATGTTGAGTCCGACATTGAAGGTGGTGGTACCAACCACCGCTGTGAGCTGCCCGCCCGTCATGGTCGCGGCAGGCGCGGCACTGATGGTGAAGGTGGTCGGGCTGGTGATCTGGGAGACCGTCAGAGCGGCCGAACCCAGACCATAGATGACCATGCCAGGAACAAGGCCGGCCGTGCTGGCCACCGTGACCGTGGTGCTGCTCGCAACGGTCGTGACACCGGTGAGATTCACCACACCGCCTGCATTGGCGACGAAGTTGTTGTTGGTGGCGGTGCCTTGAGTGACGGTGGCAGTCACCGCTGTTCCCGTGGCAGACACCAGACCAATCGTGTTGGTGGCAATCGAACCAATGTAGGTTCCCGCAGGGATGCCGTTGCCAGCGATCGGCTGGCCAACCGCCAAGCCCGTGGCGCTGGAGACTACGATGCTGCTGGAACCCGAGGTGCTGGTGAAGGTGCTGGTGACGACCGCACCGACGTCAGACGCGAGGTTCAAGGTGGCGTTGTAGTTGTTCAATGCGACCACCCCGCCGGTGCCTGCGTTCATCTGCGCCAGAGTGGCGGTGCCGCCCAGGTTTGCCGACGCAAGGGCTCCTGTGGTGATGGACGGAGCACGCAGTGTCAGATTCCCCTGATTGATGATCCAGTTGCCGCTGAAGGAATTCTGCGGCGAGTCGATCTGCAGTGTGCCGGCGCCCTGCTTGACGACCGTGGTGGCGTTAAGAATCTGGCCGGTGGTCGTCGGACTCATCCCTGGCTGGCTGCTGGACGCAGCCTGCGTCGTGATGGTACCGATGGCGAGGGTGCTGTTATTGTAGATGTCGAGTTCCTTGGCCGTAGGTCCTGCATTCAGACCGGGCACAATGGTAATCGCATTGATGGCGATGAGGCCACCACTCTGAAGGCGGATGACGTCAGTTGCTGCCGCGGTCGTGTTGTTGGCGAAGGTGATGCTGGCATCTGCGCGCATCGCATAAGTGTCGAGGACGAGACCTCCGCCGCCGGTGATGCTGGCTGCAGCATTGACATAGGTGCGCTCGGTGGGCACCGCAGTGCCGTTGGCAATGGCGCCTGAGCGGATGGAGTCGAAGCCGGCGTTCACGAAGCCGTTGGCGGAAGTATAAGTGAGGAACTGGCCGTCGGTGGCGTTGACCATCCAAGGTGCCAGCATGCCGTTGGTGATGCCACCAAGAGCCGTAATGCCATTGGCGCCGAGACCGCTCGTGAGCTTGATACGCTCGTCGCTGCCAAGCTGGCTGCCATTGATGTCATTGATCTGCAGGGTGGCGTTGTTGCCGGTGATAGCCAGACCATTGACCATGCGGTCGAGCGTGCGGCTGATGTCAGCGCCCGCGCCACCACCCACGACGAGGGTGACGGTGCGATCCAGCAGATCACGCTGCACAACGAGCTGGCCGAAGCCCTTCACCGTGACGTCCCCGACGGTTTCAGTCACTTCGATGTCGCGATTGCCCAGCAGGCGCAGTGTGGCGGAGTCCAGCGTCAGGGCCTGGGTGTTCAGCCAGCGGCCCTGGCCGCCGGAGTTTTCCAGACTGCTGTTTGCCAGCAGGCCGGTGGCATAGTCAAACCGCAGTTCGGAACTTGGGCGCAGGACAAAGCTGCCACCCGATGCATTGAAGAGGCTGTCCGTTCCTGCGGCATTGAGGAATGTGCCACCCAGGCCACCGGCGATGATGGTGCCCCAGACATCGTAGTTCTTCGAAGCCAGGGAGCCGCGGAAGTCCAGCACGCTGCCACGATTGACCGTGGTGGAGCCACGATAGTCGTTATTGGTCAGCAGCACCACCGTGCCGCGACCATTGCCACCCGTGAGGGTATCGACGTTCAGCGCGCTGTGGATCATGCCAACGATGAGGCTGGCGTCACGAACCTGGCCATTGGTCAGGATGTTGTTGCTGGCCATGTCGCTGCTGACGTAGAGAGTGCTGCCACCGCTGCCGAGACGGTAGGTGGTGCCAAGGCCGTAGCCGAGTGTGGCGGCGTTGTAGCTGCCGTTCAGGCCCACACCGTTGGTGGTCGAACCCAGGAAAGCTGTTCCGTCACCGATGTTCATCAGGTTGATGACCTGGTTGTAAACCGTGTTCAAAGCAATGATGGCACCGCCAGGATCCTTGCCGCCGCCATTGAGGCCGTTGCCACCCGCGAGGCCATACCATGAGGTGCTCTGCGGTCCGCCGAGGCTGCCAATCCGGAGGTTGAACGCCGAGAGTGGTGCGTTTGCGGCCATGCGCAGGATGCCATAGTTTGCCATGAGGTTGCTGCGCAGATCGACGGTGCCGGTCCAGCCGGAGACGATGTTGTTCAGGCTGTTGAACTGCAGGGCGATGCCCGGCTGGATCAGAATGTTGCCGCGGCCGAGGTTTGAATTGGCCACAAGTCCGGGGACCAGGCCCGCCGCCGTGTCGCTCAAAGCAGTCATGTTGCCTTCAAACACGCCGAAGAAGGTGGTGCCGCCGTTGAGGACGGTGCCGCCCTGCCAGCCAGCGCTGTTGTCGCTGTTGATGAAGAGGCTGCTGCCATTCTGCCTGTAGAGCGTTCCGTTGCCGCTGATCGTTCCATAGACCGTCGCGTTCGTACTCAATGCCAGATAGGCATCCTTCACCATGGTGAGGTTGTTGAACGCGATGCTGAACGCATTGCCGTTGTTCACCGTCAGGAAGGCGGTTCCCAGCGGGCCGCCGAAGTTCAGATCGCCAAAGCGGACGGTCTTGTTGCTTGTTGCCGTTGCAAGGCGGTCCAGGCTGACGGTGGAGTTGGTGCTGCCGATATAGCTGCTGCCGATGCCCGCCGAGGAGCCAATGTTCAGGCTGTTGTTGGCAAAGGAGGTCAGCACCTGCATGTCAGCGGTGTTGTCTCCATCGTTACGGATGTTAAGGGTGGCGCCATTGAGGGTGACGGACGCATTGCTGTAAGCCAGGCCGTTGAGGCTGCCCACCACAGGGCTGGCATTGGTGCCGCCGAGAGGATCGAGAGCATTGCCCGAAGTGCGCACTTCCAAAGTCCCTGCCATGACCTGCCACGCTCCCACTTTGTTGGCCCCCTGGCCCAGAGGATCAGCACTGCCGTCCGGCAGCATGCTGGTGCGGCCATTGGTCAGGAACAGAGTGCTGCCACCCACCTTGGTCAAAGTCTGGCCTGCAGCCAAAATCTGGCCGGAGATGACCCCATTGCCGCCGACGGTGCCGGACACGGCGGGCGTGTTCAGGATGACGTTCGAATTGGCATTGGCGCTCAAATCAAGCGTGCCGGCGATCAGGACGTTCGTTGTCTGGCCACCTGTCCAAGTCAGCGCAGGTGCATTCAGAATGACGTTGTTGACCATGCTCCAGGCGACCGGCGCGGTGCTGGTGGAGAGCGCGGAGGTGGTGTTCGCCTGGCCCCAGCTGTTGAGAGCGGCCACAGTGATGTTCAAGCCGCTGCCGGCCCCAAACTGCATCACGTTGATGCCGTCAACAAGCTCGCCGGTCACGTAGCCGTTGCCCGTGACCGCCGCGAGGTCGAGGGAGCCGCCCTGCAGCGAGACACCGCCGGTGCCAAGTGCAAGCGTGTTGCGAACGATCAAGCTGCTGGAGGTCCCTGTGGTCAGCAGCGAGTTCGCCGCCACTGCGCTGGTGATGCGACCGACCCCAATGGTCGTGCCGCCGGTGTAGGTGCTGGCCAGGGGTGCGCCATCCTTGTTAACCGGCTGCCCCAGCGTCAGGGTGCCGTTTCCTGTCTTGGTCAGACTGGCGCTGCCGGTGATGACCCCGGAGAAGGTGGTGGCCTGGCCGAGACCGGCGTTCACCGTCAGAGAGCCCGAGGTGCCAGTGACTGTTCCCGTTCCCGCGAGTCCGCCGATGGTGATGTTCTGGCCGTTGAGGTCAAACACACCCGCATTGTTGACGACGAGGTTGATCAGACCGCCGGAGGCCACGGCGCTCTGGGATCCAAACATGAGAGTGCCTTCCTGGATGGTCAGGTTGCGCAGCGCCGTGGTGGTGGAAGCCATCACGTTTCCGGTGCCCGAAAGCAGAAGGGTGCCAAGGCCAGCCTTGGTGAAGTCGGTGGCTTCATAGCTGCCGGAGAGGATGGAACTGCTTGTCTGGCCGCCGCTGACAAAGACCAGGGCTTCCTGCGCTGTCGCGCCCGTGCCGAAGCGCAGATTGCTGCTGATGTTTGGACCAGCCGTGCCCGCGCCGTTCATGATCAATCCGCCGCTGGCGATGCGCAGCAGCGAGGAGGCGCCGCCGGAGGTGATGTTGCTGTTCGTGCGCAGGGCCAGCACGTCGATGGTGCTGCCAGCCACAGACTGCACGCTGCTGATGTCCGCCAGAGAGGTCGCCGCGGAGGCAACCAGCGTGCCCACCGTGGTGGCATTGTTCAATGCCAGGCCGCTCGTCGCATCCACATAACGCAGGAAGTTCAGATTTCCGTCGTTCAGGCCGAGACCCACGATCGATGGCGTTGTAAGAATGCCACTGGTGTTGCCCACCGCGGCACCCGGGATGAATTTTTCGTTCGTTCCGAGGTCAGAGGTCAGGTTGGAGCTGATGACAGTCAGCATGCCGTTGGTTCCGCGTGTGAGCGCCGTGGCCGTGAGGGCCGAAGTCACCGTGGTCACGCCGCCGGAGAGTCCCTTGAGCGCCTGCACGCTGCCACCATTGTAGGTCAGCCCGGCAACGGTCAGAGCCTGGTTGGCAATGCCAAAGGTCAGGGCTGTGCCATTCGTGGCCGCCGCAGTGGTGGGCAGGCTCAGAGTGATGTTGGAGCCGTTCACCGCCGTCACCACCGTGTTCGCGGCGATGTTTGTGCCCGTGATCGTCATGCCTGGAACGATGCTCGAGGCATTGCTCACATTGAGGATGTAGCTGGCCGCGCCCTGCGTCGTGCCCACCGTCACCCCTGCGGGTGCCGTACCGGTCACGCCAGTGATCTGCAGCGTGCCGCCACCCAGCGTCACTGTACCAGGGCCGAACGGCTGCTGGCCCGCGATGGCGCCCATGGCCGTCGTGACTGTGCCACCACCACCGACGAAGCTGCCGATGGTCAGGCCGGTGAAGGCGTTGGTAGAGGCATTGAGCACCAGTGTGCCACCGCCAAGTTTTGTAAGGGCAAAGGCACCGGTAATCGGAAGTGCTTCACCAAAGGTGCTGCCGCTCGAAACTTCGATCGCGCTGGCGACCGTCTGGATCAACTGATGCGAGGTGGTGAAGGAACTGCCAATGGAGAGCACACCGCCACGCAGGCGGACATCGGCGGCCAGGCCAGCCACTGTGTGGGCAGTGCTGCCCACTGCCAGAGTCAGGGTCGGATCACCCAGCTGGGCGTCCGCAGTCACACGCAGCTGACCAGCGTCAATGAACCAGGACGAGCCATAGTTTGTGTCTGCGGTGGTCTTGTTGTAGGCCACGACGTTGTTGCCGGTGATCACCAGGACGCCCGGGCCCTGCTTGACCAGATTGACACCGCCAGCACCACTGGAGGTGAAGCTGGCATCAAATTGGATGACGCCCTGGGTGGTGTTGACCACGAACTGGCGGCTCTGCAGGGCGGCATTGGAGTTGAGGTCCCAGCTGTTGATCGCGTTGCTGTACACCTGGCTGCCACGTCCTTCAAAGGTGATCAGCAAGGCGGCCCCTGAGGAAAGAGCTCCGAGGGCATTCACGATCGTGCGGTTGACGCCATTGGATCCGATCAGGGTGCCCGCGTTTGCGTTGCCAGTACCAAAGGTCAGGGCACCAGTGCCAAAGGGGCTGCTGACGACGGTCGGGATGGCAGCGGTGCCGGTGTAATAGCTGTCCGCACCGATGATGACGCGCGCATTGTTCAGAGTCGTGCCGCCCGTGTAGGTGTTGGCCGAATAGCCGCTGGCATCCGCACCGAAATAGACGACACCGGAAGCGGTGGCCGCAGCGCTGCCCACGGCCAGAACTCCAGGGCCGGTGATCGCGCCCGCCATTTCAATACGGCCTGTGGTAAGCGCCTGGATGGTGAGCGTGCTGCCGCTGATGATGCTGGTGCCACCGGTGAATCTCGCGGTGTACATGGAGTTGCCCAGAAGCGTCAGCGATGTCGTGTTGAGGACCAGGTCACGTCCAAAGTTCACCTGACCGCTGAGTCCGAGCGTCGAGCCCGCGGTGGTGACCGCCAGCGGAGTGTCGCTGTTGCCCAAAGCGCCGTTGGTGTTGGGCAGCACGTCGTTGCCGACGAAAAGTCCGCCAGTGCCATTCAGCGTGGTGGTGCCGGTGTAGGTGTTCATACCGTTCAGCACCAAGGCGGAGGCCCCCGTCTTGATCAGGTTGCTGCCCGCGCCGCTGATGACACCGAGGATGCTCATTTCCCCCGTGTTTTCAATCGTCCGGGTGGCTGCGACACCGTTCGGGGCAAGATTCACATTGCCACGCAGGACGAAGTTGTTGCCCGCCGTGCGGAAATCGCCCACCAGATTCACCGTGTTGTAGATGCTGATGCCGGCTGCGCTGACCGCGCCTTCGGATGCCTGGCCAATGTTCACACCGCTGTTGCTGGTTTCGTTGACCACCAGGCTGCCCGTACCGAGAGCAAAGTTGTTGGTAAGGCCGAGGGTGGTTCCGCGATTGGCCCAGGTATCTCCGGTGAGGTTGTTGCGGTTGGTGAGCGTCAGGTTGAAGTTGCCATTGATGACCGACTGACTGTTGTAACCAATCCCGCCCACCGTTGCGCCGACTTGCACAGAGGTGGCCCCGGTAAGCACGTTTTCAAACGCACCCGCGCCGACTTGCAGAGTCCCCTGGTTGCCGCCGCCGCCGAAACGGTAAACACCATCCGTGGAAGCGCCCAGTGTCGGGTTGAAGTAAAGCTGGTTGTTGACCCCGCTCATCGAGGTGCCGAGCCACAGCTTCGGTCCGCTGGAGCTGCCATTGAGCGCCAGTTCCATGGCACCCAGATCGAGAGAGCCATACTGCCATGAATTGTCGAGTGAGATCACACCGAGGGCTGGCCCCGTGGAGTTCAGCTGGACCTTGCCATTGGCGGCTCCACTGGTGGTCAGCAGGCTCAGGATATTGGCCTGCGTCAGCTTCGTGCCGTTGTTGTTGAAACCAAAGGACACCCCGGTGTAGCCATAGCTGTCACTGGTCGCGGTGACTTTCTGGGCGGCGATGTTCGTCGCGCTGGCAAGGCGGATCAGCGTACCTGGAAGGAGATTGATGTCGCCCACTCCGAATGGAGTGCCCGAGAGGCTTGTGCTGCCAATGAGGCTGGTCGCGGTGTTCTGAGTGGAAGCCCAGACTTCCAGGCCGGTCTGGCCGGCAGTGCCAAAGGTGTTGGCGGCATTGGCAAACATCAGCCCGCCGTTGCCCACCTTGATGAGCTTGCCGTTCGCTCCGCCAGTGACCACACCTTCGAAGATGGTCTGATTAGAAACGCCAAAGGAGCTTCCGATGATCGTGCTGTTGGCCCCCAGGCTGGTGGTGCCGGTGACGGTGACGCCATTCTGGGAGAAGTTCAGGAAGATGGGGGAATTAGGGCCGAGGTCGGCAATCGTCAGCGAGCCGATCCGCTGCATCACCCCTTGGTTGTTGTTCGTGATCGTAGCGTCAGCATTGACAGTGACAGCACTGAGGATGTCGCCGGTGAGGCGGTAACCGCTGGCGAGCTGGGAGTCACGACCTGCATCATTGGAGATGAGGCTGTCAAGAATGAGCGTGCCGCCGTTGACGATCAGAGCCTGGCCGTTGGTCGGGGTCTTGAGGGGGGCGGAGCCGGAGTTGGACACCGCGGTGGCCAGGGACAGTGTGCCTTGGTTCAAGGTGACCGGCCCGGTGATGGTGTTGGCACCAGCCAGCAGGAGAGTGCCGGCACCAAATTTGGTCAGGCCTGTCGCCGTGATCTGGGCGTTGATCTGGGCGGTGCCGCCGCTTGCCGTGAAGATAACTGCTTCACCCGGGAAGGCGAGGGTCATCGGCAAGGTGATCGCCGACACGGAAGTGGATGCCGTCTGCAGCACGCTGATCGTTGCAGTGCCGGAGGTGTTGTTAAAGAGCAGGCCGCCGCTGCTGATCGTCAGCGTGTTAAACGTGCTTGTGCCAGTGATGTTCTGGTTGGTGCGCAGGGCGTATACGTTCGGATTGTCGCCCAGAGTCTGTGCGCCGCCGCTGACATCGACAGTCGAGGATGAGGCAAGGCCGGTGGTGAAAGTGCCGGTGCCTGTCATTCGAGCGCTGTATTCGATCTGGCCTGCTGCCGCAGTGCCGGTGCTAAGCAACGCCTGGAAGCCCGAGCCGATGCCCATCGGATCATAGCCCACGTAGCTGTTTTCAGTCGCATCAACGATCCATGGGGCCACCATGCCGCCGTTGGTCACTCCTGTACCGTTGCTGGTGTTTCCGCCACGCGCGCCGATGCCGGCAAGGCCGTTGGTCAGAATGATGCGCTCAAACGCGGTGGCCACCCCGGTCGGAACTCCGAGCGTGAGTGCCGTGTGAGTGAGGCTCAGCGTGCCATTGGAGACACGTGAGAAATCCTGGGCCTCAAAGGCAGCGGAACCAGCGCCAGCGGTGCGGACCACCGTAATGGTGGACCCCTTGCTCACGGTGAGTGTTCCCACCTTTTCATAGGACTGGGCGTTGGCAGCGCTGTTGAAACGGAAGGTGCCGCCATTCAGATCCAGGCCGGTGGCATCCGCCCAGCGGCCCTGGCCATCCGCCACTGAACCAATCTGGTCAGTGATGATGAGGGTACCGCTCGGACGCAGCTGAATGGCATTGCTGTTGGCATTCAGGATGGAGTTGTAGAACGAGGGGCTGTTGAGGCCGCCAGGTCCGCCCAGCTGCAGCGTGCCATAGACTTCAACGGTACCAGTGCCGAGAGGTGTGGCTGTGGAGCCGGTGTCCAGGGTTACGGTGGAGCCTCTGTAGATGGTGGTGCCGCCGGTGTAGTCGTTGGAGTTGCGGAAGATGACACTGCCGCTGCCAGTGGTCAGGCCGTTGATGTTTCCGAGCATTGAGCCAACGATGACTCGGGCCGTGGTGGCACCACTGGCGGAACCCAGGACATTGTCTGAACCGGTGAACGCGAGGCTGGGGCCAGTATTGGCACCAATGCGGTAAACATTGCCCGCACCAACGCCGAGCGTAGGCGCCACATACTGGATTTCCGTGGAGCCGTAGCCGCCGAGGAACCAGGTGCCGTCACCGTAGCTGGCCATGTTCAGCGGCGTGTTCCATTCAGGAACCGCCAATTGAAGGGCCGCACCAAAGCCGCCGCTCGCCTTGATGATCGAATTCAGGCCCGTGCCGGGATTGTAATCCGTGTCGAGAACGACGGCGGAGAGGCTGTTGATCTGGCTGTCGAGGTAGAGTGCGGAGACACCGCCAAGGCTGCCGTTGCCAGCGATGCGGAGCGCCGCTCCGGGCAGCACACTGACCGGACCGGTGCCGAGAGCACCGCTTGCCGTCGTGGTCACCTGCACCGCACCGGCCTGCACAAAGGTGCCACCGCTGTAGGTGTTGCCTGAGCTGGAGATGCGCAGCGTGCCGTAGGTGGTGGTGCCACCGCCGAACTTGTTGAGAGCTCCTGCACCGGTGATCGGGCCGGCCAGTTCGAGGAAGCTGGCACCACCAGTGGTGGTGTTTACGTTGGCATAAGCGCCGCCAAGCGTCGTCGTTCCGGCGACTTTAAGCGAGTAGCTGTTCCCGCCCGAGAGCGTCAGGGTGTTGTTGGCCACAGACAGCGAGCCGATCTGGATCTGATTGCCAGTGTTGGCAGACTGGCGGTCCACATTGACCGTGCCATAACCGGTCACTGCCAGCGAGATGCCGCTGGAGGACTGGTTGCCATAGATGATGACGCCGTTCGGGCCGCCACCGTTGCTGTTCAGAGCCAGGGTGCCACCATTGAGCGTGACCGTGCCGGGCGTTGTACCATTCGCACCACCAAGCCCGAGCGGATCTTGAACCGTGAGCTGGCCGAGATTGATGAGCACGCCACCCGTGAAGCTGTTCTGCCCGGCAAACGTGTTGTTGGCGGTGATGTTGCCAAGCACCAGCGTGCTGGAGCCGTTTTTGATCAGTCCGGTCTTTTTGGTGCCAGCACCGATCGCATCGACAATGTTGCCGAGGAAGGTGGTACCGGTGATGCCGCTGATGGTCAAAGTGCCGTTGGCGGTGCTGGAGGAGTTGCCCACGATGCCGCCGCCGGTGCCGGCCAGGCTGGCGAAGGTGGCATTGCCACCGTTCACGTCGAGCGTGCCCGTGTCGGTGAGGACCAGTGCGGTTGTCTGGCGGGTCGTCGCCGTAGAACTGCCGAGACTCAGTGTGCCGTTGTTGACGTTGAGAGCGCCATAGATGCTGTTGCGACCAGAGAGGACCAGCGAGCCCGCACCAGCCTTGGTGAGCGTTCTGGCCTCGATGTTGCCACTGATGGTGGCGGGAGCGCCAGCCGTGCCGCTGACATAGACGATGCCTTCCGCCGCACCGCTGGTGGCGGGGACAACCGAGAGCGTAATGCCGCTCGCGGTGGTGGTGGCCGCAGCACTGATGGTGATGGTGGTGGCGCTGGCGATGGTGGCGATCGTCGCACCGGCAGGGATGCCAGGGCCTGTGATGGGCATACCGACAACCAGACCGGCGGTGCTTGGCACCGTCACCGTTGTCGTGGCGTTGGTGGAAGCATTCGTGATGGCAATCGCCGGAGCCTGGCCATTGACCAGAAGGTTGGATGAAAGAGTGCTGCCCGCATTGAACAGAACCGCGCCCATGTCATTCAGGTTCACGCTGCGCAGCCTGATGGTGCCGTCAGTGACGTTGCCTGTGATCTTCAGACCAAAGACGTCTGCGATGCCGCCCACGCCCACCGAAGTGCTGCTGTTAATGGTCACCACGCTGGCACTGCTGGAACCTGCAAAGGTGTTCGTCAGTGCGGAGATAGGCGTGGCAGAGACAAAACCCACCGCAGGGTCATAGTTGACGAAGTCAGCGGTTGCATCCGTCGCGGAGGCAAAGCGGAGGATGCTGCCTGCGACGACTCCAGAATTGGAGCCGACACCCAGATTGTTGAGGGTCAGCAGGCCGGCGCCTGGGGAGGCCGTGGTCTGGCCCAGAATGGTGGTGCCCAGCACACGGGCGTCAGAACCTGCGGTATTCCCCAGACTGCCTTCCACACCCGGAACGATCGCCAGGACACCTGCACCGACGCGCGCAAGCGTGGTGGCGGTGACCTGGATGTCATTGCCCATCTGGGCATCCAGACGCAGGTAGGAGCCGCCTGCAAAGTTCAAGGTCGGGATGGTGAAGGCAGCACCCGGGCCGCTGGTGTTCACTCGCAGCGAACCGCCATTGATGGTGACAATAGTGTCTCCGAACGGCGTACCCTGCGTGTTCTGGGTCATCAAGGTGGCTCCGTTGCTGATGGCAGTGTTGTCGTGCCCGTTGACGCCCGTCTGGTTGCCATTGAGGATCAAAGTGCCAGGACCATTGACGGTCAGCAGGCCGGTGCTGGCGGCGGTGAGCCCGTTGACGGTAAATGTCTTGCCCGCAGCCACGTTGATGCTGCCCGCGGCACTCATCGTGATCACACGGTTGGTGGTGATGTTGTCCGTGACCAAAAGCTGGCCGCCGTTCATCGCAATGGCGCCCGGCAGCACATTCAGCCCGCCGACATTGCCGAGGTTGGCATCGCTGCTGATGCTCAGAACACCGGCTGTGATGGTGGTCGTGCCGAGGTAGGTGTTGCTGCCCGTGAGAACCAGTGTGCCAAGGCCGGTCTTGGTAAAGCCGGTCTGCGCGCCAACGTAGGTGAAGTCACCGCTGATGATGCCGCTGGCTGTCAGCGTGGTCGCCGCACCGACATCAATCGTGCTGTTCTGGACCAGCTGCATGTTGTTGGTGACCGTGAAATTCTGGTCCCAGCCCGCCAGTGTGCCGGAATTAAGGATGATGCTGCCTGGAAGCACTCCTGTGGAGCTCAGCGCGAGCGTACCCTGGCTGATGGCGGTGCTCGTGTAAGCATTGCCAGCGTTGGTAAGGCGCAGGATGCCGGCACCCGTCTTGATCAGAGTGGAGGAGCCGCTGACCACGCCGGAGAGGGTGACGATGCGGGTGGCATCCGCGATGCTCAAAGCACGGTATGTCGTGCTGCCAAGATCCACCGCTCCGCTCAGAGTCACATCGATCTGACCCTGCGCACCACCGCCGATGAATGCGTCAGCGCCGAAGGCTCCAATAGTGGTGGTAGGACCGGCCAGGGCGCCGATGACTCCCGTGGTGGTGAAGTTGATGTTATTGGCGATCGTCATCGGACGAAGCAGCCCAATGGTGGTGGTGACACCAAGACCCGTCTGGTTGACTTCAAGCGTGCCGCTGTTGAAGGAGATCGTGCCGCTGCCCAACGCGCTAGCATTGCCGAGACGAACCGTGGCGTTGCCATTGATGGTCGTGCCAAGGGTGTAGCTGTTCGCTGTATTCAGGATCACCGTGCCGCCGTTGCCGATCAAATTGGCGCCCGGGGTTCCGGAAACCGCGCCGACGATCACTGCATTCGCACCGCTGAGCACCGCGCTGTTGATCTGCAGGGTGCTACCACCCGTACCGAGGCGGTAGCTGCTGCCGGAGCCTGCACCCAGAGTGGTGGCGGTGTAGTTGCCGCCAGTGGTGGAGCCAAGGTAGAGCTTCGTGCCAGCCTGGGTCAGCGCAGTGCTAAAACCGAGAACGTCGATGGCAAGCGTGCCGTCAACATTTGGATTCGTGGACGAGAACGCTATGCTGCCAGGAACCGTGCCGTTGTATCCCATGCCAAAGGCGCCGATACCGTCATTGTTCGTGTTGATGGT
This sequence comes from Prosthecobacter sp., assembly GCF_044222565.1. Taxonomy (GTDB): domain Bacteria; phylum Verrucomicrobiota; class Verrucomicrobiia; order Verrucomicrobiales; family Verrucomicrobiaceae; genus Prosthecobacter. The sequence continues at coordinate 58,939 of NZ_JBGANA010000006.1, forward strand.
GGTGACCGTGGTGCCGATGTTTGCGGCGCTGAGCACGCGAAGGGCGGCACCAGGATTAACGGTGATCGTTCCCGCGGAGGTGAGCTTTTCGTTGGCAGCCGTTGTGCTGCCTACGCGCGATTCAAGCGCGCCCTGATCCACGATGATATTGCCAGCGTAGGTGGACGCTCCGCCGAGAACGAGGCTCGAGGTCCCCACCTTGGTGATGGAAGGCGTGGAGCCCGTGAACGTACCAAGAACATTCAGCTGATTGGTGGTGAAGACCGTGGTAGGCGCGGTGCCGTTCATGGTGAGCGCACCAAAGATGGTGTTCGTATTGCCACCCTGGACACCCAGAGAAGTGCTTCCTGCTCCCATCGTTACGGCACCCACGGCGGTGCCGGCGGTTGTGGCGCTGAGAATGCCGGAGGAAGTGATGCTGACCGGATTGAGGAAGTAGGTGTTTGCGAGGCCGGCGTTGTAAGTACCGGTGGCCAGCGTGATGGTCGAACCCGGAGTGTAAACCGATCCGCCGAGGGCATACTGGGCGCCGGCGGACAAGGTGCCATCATTGACGGCGATGCCGCTGCCACCCGCTGTGAGGCGCGCGTTTGAGGCGGCGGTGATGGACAGCACGCCCGGGCCATTCTTGATGAAGCCAGTCATCGTGCTGCCACCGAAGGCGGTGCCGATGGTGGAGGTGACGGCAGTGTTGGCCTGGAAGGCGTTTTCGACGGTGATCGTCGGCGTCGCCGTGTTGAAGGTGATGGCACCGGTGAGGGTCAGATTCTGCTGGGTGACGCCAAAGTTCAGCGTGTTGGAAGGGTTCGTGACACTGATGGCGTTCGTCGCGGTGATCGCACCGCCGCCTGCCAGCAACCGTGTGTTGTCACCCGAGATGGTGAGGGTGCCCGTGCCCAAGCCCGCAGCGTTGCCGAGGATGATCGAACCAGCGGAGAGAGTCACGCCTCCGGAGAAGGTGTTGGCTCCGCTCAGGACAAGGCCGCCCGTACCGGTCTTCAGGATCGAACCCGTTCCAATGTTGATCGCGCTGAGGATCAGCCCCACAGGGGAAAGCCCGCCCACATTGACCGTGCGCTGTGCACTGCCCAGATCGATGATGCTGGCGATGGTGGGAGTGAAGCTGAAGTTGTCATTCGTCGAAGTGATGCTGCCACCGGTGAACGTGATCGTGCCGCCAGTGATGGTGGGAGTCACCGTTCCGCCGGTGTTGTTGAAGGTGATGTTTCCGCTCACCGCATTGGTGCCGGTGTAAGTGAGCGTGCTGCCGCCGTTGAGCACGATGTTCGTGGCCGCTGCGATCTGATTGGCCGTGGTCGTCTCGGTGACCGCCGCGTTGTTGAGCGTCAGGCCGGTGGTTCCCGCGGGAATCGTCGTGCCCGTGCCGTTGAGCGTCAGCGTGCCGCCATTGACCACCGTGCCACCGCTGGTGGTGCCGTAGGTGTTCGCCGCCGTGAGCGTGAGCGTGCTTCCGCCGTTCTTGACCAGCGTCATGTTCGCACCGGTGATCGCCGTCGAAATGGTCAGCGTGTTGTTGGCATACACAAAGAGTTCACTGCCGCCCGAGGTAAGCGCCGTACCACCGGTGATGACGCTCGCCGCGCCGTTGGCCAGCAAACCTCCGCTGCCCAAGGTCAGAGTTTCCCCGCCTGCAAGGGTGATGGTGGAAACCGCGCTGATGCGCAGCGAATTGATCGTGCGGGAGCCCGTGTCCGTCACATTAGCGGCCACCGTGATGTTGTCTGCCGCGCCGCCTGCTGTCAGTGCATTGCCCGAATAAGCAGGATAGCCTGTCGTTCCCAAAGCACCGACGCCGCCACTTGTTCCGCTTGGGGCAATGTAGCCGGCGAAATCAGTGCCGTTGACAGTGGCCCAGCCACCCAGAATGCCGTTGCTGACCGCTGGCGCAACGCCGTTGACCTGGGTCAGAATGATCTGGCTGTTGCTGGTGCCGCCGAGACCAGGATTGGTTCCGGTGAAGTTCACGGCGGAGCCGGCGTTCCGCACCAGGTTGCCAATGGTGAAGGAGGTGGGCAGCACGGTGCCCGTGGCAGGTGTCACCGTGATGGTGCTTTGACCGGGTTGGAGGTTGACCGTGCCAGTCGAGGCACTGCCCTGAACACCGAGATAGGTCAGCGTGCCGCCGTAAAGGTCGATGCTGCTGGCCACGCGGTTCGCAGCCAGATCCGCAGCTGTGTAGAGGCCGGTGTCATCCAGCGTCAGCGTGCCAAAGTAGTTGGCGACTCCGCTGGTGCCTGAGAGACGTCCCTGATCACGCAGGGTGATGCCGCCGCCGCGGATGATCGTGGCACCCGTGTAGGTGTTGTTGCTGACCAGTGTGGTCGTGTTGTTGCCAGAACGTGTGAAGTTCATCACGCCAGTGCCGTTTTGGATGACGCCAGCAAAGGTGGAGTTGCCTGCCGCGACGGAAGTCAGAGTCACCGCAGTCGCACTGCCGTTGGTGATGATACCGCCGGTTCCCGCCAGCACGCTCTGGCTGGCCAGCGTCCCGACAGCCTGGTTCCTGCCGAACAGGTCGAGCGAGCCACCGTTGACCGCCACGTTGTTGATCGCAACGCCAGTCGCTGTGACAAACACTGGCAGCGTGTTGTCCTGACCGCTGTTGAGTCTCAGGAGGCCATCGTTGATCGTCGTGAAGTTTCCGGAGTTGAAGTAGAACTGAGGCTTCGTGAACTCCATCGCGCCCGGTCCTGCCTTGACGAAGCTGTTGGAGAACTGGCCGTAGCTGCCGAAGGTGAACATGTTCGCCGTGTCGAACTGATGCACATAAAGCTGGGCACCGCCCGCTCCGACGATACCACCGCTGAAATCAGCACCGCTGGCATCCTTCACCAGGATGGCGCTGGCACCCAGAGTCAAGGCAGCGGCATTGCCAATGGCTGTCAGGGCAGAGCCGCTCGTCAGGGTGAGGCTGTTCACCGTGGCGGTTCCAAAGAGCTGAGAACCAGTCATGGAAACATTGGAAGTAGTCGCGACCGCGCGGAACAGTCCCGGCGCAAGCTCGGATGCAGTCAGCGCACGAAGACCACCGATCGAAGAATAGGTGGCAAAGTTCACGCTGGCTGCAAAGCCCGCTGAACCGATGGCATCGGTCATGTCCGCGCTGGCAATGATGTCATTGCGGATGCTCATGGTGTTGCTGCCGTCACCGGTCGCACCACCGATAAAGTTCACAATGCTCGGGGCGATCAAATTGGCGACGCCCGCGCCAGGGGCAGCGCCAAGATTGTCACCACGCACGATCAGCGAGCCACCCGCAGTGATCGCGGCAATGTTGCCCAGGTTGAGCGTGAGCGACTGGCTCGGGTCAGCATCCAAAGTGATGATGCTGCCACTGACATTCACCCCAAGAGCTCCAACTGTGCCGAGGTTCAGGGACTCCGTGGTGCTGGCCCCGCTGTTTCCAATGATCTTGAACTCACCACCCACCAGGGTCAGGTTGCGCACCAAGCCTGAGCCTACGGCATAGTCAGTGCCACCAAGGCGGTTGTTAACATTGGTGCCGCTGTTGTCGAGAATCAGCACGCCTCCGCGGTTCACCGTGTAGGTGGTGAACTTCGTGCTGCCGGTGCCACTCAGGGTCGAAGTGCCCTGCGAGGTCGTGAAGGTGCCGTTGCTCATGGTGTTCAGCCCGGCGGCGGAATTCAGAGTCATGGTGCCGGTGCCGAGCTTCAGCAGGTTGAAGGATGTTCCCGTCTGGTTGCTGGATGCAAAGACGCCTGAGAAGGTGAAGTTGGAATTGTCAAAACCTGTGCTGAGGGTGGCGCCAGTGCCCGAGTTGTTGGTGATCAGGCCGGTGCCAGTGATGGAGCCGCTCGCCGTGGAAACCCCGTTGAGATCGATGGTGCCGCCAGTGGCCAGCGCGATGCTGGAGAACCTGGAGAACGCATTGGTATTTCCCACACGCAGGGTGCCATCGCTGACGGTGGTGACACCGTTGTAGTTGTTGCCAATGTTCGCCAGCGAGAGCACGCCCGGACCGGTCTTGGTGAAGGCAAACGCACCTGTGTAAGCGGCCCCCAGAGTGCCAACGATGGCAGGAGTGTCCACATTGATCGTCCTGGTGCCAGCACCAAAGGTCACAAGACCGTTAAGGGCCAGATTGTTGGAGCTGACGCCGTCAAAAATCAGGGCGTTGCTGGCGTTGGCCACAGTGACCGCGTTGTACACCGTGGTGCCTACACCGGTGACTTTCACACCGTCATTGGCGATGGTGAGAGTGCCGGTGCCCAGAGGTCCGGTCGTCTTCACACCGGCCACCAGCGTGTCAGTGACGCCCAGCATGAGGATGCCTGCGTTCAAGGTCACTCCGCCGGTCAGGGTGTTCTGCGCATTGAGCGAGAGCAGTCCGCTGCCTGCCTTGATCAAGGAGCCATTCTGCAGAACCGCCGAGCTGACAAGCCCCACACTGGACAGGCCGTTCGTAGTGAAGGTGCGGGCCGCTCCGCCAAAGTCGATGGTGCCAGCCAGCGTTGGGAAGGTGCTGAAGCTGTCGTTATTGGCCGTGATGTTGCTGCCGAGAGTCAGAGTGCCACCGGTGGTCAGTGTCGGAGTGCCGACACCGCCGGTGTTGTTGAAGGTGACGCCGCCATTGAAAGTATTCGCACCCGTCAGGGTCAGCGTTCCCCCACCATTGATGCTGATCGCGGTGGCAGGATCGATCTGGGCCGCTGTGCTGATGGTGACGGCCGCATTGTTGATGGTCAGGCCGCCCGCAGAAGGAATCACAATGACTGCGGCAGCACCGGTGGTGTTGACCGTGCCACCGTTGAAGACAGTGCCGCCCGTGTAGGTGTTGGCGACCTGAGGCGCCAAGGTGACGGTGCCTGCATTGGTCACCACCAGCGCCGTGGTTGCTCCAGAGGCACCATTGTTGACGATCTGCGAGCTGATCGTCAGGGTGTTGGCAGCATTGTAAACGAGCAGTTCGGAAGCCAGGGATGCGGTCGTGCCGCCGGAGGTCAGGACACCACGCGTATTTGCTGCCGTAGCGCCGATCGTAGCGGTGGCACCGCTGTGAAGCAGACCGCCGCTGACGAGGTTCAAGGCGTTGGCCGCTGAATCCGATGTGAAGGTCAGATTGGCCGCCCCCACCAGGTTCAAGGAATTGAGCTGATAAGGAATGGCCGGAACCGCACCTGCAGCAGAGAGCTTGATGTTGTAGGTTGGCTGGGTTGCGGCGGGCAGAATAACGCCATCATAGTTGGCAAAATAGCCACCGGAGCCAAGAGCACCGACACCTGCATTCACATTGTAGGTGGCAAATTCAAGACCGTTCACCACGGCCCAGCCGCCGACCAGGTTGTTGGTCAGGGTTGGATTGGTGGTGATGAAGATGTTCGAATTGCCCTCAACTCCGGTGTTGGTGTAGTTGTTGAGGCCCAGATTGGTTCCCGTAAAGTTCACGGTGGCACCCGTTTGGCGCGTCAAGCTTGCCAGAGTCAAATTAGCCGTGCCGGTGGTGCCGACGGTGGCGTTGATGGCGTTGAAACCGCCGGAATTCGCACCGCCAAGAAGCGTCACGGCACCGACGGATTCTGTCGTGAGCAGGCCGGGGGCGCCGGTCAGTGTCAGGGTTGCTCCCTGGAGAGCGATCGGCAGAGTGTCCGCCACGCGGTTGGTGGAATTGTAGGTCGTGAGACCACTGAAATCCATGTTCAGCGTGCCGAAGTAGTTGTTGATCGCTGGCGTTCCGCTGGCAGGTGCAATGGCACCGGCGTTCAGAAGTTGCAGGACACCGCCGCGGATCGTCGTCGCGCCAGTGTAGGTGCTGCCGCTGGTAAGCGTGGTGGTGGAGTTGCCCGAGCGGGTGAAGGCGAGGTTGCCGGTGATGCTGCCGCCGAAGGTGCCCGTGCCGCTGGTGGTGAAGGTGGCCAGTGTGCCGCTGCTGTTGGTAACGGTGCCGCCGGCTCCTGGCAGCGTGTTGGTGCTGGCAAGCACACCCACGGCCTGGCTGCGGCCATTCAGGTCCAGAGTGCCTCCATTGACGGTAAGGGCCTGGAGACCCACGCCAGTGGCGGTCGGATTGACCACCAGGGTATTGTCCGCCGCGCCGTTGAGCATCAGCGTGCCCTCATTGACGAAATGAGTTCCGATGGTGAACATCGGCTTCTGCAGTGTCATCGTGCCAGCGCCGGCCTTGGTGAAGCCGTTCGCGGTGTTGATGATGTAGCTGTTGACCGTGACATCGCCAGGAGTGTAGGCCCAGAAGTGCGAGCCGCCGTTGGTGATCTGGCCGCCACTGAAGCCCGTGTTGCCGCTCTTGGCCAGGAATGCCAGGCCGCCCAGTGTCAGAATACTGCCGTTATTGAAGCCGGTGACTCCGCCGCCACTTTCAAGAGTCAGCGTGTTGATGGTGTCCGTGGTGAACGACTGGCCGCCGGTGAGGCTCAGGTTGGCCGAGGCGGTGTTCATGCTCGTGATGCTGCCAAGGAGTTCACCTGCACCGAGGGCCTGGAAGCCGCGGCCGGGAAGATAAGTCGCAAAGGAAGTCCCTGTGCCTGTGGCGGACGTGTCTGCAAGCATGTCCGTGCGGATGCTGCGGTTGGCGAGACCTGGCAGGTTGCCACCACCTGTGAGGTTGTTCACTGTTGAGGCAAAAACATTCGCCACGCCTGCACCGGGTGCCGAACCCAGATTGTCGCCACGGACAACCAGATGTGCGCCATTGGCGGCTAGCGTCGCCACCGATGCAAAGTTCACCGTGGTGGAACCAGTGCCCGGCACGACGGTGAGGAATCCGGCGCCAGAACCTGGGTTGAGCGCATTGAACGACTCGTAGCTGCCACCCGAACTGCCGATGATTTTGAATTCGCCACCTGCAATCGTGAGGCTCTTGAGCAGACCACCAAGGCGGTTGTTCACGTTGGTGGTGCTGTCATCCAGAATGAGCGAGCCCGACTGGTTCACCACGTTGGTCGTGAATGCAGTATTGGCGTTGCCGGAGTAGGTCACCACACCACCGTTGATGGTGAAGGCGCCGGTGGAGGTGCTGGTGCCGCCGGTCAGACCAAAGGCACCGGAACCGATCTTGGCGATGTTCGCATTGCCCAGCGTGGCGAGGCTGTAGGCATTGATGCTGCCGTTGAAGGTCGTGCTCGCATTGTTCGCACCGAAGGTCAGTGTTGCGGAAGCACCGTTGTTGGTGATCGTGCCACCACCGGAAAGCTGGCTGATCGCTTCGCCGACTCCGTTCAGGTCCAGAGTTGATCCCGCTGCCATCGTGAACAACGAGGAGTCTGGAATGGTGTTGGCCACCCCGAGGAACAAGGTGCCGCCGCTCAGAGTCGTAGCACCACTGTAGCCGTTGCCAGCCGAGCTCAGGCGCACTCCGCCGGTTCCGGCGATCGTCAGGCCACCTGCACCCTGAACAGGCGCCGTGATGTCGAGGCTGATCGGGGCGAGGCCGGAGGTCGTGATGGTCCGCTGTGCGGTCACGTTCACGTAGCCAGGGGCGGAGGCGGAAATCGTGGGGATAAAGCTCAGGCTGTTGTTGCTGCTGGTGATGTTGCCGCCCAGCGTCAGAATGCCCGTGCCGACCGCAAGGGTGGGGTTGGCGTTGCCACCGTCATTGGTGAAGGCAAGGGTGCCGCCGAGAACGTTGTTGCCCACATAAGTCAGGGTGCTGCCACCATTGATGGAGATGTTCGCCGAAGCGGCAATCTGTCCTGCCACCGAGTTCATCGTCACTACGGCGTTGTTGAGCGTCAGATCCCCGGGGATGACGATCGTTCCCGCAATGCCGCTGAGATTCAACGTACCCTGGTCCACGATCGTCGGGCCGGTGTAAGTATTCGAAAGCGAGGAGGAATACGTCAAACTCGTGGGGCCCGATGCGGTCGCTGCTGCCGAAAGCGTGATGTTAGTGCCTGAGATGGAGGCGATGGTCGTGCCGGCCGGGATTCCCGAACCCGTCACAGCCTGGCCGACGACGAGGTTTGCATTGCTGCCGACGGTGACCACGGCGCTGCCGGCTGTGGTGGTCGTATTCAGCTGGAGCGGAGCCACAAAAAGTGCGGCCGAACCGCTGGCCGTCACCGGCAGGGAGATGGTGATTGTGGTGGCAGTCAAGCCCGTGATGACCGCACCTGCTGGGATGGCCGAGTTCGCCGTGAAGGTGCCGCCGGAGGCGATGTTCGCCGTGGCGTTGTTGCTCATGGTGAAGTGAGTCGCGTCCGTCACGCCTGTGATCGTGGTTCCGGCTGGGATGCCCACACCTGTGACCACCATGCCGACGCCCAGACCCGCGGTGGCGGCCACGGTCACGGTGTTGCTGCCAGTCGCTGTCACACCACCCGTGAGGGCAAGGGAGCCACCGACTCCGCTGACGGCGGAGCCGACAGTCAGACCATTGGTGCTGGCCACCGTAATAACGTTGGAGCCGACGGTGAGAGCTCCAGTGACAGGCACCGGACCAAATGTCGTGGCAAGGGTGGTTCCCGCCAGCACGCCCACGCCCGAGGACAGGTTGATGGTCGTACCAGCCGTGATCGAGGAGATGGTGGTGCCTGCCGGAATGCTGGCATTGCCAAAGATGGCCTGACCGACAATGAGCCCCGCAGTGTTGTTCATGGCAGTCACCGCATTGCTGCCAGCCGTCGTCGTGGCGACCTGCTGGTTGGCGGGAGTCAGCGTCAGCGTGCTTCCGCCCGATTTCACCAGGCTCAGGGCACCGCTCGTGCCATTGCCATAGGTTGCTGCCACTGTACCAAGCGCTGTGGCGGGAGCAGACAGCGTGTAGGTGGTGCCATTCACGATGCTGGCGATTGTGGCACCGGCTGGAATCCCCGTGCCGCTCACAGTTTCACCGACATACATTCCAGATGTGCTGCTCACGGTGACAACGTTCGATCCAATCGAGGTGCTTGTGGCAATGATCTGGTTGGCATTGTTAACGATCTGGCTGTTGATCGTCAGAGCCGAGTTGTTGTAGGAATACAAGGTGGACGCTGTGTTAGCGGTCGCTCCTGCAGTCAGCTGCCCCAGGGTGATGATGCTCGTGCCTGAGGAGGTGAGCAGACCGCCCGTGCCAATCGTCAGCGTGTTCGCCGGAGTCATCGTCACCGTTGAAGCGGCGCTGATGCGCAGACTGTTGATCGTCCGGGTAGTCACACCAGCAACACTGGCTCCGACGCTGATGTTATCTGCACCCGCGCCCGCGGTCAAAGCGGCGGTGGAATAGGCACCAAAGGGGTTCGGGAAGGTGCCGATGGGGTTGGTTCCCAGAGCGCCAATTCCGATTGCACCCGTGTTTGAGTCCATGGTGGAGCGATAGGATGCAAAGTCCGTGCCATTGACGATGGCCCAGCCGCCGATGATGCCGTTGGTAAGCGTCGGAGCGCTGGTGATGAGGATCTGGCTGTTGCCCACGGCCAGCTGGCCACCAAGTCCGAGCGTGCCGGCGCCAGCGGTGAAGTTCAGCGTGGAATTGGCACTGGAGGTGAGGCTGGCCAGGGTGAGAGCCGCCGAACCTCCGACACCGCGCGTGGCGGTGATGGTGGACGCACCGGCCAGGAGCGACACCGCTCCCAGGCTCTGCGTGGAATCCGTGCCACTGTAACCCAGGTATTGCAGCGTGCCCCCCTGCAGGGTGATCGGAGCCGCGGCATTGATGCGGCTGACGTCCGCCAGCGGATTGTTGGTGCTGTCCAGCACCAGCGTGCCGAAGTAATTGGTCAGCGATGAGGTGCCGGAGAGCGCGCCACCTTGCTGCAGTGTCAGATTGCCGCCGCGCAGGATCGTCGCGCCGGTGTAAGTGTTGTTGCTGAGGAAGACCGTGGTGGCATTGCCCGAACGGGTGAAATTCAGGTTGCCGTTAATGGTTCCTGCAAAAGTCGCCGCAGCCGAGGCTGAAGTGAAAGTCGCCGTCGTTCCAGAGCTGTTGGTCACCGTGCCGCCGGTGTTTTGGACAGTCGTGTTGCTGCTGGCAAGAGTGCCGATGGCCTGGTTGTTGCCATTCAAATCCAGCGTGCCGCCATTGTTGACGTTCACCGCCTGCACACCGCCGACGCCACTCACGAAAATTGTGTTGTTTCCGCCCGACAGCTTCAAGGTGCCGTTGTTGACGTTGGTGGTGCCTGTGTAGAGCTGGCGCGTGCCAACGACCACGGTCCCCGCTCCATCCTTGGTGATGCCGCCCGAGCCGGTGATGGCGCTGTTCAGATTCAAGTTCGTTGCAGCACCCGGAGTCCAGATGAACATGGAGGTGGCCGGGGCGGCGAGCACGCCACCGTTCAATCCGGTGTTGCCCGCCAGCGCAAGAATACCGCCAGAGGTGATGGTCAGAACATCCGCGCCGAGCAGAGGTCCGACCGCCGTGAAGCCGCCATTCGCATTCAAGGTGATGCTGTTGGTGCTTTGCGCGCCGGCGATCAGACCGCCGACGCTCGAATGCACCAGGCCGACGTTGTTGGTGGCGGCATAAGTCACCGCCGGAGAGATTTCATTGGCCGCCAAAGCACGGTAGCCATTTCCGCCAATGGTGTTGGCGCCCGTGGCACCAACGTAGGTGGCAAATGAGGTGCCATTGCCGGTCAGCGAAATGTCCACAAGGATGTCCGGACGGATGCTCATCGTCAGAGATCCCACCGCACCTGCACCACCGATGCCCGCAGGGAGCGTGGTCAGCGCCACAAAGTTGGTCGTGTTGGCCGTGCCAAGGGTGCCACCAAGATTGGTGCCCCGCAGCAGCAGCGATGCACCCGCAGTCACTGCAGAAATAGAACCCGTGTTGAAAACGAGCGGCCTGGCTGCATTCGGAGTGAGCGTCATGGTGCTTCCTCCCACTGCCAGAGTCGTGGTGCCACCCGATGCGGCGGTCAGTGCGCCAGTGCCGGCGGCGGCCGCGGCGCTCAGCACAAATTGAGTTCCATTGGTGATGGAGGCAATCGTGGTGCCTGACGTGATGTTAGGACCGGAAACCACCATGCCCGCAACAAGACCGGCGGTGCTGGCGACAGTCACTGTGGTGCTGGCCGTCGTGGTGACGCTGCCCAGGCTGACCACATTGCCGAGAGATTCCGTGGTGCTGGCTGCGGCGTTGCCGAGAATGTTAAAGTTGCCGCCTCCGAGAGTGAGCGTGGCACCCGTACCGGCACCAGGGATGGCACCGCCAGCAAGGCGGCTGTTCACATTGGTCACCGTATTGTCGAGCGTGAGCGTGCCGCCTTCGCTGATGGTGTTGCCCAGGAACGCGCTGCTGGCGCTGCCGCTGTAAACAACCGCACCTTGATTGACAAGAAGGGTGCCAAGCGAAGTCCCCGATCCGGTGAACGTCAGGGTCCCCGTACCAAACTTGGTGATGTTCAAAGTGTTGGTCAGGCCATCGCTAAAACGTGCGAACGTTCCGGAGAATGTGGTGCTGGTATTGTCAAAACCGACGCCAAGCGCCGCGCCCGTTCCCGAGGCATTGGTCACCTGCCCTGATCCCGCGAGGCTGCCGAAGAGCAGTGAGTTTCCGTTCAGGTTCACCCGGCCGCTGGCTCCAATGGTCAGGGCGGAATAAACGTCGCCTGACGAGGCTGCCCCGGACTGCAGGGTGCCCGCGTTCACCACGGTAGCGCCGGTGTAGGAGTTCATGGTGTTATACTGCAGCACTCCGTTCCCAAGCTTGGTCACACCCACTCCAGAACCGCGGATGGCACCCGTGATGGTCAGCGCGGAAACAAACGGAGCCACTTCGGCGCCATTCACCGTGACCGGGTTCACCGTGAAGGTGCGCGAGCTGGAGCCCAGGCTGAGCCCCCCGGCGATGGTGCTGGAAGTGGTGACGTTCGACGAGCTTGCCGAGATGTCACCCGTCAGGGTGAGCAGACCGCCAATGGTGCCACTGGAGTTCAGGGTCGGCGCAGCACCGCCGTTGTTGTTGAAGATGAAGCCCGCCAGCGAGTTGGTGCCGAGAAGGTTCAAGGTACCGCCACCGTTGATGGAGACCACGTTGCTCGCAGCAATCTGGCCGGAGACGTTGTTCATCGTCACCGTCGCACCACTGATGGTCAGGCCGCCGCCGGGAAGGACCGTCGTTGCGCTGGTGGCGCTCAGGTTGAGGGTGCCCTGGTCCACCGTCGTTCCACCAGTGTAGGTGTTTGAAAGGCCAATTTGAAGCTGCGTGATGATGGCGGTGGTCGGCGCGGAGAGCGTGACGACATTGCCAGAAATCGAAGCAATCGTGGTTCCGGCCGGGATCCCCGCGCCACCCACCAGCATGCCAGGCGTCAGCCCGGTGGCATCTGGCACCGTCACAGTCGTGCTGCCAGCGCTGTTGACGACGTTGGTGACGATCCAGGAAGGCTGCAAGGTCAGCACGCTGGCACCGGACTTGACCAGCGCCAGGAAGTTGCCAAGACCGTTGTCGGCGATCACCGAATTGATCGTAATCGTATTCTGATTGTTGTAAGTGATCAGTTCTGTCGTGCCGCTCGTTGCCGTACCACCGACAGTCAGAACACCCGGGAACAGCCCCAGACCAGCCACACCGATGGTGGATGCGTTGTTGTTGTTGCTGCGCAGCAGGCCGCCCTGCTCAAGGTTCAGCACGTAGTTCGATCCCAGGAAGCCCACATCCGTCGTGGCAGCGCCACTGAGGCGAAGCATCCCCGTCGTGGTGTTCCCCAGCATGTAATAAGTGGAGCTGACGTTGGTGATGTTGCCGCTGGCAAAGGATCCATCATAGCTGCGGAAGCCCACGCTGCCGACGGAACCAACGCCCAGAGTGGTGTTGTAGGTCGTGAAATCACCGCTGTTGGCGATGGCCCACGGCGCCAGCACCGCGTTGTTGGACACTCCGCCGATCAGCAGGCGTGTGCTGCTGCCAAGCTGGCCCGCTGCGGTGAAGTTGACCGTCGCACCTGCGGTGCGGTTCAGGCCAGACAGGGTCAGCTGCGCGGAATTCACTCCCGTGCCACCTTGGGTGACGGTGATCGAGCTGGCACCTTGGGCGATGGTCACTGTGCCCAGAGTTTCAGTCGAGTTCGTCTGTGCACGCCCCAGGAAGGCCAGCGTGGCACCCCGCAGTGAGATGCCTGCGGAGTCACTCACACGGTTCGTCATGTCATAGAGCCCCTGGTTGTTGATGTTCAGGGTGGCATAATTGATGTCGATGGTGGAAGTGCCGGTCAGACCCGTGAATGCACCCAAATCCTGCAGAGTGGTGGTGTTGTTGTTCAGCAGCAGATTGCCGGTGAACAGCGCACTGGTATTGGTAAACACCAACGCGCCCGAGCCGCTTCGGGCAAAGGTGAAGGCCCCTTCAAAGGTGCCCGCAAAGGTACGCGCGTCCTGGTTGGCCACCAGCGTTCCCGCGGCAGATGTGCCCAGCACCCTGCCCCCGGCTCCCGGGGCCACAGTGTCACTCAGCAGGCCGCTGATGAACTGTGTTTTGCCATTAAGGTCAAAAGTCCCGCCGTTAAGCACCAGGAAACTGTTGGGGAACAGCGCATTATTAGCGCCGAGCTGAATCGTCCCCTGGCCGAGGTTGGTGTTGCCGCTGATCACGTTGCCGGAGAAACCTGCGTAAGCGCTGGTGGAATTGCTCAGCAGCAAGGTGCCGTCACCCGCTTTGGTGAGGCCTCCCGTTCCTGCCAGGACGCTCGATACCGTCACCGTCTTCGCTGCACCAATCACGTGGAAGATCGAATCAGCACCCGCCGATGTCACCACACCACCGCTGATCGTCGCATTGTCTGTAGCCAGGAAACCACCGCTCGTATTGGTCAGTGTGATGAGAGGGTTGATGTTCACGCCGCCACCCGTGTTGACGGTGAGCGAGTTGATCGCGGTTCCAGTCACCAACGCCGCCGGTGTGCTGGTCAGAAGCACGTTGGTGCCGCTCGTGAAGGCATTGGTGACCATTTCTGTGCTGGTGTTCAGCGGACGCAGAATGTTCGAGGCTGCACCATCCGTGGTGGCAAAGCTGGTGCCCAGACCTGTGGCGCTGTTGTCCACAATGATGTACTGAAGAATGCCCTTGGTCGTCGTGCCTGCGGCCCCGGCACCCACAAACGTCGGTGCCGCCGTGAATGCCACGGTCGCCACACCATTGCCCGCCACAGTGCCAAGGCCGCTGCCACGGATGAGCGCGGTGCCCTGATTGGTGCGCGCCAGGCTGGCCGCGACCAAGTTGGACTGGAAGCCCGCATTGGCGGTTTCAGTGATGATGCTGTTGCCACGCACCACGGTCAGAGCACCAATGGTTTCTGCCACGGCTGCCGAAGCCGATGGCGTCAGGGTGAAGCTGCCCCCTTGGAGCGTGACAGGGCGCCCGCCTAGGCGGCTGTTGGTGTTGGTCCCGCTGTTGTCGATGTTGAGAATCGCATTCGGATTCACGGTGGCGGCAATCGTGTTTCCTCCCGTCAGCCTGCCGGCTCCATTCAGGCTCAGCGTCCCCTGGAAGACAGTCAGATTGTTGGTGAAAACAATCGAGTTTGCCGTGGTGATGTTCAGGGTTCCCGCGCCCCACTTTTCAATGCTAAAATACTGGTTGGCCGTGGTCGTGGCCGCCGTGGCGTTGCTGTTGAGGTTGATCGTGCCGGCCGCGTTGAACACCAGCGCGCGCGCAGTGGTGGTGGTGTTGTTGATCGTGCCGTTGATGTTGAGAGTGGCCCCGGCGTCAGCTCCAATCGCAGAGTCGGCGTCCATCCGCACCACACCCGTGGTGGTATTGGTGCCTGCAATCGCCTGCAGCTGCCCGCCAAAGTTGATGCCCCCTCTTGCTACGTTCGTTGTTGTAGAGGTGTTAAGGTTCAGTGCATTCGATACGCTCACGCCGTTGAGCTGAATGGCCGCACCGATCTGCGGAGCCACAGTGATGGAACCAGTTCCCAGCGCGCTGGCGGTGCTGAGTCTGACAGCACCAGCATTCACCGTGATGGAACCCACGAAATTCTGATTGCCCGTGATGTCGAGGATGCCGTTTTCCTGCTTCACGAAGCCGACAGCGTTCACCAGGGTGTTGGTGCCGCTGATGGTGAGGGTGCTGCCGTCCGATACTTCAAGAATGTTGTTGGTCGCGGTGGCGTTGTTGAAATTCAGCGTGCGGCCGGTGCTGAAGCTTCCTGTCGCGCGCAGCGTGGCGGTGCCTGTCGTGGCATTGATCGTCACCTGGTTGGCGGCGTTGCCCAGCTGGTTGTTGGCGCTCACGGAGAGTACCCCTTGCCCAATCGTGACCGTCCCGGTCAAAGTCGCGCTGTTGTCTCCGCTCAGAACGAGGGTGCCGTTCCCTGTCTTGGTAAATCCTGTGGAACCCGTCAACTCACCGCTGAGATTCAATCCCTGCGTAACGTTGGAGGCTGTGGCGGCGCCGCCGACGTTGAAGATCGCGCCAGAGTTGACCGTGAACGCCTGGGAAATCTGCAATCCGTAACCATTCACCGGGGTGAGGTTCAAGCCGTCGCCCAGCGCTGAAGGCGTGGCAAAATTGGTCGCATTGATGATCTTGTTTGCGGCCTGGGAATACGGCACCAACGCGCCTGAGCGGCCCACCGTGATGTTCGGGAAGCCGGTAAATGTGATCGACCCGCTGTAGGTCAGCGTGTCCGCAACTCCTGAACCGTTGCCGTCCATCAGCAGGCCAAAGGTGTTGCTGCCGTTCATGGTCAGGGAGCCGGTGTAGCCATCAAGACCGATGTTGAGCGCGCCCAGGCCGTTTTTCGTGATGGAGGTGATGGAGCCGGCGTTGGTCGCCGATCCCAGGTTCACCGTCAGCAATGGGTGATTGACGTTGATGACCACCGCACCGTTCGGCAGGGTGATCGCTCCGTTCAGGGTCAGGGTCGATGCCGCGTTGCTTTGGTTGTAGAACTGGAGGCCGCTGGTGACGGCCGCGAAGTTCACCGCGTTCTGAACGGTCTGGGTTCCCGTGGCCACGATCCAGGTGCCGTCAGCAGCGGTCAGCGTGCCCTGGCCGAGCGGGCCTGAGAACACCCCGGTGGCGCTTGGTGCGGGATTGCTGCTGGCCGCGAGCAGAAGGCCGCCTCCCATCAGGTTCACACCACCCGTGAAAGTATTCTGGCCGCTGAGCTGCAGCACGCCATTGCCGGTCTTCGAAATGCTTCCAGATCCGATGATGGCGGAACTGATGTTCAGCGCCGAACCGATGTTCGTGTAGGTCTGCCCGGCAGACTGGATCGCCCCCACATTGATCGTGTTGGCCCCGCTGCTGAGAGAAAGGAAGCCGCCGGAGACGGTCGGCACGGTCAGCGCATTGCTGGTGGTCACCGTGATCGGCGTCGAGCTTGTCAGGGCCAGAATGCCACCGGATGGAATGTTCACCACGGGGTTGCTGGTGCCGCCGTTGTTGTTAAAGACCAGGCTGTTGAGTGTGTTGGCCACCGCAAAGGCGGTGTTGAAGGTGAGGGTCGAGCTGCCGTTCAGCGTCACCGTGTTGCTCGAGTTGATCTGATTGACCGCCGTGTTCACCACCAGCGTGGCACCGCTCAGTGTGACGCCACCCGCCGGCAGCACCGTGCCAGTGCCAACGAGGTTGAGCGTTCCCTGGTTGATGACCGTGCCGCCCGTGTAGGTGTTGTTGGCGGAGAGATTCAAGACACCCGCCCCAGACTTCACCAGCATGACCGAGTTCCCCGCGCCATTGTCCGCAATCACGGAATTGACGATCAGGTTGCTGACACCGGCGGTGAATGTGATGGCAGATCCCGTGGCTGTGGCCGGCTGGCTGAGCGTGACCTGTGTGGGGCTGTCCACGGAAACCACATAAACGCCCGAAGGAATATTGGTGCCGGTCAAAGTCATTCCGGGGGCGATTCCCACGGTGGAATTCATCGTGATGGCCGTCGAACCCAGGGTGGTCGTTCCACTGACAAAGGCACCACCAGTCAGTGTTTGGTTGGTGGCAGTGCCGGTCGCGTTCTGGCTGACCGTTATCTGCGTAAAGCTGTCCACGGAAAGAACCGTCGTCCCTGCCGGCAGGTTGGCGTTCGTCAGCGTCATGCCGGGCTGGATGCCGATGGTCGAATTCATCGTGATGATGTTCGTACCTGCATTGATGCCGACTCCGGTGGAGTTCGGCGTGGTAAAGGTCGGGCTGCCGGTCGAGTTGTTGTAGATGACCAGCTCGCGCACACCGCTCGTCTCAGTGCCGCCTGCGGTGACCACCCCGCGAACGGCGCTGGTGCCGATGCTGGAGTCAAAGACGTTGTTGCTGCGCAGAATGCCGCCCAGCTCCAGGTTCAGCACATTGTTGCCGTTGGAGAAAGTGATGTTGTTGGTGAAGTTTCCGCTGAGGCGCAGCAGCGCCGCCGTGGTGGTGGGGCTGGAGAGCGTGGTGTTGAGCGGTGCAGTCGCGAGCGTTCCCAGGTCCGTGACATTGCCACTGCCAAAGCCTGCGCTGTAACCAGCGTAGCCACCGTTGCCCACCACTCCGATGCCATTGGCCGTATTGTAGGCGGCATAGTCAGTCGTATTGGCGATCGCCCATCCGCCAAGAACCCCCGAGGCATAGGTGGTCGGCGGGTTGGTGAAATAGATGCGCGCGCTGTTGCCTTCGTTGCCCAGATTGGTGCCGGTAAAGTTGATCGTGGCACCTGGGGAACGAGTCAGGCTCGCAAAAGTGACGTCCAGCCCGGTGATCGTGCCACCCCCGGTATTGGCGGCGATGGTGTTGGCACCCTGCGCCGCCGTCACTGCGCCCATCGTTTCCGTGGCGTTTGTGGTCAGGCGGCCGTTCACCGTGACATTGCCGCCACGGAGCGTAATGGGGATGGAGTTGCCAACACGATCATTGATCTGGGTTTGCAGGTTGGAGTTGTTGTTCAGGGAAAGCGTGGCGTAGTTCAGGACGACACTCGAGGTGTTGAGCAGTGTCGCGTCGTTTTCCAGGGCCAGCGCCCCACCCATCATGATCGTCGCACCACCATAGGTCTGTGCGGCGGCCAGAGTCAGCGTGTTGCCGCCGATACGCACGAGATTGACATTGGCGCCGTCGATCACGCCCGCGAAGTTTGTGTTGGCAGCGTTCATGTTGGTCACCAGCGTGCCAGTTCCAGTGCTGCTGTTCACAGTCCCCGCAGTGCCGGGAAGCGTGCCTGCGCCCTGCAGCTGTCCCACATACTGAGTGTTGCCATTCAAGTCCAGCGTGGCTCCCACTCCGATGTTCAACACACCGACGCTCGGGAAGATGGTGTTCGTTCCACCGTTAAGTTTCAGCGTACCACCCAGGATGTTGGTCGTGCCGCTGAAATACTGCGGAGCCGATAACACCAGCGTGCCTCCCAGCGCAGAGGCAAAGCTGCCGGTGCCGGTGATCGAGCCGGTCACCTCGAGCGTCGTGCCGGATTGCACCTGGAAGTAACCCGTGTTGGCCGCGAGGGCGATGTTCGACTGGGCCAGGGTGTTGTTGCCACCCGTGTTGAGCAGCCCCCCGCTGGTCAGCGTCAGCGTATTGCCGTTCGCGCTGCCCAGCACCAGGCCGGTGCCGTTGATCTTGATGGCGTTGACCGTACGGTTGTTGCTGATGGTCGCATTTGCCGTCAGGTTCAGCGTGTCCGCCGCCGCCGCACTGTTCAGATTGTTGCCACTGTTGTAAGAGCCGGCGGCGAGGGCCGTCAGACCATTGGCGCCATAGGTGGCAAAATCCGTTCCGCCGATGAAGACACGGGGAACGATGTTGCTGGTCACGTTGAGTCCTGTGCTCGTCGTAAAGAGCACCTTGTTGCTGCTGCCCAGGCCGGTGATGCTGCTGAGATCCAGCGAGGAACCGGTGTTGGCAAGGTTGATCGAAGCAAAGGTCAACGTGTTGACGCCCGTTCCCGACATCTGGATCGTTCCCATGATCGTGTTGACCGTCACCGCACCCGCGGTCTCCGTCGTGCCGTTGCCGATGAGCTGGAGCGTGCCGCCGTTGAAGGTGACGGTACCGGTGTCAAACATACGGTTGTTGTTGTTCGTCACGCTGTTGTCGAGCGCGAGCGTTCCCCCTGCATTCAGGGCGAATGTGCCGGCCGTCCAGGCACCATTGGCGCCTGAAACCGTGGTGAGTCCACGGCTGACGGTCAGGGCACCCGCCGCATTGTTCACACCGGTCAAGGTCAGCGTGCCAGTGCCCGCGTACTGCAGTCCCTGTGCACCGGTGCCCGTGGTGACCGCCCCGCTGATCAGAGTGTCCCCCGCTCCGAAAATCGTCAGCGTAGCCGCTGCGGAGTTGGTGACGGTCCCCGAAAGGATCAGTTGCGCTCCACCGGTCATTTCGTTTTGCAGGTTGCGGCTGGCCGCCATCGTGACTGCCCCGCTAAACTGGATCGACTCCGTGCCGTCCACCTTGGGCGGTGAGTTGTTAAGCTGGATCGCATTCGTGATCGCATCCGCACCCACGAGACCACCGCTAAAGGTGGTGCGCAGCGTGCCTCCGTTGAACGCAAAGGCTCCCGTCCCCAGCGCACCCGAGGAAGCCCCGGATTTGTCGATGACGAGGATGCCGTCCGTCAGAGTGGTGCCCCCGGAGTAGGCGTTTGGAGCTCCCGATGTCGTAAATATCGCATTGGAGTCAATGGCGATGTTCCAAGCGATTTTGCCGCCAGCGGCCGCATTCTCAGTGATGGCTCCGTTCCAGAACGTCGAACCGTAACCGCGGATGCTGATGGTCTGGGTTGCAGCCGTGGTGCCGGCCTCAGCATTCACAAAATTGCCATTGATCGTCAGCAATTTTCCGCCTTCCAGATTGTTGCTCAAAGTCCACTGGTTGTTCCCTGCCGTCTTGGTGACGTTGGCATTGACGGTGATCGCATTCTGCCCCGCAAAAACACCCGTCGAGTTGTTCCCGAAGACAGGGGTGGTCGTGGTAAGATCGCCTCCATAGGCAAAAATACCGCCGTTGTTGAGGCCAATCCCCGCCGCGGTTCCAATGCCGTCCGAGGTCACTCCCATCAATCCGCTGGTGACGTTGAGGTTGCCCGTGAAAGAGTTCGGCCCAAACGTGGGGTTGAGAATCCACACACCACCGTCAGCCTTGGTCACCGTAAGCACATTCGAGCCGCTGTTGGTCAGCTGGGAGGTGACCATGTTGCCCTCCGTGTTGGTACCACGAAGTTCCAGTGTGACCGCGCCGGTGGCCGAGTTGGTGATGTTGCCCAGCACCAGCGCACCACCGCCGGAGGAGTCGATGCGCAAGGTGGCCGCGGCAGAGGTGAATGCGATCGGACGATCGGAAGTTTCACCGGCCCCCACGTAGAACAGGTTCACGGTGTTTGTGCCGCTTCCCAGATTGAGGGTGCCACCGCTGGCTCCAAGGCTGCTGGAGACGGTGCCGCTGCTGCTTCCGATCGAAGTCACCACGAGTGAGCCATTCGTCAGGTTGGTGTTGCCGTTGTACGTGTTGTCATTGCCGATAATCAGGGTGCCGCTGCCGGTCTTGGTTAGCTGGCCCGTGCCCGTGCTGTTGCTGATAACGCCGGAAATGGTGGCAAAATCCAAACCGGTGTTGCCATTGTCGTCCACCTGAATGGAGCGATTGCCATTGTTGAGATCGATGCCGTTGACGATTTCGACGTCAGCCCAGGCAGTGGCCGAACTAAGAATGAGCGTGCCAGTACCATTTCCAATGCCGCCTGTCCCCCACTGAATCGTCGAAGGAGTCAGATTACCGCCAAGATTGACCGTGAGCTTGGAGTTGCTCGCCGCAAATCCACCGTTTTGATTGGTGGCCGTGCCCGCGGCATCCGTCCAGGCCACCTGCCCCGCACCCGTTCCGATGTCACGTGTAAACGTGCCTGAACTCTGGAACACCCCGCCGGCAAGACGCAGCGCGCTGCTGCTGGAAAGCCCGGTGCCGTCAGCCGCCTGGAGCTGACCACTGAGGATGGTCGTCGGTCCGCTGTAGGAGTTGGCCGAGGAAGGAGCGAGGATCCAAAGTCCGCCGTCCGCCTTGGTCAGGCTCAAAGCCTCACTGGCGTTGGGGTTGTTGACGAGATGAATGCTGAAGGTGTTGTCGCCTGTGGAGTTCCCGCCCAGGGTCAGCGTGCGTGCGCCAGCACCGCTGAAGCCCACGTCGCCCGTGTTGCTGAAGATGAGCGTCGCATTGTTCTGCGCTCCACCTGCAAGTGCAGCATTGCCATACTGGCCGGAGGATTGGATCGTGCCATTGCCAGCCAGGGTAAAAAGTCGGTTGGTGCTGACGGAAGGCGTCTGGGTGACCTGGTAAATCTGTCCGTTCGCTCCGGTGTACTGCAGAATACCACCATTGAAGACAAGGTTGCCGGCCGCGCTGCTGGATGCACCAATGCTGCTGGCCACTCCACCATTGGCCAGGCTCGTCGCCTGCAGCACCACACTCCCGGCACCCGTGTTCGAAATGGTGGTGACGCCAGTGTAGGTGTTGAGTCCGGTCAGGGCTTGGTTGACGACCTGCCCAGATGTGGGTGCTCCCGTTACCGTGACGTTCGTCAATGCCCCACCGGCCCCGTTAGGGTTCTGAATGGTGCCGGAAAAGACGCTGTTTGTGTTGGCGGTGACGCCATTCCCAACCGTCACCGTGGCGGCTGTCGTTGCGGCAGAGTTGGTGATGACACCAGCACCGTTGAGAGCACCAATCGCCAGCCCGGAATTGACCCCGTTCAGGTCAAACACACCCGCCTGGCGGATCGTCAGCGGGCGGTTGGCACCGCTCAAGGTTCCAGTTCCAGAAAGCTGAATCGTGCCTTCATTGATCGTCGTGGTGCCCGTCTGCGCATTGGCACCGCTGAGCGTCAGAGTACCGTTGCCATTTTTGGTCAGACCGCCGGTGGTGCTCGCATTGATGGGAGCGGACAGGGTCAGAGTATTGCCACTGCCATCGACCCGGACCACCAGATCTCCGGCTGATGCCGTCGTCACTCCGGTGCCAGCAATGGTGCCTGAACCACCAGCCTGAAGGATGCCACCGCCCGTAGCCCCTCCGACCGTCAGCAGGCCGGTGAGAGTCAGCACCTGCGAACCATTGATTTTCAACGAACTGATGGAACCTCCAGCACTGCTGATGCTGCCGGTGATCTCATTGTTCTGAGCAGCACCTATGGTCAGAGCCGTGGAGGAAGTTACGAAATTGGCATCCGAACCGTAAATCGGTGCGCGGAGAACGGAGTTCGTGGTCGCGGGATTGTAGGCGAAGTCCGAACCATTGTAGTAGGCGTGGGCATTGAGCAATCCAACAGCGGGGGCCGCCAGCAAGGTCACACTGCTGCTGCCAGGAGTGGTTGGCACCACAAAATTCAATCCCGTCCCCAGCGAAGGTGCCACGATCGATCCAAACGTCAGGTTGTTGGTGCCCGCCGTCGGGGTGATCTGAACCGTGCCGGCACCCGCCGTGACGGAAAGAATGCCCAGAGTCTCAGAACTGCCTGTGCTGAATGCCTTGTAATTCAGCGTGCCACCCGCATACCCGTTGTTACGGATCGTATCGGCCGCAAACGTCACCCCGGAGCTGTTGTTGACCGTATCGGCAGTGCCCGAAGTCGGATTGATGGCCACCGTGCCACCTCCGATGGTCAACGTTCCGGCGAAGCTGGGGCTCGCAATAGGCGTCTGGGTTCCCACCGCAGCGCTGTTGGCCAGACTGGCTGCGCCGGTGGTGTTGGCTACAGTGAAAGTGGTGCCAGAATTGACGGCGCTGATATACCAGCCGGAGCCCGCTGGCATGCCCGGTCCGGAGATGGACTGACCAATCACCAGACCGGCCGTGGTGGCGACGGTGAGCAAGTTGGCAGTGTTGGCCGTCACGCTCAGCGGAGCCGTGGCCCCTGTCACGGTGCCGATGCTGACCGTTGCAGGAACCGCCGTTGACTGGCTGATGGCGAACTGGGTGCTGCTGATGATCTGGGAAATGACCGTGCCGACAGGAATGCTGCCACCCGAAATCGGCTGGCCAACAACCAACCCCGCAGTGCTGGTCGTGGTGACCACCTGGGATGCCGTCGCATTCGCGTTGATGGCGAAGCTCGAATTGGCCGTGCCAATGGTTGCGGCGCTCGTCGAGGGGGTTTTGATCTGCCATGTGCCTGAGTCAAATTTGAAAACGGCGGCCGCAGCATTGTTGTTGACCACAATTCCCTGGATCTCGTTGGTCAGGTTGCTTGCACCACCAAGCACCAGGTTTCTGGCACCAGTGCCATTCGTTCCAATGTTGCTGGCGATGGCCAGCGCAGATGGCGTTGTGCCCGTCTGGTTGGCCGTGAGAATGCTGTTGGTCGCATTCATCAGCAAAATCTTGTTCCACGTCTCCCCGGCGCCTGTTCCCGCAGTGCCAAGATAGTTCAACGCACCGCCGCTGAAGACGACGCGGCCGCTGGAGGCTGCCGCATTGAGGGCCCCGATGGAGTTGATGGAAGTGGTGCCGGCATTCAGGTTTGCCGAACCTGTAAAATTTGAAGCCGTCCCCTGCAGGGTCAGGATGCCGGTCCCTGCCTTTGTCACCACATGCTGGAACGAAGCATTGCCCGGGGCGATGATGTTGCCGGCGACGAGCATGTCTCCGTTGCCTTGAAGGTTCAGAGTCCGCGCCCCACCAGTGTCCGTGTCATTCCACATAGTGGCACCGAGAATGCTCACAAGGCCGTTGCCGTTGTTGTTGATGGTCGTTGTCCCGTTTCCAATGCCCGCACCGGTGATGCCCTCACTGGCAAAACTCGCGCCATAGCCATTGCGGCCGTTGATCGTGAAGGTCACGTTGCCGCTGCCGATGGCGTTGTTGAAGGCCACTGTTTGATTCAGCACCGTCGAACCGCCAAGCGCATGGTCCACAAAAATGGTGCCGCCTGTGTTGTCACGCACCCTGAGATTGCGGGTGTTAAAATCCGGCGCATCGCTGTGCACTTCCAGGGCGCCGTTGTTGAAGTCCAGCGCGATGTTGGTGATGTTTGTTCCCAGGGCTCCGTTCGCTGAAACACGGATCGTTCCTGAATCCAGACGCAGGGTCTGCGCGAAATTGTTGCTGTTGTTTTGCAGCCACAGGGTGGTGCCAAGAACGTTGCCCGTCTTGAAGAAGCGGTCCTGCCCGGAGTCAAAGCCGGTCACCTGCCCGGAAATGATCCAGTTGCCATTGCCATAAAACCCGCTGCCAGCGCCCGTCGCAAGTTGAACATTGCCCGTCACCACCGTGATGCCCGGCGTCGCCAGCACTCGGCCTTCGGAGCCTGTGCTGCCCACTACGAGGTCACCTGCAATGGTGTTGTTGCCCACACTGACCAGTCCGCCGCTGGAGTTGACCGCGCCGGGACCACGTCCAGTTATGCTGATGTCGCGGTTGAGAGTCATCCCCGCACCAGAGGTATTTCCCATCAGGACGAGGCTGCCACCACTGAAACCAGGATTCCCCGTCTGGGCCACCCCATTGACGGAGATCGTCGTGGTGCCCGTTCCAAGCTGGGCAGAATTCGTGATGACCAGATTGCCCCCGTTGATCACAATATCTCCTGAAATCGTGTTGTTGTTGTTGGAGAGCCGCAGCGTGCCGTTGCCAGTCTTCGTGAAGCCGGAGGTGCCCGCAAGAAGCACATCCATCGTCGCCCGGGCAAAGCTCGAGACATTGATCGTCGCGGCATTCAGTCCAGAGGGTGCGACGAGCGTGAGTGTGTTGTTCACCGGGTCCGCGCCACCATCAATCCGAAAGCCATCCAGCCCAAAGATCAGCCCGCCTGCGGTGATCGCCTCGCTCAAGCTCACAAGTCCCGCCGCCGGAGTTGTGAAACTGGCAATGTTATTGCCATTGGTCCACGTGGTGGAGCTGCTGTTCCACTGGGTCGTCGTGGTGTCCCATGGACCATCGTATCCATCGTAAAATACCACAGCACCTCGGGCGGAGATTGGCAGCCATGTTGCCAGGAGGCAAATCATGAACCATCCGATAAGTTGGCGGTGGTGGCGTAACGTCTTCATAGGTCAAAAATGGGTGGTCAACACGGGTGCTCTCAGGTCAAAAAATGCAGCGAAGCATCAGCGCGTCCCTTCGGGAAGAAGGACGCGTCTAATGCTTTCTCATATCGAGAGCAGTCAGTGATTGGTGGCATCTAAAGGTAGTCTTTGTATCAAAACACAGGGACCCCTTACGCACAAAAGTTTTTTGTTCTTTCGCAAAAAAAATGTAACCCATTGTGAATAAGTAAGTTACATTTCAAATAGGCAAACGAGCGACATCAAATAATAACCTAGTATTGAGGCGCAAAATAGGGACGTTTGTCTAGAGGCTTTCGAGCGACTGGTTTTCTATCAAAGAAAAATCAGATTCGGCTAGATCTTTCTTTAACCACCCCTCTGCCGTATCCCCGACAGGAATCGAACCTGTATCTAGAGTTTAGGAAACCCTCGTTCTATCCATTGAACTACGGGGACAAACGGATACCGGCACGTTTTGACCGGACCGGGGCAGCATTCAACAGCGGAATGAAGCTTGCAAGGGGTTGCAACATCTTCTTTGCTTTGGCGTTACCCGCTCCCGCACTCTACCCAACCGCCCTTCATGAGCACCCCAGCCTTCTCCCGCCGCCGCTTTCTCTCCACCACCGCAGGCTTTGCCGCAGGCGCCTTCACTGGTCCCAACCTTCTCCTCCGCGGCCAGGACGCCTCGGCCAAGCGCCTGAACCTGGTCCAGATCGGGGCCAACGGTAAGGGGCTGGCCGACACGGGCATGGTGACGCTGAACCACAACATCGTGGCCATGGTGGATGTGGACACCAAACGACTCGAAGAGGCTGCGAAAAAGCGCGAAAAGCACCATCTTGACTCGTCCCAACCCGCCCCGCCGGCGCCGAAGCTGTACCAGGACTTCCGCAAGATGTTCGATGAGATGAGCAACCAGATCGACGGGGTCATCGTCTCCACGCCGGACCACACCCACTATCTGGCTGCCATGCATGCCATCAAGCATGGCAAGCATGTCTGTGTGCAGAAACCGCTGTGCAACTACATCTCAGAAGTGAGAGACCTCCACAGGGCTGCCAAAGAGGCGAAAATCGTGACGCAGATGGGCAACCAAGGGCGTACAATGGAAGGACAGCGCATGGCGAAGGAGTGGATCGAGCAGGGTGCCATTGGAACTTTGAAGGAAATCCGCCTGTGGACGAACCGGCCGATCTGGCCTCAGGGGCCTATTAAAAAGAAGCTGGTGGAGTGCCCGGCCAACCTGGACTGGGATCTCTGGCTGTCCTGTGAGCCTTCTGAGCCCTACTTTGAGTTCGATCTGGACCCGGTGACGGCCAAGAAGAAGCAGCGCAGCCCGGGGCCGGCTCCGTTTAACTGGCGTGGGTGGTGGCAGTTTGGCTCGGGCGCGCTGGGAGACATGGGTTGCCACATCATGGACTCTTCCTTTAGCATTCTGGGTCAGTTGATTCCGGAGAAGATCGAGGCGGAAAGTGGTCCCATTACGGACCTGAATGCGCCGATGTGGAGCAAGCTGGTTTATCATATGCCTGCGGGCAAGCACCCTGCCCTGACGGTTTCGTGGCACGATGGGGAGAAGGATGGTGTGCCGAACAAGCCGGAGCGTCATCCGGACATTCCGGAAGAGACGTTCAAAAAGGCGACGAGCGGGATGATGTTCATCGGCACGGATGGCGTTGTGTTTGAAGGAGATGCGTATTGCAAGAGCCCGGTCATCTACCCGCTGGAGAAGTACAAGCAGGTGCGGGAGGACATGAAGGCGGGCAAGATCAAGCAGACGGAGACCCGGAGTGTGATGCCGGACAATCCGCAGGGTGAGTGGGCGCACCACATCGTGAACGGGGGGCTGCCCTCCTCCAACTTTGACTACTCGGCTCCTCTGACGGAGTTCGTGCTGCTGGGGAATCTGGCGATCCGGGCGCAGCAGACGGTGCAGTGGGACAAGTCGGCGATGAAGGTGACGAATGTGGAGGCTCCGAACAAGTTCATCACCCGTCCGTCCTATCGGGCTGGGTGGAAGTCCTGATCGGACCTTTTGGCACCTTTAACTACTTCAGCGGCAGCAGGGCGACCTGCTGCCGCTTTTTGGGTTCGTGCGGCACTTTGGGGGCTGTTGAGGGGAAGTGCGGACGCTGTGTTTGGGTGACTGGGGGCGTGGTTTGGAGGGGAGTTGTGTGTCGGATTCGGCAAAAAAGGGGCCGTTTGAGGGGTCGATTTTGGTGAGTTTTGGGGAACGCTTTTGGCGGAGTTGTGTGTCGGATTCGGCAAAAGTGGGGGGACGGAGGATGCCCTGATTCATTTTTTTTGCCTGGCCCGATTCTTTCCGCCTATTCCGTGATGCATTTTGGACCTGCAATCACCTTGCCGACGATGATGTCGAAGCCGGAGCTTTTGTATTGGAGGTTGGAAGGGACTCCCAATGGGAAAGGGCTCTTTTTGCCGGAGCGATCCAAGAGGAGATCTTTGGGGACATCGGCGTAGACGGATCGCAGAGTCCACTCTCCTGCCTTCTTCTGGACGCCGCCATAGACACGCAGGTTTTCACAGCCTTCGACATCCAGGACGAGATCGAAGTCTTTCTCTTCGCATCTGACACGCACGCGGTCATGCAGAACGGCTATGAGCTCTGCGGGGGCTTCGGGGTGGTTTGGGAAAAGGAAGGTCGTACCCTCCTTGATCCTCAGGGCTGAGGAGTTGGCGGTAGTGGCAGTGGGGGCGAAGCGGGCAAATGAAGCTGGGAGGGTGGTGGCGGCGCCTTTGCGGAGGACGATGCGTTTGCCGGTGCCTTCTTCGCGCAGCTCGAGTTCGGACAGATCGGCGGGCTGTCCTTGGGAGAAGCCTTGAATGGCGGTGTGTTTTAAGAGGGTGAAACTGCGGAGACCGCCGAATTTTTTGCCGACTTCGGTGACGAGATCGGTGCGTTTGGGGTCGCCGGGGCGCCAGGCCTGGAGTTTGAAGAGGGGTGGTTTGCTGGCGATGAATTGCAAGGTGAGCTCCTCGACTTCGCGGCCTTTGTAGATCAGGCTTGAGGCGTAGGCGGGGTATTTGAAATCGGAATCGAACTGGATGGTCGCGAAGGCGGTCGGTGGATCGGCAGCGAAGGCCGGACTGGCCCCCAGCAGGAGAAAGAAAACAACGGGAATGTGTTTCATTGGGGTGGCACCTTTCCTTTTGAGGGTGGTCGTCGCGCGAAAGGAAAGCTAAAGCGTGGGTGAATGGCCTGCCATCTAAAAAGTGGCGCTCGGCTTCGGTGTGTCCGGGGAATGGGGTTCTGGTGGGCTTTGGGTTGAGGCCGATGGAGGGACGAGGGTGGGACGTCTGAGCCTGCTATGAGATTGTAGGGCTGCGGAGCCGGGAAGAGACGAGACAGGCGACTGAACCTAGGAACGGAGATGGCAGCCTACGGAATACACGGAACAAACGGAAAATCAGACAAAGCCCCAAACCTTGATTGCTTACCTTTGGAGTGGTCGGCTGGGAAAGCACTATCCCGAGTATTCCGAGTGGTCGGCAGGCCATCTATTCTCGTTTTTAGGCTGAAACGACTCTGGGTTGCGAGAAATCTGGCCGCTAGTGGGAGCGGGTGAGCTGTGTTGGTTGAGCTGAGGGGGCGTTTGGGAGACGATGGGGCGGGGAGATCTCGTGTCTCCAATATTTGAGTGGGCGCGCGGGCAGGTCTCAGAGAAGCCAAAGGTTTGGGCCATGTGCGAAATCACTCGGCATTTTTCAGGCTGGATTATCAGCAAAGAAGCATTCGATTATTTGCACCTTGGCCTCTCCTTCCACCGATTTTATAGCCCCATTTTCTGGGATTTGGCATGTTCTGAGCAAGTGAAGGAGAAGACCTTAATTTTATAATTTGATTCTTTTTTGAATTGATTCTCTTTTGAATCGGTCCATAATAAACTATGGATAGAATTTATTCGTCACGCGATTTCTATGACCGCCAGTGGGAGCAGCGACACTTTCAGGACCTGCTTTCACGAGGCCAGAACATCCTGATTTCAGCCCCACGCCGTGTCGGAAAAACGGAACTGGCCTACATGCTTCTGGACTGGGCGCATTCACAGGGGTGGAGGACAGCTTATGGAGATGTCCAGGACGCCAAAGACGAAGCTGATTTCCTCAATGAACTGGCCAAGATGCTGACAAAAGTCGGTGCGAGCAAAGGTGCTGTTAACACCCTCATGGAGGCTGGCACGGCTTTACGCAGGTTGTTACCTGGTTTGAAATACACGGCGGAGGGGCAGAGCGTAGAGTTGAAGTTCAATCCAGAAGTGGAGGACGCGCTTTCAGAAGTAGAACGCTGTTTTGATCTGCTGATTACCTCCCTCACAGAGAAGGCTGAAAAGTTCATGCTATGTCTTGATGAAATGCCGATTTTCCTGTCGAAGCTCTGCAAGGAAACAAATGGTGAAGCCCGTGCAGCGCATATTCTTCACTGGTTCAGGAAGCTCCGGAACGCTCCAAATTTGAGGCATGTCCGTTGGCTGCTCTGCGGCTCCATCGGGTTAGACACCTTTGTAGAGCAGCGTGGACTTGCAGGCACCATCAATGATCTAAAGCCTGAAAAGCTTGGACCTTTTGAAGGTCCCATAGCGATCGAGTTTGTGAAACTGCGTGCCAGACTCGGAGTGGAGGCGTTTGCGATGCCGGATGACGTGGCCGCAGAAGTGGTGGGTCGCGTCGGCTGGGCGCTTCCGTTCTATCTGAAGTTGATGGTGGACGAAATGCAGGCCATCCCGCCTAGGCAGAGGTCGAAGAATTTCCCTTCATCTGCCGATGTGGAGGCTGCTTTTGCGGTGCTGGTATCGTCAGACAAGCAGGTGCAGTTTCGGCATTGGGTCAGCCGATTGGAACTACAGTTTGGCATAGCCGTCACCCAGAGAGTACATGTAATCCTCAAAGCTTGCTGCCAGAAGCCTGCTGGCATGTCCAAATCTCGCTTGCGGCAGTTGATGATCAAACGCCAGCCAGAGGGGGATGTGGAGACCCTGGAGCGTGAACTGGTCTTGCTGTTAAGCATCCTTCAGCGGGATGGCTACCTGCATAGTGAGGATGGCACTCGATGGGTCTTCCGCTCCTTCCTGCTGCGGGACTTTTGGAAAAATCACGTCGTTTATTGAGCCTTCACCCTGCACCCGACCATGACTGACTCAGACAAAAGCCCCATGCGTCATTTCCGCTACAATCCACGCTGGCAGGAACCGAATGAACTTGAGCGCTTGTACGTGGCGCGCAAACCGCTCCTGGCACGCCTACACGCACAGATTGCCGAGCAGGGCACGACGTCCGCCCCGCGCCATCATTTGATCATCGGCCAGCGTGGGATGGGCAAGACCACTCTATTGATGAGGCTGGCGCTTGAACTCAAACAAAAAAACCCCGATTTCCTCCCGCTGACCTTCTGGGAGGAGCAGTACGTCGAGGTGGACCGGCTATCAGTGTTCTGGCTGAACTGCCTTGATTCCATGGCCGACTCGTTTGAGGCCATGCAAGAAACCGGTGCTGTCGAGCAGATAGACCTTGAAGTCAGGCGTTTGGAGAAAATCTCCAGTGAAGAGGAGCGGGCGCGCGAAGCCGCGCAATGCTTTGCTGAAGCCATCACGCGCGGAGGAAAGAGACTCGTGCTATTCATCGACAACTTCAATCTGCTGATTGCTCGCCTGAAAGAGCATGACCATGTACTTCGCGGATTTTTCACCCGCCACGGCGCTCCGATCATTGTCGGAGCAGGCGTCACACCGCCTGATGAAATCTCCGACTACGACGCGGCCTTTTATGACGGCTTTCAGACCACACTGCTGCACCGTCTTTCGATGGAAGAAGTGCAGGACATGATCAAGCGACTGGCCGAAATCGACCAAGAGCAGCAGGCCGTCAGCGCCATGTGGCGCGAACTACCGCGCATCGCTGCGCTGCGTGACCTCTCAGGTGGCAATCCACGCACCTGCCTGCTCATTTACCATCTCTGTGTTCAAGGATTTGCCGAAAGCATCTATCGCGATCTTGAAACGCTGCTAGACGAGACCACGCCTCTGTTCCAAACCCGCTTTGATCAGCTTTCTGACCAGGGTCAGAAACTAGTGGCACGTCTCGCCAGACATTGGTTTCCCGCCACCGCAGATAAGATCACTGAAATCACCGGATTCCCCCGCGGCACCGTCTCCCCTCTGCTAGGGCGGCTGGAGCAGGAGGGCATCATCGAAAAGGTGCAGCTCTTCGATCCCAATCGCCGCGACAAGCCCAAAGACAAACCAGGAGGCTTCAGCAAGCGCCTAGGCTACCAAATCACCGAACGCTTTTTCAGCATGTGGCTTATCATGCGTTCCTCCAGCCGACGCGAGCGGGAAGGCATCCGCTGCCTCTCCCGCTGGCTGGAGTGCCTCTACACGCCTGAAGAGCTGGAGCATCATGCCAGACAGTATTCGTGTAAGGATGCGCTTTCTTGGGACCAAGCAGTTGTCGCCAGGGCTCTCGCCGAATGCGTAGGTGATGGCAAAGGCGGCGCTTTTGACGATCTGCTTCTATTGGCCGACATCAGCCTCCTTTCACGTGTCAAAAAGGGCGAGGGAAATCTTGAAGGTGTGATAGACGAAAAGAAATTGGATAGTCGCGCCTTAAATTTTGTCGCACTGCGAGAACGCCTGATGCAGAGTGTCGGGCCTAGGGCCAAAGTGACTCCGGAAAAGTTTGCCGATCTGGTTTTAGGATCACCCTCAATTCTCTCAAAGAAAGGACTGAGTAGAAGCATTATCGCGCAGTTGGATGATCCTCGACCACTTGCAGTAGATCGACTGGTTGAAATGCTTGAGGAAAAGGATGAGTTTGCTGTGGCTGTCGGCGATGAAGCTTTGTCATGGTTAAGCCAGAGACTTCGCAACGGACAACTACATGCAGATGATGTCAAAAGCATTGAGGCTTCCTTGGATCAAGCTCCAAACGCCCGAGCTAGGGCTTGCATTGGAGCGGTTGCTCAGGAGTGCAAAAGCTTTGATCTTGCTGAAAAGGCTTACCGCTCAGCCGTGGATGAGGATGCGAGCACTGGCTATGCATGGGAAGGGCTAGCTATAATTTATCATAAATCAGATCGGTTTGAAGAAGCCAGGGATGCGTATGCCAAAGCGCTGGCGATCAATGACGATTCTGCTGACATGTGCTCGAATTATGGGCAGTTGCTTGCAATACGATTTAATCAGCTCCCTGATGCTGTAACTTGGCTCCGCAAAGCTGCGAAGCTCGACCCAAGGAGTTCAGTTATTGCCAATAACCTTGCTGCATGCTTGTGGTTCCAAGAAGGTGAAGAAAAGTGGAAGGAAGCCATTCAAGAGTTTCGCAGGGCTGCTGCGTTGGATCTCTTTGACCCTAAGTTTCACATAAACATCGGAAGCATTTACCAAAATAAGTTGAAGGACTATGCCAGAGCTGAAACTAGCTACCGAACAGCAATCTCGATCAACAACCGATCCGGTGACGCGCGATTCCATCTGGCGCTTCTGCTGCACGAATGCAGGCATGACTACCCTGCCGCCGAGGAGCAATACCGGAAGGCAATTGAAATTGACGAAAATGACATCGCAACCTGGTTAGCATTAGGCATTTTGCTTCTACATCGGCTGCAACGTCCTGAAGAAGCGGTTCAAGCCTTTGAAAAGGTGCTTGTATTGGAACCCAAGAATGAATCAGCGTGGTACCAGCTTGCATTGGCGGACATCATGCATTTTGGGCGGATTGGGGAAGGAAAGAAGAAGCTGCTGAAAATTTTGGAGATTAAACCAAAGTGTGCCAATGCGTTGAATTCACTAGGCAATCTCGAATACGATGTGTTCGGCAATGTTGACGAAGCAACAAAATATTTTGAAGCAGCAATGGAAGCCGAGCCTGACACTGATCAGGCTCGGCACAATTACCTCTTTCTCATTCGCGACTCACTTGGAGACATGGATCGTGCCAAAAGCCTCTTTGCGGAATTGCGGCAGCCGGACCAGTGGAAAGATTCGCAAGCTCTTCATCGGGCGCTCTTTGCGTGCTACGACGACAACTGGGGCTTAGCAAGCGCGGCCCTGCTGGAAGCCTTGGCAGTCATTGACTTTGGAGCTTTCCCCAAAAACTCGGAAGATGACTGGTTCCGCGCCAGTGCGGTGATGATCAAACTCGGCTTTGTCTCCAAACTCCTTTCACTTTTGGAGGAACAAGGAGGCAAAACCCGGATGATGCCATGGTTTGCCGCTTTAGAAGCACATAAGGCCGGTGACAAGCAGCTGCTGCTCAATTACCCTCCCGAAGTTCGGCCCGCGGCAGAACTATTTTATGATCAAATCGAGAAGCGTCTGAAACTGATTACTCAAAGCGGAGCCGAGCATTGAAGTTTTAATTACAAAGCCGCTAGAGAAGGTGGGTTCGGGATGCAAATCCCAAGGCCTTAGCTATGAGGACGATTACAAGGGGAATGCGCTGGCGGGGCTGGTGACTCCTGAAGGGGCGCAGATTCGGTATCACCAGGCTTACTCTGATGAGCGGGTTCGATCCATCTGGTCGCGGCTGCGAGGGCTGCCGGAGTTTGCGGATGGGCGGCTGGGAAGAGTGAGCTATCAGGGGCGGTGGCTGCTAGCGTGAGGGGGCAATGCTGATAGGCGGGGTAGCCGAGAGGGAGAGCGCAGAATGCCCCCCAGATGAGGCGGAGCTTTTTGCAGACGCTGCTGGTGACTGGTGGATGCTGCGAAGTGCTGGGTTTGCTTCCCCGATTTGCTTGCGATAACCCAGGGCGGCACTCGCCGAGGCTCGTTTGCCCTGGGCTGCCTTATGTCGCCCCTTTGGGGCTGGGGGAGGAGCGAAAGCGATTCTGTTATGTTGGGGCGGGATTCTGTTACAGCGGAGCGGGATCTTGTTACAGGGGTGCCGAACCGTCTGTGAATTTGCGGTGAGGCCGGTGATGAAAATTCGGGGATGCATGGTCTTCACGGAGTGTCATGCTTGTCTGGTGTTCTGACTCACTCACTCCTCCCTGTTCGATCCATGACACACAAAAGACGGATCCTTCTTCCTGCATTGCTGTCGCTTCTGGCGGCGGGGCTGGTGTGGAGCTTTCGGGAGAAGCAGCCTGCTGATCCGGTCATTGGTTCAGCCGATGCTTCGGGTGCGCTGGTTCTGCATGTTTTCAGTCCGGGCATGAGGAATCCGAATGTGGCACGGCTGACGACTGATTATGGAGTGGTGCTCTACAGGAGCAGAGAAAAAGGAGCGACGTTTGTGCTGGGGGACAGAGGCAAAAATTCTGTTCGTGAGTTCGGTGATTATTCGGATTTTGTGAAGGCCCTTGGAGAGCTGCCGTCTGGCAGTGTGATCACGATTTATGACCGCTGTCAGATGCCTCGGTTCTTTGACTTTTATCCGGTGCACCAGGCGATGTACCGGATGTTCGCCAATGACTGCGCTAAGAGAGGATTGAAACTGGCAGAGCACCCGAAGATCACGTGCACGTGTTCAGAAACAGAATGGAGATAACGAAAGTTTACGGAGTCGGGGCGGGGCGGGGCGGGGCGGGGTGTTTGGTGTTTTGCGGAGTGCTGGGTGGTGCGGGAACAGGGCTTTAAGGGCAGGCGTGAGAGGTGCGGGGC
Organism: Prosthecobacter sp.; assembly: GCF_044222565.1. Classification (GTDB taxonomy): domain Bacteria; phylum Verrucomicrobiota; class Verrucomicrobiia; order Verrucomicrobiales; family Verrucomicrobiaceae; genus Prosthecobacter. The sequence goes on from NZ_JBGANA010000006.1 coordinate 93,432, forward strand.
AGCGTGCGGGGGCGGAGCTTGGCGGCATCGGAGTGCCGCGCTCCCAGGGGGCTGTTTCCTTGGCAGAGTATGAGGGCAGGAAAAAAGTTCCCCAAGTGCGGCGGAGCGTTTTGCAGACGCTGCTGGTGAGCGGTGGATGTGGCGAAGTGGTGGGTTTGCTTTCCGATTGGCTGGTGGTAAACCCAGGGCGGCACTCGCCGAGGCTCGTTTGCCCTGGGCTGCCTTATGCCGCCCCTTTGGGGCTGATGTGTGGCGGAGCGAAGGAGCCAAGAGAATGGTATTTCAGCTAAAACACGCGGGGTTTCTGGATCGTGGAATACGCGCTCATTGTCGTTTCTGTCTTTCCGTGCTTTAGCGGCCAATTCTCACGTTACCTACGTTGGCAGGCGGTGGAGTGATGCGGTCTTTGGATTCCGCGACGGGGCGGACTCGATATTGGAATATCGAGCTACATCCAGGCGTGCCACATACTCCCATTTTAGTTGCCGGTTTGGGGAGGATTTTGACAGGCTAGGCTCGGCTTTCAGCCGTGCTATGAAATCATCCATCCGGAACTGCTTCAGCAGACGCTGGCGAGCCAGGGGGCCAATGTGAAGATTTTGCTGAGTGATACGACGGTGGTGTTTTTTCCGCTGGCGGTGCAGCATCGGGACTGCAAATCGCATGGGCTTTGACCAGCTCTCAAAAATCTTGTCACATTGCCCGGACGGCTGAGCAGCCCCATTGGCTGCGTTGGTCGCTTGCCTGTTATGTTCCAATAGCAGGCAGCGCTCCCGCCTTGCCACTGGGGCCGCTGCGCTCGCCGGTCAAAATGACCCTCTTTTCGAGAACTGGTCTATGTCTGCGCTGAAACTAGCTCTGCCTGCGGCTGGGCTGCCTCTCTGCGATACTTGATGAAGCCCATCACGAGCGCAATGATGGCGAGCGAGCGAAGAACAATATGGGCCGTGAGGGCTCTGTGAACCGGATCACCGAACGGGACCTCCATGATCAAATAGACGTTATAGGCCAGGGAGCCAAGCTGCCCCAATCCAAGCAGGCTGGCTGAAAACCAGCCGGGACGGAGCCAGAGCAGGACTGATAGAACGAGCAGGAGCGCAATGTCGCCGATAACAGCGGCCCACTCGCCTGCGATGACGCCGCCCACGGCGAACCAGATGACGTGAGCGAGGGTCATGATGATCGCTCCCATAAACCATCTGGGCTTCAGGGGTGTCTTGGCGAAAACGATCAGCAAAAAAATCGCTGCTCCGATGGGTATCCAGCCAAATGCACCTGTATATTCAGCAAACATCCAGCCTGCGGCGGCTCCTGCGAGGCCTCCAATGGAAGCGAGGGGATGTGGAGGCTTGGGCGATTCACTCATTATGTTTCGTGGTGTATTAAACTGGACGGGCTGCGGGATGGAAAACAATTCCGTCGAGGACGTCAATCCTATAGTGGAGCCTACGGGGGCGGGTTCGGACAGGGAGGTTCGCCGGCTCTTTGCGAGCATCTTGGATCGGAGCCGGGAAAGCGACAGCAGGTGATCATCCATTCACCCCAAGAATGCCTTGGCTTCCACACTTCGAAGGCTAGCGTCCAGCGCCCCCTCCCCCCCTTGATCTGCATGGAACCTCTTATGTCCTCTGTCCACGAAGTCGGAATCCACGCTTCCCAGGAACGGCTGGAAAAATTGCTGGCCGAGAGGCTGACTCCGGGTGCTGACCGGGCTGCCATTGACGCACGCATCTGGAATCTGTTTGGCGAGACGTGGGCGGTGATGTTCACGGATTTGTCCGGGTTCTCGCGCCATGTGGCTGAATTCGGGATCGTGCACTTTCTGCAGGTCATCCATGAGGCGAAACGGATCTTCACGCCCTGCGTGGACAGAAACGATGGCATTCTGTTGAAGGTGGAAGGCGACAGCATGCTCATCATTTTTCGCACGGTGGCCAGTGCCCTCCAGTGCGCGGTCGACATGCAGCGTGCCGCCAAACGCTACAATGCTGGCAAGCCGCAGGAGGAGCATGTTTTGCAATGCATCGGTCTGGGCTACGGCCAGGTCCTCCGCATCGGCGACGACGATGTCTTTGGCCGGGAGGTCAACGCGGCGAGCAAACTCGGCGAAGACATCGCCGGGCCCTGGGAAATCCTCGTCACTGAGTCTGTGCAAGCGGAAGCGGCAGAAATCCCTGGCCTTGGGTTCGAGGCTATTGCGGACATCCCACCTGGGGCGAGCAGTGCCGCCCGGGTGATCTACGAGCTCTGAGAAGAGGAGCGGCAGCGCCAGTTTCACTCACGAGCGCGGTGGAATCCACCTGACGTCCATGGCGGACTCTGCTCCTCAAAGTGCACGGAGTTGGTGCGGGGGCGGGGCTGTGCGAAGCGAGACAGACGAACGAAGTGAGCCCGTAGGGTGAGCGCAGCGAATCAATGCGACGCTCCCAGGGGGGAGGCTTGGGGCGTGAGGATGGGGGCGTGAGGATGGGGGTGGGGAGGTGCGGGGCGGCGTGCGAGGGCGGAGCTGGGCGGCATCGGAGTGCCGCGGTCCCAGGGGGGGCGTCTGTCGGTGTGAGGCTGGCTTTGTGGCGTACGGAAGTCCTCGCAGTCGGGCGGTTTGGCGGAGGATGTCTTGGAGCATGGCCATGTCTTCGACGCCAAACACGACCAACCTACGGCCAGAGTGCTGCGTGGTGCGGACGCTACGAAGGGCACGATGTGCCCTCAGGGGGCGTGGCGCATCAAGGCAGGGCTGGGAGGTGCGGGGCGTTTTGTTTTGTGCGGAGTGCTGCGGCATCGGAGTGCCGCGCTCCCGGGGGGGCGTCTGTCGGTGTGAGGCTGGCTTTGTGGCGTACGGAAGTCCTCGCAGTCGGGCGGTTTGGCGGGGGAGGTCTTGGAGCATGGCCATGTCTTCGACGCCAAACACGACCAACCTACGGCCAGAGTGCGCATTCTTCGCTGAAGCTTCGAAGGGCACGATGTGCCCTCAGGGGGCGTGGCGCATCAAGGCAGGGCTGGGAGGTGCGGGGCGTTTTGTTTTGTGCGAGGGCGGAGTGCTGCGGCATCGGAGTGCCGCGCTCCCAGGGGGCTGCTCCCTTGGCAGAGTGTGAGGGCAGGAAGAAGCCCCCAAAGTGCGGCGGGGCTTTTTGCAGACGCTGCTGGTGAGTGGTGGATGGGGCGAAGTGCTGGGTTTGCTACCTGATTTGCTGGTGGTAACCCCAGGGCGGCACTCGCCGAGGCTCGTTTTGCCCTGGGCTCTATTATGCCGCCCCTTTGGGGCTGGAGATCGAGCGACGAACGCGCTTGGAGCGTTTTGACCAACTCTCAAAAACCTTGTCACATTGCCCGGACGGCGGAGCGGCCCCATTGGCAGCGTTAGTCGCTTGCCTGGTATTCTTCAATAGCAGGCGGCGCTCCCGCATTTCGCTGGCTGAAGGCTGGCGCAAAAAGTGGTTCGTACCGTCCTTTGTGCGGTTGCGAGGGTGCACGAAAGGCCAGATGCCGCTCAGGGACTGAGCGGACTACTATGCTGGCGAGACTTAACTGCAAAGACGTAGGCTGCTCCCGTGCGGGGAGCGGCGAGTGGGTGATTCTGTTAGGACCGAGGCGGTGCGTTTTGTGTTTGGCGGAGTGCTGCGGGCTCGGAGGCCCGCGCTCCGGGGGCCTAGCGGAGATTGACGGCGCCGCCGTCGATGGGGTAGGAGCTGCCGGTGACGAAGGAGGCTTCGTCGCTGCAGAGGTAGAGGGCGAGGGCGGCGATTTCTTCGGGCTTGGCCATGCGGCCGATGGGCTGGGCTTCGCTGAGCTTTTGGAACATTTCGGCTTCCTGGCCGGGGTAGGTTTTGGCGAGGTAGCCGTCGACAAAGGGGGTGTGGACGCGGGCGGGGGCGATGCAGTTGCAGCGGATGCCTTGCTTGATGAAGTCTTTGGCGATGGAGTAGGTCATCATGAGGACGGCGCCTTTGGTCATGGAGTAGGCGAAGCGGTCGGCGAGGCCCATCTGGGCGGCGATGGAGCACATGTTGAGGATGACGCCGTTTTTCTTTTCGGTCATGTGGGCGAGGGCGGCCTGGGCGCAGGCGTGGACGCCTTTGATGTTGACGCGGTGGAGGCGGTCCATGTCGTCCTCGGTGGTGGTGAGGGCATTGCCGATGTGGGCGATGCCGGCGTTGTTGACGAGGATGTCGATCTTGCCGTGGGTGGCGGCGACTGAGTCGAAGAGGGCTTTGACTTCGGTGTAGCTGCCGACATCGCAGGCGGAGGCGCGGGCGGTGCCTGATGCGCCGGCGGCGGTGATGGCATCGACGGTGGACTGGGCGGCTTCTTGTTTGAGATCGAGGACTTCGACATGGGCGCCCTGTTTGGCGAAGAGGATGGCGATGGCCTGGCCGATGCCGGAGCCGGCTCCGGTGATGATGACGGTTTTATTGGTGAGGGAGAACATGAGGGGGGAGAGGGGGCGGTGGGCGGTTAGCAGTCGGCGGTGGGCTGCAGGCTGTGAACGGTCGGCGGTGGTGGAGGGAGAGAAAACTGGAGTTGGAGGGGAGTTTTTACGTGTTTACTGCTTTTCGGGCAACGCAAGAATTACCTGACCCTGAGCTTCACCACAGAGGCACGATGCAACACAGAGGCCGGAGCGGATTTGTGGCTGGGTCGATGAGGGAGGCGCTGGTGCCAATGCCACCGTCGATGAATGTGCATGTGCTCCCGCGCTCCTTCAGAGCGCAGCCTTGATGGAAAAAGAGGACCTGTCGCGAGACCCAGGGCTTGCGCCCTGGGCTGACTCCTGCGGGCCGTTGGCCCGCGATGGCATCACGAATTTCGAGGTCTATGGATTCCGGCATTAACTAGGTGCCATTCCTGTCTAGATTCATGCTATGCGCAGAAAGATGAACGGCGCTAGATAGGGTGCGGAGCTTGAAGGAAGGGAGAGGGCGACGGGACGAAGAATTCCACGGACGCGCGCAGCGCATCCCTACCAGCCCGCTACGCAGGCTTCCTGAACTGAGATACAGACCTGTTTTCAATGAACTTTGGTATCAATCATTGTTTGCTTAACAATCGTGAACCACGGTCAACAACTGTTCAGCGACTGTAAACTCTGCTCCTCTTTTTACTTCTTTCCTTTTTTGCGGGTTTCTCCTTCGGGGTTGGCGGGGAGGAAGGAGGCGAAGCGGGATTCGAAGCGTTTGGGGATGACGCATTGGATTTCGGCGCGGCCGGTTTCGTAGTCTTCGCTGAGCATCTTGCCTTCCTGATGGACGAGGGCGACGAGGTCCATGCGATCGAGGGGGAGGCTGAGGGTGAGGCGCACGACGCGGTCGATCATGAAGTCGTGGAGGCGATGGAGGAGATCGTCGAGGCCCTGGCCGGTGTGGACGGAGATGAGGACGGCTTCGGGGAATTCGCGGCGGAGCTCGAGGAGGCGGGCGTCGTCGATGAGGTCGGCTTTGTTGAGGACGAGGAGGACTTTTTTGTCTCCGGCGCCGAGCTCGCTGAGGACCTTGGTGGTGGTCTGATAAAACTCCATGGCCTGGAGTGAGCTGGAGTCGATGACGTGGATGAGGAAGTCTGCCTGGATGGCTTCTTCAAGGGTGGCGCGGAAGGACTGGACGAGGTCGTGGGGGAGATTGCGAATGAAGCCGACGGTGTCTGTGACGAGGAGGGGCTGGCCGTCTGGGAGCTCCATGCGGCGGGTGGTGGTGTCGAGGGTGGCGAAGAGCTTGTCTTCGACGTAGGAGTCTGCGGCGGTGAGCTTGTTGAGGAGGGAGGATTTGCCGGCGTTTGTGTAGCCGACGATGGCGGCGTGGGGGACGGGGACGCGGCTGCGCTCTTTGCGCATGGTATCACGCTGCTTTTTGACTTCTTCGAGGTCGGCGCGGAGTTTATCGAGACGTTTGCTGGCGAGGCGGCGGTCCACTTCGAGCTGGGTCTCCCCTTCCCCACGTGCGGCACCTGCGCCGCCGACGCCGCCACCGGCTCCGCCGCCCTGGCGGTCCAAGTGGGCCCACATGCGGGTGAGGCGGGGGATGGAGTACTCCAATTTCGCGAGCTCGACCTGGAGGCGTGCTTCGCGGGTCTTGGCGCGCATGTTGAAGATGTCGAGGATGACTTCGTGGCGGTCGATGACGCAGATGTCTCCTTCGCTTTCCCAGGCGCGCTGCTGGCCGGGGCTGAGTTCATTGTCCCAGACGATGCAGTCGGCGCCGAGGTCTTTGGCCTGCTTCATGAGCTCGGCGGATTTGCCGCTGCCGATGAGGTAGCGGGCGGTGTGCTCGCGGGCGAAGACGAGTTCTTTGCCGATGATGTTGATGCCGAGGGTGCCGACGAGCTCGCAGAGCTCCTGGAGGAGATCGGTGGCCTCCTGCTTCTGGCGGCGGTCGAAGTAGGCGGCGATGAGGAAGGCGTTTTCGACTTGGTTGGGTTTTTCGCGGATGTCGAACATGGGGGTGGGAGTATGGAGAGGGGTGGGGGATTGCCAAGGGCGAGGTGGGGCGCGGGCTGGGGGAGTGAGGGGGGATACTGATTTTGCAACGCAGAGTTTAGAAGACCGCAGAGAAGAGTTTCTGGATGGTGAAGGGGCGGTTTTGCATGGCTTGCGGTCTTGGTTTATTCGGTGCTTTCTGAGCGGAGGGGGCAGCGAAGGCGGAGGGCTATTCGAAAGGACAGAAAGGACAGAAAGGACGGAAAGGACATGGAGTTCGGCGACAGACGAAGGGTGGCAGAACGCCTCGCCCCATTGCCAAGGTGCGGATTCCATGGCATGGAGGCGGGACATGATCTGCCGCCGCCGCTTTTTTCTTCTGACCCTCTGCCTATGCCTTCTTGGTCTCGCCGCCTGCGATTCTTCGGACACGGCGCCGCTGCCGCTGAATTTGTATGAGTGCGATGCGGGGGAGGCGGCAGTGCGGCATGTGATCGGTGCGCTGCCGGATTTGAATCCGGGGGTGGCGAAGAGCTATTCGATCGTGCTGGGGGAGATCAACCGGGATGGGATGACGCCGGCGAGCGATGCCTTCACGAAACGATTTGAGGATCTGAAGCTGAAGTTTGTGAACGCTCAGAATCTGAAGGACATCGAGCCGAACCATACGATCGCGGATCCTGAGACGCGGCTGCCGGCGTTTGTGCTTCAACTGCGCAAGCTGCAGCCGACGAGTGCGAGCACGTGGGAGGCTGAGGCGGGGTGGAGCTACAAGAAGGAATTTGAGCGGCTGAAGCTGAGCCTGGAGGTGAAGGATGGGAAGACGAGTGTGGTGAAGGCGGAGAAGCTGGAGGGGTCCGCGAAGTAGCGGAGGAAGGAGCGTTCGGTTTGCCGGAGAGGGGCAGAGTTTTCCAGAGGGGGTAGCCGAACGAGGGAAAAGAGGGGAAAAAAGGTGGTGGGCAGAGTGGCCGTCTTTTTCTCTTTTTGGGAGCTGATGGCACAGGTGCGATGCAGCGGGTTAGGGAGGAGTGTGGGTGATGGGTGTTTGCGGTGCGCTGAGCGACAGACAGGAGTGTCTATCGTACTTCCGGAGACTGCGTCGTGGGCAAGCTTGTGGAGCGGGGTGCTGCCGAAGCTGCTAGACTGCACTTTTCACGCTCCCGATATACACAGGCGGTGAGATAAAGCGGGATTTTGATTCCGCGACGGTAACGACTCGGTATCGGAATACCGAGCTACAAAAAGGCGTGCCATGCGCTATACGAGAACTCTCTGCGAGTGTGAGAATGCTATCCGCTGCCGAGCAAGCCGATATGGGGATAGCGCGGGAGAAGGGCGTTTGCGGAGCGCTGGGCGACAGACAGGAGTGTCTATCGTACTTCCGGAGGCGGGTCAGTTGTGGTGGGAGGCGCCGTCTTCGACGTTGTCGACGTCCATCTGGCGGACGCGTTTGCGGTCGCGCTCGTTTTGCACGGCGGTGCGGAGTTTTTCGCGGACGTCTTCCACGTGAGGGATGGCGCGCATGGCGAGGGTTGGGGTGGTGGCGTCCGAGGTGATGAGGGTCATGTTTCCCAGACCGACGAGGCGCAGCAGGAAGGGCTGGTCCATGGTGTAGTCACGCACCCGGAAGAGCTCCATTTCATCGGTCTTTTTGTTGAGGATGCCGGAGCGGATGCGCAGGCGCTGGCTGGTGAGCTCATAGGTGGTGCACTTGGTGGCCCACCAGCGGAAGAGCCACATGAAGAGGGGGATGACGAGGGCGACGTAGCTTATGGCGCCGATGCCACCTGTGACCATGCCGAACATGGTGGCCGCCACGCCGATGCCGGCGGCGAGAAGGATGCAGAAGAAGTAGTACCAGAAGTGCACCCACTGCGAGGTGTGACCTGACCAGAGACTGACTTCTGCCGGAGCGGCGGGAATGGGGGGATCTACGGGGGACATGATGTGCGGGGTGTTGGAGTTGACGGATGCGGTCGGGAAAAATCAGAGCAGCGCCTTGATATCGTCCAGCGCCTGCTTGGTGCGCTTAATGCCTTCGATTTCGGTGTGCTTGTCGCCTTCGTATTCGATGCCGATGTAGCCGTTGTAGCCGGCTTTGACGACGATGTTGATGAGGCGCTCGAAGTCGAGTGTCATCTCACGGCCTTCGCGGCGGTCTTCGGTGTAGAATTTGCCGGCACCGGTGTCCCAGTCATAGGCTTTGGCGCTCATGCCTTTTTTGACCCAGGGCATGAACTCGCGCAGGCCCTTGTAGGGGTTGTAGAGCTCGCCTTTGACGCGGTCGGTGTAGAAGTTGCCGAAGTCGGGGAGGATGCCGACGCGGGCGTGGTCCGCGGCTTTCATGACGCCGGTGAGCCAGAGGCCGTTGCTGGAGAGGCCGCCGTGATTTTCAACGACGACGAAGAGGCCGCGTTTGTCGCCTTCGACGCAGAGGCGATGGAGGCCGTCGGCGGCGAGTTTCATCTGCTCGTCCCAGCTGAGCTTGGGATCGCTGGCGGCGTTCACGCGGATGCTGTGGCAGCCGAGGGTCTTGGCGGCGTCGAGCCACTTGAGGTGGTTTTCGACGGTCTTGGCGCGCTTGGCTTCATCGGGGTCGCCGAGATTGCCTTCGCGGTCGCACATGATGAGGAGGCCCTGGACGCCTTCGCCGTCCTGGCGCTTTTTCATTTCGGCGAGGTATGCGGCATCGGTGGCTTTGTCGAAGAACATCTGGTTCACGTACTCGACGCCGTCGATGCCGAGGCTGCGGGCGATTTTGCAGAAGTCGAGGTGCTGGTGGCGCTCGGCGCTGCCTTTGCCGAAGATGCCTTTGTTGAGGGACCACTCGGCGAGGGAGATTTTGAAGGGCTCTTTTTTGTCAGCGGCGAGAAGGGGGCGGGAGCCTGCGGTGGCGACGGCGGCGGAGACGAGCTGGAGAAAGTGGCGGCGGGAGGAGGTGCGGGAACTCATGGGTATGATGTGCCGCACTATGACGTGGGGTGATGTGAAAGCTCCAGCGGAATTTTTGGGGCTGGTTTGTAACGGGAGGGCGTGAGGTAGCGATGGTTAACACGCCGGAGTGGATGGCCGAAAAAGGGAAAAGAGGGGAAAAAATGAGGCGGGATTTGAGGCTGGGGATGGCCGGAGATTTACACCGCAAGAGATTTGATAAACGCAGAGATTCCAGATTTGAGGGCCTACGGAATACGCGGAAGGCGGAGCTAGCCTGGGACGATGAAGTGGCGCTGAGTTTTTGGCGGTTCAGAGTTCGGGCAAAAAAATTAGGGGCAAAAAGATTTTTACCGGAGGTATGAATGGGCACGAATGGGCACGAATGACCGCGAACCAAGCGCGAATGGCGCTGGGCTGGAAGAGAATGACCGGAGACGCGGAGGCCTTTTGGGCGGGGCCTTAAGCGGCTTTGCGCTCCACGCGCTTACGGAGCATGGCGGCGCGCTCGCCTTTGACGACACCTTCGTTGATGGTGACGCCGCGAACGTCCATGCGGCTGGGGACGTCATACATGACGTCGAGCATGATGCGCTCGAAAATGCTGCGCAGGCCGCGAGCGCCGGTGCCGCGGGTGACGGCCTCCTTGGACATGGCGAGCATGGCATCGCGGGTGATGGAAAGCTCGACGCCGTCCATGTTCATGAGCTTGGCGTACTGCTTGATCAGGGCGTTTTTTGGCTCGGTCAGCACGCGCATAAGCTCCTGCTCGGTGAGTGATTCGAGCGAGCAAATGACAGGGAGACGACCGATGAATTCTGGGATGAGGCCGAAGGAGAGGAGGTCCTCGGGCTCGACCTGAGACGCGAGCTTGCCAGCCTCGGGTTTCGCCAGGTGCGCATTGCCAAAGCCCATGGTCTTGCCGCCGCGGCGGCGCTCCATCATCTTGTCGAGGCCCACAAAGGCGCCGCCGCAGATGAAGAGGATGTTCTCGGTATTGACCTGGATGTACTCCTGCTGCGGGTGCTTGCGACCGCCCTGGGGTGGAACGTTGCAGACAGTGCCTTCGATGATTTTGAGGAGGGCCTGCTGGACGCCTTCGCCGGAGACGTCGCGGGTGATGCTGACGTTTTCGGTCTTGCGGCCGATCTTGTCGATTTCATCGATGTAAACGATGCCCATCTCGGCGCGCGCGACATCGTAGTCGGCGGCCTGGAGGAGGCGGAGGACGATGTTTTCCACGTCCTCGCCGACGTAGCCGGCTTCTGTGAGGGTGGTGGCATCTGCGATGCTGAAGGGGACATTGAGAATGCGGGCGAGGGTCTTGGCGAGCAGTGTTTTGCCGCAGCCGGTGGGGCCCATGAGCAGCACATTGCTCTTCTCGATCTCGACGTCATTCGGGTCTGGCAGAGGCGTCGCCACCTTGCGGGCGCCGCTGCTGGCACGGGTGGCCTGCTGCTGCGTGTGGAGAATGCGTTTGTAGTGATTGTGCACCGCGACGCTGAGGACTTTCTTCGCCTGGGGCTGGCCGATCACGTGCTGATCAAGCAGGGCCGCGATGTCCGCAGGGCGCGGCACGAGCAGCGAGGGGCCGCTTTCGGAATCGATGGAGGTTTCCTTGTCGAGGATGTTTTTGCAGACGTGAATGCAGTTGTCACAAATATACACCCCCGGACCTGCAATGAGTTTTTTGACCTCTGCATGGCTTTTGCCGCAGAAGGAGCAGAGAGTGACGTTGGAACCGCGTGCCATGATTTTTGGGGATGTTGTAATGTCGCACGGAAGCGGGAGGCACGTCAAGGTGCTTCCACCGAGCGCAAAACAACCTGTTGTTTGTCATTACGTCCATACCGCGCGTTGAGTTTTACTCCAAAGAACTTTTGCGGGACCCAGACACTGTCCCGAGCCGTGAGAGCGAGAGGCCTGTCCGCGGGTAAGTGTCCCTTTAGGTTTTGGACATCGCCAAGCGGGCTGGCTTTCTCCCAGGAGCCGGTGCCGAGGCCTGCAATGATAGCACCGGGAGGGACGGTGGCGGGATCGAGCAGCCACGCGCGAGGCACCAGCGCCTGCAGGGCTGTGAAGTGCCGCTGCCGCAGTTCCTGCCGCCAGAACGCACGCAAGGCCGGGAGATGCAGCAGCGCATGCTCCAGCGGAGATGCAGCCAGCGCTGCGCTGCCGCCGCCAAGCTCCAGCTTCATGGAATCAGGCGAGTGATCAAACGACAGCCATAAGTCGTCTGTTGCCGCAGGGGCGGGCGCGAGAGACAGCCAGTGGTTTAAAAAGTCCCCCAGCTCTCCGGCGATGCGGCCCTTGGTCACGCGGGCCTGCAGCACCTTGCGCGCCGCGATCCAGCGCAGCACGCGATAACCGGCAGACTCGACCGCTTTGCGCTGCGATCGTGGGAGTTCTGCGATGGGGTCGGGTTTCATGTAAAGCTGTGCTTAAAGCTGTCCTAATAGCAGACAGGCATCCGTCAAAACGAGAGATTGCGGCAAAAAGATGTTTATGGTATTTATAGAACGGTGTCACCCCCTTTCCGCCATCGTCTTTGCTTACGCCTGAAGAACCAGACGGCGGCCGGCTTTTCCATTGTGGAAATGCTCACCGTCATCTGTCTGGTGGGGATTCTCAGCAGCGTGGCGCTCGGGTGGTATGGCGGCAACAATCAGGAGGCGATGGAACGCGTGATCAGCCAGCGCAACGCGCAGGAGATCGTTTCCCTGGGCGTTTGCGCCACGATGGGCGGGGCGGAATTCATTGTGCCCGGAGACAAGCATGCCACGGCCGTCAACCTCGTCGTGGGTGTCACGGGGCAGCAGGGCATGTGGAAGGACAAAATTTTCCGCCTCAACAACCTGAGGGCCGCTGATCTGCCGCAGGCGCTGACCTTTGTGAAATTTGAGGCTGATCTGCTGCTCTACGATCCTGAAGGGAAGCAGCCCTGATTTTGGTCAGTCGGCGCGCACTTCCAAGGTGATGGTGGCGGGCAGCTTTGAGGCGTCCACAGGATGATTCGCCGCAGGCTCATCGGCAAAGATCACCACGATTTCACGGATGCCGCCGAGTTCGTGCGCCTTCTGCTCCTTCAGCACCCAGTTTTGCACAAACTTCGCCACAGAAAGGCGGCTCGCTTCACGCACATGGTGGATCTTTCCTGGAGCGGCGGCACGCGCCTCCAAGATCGAGGTCAGGCCTTTCTCCAGTGCGGCCAGGTTCTCCGCCGCATTGAAGCGGAACCAGCCTGCCTCGGATTTTTTTTCCATCGTGTCAGAGCGCACCGCAGGAGGAAGGGAGGGCCGGATGTTTGGAGCGATGACCGTGCAGCGACCGTTCTCGATGTGCATGTCCCATTCGTCAGATAGCTTGAGATGGTAGCGAAAGACCACCATGGCCCGGATCTCCGCCACGGAGGTGCCGAGGTAAACGGCGTCGTTGAAGAGTGTCTTCGTGTCGTACTTGGTGACGGTCTCCTCCGAGTCCAGCGTGGCCAGTTCCAGCACGTCCCCGTGGGTGGAGACGATGCGTCTCACGTTTTCACGGAAGGTGTGGGCGATGGTGTGCTTCTGAAAGTGCTCCGCAAGCCACTTCAAACCCAATCCCGAGTCCATGGCCTTCCATACCACGATGCCGCCAACGATGACGAGCGCGATGAACGTCAGGCCCAACAGGCCAAAACAACCCAGACGGCGGCGGGGAGCAGGTGCTGGATTTGGTTCAGACATGCGATGAGAGGAGTTTGCAACAACCTGCAAACATGCCGCCTCGGACTTCCGCTGCCAATTACGAATCTGGCAAATTCCTAGAATCGACGGGCTCCCGCGTGAGTTGGTGTTAAGCGAGGGCGAAGGCTCATTCGAAAGGACGGAAAGGACCCAAAGGACCCAAAGGACCCAAAGGACCCAAAGGACCCAAAGGACTGAAAGGACCCAAAGGACTGAAAGGACCCAAAGGACGCAGCGCACCACGAGAGCCAAATATTTGGGCACTGTTCATGCATAAGTCCTGTTTCACGGCACATGGCGCAGCATCCACCCGGCCATTTCTGCGTAGATCGGGAAATCGGTGACCAGGACGTTGTCATGATCCGCGCCGGGTATTTCGATCCAGCGTTTTTCGATGTCTGCGGGCAGGGCCGCGTAGAGGCGGCGTCCGCACTCGATGGGGATCACACGGTCTGCGGTGCCATGCGCGACCAGCACGGGACATTTGAGCTGAGGAACCAGCGCGATGGAATTGGCGGCCTCGATTTTCATGCCCGTCTTCCATTCAAACAACGGACCGGTGAGGCTGCGCAGACCCGCACCGGCCCAGGCACCGAGCATGCTCGCGGCCTGATTGCGCACTGCGTTGTCCAGATTATCAAAGGTGGAGACGAGCACCATGGCACGCCATGGCACTTCATGCTTCACCACGGCCTGGATGCTGACCGCGCCGCCCATGGACATGCCCATGATGCCCGCGGGCTGGGGATCAAAGCCGAACTTTGCGGCGGCTTCGCGCAAGGCCATGGCGGGGAGGTGGAACTCCTTCACACCATAACAGGCGGTGGTGCCGGGGTGGTCTCCATGCGCGGGGAGATCGAGCAGAACGCAGCGAAAACCAATGGCGCAGAATCGCTCCGCGATAAGGAGGTAATCTTCCTTCCGCCCGCGACGACCGTGCACGAGGACGAGAGTGCCGAGGATCTTTGCGGGCGGGGGCAGCGCGATGTTTTTCTTTTGAAGCTGCTCGCGGATCACCTGCCCACGTTTTCCCACCTGCCCGTCCGGGAGAGGCTCGCACATCAGGCAGGGCGTGCCATCTGAGCAGGCGAAGGATTTCAGCAGGACACCATGGGCCGCGGGATTGGCGAGGAATTCATGATGGTAATCCTGCAAGGGGCGGCGAGTCGGATGCGCGAGCTGATCCGCCGCCAGCCATGCGGCCAGAGGTGGCACCAGCAGCAGCACAGCCCCCAGCACGAATCGTTTTCTTTTCACGGGCGGATGATGAGCGGGATTGTGCGAGGTGCCAATCAGGTTATGATCGGCGCCTGAAAATCATGACCTATTCAGCGCTTCTTCGATTTTTCGTCATCGCACTGCCCGTCCTGCTGGCGGCCTGCGCCAAGCCCGCCTATCAGGCACGGGGTTATGCCTCCTACATCGCGGACCAGTATGCCGGCCACTACACCACTTCCGGTGAGATTTATCAGCCGCAGGGCTGGACTGCGGCGCATAACACCCTGCCCTTTGGCACGGTGGTCAAAGTGAAGAACAACTACAACGGCCGCAGCGTGAACGTGACCGTCAACGACCGCTTCCCCTATTATCCAAACCGGGTCATCAATCTCTCCCGCAGGGCCGCTGAGTACATTCAGATCCCGTATCATCAGCTGAGCGATGTGACGGTTACAGCCGACACCCTTCCCTCGGGTGCAGCGCCGGCCCAGGGATATGCGGCGGCACCGTCCTCCAGCTATGGCGCTCCGGCTTCGTACAACACGCCCCCGCCCACCAGCTACAGGACTCCGACACCGGCCAGACCCAAAGCCCGGACGAACAGCTACACGGCACCGGCACCCCAAACCTACCGCCCGGCTCCAGCTCCAACCTACCGCAGCAATCCCACGACCATTCCCCCTGCGGGCTCAGGCACCATGGCGCCTCCGGCCGGCCTGCCGCCTCCGCCACCCGGGTATGGCGGGAGATAAGCCTAGGGGCAGGCAGAAAGTATTTTTTTCTGCCACACTCCGGCTGCGGGCGTCCATATCCACGGTGCATGGCACTTACCTCCGACTCTGAAGCCCCCAATGACTCCGACCTGGCCCGCAAGGTGGAGAGCGGAGATGATGCCGCCTTTCGCACGCTCATGCAGCGGCATCTGCAGCCGCTGCGCGGATTCCTCGCCCTGCGTGCTCCCGTGCCGGACCTGATTGATGAAGTGGCGCATGACGCCTTTGTGTTTGCGTATCAAAACATCTGCGACTTCAGCGAAGGCTCGCTGCAGCCATGGCTGCGCAGCATCGCGCACAATATCCTGCGCGACCGCCTCAAGGCCTATGCGCGCGAGTGCGTCAAACACGAGCGGTATTCCGAACAGGTGCGCTGGGAGATGGCGCTGGAGGCTTCCGACAAACCCGTGAGTGCGGAGTCGGACCACCTCGCGGTCTGCCTGGAAAAGCTCCGCCATCATCAGCGCACGATCGTTGACCTCCGCTACGAGAAGCAGCTCAGCAGCGAGGAGATCGCACAGCGCACCGGGCGCAGCACGCTGGCGGTGCGCACGCTGCTGATGCGTGTGCGCCAGCAGCTGCGCAAGTGCATTGAATCCCAACTGGAGCAACGCCCCGCATGAACTCCGACGAAGCCATCGACAAAGCCCTGGAAGGGGTGCTCTCCGAGCAGGAGTGGCGGGTGCTGATGAGCGACCCGGACACGCTCAAGGAGCTGGAACTGCAGCTCGGCATGGACGCGCTGCTGCGCCTGGAACTGGAAAAGAGCGAGACACCCGCGGCATTGCAGAGCGCCATCGAGGCCAGTGTGAATGTGGCCCCCATCGATGACCTGATGCGCAGCATCGAGGCGGCGACAATCGGCCGTCGCCAGCGCCGCTGGTTCCACGCGCTGCCGCGATGGACCACTGCGGCTGCGGCATTGCTGATCGGCCTTCTCGGCGGCACAGTGATGTGGCCGCGGGCGTTTCTGTGGCTGGACCTCGGGCCGACGGTGGCCCAGCGTACCGGCAAGCGCGTGATCATGGACGGCCACGTGATCGCAAATCCACCGGCACCGCCTGTCGTGGTGAAGATCGAGCCCGTGCAGGCTCCACCCACGCCAACCGCCTTGCCTGCGCCAACTCCACCGATGCCGTCTGTGCAGATGGTGGAAAAGATCCCTGAAGTTGCACCCACGCCGCCGACATCGCCACCTGTGGCACCGGCCATGGCAGTTGCAGAGAAAATGCCGGAGCCAGCCCCCGCGCCACCCATCCCTGCCTCCGAGCCTCCCGCTCCGGCACCGGAGAAACGAGAGACTGGCAAGGTCCCCTCCAAGAGCTTCGCTTCGAAACCTGTGCAGGACATGACAGCGGAAATGGCGGACACTTCCGGCAAGGTCAATTTTGAAAAGCAGGTGCTGCCGATTTTGGAACGCTCCTGCTTTGAATGCCACAACAGCGAGATGAAGAAGCCGAAGGGCGGCATCCGCCTGGATGATCTGGAAGCGATTCGCGAAAAGAGCCAGACGGACAATCTCGTGCTGCCGCACAAGGCTTCCAAGAGCACACTGGTGAAATCCATCTCCCGCAAGGCTGGAGATGACGAGCTCATGCCGCCGGCCAACGATGGCAAGCCGCTGAGCGCCGAGGAGATCGCGCTCATCCGCCGCTGGGTGGAGGAAGGCGCGAACTTTGGTGCATGGACCTCGGCGCGCTCCAAGGAAGTCACGATCACTACGCTGAACGAGACCGTTGACCTGGCGCATCTGCAATCCGTGGCAGCGCGCATTGACCAGCTCATCGAGCAGGATCTCAGCAAGCACGCGGAAGAACCCCGCCCGATGGCGAATGAACACACCTGGCTGCGCCGCGTGTATCTCGATCTGGTGGGCCGCATTCCCACCAGCGATGAAACCAAACGATTCATCGCCGCGAAGGAGAAGGACAAACGCGGCCGCCTTGTGAGTGAGCTGCTGGCCTCCAACGGCCACATCAGCCACATGTTCAACTTCTGGTGCGATTTGCTGCGTGCCAAGGACCGCCTCGCGGAAGAGGTGCAGGGAGATTTTTACCTCGCGTGGATCAAGCAGAGTGTGCGTGACAACAAGCCGTTTGATCAATGGACACGCGAATTGCTCAGCCCGGAAGGCTACGGCTGGCGTGCACCCGCGGCGGGCTACTACCTGCGGGATGGCGAGAACCGTGCGGCGAACATCGAGAGCACCGCGACGCTTTTTCTCGGGACGCAGATTTCCTGCGCCCAGTGCCATGACCACCCTTACAACCGCTGGACGCGCAAAGACTACCATCAGTTCCTTGCGTGGACCTCCGGCATCCGAACCGCGAGCAAGGAAGAGGCCGTGGGCGCGGTGGATGAAAAGGAGATCCGCGAGGCCGTGGAGCACTACAACAAACTGGCGAACGCCAAGATGGACTATGATTACGAGCGGAAGGAGAAGTACAAACGCATCCGCGATGCCCTGCTGGCCCTGCAGCGCGCCGCGGGTGGCGCAGGTGTGGTCAATGGCGAGGGCACACCGGCCAAGCTTCCTGACGATTACCAGTACAACGATGGCAAGCCCGGCGAGGTCATCCCTGCCGCCGTGCTGTATGGCGCACAGCCGCCTGCCACTGCGCGGCCTGCGGACACGCTGGCCTCGTGGGTCACAGGGCCGAACAACACGCGCTTCAGCCTCACGCTGGCCAACCGTCTGTGGGCCAAGCTCTTCGGCCTGCCGTTTGCCGGTCGTGTGGATCAGGTGCGCGAAGTGGCGGACTGCGCCAACCCTGACCTCGCGCAGTACCTGGTGAATGTGGTGCGCGAATCCAAATACGATGTGCGGCAGATCCTGCACATCATCTGCCTCACGCGGGCCTATCAACGCCAAGCCGGACTGCCGCCACAGGATGCCAATGAAGCGTATCGCTTTCCCGGGCCGGTGGTGCGGCGTTTGTCAGCAGAGCAGGTGTGGGATTCCATGATGGCGCTGGCGGTGAAGGATCTCGACTCCAAGCTCAACTTTGAAGCGCCAGGAGTGGCGGCGCTGGAGGCGGCGGTCGCCGCTAAAAAAGTCAGCGAAGTCACCGCGATGGCGCGCAAGATCGCGGCTCAGGAGGAACGCGCCCTGCAGGCCGAGGAGCGGCGCGCACGCCTGCGCAAAGACATGGCGCAGGAATTTGCCGGTGGCGGGCTGGAGCGCGCCTCCGAACTCCCGCAGCCAACGCCGGACGGCCATTTCCTGCGCATGTTTGGGCAGGGCAACCGTGACTTCATCGGCGATGGATGGAGCGCCTCCACGGTGCCTCAGGCGCTGCTCATGCTGAACAGCGATTTCTTTGACCACGTGGCGCGTTCCGGCAGCCCGCTCTCTGACAGCCTGCGCGGACTCAACAACATCAGTGAAGTCGCGCGTGGCTCCTTCCTGGCGGTGCTGACGCGTGCGCCGACGCAGAAGGAACTCGATGCCTGCAAGGAGACGCTGGGAGAGACGCGCAATGCCAAGGCGCTCGCCCGCACGCTGCTCTCCACCGCTGAATTTCTGTTTCAACAGTAATCCCCTTCCCCCCATGAAAAACCCGCTCAACCGCCTCGATGACCTCTCCCGCCGTGAGCTGATCACGCGCATGGCACGCACCTGCCTCGGCGTCAGTCTGGTGCCGCCGGTGGGGCTGGCGCGTGCTCTGGAAACGAGCGTCCCCACGCACGCGAGCCACGTGATCTATCTCTACATGCGCGGCGGCATGAGCCACATCGACACCTTTGACACGAAGCCCGATGCTCCTGACGGACATCAGGGGCCTGTGCGCACGATCAAGACGAAGGCGGATGGGCTGCAATTCTCGGGCTATTTCCCGATGCTGGCGGAGCACGCGAAGAAGATCGCCGTGGTGCGGTCCATGCACCACACGCAGGGCGCCCATGAGCCGGGCGTGTATAAAGTGCTGACCGGCTTCGAGATGTCCGCATCGATGCGTCATCCGGCCCTCGGCGCCTGGGTGGCGCGGCAGGTCACGCAAGGGCACGGCACGCTGCCTCCGTACATCCGCCTGGCGGGTCTTGCCGGTCATCCCGGCGCCGGCTTCATGGATGCACGTTATGCGCCGGTGCCCGTGCTGGATGCGGCCAAAGGGCTGGAGCACACCCAGCTGCAAAACGGCGACTCCATGACGAATCTGCGCAAGCGCAGCGGCCTGGCCGAAAAACTCAACAGCGACTTCCTCAGCCGCTATCCCATGGCCGACGTGAAGGCGCATGCGGATGTGTATGCGGACGCCATCAAGCTCATGACGAGCAAGGACCTCGAAGCCTTTGACCTCACGCAGGAAAAAAGCCGCACGCTGGAGGAATACGGCGGCGACTACTTCGGCCAGGGCCTGCTGCTGGCCCGCAGGCTGGTCGAGCACGGCACCAAATTCGTCGAGATCGAACTCGGCGGCTGGGACACGCATGAGGATAATTTTGCCAAGGTGGAATACAACGCGAGCCGCGTGGACTACGGCGTCAGCACGCTGCTGGCGGATCTGGAAGCACGCGGTCTGCTGGAGAGCACGCTGGTGGTGCTGACCACGGAGTTTGGCCGCACGCCGAAGATCGAAAAAACTGGGCGCGGGCATCATCCGATCGCGTTTTCATCGTTTATTGCGGGAGGTGGTGTGAAAGGTGGGCAGGCGTATGGCAAGACGGATGAGACTGGCACGCATGTGATTGAAAATCCTGTTACCGTGCTCGATTTCCACGCCACGATTGGCGCGCTGCTGGGCATCCCCGCACAGGAAACCATTTCAGGCGGGGGCGGCAGCTTTAGCATTTATGGCGGAACGGGTGCGAAACGTGGGGTGCCGATTGCGGCGCTGGTTTGATCAGGCGGCGATGTAGCGCGGAATTCCGATTCCGCGACGGTGCCGACTCGGTATCGGAATACCGAGCTACAAAAACGCGCACCACACGCTGTCCGCGAATTCACTGTGAGGGCGAGAAATGAAGGCAGATCACTCTTTCTTCAGCGGTCGCTCGATCCAGTCGTAGAGCATGGGGAGGAGGAGGAGGGTGAGAAGGGTGGAGCTGATGATGCCGCCGATGACGACGGTGGCGAGGGGGCGCTGGACCTCTGCACCGGCACCGTGGGCGAGGGCCATGGGGACAAAGCCGAGGGCGGCGACGAGAGCGGTCATCATGACGGGCCGCAATCGCGTGGACACGCCGGTCAGCACGGCATCGCGCACGCTCATGCCTTCCTCTCGCAGTTCGTTGAAGTAGTTCACCAGCACGAGGCCGTTCAGCACGGCAACGCCACTCAGCGCGATGAAGCCCACCGCAGCGGTGATGCTGAAGGGCATGCCACGCAGGCCAAGAGCGATGATGCCGCCGGTGAGAGCCAGAGGGATACCAGTGGCTACCAGCATGGTCTGGCGGATGCTGCCGAAGGCGAAGAAGATGAGCATCAGGATCAGCGCCAGGGCCGTGGGCACCACGATGAACAGGCGCGCGCGGGCCTCCTGCAAATTTTCGAAGGTGCCGCCAAATTCAAAGCTGTAGCCTTCGGGAAAGGTCACCTCTTTTTTGATGCGCGCCGAGGCTTCGTTGACGAAGCCTTCCATGTCCCTGCCATCGCCCACGCTGACCAGCAAGGCCACGCGCCGCTGGGTGCGGCTGTGCCGGATGGGTTCGACTGTTTTCTCCGTGCGGATATCGACAGCGTCCCCAAGGGCAAGCATGCCAAAATCTCCGACCCGCAGAGGCAGGCTCTTCATGATCTCCTCCTTGGCACGCTCCTCCTCGGGCAGACGCACAACGATGTCGCGCTTGCGATTGCCTTCCACGACCTGACCTGCGACCTCGCCGCCGAGTCCGGCTGAGACAGCATGATTGAGTTCAGCGAGCGGGACATTGTATTTGGTAAGAACGTCACGTTTCACCTGCATCACGACGGTGCTGGTGCGGCCGTTTGTTTCGAGTTCGGCGCCACCCCCGGGTGTGTCTCGGATGATGTCCCGAACCTGCTCGGCAAGTTTTTCCAGCACATCGAATTCAATGCCGTAAATACGCAGCGTGAGTTCTGCCTTGGAACCTTCAGTCATTTCATTGAAGCGTGTCTCAATTGGCTGGCCAAACTCAATGGTCTGGTCCTCATGCTCGCTGAGCGCCTCCTTCTCGATGGCCTCGCAGAGTTCGGCCTTGTTGGTTGGGAGGCCGGGGCCTTTGGGCCATTCCGAGACAGGGGTGTAGAAGATGTAGAAATCCGTCTCATTGGGAGGCATCGGATCCGTGGCCACCTCGCTGGTGCCGCTGCGGGAGAAGAAGCGGGTGACCTGCGGAAACTTTTCGCGCACCATCTGACCGAGCACGAGATCCTCATGCAGCGACTCCTTGAGGCTCATGCCGACTTTGCGGTAGATCATCCCCGCGATGGAGCCTTCATCCAGCTTGGGCGTGAACTCCGCCCCCAGAGTGGTGAATCGCCAGCCGCAGAACGCAAAGAACCCCACAGCCACCAGCACGACCAGCCAGCGCAGCCTGATGGCCGCACGCAGCATGGGCTGAAACACGCGGTTTAGTCCCGCGATGATCCAGTTTTCCTTTTCAGCAATGTCACCACCGAGGAAGAACGAGCTCATCGCCGGCATGAGCGTGAGCGCCAGCAGCAGGGCGCCTGCCAGCGCAAAAATCACCGTCACGGCCATGGGGCGGAACATTTTGCCTTCAACGCCGGTAAGCGTGAGGATCGGCAGATAGACAATGGTGATGATGAGCACCCCAAAGAACATCGGGCTGGCCATCTGCTTGCTGCCTGCGAGCACCTCGCGCGAACGCTCCTCGTTGGTGAGCCTGCGGCCCAGATGATGCTGCTTGAGGCCGAGCCTGCGGATGATGTTTTCCACCATGACCACGGCGCCATCGATGATGAGGCCGAAATCCACGGCGCCAAGACTCATCAAATTGCCCGACCAGCCACCCTGCACCATGCCGCAGATGGCAAACAGGAAGGACAGCGGAATGGCCAGCGCCACGATCAAAGCCGCGCGCCAGTTTCCCAGCAGCACGAGAAGGACGACAATGACGAGCACGGCACCTTCGACGAGATTTTTCTCCACGGTGCCCACGGTGGCCTCGACGAGGTCGGAGCGTTCATACACGACCGTCACATCCATTCCCGGGGGAAGTTTCTCGCGCAGTTCTTCCAGTTTGGGCGCCACACGATGGCAGACCACGCGCGCATTCTGTCCCATGAGCATCATCACCGTTCCCAGCACGACTTCCTCGCCGTCCATCGTCGCCGCACCTCCGCGGAATCCCGCACCCCATTGCACTTTGGCCACATCCTGCACCCGCAGCGGCTCAATGGCGGCGCCAAATTTGATCGGAAGCTTCGCAATTTCCTCGGCAGTGCTCACACGTCCCACACTGCGAATGGTGAGCTGCTCGCCATCGCGATTGATGACACCACCGCCTGCGTTTTCGACATTGCCGCGGATGATGGCGGCGAGCTCGCCCACGGTCATATTAGCCGCCTTCAATTTATCGAGCATGGGCTCCACCGTGACCTGCCGTTGATGGCCGCCGTTGCTGTTGATCTCCGCCACTCCCTGTACCACGCGAAGGTGCGGTTTCACGACGTATTCATGCGTCTCCCAAAGGCGCATCAGCCCTTCGCGCTCGTCCGCCGGCTTCTCCTTCGCACCCTTCTTCCAGTGCAGCGTGTAATAAAAGATTTCACCGAGGCCGGTGCTGATGGGGGCGAGGCTGAGCGAGCTGCCCGGTGGCAGATCGCGCATCACTGCCGTGAGACGTTCGGTGACTAGCTGCCGGGCGCGGAAGATGTCCGCGTCGTCTTCAAATTGGATCGTCACCTGGCTGAGGCCGAACTTGGTGAGCGAGCGTGAGTCCAGCACGCCGGGCATACCAGAAAGTGCCATTTCGATGGGGCGGGTCACGGCACGCTCGGACTCCTCGGGAGCGAGCGCGGGCACGGCCACGTTTACCTGCACCTGAGGGCCGGTGAGATCCGGCACCGCATCGATGGGCAGATGCATGAGAGAATACAGACCCGCACCCAGCAGGCCGAATGCGCCAAGCAGCACGAGAGCACGCTGGCGTACGGAGAATTCGAGAATGAAGTTGAGCATGGCCGCTTGGGACTCAGGTTCGTTAAGTAGCGAGCCCTTACTGAGCCAACGCCGTGCCCGTCAGCTGCTCCAGTTGCAGGCGCGCCTCCACGGCCCCCATCTGTGATGTGAGCACCGCTTTGACGGAGGAAATGTACTGGCGCTGCAGCTCCGTGTAGGTGGACAGCGGAAGGGCGCCGAGACGATAGTGTTCGTCCGCTTCGGCAGCGGCTTTGCGAAAGCTGTCCAAGGTGTCCGCCGGCCACTTCGCCAGCTCTTCCACATGAATGCGGTAGTGGCTGGCCTGGGCCGCCACGTCTCGCTCAAGCTGGCGCATCTGCGCGGTGAGCATCACCTCCGCCTGCACCTGCTTGGCCTGGGCAGCATCGATCGCGCCCTTGTTCCGGTTCCACAAGGGCAGAGGAATGGACACGCCGATACCCACCTGTGTTTCGCGTGTCAGTGTTGTCTGCTTCTGGATGTAGGGCTGCACGGTGATGCTGGGCCAGCGCTCGTTTTTGGCGAGAGCCACATGGTAGCCCTGCTGCTCCACGTCCAGAAAGCGCGCCCGCAGCGCGAAGTTTTTACGCCGCGCCTCGGCCATCAAACTTTCCAGGGGCGGAGGGGGAGTCAGCGACAGAGTTTCCATGCTGATCTCGAGCGGATTGTCGGCTTTCAGGCCGAGCAGCTGATTCAGCTCGAAGCGTGCCGCCGCGAGCTCGTTGCGCGCCAGCGTGGCCTCCGCACCCAGGGTGAGGGCACTGGCCTGGATGATGCGTGCTTCCAGCCGCGGCGCGGCCCCGGCAGGATCCCGCTGCAGGAGTACATCCGCGAGGGATTGAAAACGTTTGGCCACTTCATCCGCCGCGCGGGTCTGCTCCTGCGCCGCGAGAAGCTTCCACGCGATGCTGCGCACGCGGCCGGCCAGCGCCGCCCTGAACTGGTTGAATCCCAGCTGTGCCAGCTCGATGTCCTTTTGCGCGATGGCTTTGCGAAGAGTCAGCCGTCCGGGCCAGTCAAAGGTCTGCGTGAGCTGGACCGCCCAGGTGGGGCCGTCGGTGACGTAATTGGTGGCCAGATCTCGCAGCCGCCAGTTTCCCACGCCGATCATCATGTCGGGATTCTTGATCTCGCCCGCCTTTGTTTTTCCGCCTTTGGCGACATCTATCTGGGCTTCATAAAAACCCAGCTCCGGGTGGGTAACGAGGGCTTTGAGGACAAGGGAATTGACGGAGACAGGCTCCGCCATGCTGAATGCTGGCAGCAGCGAAAAGACAAAGGGGCAGAAAATACGGGCAGAAAGTTTCATGGGAACAGGAACGGAAAAAGGTTGGCGCGAAACGGGCGGACACGGCTTTCAGCCGCATCCTTTGCCCGCCATGTCCGTGCGTAAATGGGCACAGACCCAGACGATTCATCCTTCCGCTCTCAACAACGCATGACTGTCCTGCAGGCCTTCAGCGCCAGCCCCGGCGTCCACACATGTCTCCGGAAATGCCTGTCCGCGCTGTCCGCGCTGTCTGCGGCGGGAGCGTGGAATTTTTGAAGATCTAAAACAAGCAAGGGCACCGCCTGTTTGGCCACGCCCTGCGCGCTGGAGATCAGACGCTGGGCACGCGCCACATCCTCCACACGCTTGAAGGCGAGCACATGGTCCGAAGCACCCGAGGCAGGCGCTTCGGCAAAAGTCATCAGCACCCGGCAGAGGGCATCATGCTCATGGGAGGTCAGTTCGGCGGCGGACTTGCCCGCATGGGAGAGCACCACCGTCATTGCCCCTTCATGGGAGACGCCCACCTTCACCAGATGGTCGCCATCGATCAGCGCCGCCACCATGCAGATGGCAGGAGCCACTCCCTGGGAGGAGAACAGCATCCCGATCAGCAGCAGCAAATGCACGAGCCTGGCCAGAGGCTTGGGATCATGGCGGCGGTTGTTCATGGCGGCAATTTGAGACGCTATCACGGCTGCGGCCGCTTTCCAGCATGAAATCTCAGCCGGGGCCGTGGCCCCCGGCTTGATCCGCGGGAGGCCCGGGGTCCGAGGGCTTCTTTTTCTTTTTGTGCAGGGACAGGAAGGGCTGATGACCCGGGCCTTCGATGAGCACATACTGGCTGTGCAGGCCTTCTTCTCCCGCGTCAAAGAATGGGTAGAGGACCGGAAGGATGAATAGCGTCAGCAAGGTGGCGGTGACCAGACCGCCGATGATCACGCAGGCGAACGGGCGCGCGGTTTCGGCACCCACGGCATGGGACAAGGCGGCGGGCAGCAGGCCCAGCGCGGCCATGGCGGCAGTCATCACCACCGGGCGCACACGGCTGATCGAGCCCTCACGCACCGCCTCGGCCATGCGCATGCCTTCTTTGCGCAGCTCGCGTATTCGCTCCACCAGCAGCACCCCGTTTTGCACCGAGACACCAAACAGCGCGATGAAGCCGACCAGAGCCGAAACGGACATCGCCAGGCCGGCGAGGGGCAGGACTAATATCCCTCCGACCGCGGCAAACGGTACATTCAGCAGGATGAGCGTGGCGAGTTTTGCCGAATCAAACGCGGTGAAGAGGAGGAAGAAGATGGCCACCAGCGTGATGGGCACCACGAGGATCAGCCGCTTCACAGCGCGCTGCTGGTTTTCAAACGCACCCGTCCACTCAAGCCGGAACCCTTTGGGCAGCACGACCTGCGCGTTCACCTTGTCCTGAGCTTCGGCCACCAGAGTGCCGAGATCCCGGCCGCGCACGGCGAGCTTCACGGCGGTGAGCCGGGCGTTTTCTTCGCGGTAGATGCGGGCAAAGCCCGGCTTCACCTCCACGGAGGCCAGCGCTCCGAGCGTGAGACGCTCGCCATCCGAACCCGAAACCGGAATGCGACGGATGCCATCGATGCTGGCCACCGAGCGTGGGATCATTTTCACGACGAGGTCAAAGGTGCGCTCGCCTTCCAAAACCTTTGTGGCCACGGAGCCGCCCATGGAGGTTTCAATCACGGACTGCACGTCCATCATCGAAAGGCCCGCGCGCGAGATGGCGGAACGGTCCACCGCGATCTGCACCTGCGGCTGTCCCATCAGCCGGTCCGTGCCCACATCCGCGGCGCCGGGAACCGTGTTCAGGATGTCTACTATCTGATCGGCGATTTGCTGCAGCTTGTCAGGCTCGTCACCGAAGATCTTCACACTGAGCTCGGACTTCACGCCGGAGATGGCCTCATTGACGTTGTCCTCGATGATCTGGCTGAACTGATACTGCACGCCAGGCACTTCCATGTTCAGCTTTGCCTTCATCTTTTTGACCAGGCCGTCACGATCCGGCGCGGAGGTCCATTCCTCGCGCGGGATCAGGTCCACCGAGGTTTCGCTGACGTCGAAGCCGTTCACGTCCGTGCCGTCATCCGGTCTTCCGTTCTGGGTGATGATCGACTTCGATTCTGGAAAGGAGGCGATGACCGCGCGCATTTTCCGCATGATCTGCGCCGACTCCGAAGGTGAGATCGTCTGCGGGAGGAAGGAACGGATGTAGAGTGATCCCTCGTCCAGCTTCGGCAGGAATTCCGTGCCTGTGTGCGTGGAGACGACACCCGCCACCGCCAGCATGGCCACGCCGCTGATGACGATCGTCCTGCCGTGGTTCAGCGCCCATCCGAGCGATGGACGATACAGTTTCAGCAGGATGCGCACGAGCCACGATTCGTGCGGACCCGGTCCTTTTTTCAGCGCATAGCTCGCCAGCAGCGGCACGATGGTCAGCGCCAGAATGGTGCCGGCGATCAGTGCAAACGTCAGCGTCAGCGCCATCGGCTTGAAGATTTTCCCCTCCACCCGCTGCATGGTGTACAGAGGCAGGAATGCCGTGAGCAGGATCGCCTTTGAGAACAAAATAGGCCGCCCCATCTGGCCCACGGCTTTTGGCAGCAGCTTGAACAAGGACTCCTTTTTCTCCCGCCGCTCATGCATCATGCGCAGGAGGTCCTCGATCACCACCACCGCGGAGTCCACGATGATGCCGAAGTCGATGGCGCCCATTGAGATGAGGTTCGCGGGAATGCCCCGCAGATCCAGCATGAAGAAGGCCCCCAGGAGCGACAGGGGCACCACGGCCGCCACCACCAGCGCGGAGCGGATGTTTCCCAGCCCCAGGAACATGATGAGCACCAGCAGCACAAGGCCGATGCCATCCGCCATGTTTTTGTGCACCGTGTGCAGCGTGCGGTTGATCAGGTTTGTGCGGTCATAGTGCATGTGGATGTGCACCGCGGGCGGCAGGAACTTGGTGTTGATGATCTCGATCTTGTCCCGCACGCGCTCCAGCACTTCCATGGCGTTTTCACCTTTGCGCAGCATCACAATGCCTTCGATGGCGTCATCCAGCTCGAAATGCTCTGCCGGAATGTTGCGGCCCACGCGACCGAGGCGCAGCTGCTCGCCGATGAGCACCCGTCCCAGATCCTTCACGCGGATCGGCGTACCGCCACGTGTCTCCACCGCGATCAACCCGATGTCCTCAAGCGACTGCACAAAGCCCAGTCCGCGCACGATGAACATTTCCGGACCGTGCTCGATGTAGGCGCCGCCCGCGTTCTTGTTCCCGGCGGAAAGCGCATCCAGCACCTGCCGCAGAGAGATGTCATACGACAGCAGCTTCATGGGGTCGATCAGCACCTGGTACTGCTTGGTGGCGCCGCCAAAGCCGATCACGTCCACCACGCCGGACACCGTGCGCAGCTGGCGCTCGACGATCCAGTCCTGGATGGCGCGCAGCTCAGTGGAAGGCATGCTCTTCGGCGCATCCAGCGTGTAGCGGTAGATCTCCCCCACCGGCGTTGTGTCCGGAGAAAGGCGCGTCTCCGCATCCGGCGGCAGGCTGACGCTGGAGAGGAGCTGGAAGGCCATGTTCCGGCAGTAGGCGCGGTCGGCATCATCCTCGAAAACAATGGTGACCTGCGAGAGGCCAAACAGGGAAACCGAGCGGATGGACGACCGCTTCGGGATGCTGTTCATCGAGTTTTCGATCGGCACCGTCACCAGGCGCTCCACCTCCTCTGCCGCGCGTCCCGGCAGCAGGGTGATGATTTGAACCGAGACATTTGTGACATCCGGATAGGCCTCCACCGGCAGGCGGTTGAAAGCGAGTGCTCCTGCGAGCACGAAAAGAATCATCAAAGCAAAGGCGATGGGCCGATGCTTGAGAACGTATTTGGTAAGCGTGCCCATGGAAGTTAGTGTTCGGCCTTCTTCTCCGTGCTCTTCTCAGCGCCGGCGTTTGCGGTGCTGGTGTTGGCATCCAGCAGGCTCTCGAGCACGAGGGCGCCTTCATTGACCACTTCTTCGTCGGCCTTGAGCCCCTGGCTGACAAACACATTCCCAGCGTCCTCCGCCGCCGTCACGACCTGCCGCATTTCAAAGGTGGTCTCCGAAAGCCGGACAAACACGCAGGCCTTGCCCTCGCGCAGAAACACCGCCTTCACCGGCACCTGCGGCATCTTCGGCACATGGGTGATGACGTTCACGTCCACATACATCTGCGCCTTGAGCAGCCTTTCCGGATTGGACACGGTGCCCTTGGCCACCACCGTCCTTGTATCGGGATTCAGCGACTGGCCGATCACGGTCAGCTCGCCAGGGAAAACTTTGCCACCATAGGCACGTGAGCGGATTTCCAGCTTCTGACCCACCTGCAGGTTTGAGAGGTCCTGCTCGCTCACGTCCAGATGCACCCAGAGGGACTCCGGATCCGAGATCACAAACATCGGCGCCGCCACGACGGCCATGCCCGCCAGCATGGCGTCCGATCTCACTTCCTGACCGGGCTGCACATTGCGGTCCACGATCACTCCGGCCATCGGCGCCTTCAGGGCAAAGGAGCCGTTTACATCACTGCCGCGCCCGCCCCAGACGGCCAGACGCTCCACGGCGCGGTCGCGCTCTGACTGGGCGTCCCGAAAGGCGTTGTCCGCGGTGTCGAGTTCCTTCTGCGGCAACACGCCTTGCTTGAGCAGCTCCTTGGTACGATCCAGCACCTGCTTTGCGAGCGCCAGATCCGCCTCCGCCTTCACCGCGTCTGCCTGCGCCTGGCCGAAATCCGGCGAGGTGATGCGCGCCAGCTCATCTCCGACTTTCACCTTCTGGCCACGCGCGCCTTTGATGCTCGCCACCCGGCCGGCGAGCGGCGAGAAGATGTTGGTGGTGACGTCCTCGTTCCAGACCAGTTTTCCCGTGAGGTGCAGCACCACCTCATCTCTTTCCTTGGTTTTCTGCACCCCGACCGCTTTGATCTGGGGATCTCCCGCGGTGAAGATGAGATGATTCTTTTCAACCTTCATAGGGTAAGGGTCCGGCTCGACGACGGCGGCGGGCTTGCAGGCCGCGAGCAGAAGAAGCAGGGGCAGGGGCCACGAGAATTTAAAGATATGCATGATGATGAAAAAGGGGGAGGGAGGATCAGAAGCGGACGATCCAGATGCCTGCGGCACGGTGCAGTTCGATGACCGCCCGCGCGTAGTCGCTCTGCGCGCTGTAGAAACTCTGCCAGACTTCATTGGCCTTGCGCTGGGCATCCAGCAGCTCCAGCAACGAGGAGCCGCCACGCTTGTAGCTCACCACGCGTTTTTCCAGAGCGGAATCCACATCCTTGAGCACGCCGGCCTGATAAAGCTCCACGCGCTCGCGGGCAACGCCATAAAGGGACAGCGCCTGGCGCACGTCCACGCCGGCCTTCACCTCTGCGGCGTCGAGGTCCAGCTGCGCCTGCTCTGCCTGCGCCTTTGCGGAGGCTATCCCGGCCTTGTTCCGGTTCCAGATAGGAAGCGGCAGGCTGAGCTGAATCCCAGCCATGTTGTAGTTCGGCTGCGGAGAAGTGACATTGCCCGAGTAAGTGCTGTTGCTCCAACCAACGCCTACCGTCAGGTCAGGCACCCGGTTGGCCTTTTCCAGATTGATGTTTTCCGCGGCTGCATCGCGGCGGTAGCGCATGGCGATGAGGTCTGGACGGTTCCGGATGGCGCTGGAAAGCAGGTTCAGCAGGTCGGTACTTTGCGGTGTGACATCCAGAGCACCCACCGGCACCCAGTGGGTGGAGGAAAACTGCGGCCCCAGAAAGCCGTTGAGAGCCAGCTCTGCAGTGGTGGCCAGCCCCTCTGCATTGAGCAGTTCGGCCTCATACTGGCGTACTTCCACCCGGGTCTGAAGCAAGTCCACATCGCTGATGTCCCCGGCTTTCTGGCGCTCCTCCTGAGCCTTCAGCAGGTCCTTCAGCAGACCGGCGGTACGCTGATACTGCGCGGCCACCCGCCCCGCAGCAATGGCATCCGCGTAGGCTTCCGCAGCATCCAGACGAAGGTTCTGCAGAAAGCCCTGCAGCGAGGTGGACACGGCCGCATGATTTTTCCGCGCCACCAGCTGGCGCTCGCGGCGTTTGCCACCCAGCTCAAAGGTCTGATTGATGTACGCGCTGTAAAAGCCGGGAAGCTGCTGGCTCGACCCGTAATTGGTCACATCTTTCATGGTGCCGATTTGCAGCTCAGGGTTCTTAAAAACCCTGGCCGCCATGATCGCGGCATCAGCCACAGACACATTGTACTTCTGCGAGGCATAGCCCAGGTTTGAGGCCGCCACCTTGGCGAGGTAGTCCTCCAGCTTGATCGTCTTTTTCTGAGTGACCCGTTTCGTCAGCTCGGCCAGACGTTCGGGAGACGGTCCTTGCGTAGGCGCAGGTGCAGCGGGTGCTGTCTCCGCGTGCGACTGGAGTTTCAGACAAAGCGCGAACAGCAAAAAATAAGAGAATGTTTTCATGAACTTGTAGCGGAAACCACGACGACTAGCTAAATGTAATACGGATGAATCTGCAAGCGCGCAAAACTTTGTGGAGGGGCGTGGGAAGGAATCTGTTTGTGGTCCGGAAGACTATGCGTGAGCGCGTCGTCCGATCACTTCAGAGCAGGGAAGCTGGGGTGAATGACGGAACGGAATGTGAGGTGTGAGCTGAGTTAGGAATGGCTTGTCTCCGGGCAGACTGGGGCATGAGATGGAAGCTCTACTCTCCCTGCTCCCACCCCGCAGTGCGTGCTCATACGAAGGCGGCCGTGCCATGCCTGCTGCGCATGGCAGGAGGCCACGGCAGTGAGGCAGCCGAGGATGACCGGCTTGCGCCAGCCTCCTCGAGCCAACGATTTTCAGTCTGCAGCACAGGAGAATGCAGGGTTATTTCAGCTGTTTCTTCAATGACTCGTTGCTGAAGACTTCCCCGAGAACCGTGTCGCCATTGATCACCTGGACATGAAAACCATGATAGCGGTGCCCGGATTCTTCAACGGTCTTGGAGCGCATTCTGCGGCCGCTTCCCGAGCTTTCCGTATGCATGGGAGTGTACACAAACGCCACCTTCGGCGTGGCCACGTCCGCATACCGGCCGTTCGCGTCAACGGACACCTTCATCTCGCCGGATTTCTCCACGACGATGTCATCCGACCCGCGGCGCAGGTTTGCGGCATAGAGGGTCCATTTCAAAGTGACGCCCTCCAGTTTGGTGTTGGTGGTGTTGGTCAGGCGAACGTTGAGCCAGGTGGCACGGGTGACCTCCGCTTTTTTCTTGTCCGCGGTTTTGTTTTCACTGTCAGCTTTGACCGTGAGCATGACAGAGCCGGCGGATGCCGCGCTGGTAAGAAGGAGACTGCAAAGAAGGGTGAGACGAATGTTCATGAGAACTGAGTGGGTACGATCGGCCTCGCGTGGGAAGAGATGTACGGCACGGTCTGGGCGAGGCCTCAGCAGACTGAGCCGTTTAAAAGCACTGAGCAGAATTCGTTCCGCTCTTCAGCAACTCTCCCTGCACAACCACCTGTGCCGCCGGACTCCCGTGAGGAGTTTCGGCACTTCAGTTCCCTCCAGTGACAAAACCAGTTCGGTTTTGGCACACTGGATCATCACAAACAGTCCTGTAAAATCGATGTCCAGGTCGAACCCCAGATCTTCGCGTGAGAAGCCATCCTTCACCTCTGTGTCTTCAGAACTGTCGTCATCCAGCAGGCAGGCCAGATGCGACGGATCCTTCACTATGACAGCCCCGGGAGCTGTGCACCACTCCGCCCCCAGCACGAGCAGGATGAGGAGGCAGGGGATGATGGACAGGCACCAGCGCATGGTCAGTATCGGCCGTGTGTCTTAACGAAGGGTGGTCATTGGGACTATCACGGCCTTTTCAAGTTCTTCAATCATTCTTCGCCAAACCTTTAACCCATCTAAATCTCAAGCGAGGGCGGCCAGCTTGCGTTTGAGCTTCCGCATCAGCACCGCATTGCCCTCCAGCTCCTCCATCAGCAGCGTGAGCACATCGAGCGTCTGCCGGCTGATGTGGTGCTCCATCCCCTCCACGTCTTCGTGCACCGTTTTTGGGTCCAGGCCAAAGCCGGCCAGGAGGCGCGTCAGCACCTCATGCCGACGCGCGATCGCCGCTCCCACCTTGCTGCCTTCCTCCGTCAAAACCACCCCGCGGTAGCGCTCGTAGACCACGAAGCCCTCCGCATCCAGCTTCTGGATCATGTTCGTCACGCTTGCCTGGGAGATGTCCAGATTTTTGGCGATGTCCACCACCCGGGCGTAGCCCTTGGTGGCGATGAGATTATGGATCTGCTCCAGGTAATCCTCAATGGCGGGAGAACCGAGATGGCTGGTGTGTTCCTTGCGTTTGGCGGACATGTACCCCGCGAAAATGGAGCGCCCTGTCCTGTGATCAACGACGAAAGCATATTCGTCCTTGCAAACAATGTTAGCCATGACTAACACTTGTAGCAATGACAAAACAAATCCTTTCATTCATTGCCGCTGCCATCAGCCCCCTGGGGGCTGCCGACGACTGGCTGGAAGTGGAGCGGAAAAACGTCCGCCCCCTGAGCACCGACCGTCCCGACCAGACCGAATCCGCGCAGACCGTCCCCAAAGGCTGGTTCCAGGTCGAAAGCAATCTGGTCTCCTTCACGCGGTCCCGTCAGGCGGGCGAGAGATCTGACGACACCTCCTTCTGCGATTTCATTTTTAAGTACGGCATCACTCATAACACCGACCTGCAGGTTGGCTGGGCGCCGCGCATCCTTCACCGCAGTCAGGATGCGGGCAGCGTGCTCATCGGCAAAACCTCCGGCAGTGGTGATTTGTACTTCCGCACGAAAACCAATCTCATAGGCAACGACGAAGGCCCTTATGCTCTCGCCCTGCTTCCCTGGTTCAAAGCGCCCACCGCGAAGGAGGGACTCGGCAATCAATGCTGGGAATACGGACTCACCATCAATCAGGAGCTCGACATCGGCGGCGGCTGGGAGCTCGGCTCCAGCATCTTCCTCGCGGCGGCGGTTACCGACCATCAGACACGCTATTTCGAGCCCGCCTTCACCATCGCGATCGGGCGGGACCTGACAGAAAAAATCGGCTTTTATGTGGAAACCTACCAAGGGTACCTCAATGACGAACGGCGCTACTGGCAGTCCTCCCTCGATGGCGGCATCACCTACCTTGTGACTCCGAACCTGAAGTTCGATGCCGGAATCAACTGGTACTACAACGCGCAGGAGGCCATTAATCCCTTTGTCGGCGTCTCGTTTCGCTTCTAATTAGGCACCCATCCCCATGGAAAACACTCCTGACACTGGCTGGCGCTCCCGCGGAGGTGACTCTTTGCCTGAAGTCTTCCGCTCAATCGCGGTGCCGAAGGACGGCTCGTTCTGGCGCAAAATGCTGGCCTACGCCGGCCCCGGCTTCCTCGTCTCCGTCGGCTACATGGACCCAGGCAACTGGGCCACTGACCTCGCGGGCGGCGCGCGTTACGGCTACACGCTGCTCTCGGTCATTCTGATTTCAAACCTCATCGCCATCCTGCTGCAGCACCTTTGCGTGAAGCTCGGCGTGGTCACCGGCCGCGATCTCGCCCAGGCCTGCCGCGATCACTACCCCCGGCCCGTCGTCTGGTTCCTGTGGTTTCTGTGCGAGGCCGCCATCGCCGCGTGCGATCTCGCGGAAGTCGTGGGCTCAGCCATCGGATTGCAGCTGTTGTTTGGCATTCCGCTGGTGTGGGGATGCGTCATCACGACGCTGGATGTGATGATCGTGCTGCTGCTGCAAAACCGCGGCTTCCGCTACGTGGAGGCGCTGGTGATCACGCTCATCCTCACGATCGGCGGCTGCTTCGCTGCTGAGATGTTTTTTGCCAAACCGGACCTCGCAGGCATCGCCGCCGGCTTTGTGCCTTCAACAGCGGTCTTGAAAAACCGCGAGATGCTCTTCGTCGCCATCGGCATTCTCGGCGCCACGGTCATGCCGCACAATTTGTACCTGCACAGCTCCATCGTGCAGACGCGCAACTTCGAACGGAATGAAGAAGGCAAGGCCGAGGCGATCAAGTTTGCCACCTTCGACTCCACCTTCGCGCTCATGTTCGCGCTCTTCATCAATGGCGGCATTCTCATCGTCGCCGCAGCCGCCTTCCACACGACCGGCCACAGCGATGTGGCGGAGATCCAGGAGGCCTACAAGCTCCTCAGCCCCGTGCTCGGAGTCGGCGTGGCCAGCACGCTGTTTGCCGTGGCACTCCTCGCAAGCGGGCAGAACTCCACCCTCACCGGAACCCTTGCGGGGCAGATTGTGATGGAGGGGTTTCTCAACATCCGCCTCAAGCCCTGGCTGCGCCGGCTGATCACGCGTCTCATCGCCGTGGTGCCCGCCGTCTGCGTCATCGGTTACTTTGGTGAAGGTGAAACCACCAATCTCCTCATCTGGAGCCAAGTCATCCTCTCCATGCAGCTCAGCTTTGCCGTGGTGCCGCTGCTCCGCTTTACCGACGAAAAAGCGAAGATGGGCCGCTTTGCCAATCCTGCGTGGATCAAGGTCCTCGCCTGGGCCAGCGCCGTGGTGATCATCGTTCTCAACTTCAAACTGCTCTTCGATTTCTTCGCTCCCGAATCGTGGGTCAACGCGCTCGGAATTTAACGCCATGTACCGCAAAATCCTCGTCGCTCTCGACACCGGTGCTTCCGATCAGGAACTCCTGCCCGCCGTCACCGCCCTCGCCACCCTCATGCACAGCGAGCTTCTGCTCGTCCATGTGGCCGACGGCTGGGCCGCACGCAATTTCGACCAGCTCAAGCTCGCCGAATCCGAAGAGATGAAGCAGGACCTCAGCTACCTCGAAGCCACCGCCGCCAGACTGCGCGCGGACTCCAGCCTCACCGTGAACATCCGCCTCGTGCTCGGCGAGCCGCCCGACCAGATTCTCAAAGTCGCCGCCGAAGAGCGCATCGATCTCATCGCCCTCGCCTCCCATGGACATCGTTTGATCGGCGACATCATCCACGGCAGCACCATCGACGCAGTGAGGCATAAGGCCACCGTGCCGCTGTTTGTGGTGCCGCCAAAGCGCCCGGGCTGATTGGGAGTGCGGTCGTGCAGCGGGGCGCAGATTGTCCTCCGCCGCTTTACCGAAGAGGGAAGCGCAGCCAGCGTTTTTCACCGGCACGCTCACCCCGTTGAGCGCGAAAGGCATTCGTGCACGGCGCACCCGCCGCGCGAGGACCAGCATTTCGTGACGATAAAAACTTCACCCCGGGAAAAAACCCTTCCCTGATTTCGAAACTTCGGCTAAACCGGGGCCAAATGGAAGAACGGCATCACCAGCGGGAGGATTTGGAGTTCGGCACCACCACGGACGCAACGCCCCAGCTCGTTCTACCGCAGGAGCTTCCTGCAGCGCAAGTCGCCAGTCTGAGTCCGCCCGCCGCAGAGCAGGTGCATTCTGCAGCGCCCGAGCCACCCGCCAATCCAGGACCGCCCTCACTTCCTCCGCCGCTGCCGCCCTCCATCCGGGTCTCTCCACCCGCCGCGCGTGCTGCACTGGCTGCGCCAACACCTAGCGCGCCTGAGGTCATATCTTTCTCCGGCCCGACGGGCTGGCTTTGGATTTCCGCCATCCTCATTCTTCTGAATCTGGCGGTTCTCGGCTTCATGAATTTCATGTTTACGATCTACGCCGTCTTCGCACTAGCGGGCGTCAGCGGCCTGCCGGACTGGTATGAAAAGTGCATCAGTGCGCTCGACGCTATCCTGGTCTGGCCACGCTTTGGCATGTTTTTCTTTCTCATCCTTTGGCAGGGCTGCGCCTTCGGCTCACTGATCAGGCTCTACGGCGCAGGCAGGCTTCAGCACGGACGAGGCTCCGGCTTCTGGTGGATCACGCCGGTGGCCAATCTCTTCATGCCGTTCCATTGTCTGCGCGAACTCCACTGGGCTTCCCGCCAGCAGCGCGCCAAGACGGACCGCAAAATCTCTGCCGGCATTCTCGCCTGGCTGATCCTGGCCGGCACCATCACGAACGTCCTTCTCAACATGGGTGACAGGCTGGTCGCTGTGCTCGCCTCAACCAGCGGCGCAGCCGAGTTCTCGGAAACCTCTCCGCTCGCCAGATCCATCAATCTCGCCAGCAATCTCTTCGGCTTCATCGTGGCCAGCCTCCTAGGCTGCTTCATTCTCCGCAATCTCATTCATCAGGTCCGCCTCTGCCGAGCCTGGACTGCTTCGCCTCCAGCCACGGATCCTGTCGTCATTCCGCCTGCCGCCCACGCTTTCCCAACCGCTCAACCATGAAGCTCCTGTCGCTTGTCATTGCCGCAGTAGAACGAGTCACCGAAACGCAAGCATACGTCGTCGGCACTTTCCTGCCCGCCTTCGTTTTCCTTCTCGGACTCATCAAATGCCTCACCCTCCTGCGGCGCCCGGCTGTAAACCGGGTCGGCATCGCATCCCTGTCCTTTTTGCTGCTGGGCCTTTTCCTTGTCATGCTGCTGGCTGCAGTGGCGATGCTCCAGCCCCCCATCAAGGAGGCAGTCGCTCTCTGGTCTCCTGTTGCCACGCTTTTCATCACCCTCACTTCGCTCGTTCTCGCCGTAGTCGCGCTCGCCACGAATGACCGCAAGATTCATCGGCAGGGCTTTGCCCAGGCTGTATGGAGCCTCGTCCTCTCCCTGCTGTTCTTGTCCATCAGCGCCGTCAGTGTGCTGATGAATTTGGTCGAGCACCAGGTCTCCCAGGTAAACCAGCTCGTCAATGTGGACCGCTCTTTCTGGGGTTACAAAACCGCCCTTTCCACCTCCACCTGGCGTGCGTGGCAGGGCTCCCGAAACGCGCTCTCAGACTTCGCCGCCGTGCGCGACAAAGAAGCCATCCTGGTCATCCCCGTCGATTGCGTGCAGACCGTCCCTGATGCCGAGGTCGCCGCCTTCGCTCTGTTAAAACGCATCGGCATCACCTACTCGGCCGACGAGGGCTGGACCTCCAAGCCCTGGCGCTGCCCTTGGGGTGAGGGACTTGAAATCACCGGCAGCCAGACGGTCGATGGCACGGAGTACACCTACATTCTTCGCGTCGCCATCAAAGGGCGTTATGCCCAGTTGCGCGCGGGCTGGGCGGAGACAAAGGACGGTGATCTCGCCCTGGTGCGCACCGCGCTGGATGCCATCAGCATGTTTTCGCCGCAGCAGCCGCCTCCCACGCTCCCGCAGGATCATCGGCTCGACTTCGGCCTCGTCTGCAATGACCTCGGTCTCGCCCTCTATGCCCGCAACGAGTACAAACAGGCGGCCACCTGGTTCAAGGTGGCATTCGAGCAGACAAAGCAGGATACCGCCATCCTCTCCAACGTCGCCGATGCGCTGCGCCAGGCCGGAGACTCCAAGGCCGCTCTGGAGTACCTCGCCCCACGTCTTGGCAATTTTCCAAAAAACGCCTCTCTCCACCTCGACCACGCCTGGCTCCTCTCCGAAACCGGCGATGACGACGCCGCCGTCAAAGCCTTCTGCCTTGCCGTGGACACCGGCCTCAAGGATGAAAACCAGGCCCTCGAATGGCTTAAGCACCTGAATGGAAAGGAGGCGTATGGTCTCTCCACTCAGTCCGCTGAAAAGTGGATGAAGAAGTTCCCCGGCGTCAATTCCCGCCGCTGGCACGCCGAGACCGTCAGCCTGGGTGGCGATGCCAAACGCGGCCTGCAGCTTCTGGAAGATCTCCTCACCGAGTATCCCGAAGACCGGCGTGTTCTTTACGATCTCGGCGAAGCTCTCAATGAAATGGATGAATGCGCCCGCGCCGCGGACATCGCCGAGAAGCTTCTTGCCGATGGGAAGGAATCACCCCGAGCCCTCATGATTCTCGGCTGGAGCCAGATGGGACGGAAATGGTACCGCGATGCCAAGGAAACCTTTGAACGAGCGGACAAAAAGCAGCCCGACACCGATGCGGTGCAGGACGCCCTGCGCCGCGCCTCCGCCATGCTCGGCCAGGGGAACAACTCTGACATCAAGACTCCCATCGAAGCCGTCGCACTCCCTGAGGTGCTGAGCAAGGCCCTTGAAGCACACCCCATTGAAAAAGACTACGGAGCCGGCCAGCCCTACGTGGTTTTGCTCGCGGCCAAAGGCTACTCCATCGAGGCCGGCAAACCCATGCGACGCACCTGGCTCCGCCGCTTTCGAATTCAGACTGCGGAAGGTGCCAGCAGCCTCAGCAGCATCGAGTATGGTTTCGATCCCCTGGGCGAGCGGATCTATATCAACCGCCTCGAAGTCCGGGATGAAACCGGCAAGGTCATCGCCTCCAAGCCCGGAGACGCCTATGTGATGGACAACAGCGGCTCCAGCGCCACCCACCGCAAAAAAATTCACTTCCAGATCCCCGGCCTCCGCCCCGGCTGCACCGTCGAGTACGAAGTCTCCATGCAGGACCTCAGCGCCACCTCCAGCTTCTCGTTTGAGCGCCACCTCTTTGGCGACACAGCCGCTGAAATCGTCTTCGTCACTGGAGACCTCTCCAAGATCAGAACCTCCACCGCCCACACCGGCCCGCTCGTGGAGCTTAAACAGAAGAACATTCTCGCGTGGATGGGCTTCAACCAGCCCTACGACCGGAACGAACCCATGAGCGGTTATTACGAAGACCGCGTCCCCTGCGTCTTCATCGCCGACGCTGAAGGCAGCTGGGAAAAAATCGGCGCGGACTTCCTCAAAGACATCGCGGACCGACTCAAGCCGGATCCCAAAGCCGTGGAGCTCGC
This sequence comes from Prosthecobacter sp., assembly GCF_044222565.1. GTDB lineage: Bacteria > Verrucomicrobiota > Verrucomicrobiia > Verrucomicrobiales > Verrucomicrobiaceae > Prosthecobacter. The sequence continues at coordinate 132,648 of NZ_JBGANA010000006.1, forward strand.
CGCCACTCTCACCGCAGGTTTAAAAACCGGCCCGGAGAAAATCGCCGCCCTCGCCTCTCACGTGCAGAAGCAAATCAGCTACACCGCCATCGAGTTTGGCACCCGTGCGCGCCGGCCCAATCCCGCCTCGCAGACTCTTCAGCAGCAGTATGGGGACTGCAAAGACCAGGCCCTCCTCATGCATCAGCTGCTCCAGGCCGCGGGCATCGAAAGCCACCTCGCTCTGGTGAACTCCACCTGGCGCATCCAGCCCTCCCTTCCCACCATGGATCAGTTCAATCACATGGTCGTGCACGTTCCCTCCCTCGGTGCCGGCTGGCTCATCGATACCACGAACAAATCTCTGCCTCCCGTTCTCTGGCGTGCCGACAATCTCTGGCACTCGCACGCCCTCATTTTGCACCCCGGTCACGTCAATCTTCAGGCTCCTCAGGCCGGACCTGCCGCCGGCAGCGCCCTCGTCGAAAGCCGGCGAGTCGTCCACCCCGAGGACGACGGCTGGCACGTGGAAGAGACGCTCACCATCCACGGTTATTATGGCTCCTGGATGCGCGATTCCTTCGCCGGTCTGGACGTCCCCGAACAGCTGCGCAAAGCCCAGTCCATGCTCGGCACCCATGCCCGGGTGCATGCCTGCTCCTTCGCCAATCTTGAGGACATTTCACAGCCTGCCGCGATCACCCTCAGCTACGACGTCCCGGGTCGTCTTCGCAGCGAGGGAGGCCAGCAGCGCGCCACTCTGCCCGCCCTGTGGGAGACGGAGTATCTCGTCACCACCTTCGTGAAGAACCGCCAGAATCCCTTCGTCGTGCAGTATCCTCTGGGCCTTCGCTCCCAGATGCTCGTTGAAAAAATTCACGACGCAGCCCCCGCCGCATTGCAGTCCATGAACACTTCCGGAACCGGCACCTTCACCCATTGGAAGCTCTCCACCTCGCAGGAAAAAGCCGGCCTCTCCGTTCATTTCGAATTCGATTCCCACCCCGGCGAACATCCCGCGTCCGAGTATGCCAAATGGCACAACGAATGGAATTCCGCCCACCAAGCCTGGGAGCATCCCCTGATCTGGAAACCCTGAGCCACGCCATCCGCCATGCCGTGGCGTTCGCGTTCGAAATCCCCCTCGCATTACGCACATACAGGGCAGTTCGCAGTTTAAAAATCCGCCCCCTCTGCCTCTACGCCCCTCGTCGGCCAAACTGAACGTCCCTTCCCCCCCCCTCATTCGGCATTCGACATTCCGCATTCGCCCTTCAAAATCCCCCTCCTCCTTTTTCTTTTCAAGACCATGCGCATCCTTTCCGGCCTTCAACCCAGCGGCAGACTCCACATCGGCAATTTCTTTGGCATGATGGAGCCTGCGCTCAAGCTGCAGCACGAAGGCGACGCCTACTACTTCATCGCCGACTACCACTCCCTGACCTCCGTGCACGACGGCAAGGCGCTGCGCAGTTATGTCCGCGAGCTCGCCATCGATTTCCTGGCCTGCGGCCTCGATCCGGACAAATGCGTCTTCTTCCGCCAGAGCGATGTGCCCGAGCACTGTGAGCTCTCCTGGATCCTCAGCACCATCACCCCCATGGGCCTGCTGGAGCGCTGCACCAGCTACAAAGACAAAGTGGCCCGTGGCATCCAGGCTTCGCATGGCCTCTTCGCCTACCCCGTGCTCATGGCCGCGGACATCCTCATCTATGACAGCGATGTCGTGCCCGTGGGCAAAGATCAGAAACAGCATGTCGAAGTCACCCGCGACATCGCCATCAAGATGAATGAAACCTTTGGCGAAGGCCTCTTCAAGCTGCCGCAGCCACGCATTCAAGAATCCACCGCCGTCGTCCTCGGTCTCGACGGTCAGAAAATGAGCAAGAGCTACGACAACACCATCCCGCTGTTTGAAGAGCCAGGCCCGCTCAAGAAGAAAATCATGGGCATCAAGACCGACTCCACCCCCGTCGAAGCCCCCAAATCCATCGAAGGCAGCAGCATCCTGGCTTTGTACAAGCTGGTCGCTTCACAGGCGGACTATAACACCATGGTGGCCGATCATCTCAAAGGGGGCGTCGGCTACGGCGACTTCAAGAAGCGTCTGCTGCAAGGCGTGACCGACTACTTTGCCCCCTTCCGCGCCCGTCGCGATGAAATCGTGGCGGACAAGGGCTACGTGGACAAGGTGCTGGCTGAAGGTGCGGAGAAGGCACGGGCGGTCGCGCGGAAAACGCTGAGCCGTGTGCGCGATGCGGTGGGCTTGGGCTAACCATTCGTATGCCATAACTATTCAGGTCCGTGGGAATAGCTCACGTGAGCTTTGCTGTGCCCCTCACCCGACCTCTCCCCGAAGCAGCCATACAGCTAAAAAACCGGGGCGGGGAGAGGAGATTCGCTTTGGAACGCTTGAAAACTCGATCGAGGTCGTTACGCATTATACCACGAACAGGTGAAAATGGGTCTGGACGTTCAACTTGCCGCCAAGGCTGCGGGTATGAATGAAAATGGCGGGCTTTGCGAAGCGTTGCGGGACTAGGATGGTCCCGCTCCTGCCAGAGCTTCGCAACGCGAATGCCTTGGAGGAGAGGGATCATCTTGATCCCTCAACGCTGCGCGATCACCCGGCGTCTTGTGTTGGTGCAAGCGCCTGCTGGACAGGCCGAGACCTGTTTTCAACTGTCTGTGGTATTACTCCTCTCCCCGTCGAGGGCGTGATTTGGTTAGAAGCCACTTCGGGGAGAGGCCGGGTGAGGGGCGTTACAAAACTCTCTCCCGCGGACCTGAATAGTTATCGTCTGCCTTCGAAGACCCACGCCTGCAAAATCATCGCATACGTGGGTCATCCATCTGGACTTCGAAAATCAAAAATCGACTGCTCATCAATCCTCAATCTGTCCACCACGCCATTTCACCGTCTCCGCTTCTTATTGTTCTGCTGAGCACGCTTGTGGCCATGTCCAGGCTTGCGCGGAGGCGCGCTCTTGATCTCGCTGCGGTCTCTTTCGCGGCGCTGCTCGGGCCGCTCCGGTTTGCGCGAGCGTGGACCCTCGTCCTTCGGCACCACCAGCATGAAATCCACCTGCTTCTTCACGCTGTCCACCTTGTAGATCTGCACGACGACGTTGTCGCCGAGGCGGATCACACGGCGCGTGTGGCGACCCGTGATCTGACGGGCGACGGGATCGAAGACATAGAAGTCATCGCGGATGGCGGAGAGCGGCACTCCTCCGCTCAGGCCCAGATCCGGCACATCCACAAAGAAGCCAAAATTTCGCACATCCGTGACCAGCGCCGCATAGGGCTGCGGCTTCTTGGAGGCGATCTGCGCCTTGAGATAGGCATAGAGTTTGACCTCCTTGCTGTCCCGCTCGGCATCAGACGAATTCTTTTCCGTGATGCTGATGTGCTCCGCGATCTGCTTCGCCACTCCTGCATTCAGCTCCACCTTGTCGAACAAGGAGCGGTGCACCACCAGGTCCGCATAGCGGCGGATCGGTGAGGTGAAGTGCGTGTACTTGGGCTTGGCGAGGCCGTAATGGCCGAGGGGTTCCACGGCATAGCGCGCACGCATCATCGAGCGCAGAAAGCCGATTTTCAGCGCCGGACCAATTGGCAGTGTGTTGAGACGGCTGAGAAGCTTCTGCACCTCCGCGCGTTGCGTGAGATTTCCGCAGGGCACGCGATGGCTCAGCACTTCCTCGCGATAATCATTGAGCTTCTTCTCCTTCGGCGACTCATGCACACGATACACCGAAGGCCGGTCCAGTCCCATGAGACGTCCTGCCACGGCCTCGTTGGCCAGCAGCATGTATTCCTCGATCAGTTGATGCGATTCATCGTTCTCAATGCGCTCAATGCGCAGCACCTTGCCGTGCTCATCCAGCCGGATCTTGTTCTCCGGGAAGTCCATGTCCAGCGAGCCGTTTTTGAAACGCAGATGGCGGATCTTTTGAGCCATCGCATGCGCATCATGCAGCATCTGCTCGGTCTCATTGTTCGGCGGCACCTGGATCACGGCAAACGCCTCCTTGTAGGTAAAGCGGCGCTTCGAGCGGATCACGGAAGGATAGAACTTTGAGCTCTCCACATGCCCGTCCTTGGTCAGCACGAACTCCACGCACTTCGTCAAACGGTCCACGTTCGGCTTCAGCGAGCAGAGCTCGTTGCTCAGCGCCTCAGGCAGCATCGGGATCACCCGGTCCACCAGGTAGGTCGAGTTGCCGCGCTTCTTCGCCTCCACATCCAGCGCGCTGCCTGGCAGCACGTAGTGGGACACATCCGCGATGTGCACCCACAGCTTCCACTGGTCGCCATGCTTCTGAAGGCAGATGGCATCATCAAAATCCTTCGCGTCATCAGGATCGATCGTGATGACATTGTGCGGCCGGCAGTCCACACGCCCCGCACATTCCTGCGCGCTCGGCTGATTGTCCGGACGCGACTTCGCGATCGTGTTCGCCTCATGCAGCACGTTCTTCGGAAAATGCAGCGGAAGATCGTAGTGCCTCAGCACCGAGAGCATATCGACGCCTTCTTCATCCGGCGAACCGAGCACTTCGATGATCTCGCCCTCAGGCGCTGTCTTCTTCGATTCCCATTGGGTGATCTCCACGACGACTTTGTCGCCAATGTTCGGCTTGCGGCCCACATCGCGTGGTTCTCCGACATAGATCGCTCCGGGCAGACGCGGATCATCCGGCGTCACGTGCAGGAACTGCTTTGAGCGCTGCAGCGTGCCAACGAACTGGGTTCGCTTGCGCTCCAGCACCTTCACCACACTGCCGCTTTTTTCCTGCTGGCCCGGCTTCACATCCAGGCGCACCAGCACACGGTCGCCATGCATGGCGGTGCTTGTATTGCTTTCAGCAATGCTGATTTCGCCAATGCCAGATTCCTCCGGCTGTACAAAACCCCGGCCCCCACGTGTGATCTGAATAACCCCGGGCACCAAGTCGGCTTCTATCGCCACAATGTAGCGATTGCCTTTCGTCCGTACGATTTTACCCTGTTTCTCCAGGCTTTTGAGCAGGCTTTGCAGCACCTGCTGTTGATTGGGCTTCATGCCCATTTGGGAGAGAAGCTCTGGCACATTGGAGGGTATGTAATCCTCACTGCCGAGCAACCTCAGTAGTTTCTTTTCCATCTTATTCTTAACTATCTAATCAAGTTACACTCGCACGTCGAATCATTCCGTCAATGAGAATTCGGCGGCACCCGGAACTCGCGGTTCAATCTCAGCTTCAGTTTTCGCATCGTTTCATCCAGCTCCTCACGCGGCTTCACCAGCTCTGGCTCCAACGTTTCATTTACGGGCGTGGACATCACCCGCTCATAGCGCGTCACCAGGTCCTGCCCGTCTTCGCGCAGTCCGCATTGCTCGATCAATGCTCTCGCCCGCTCAACCATCGCGCGCGTCTCCACGATCATTGTCATCGCCTCGGTTTCCGCGATTTCACCACGCTCCACTCGTGCCAGCTGCTGGCAGTTGAACAGGCGGCACCGCACCGGTCGCTTTTCATAAACCGTGCACCGTTTTTCCACCAGCGCACTGCACGGCTGCTCCATGAAGTACTCGCCCTCCCGGCAGCGGATTTTGAGCCCCAGCCTCCCCAGCTCCGCCGGCACCTCTCCCGGCTGCATGCGCACGATCTGAAACATGGTCCCGTCACAGCACATCCCGCACGCTGCGCACAGGCGCGCGGCGGTTTCAGGAAATCCTTCGGGAATCATCCCTAACTGGTAAATGCTTTTCACCCATCAAATCAACCTCCGCTATTGCCAAACAAACGCCCGATCCGCTAAAAACCACGGATGCTCCTTCGTGCCGCGTTCTGTCTGCTGCTGTTCTGCTCCCCTGCCCTGGCGCAGCAGCCTGCACCGGCAGTGCCTCCCGCAGTGCAGCGCTACCTTGATGTCGTGCGCAAGCGCCCCCAGCCCGGTACACTCTTTGAGCGCTTCTACACCGCCTGGCTGGAGGAGAGCAGCGCCGCCGAGCTGCAGCAGTTTCTACAGTCCCGGGCGGACAAGGCGGACGCCACCCCCGCCGATCATCTCCTGCTCGCCACCTACCATGCCCATCTTGGCAATGACCCGGCAGCCCTCTCCTCCTACGAGAAGGCGCTTGAGTTGAACCCCGCCAATGCCTCCGCTTGGATAGAGCGCTCACGCCTTGAATCACGAGCTCTTGATTTTGCCGGCGCCCTTCGCTCTCTCGATGAAGCCGCCAAGGCAAAACCGGATGCCGCAAGCTCCATCGAAATCGGCAGGCTCCGCGGCCACGCTCTTCTCCGCCTCGGCCACCACGCAGACGCACTCCGCACCTGGCACGAACTCATCACTTCCAATGCAGATGACGAGGACCTCGCCGAAGAGGTCATCGATCTCCTCACCGATGAAGGCCAGTACGACTCCGCACTCGATGCCGCGCAGACTCTGATCAAGCGCACCCGCGATCCCGTCTCCAAAACTTTGCGCCAGCTTCGGCTCACCGACATCCTCCTCCTCGCAGAGCGCCGCGATGATGCCCTCAAAACCCTGCGCGATTCTCTCGCCGCCACAGGCTCAGGCACCTGGATCGAAGGCGACGTCCTCGGCCGCATCAGCCGCATCTTCCGCATGCGCGATGACGTGCAAGGTTTTGAAAAATTCCTCGCCTCTTTGGTGAAGGAAAACCCACAACGCGTCACTCTCGCCTGGCAGCACACCAGGCTCTTCGCCGAGTCCGGCCAAAAAGACGCCGCACTCACGCAAGCCCGCTCCCTCCTTCAATCCAATCCCGGCCGGCGCGATCTCCAGGAAGGCTTCCTTGATCTTCTCGAATACCTCGACCTCATCAAAGACGCCGTCGAGCAAGCTCAAACACTCATTCAGCAAAACGCCTCAGACAAAGAGCTCCTCGTCCGCCTCGCCAGCCTCCAGCACCGCGCCAAAGACGATGCCTCCGCGCAGTCCACCCTGCAGCGCTTCCTCCAGGCAAATGGTACCGGAGAAGCCGACTACCTCCGCGTCGCCCGCTTGCTCGAAAACTGGGAAGACCCTCCCGTGCAGCCCGGCAGTCCCGCTGCTTCAGCCTACGCCAGTGTCGTTGAAAAATTCCCCGCCAGCATCGGTGCCCAGGAGGCCCAGGCCCATTACTTCCACCGTGTCGGCCAGCGCGATGCCGCTCTCGCCATCTGGGCTCGCCTCGCCAAGTCCGCCCCATTGGAGGATCTCCTCCGCATCACCCAGGCCTTGCAGGCACGTCAGGAGTCACGCACCGCGCTGGATCTCCTGCTGCCGCGCGAAAAAGACTTCGTCAATGAGCCACGCTTCTTCGCCCTCCTCGTTCAGCTCGGCCTCGCCAGCAAAGAACTCAACCGCACTCTTCCCTGGGCACGCACCCGCCTGGATCTCGCACACGAAGCCGAAACCATCGAAACCGCCATCAAAGACATCCTGCTCGTGCTGCGCAGCGATGAAAAAAACAAGCTCTCCTCTCCCCTGTTTCAGGAACTTCAAAGCTCTTCCGCACTCACCATCCAGCACCGCTGCCTCCTCGCCGCCCTGCTCGAAACTGTCGGCAAAAAAGCCGACGCCGAAAAGACCCTTAACGACGCACCCGCAGAGGAAAGGCTCATCGCCCTCTCCCAGCTCGCGCAGATATTCCAAATCCGTCAGGACTGGGACAAAGCCGCGCAAACACTCCAGCAAGTCATTGATCTGCCCGGCGCCCGTTCCTCCGCCCGCGTCCAGCGCATCGTGGATTGTTATCACCGCGCCAAAAAGCCCGAGCAGGCCCTCACATGGATCGCCGAATGGAAGAAGCTCTCCCCCTCCGCCGCGCAGCCATGGCTCGAAGAATCGCGCCTCTTGATGGGACTCAGGCGCACCAAGGACGCCCTCGCCCTCCTGCGAAGCGCCATGCGCAGGTTCCCCGACAACATCGAACTCGCCTCCAGCTACGCCACCCACTGCCTGAAAAACGGCCAGCCTGATGAAGCCGAGCAGACCTACCTTTCGCTGTACGAAAAAACCACTGATGCCACCGCACGCCTGCGTCTCATCGGTCCCCTCGCACTGGCTGCCCAGCAGCATCACACCCTGCCTCGTCTCATCGAAAACTTCCAGCAGCGCCAGAAGCAAAACCGCGCCAGCGCCCAGCCTTGGCTGGCTTTGGCAGAGATCCACCGCGCCACCAACAACGATGAAGAACGCCGCCGCTGCCTCTACGAAGCCTCCCGCCTCCGCCCGCAGGATCTCGCCCTGCTCCTCGACATCGCCCGCAGCGAAGAGGAGATCGGCCTCACCGCTGAAGCTCTCCGCACTCTCGAAAGCGCCGCCAAGTTCGACAAAACTACCAGGACCCGCGAAAACATCGCCCGTCTCCAAATCGAAAGCGGCGATGCCGACCTCGGCTACCGCATGCTTTACGAAGTCATCGGCGGCAGTCAGACGGACGCCCGCGCCCTGGAGCAGATGGCCGACACCATCGCCGAGAGAGGCGATTGGGATCGCGTCATGACGTTTCTGGAACCCGTGCTGGAAAAGCATCCCCAGGATTACCGCCTCCATTACTTAAATGCCGTGGCTCTGGAGGAGGCCGGGTACGAAAAGAGGGCCGCAGACGCCTTCCTCAGAATCATCGGCATGGCCGAGGAACTCCCCGGCGTGCAGAGCACCGGCCTTTCGAAGCAGCCTGCCGCCCGCCGCCTGCCTCCAGGGGCGGAAGACTGGCTGGTGCTTCCTGGTATCAGGCAGCATGCCTACGCACACCGCCATAAAAACGGGCGCCGTTCACCCGCGAGTCAGTCCGTGGGCAGTGGTGCCCCATCCGGCTTTGTCGAACAGCCTCTCAAGGTTTCGGAATCTCCCATGCTTTCCCTGGCTCATCTTCTGCAGATGGTCGCTGGATGGAACGCCCAGGAGCAGGCATGGCTGGCGCAGCAGCTGACGCAGGCTGGAGTCGAGGACGCCACTCCGCTGCTGGAGGCGGCGGCAATATCACCACGCCTCTTCCCCTCACCGGAAACGCTGATGCAGCATCCGCAGAATACCAGGCTGTATTCGGTCTGGCTCATGCAGCAGCAGCAGGGCATGCCGGAGGAAATGCTGCCGTTGTATGAGAACGCCTGGAACCTCTTCCGGGAGGCCTTCCCTGATCTCGCCTGCAGCACGGCCCTGCGCGCCAGGGCCATCGCTGGCGAAAAGTCCGCCTTGTGGCTGAACCGCTTCCTCGACCTCATTTCATCCATGCCGCAGGCGGACGCGGAGACTTTCTCCTCCACCATTGGCCTGCTGCAGAGTCACGTCGCTCCGGCGGATGGGTCCGCCAAGCCCCCCCTTGCTCCTGATGAAATCGCCCGGATCTCCAGCCGGCTGCTCGAATGGTACAGCAAACATCCGGAGGGCCTGGATCCCGCAGCTCTGGTTGGAGCGCTGGTGGCGGTTAAAAACTGGGATGGAGTGGTGATGGCGCTGCGAGTCGCGGTCAGTCCGTCCGAGTTTCCTCCCACCCAGTTCACCGCGCCCACCGCGCCAGCAGGCAGAGGCTCTCGTGGCACCAGGGGCATTCCTCTGATCCACGGCGTGCCGTTCCAGCCGCAGCCTCTCGGCGCACCTTCCTGGCTAAGCGCCAGGTTCCCTGATTTCACAGCCTTCATCAACGGCCTCACTTCCTACCGCGAAGATGCACATGGAGTCTCGGACCTGCCTGAGATGGCAGCACAGCGCATGCTGGAGATGCGCGCCAGCTTGCTCCCCCACGTTGCAAAAGAGGACAATGATCCGCTGAAGTTCATCCTCCGCATCCTTTGCGGCGAAGATGCCGCCCTCGAGAAAGAAAGCGCGGCAAAATTGCAGCGGCAGGATGTCACCGCGGACGATCTCCTCACCGCCGCCTGGCTCGCCCAGCGCACCCGTAAATCTGCGGACGCTATTGAGCGCCTTGCCCGCGCACTGGAGCTGACGTCCGACCCGCAGGATCACCTTCAAATAGAAACGGCTATTTTCTACCACACTCAGCGCCTTCTCCGGCAGGAACCCGGCGGGGCGGGAACGGCCCCTGCGCTCGCCCGATGTTCCTCGCTCCTTCACGCCCGGCTGCAAATTGCTCAAACCCAGGACGAGCAGAACCTGATTGTGCACGTCATGAGAGTCATCGGCCTGCAAGGAGAGGCGACGGCGGCCGAGGCCAGTGCGCGCCGCCACCGCAGCGTCACATTCGGAACCTCCTCTCAGGTCACCAATCCGTATTCCACCTCCGTCAGTCGCGCCTATCGCCAGCTTCAGCCGCGGGCGCTGAAAACTTCCGCGCAGCTTGTGAAGGAGGGCAAAGGACCGTTCGTGATTAACGAACTTGTACGACAGCTCCGCTATGCCATCTGGGAGGCGGTTTCGATGCACAGCACCACATCGCACGACCAGCAGATCCGTCAGATCATCGCCCAGGCCGCAGAACTGGGCCTTCGGAATAAAATGGTGGAGGTTGTCCGCAGCTCTGCAAACAGCGGCTGGCGCTCACATCTCGAAAATGCCTTCGTTTTGGAAGCTGACCCGAAAGACTCTGCCGCCGCGATGGCGGAGCACCGCGCGGTTCTTGCAGCAAATCCACATTTGTTCTATTCGCATGCTCGTCTCGCCGCCCTGCTCGCTTTCGACGGTCACTATGCGCAGGCCGCGGAGCACTGGCGCCGCCTTTCCGCCGCTCATCAGGAATTCATGATGCAGGGCTTCATTCAGGAATTCTCCGCCAGAAAAGGATTTTCCACCATGCTCTCCGGCCTGTTGTGCGCGTGGTTGAAGGGCCTTGAACCTCGCCAGGTGCTCTCCGTCGGCATCATTCAGCAGATGGGCCGGGCGCTGAATCAAATCCAGTCTTCCGGCCAAGGCTCTCTTCCTCCGCTCTACGACCCTTGGGATGTGAACCACTTGACCCTCGCGCAGCTGCAATGGAGAACCGGTTCCGGAAGCCAGGCAGAGGACTCCGGAAATACTGAATCTGAAGTCACTGCAGAGCTCACCGAACGACGCCGGGCGCATGACGACCTCTGCCGTGCCATGCTCCAGGTGCCGGAGCTCGCGGCGCTGGCTTTCGGCCCTCTCGCGGGCCTTATCGTGAAAGACGGTGATAAAAAACAGATGGAAGCCCTCGAGGCCACGGCCATTGACCTCCTCACCCGCCTTGACAGCCCGGGTGTCAGACACAGGCTTGCGGCACTGGGTTCAGATGGAGAAGGGGGCGTTTGGAATAAGGTCGCATCCATGGCATTTGACAATTCCGACCGCATCCCCATGCCGGACGCCTCATCATTTCTTGTGTTGAGCACGGCTCTTCGTCACGATTCTCAGGCACTGAATGAGAAAGTAATGCCGCTGATCATTCGTGCGCTGGGGCCAAAGCAGGCCGCCCTGATGAAGGGCTATGCCATGCTCATCATGGTGCCGAAAAATGAATTCCCCGCCACCGCCGCAGAATGGCTCAGACTGCATCCCCGCGACGACATCAACAACGAAGGCGGCGCTCACCAGGAAGTCCTGCGCCTGTGGATAAAGCGCGAGATTCGCCTGCCGATCGATGAACTTTTCCTGCCCGGAACTTCCGCCTCCTCGGGCTACACCATACCGCTCGTCACTTCCGCCTACATGCAGGCCCTGGGAGAGCGCAGCCCCGAACTCATGCGCCTTTTTGTCAGAAAGCTGCGTGATCAATGGCTCGGTCATGATCGCACTGCGCGCCGCGAGGCCTTGGCCCGGTGGGTGGCACTGCAATACAAGCCGAGCAACAGGCCCCAAGGTCAGCCATCCCCGTCAGAAAACACCACCCAGTCTTATGCCTTGTGGCTGCAGACCCTCCTTCAAAGCCACCTCGGGCTCTGCCTGTTCGACCTCGCTGTGGAGGATGGACTGGATGATTCCCCCGACTGGCTGGCTCCCGTCATCAGCTTTCACTCGCAACGCAGAGAGATTCGCACGCCATACGATTTTCTGCACATCGTCGAGTGCGTCGGCTTCGTCGGCGCGCCCCATCTTTCCGTCCTTATATCGCAGATTATACCTTCCATTCCACATGGCTCGAAGATTTGGCGCGCACATTTCGCGAACGCTCGGACGAAGTGGGAGTCAATATCGCTCTCGAATACCTCCGCAAATGCAAGCCCTCGTTGGGCTCTCATTTGTTGCAGGCGCTGCTGCTGAAAAGCGGCAGAACCCCGTTGCACCTGGACGGCAGGCCCGTGTCCGTCGCCATCGGCCCGCTCCGGCCTGGCTCAAACGGCTTCGGCAGTGCCCTTCGCAGCGCCGCTCTGCGGCTCGTATTGCAACGGCACGCGCCTGAGATCAGCACGCTGTCGGCGGCAGCACGCCGGGAACTGTCGGCGCTTCTCCGGATTGAACTGCAGGGTTATCCCCTGCCTGAACGCATGGGCAAGGTCCTTGCCCCTGCACTCGCGCCGTTGATCGAAGCGGAAAACGACGAACTCTTCCGCAAGGCCGGCCTGCTGCTGACGGCGACATCGCGGGATGACATCTCCCGGCTGGAGCATGAGTTTGGTCAAAAACTGCAGGTATTGCTGCGTGAAGTCGCCCGCGTGGCGCCCGGGAAGGCAGACAGCGCGGCACGGCACGTTGTTGCTCTCACGCGCGCTGCCGCCTCCCAAAATCAGGCTCCATCGGGGAGCCATGAAGGAGGTCTCGTTTATGATCTCATCAACTCCTTGGGCGACATACCTCAGATATTCACCACAGTCGCCGGACTTGCTGACGACGCCGGCATTCCCCACCTGCACACCGGGTCAGGCGGGATGCTCCGTCGCTTCGAAAAAGAAGTCCATGACCCGGCCATGGCAGTTTCCTGGTTCACCGCCACTCCCTTCGTGGCGGATGTTAAAGATTTTCAGGGCTTGCTGGTGATCAACGAACTCTGCCCGAGCCTGCTTTTCCATCTCGTGGGATATGTCGAAAGCCACCCTGACACCAAGGCTGCCGTCGTTGCCCACTTGGAAAGACAGCCTGCCACATTCGGCGTGGATCTGTTGCAGGCATTGTTTCAGTTCGACTCGGAGAGTCCCCCTGGCTCACCTTCGCTTGAAAATTTCGTTCTCAGACACAGCGGCGAATTTCACCAACTCAAGCCGCACTCCGCCTCCAGCCTGGTCGCACTGCTCAAGACTCTCATGCCCGACCTCTGGCTGCCGGAAAACAAAGGCTCTCCACTGGTCGCCGCCCTGAAGCCGCTGCTTGAAGTCGAGGCCCGCGGCTTTGATGACGAAGTCTCCCGCTGGCTGGGCCTCAAAGAGCTTGGAATTTTCAGCATCGACGTCAATAGCACCCTTCAATACAATGTGCGCCTGCTGGAAAGACTCGCGCAGTCAGACAAGCCGCGCGCGGTTGCTTTGCTGGATCACATCACGCGTCTCCTGGCACAGGAGGACGACAAAAAAAAGAGCGGCTCACAGGCGCAGGTTCAGCCCCACCACACCCTCCTGGCTCGCTGGCTGCAGCAGGCCGTCGCCATCCCCGAACTGTTTGCTGAAGTCATGCAGCACGCCCATGAATGCGGTGCCACCGCCAATCCCCCCTGGCTGCAGGCCGTTCTGACACAGGTTCAGGACATCCGCCACCTTCGCAGGCAGCCGGAGCGTCTTATTGCTCTCCTGGATGCCGCCCATCTCCTGGATCCCGCCGCCACTTTCAATCCGCAGCGCATTCCGATGGAACAGGCTACGCCTACTCTGCTGGAGGCATGGCTCCCAGTCATCGCCCAATGGCCGGAAATGCCTCCTTTGATCGCCAAACATCACCCTGGTTCATTCGGCACCGACCTGCTCGGCTTGATCCTCTGCTTAGATCTGAAAGAGGAGCAAACTTTGGCCTTTGCCAAAAAACATCAGCCTGCTCTCGCCGCCGCCACACCGGAACAGCAAATAATGATCGCCTCTTTGCTGCATCGTCTCGGATGGCCAAAAGTATTTTCACCGCAAATTCCATCCCTCGACGACCTTTGAGATGAAGAATTTGCCAGCCCTTCCTTCAGACCACTAAGCCCACGCCATGCGTACACGCATTCTGCTTTTCCTTCTGCTTCTCGGGTCTGTTGCGTGCGCGCAGACTCCTGCCATCGCGGTTCCCTCTTCCGCCCAGCGCTACCTCGACGTCATCGCCAAGCGCCCGCAGCCCGGCACGCTCTTTGAGCGCTTCTACACTGCCTGGATGGAGGAGGGCACCGCTGCGGAGTTGCAGCAGTTCCTTCAGTCCCGGGCGGACAAGGCGGACGCTCGCCCTGCCGACCATCTCCTGCTCGCCGTCTTCCTTGCTCACAGCGGCAATGACTCCGCCGCCCTCTCAGCCTACACCACCGCCCTGCGGCTGGATCCCTCCAATGCCAGCGCCTGGATCGAGCGCTCTCGCATCGAGGCCCGCGCGCTCGACTTCACCGCTGCTCTCACTTCTCTCGACCAGGCCGCAGCTGCCAAACCCGAAGCTTCGCTCTCTCTTGAAATCACCAAGCTGCGCGGCCGCGCTCTGCTCCGCCTAGGCCAAAGCGATGAAGCTCTCGCCCTCTGGAAAAATCTCGCCTCCGCCCATGCCGATGACGACGACCTCCACGAGGAGATCATCGACCTCTTCGTGGATGAAGGACAGTTCGATGCCGCGCTGGAATCCGCCAGCGCCCTTGTGCTGCGCACGCGCGATCCCATCGCCAAGATCATGCGCCAGCTCCGTCTCACGGACATTCTGTTGCTCGCTGAGCGCCGCGACGAAGCTCTCGCCACGCTCAACACCGCCTTTGCCTCCACCGGCGCAGACACGTGGATCGAGGGCGACATCCTTGCCCGCTATGACCGCCTCTTCCGCATGAGCGATGACCTCAGCGGCCTTGAGCAGCATCTTGCCAACTTGCTCAAGTCTCATCCACAGCGCGTCACCCTCGCCTGGCAGCACACCTTGCTGCTTTCCGCCCTCGGCCAAAAAGACGAGGCCCTGCAAAGCGCCCGAGCCCTCCTTCAGGCCAATCCTGGCCGCCGCGATCTCCGCGAGGGCTTTCTCGGTCTCCTCGAATCCGTCGGCCTCACTCAGGAGGCCGTGCAGCAGGCCCAGTTCATCATCTCGCAAAATGCTGGAGACAAAGAGCTGCTCATCCGCCTCGCCACCTTGCAGCATCTTGCCAAGGCCGATCCAGCAGCCCTCACCACGCTCGATACTTTTCTGGCCGCTGCGGGTACAGATGAATCATCCCACCTCCGCGTCGCACGCCTTCTTGAAAGCTGGGAGGAGCCACCATCAAAGCCCGAGTCACCTGCCGCAAAAGCCTATCTCCGCCGCGCCTCGCCAAAGACGGCTCGCTCGATGACCTTCTGCGCATCGCCCAGACCTTGCAGGCACGTCTCGAATATCGCCCCGCATTCGATCTCCTTCTCTCCCGCGAGTCAGAGTTCGCATCTCAGCCACGCTATCTCGCCGTCCTCGTCCAGCACGCCATTGCCAACAAAGAATTCGACCGCGCACTCCCCTGGGCACGCGCCCGCCTGCGCCTCATGCAGGACTACGATGGCATTGAGCTCGCGCTGAAGGACATCCGCTCCATCGCGCTTATTGAAAACCAGAGGCACACCAAGCCCCTCATCAGCGAGCTGAAAAAGCAGGCCTCACTCACATTGCAGGACCGCAGCCTCCTCGCCGCGCTTCTCGATCTCGACGGCCAGACCTCGGAAGCAGAAAAACTTCTCAACGGCGCACCGGCCGAGCACTCACTCATCGCCCTCGCTCACCTCTCCCAGATTTATCAGTCGCACACCAACTGGCCCAAGGCTGCCCAGGCGCTGCAGCGTACGCTCGATCTCCCCGGTGGCCGCACCAGCACCACTCTCCAAAAACTCGTCGATCTCCACCGCCGCGCTCTTCAACACACTCAGGCGCTCAAGTACCTCGCCGAATGGAAAATCTTCTCCCCCACTGCCGTCCAGCCCTGGCTCACCGAGGCCCGCATTTTGGAGGAAACTTTTCATCCCGCTGAATCTCTCAAAGTCCTGCGTCAGGCCCAGCGCAAATTCCCCGACGCCACGGAAGTCGCCACCGCCTGTGCCGCCGCCTGCCTCAATGTCGGCGATGCCGCGGAGGCGGAACGCATCTACCTCGCCATTTACGAAAAGACCACCGACCCCGCCTCCCGCATCCGCCAGCTCGGCCCTCTCGCCCACGCGGCGCGCAGTCACGATGCGCTTCCCAAGCTCATCGAAAACTTCACAAAACGTCAAAAGCAGAACCGCGTCTCCGCCTTCCCCTGGCTCGCTCTCGCGGAAATCCACCGCGCCACCGACAACGACGAAGAGCGCCGCCGCTGCCTCTACGAAGCCTCCCGGCTCCGCCCGCAGGATCTCACCCTCCTCCTCGAGATCGCCCGCAGCGAGGAAGATGTCCGCCTCTTCCCCGAAGCACTCCGCACGCTGGAGACCGCCGCAAAGCTCGACAAAACCACCCGCACTCGCGAGCGCATCGCACGTCTGCAAATGGAGCACGGCGATTCCGAAGCCGGCTACCGCATGCTTTTCGAGCTCGCCTCCAGCAGCACCATGGACCCGCGCGAGATCGAGCAGATCGCCAACGTCCTCGCTGGAAAGGACGACTGGGAGCACGTCATCGAGTTTCTCGATCCCCTGCTCGAAAAATATCCAACGGACTACCGCCTCCACTATCTCCACGCCGTGGCCTTGGAAGAAATCGGCCGCGAAGCAGCCGCCGTGCAGGCTTTCATGAAGGTGCTGGCAATGCACGAAGAGCTGCCCGTGCCTCCGCCGGCTCCGGCTCCCGTCCCGCAGCAAAGCTCCAACACCCTGACATTGTCCATCAACGTGCAGGACGCCCCTCCCGGCACCATGGACTGGCTCTTGCTGCCAGACATCGCACGGGCCGCTTACCAACACCGCACGGAGCGCATTCGCTCCCTCCACACTCCCGGTGTCACCTTCCAGGTCAGCCTCCCTGCCAATGTCATCCTATCCCCCACCTATGCTCTCGCACACGTGCTCCAGATCAGCAGCGCCTGGCAGGAGGAAGAGCAGCAGCGCCTGCTGCGCCAGTTGCAGCGTGAGGGAGTCTCTCACGCCCCGCTGCTCATGGAGCTTGCCCTCCAGAGCTCAGACTTTCAGGTCACCGAGGAGATCCTCGCCGCCCATCCTCAGGATGCTGCATTGCACGCCGCCTGGCTGCTGGGCCACCCGCCGGGAGAAGACCCCATACTTCATACCACAACAAACCATCGCTGCTTTGAGATGTTCAAGGCCGCCCACATCTCTCTCGCTCTTCAGGCCGCGTATGACGCACTCAGGGCCGCACAAACAGAAGCCGACGCCGCTGCATGGGTGCAGCGCATCATTGCTTGTTGCCAGCCTGTGCCGAGGTCCGCTGGCACCGAATGGTTCATTCTGAAAAAC
Source organism: Prosthecobacter sp. (assembly GCF_044222565.1). Lineage (GTDB taxonomy): Bacteria > Verrucomicrobiota > Verrucomicrobiia > Verrucomicrobiales > Verrucomicrobiaceae > Prosthecobacter. Next base: position 150,038 of record NZ_JBGANA010000006.1, read on the forward strand.
CTGCTTTCCAGCCTGGATGAAAATCCCCCCTCTGGAAGCACTCCGCCCATGGTCTCCCTCAGTCCGGAACAGTCACAGGCCATCATGACCATCCTGCACCGCTGGGCGCTCGCCATGGACATCAGCCAGTTGCAGGATCTGGACAGCCTCTGCATCGCGTTTATCGATTTCCATGCCTGGGATGCTGCCTTTGAATGTTTGCAGCACATGTACGCCCTGGCACGACAGCCCAATGCGCCCACCTCCCTGCGGCAGCAGATCTCATTCAATCAGCAAAACACCTTCAGTGCGCTGCCATTGGCCCTGCCTGCCACTTCCGTTCATCTGCCTCTGCTCCTCTCCCCTATCCTGACTGATTTTATCGAGAGAATACAGCGCAGCTTCGACAACAGCGATGAAGAGCAAATTCGCTTCATCGCCAGCTTCCAGGCCGCCATGCAGCCCCGGCTTGCCACCATCTCCGACCCCCCGCTTAAATTCATGCTGACCATGATATGCGGAAAAGGGGACGAGCTTCTCGCAGACTTGCAGCCTCGCTTGAACTCCCCTGCTGCCACCGCAGAAGATTTTCTCATCGCAGGCTGGATCTGCCAGGAAACCCGTCAGCATGCCGCCGCCGTCGCCCACTTCCAGCAGGCGCAAAAGCTCATCACCTCCAATGACCTGCGACTGCGGACGGTGAACGCCGTTCTCTTCAATGCGCAGAAGCTCTTGCAGTCAAACGAGGCATCGTTGGCCGCCAAGGGCCACACCATCCTCCGCTCCGCCCTTGAATTCGCCCTGCCTTTTGCCACCAATCGTCAGGAAAAAGAAAGTCTCGCAGGGCTGATGGCAGAACACGGCATGGAGGCCGAGTCGGCCAAGCTCGTCCAGTCCCTTCCCAATGCCGCCGTCCCTCTCAAGGCGCAGTCCACCGCCGCCATCCTCAATCCCTACGCACGCGCTTTGCTGCAGCAAAGATCCGGCGATGCCTTCGATGCTCTAGAGCGCCTTTTCATGCAGAGCAATCCATCCGGCGCTCTCCATGAGGCCCGCCGCCTCATGCGTCTCTACGTCGCCGAATGGCACAAGCCCGCCCAGCAGCGCTCAGCCCAGACGGTCGGAGATCTGCGCCTGCTACTCGAAAGACTGGAAGTCCAGCACCTGCGCGCACCTCTGCTTCTTGCCATCAAAAACGCCGCCACCTCCAGCTGGCAGCAGCGCATGGACTACGCCGCCACGCTCTGCCTGCTGCATGCCGACCACCTTGTCTTTCCCAACAACGATGGCGACCGCACGCTCTCCGCGGAGGAACTTCTCTCCCATGCCATCACGGAATACACCGCCGTCCTCGCCGCCAATCCTCAGGTCTATGTAGCCCGTCATCGCCTGATCCTGCTCCTGGTCGGATCGGATCCCGCTGCCGCCTTGAAGCACTGGCTGGCTTTGCCTCCGGCTCAGCAGCCAGATGTGCTCTACGACCTCAACGATCAGCCAGCCAGTGTCGATGGCAAAGAAACCATGGTCAAAGCCGTCGCCCATGCACGCCTTGTTTCTCAATGGCTCAAAAACATCGATCCCACAAATCCCTCCTTTGCCAGAAGCCCTGACGCCATCAGTGAAATTCTTTTTCAGGTTCAGAGAGGCGGGCAGGACTACCCCGGCCTGTGGGAGATCATCTCCAAAGATACCGTTTCAAAATCCAGCCATCCGGATTGGGAGTTCGACGATGTCGGCATGCTAATACTCAGCGAGGAGGACCGCAGGTCCCGCCACGAGCGCCGCCTAGCGCATGACACCTTGTGCCACGCCATGGTATCCATCCCCGCATTTGCCCGGGAGGGCTTCGCCCCCCTCGCAGGTCTTTCCATGCTGGAAGGCCGCAATGTTGAAGAAGTCGAAAAAATTGCCCTGCACATCCTTGCCTCTCAGGCCAGCCCTCAGCTGCGCCGCCAGTTCAACGCTCCACAGACTTCAGCTGCCCAGATCGCTGAAATCAACTCTCGCTTTCAAAGCAGTGATCAGATCGCCTCGCCGACTCCCGCCATCTTCGCCACCTGGAGCGCCGCCCAGCGTGGTGACTCCCGCGCTCTTGATGAGGAGGTCTTTCCTGCCATCCTCAAAGCGGAAGGCCAGACCATGCTCGACTTCTGCCGTGGTTATGCCGCCGTGATCATGGCCCCGGATCAGGATTTCCCATCCACCTCCTCCGCCTGGCTTCGTTCCTGGAGCCGTCACCCTCTCGCATTCGGTGACCGTGGCATCTGCCGCGAGATCGTCCGCTTGTGGCGGGCCCGTCGCATCAGCGCTCCGCTGGATGACCTGTTCATCGAGCACCGCGCGCTCGCCCTGCCCAACATCCTCACGAGTGCATCCTCATCCGAAAAGAATGCCTTGGACGACTACGTCCGCGCACTCGTTCACCGAGAGCCTGAGGCCCTGCCCCGGTTCATTCGCCGCATGCGCGAGGTGCTTGTCAGCCCGGACGCCTCTGTCCGCAGGCAGCTCATGGCCAAAGTTCACCAGAAGTCGCAGCGCGGCAGTTCCTACCATTTTTCCTCCGCGGAGCGCACTGCCTTCCAGTACAAGGCCTGGCTGCAGCGCCTCATCGACGACGGCCGTGGCTGCTTCGCCGCACTCGAGCTTGCCTTGGACGATGGCATGGTCGACTCCCTCGACTGGCTGGACCGTGCTGGTTCCTCCGAATTTTTGGACCGCATCCAGACGCCCTCGGACTTCACCCGCTTCTCCCGCGTGCTGGGCTTCCTTCCCCATCCGGAAGTGCCCCACCCCTTTGGCACCGCCCGCTTCAGGCAGCAGTCGTTGATGACCAGCCTCGCCACCTATTTCCGCGATGAGCAGAAGGACGAGGTCGTCCAAGCCACACTCGCTCAGCTCGGCGCAGAGCCTTCAAGTCTGCCAGCGGACCTGCTGCAGGCCATGCTGGTGCGCACCGACGTCACCACGCTGCATCTCGATGGCAGCCCGGTTCAGATTCCGGCTGCGACTCCCGACTCCTCACGCGAGCTCAGCCTTTCCGCATTTCATCTCGTGGTCGTGCGCCATGCCGCCGCCATCGCCGCGCTGTCTCCGGAAGAGCGGCAAAACCTCGGCAGCTTTCTCTCCACCCATTTGCCCGGCTTTCCCAAAATCGAAATCGCCGATGAAGCCTTCACGCGTGCCGTCGCTCCCATCCTCCAGGCCCAGGCAGACGGTCTCAGACGCCAGGCCGATGCCATGCTCGCCTGCAAAACCTGGGAGGAGTTTGATCGCGAGCAGAGCCAGCCTTTCACCCTCATTCAGTTCCTGCTTAAATACTCCGCCGTTGATCCGCCCCGCTCCACCGCGGTGGCGCATCACGCCTTGGATTTGATGCGCGCCACCAAGTCGCAGCGCGCCGCCATCGCAGCGGGCCAGCATGACACACCCACTGGCAATCTCATCCTAGCTCTCGCTCAGGTGCCTCCCCTGCTCGGCACATCCCTCTCCATTGCCGAAGACGACGGGCTCGGTCAGTCCCTCGGCTGGAGCAGCATGCTCAGCTTCCATTTTCATGAGGCGCTCAAGAATTCGGACACTCTGTTCTGTGTGTTTCAGGACACCCCCTTCACCGCCGAGGCCCCCGCCTTCCGCGATCTTCGCGTGGAAGATCCTTGCGAGCCCACCATCCTCGCCCGCATCATCAACAGTTTGGACAACGACCGCGCCAGCTCGGAAAAAATAAAACGCTGGCTCGCCCGTCAGCCTGCCACCTTCGGCACGCGTTTGCTGCAGGCGCTGCTCCACCGTGCTCCAGCGGATGCGCCGGACGTCCTGAGTTTTTATGACGAGCGCGGTCGGCCGAATGATTCCACCATTCTCGACTTCATCCGCCAGCACCAGCACGACTTCACGCTCCTCTCTCCGCAGAGCGCACCCGCATTGCTCGCCCTGTTCCAGGCCCGCCTGCCAGACCTGCAGTCTCGCATCGCGGCGGAACCACGGCTCCAGGCTTCCCTTCAGCCGCTGTATGAAGCAGACTCACGTCAGCTAGCGTCGGCGGTCACAGACTTCCTTCAGATCATCAATCTCAAACAGGCACGCTGCAGCGCTTTTGAGCTCATGCAGCGCGCCCAGCAGCTTCTCGATCGCCTCGCTCCTGTGGACAAGCCGCGCGCCGTGGAAGTGCTCGATCACGTCAGCAAACTCATGGCCACCGAGGAAATCCTCGCGCAGACCCGGGGCAAATCGAATGCGCCCCATCTCACCGCCGTCGCCCAGTGGCTCCAGTTTGCCGCCGTCACGCCAGAACTCTTCGATGACATCATGCAGCGCGCTGCCGAATGCGGCGCCGCCAGCCATCCCATCTGGGTGCAGCGCGCGCTCACCCACATCATGGACATCCACTACCTGCGCAGCAAGCCCGCGCGCTTCATCCCGCTTCTCCGCGCCGCCCACATGCTGGACTCCGCCGCCACCTTCAATCCATGGCCCCTCCCTCAGGTCAACGACCACGAGACCTTGCTCGAACTGTGGCAGCCAAAGCTGCAGAGCCGCACCAGCCTCGTCCCTGCGCTCACCGCGCATCAGCCGCACACCTTCGGTGTCGATCTGCTCCTCCTCCTTTGCGGCCAGCCCTCCGACCAAGCCGTCACCGACTTCGCCAGAACCTACGCGGTGGAAATCGCTGCCGCACCGCCCGCTCAGCAGAAAATCCTCGCCGCCTTCTTTGAGCGCCAGCCCTGGGGCAAAGTCATTGCTCCGCTCCTGCCTGCGCCTCCGTCAGAACGCTAAGACTTCCATTCCATGCACCCGCGCATCGTCCTGCTCCTCATGCTTCTAGGCGCCGCTGCCCGTGCACAGTCCCCTGTGCCCGCGGTGCCCGCGCCAGCCCAGCGCTACCTCGACATCCTGGTCAAACGCCCTCAGCCCGGCACCCTCTTCGAGCGCTTCTACGCCGCATGGCTTGAGGAAGCCTCTGCTGAGGAGCTTGGACAGTACCTTGACTCCAAAGCCAGGCTCCCAGCCGCCACTGCGGCCGATCATCTCCTGCTCGCCATCCACCATTCCCACCGCGGCGATGACCCGGCTGCTCTCTCCTCCTACAAGGCGGCACTGGAAATGAACCCCTCCATGGCCCCCGCCTGGATCGAGCGCTCCCGCATCGAAGCACGCGCCCTCGATTTCTCCTCTGCTCTGAAGTCTCTCGATGAAGCCCTGAAGGCCAAACCCGATGCCGCCAGCTCCATCGAGATCGGCAAGCTCCGCGGCCGCGCACTTCTCCGCCTTGGTCAGAACGTCGCTGCCCTGCTCACCTGGAATAACCTCGCCACCTCCCACCCCGATGACGAAGACCTCGCCGAGGAAGTCATCGATCTCCTCACAGACGAAGGCCAGTACGATTCCGCCCTCGATGCCACTCAGACTTTGATCAAGCGCACCCGCGATCACGTCTCCAAAGCCCTGCGCCAGCTCCGCCTTGCCGACATTTTCCTGCTAGCAGAGCGCCGCGACGAAGCGCTCAAAACCCTCCGCGTCACCCTCGCCGCCACCGGGTCGGACACCTGGATCGAAGGCGATGTCCTCGGCCGCATCAGCCGCGTCTTCCGCATGGGCGACGACGTGGATGGTCTTGAAAAGTTCTTCGCCTCTTTGGTCAAAGAGAACCCCCAGCGCGTCACCCTCGCCTGGCAGCATACCAGGCTCCTCGCCGAGTACGGCCAGAAGGACGCCGCACTCACCCAGGCCCGCTCCCTCCTCCAATCCAACCCTGGCCGGCGCGATCTCCAGGAAGGATTTCTCGATCTCCTCGAATCTCTCGACCTCATCAAAGAAGCCGTCGAACAAGCCCAGGCCCTCTCGCAACAAAACACCGCGGACAAAGAAATCCTCGCCCGCCTTGCCAGCTTCCAGCATCTCGCGAAAGACGATGCCGCCGCGCAGTCCACCCTGCAGCGTTTCCTGCAGGCGGCAGGTACGGGAGAGGCCGACTACGTCCGCGTCGCGCGCCTGCTGGAAAGCTGGGAGGAGTCCCCCGTCCAGCCCGGCAGTCCTGCTGCGCTTGCTTACGCCGCTGTCGTTGAAAAATTCCCCGCCAGCATCGGCGCCCAGGAGGCTCAGGCCCATTTCCTCCACCGCGCCGGCCAGCGCGATGCCGCCCTCGCCATCTGGACCGGCCCTGCCAAGTCCGCCTCCCTTGAAGATCTCCTCCGCATCTCTCAAGCCTTGCAGGCACGCCAGGAGTCACGCACCGCGCTGGATCTCCTGCTGCCGCGCGAAAAAGACTTCGCCAATGAACCACGGTTCTTCGCGCTGCTTGTTCAGCTTGGCCTCGCCAACAAAGAACTCGCCCGCACACTCCCCTGGGCACGCACCCGCCTGCGCCTGGCGCAGGATGCCGAAGCCATCGACACCGCCGTGAAGGACATCCTCCTCGTGCTGCGCAGCGATGAAGAAGCCAAACTCTTCCCTCCCCTCCTCAAGGAGCTTCAAAGCTCCACCACTCTCACCATTCAAAACCGCTGCCTCCTCGCCACCCTGCTCGAAACAGCCGGCAAAAAAGCCGACGCAGAAAAGGCCCTCAATGACGCTGCTCCAGAGGACAAACTCGTCGCCCTTTCCCAGCTCGCGCAGATATTCCAAATCCGTAAGGATTGGGACAAAGCCGCGCAGACACTTCAGCACGTCATCGAGCTCCCTGGTGCGCGCAACACCGCGCGTGTGCAGCGCATGGTGGACTTTTTCCGCCGCGCCGAGAAACCGGAACAGGCGCTCACCTGGATCGACGAATGGAAAAAGCTCTCGCCCTCTGCCGTGCAGCCATGGCTGGATGAATCACGCTTGCTGCTCACGCTCAACCGCACCAAGGACGCCCTCAATCTCCTGCGCACCGCCATGCGCAAGTTCCCGGACAACATCGAACTCGCCTCCAGCTACGCCACCCGCTGCCTCGAAAACGGCATGCCCGATGAAGCCGAGCAGACCTACCTTTCGCTCTACGAAAAAACCACCGATGCCAATGCGCGCCTCCGCCTCATCGGCCCGCTCGCTCTCGCAGCCCAGCAGCACAACACCCTGCCGCGTCTCATCGAAAATTTTCAGCAGCGCCAGAAGCAGAACCGCGCCAGCGCCCAGCCCTGGCTGGCCCTGGCAGAGATCTACCGTGCCACCAGCAACGACGAGGAGCGCCGCCGCTGCCTCTACGAAGCCTCACGTCTCCGCCCGCAGGATCTCGCGTTGCTGCTGGACATCGCGCGCAGCGAAGAGGAGATCGGCCTCACCACCGAGGCCCTCCGCACGCTGGAGAGCGCCGCCAAGCTCGACAAAACCTCCAAGACCCGCGAAAGCATCGCGCGCCTGCAAATCGAAAGCGGTGATGCCGATCTCGGCTACCGCATGCTGTTTGAACTGGCGGGAGGGAGTCAGATGGATGCCCGCGGATTGGAGCAGATGGCGGACGCCATTGCCGAAAAGGGCGAGTGGGACCGCGTGATCGCCTTCCTCGAACCCGTGCTGGAAAAACACCCCAAGGACTATCGTCTGCATTACCTCAATGCGGTGGCCCTGGAAGAAGCCGGCCGCGAAAAGGAAGCCGTGCGCGCCTTCATCGAAATCATGGGCATGCACGAGGAGCTTCCCGGAGTGCAGGGCACCGGCCGCAGCATCGGGCTGCGCCGCGGTTATGGCAGCATGTCTCTGCCCCCCGGCACGGAGGACTGGCTGGTTCTTCCTAATATGGTGCAGGCCGCCTACGTTCATCGGCAGAAAATGGGCGGCCGTGGTGGCTACGGCTCGTTCAATACCTCTGGCGGCACCGCCACCAACGGCCTCCTTTCCAATGGTTTTGTGCAGCAGGCGCCCGGCGTCACAGATTCTCCCGTGCTGGCTCTCGCCCACGTGTTGCAGATGATTGCCACCTGGGATCTCCCTGAGCGCGATCCCGTCTTGCGCAGTCTTAAACGAGCAGGTGTCAATGACGCGGCGCTTCTTCTCGCAGCCGCGGAGGCTTCACCTCAGCTTGCCATCACGCCGGAGCTTCTGTCGGAAAATCCGCAAAACACCTCACTCCATGCAGCATGGCTCCTGCTTACGCGCAAAGGCGATCCCGAGGAGGTGCTGCCCGTTTACGAGCACATGTTCCAGCTCTTTGAGAAAACCTATCCCTCTCTGGCATTGCGCGCTTCAGCCTTCGCCTGGCGCATCTCCGGAAATCAATCCCCCACCTGGGCCCGGCGCATCATCGACACCTGTCAGGCCATGCCAAAGAGAGGCTTCGCCGAGCGCCAGACTCTTCTCAGCATGCTGCGCAGCCAGTCTGACCTCTTTCCCCAGCAGAATGCAAACTCCTCCATGCTGAAGCTCGACGCCGCACAGCTTCGCGCCATCAAGGACATACTCAAACGCTGGGTGCGCACCTCCGAGGATCAAAACAGCTCTTACATCAATGAGGAGATCAACGCCTTCGCCGCGGTCAGGGACTGGGAAGGCGTCGTCGAGGTCATTCAGTACCAGCTCAGCCTCCCGGAGAAGTCTCGTGCTCAGGCCCCCTCCGCTCTGAACTCACCCTCCACTGGACGCTACTCCAGCAGTTCCGCTCCCTTTCAGCCCTCTCCCCTTCCGATGCCCCGCACTGCGCTCGGGCTGCCTCCCGAAGTCCTGCGCTGGGTTGCCATGTTATCTCAGGGGCATTCTTCCGCGGAAGCTCGCCTCACGGCCGAGCAGGTGACGTGGCAGAAAGAATTTCAGGCCGGCATGCGGCCCTTCGCGGACAAGGCGGAAGATCCAAGGCTGAAGTTCATCCTCCGCCTCATGCTGGGAGATGAAAAAGCACTGCTCGACGAACTCGCCCCACGCCTCGCCGCCATGCCTTCTTTGGACGAACATCTCTTCGCTGGCTGGCTCTGCCAGCAGCTTGACCAGTCTGACAAGGCTCTCGCCCATTTCCAGCTCGCCCAGGTGCTCGCCACGGATCCGGACATGATCCACAAGCTTGATCTCGCGATGCTTTTTCACACCCAAAAACTGCAGCGCAAGTCCGGCAAAACGGACTTCAAAAACCTCACCGCCTCGGTGCAGCTCGTTCTCGAGCGCCTGTCTCAGGCGGCTTCCACACCCGAAGAGAAATTCCAGCTTTCCCGGATCTTGAACAGCATGGGCTTGCAGGAGGAGGCGCTGAAGATGGGCCAGGCCGCGCGTGGCGTCGCCGCCAGCCCGGTCCACGCAAACACCGCCACCATCAGCAATCCTTATTCCAGCAGCTTCTCCTACCGCCAGAGACAGCAGAAGCGGGTGTCCGTGGAGGATCTTATCAAAAAAGGCGACAAACCGGCCGCTGTTCGTGAAATCGTCAAACAGCTGCGCACGGCCGTTCAGGGCTGCCTGAATCCGCAGAACAGCTCCAGCGCCCATCATCACCAGCTGCACACGGTCATCAAGGTCTTTGAAAAGCATAAGCTCGTTGACGATGTCACGCAGGCCATGCAGGCCGCCGCCGCTTCAGGCTGGAGAACCCAGCAGGAGTATGCCGTGTTTCTCGAGCACACCGGCCTCGAAACCAAGCCGGCCATTGAGGCCCATCGCGCAGTCATCTCCGCTTATCCTCGTGCCTACGCTTCCCATGAGCGCCTGGCCAGCCTGCTGGCCGTCGAGGGAGACTTCCCAGCAGCTCTGAAGCATTGGCAGGCCATGCCCGCAGTCTCCCGGGCCTTGTATCTTCCGGCCCTCATTCAGGAGTTCAGCCAACGCAATGAAATCTCCGTCCCTCGTCCCGCAGCTCTTGCCGGCCTGCTCTCCGCATGGCTGCGCTCCTTGCCTGACGACCGCCCCTTGCCCGCCGGTCTTGCCCAGCAGTTCAATCAGGCCCTGCAAAACATCCAGCGCAGCGACTCCGGCCAGAACCTCTCCTTCCCGGCTCTCTGGACCCCTGTCTCAAAGGACCTCTCTCGCAATGGCAGCCGCTGGACTTTCCATGAGGATGGCTCTCTCAAGCTAAGCCCCGAAAGCCAGAAAGCCCGTGACCTGCGCCGCACGGCTCATGACGAGCTCTGCATGGCCATGCTACGGCACCCTGAGCTTGCCCACATGGGTTTCGCTCCTCTCGCGGGTTTTGCCATGTTCGAAAATCGCAGGCTGGATGAGATCGAAAAAATCGCGCTCGATCTTCTCAGCCGGCACTCCATGCCCAAGGTCAGGCGGCTGCTGATGGCGCAGGGTTACCTTCTCCAAAATACTGCGGGCGATGATCTCGTCTCGCCATTCAACTCCTTGTTTCTAACACCGGAACGCATCGCCATGCCTTTGCCTTCCGTCTTCGCCACTTACAGTGTCACCCTGCGCGGAGATCAGCGCATGCTCGAGGAGGTTGTCTTTCCCGCCATCCTCAAAGCCGAGGGCAAGGGCGTCGCGGACTACTGCCGCGCCTACGCCGCGGTGCTGACAGCTGACGATTCGCATTTCGTCTCCGCCGCATCAGCCTGGTTGAATCCTGGTGGCAGGACAGTCCGCTACAGCGGCCAGCAGCAGGGCGGCCGCATGGGCGAGATCATCCGTCTCTGGCAGACCCGGGGCATCAAGGCCCCTCTTGACCAGCTCTTCCTCGATCGCGCCCCCAAAGATGTCGCCGTTCAATACGGTTACATCCCCGAGGACCTCAAAAACTACGCCTTTGCTCTCGGTCAGCGCGATCCCGAGGCCATGCGCACTTTCGTCCGCAGCCTGCGAGATCATTGGATCGGTGCCACCGCTGAACTGCGCGCTCAAAACATCACCGCCTGGCGTGAATCTCAGCAACGCCGCAGAAGCCGTGTGCAGGTTCAGGTCTCACCGGCTCAGCAGACGGTTCAAGCTTACGTGCAATGGCTGCAAACCCTGCTTCAGGATCGCCGGGGACTTCCGCTGCTCACTCTCATCATGGAAGACGATCTGGGCTCCTCGCCAGAGTGGCTGAGCGAGATCGCCAGTCGCTACACATGGAAGTCCGATTCCAGCTCCGTCGAAGACTTCATGCAAACGGCGGAGGCCATCGGCTTCTTTGGTGATCCCACTTCATTCCGTGTCTATGTTCTCGGCGAAGAAGAAAAGAGCGTCACTTGGTTCGGCACCCTTGCGTGGCATTACCGCGAACATTGGAATGACGAAACGCTCAGCTCTGCTCTCATCCAGCTCGGAAGGAGCAACACCTTGGGCTCACATTTGATGCAGGCCCTCCTCCTCAAAAACAGCCGCATTCCCTTGCAGCTCGATGGCAAACCGGTACCCATTGATGCAACTCCCTCCCCCAGAAGCGCCGCCCTCCACATTGTCCTCAAACGTCATGCGCGGGACATCGCCGCCTTGTCCGCCACCGGCCAGAGCGACCTTTCTGCCCTCCTCCGCGCCGAATTGAAGGGCTACCCCAGGCCGGACCAGCTTGGCCCGGAGCTCGCCACCATCCTCGCTCCTCTCATCAGCCTGGAGAACGCCGCCCTCATTCGCAGAGCCGATCAGGTGATCGCCGCAAAAGCATGGGACGAACTCAGCCGGTCGGGTGACCTCTTCATTGAGCGGTTCCCACTTTTGTTGGACAGCCTTGCCCGGCTCGACAGAGCCAGGGCAGATGCCGCCCTGCATCACACCATCGAGCTTCTGCGTAACAGCGCGGAGCAGCGGGAGTCCGTGCTCCAAAAGCACAGAGAGCCTCCCCTTGCCCGCCTCATCCAGAATCTCGCCAGGGTGCCGCACTTGCTAAGCACCACCTTTGACCTCGCGGACAAGGAAGGTCTCATGCAATCACCCAGCTGGACCTCCAATGTGACCGGCCACCTGGAGCAGTTATTGCAGAATCCGACACAAATCCTCCTCCTTTTATCGGCAACTCCCTGGGTCGCCGATGCCCAAAATTATCGAGATCTGCACTGCGAAAATGTCAATCAGCCCACGCTTACAGCCAGGCTCATCACCAACATCGAGCATGAGGGCTCCCTCAGACCTGCCTTCAGAACTGCCGTCCTTTCCCGCCTTTCGCAGCAGCCATCCACCTTTGGCACCGATTTGCTTCTGGCCTTCCTTCATCGCACTCCAGAAGAGAGCCTTTTATTGAACAGCTTCGGCAACTCCCGGCGTCCCGATGATTCCGCCATCCGCGCCTTCATTCAAAAGCGCCACTCAGATTTCTCCAAACTGCGCACAGATTCCGCCTCCTGCCTCCTGGCGCTGCTCAAGGCCCGCATCCCGGACCTGGAGGAGAAGGAAAAGAAGGACGCCACGCTGAAACAAGCCCTGCAACCTTTGTACACCGCAGAAGCGGCTCAATTTGAAACCGACGTCAGCCGCTGGATGCAAATGACCTCTTCGGGCGATCCCAACCAGGAAGACAGCGACGCCATCCGGCGCTGCGCACCTTTGCTTGACCGCCTGGCCCAGACAGACAAGGCGCGTGCCATCACGCTGCTGGATCAAATCAGCAGGCTGCTGGCGCAGCAGGAAAGCCAGAACTACCGTGGCAACCCGAAAAAGCCGCCGCATGACAGCCAGGTAGGCGAATGGCTGAAACAGGCCGCCCACGTGCCAGAACTGTTTGCCGAGGTGATGCAGCGCGCTGAGAAAAGCGGTGCGGCCCAAAATGATGTGTGGATGGACCAGGCGATAGAGCCCATCAAATTCCTGTCCCACTTCCGCGGCAAACCGCAGCGGTTCCTTGCCCTATTGGAAACCGCCGGCATGCTTGATCCTGCGGCCACCTTTAACCCGTGGCCGATGCCACGTGCATTGGAGAAGCATGAAAAGATCCAGGCGAATCTGCCCAAGCATCTGCACGTCACGCCAGATCAGCAGACCTTTTCCACCGTGCCGTTCACACTGCTCGAAAGCTGGAAGCATGAAATGCGAGACTGGCACACACTTCCAAGCCTCGCCATGGAACTGCACAAACGCCAGCCACGCACCTTCGGCCGCGACCTCATCCTGCTGATCATCAGCTCATACCATGGCGACCCCGCAGCCTTTGCCAGGCTGTACGCGGATGAAATCAGTGCGTGCACAATCGCACAACAGGAGCTAATCGCCGGATGCATTCAACGCCTGCAATGGGCCGAGATCTTTGCCGCAAACGTTCCCGCGCTGAGTGACAAGCTGACCCCAGCGGTGAACAAAATGAAGACCGACCGGCAGGGAGTCTCGAAAAAGCAAGCCGCCAAATCACATGCATTCATCGTTGACCTGCTCTTTACCAAGACCTGGGAGGAGATCGAATACCTGTATTACAACACACAGCAACCGGCCGCCCAGATAACGCCGCCGAACGGGATGCCTCTTCAATCCATCCCGGGAATATATCGGCATCCAGGACAGTCAGATCCAGCCTTTGACCACCTCGCGTTACAGTTGCACCAGCTTGCCTTCCACAATCCTGACAAAGCGCGGGAGGGTCTGCGGCACGTCGTCAGCATCTATCGCTCGCAGTTTCAGACAGAAAATGGCGCTCTTCTCCACCAAAGTCAGTTGGACACGCTGTTAAAAAAAGTGCTCGCTTCACCTCCTTTGGCTGCCACGGCATTCAGGCTTGCAGACACAATACGTCCGAATGGTGGCAAGCCAGCAGTTCCATTCAGAGAACCATGGAGGAAAGAGACTTTGATTGATCTTGCGCTTCCCGCCGCAACCCTTGCAGACGCTGAAAAGGCTGTGGATACGCTAAGCCGGATGGGATTTTGCGTCAGCGCTGTGGAGTTTGACCCCGTGCTGTTGCCGAACTTTAATCATGACAGCTTCCTAGAGATAACGGTCCGGAAGCTTTCCACGCTAAATGCCCCCCTGCGTCAACGGGTCGCCCAGCTTTTGGCGCAGAAAAAAGACGCTGCTTTTGGCAGTGTTCTGCTGGCAGCCCTGATCGGCGTGCCTGATGCCGGCAAAAATGAAAGCCTCGTCCGCTGCTCAGCGCAGTTTGCCCAGGTGCGCAAAGAATCTGCCGGCGCGATTTTGCATGCTTTTGCCATCACGTTCCCGGCGTTGCAAAAGATTGAGCATGCAGACCAGGCTGTAGGAGATCTGGCTTGTTTCGCACCCCTGTTCCAACTGCGTGATGCGGAAGAGCATGGAGTACAACGGAACTGAATGAACCGTGCCGTGGTCGTGTTCACGTGGTCGTGTTCAGGTAGCCTCCGTGGAGATTGCCCAGCTGATGAGCAGCAGCCAGGCTGCGGAGGCGGTCGATCTGGAACGTTTACTACGCCGCCAGTTCGAGCCTGAGGATGCCTATGGGACCGCAGGAACACCGTGAACGGGACGACTGGGCCGCGAAGCAGAACACGGGCGGAATCAAAGTCGTCACCGATGAACTCAAGCTAGTCAAAATTGGTCGAAGTGACTCGCCCCCTGAATGCCTTGCCCATCCTGTGCATGAGCGCAGCTGCGCGGTGAACTGGATGAAAAGATTCAAGTGTCTGCACACTTCCCGAAGCCCTCCTCAAGCCCCTCTCCCAGCCAGCTCCAGCACCTGCAAAGTAAGCATGACATTCAGATCCAGATCGAGCGGCAGGCGTGTTTTGACGGGGCCCGCGTTGCCGCGTGCGCGCCAGTGATTGATGCACATGCCGAGGGTGGCCATGTCACGCGGATCGTGCAGAACGTGGCCGTTGATGCCGGGGTCGATCAATTCGCTGGCGCCATTGAAACTTGTGGTGATGACTGGAATGCCGGTGGCGAGCGCCTCGCTCACCACATTGGAGCAGGGTTCATAGATGGGCAAAAACGTGAGCACATCTGCAGCGGCGTAGGCTGCCTCCACGTCTGGCATCGGCCCTGTGAGAATGACATTCGGCGGAATCTTTCCGCGCATGCGGTCGCGCGTTACGACGAGGAGCTTCAAGTGGGGGTCATCGCAATGACCTGCCATGAATTTCAGCAGCCAGGGCAGGCCTTTGCGCTCCCAGCCGGAACCGACGAAGACGAGCACAAAATCGTTCTCCTCCAGCCCGAAGCGTTTGCGAGCTTTGGCCTTTGAGACGCCCGTGAACCGTCTGATTTCGACACCGTTGCGGATCGTGTGCACGCGCTCCTGGGGAAAGCCGGGAAAATGCTGCGCGATCTCATCACGCACCATTTCGGAATTCACGATGATGCGCCCGGTGTTCGCCGGGTCAAAGGTGCGGGCCTCCAGTTCCATCATGTTGCGATGAAAAGCTCCAAGACCGACGAACGGGCGCTTCCACCAGGGGGCAAACTGTCTGCGCCGCTCCAGCCATACGCGGTGGAGGCCGTCTCCAGCGCGATAGACATCCTGCCTCAGCGTGCGCTCCAGGCTGAACACGCAGTCAAACCGCAGATGCTGCAACTCCGAGCTCACAGCTTCCGCAAAATTCCTCGGACGCTCCGCACGCGAGCCATGGACGTTGATGCTGTGAAACTGCACGCCCTGGGCCTGGCCCTGCCACTTTTCAGCAAACAGGTGCGTCTCGTGCCCAGCTGCGGTCAGCGCACCCAGCAGCCGCTGCACATACAGCTCGGCCCCGCCGGTGGCGGAAAACTGGCGGCGGATGAGGGCGAGTTTCATGGGTATGGCGCAAAGGTCCCTTTTGCGGCTGGTGGTTGTGCGAACGTCCTGTTTGCGGCTGGAAAATGCAAGCGGGACGCTTGTTCTAAGAATTCGCGGAACGCCACTGCTCAAAGCTTTCCTTTGGCGTGCGAAACACCGCACCGCAGCGCGGGCAGGTGATCTGCGCCACGCCATCGGCAAAGATGTGGTCCAGGTCATCCTGCGGCAGACGCATGATGATGGGCATCAGCCGCTCGATGGAGCAGCCACACTCAAACACGTAGCCCCGTGTTTCCAGCAGGGTCAGGTGTTCGGTGGTTTCGATTTCCAGCACCTGTTCGAGCGTGAGTTCGGAGAGCCACTGTTCATCGCAGTCCGGTTCTGCGGAGATCTGGACAAACTCCTCGTCCTCCAGACGGAAAAAGCGCGTGAGGCGCTGCTCGCTGGTGGTGTAAAAAGTTTCCACGGCTTTCAGCATGTCGCTGCCGAAGAATTCGATCATGCTCTGCCTCGGCGCCTGATCGGGCCGGGTTGTCTGCGCGATGAACATGGCCTCGCCCTCCTGGCGCACGTCTTCGGTAAAAACCCGCCCGGCCACCCGGCCGGGACGCGTGCTGCCTGTGACGAACACATTCGCCCGCTGCGGCTCCTTGACGTGAATGGTCCACGCGCAGCCCTCGTCCTGCGGGCGCGAGCACAGGTGCAGTGCCAGCGCGGCCAGCGCATCTTTCAGCATCTGGTCCAGCGGCTCCGCATTTTGGAGACCGTGCTGCATCAGGTGCAGGTAGTAGTCGAGGTAGAGCGGGCTGAACCGCCCGCGCACAAGCAGCGCATTGCGCTTCCGCACGAAGCAGGAGCGTAGGTCCACCACGGAAAGATCCGGTTCAAGCATCTGGCTCATGCCCCTGTTATCTCACCGGATGAAAGGCGGCGCAAGTGGCGCAGACGTCACTTCCCGGCCATGCCGCGGAATTTCTGCCGGTAAGCGCTCGGCGTGCTGCCCATCACCTCGCGGAAGCGGCGGTTGAAGTTCGCCAGATTCCGGTAGCCGCAGTCCATGGCGATGTCCGTGATGTTTGACACGTCCTCCGCCAGCATGCCGCAGGCGCGGCCGATGCGCACTTCGTTCACGTATTGTGGCACGGTTTTTCCCGTGCGTGAATGGAAGAAGCGGCTGAAGGCGCCGAGGCTGAGATGCGCCAGCTTGGCCAGACGCTCGCGGTCAATTTCCTCCGTCAGATGCGTGTGGATGAAATCGATCACCCGCTCCATGCGGCCCTGGTCGGCGGATTCGAGCTTGGGCTCAAAGTTGGAGCTGGCCAGCGCTTTCAGATCTTCGGACTTTGCCAGCGCATTAAGAATCGCCAGCAGTTCGATCACCCGCGCCAATCCTTCGCTGTCCGCGAGACGCTTCATGTGCTCGGTCACAGCCGCACGAGCCGGCCCGCGCACTTCCAGTCCGCGCGCCGCACGCTGCAGCAGCCGCTTCACCGGCTCCATCTCTGGTAGCGCCATGAAATCCCGACCGAGGAAGGACTCATCAAACCGCACGATGATGGCATTCACCCGACGTGACTTCGCGCTCGTGTCCTGATGCCACACATGCGGCAGATTGGACCCGATGAGTACAATGTCGCCATCCGTTAGTGGCCCGATGTTGTCCCCCACCACCCGGTGGCCGCGACTTTCAATCGCCAGCGTGAGCTGATACTCCGGATGAAAATGCCAGCGCGTCCCATAATCCAGCGCACGCACCACCTCACAGTGAAACGATTCCCACTGACGCTTGGGCACTTTTTCAAAGACAGGCTTCATGGGGCGGTAGTTTGCAATGGTTGGCGATGGATTGCAATGGTTTGCGATTGTTGAACCATCGCAAACAACAGCAAACCACTGCCAACAACTGCAAACGGGTTTTTACTCGTCGTCGTCCCTGTCTCCATCCCCCGCCTTCTGGCCGCGGAGCATGGCTTCCATGAAGGGGTCGAGTTCGCCGTCCATGACGTCGGAAATGCTGCTGGTCTTCACGCCGGTGCGGAGGTCTTTGACCATCTGATAGGGCTGGAAAACGTAGCTGCGAATCTGGGAGCCGAAGCCGATTTCGCTCTTTTCGCCATACTGGCGGTCGATCTCGGCCTTGCGCTTGTCTTCCTCGATCTGGTAGAGCTTGGCCTTGAGCATGGCCATGGCTTTGGCCCGGTTCTTCGGCTGGCTGCGCTCGATCTGGCAGGCCACAATGACTCCGCTGGGGATATGCGTCAAACGCACGGCGGTTTCCACCTTGTTCACGTTCTGGCCGCCTTTGCCGCCAGCACGATAGGTGTCCACGCGCAGGTCTTCATCCCGCACGACGATGTCGATGTCCTCTTCGGAGTCGGGCGTCACGTCGATGGAGGCAAAGCTCGTGTGCCGCTTTTTCGCAGCATCGAAGGGGGAGATGCGCACCAGGCGATGCACGCCGCGTTCGGCCTGCAGAAAACCGAAGGCGTTTTCGCCAATCACTTCAAGCGTGGCAGAGCGTGTGCCCACGTCATCGCCGGGTTCGTGGTCGATCAATTCCACCTTGTAGCCACGGCGCACGCACCAGCGCTGGTACATGCGCATGAGCATGTCCGCCCAGTCACAGGCCTCCGTGCCACCGGCGCCGGAGTGGATGTTGATGAAGGCATTGCCACGGTCAAAGGGGCCTTTGAGAAGCTGGCTGAGTTCAAAAGTTCCCACGTCTTCCGTGAGCTTCTTGTGCTCCTGCTCCACCTCGCGCCAGGTATCGACGTCACCGGCTTCTTTCGCCAGTTCGATGAGCCCGTCGAAATCGGCGGCGCGCGCCTCCAAATCTTGGAGAGGTCCGATTTTCTTTTTGATGACGTTGGTGCGGTCGATCAGCTTGCGCGCCGCGTTTGCGTCATCCCAGAAGCCAGGGGCCGCCAGACGGTCCTCCAGCATGGCCAGTTCGTCTTTTAATTTCGGTACGTCAAAGATACCTCCGGAGCTCCCCCAACTTGGCCTTGAGGGCGGTGGTGTCGAGGGCTTGGAGGTCGGTGAGGATGGTCTTGCTGGTCTTTTCCATGATGCAGCGTAGATAACGGCTCGGCACACGAGTTCAACGCCTTTTGTCATCATGGAAAAAACCGAGGCCATCCTCATCGGGCGCACACGCTATTCGGAAGCGAGCCTCATTGTGCAGTGGTGCTCCCCGGACATTGGTCTTTTCAAGACCATCGCCAAAGGTGCACTGCGGCCCAAATCCCCGCTCTCCGGCGTGCTGGACCTCTTTGTGTCTGCCGAGCTGCGCTTCGTGCGCAGCAAATCCAGCGATCTCCACACCCTGGCGGAGGCCCGCTGGACGAATCCCCGCCTGGGCCTGCGGGAAAGTTATGGCCGTGTCTTAGCAGCCACCTACGTGGTCAAGCTCGTGACACTAGTGGCTGAAACCGATTCGCCCATTCCCGAGATTCATGAACTGCTGGTGAAGGCGCTCGACTATCTTGCCGCGAAAGACCCCGTGCCCGCCCTGATCACGCGTTTTGAGCAGCGCCTGGCTGAGATGCTGGGAATCATTCCCGAAGGGGAGAGTGGCATGGCGGCGGCGGCGATTGAGGACAGCTTTCACAGGAAGTTACCCGTGCAGCGGCGACAGCTTGCAGACTGGATGGCGAAGCATTGAAAATCTACTTCAGCGCGGCCTCGATTGCCGCCATGAGCTCTGGAGAATCCGGCTCCACATCCGAGCCAAACTTTTGCAATACCTTGCCATCCTTGCCGATGAGGAATTTTTCAAAGTTCCAGCCCACTTCACTTCCCGTGGCGGATTGCAGCGCGGCATATAGCGGGTGTTTGCCATCTCCTTTGATGCTGACTTTGGCAAACATGGGGAAGGTCACCTTGTAGTTCTGCGTGCAGAAGGTCTTGATCTGCTCCTCGCTGCCGGGCTCCTGGCCGCCGAAGTCGTTGCAAGGAAAGCCCATGACCACCAGCCCTTTGGCGCTCATCTTTTCAGACAGGGCCTGCAGGCCCGCGTACTGCGGCGTGTAACCAC
Organism: Prosthecobacter sp.; assembly: GCF_044222565.1. Classification (GTDB taxonomy): domain Bacteria; phylum Verrucomicrobiota; class Verrucomicrobiia; order Verrucomicrobiales; family Verrucomicrobiaceae; genus Prosthecobacter. The sequence goes on from NZ_JBGANA010000006.1 coordinate 169,540, forward strand.
ACTCGGAGGCCACATTCACGATCAAGAGCACCTTGCCGGCGTAGGCCTTCAGCGCGGTGTCCTTGCCATCGATAGTTTTCACCGCGATGTCCTGGACATTGGTGTCTGCGGCGATGGCGATCGAGGTCATGAGCAGGGAGAGGAGCAGTGTTTTCATGGTGGGAAGGAACGCGCGGACCGGCGCGAGGGTTTCAGGTCATTCGACCATGCTCAAAAAGATGTCCTCCAGCCTGCTGCCGCGCTGCTCATGGTCGCGCCGCAGCTCCTCCAGCGTGCCGAGAGCCACGAGCTTGCCATGATGAATGATGCCAATGCGGTCCGCCAGCTCTTCGGCGATGTTCAGCAGGTGCGTGCTCATGAGCACCGTGGTGCCGGCCTGGCTGCGCTCCTTGATCTCCCGCTTTACGGTACGGGCGTGGATGGGGTCCAGCCCCACCATTGGCTCATCGATGACAAAAACCTTCGGATCATGCAGCAGCGCGCTGGCAATGGCGAGACGCTGCCGCGTGCCATGGCTGAGGTTTTCAATGCGCTGGCGGGAGTACTCATGCAGGGCAAATTTGGTGAACAGCGCCGCCGTCTGCGCCTGCGCATGAGCGGGATCCATCTCAAACAGCTCGGCGATGAATTCCATGAACTCGACCGGGGTGAGCTTCTCATAAAAAACCGCCACGTCCGGCACATACCCGAGAAGCGACTTGGCCTGCAGGGACTCCACCTGGATGTCATGCCCGCACAAGCGCACACGTCCTGCATCTGGCTTCATCAGCCCGGTGAGGAGTTTCATCGCGGTGGTTTTGCCCGCACCGTTCGGGCCGAGGAAGGCAAACAGCTCACCGGGCTTGATGGTGAGATTCAGGCGATCGAGCGCCCGCAGTTCGCCGTAGTTCATCGTGAGGTCTTCGATCTCGATCATGCGTCAAAAAAAGTTCAGGTCATTTGGCTGCGTCCTGCAGGCCATGAATGGTGGGCTCCAAGAGGACGTAGTCGTCTGGCAGATCGATGCGCGCGAGCTCACCGGCCTCGGTAAAGATCATCTTCACCTCATACATTCCCAGAATGGGCAGCGTGAGCACAAAGCACTTCCTCTGCCTGCCCGCGAGTGCCAGAAGGCCCTCACGCGCCTGCAGTATCATAGCCTCCGTCTGCGTGCCGCCCCCGCCCGCTTTTGGCAGGCCTCCACCCACCATGGACAGCAGGGCCAGGTCACCGTCTTTGCCTGCCACCATGCCCATGAGCGCCTTCACATCCTGAGAATTCATCACCACACGATCTCCCTGCTTCACCTGCACTTCGGGCGTGGGCTGGTTTTCATTCCAGTTCAGGTGCATGCTCGCATCCTGATGAGGCAGACTGGCCTTGAGAGTCAGGTGCTTCCAGCGCTCGGCATCTGCCAGGGTGGAACCCATGCTCCAGGTGGCAGCGATGCTGCGCAGCTGACCTCCCGGCTCCAGCTGCTCCACCACACCATGGGCGATCAGATCATACATGACCTGGCCATCCGCCTTGCCGCGGCGGCTCACCTGAAGATCTGCATGACCGATTTTTTCATTGTGATGGTAGAGATGCAGCGTGGTGCCAAAGGTTTCCGACTGCCGCAAAAAAAGGTTCATCACCACCTTGGGCGGGACGACGGCAAAGCGCGAGGCTTCGGGGAAATAGATGTCACGCACCAGCAGTCCGGACATCACCGCCCAGAAAAGCACCGCCAAAACTGCCGCCACACGCCAGAACATTGCTTGAATAGTAGCCAGGAAACGCGCGTGCTGGCAAGCGCCACAGCATTTTGCTTCAAAAAATCTCGCCACTTCCGCCCGCCTTTGCCACGATGCACCCATGCGCCTGCTGCTAGCCTTCCTTCTCGCCACACTCTCTCTTTCCGCCGCGGATCAGCGGCCTCCCAATGTGGTGATCATTCTGCTGGATGATCTGGGCTATGCTGATCTGGGCTGCTTTGGTGCCGAGAAAATCAAAACGCCAAACATCGACCGCATGGCGGCGGAGGGCATGAAGTTTACCAGCTTCTATGTGTCGCAGGCGGTGTGCAGCGCCTCGCGTGCATCGCTGATGACCGGGGGCTACGCCAATCGCGTGGGCATGCAGGGTGCGCTGAACCACACCAGCAAGGAGGGCATCCATCCTGATGAATTCCTACTGCCGGAAATGTGCAAGGCGCGCGGCTATGCCACCGCCGCTTTCGGCAAATGGCACCTGGGCACCGATCTGCTTTTCAATCCCCTGCACAACGGTTTCGATGAATTCCTCGGCATCCCGTATTCCAATGACAACAGCAAGTACCACCCCTCGCTGGCGCAGGAGATGCCGCCCCTGCCCTTTTACGAGGGTCTGAAGGTCATCGAGACGGATCCCGACCAGAGCCAGTTTACCCAGCGCTTTACGAAGGGTGCGACGAGCTTCATCGAGCGGAACAAGGACCGGCCCTTCTTTCTCTACGTGCCGCATGTGATGCCTCACGTGCCCATTTTTGCCAATCCCGCCTTTCGTGGAAAATCAGGCGAAGGCGTGTATGCGGACGTCGTGCAGGAGCTTGACTGGTCGGTGGGCCAGATCCTCGAAACAGTGAAGCGCAGCGGCATCGAGGACAACACCCTGGTCATCCTGTTTTCCGACAACGGCCCCTTCCTCAGCTATGGCAATCACGCGGGCAGCGCGAAGCCTTTGCGCGAGGGCAAGCTGACCACCTTTGACGGCGGCGTGCGCAGCCCCTTCATCGCCCGCTGGCCGGGCCGCGTGCCTGCCGCGAAAGTGTGCGACGAGCCCGTGATGGAAATCGATCTCCTGCCAACAATCGCCGCCTTGATCGGAGGCAAGCTCTCCGAACGCAAAATCGATGGCGGCAACATCCTCCCGCTGCTGGAAGGAAAACCCGGCGCAAAGTCTCCGCATGAGGCGCTGATATTCTACGGTGGCGATGAACTACAGGCCGTGCGCAGCGGCGCGTGGAAGCTGCACTTTCCTCATCCTTACATCACCGTGGATGGCGAGCCGGGGCGTGACGGCAAACCGGCGCGCTTTGGCCAGATGAAGCCGAAAGCCATCACGCAGAGCGGCATCGCTGGCATCGCCTCGCGTCACGGTTATCGCGTGGAGAACATTGGTCTTTCGCTCTTCAATCTGGCGGATGATCCCGGTGAAACACAGGATGTGGCGAAGGAGCATCCCGAGATCGTGGAGCGCCTGCAAAAACTTGCTGAGCCCATCCGCAAAGAACTGGGAGACAGCCTGCTAAAAATCAAAGGTTCCGAAAACCGCCCGCTGGGAATGGCGCCGTGAGGTAGTAGCGAGTCTCGCCTGCCTTCAACGGCCGCCGAGCGCCGCCCGCTCCTGCGCGATCACCTGCCGAATGTGCTCCATGCGATTGTCTGGATTCGGATGAGAACTCATGAAGTCCGACCTGCCCCCGCCGCCGCTCACCTGGGCGAGGATTTCCATCACGCCTATGAGAGCCTCCGGATTGTAACCAGCCTGCAACATGAAGCGCACACCGAGGGCGTCGGATTCTGATTCGTCAGAGCGGCTGAAGGACATCAAACGCCACTGGGCCACCCAGTTGGCGAGGTAAGCGCCGCTGTTGTTGTGGCCGTCTGAGGTCATCACGCTGAATCCCTGCGCCAGACCGCTCCACTTTTGGGAATTTGCCATCTGCTCATTGGAGTGGCGACCCACCACGTGCCCCATCTCGTGGCCCAGCACACCTGCGAGTTGATCCTCCGATTTCAGGCGGCGAAACAGGGCTTCGGTGATGAAGATCTGACCGCCGGGCAGGGCGAAGGCGTTCACGGTTTGAGTATCGGCCAGCAGATGAAACTTGAACTGATACGCAGTCTCCCGCGCAGCGGTGGAGGCGATCAGGCGCGCGCCGACCCGTTCCACCATGGCACGTCCGGCGGAGTCACGGGAGAGGCCGCCGCTCTGGTGAATCATCTGCGGCGCGGATTCCAGCCCCATGGCGATTTCATCCTCCGGGGTGGGCAGCGCGAGCTTTTGATCCCGCCCGGTAAACTCGTTGTGGTAGCTGGTGGTGCCAAACTGGTAGTAGAGCAGCGTGCCGGCCATGATGAGCAGGCCGATGACGATGCGGGGACTCAGGCCGAATCCACCACGTCCGCGATCATCTCCGAAGGCGGATTTTCGATTGAGATTCGACAGACGGCAGATCACGGAAATCATGGTGTGATCTTATACTTCATGGAAAAATCTTGAGCCAGCAGCTATTTTGCGGCATTGCAGGTCATGTCATTGTTTCAGGATCAGGACCAGACCGTGGATTGGGGGCGCAAAGGCTCGCAGGCGGTGGTGACGCTCGCGTGTCTGTTTGTGGTGCTCACGGGCATGAAGATCGCCGCGAATGTGCTGGTGCCTATTGTGTACGCCTTTTTCCTCGCGGTGCTGAGCTACCCGATGGTGCGCTGGCTGAGACGCCGCAAGGTGCCGGCAGGTCTGGCGCTGGGCATCACCATGGCGGTCAATCTGAGCGTGCTGGCGGGTCTGGTGACCGTCGGTGTGCGGCTGCTGATCAGCTTCTGGCGGGACCTCCCCCACTACCTGCGCGGCCTGGAGCGCTACTCCAATGAAGCCGCCACCTGGCTGGAGGCAAACGGTGTGCCAGATGCCAAAACGACCGTGAGCGGGCTGTTTGACTGGAACAACCTCATCGGCTGGGCCACCCAGCAGGATGTCATGAGCAATCTCGGCTCGCTGGGGATCAGCACCTTCGGCACTCTGGCCACCTTCCTTGCCAGCCTCATCATGGTCATCATTGTGATGATGTTCATCCTCATGGAAGCGCACGGGACGCAGAGCCGACTGCAGGCAGTGCAGCTTTCCGGCGGTCCTGATTTAAACGGCCTGCTGCGCAGCGCGGATGACATCCAAAAGTACCTCGGCGTCAAAACTCTCATCAGTGCGCTGACGGGACTGCTGGCGGGATTTTGGTGCTGGTTCTTTGATCTGCACTACCCGCTGCTGTGGGCGCTGCTGGCATTCCTTTTCAATTACATCCCGGCCGTGGGTAGCACGGCGGCCTCGGTGCCCGCCATTGTGGAGGCGCTGGTGCAGCACGGGCCTGCCACCGCCGTCTTTGTCGCCATAGGCTACGGCGGCATCAATTTCTTCCTCGATAATTTTGTGCAGCCCACCATGCTGGGCAACCGCTTTGGCATTTCCCCGCTGGTGGTCATTCTTTCCGTCATTTTCTGGGGCTGGCTGTGGGGCCCGCTGGGCATGTTCCTGGCCGTGCCTTTGACCATGGTGCTCAAGGTCCTGCTGGACAACAACGCGGAGTTCCAGTGGATCTCCGTCGCGATGGCGAAAAAGAAGGTGCGCCACGGCGAGGTGGAGATGGCGGGCTATGACCTGCAATTGAACGATGACGAGACTATTGGCAGCGGGGCCAGCACAGAGATTCCAGGGCGGGAGAAGTAGGGCCTTGGCACAGAGCACACCTGTGCCACTTCGGCCATTTCGCTGTGACAGCGATGCACTCAATTCGTGCACGCCAAACGTATTAGAAGAGGCCTTACACTAGGCAAATCTGGCGTAGCAGGCCCTGCCCTGGCTGTGGCATGCTTCAAGCACAGAGAAAAGAGAAACCAACCCTTCTCCCACAACCATGTCTCCCGAAAAATTCACTGTTAAGCTGCAGGAAGCCTTCAATGCCTCTCAGTCCATCGCCACCCGCCATGGACATCAGGAATTGAAGCCTTCCCACCTCGTTCTCGCCCTGCTCGAGCAGGAAGGAGGCATCGCCACGCCGCTGTTTGAAAAAGCTGCGGTCAATCCGGCGGCGGCGCAGGGCCTCAAGTCCAACATCGAAGCCCTCCTCTCCCGCCAGCCCAAGGTCAGCGGCGGCACCAGCGGCCTGCATCTTTCCAATGATATGCGTGAGCTGATGACCAAGGCCGAGGACGAGCAGAAAAAGCTCAAGGACGAATACCTCAGCGTCGAGCACGTCATCCTCGCTCTCTTCAAAACGAAGACCGAACTCTCCGATCTCCTGAAGCAGGCCGGCCTCACCTATGACACCGTCTCCAAGGCACTGACCGCCGTTCGTGGCAGCCAGCGCGTGGTGGACCAGGACCCCGAAGGCAAATACCAGACGCTGGAAAAATACGGCACTGATCTGACTGCCCGCGCCAAGCAGGGCAAGATCGATCCTGTCATCGGCCGTGATGAAGAAATCCGCCGCGTCATGCAGGTGCTGAGCCGCCGCACGAAAAACAATCCTGTGCTCATCGGCGAACCCGGCGTGGGCAAGACCGCCATCGCGGAAGGGCTCGCTCGACGCATCGTTGCGGGCGACGTGCCGGATTCCCTCAAAGGCAAACGCCTCATCAGCATGGACCTCGGTGGCATGATGGCCGGTGCGAAATTTCGTGGTGAGTTTGAAGAACGCCTCAAGGCCTTCCTCAAAGAAGTCACCTCCAGTGAAGGTGAGATTATTCTCTTCATCGATGAGCTTCACACCATCGTCGGCGCCGGCAAAGGCGAAGGCGCGATGGATGCGGGCAATCTGCTCAAGCCCCAGCTCGCCCGTGGAGAACTCCGCTGCATCGGCGCGACCACCCTGGATGAGTACCGCAAATACATCGAAAAAGATCCCGCGCTGGAGCGCCGCTTCCAGCCCGTGAAAGTCGGTGAGCCAAGCGTGGAGGACACCATTGCCATTCTGCGCGGTTTGAAGGAACGCTATGAAGTGCACCATGGCGTGCGCATTCAAGACGGTGCCATCATTGCCGCCGCCACCCTGAGCAATCGCTACATCACCGACCGCTTCCTGCCGGACAAGGCCATCGACCTTGTGGATGAAGCCGCCAGCCGCATCAAGATCGAGCTCGATTCCATGCCCACGGAGATCGACGTCATCGAACGCCAGATCATGCAGGGCGAGATGGAACGCCAAGCTCTGAAAAAAGAAAAGGATGCTGCTTCCAAATCCCGCCTTGAAAAACTCGACAAGGAAATCGCCGATCTGAAGGAAAGCTCCGCCGCTCTGAAAGCCCAGTGGTTGAAGGAGAAGGAAACCGTCGATGCTGGTCGCAAGGTGAAGGAAGAAATCGACCGTCTCCGCACCGAGCTCGAGCAGGCCCAGCGTCGTGGCGATTTCGGTCGTGCGGGAGAGATTCAGTATGGTCTTATCCCCGACCTCGAAAAGAAACTCAGCGCCGCGCCGGTGGAGGCCTCGCAGCCACGCGCCGCGCATTCACTGCTGCGTGAAGAGGTGACGGAGGACGACATCGCCCGCGTCGTCGCGAACTGGACCGGCATTCCCGTCTCACGACTTCAAGAAGGCGAGCGCTCCAAGCTCGTGAAAATGGAGGAGCGCCTCAGCCAGCGCGTCATCGGCCAGAAGGATGCCATCAGCGCCGTCAGCAATGCCGTGCGCCGTGCGCGTGCAGGAATTCAGGATGAGAACCGCCCCATCGGCAGCTTCCTCTTCCTCGGACCTACTGGTGTGGGCAAAACGGAGCTCTGCAAAGCACTCGCGGAATTCCTCTTCGACGATGAAAGCGCCATGACCCGCATCGACATGAGCGAGTACATGGAGAAGCACAGCGTCAGCCGCCTCATCGGCGCGCCTCCCGGCTACGTCGGCTATGAAGAAGGCGGCCAGCTCAGCGAGACCGTCCGCCGCCGCCCTTACAGCGTCGTGCTGTTTGATGAAGTCGAAAAAGCCCATCCGGATGTCTTCAATGTGCTGCTCCAGGTCCTTGATGACGGACGCATCACCGACGGCCAGGGCCGCACGGTTGACTTCAAAAACACGGTCCTCATCATGACCAGCAACATCGGCAGCAGCGCCATCCAGGACGTCACCAATCCTGAGCAGCGCGATGCCCTGGTGCGCGACAGTTTGAAGCAGTTCTTCCGCCCCGAGTTTCTCAACCGCATTGATGAGATCGTCACCTTCGACCGCCTCGATGCCGCCCAGCTTGATAAGATCGTCAAGATCCAGCTTCAACGCGTTATCGACCGCCTCGCGAAGCAGAACATCCACCTCACCGTCACCGACGATACCACCCGCTATCTCGCAGATGCAGGTTTTGATCCTGTATTCGGAGCTAGGCCGCTCAAGCGGGCCATCCAGAAGCATCTGCTTGATCCGCTGTCACTGGCGGTTCTTGAGGGCAGCTTCAAGGAGGGAGATCACATCACTGCGGAGATGAAGAAGGGTAAGGTGGAGTTTGTGAAGAAGTGAACTCATCAGTCCTTTCTGCACTCTGCCTCCCTGAGCACCTTCCAGAGACCTTCGTCCGTGAGGGGATGACACATCGAGGTGCAGGCACCCAAGCGTAAGATGTCGCGGGGTGTCCCCTCAAAGCGCAAGCTTTGGGGGCCGTCGGCTTGCTGGATCTCCAGCTGACAAAGCTCCCCCGCAAAACACAGTCGCTTCACCCTGGCATCCCTGGGCAGGGTGACCTTGGACCATGACGAGCCGTCCTCACTCCAGCAGAAGCAATTGATCACCTGGGATGCATAGCCATTTCCCTGTTCTGGAGGTGCGTTCAGCTCTCTGAACCCCTCCCCCTCGTCGAATGCGTGATGATTTCTGACAATTAAAACCGTCCGTCCATCAGGAGAAGCCGCGATCGATTCCGAACGTGCGGCAAAGCCTGCCAACGCGCTGCTGCCGTCCTCCACGTGCATGCGCTGGAGCTCGAAGACGACATTGTTCGAAGCCCACGTGAAGTCGGGCAGCAGATCCAGCTTGGAAAGTTCGTGCGCCGTTTTGAGGTCTCCCTTGGCGCGCAAAAATTCCGTGTATGCCACCCCTATGGCCGGCATGGCGCTGCACCAAAGCCTGACCACGCCGTCCTGCCGCTGATACCAGTAGCCTTCTTCCAGGACTTCCCAGTCACTGCCACCGCGATAGGCGTTCAGCATGAACTGAAGATCCCGCACGGGATCAGACTTCGTGGACCAATAAGTGATGGACTGAATCACGCCTTTCCACTCACTGGCGGTGATCGCGTGGTAGTCTCCTGCTGCAAACGTATGCTGAACAATCTCCGGCGAATCCTCCGAAGGCTCCGACTTCAGAGGCTCTCCATAAAGCTCGGCCGCCTCTGCCACCTTGCTTCCCAGCGCGAGAGCCGTGAGTGATTCGAGCCGATGTTTTCCGCGAACGTAAAAGTCTAGCAATCGGTGGAAGTCGATCATCTGGTTTGGCCGCAAGAATGAGTTCAGCGGTCACCCGTGACAATCAAAATCTACCCCTCTTTGCAAGGGTGTGTGCTTCTACAAACCGTTGATCAACATGGCCGCCGCCATCGCCGCGATTCCCAAATTCTCCAGCAGCGCCACGCTCGAAAGTGGCGCATGCTTGATCAGCGTCCTTGCCACCCCTGCGGCTCCGAAGAGCATCACGCCAATGGTGGCTGCATAAACACTCCCCGGATGCCAATGCGCAAGGTAGGCAAATCCCAACGACAGCTCGATGAAGGGATAGGCATAGGCATAAGCCCTCATCCGTTTCGCCAGTAGATCATACCTTCGGAACCGGCGCACGAATTCCGAGAGGTCAAAGAACTTGAACATGGCAAACATGATCAAAAAGACACCCATGAAGTCGTGCATCCAGACCATCCATTGCCAGGTGTCTCCGGGCAACTCCACCTCCCTGGCACTCGCTGCCAGCAGGGATAACAGAACGCTGACCGCCAGAGGCAGGTATTCGTCCATGTGGGACTCTCTTCCTTGCTGCGTTGAGTGAACTGCGTCTATCGCGCTCATGCGGTATGATACGGTTCTCCCTGGATGAGTGGTCTTGTCTGATGCGCTCTGTTTTTAGCCTTTCTTCAGACACCTGACTTCCGCCGCCGGCGGAGCCAAAGATATTCCCCGCTGGCGCCCAAGACTATTCCTAGCACGTAGGCCAGCAGATCCGGAGCATTGAAGGTGGAACCCAGAACGAGCCGCCCTGGCAGGGTGCTGCGGATTTGGTCGAGCCGGGTAGCATGGTACAGTTGCGAAAACTCAATCCCCCACGCAAAAGCAAGGGCTATGACTGCTACCCGCCAAGTGGAAGCCCGCGGTGAGCACAGCCCCGCTCCGAGAAATACGGCCAGCGCCCAAAGTGCATCGCCTCCGTATTTGGATAAAAAAGGTGCTAGAGGAAGATAGCGAGACCTCCATAGAAGACCCGCGCCAAGAACCAGCACGAGAGCCATCGTTTGGAAAAGGCGGTTACGATGCACAGCTTCTACTCGACCTTTTCATCTTCCTCCGGCGCCAGCGTCATCTGCGGTGTGACCTTGATGCCCATCCGCTTGTAATAGTCGAGCATCTTCTCGGTGGCCACGCGGCTCGCTTCGAGGCCAATGCGCACCATCTCCGACATTTCCATCGGCGGAACTTCCTGAACTTTGGCGGAGGCAAGCATGGACTGGAGTTGTTCTAGGTTATGAGTGCTGCTGTCCGCAATCTGCCGATGCGGAGGTGATTCATTGTCCCACAGCACCCACTCATCGGCAAGCGGCACATAATCCTCTATAAAATGCTTTCGGCTCCGCTCAAACCGTCGGCGCACATCCCCCTCCGGCACATAATGGCCGCCGATCTTCACCCTTAGTCCCACGCGCCCAACCGCTTGATCAGCGGACCCAACGAGAATGTAGTGCAGTAGAAAGCGGTAGCCCTGCGCCTGCGCCTCACGGATCATGGCCACATACGTTTTGCCGCTCAGCGTCGATTCAATCGCAAAACTCGACTTGGCCGAGATCAAGGCTCGCGCTTCCTCAATGAGCAGCCTCCCCGCCTTGAAGGCCGTGAGGCTTGGATCAAGCGGAGAAAGGCCGCGCGCGATTTCATCGGCATTGAGAAAACGCATGAGGCCAAGACGTGGCAGGAGTTCGCGGGCGAGGGTGGTCTTCCCTGTCCCATTGCAGCCCCCGAGAATGCAGAGTGTGGGTTTCATGACTGTTGGGGTTTATTTTCCACAAAATCGCCAAGGCACAACCACCGTGCCTACTTCGTCAGTGAATACTGGCCTTCGCAACATTTACATTCTGGAGGGTTTCAACACGTGGACATCCTCGGTCTCGGGTTCAATTCAACATCGACGAAGAGGAGGGCCGAGGCTCCCACTCCATAAGGGCCGCGCAAAGCTGCTTCGCCGGTGGGATTCATGACGAGGGAGCACCCGATGCAGGGATGCCCCGACCATTCTCCCTCCGTGATGACACCGACGTTGCTCGCCCCGGCAATCCAGAGGCCGAAACCTTTTGCCACGGCACCGTAGTTGTCGAGCCACAGGCCGCCGTACGGCTCCCGGGCATTGTCGTGATTAGGTGGCACGGCCCATGCGCAGGGGGAAAGGATAATCTGCGCTCCCATGAGTCCGAGTGAACGGCTTATGGCCTGCCCAGGCGCAAAACCATCGGCACAAATCATGAGCCCGAGGGTGCCAAGCGGTGTGTGCGCGACGGCGAGATGGTCGCCACAATCATAGAGATGATGCGCCATGGCGAGTTCGTTGATCTTGCGATGATGCAAGAGCACCTCGCCCTCGGGCGAAATAAGGACAGCGCTGTTGAAGAGCCGGTCACCCGAGCGCTCGATCAATCCGGCGCAGACGTAAATGCCGTGTGTTTGGGCCGCCTCACGCAGGCGCATACAGGCAGCGCCATGCGGAATGGTGCCAGCATCGTTGATGGCCGATGAATGACACCAGCCGCAATCCAGCGCCTCCGGCAGCAGAATGATCTCGGCACCAGCCTGCGCGGCATCGGCGATTTGCTGCGCTGCGCAGCGCAGGTTTTCATCACGCTGTCCGCCGATCACCGGCATTTGCGCGAGGGCGAGCTTGAGGCGGGTCATGGCGTATCGGGTTTGGTTTCCACAAAATCACTCGGGCACAACCGCTTCACCTTCTTCGTCAGCGGGTTCTGATCCTTGCGCCCGTGCACATAGAGCGCCGTCCATTCGGCGAGACGACGGCCTAGAATGCGACAGGCCTCCTGCGTCTCCTCCTCGCGCGGTGCTTTGGAAGCCACTGCGCCGTAGTGCAGTGTCATCTTCTTGCCTGAGTAATCGGTGACGCCAAAGACGAGGAAGCCGAAGTTCATGAGCACCGTGAGAATGGACTGGCAGGCCATTTCCATGCCGCCGCCCCAGCCACCGGCGCTGCTGAAGGCGCAGGCGATTTTGCCATCCACCTCCAGCCATTTGTCGGCCATCGTTTCGTCCCAGAAACGCTTCATCTTCCAGGAGAGGATGCCCATGTTCGTCGGGCTGCCCACGGCGAGGCCGTCGCACCACACCACGTCATCCGCAGTGGCTTCATTGACATGCCTCAACCGCACCTCCGTCTCGGGCACCTGCCTTGCACCTTCCTCGACGAGCGCGGCCATCTTCGCGACATTGCCGCTGCGGGAATCATAGAGGACGAGGATCTGGTTCATGGTGCGGCACGCTAAAGAGCCTCTTTTCCTGAAGCAACCCGCGAGTTCCGGCGTTTTGATGCCACTCATGAAGTCACTTTTCATCCTCACCCTGCTCCTGCTCGGCGCCTTCGCGCATGCTGCGGAAAAGCCAAACATCATCTTCATCCTGGCGGATGACATGGGCTATGGCGATGCCGGATGCTTCGGGCAGAAGACACTCACCACACCCAATCTCGACAAGATGGCCGCCGAGGGCATGAAGTTCACACGCATGTACGCCGGCTGCACCGTGTGCGCGCCATCGCGCTGCGTGCTCATGACCGGGCTGCACACCGGCCACTGCCGCGTACGCGGCAATGGCGCAGGCCACATTCCCGATGAAGACCTCACGCTGCCCAAGCTGCTGAAATCCTCCGGCTATCACACCGCCTGCATCGGCAAATACGGCCTGGGCAAGCCGCTGCCGCTGGATGACCCGAAGCGCAAAGGCTTCGATGAATTCTTCGGCTACGTCGGCACCAGCCACGCGCACAATTTCTACACCAAGGCCCTCATTCGAGACGGCAAGATCGTGGACCTGCCCAACACGGTCATTCCCGGCTCATTCAAAGATGCGCAGGACTACTCCGACAGCGATCTCGTGGGCACCGGCGTCGCTCCCTTGGACGGCCGCAAAGCCTGGGTGCCCCAGCTTCTCTCTGACGATGTGCAACGTTTTCTCGGCGAACGCGCCAGGGAAAAAGAGCCCTTCTTCCTCTATTACGCCTTCAACATCCCCCACGCCAACAACGAGGCCGGCAAGTCTTCCCCGCTCGGCCACGGCATGGAATCTCCCGACTACGGCGAATACAAAGACAAGGACTGGCCGGATGCGGAGAAAGGCTTCGCCCAGTTCATGCGCTTCCTCGACAACGACGTGGGCAAGATCTTGAGCCGCCTCAAGGAACTCGGCCTCGCAGAAAACACCCTGGTGATGTTTTCCAGCGACAACGGACCCCATCAGGAAGGCGGCCACCAAAGTGATTTCTTCAACAGCAATGGCGATTTCAAAGGCATCAAGCGCGACATGACCGACGGCGGCATCCGCGAGCCCTTCATCGCCTGGTGGCCCGGAAAGGTGAAAGCAGGCAGCGTGAGCGAACACGTCTGCGGATTCCAGGACGTTCTCCCCACCCTGGCGGATGTCAGCATCACAAAACTAAGCAGCGACCCCAAGCTCGACGGCCTCTCCTTTGCCCCCACCCTCCTCGGCAAGCCGGGCCAGCAGCAGCACTCCCATCTCTACTGGGCCTTTGACGAGCAGGGCGGCAAACTCGCCGTGCTCAAATGGCCGTGGAAACTGATTCACATCAATACCGGCGCCATAGCCAAGGGCGCCAAAGCCAAAGGCAAGCCCAAGCCGCTCGAAAAACTCCTCTACAACCTGGAGGCTGACATCGGCGAGGAAAAAAACCTCGCCGCAGAAAATCCCCAGATCGTGGCTGAGCTGGAAAAGCTCATGCAATCCTCATGGCGTGCGCCGTGATTCGCCTGGCTTGTCTCCGATTTCCGTGTGCCGCTGTTGAGACATCACCACGAGAGCGATGATGGCCAGCAGTGAGGCCACCGCAAACGTCGCCTTCAAGCCCTGCGCGATGGCATCAGGTCCCGCCGTGGCAGGTGCGCCTGCCGCCGCAGCCGCCCACGTGAACACGCTTCCCATCACGGACGCCCCGGTGATCAGGCCAAAATTGCGCGCGAGATTGAGCATGCCAGAAACAAGACCACGCCGTTCCGCTGGCACATTCTTCAGGACGGCAGTCACGTTCGCCGTTTGAAAAAGTGCGTACGAGGCAGTGATCAGCACGATGGAGGCGACATACCCGGCAATGCCGGCACTCCCCGGCAGGATGGCCAGGAGCATGCAACCCGCAGTCATGCCCTTCAGCCCGGTCACGACGGTCCACCGAGCGCCGAAGCGATCCACCAGCCGCCCCGCCGGTACTCCTGCAAGTGCGGCCACTCCCGGACCAAAGGTCATCACCACCCCCACGGCAGCCGCCTTCAGTCCCAGCGAGATCGAAAGGTAGAACGGTCCCACTACCAGCGTGGCCATCATCACCGTGGCCACCAATGCGCCGGCGGTCAGTGCTCCTGGCAGCCCGGGCAAACTGCGAAACAGCGCAGGCGGCACCAGAGGCGAGTGCGCAGCCGCTTCTGTCCGCAGAAAAAGCACCACGCCCGCTGCCGCAGCCAGCAGCAGAACAAAATGACCCATGCCAAACTGTCCGCGCCCCGTGGTCATAGCCAGCGCATATGCGGCGAGCGTCAAAGCCAGCCAGAAGTTGCCAGCGAAGTCCATGGCGGAGCGACTCCACTGTGCACGAGGCTGCGCATGATCTGATGAAAGATGAAAGCCAATGAGGCCAAAGGCCAGCAGACCCAGCGGAGCGTTCACGAAAAATATTGCCCTCCAACCGGCCGCCGCTATGAGCATGCCGCCCAGAGAAGGCCCGAGCGCCGTCCCCACTGCAGACATGGTGCCGATCACGCCCATGGCCCTGCCGGTTTTCTCTTTGGGAAAGTTTTCTCCCACCAGCGCGGCCGAAAGAGACATCATCATGGCCGCTCCCGCTCCCTGCAGCACCCGGGCCCCCACAAGCATGCCCAGCGATGCAGAGATGCCTCCCAAAACGGACGCTGCGGTGAAAAGCGCCAATCCCATCATGAGCAGCCTCCGGCCCCCAAAAACGTCTCCCAAACGCCCGGCGCTCACGCTGAGGGCAGTGGCGGCAAGAAGATAAGCCAAAACGACCCACTGAGCGTGGTTTGCGGGGGTGCTGAACTCACGCGTCAGCACTGGCAGTGCGACGCTGGCGCTGCTGGTGCCCAGGGACGACAGCAGCATGGCCAGCGAAAGACCGGCAAGACCTCCCCGCTGAGATTGTTTCGAAGCCGGGACGCTGACGGCTGCAGCATTGGCAGATTGAAGATTTGTTTTCCACATGCCGGCAGCAAAGCCGGTTTGAAACATGGCGGAAGACGCACCGTTTGCACTTTATGGTTGCGTTTGACGCCATGCCCCAATGCGCTAGGATTGCGACATGCCCACGGCGGATTTGAACCTGCTTCCAACACTGGATGTGCTGCTGGAAGAAGGCAGCGTGGCAAGCGCCGCACGGAGGCTTCGGCTCAGCACTTCGGCCATGAGCAGGGCGCTGGCACGACTGCGCGAGACCACCGGAGATCCGCTGCTGGTCCGGGCCGGGCGCGGCCTGGTTCTCACCCCGCGGGCGGAGCAACTGCGCGCACGAGTCTGCCAGGTGGTGCGGGAGGCTGAAGCCGTGCTGCGTCCCGCGAGGCAGATCAATCTTTCCCAGCTCAGCCGCACCTTCTTTATTCGCACCAGCGAAGGCTTCGTCGAAAATTTCGGCGCCGCCCTCCTTTCCCGCATGGAAAAAGAAGCCCCGCGCACCAGGGTGTGCTTCATGTCGAAGGCAGACAAGGACAGCCGCCCTCTGCGCGAAGGCACGGTGGATCTGGAAACCGGTGTCGTTGACGAATCACTCGGGCCTGAGGTGCGGACACTGGCGCTTTTCGCGGATCGCTTTGTAGGAGTCGTGAGAAAAGGCCATCCCCTGGGCAAGGTGAAGATCACTCGCTCTCTCTACACGGAAGGGCGGCACGTCTCAGTCTCGCGCAAAGGCTTCGAAAAAGGCCTCGTGGAGGAGGCCATGGAGCCGTTCGGTTTGCAGCGGCAGGTTTCGGCGGTCGTCGGAGGCTTTGCCACCGCGCTGTCCCTGGCCCGTGCCACGGATCTCATTGCCACCGTGCCGGCGCTCCACACGGGAGTATTGCGCGAAGGCATGCACAGCTTCAAGCTGCCGTTTCCCGCGCCTCCGTTTGTTGTCTCACTGCTCTGGCACCCGCGGCTGGATGCAGATCCAGCGCATAGCTGGCTGCGGGACTGCGTCCGGGAGGCATGTGCGCGGGAACTGGCCCGCCCCTCTCGATCTTCAAGCGCTGCATGAAGTGCTCTGCACCGGCTTTTTTTCCTGCCTGAACGCCCCCAGCAGCATTCCACACCCGCCCAGCACAAACAGCAGAGGAAACCAGATGGAGTACAGCGCCGCCCGGGAGGCATGCTCCAGCACCGCCTCATCCGGAGCCGCCGGATTCACAAAACAAACCTGCTCCGAACCCGGTGGATACTTTTGCTGTTTCTGCCGTGCATCTTCCAGATGCAGCGTCGGCGCAGCCTCCACTTTGCGGACGCGCATGCTGCTGTGCTTGACCCCGTTGACTTCATATTCATAGCGCACCGCCACCCGGTGAGCAGGATCTGAATGCGGTGTCGGACGCTCGCTCACCACAGCGGAGGACAAAATGCGGCATGGAATCTCCAGCCATTGCCGGGTGATCTGCGCTTCTTTGTAAGACAGCCACATGCGCCACGCAAAAAATGATCCGGCCACGATGAGGAACACTCCCATCGTGCCCAGCCACCAGCGTCCTGATTGAGATGCAATTTGATTCTGCGACATGCGTTCGGGAAGCAGGCTTTGACTACACTCCACGCGTGTTCCATACAGAGATGCGTCCATCTCGCAAATATCCACATGTCTGAACCCGTCCCCGTTTCCATTCGTCCGCCACGCTGGCTTCTGAAGCCTGCGGTGGAGGGCGCTGCCGAGCTGGCGGCAGACATGGGGCTGTCCCCTCTCATGGCACAGCTGCTGGTGCAGCGCGGCCTTGGCACCGTGGAGCTTGCACGTGATTTCCTCGTACCAAAGCTCGCGACTCTGGGAGATCCCACCGTGCTCCCGGAGATGAAACCCGCAGTGGAGCGCATTCTGCGCGCGGTCGATGAAAAGCAAAGCGTCGTGCTCTACGGCGACTACGATGTGGACGGCGTCACTTCCATGGCGCTGATGCATCTCATTCTGAAAGCCTATGGACTCTCCACCCATCTCTTCCTGCCCACCCGCATGGAGGAAGGCTACGGACTGAGCATGGATGGCATCGCCAAATGCTACGAGCAGTTTGGCAAGCCGGACCTCTTCATCGCGCTGGACTGCGGCACCACCTCATTAAAAGAAGTGGCCAAGCTGCGCGCCGACGGTGTGGACTGCGTCATCATCGACCACCACGAGCTCTCCCCGCTTGGCCGCCCCGAATGCCTGGCGCTGGTGAATCCAAAGCTGGGGAAGGACTACCACTACTTCTGCACCGCGGGCCTGGTCTTCAAAGTCTCCCACGCGCTGCTGAAGACGCGCATGCTCAGCAGCTACGATCTGAAGGAGACTCTTGATCTCGTGGCGCTCGGCACCGTGGCAGATCTGGTGCCGCTGATCGATGAAAACCGCCTGCTGGTGCGCCGCGGGCTGGAGGCGCTGGCGCAGACCAGACGCCATGGCCTGAAGGCCCTGAAGCAGATCGCGGGCGTTGAAGGCCTCGTGCAGACCCATCACGTGGGTTTCCGCCTTGGACCTCGCCTCAATGCCGCCGGTCGGCTCGACACCGCCGCCACAGCGCTGCAGCTTTTGCTCGCGACAGATTCGGACGAAGGGGAGGCCCTGGCCGAACTGCTCGAAGCCCACAACAAAGACCGCCAGAATGTGGAGCAGCAGGTGCATCTGGAAGCCGAGGCCATGCTCCATGCCCTTGGCGACATGGAAAAAGTCTCCGCCATTGTTCTGGCCTCGCGCAAATGGCACCCGGGCGTCATCGGCATCGTCGCCTCCCGCATCTCGCGCTTGTGCCACCGTCCTACCATTCTCGTTTCCATCGATGAAAATGGCATCGGCAAAGGCAGCGGTCGCAGCATTCCAGGTTTCTCTTTGGTGGAGGCCATCGACATCTGCCGCGCCCACCTTCTCGGCGGCGGCGGCCACGCCATGGCCGCGGGCATCTCCGTGCATGAGGACAAGATCGACACCTTCCGCACCGCCTTTCAGGTGGCGGCACGCGAGGCCCTGAGCAAGGAGGCCATGACCGCCGTCCTCGAGCTCGATGCGGAGGTCAAGCTGCGCGATCTTTCCCTGAGCTTCTTCGACAGCTACAAGCTGCTGGAACCCTTCGGCCAGAAAAACTCCGAGCCGCTCTTCCTCTGCCGCAATGTGAAGCCCAAGCTGCCCGGCCGCACGATGAAGGAGAAGCATCTGCGCATCATCCTCACCCAGGATGGCGCCTCCATGGAGGCACGCTGGTTCAATGCGCCCATCGGCAATCTTCCCCCCGCCCCGTGGGATGTGGCCATGCGCATTCAGCGCGGCTGGTTCCGTGGCACGGAGCAGTGGCAGCTCACGCTCGAGGCTGTGCGCACCTCCGCCGCCGTTCAGCGCGGGTGATAGCGGTAGTGGCCGGTGAGCGGAAACTCGAACAGGCGGTTCTCGTGCTTCGGCCCCCGTCCGATGTTGTGCACGATCCACGGCGTGGCACTCCCATCCGGTGCGGGCACCACGATGGCGATATGCGGCAGGTTCTGGGGAACCGTGCAGGTGATGACGTCTCCTGGCAGGTAGTCCTCCGCCTTCTGCGTCACCGGCAGAGCGGCGCCGCGCCGCTTGAAAAAAGCCTGCAAATTCGGCACGCGGCGATGGTCGATATTTTTGTCCGTGCTGCGCAGCCCCCAGATTTTCGGGTAGACGGCAAACGCCCGCTTCATGTCTTCATGCACCAGCTTTTGCAGGTCGATGCCCAGCGCCCGGTAGCTGCGGATGACTTCGTCTGTGCACACACCGGTGTCCGCGGGAACGTCCCCATTGGGATAATCCAGCACCACGTAGGCAGGATCATAGCGCACCGTGTGTTTCACGCGTTCCAGCGCCGCCTGCACCAGCCGCTCCGCAAAGGGGGCGGCGCTCTGCTGCGCGTGGCACGCGGCGGCGCAGGCGGAAAAGAGAAAGCTGCGGCGGGTCAGGTCAGTCATGCGGCACTTCGACACCTGAGATGAAGGTGCGCTGAACTTCAAGCC
Organism: Prosthecobacter sp.; assembly: GCF_044222565.1. Classification (GTDB taxonomy): domain Bacteria; phylum Verrucomicrobiota; class Verrucomicrobiia; order Verrucomicrobiales; family Verrucomicrobiaceae; genus Prosthecobacter. The sequence continues at coordinate 188,899 of NZ_JBGANA010000006.1, forward strand.
GGCGATTCAGCACCAGCACATCCGCTCGCTTCCCTTTTTCCAGGCTGCCGCAGCTCTTTGCCACACCAGTTCGCTCCGCGGGTGTGAGGCTGGCCATGCGCACGGCCTCCGGCAGCGTGGCGGAGGTGCTCTTCTTCATGTGGCGCACCATGTGGTCCAGCCCCACTACAGAGCTCGCCAGCCCCTGCCCGGGAACAAAGCCCACCTTCCCGTCACTCTCAAACCACGCGCCATCCTCTTCGGTACCAAAGCGATACCTGCCCGGCGGCATGTCCAGCGCGCGGTTGCAGTCCGTCACCAGGCAAAGCCTCCGCGGCCCTTTCATGCGAAAGGCGAAGTCCAGCAGTTCCGGCGCTAGATGCATGCCATCCGCAATGACCTCGGTGCTCATCTCCGCATTCGCCAGGACGAACTGCTCCATGCTCGCCTGCATGGGCGTACCAAAGCGCGTGCGCAGTGAGGCCACCGAACTCATGGCACACCAAAAGTGATCCACGTGGCGCATGCCGTTTTTGAAGGCACGCGCCATTTCCTCCCAGCTGGAGTTCGAATGTCCGCAGGTGATCAGGCAGCGCTTCTTGCGCGCCATGCGGTAGAAATCCTCCGCGCCTGGCAGCTCGGCCGCGCAGGTGGCTATGCGCACCAGATCATCCTTGAACCATTGTGCGTATTCCTCCTGCACCGGAGCGCGCCGTCCTTCGCGCGAGTGGCACCCCACCTTGTCCTCAGCAAAATACGGCCCATACAGATGCACTCCCGCGACGCGCGCGCCATGCGCCGGCTGCCAGGTGCGTTTCGCCTCGCCACAGGCCGCGAGCATGGCCATGATCTGCTCCGGCGCACCCGTCGTGGTGGTGGGAAAGATCGAGGTCGTGCCATGCCGCGCATGCGCCTTCAGCGCCGTGCGCACTGCAGCCACCGTGCCGTCCATGAAGTCCGCGCCGGCGCCGCCATGCACGTGGATGTCGATGAATCCGGGGCTGATGTACCCGCCCTTCGCATCCACCACCGCCGCATTCTTCGGCACCGCGACACGTTTTCCCACGGCCCTGATTTTCCCGCCTTCACACAGCACCGCACCGCCTTCGATCAGCCGGTCCGGCAGCACCAGCGTTCCGTTTTGTAAGATCAGCGGCGCGGTTTTCATAGCAGCGTGAACGGATTGACTCGCGTCTTCAGCGGGAATTCCACCCGCTGGCCGTTCAGCCGGTGGGACTCAAATACCGCGCTCACCATCTCGATCGTCTCCCGTCCCTGCACCGCGTCGATCAGGGGTGCGCGGTTTTCTTTGATGGCGGCGATCAGATCGAGCCCGGCGGTTTCGTGGCTGGCCAGCTGTGCACCGAGATTGGGGATGGGTTCGGGCTGGTTGATCCCCGCTGTGGTGATGGGCAGCCACTGCCGCGGCTCCTTGAGCGCGGGATTGAACGGACTCCCGGCGCAGATGTGTGCCACCGGCTCCTTGTCGATGCGGAAATCGATGATGCCTTTGGTGCCAATGATCTGGAGGCCAAACCCCGCCTCCTTCGTTCCCGCATTCTGAATGGAGTCAAAAAAAACGGGCACGCCGCCGGCCAGTTCAAACCGCGCATGCACTTCGTTCCCCGCGAGAGCGCCGATGCCTTCATCCCCCTCCTTCACATCCGCCTTGGTCACCGGCCTGCCATCCTGCAGCACCGTGGCTGTGCAAGCCTGCGGCGCTCCGCCGAAATAGGTGGCCAGATTGAAGAGGTGCGTGCCCAGCACCCACAGATCCAGCGAGCCTCCGCGCGGGTCTTCCTTGCCCCGGCCACGCATTTCCAGCACGCGGCCGATCGCGTCTTCTTTGATCAGCTTCGCGATCACCGGCAGCACCGGGTGGTAGCGGTTGCGGTGCGCGACTGCGATCTTCGTGCCCGCCTTTTCCGCCGCGGCGATCACTTCGTCCGCTTCGGCCACGCTACGGCAGAAAGGTTTTTCGATGTAGATTCCCTTGGCACCGGCCTGGATCGCCGCCAGCAGCATGTCGCGGTGCTGATCCAGGTGGCGCGGACCGATGGCCACAATGTCCGGTTTCACCTCCTTCAGCATCGCGTGGTAGTCAGCATAGCCTTTTTCCACCTTCAGTTTCTTCAGTTCAGCCGCCAGCCCCTTCTCATCTGCATCGGCCACGGCCACGATCTCCACGGCCGGGATTTTCAGCCACATCGTGTCGAGCCCATGGCCATAGTTTCCGCGTCCGGTGTGGCCGATCACGGCCACGCGGAGTTTGGAGTCGGCCCCGGCGGCAAAGCCGGCGGCGGTGAAAGCAGCAGGAAGGGAGGCGAGTAGTTGGCGGCGGTTCATGCGGGGACAAGAACGTCACCACCGGCGCCAAACACGCACGCAGATGGATTTTGCGCCTGTTCAGCGGGCATTGAGGGCGTACACTTTGCGTGTTTGACCTCACCTTTTGAGTTTGTTTGCGCTGATTTGTGTCTATTCATCTCCCCCTGTGTCCGTCCCCCAACCGCGGCGAGGCCACCTCCAACCCCATGTCAGAGACTCATGAGCATGCCGCCACAGACTCCGTACCGGAGCTGAAGCAGCGTATTCGAGAACTGGAGGGCATGCTGCATGCCTGCCGCCTGCGCCTCCCCAATGCACCCGCGGAGGCAGTGCGAGAACTCGCGGAGAGCGAAGAACGCTTCGCTCTCGCCGTGCGCGGCACCAGCGACGGCATCTGGGACTGGGACATCCGCACCAACAAGGTCTTCTTCTCCCCCCCCTGGAAGAGCATGATCGGATACGCGGACGATGAGATAGCCAACGACTTCAGCGCCTTTGAAAATCTCCTTCATCCCGAGGATCACGACCGCGTCCTGGCCACCTTGAACGATTACCTCGAAAGCCGCATTCCCCGATATTACGTGGAATTTCGTTTCCACCACAAGGACGGCAGCTGGCGCTGGATCCTCGCCCGCGGCCGCGCGCTGCGGGATGAAAACGGCAAGCCCTACCGCATGGCCGGCTCGCACACGGACGTGACCGAACGCAAGCGCGACGAGGAGGAGCTGCGCAAGGCGCGCCACGACGCCGAGTCCGCCAACCACGCCAAGAGCGCCTTCCTGGCCAACATGAGCCATGAAATCCGCACTCCGATGAACGGCGTCATCGGCATGAGCGAGCTCCTGCTGGAGACCAGTCTGAACGATACGCAGCGCGAATACCTCGAAATGCTCAAGCATTCCGCCGACTCGCTGCTCGAACTGCTCAACGACATCCTCGACTTCTCCAAAATCGAGGCCGGCAGGATGGAGCTGGACTCGCATGAGTTTGATCTCAATGAGATCGTCACAGAGGTGGCCCAGGCCATGGGCGTGCGCGCTTTTCAGAAGCGTCTGGTGCTGTTGCACAACCTCAGCCCGGAGGTGCCCGCGAGACTCATCGGTGATGACGGGCGGTTGCGGCAGATCCTCATCAATCTCATCGGCAACGCCATCAAGTTCACTCACAAGGGCGGCGTCACCATCGAAGTCTCCGTCGAGTCAGAGACCGCCGACCTCGTCACCCTGCACTTCAAGATCAACGACACCGGCATCGGCATCGCCGATGAGATGCAGGAGAGCATTTTTGAGGCGTTCACCCAGGCGGAGACCTCCACTTCTCGGCGCTATGGCGGCACAGGTCTCGGGCTGGCCATCTGCCGCGATCTCATTGCGCTCATGCAGGGCCGCATCTGGGTGGAGAGCAAGCCCGGCGCCGGCAGCACCTTCCACTTCAACGCCGTTTTTGGGCGGACCAGCGGCATTTCCATCAAACCGAAATCCCCCCGCATCGAGCCCGTCGTTACCGCTCATTCGTCCATGAAGGTGCTGATCGTCGAAGACGGCCACATCAATCAGCTCGTCGGCGCGCGGATGCTGGAAAAGCGCGGCCACACAGTCACCCTGGCTTCCACGGGCCGGGAATCCATCGAGCTTGTCAAAAAGGAGACCTTTGACGCCATCCTCATGGACGTGCACATGCCGGGGATCAATGGCTACGAGGCCACAGCGAAAATCCGTCAGGGAGAGAAGGACACCGGCAGGCACGTCCCCATCATCGCCATGACGGCCAATGCCATGAAGGGAGACCGCGAGCTCTGCCTGGCAGCTGGCATGGACGACTACATTTCCAAGCCGCTGCGTTCTGCGGAACTGTTCCAGGTGGTGGAGCAGTTTGCCCGTCGCGCCTCAGCGCAGGAGCCTGGCTCCGCTGCGGCAGATCAGGCCTCCACCACAGGCAGCAGGAAGACTGAGGAACCGCCTTTCGATCTCGCCGAGTTTCGTGAGTCCACCGGCGATGAGAAACTCATGCGCAAGCTGGTGGCCATCTTCTCCGAGGACTCGCAAAAATACCTGCGCAAAGCCGAAAAGGCGCTCGCGGCAGGCAAGGCCAAACCGCTGTATGAAGCCGCCCATTCCCTCAAGGGAATGCTGGGAGTGTATGCCGCCAAAAAGGCGCTCAACCTCACCGCCGAGCTCTGCGAGTACTCCCACGCCGAAGACTTGAAAGGCGCGCAGCTGATGTACGATCAGCTTAAAAAGGAGTGCGCGCTGCTGGGAGACGCCCTCACTGCATCGTTTGATCCCAGCATCTGAGTCAGCGGTACTCCGTCATGCCGTCATAGCCATGCACGACATGGATGGGGTGACCCACTTCCTTTAGAATCTGCCGCGTCAGGTTCAGCTTGGCCTGCAGCGCAGTGTCATCATGATCAGGGTCATGATGCACCACGATCCACTTTTTGGCGTCCACCAGCTTGGTCAGGGCGCAGGCCGTGGCCAGGTTGGAGTGCCCCCAGCCAATGCGTTTTGGATAATCCGCCGGCAGGTACTGGGCCTCATGCACCAGCAGGTCCACGCCATCCAGGAAGGCCAGCATGGGTTCATAGGGCACCACGAGGTTGGAGTCCCGGGTCAGCTGGGTCGGAGCCCCCATGTAGCCCTGCAAAAATTCATTGTCAGGCACGAAGGCCACGCTCCAGCCGTCGTGCGTCACCTTGAACCCCACCGTGGCTCCAGGGTGCTGGGTGAATTCACGCGTCACCGAAACGTCTCCGATCTTCACCGGCGCGTCGTCCAGAAACACAAAGTTGATCTTGGCGCGCAGGTCCTCGCGCTGGATGGGGAAATAGTCCCGGTCCATCTGGCCGCATAGGAGCGACTCGATGTTTTTGCCAAAACCGCGCTCGCCATACACGGTGATTTCAAATCCCGGCACATAGATCGGCGTGAAAAAGGGGAAGCCCTGGATGTGATCCCAGTGCGTGTGCGTGATGAAAAGATGAATGTGGCAGGGGCCTCCGGCCAGAAAGGACTGCCCCGCGTCCCGCAGTCCGGAGCCGGCGTCAAACATGATGCGCTCCTTCCCGGTGTTGTACTCAAAGCAGGTCGTGTTGCCGCCATGCTGAGCATACCGCGCTCCGCACACAGGAATGGAACCCCGCGTCCCCCACAGCCTCACGTGCGGACGCTTGGTGTCCAGCACCGGCGCGTACTGCTCCGCGGTCACCGGGAGATGATCCCGATGCGTGATCCCCTTGGTCGAGGCGGCCTCATGAAAATACTGCTGCAGCTTTTCCAGCAGAAGTTCGGGGTCAAACGGCTTGATCAGCACATCCACCGGTCCGGTCTGCTGGATGTGCTTGAGCTCGGTCGAATAATCTTTCGCCGTGCAGACGATCACCGGCATGTGCTGTGTCGCCTGCTGGGAGCGCAGATGCCGAAGCACCTCCAGCCCGTTCATTTTCGGCATGATCAGGTCCAGCACCAGCAGGTCCGGCTGGAACTCCTCCATCTGCTCCAGGCATTCCTCCCCGTCCTCCGCCACACGCACGATGTAGCCATGGGTTTCCAGAGCATGCGAAAGCCGCATGGAGAGCGCGCGCACGTCTTCCGCGAGCAATATTTTTTTCGGTTGGGTTGGAGTCGCCATGTCTAGCCTCTGAAACTCATTTACGCGCAGGAACCGTGGTCGGGCTGGCGGGATTCGAACCCACGACCTCTTCGTCCCGAACGAAGCGCGCTACCAGACTGCGCTACAGCCCGAATCATTCATTTACTCAAAGAATTTGAAGCGGATCCGGCAGGCCCCAAAAGTTCGCGGAAACACTGGCTTTGCAAGCTCCACTTTCACAAACCGCGGACCACCATCCGGCGTTCACATCAGTCTGAAAAAGTCGGAGCAGGCTTCCACCGATGCCCGCCAAACACCCGCTACTATGCGTTTCCCCTCCTGGAGGGCAAGCTGATTCGTCGCCCCTGCCGTGCCTGAAGCATTCGACGTCTCAGCGTGCCGGCTGCTCCGATGGCGGAATCCAAAACACCCACCTGCGCGGAGGATCAATGCCGGCCGCCATCGTCAGCTCCAGCATGAGCGGGTGCATGGAGCGGATGGCCGCGCCCTGTGCCGGCACGGCCGCAACGTTTCCTGCGTTGGTGTTCCCCGCATTGACCGTTCCGGCGGTGACGCCTCCAGCGACACCAGTCCCGGCATTGACATTTCCAGTGACCGCTCCTGCCGGCGGGGTGGGCGGGGCAGTCATGAGGTTGGGAATTTCTTCGCGCCAGGTCGATGTCCATTGACCGCTGATGGTGTCAAACGCGCGCCACTCGTACTGGGCCAGGTTTTCCAGCAGCACGACCTGCGTCAGCGGATTTTTGTTTGCGCCAGGAAGCGCCTGCGCCTGCGGATCTGGCATACGCTGGGAAGTCAGGATCAGCCGGATGCCGCCCCCCGCCACCGTATCCGTTTTCATGGTCACGATCTGCTGCGGAGCGCCATCAAATGGCGAGCGCACGTTTTGAAACTCCAGCGTGCTGAGGTAGGAGGAGCCGTCCTGCGTCGTCTTGAGATTCATGATGGCCGTGGCAGGCAGGTTGGAAAGCAGGTGCCGGCAGAAATCAAGGTAGGAGTACTGGCGGCGCTCGCGGCGCTGATGTTTTTCGATGTCGTCCGCCAGAGTGATCGTCCCCTGGGAGATGCTGTACATCGCCGTGAGAAGCATGGCGGTGATCCCCAGCACGATCACCATTTCCAGCAGGGTGAATCCCCTTTTGGAATGGCTGAAGCGATGTGAGGTGATGTTCACGGGAAGAGTTATTGCACAGGACGAAACAGCGGACGGAACACCCATGTGCTGGCGGTGGCTTCCTGCTTGGCGGCGCCCTCCTTCCACGTCGCCACGATCGCCACCTGCACCATCTCCGGCAGCGGCTGCCCGTCCTTGTTTTTCAGTTCCAGCGGCGCCACCTGCAGCGTGTAGGTGACTCCGTCTTCCTCCAGCACTTTTTCGCTTGTGGCACTCGCAGGCGCGGGCTGTTTCCACAGCAGCCGCGAGTACTCCACCAGCAGGGAGCTCATGCGATCCTGCACCATGGCTTCCCGGCGCTGCAGCACCGTGGTGTTCCCCACCTGCTGCACCGCCTCCACCAGCGCGACCGCAGCCATGCTAAAGACAAACACGGCCAGCAGCACTTCCAGCAGCGTGAAAGCCGGTGCCTGCCAGCGCACTCGGTGCCGAAAGCATGTCATCGAAATCCTCATCTCAGCACCTCCTCCACATCGATCATTCCGCCGGTCAAAGGATCCAGCGTGGCACGCACGGTGGACCCCTGCCAGTCGAGGCGCAGCCCCAGCGGCTCGCACAACCCACCGGGCAGAAGCATCAGACGCTGACCTGCGGCAGGCGCCCAGCGGTCCGAACCCATGCGCCGCACCTGAAACCGCGTGCCCTCGGGAAAGGACACACTCACGCTGGCGCCGCCGGACGGGAGATTCGAACCCGCCAGCTCCAGCCCGCCTTCAGCAAACACGACTGTTTGTGTCATGGAGGTGGCGTAGGCGCGCTGGGCCGCCTGCATAAACACCGCCTCCATTTCCACAGACGCCTTCCGCAGCTCATTCTCCTGCGACATCCGCTGCACGGCACCCGCGCCAATGCCGATGATGAGGACTGCGATGAGCAGCACCACGATCATCTCCAGCAGGGTGAATCCAGCGCGGCGGTCCATCGGTGTGGCAGGCTACCAGTTGCCGATGTCGTCGTCGGTGTTTTCGACACCATCCTGGCCGAAGGACAGCACGTCATAGCCGCCATTGTTGTGCTTGCCCGGATTGCGATAGGCAAATTTGCGCCCCCATGGATCGACGAGCGCATCCGCCTTCACTAGCTGGCTCCAGCGCTTCGGCACCGGGGCTGCGGTGGGGCGGGTCACCAGTGCTTCGAGGCCCTGCTCCTGGGTCGGCGGGACGAGATTGGCAATCTTGTAGGCGATCAGCGCGCTTTGCAGCTGCTTGATCTTGGCCCCGGCGGAGACGGTCTCGGCTTGTTTTTCAATGCCGCCCACCATCACGGCCACACTGCCGATGATCAGGGCGATGATGAGCAGGACGATCATCATTTCGAGAAGGGTGAACGCACGGGTGCGCAACGGCTGGCGATGGATGTGTTTCATAGGATGGATGGTTAGCGTTGATTCAACTGGCCGAGCGTGGAGAAGACGATGCTCACCATCGTCCAGACGAGTCCGCCCACAAGCACGGCCATCACCAGCAGCAGGCAGGGCTGGATCAGCGCGGTCACGCGCTCGATGGTCCGGGTGAGCTGCACGTCCATGCGGCCAGCGGCCTTTCCCAGCACTTCCGCCAGGTGCCCCGTGTCTTCGCCAATGCGAACGACATCGATCGACTGCGACCCCAGCACGTCCGTTTTGCGCATGGCCGTGCTCAGGGAGGCACCTTCGCGCACCAGTTCTTCAGCTTTGGAAAGCCCCTTCCGCAGGTGCAGGTTCGTCACCGCCTTTCTCACCAGCTCGAGCGCAAACAGCAGCGGCACGCCGCCGCTCAGCAGGCTGCCCAGCGTCTCAAAATACAGCAGCTCAAAATGCGAGCGCGTGATGTCCCGGATGCCCGGCAGGGTCAGCAGCAGCTTGTGCCACTCCGAAAGAAAAGCCGTGGATTTGCGCACGGCGAACAGCGCCATCACCACCACACCAAGGAGGATGAGCAAGGCCCACCACCAGTGTCTGAGAATATCGGAAAGCCACAGGCTCGCCTTGATCATCGCCGGCAATTCTCTGCCGCCGCCGCCCAGCAGGCCGGCCAGCTTTGGCAGCAGGTAGGTCACCATCACGATGGCCAGCGCCACGCCGGACACGATGAGGAAGGCCGGATAAATAAGGGCTCCCACCACCTTCCCATGCAGCGTCTCCATTAGCCGCAGGTGCCGGGACTGACGGTCCATGATGTCCGGCAGCGATCCGCTGTTCTCACCGGCAGCGATCATATTGCAGTACAGCTCGTCAAAGGTGGTGGACACCTGCCGCAGCGCCGCGGACAGCGGCACACCATCGCGCACGAGTTCGCGGATTTTTTTCGCCATCTGGCCCTGGCCCGATGCCGTGCGGTTCTCCATTGCATGCAGCGCCTGCTCCACCTGCAGGCCGGAGGATAGCAGGTCGCCCATGTCTTCGGTGAAGCGAATCACATCCGCCTTGGTCACCCGGAGCTCCGCCGGGGCATCGGCTGCCGCCGTCTTCCCAGCAGCCTTGGTGGGGCGCTCTCCCGTCACCGGCTGCACAGACCGTGCCTGCCAGCCGCGACGCGAGAGCATCCGCACCGCATCGCCACGATCATTCGCTTCCACGGAGCCCGTTTTGACGGTGCCGTCCGCGGCCAGTGCTTGATATTGAAAGGCAGGCATGACGTGGAGCAGGGTCAGGAAAGTTCATCCGTCGTCACACGCGCCACTTCTTCCAGGGTGGTGATCCCCTCCAGCGCCTTTTTCAGCCCGTATTCACGGATGTTGGTAAAGCCTTCCTTGCGTGCCTGCGCCATGATTTCCGCCTCCGAGGCCCGCTTGGAGACCAGCGCCTGCATCGCATTGCTCATGATGGCAAATTCATAAAGCGCGATACGGCCCGCATAACCCGTGCCGCGGCACTGCTGGCAGCCTCCGGGCGTGGCATGGTACAGCGTTTTGCTCTTCGCCTCGGGGAAGCCCAGCTTCACCAGCTCCTCACGCGTGTAGCGGGAGGGAGACTTGCAGGCGGAGCACAGGCAGCGCACCAGACGCTGGGCGATGAACGCACGCACGGACGAGCTGACCAGGAAGGGCTTCACGCCCATTTCAATGAGTCGTGTGATGCCTCCGAGCGCATCATTGGTGTGCAGCGTGGAGAAGACCAAGTGTCCCGTCAGCGACGCGCGAACAGCGATCTCCGCCGTCTCCAAGTCACGGATTTCCCCCACCATCACCACATTCGGATCTCCGCGCAAAATGCTGCGCAGCCCGCTCGCAAAGGTCAGGCCGATCTCGCTCTTCACAGGAATCTGCACAATGCCCGGTAGCTTGTTTTCCACCGGGTCCTCAATGGTCACAATCCGGCGGTGCACGCTGTTGAGCTGGGAGAGGAAGGTATAAAGCGTGGTGGATTTGCCCGAACCCGTCGGCCCCGTCACCAGCACGATGCCGTTCGGCTTCGCCAGCAGGCCTTCAATGATCTCGCGGTGCTCAGGGCTCAGGCCTAGGCGGTCCAGCGTGAACCGCTCCTGCCCCAGCAGACGCAGGCTGATGGACTCGCCTTCCACACTCGGGATGCAGGCCACGCGCACGTCGATCGACTGCCCCTCCGCCATCAGATTGATTCGGCCATCCTGCGGCAGGCGCTTCTCCGCGATGTCCAGTTTGCTCATCACCTTGATGCGCGCGATCACCGAGGCCTGCAGCGACTTGATGTTCTCCGGCACTGGAATTTCGTGCAGGAAACCATCGATGCGATAGCGGATCCGCAGGCTGTCCGGTTGCGGCTCCACATGAATATCCGTGGCCTTCTGCGCCAGCGCCTCGCGGATGATCTGATTGACGAACTTCACCACGGAAGCGTCCTCATCCTCATCATCGATCACATTCGCCTCGTCCCGCAGGTGCCCGTCCGCACTGGCATCTCCACGCGCCTCGATCAGAGCGTCAAACGTCTCAGCGCCAACGCCATACAGCTGCTGAATGGCCCCCAGCAGCTCGCTCCGCGGCGTCAGGCACCATTTCACTGGCAGCAGCGAGACACGCGCCACTGCCTGCTTGGTCGTCAGGTCAAACGGGTCATGGCAGGCCAGCAGCAGCTTGCGGTTGTTCTGCTGCGCCTGCCCGGCAAACCCGAGCGGAAACACCTGATGCCGCACGGCAAACCGCGCCGGGATCAGCCTTTTCAGCTCTGCCGTGTCAGCGGGATCTGGCTGCGGAGTTTCGACCCATTCCCAGAGCAGGTTCTCCGCCAGGTGTCGGGTGAACTGCCGCTCGTCCACGGCACCGCTCTCAATAAGAGCCTGCACCGGAGACATCCCGCCAGTGGCCGCGTGCTCCAGTGCGGTGTGCATGTCAGCTGGGTCCACGCCAGCAGCCTGGGCGCTGGATTGTAGGAGCGTGGTCATCGTGGAAAAAAGGGGCGGAGAAAGGAATGATTGAACGCTGAAGCCGAACTGACGTCAAGCAACTGATACGGCACGTCTCATCTATTATACATCCGGTCCGACCGAACTCAATTCTTAGGAATCCATGCCCGTCCACTGCCCTGCATCCTCCAAGACAGCCCGCCTTGGCCCCACTCGAACGCCCACCTTGGGAAAAACCGGGATATTCCGCATATTTTTTGTAACGAACAAGCACTGGCGGGGTATGAAAATGGCAAGGTAAATGCACCCCGCCCCAAGAATTGACCAAATATCGACAATTTTTTGCTACCCACTTTCCCTAAATCTGTTAACCTCCGCCCATCCTTGCCATGAAATTCCTCCGCCCATCCTTGATTCTGCTGCCCCTGCTTGCCAGTTTTGCTCAGGCACAAGTGACGACTGATCCCGTCGGATTCGTGACTTTGACTGTTGCTGGAAATGGTGGGTCAGGGCAACCCGCCTACACGTTCACGTCGATCGGCATGACGAACGCAGTCGCCTACCAGTCCACAACAACTTCACCGGGTGGATCGACCACTCTTACTGACGCCAACTCGACATGGGCTGACAATGCTTACAATGGTGCAAGTGGTCAAATAACCAGTTATGTTGAGATCACTTCTGGGGCTGCTGCCGGAACCACCTACGACATCACCGCCACCACAGCAGGCACTCACGCGCTTACCCTCAGCCAGCCGCTCTCTGCTGGCGTCGCAGCTGGCGACTCATACAAGATTCGGCCACATTGGACATTGGCCAGTGTATTCGGTGCGACAAACCAAGCTGGTTTGAGTGGCGGAACCTCCTCCACGGCAGATACAATTCAGGTATTCAACAATGGAGGTTTTGTGGTGTACTATTACCAAACATCCGGTTTTGGTGGTACAGGATGGAGGCAATCTGGTGCACCTTTTGTAGATGCTAGCTCAACGGTACTTTACCCCGACGAAGGAATTTTGATCGCACGTCAACAATCGTCCTCCGTCAACATAACGATCTCGGGGGCAGTCAAGACTGGCCAGACGTCCCTCCCCGTATCTAGCGGTTATACATTCCTCGGAAATGCTTATGCGGCAGCAATGACTTTAGCTTCTTCAAATTTATACACTGGAGATGCCAATACTGGTTTGGCGGGAGGAACTTCCTCAACTGCGGATCAAGTGATGTTTTGGAATGGAACAGGCTACAATGTTTACTACTACCAAACATCGGGTTTTGGAGGAACTGGTTGGAGATTGTCGGGAGCTCCTTTTACCGATGCAAGCACCACCTCCATTCCTGCTGGAGCTGCACTCTTTGTTAAACGCACAGGATCTGCGTTTAACTGGGTTTCCCCCCAAACTCCAGCAAGCTTCAATTAATCTTTAATCCCTTATCTACATGAAAAAAATAGCGTTGTTCATCGCATTTCTCTCCCTGAGTGGAATTTCACACGCGGCTACTGTTGCTTGGAACACCCAATCCGCAGATACTGGTTTGATTGACGCCAGTGCAGCAGCGCTGAGCGTCGGCAACTATGTTCGAATAGGCTACTTTGCTACACTCACAGATTCGCAAATTGCCGCTGACGCCACGACCCTGGCAGGTATTGCCCTTTTGAATGCGGATTTTAAAGAATTCGCACATACTACGGTTGGAACAGGCATCCCTATCGCTGGTGCATTTGACGTCTCTTCTAACCCGACCTACTCATCGCTTCCTGGATTTAGCCCAAATTCCCAGGTCTATTTTTGGGCCTTGGACTCGACCAATAATACCTCATTGGCCAATGCCTTAACCACTGTAACGCAAACAGCTATTGGGTATGTTCCATTCGCAAACGATGCAAACTGGCGCTTTCCCGCTTCGGATGTCGCTTCAGCTACCACTATTGACTTGTCCAGCCTTTCTAATGCCAACCGCCAGATTATTGCCGGCACCTACGTTCCTACCTCCAGTGCATCCCTGACGAGTGCAGGCTTTAACTCTACCAATCATGCGCTTCAGCTTGCTACCGTATCAGCAGCTCCCGAACCCTCCAAAATACTCCTGATTCTCGCAGGCTCGGGACTGATGCTGGTTCGTCGCCGCCGTCGCAACTAAGCCGACTTAACTCGAGCTTCTTCGAAATACACGACCATCCGACCGGGTGGTCGTTTTTTTTGTTCGTTCGCGGCATTCTTCGGCAGCTTTTGCCCTTCCTGACTCCCCCTTTGCAGCACCCGAATGGATGTCACGTTTAATGGTCCCAGTTCGCCATCCGCGGCAAATTTATTAGGATTGCCCGAGCCCCCCTTCGCTACACTTACCGCGCCTTCCTCCACAGCACTTCCTCTTCTTCCAGCAGCATTTGCGGTCGAATCTTCTCCGCAATCACAAATGCTCGGCCCAGCTCTCCATTGACGGCTAACAAGCCAGCGCATACCGCCAGTTCGTTCGTGGTAAAACCCTCCAGCGATTGGATCTTTTTGAGATCGTCGGCCACGCTAGCCATGTCATTCATCCGGTAGGCTTTCAAAGCGCGCAGGAAATGAAGAAAATCGCTCTTCTCGCCTTCGGGGGCAGCCGCCTTGGCATTTGGAAGGGTAACCTCCACCTGCTCGCCTCGCAGCAGACGCATGTAATCGCGCTTCCTGACAAACGTATGATTCTCCGGGCGAAGCTCTGCCAGACGCTCCGCAATTTTGATCAACTCTCCCGAATCCTTCATCATCAGAGCCATCAGCCAGCACTTCTCCAGCATCTCGGCTTCCTGCCCATAGGAAGGATCCGCCAATTCCAGATACGCCTGCAATGCAAGTTCCGTCATGTTGGCCTCGGCGGCCATTTGCGCAACCATCGAGATCACAAAGCGGTCTCTGGCGGTCCTAGCCTCGCGCAGCGCCAGTTCGAGGTGGGCGCGCGGCTCGCGGACATCATCGGGCCGTAAATGTCTAGCCACCATCGCCCGCCACGTCTCGGCCAGCGCATCGGACACGGGCAGCCTTTTGTCTTTGGAAATCAGCTTCTCCAGCTCGGCCCAGCGCTGCTGCGCCGCCAGTCCCTGCGCCACCATGGGGAAGAGCTCGGGAGATTTCATCAGTTCCTCTTCCGGAACCAGCGCCATGACCTTGTCATACTCCTTCTCACCGGCCAGCCACTGCCCCAGCTGCGCCTTCTCCAGCTTCGTCCCTTTGGCATAGCGCTTGATTTCAGCATTGATCAGCTCTTCCCGGCGCGCAGGATCCAGCTTCAGCAGCACCGTTACCACGGGCAGCCTCTCCGAAGGCATGAGGCCGGGCAGCTTGTCCGCCAGATCCAGCAGCTGCTGCGCCTCGCCCACTGTAAGATTGCGCTGCTGGCTGAGCACCCGCAAGGCGCTCAGCCCCCACTCGTTGGGCTGGCGTGCGAGTTCCCACAACCGGCGCAGCGCCGTCTCTTGGAATTCCGGAAATGTTCCCGACAGATCCCTGGAGGCGGTGCGAAAGATCACCTCAGGATCTTTGGGAAACAGGCGGAACAGCTCGGCCTGCTGCACCGCCGCCTCCTTGGAATATCCCTCTGCGTTCAGGACGGTGATGCTCAGCTTGAGCGCATCGGCACTGCGGCGATCTGCCTGCGGAATCTTCTCCAGCGCCCGGCGTGCAGCATCGATTTTGCCGGCGGCAAGCTGCAGACGGCATACCCAGAGGTAGTCCACCGGCAGCATCTTTCCCTTCGCCTCCAGCTTGTCGAGGATGGTGTGCAGCATCGAGGGTTCGGCCCGGGTGGCTTCAAGGTAGTCGGCCACCACTCGCAAAAATTCGGGTTCCTCCCGGTCCCGCCCTTGAACGTGCTGGATGGCGTTCGCGGCCACCACCCAGTCCTTGCGGGCGATCGCCTCGCGCGCTTTGTCCATAAAATACCCCGTCCCGCGCAACCGCTCCAAATCAAACTTGATCACAAACAGGGCGCCCACTCCCAGCACGATCGCGATCAGACCGCACCAGACGAAAATGGCAAACGGGGAGAGCACCCCATGTTTTGGGGGGACCAATGCATCGTTGTGAAATTCAGGCATGCCGCAGGCAGAAATGGCGCGAAGCATTGCGCGTCCGCCATCTCATAAACGCGGAATTGCACGCTCAAAGCAAGTCTTAAGCTGCAATTGATTAACCCGTGAAAATCCGCTTGCGCCCGAGACCATGCTAAGCACGTAGCTTAATGAGCGCCCCAGAAATCAGCTGCGATCAAAAGCTTCTCGTGCCTCTCAGAAATTCCCACCCTCTGCCGTTCCCATAACAGAGTTCCCTCATGCAACATTATTGGCACGCTTTTCAGCCTGCGCTCTCACTCGCGCAGCACCTTCGCAGGCAGCTCGGTCGTTATGCATCACAGACCCCCGTCGGATCCTACCACGGAGAACCCCGCTCCCTTGGCGAAATTCATATGGCCTTCAACGCCAGACAGGGTAATCTACGTAGTTGATGAGGCCCGCGCCCCCACTCCACGCTTATCGCCATATCCGCATTGCCGCTGGCTCGGCTCTGCTGGCCGTGCTTTGCCTGGTCACGGTGCTCTCCTTCATCATCATCTCCACCATGGGCCTCTCCATGCAGCATTCCGGCATGCAGCAGACCCGCATGGGACTGCTGCGTGCGCGACAGCTTGCCGAGATGGGTGTGGCCGTGGCGGTCAATCCCATGATCCAGCCCGGAGATCCTGCCCTCTCCGCCAGCGTCTCCCCGGTGGAATCCTTTGCGGCGGTGGTGACCACGGAGGAATCCCGTTTGAATCTGAACCGCCTCCTCACGCAGGACCAGCTCCCCATTCTCGAACGCATGTTCACCTCCTGGGGCCTCTCTCCCGCCGGTGCCCAAGGTGTCGCCGCCAGCCTGCTGGACTGGACGGATGCGGACGATCTCAAAATCCGTCCCGACAGTGCTGAGCGCTCCGACTATGAGTTCCTCGGCTTCAAGGACCGCCCCTCCAACCGTCCGCTGGCCAGCCTCGATGAAGTGGACCTCGTGGCACGCAGCGAAGAACTGCGTCAGGTCCGCCCTGACTGGCGCTCCCTTTTCACCCTCCGCGGCAATGGCCAGCTGGATGTGAATGAAGCCTCCGCAGAAGTGCTGGCGGCGCTGACCGGCGCTTCTTTGATCAATGCTCAGCATCTCGTCAGCCTGCGCAATGGACTCGATGGCCTGCCGCACACCCAGGATGACCGCGTCTTGACCAGCCTTGATGAAGCCGTCGCCATGCTTGGCATCGCCGGCCCGGGCGCGGCGCAAATTCTACCACTGCTGACGTTGCGCGGCTCCACCTTGCGCATCGAAAGCATCGGCACTGCGGGAGATGAACGCGCCGGCCTCGCAGTGTCAGTCGTGCGCGATGGCGGCGGCGGCGCCCGCATCGCTGAATGGCGTGAGTTCATGCTCGAAAGGAGGCGCTCATGAGTGGTTTCCAATGGAAACGCCAGACGGAGCATCACCTGCGTTTCCCCGGGGAGGACACCTGGGAGACATGGACCGGAGCTGCCGGGCAGCCGCTTCAGCTCACAACGGATGCTCCTCCATCCACCGGTGGCATGACGGCCATTGAGACCCTGGCCTTTGACAGCTCTCCTTTCTGGCTCCTGGTGAATGAAGGCCATGCCGATGCGGCCGATGCCGTCTCCCTCCGCTGGGAAAGTCTCGGTCTGGCCAGTGAAGGCCAGGCCAAACCTTGGGTCCATTGGACCGTCGTAAAGGCGGGCAAACGCATGCTCATTGCCACGGTCGCGCTGAACGGCGAATCAACACTCTCCGACTGGCGGCGGCTTTCCCCGGAATGGTTTGAGCCCAGCGCCTGCCTGCTGCCCCTTCCGCCAAACGCCATCACCGTATGGAAGGAGCTGGGGCGTTTTGTCGCAGCCTTTACCCGCAGTGGTAAACTGCTGCACGCCAGCACCCTCACCTCACGCAGCCTGGATGCCGATGCTGCCTTTGAATTGCGTGACCTGCATGCAGCCCTCCAGGCCCATGGCTTCGCGGACGACGCTGAAACCGTGCATGTCTGGACCCACAGCGAGCCCGACTTCGCTCCTCAGCTGGCCTGCCTTTTTGAAGCGGCGGAAATCATCAAAGGTCAGCGCCCCGCCCCCGTGCTTCCCGACCAGCCTTCCGGCATGCTTCCAGCGGAAATGGTCCACATCCGTCAGCAGAAGCAGCAGCGCCGTCAGAAGGTGCTGCTGATGGCCGCCGCAGCTATGATCTACGTCGCTTTCTTCGGGGCTTGGTGGGCCAGCCTGCGCCTGCGCGAGACACGCCTGCTGCGCCACGAGACCGCCCTCGCCGCCGCCCAGCCGGAGATCGACAGCGTGCGTGAAACCCAGCAGCAGTGGATGGATGTCGAGCCCGCCATCAACCCTGATCTCTATCCCGTGGAGCTGTTTCATCAGGTGGTCTCCCTCCTCCCGGATGAAGGCATCCGCCTGAAGGAGTTTCAGGTTAATGCAGACCGCGTCGTCATCAGTGGCGAGGCTGCCTCCGTCAATCTGGCCACCATGTTCAGGGACAAGCTGGTCGCCTGCGTCCCCTTGCAGCGCTACACTTGGAGCGTCCCCCAGCCTCGCATTCGTGACGAGGACAATCGGGCTGAATTTAACGCTCAAGGAACTTTAACAGGAGGCGCCCCCGGTCATGAAGGCCAGTGAACGCAGACTCCTGACGATTCTCGTCGTGCTGGCCCTCGTCGCCGGCAGCGCCATCCTTTGCCAGTTCCTGCTCGGCAAGCAGCGCCTTATCGAGCGCCGTGAAGAGACTCTGTCCCTCCGTCAGGTCGAGGCGGATGCCATGCTGGCGGACAAAGATCTCTGGCACGCACGTCAGACCTGGCTGCAGAGCGCACAGCCTTCGATGACCAGCGAGAGCCAGGCCAGCAACGAACTCCTCGACACCTTGGTCGCCGCCGCCGCCAAAAACGACCTTGTGGTGCAGAAGAGGGCGCTGCAGGAGCCCGTGACGCGGCCTTTCTACCGCGAAGTGGGCGTTTCTCTCACCTTGAAAGGCCAGTTTCCCGCGATGTTCCGCTGGCTGCATGAGATGCTCGACCCCGCGGAATTCCGCGCCATCTCGTTTCTGAAAATCATACCCGATGAAGCAGACAAGTCTGCCGTTGTCTGCACGGTCCATTTCAGCCGCTTCTACGCACCTGCTACAGCAGCCACCCCACCCAAGGAGGCACCTGAGTCATGAGCCTCGCTCGCTGGCTGCTGCTCCTGCTTCCCTGCGCCCCTGCCCTCGCGCAGGAGCCTGCGGCATTTGTTCCTCCAGCCGCTTATCCGTTGGACCGTTATGAAGCCGGCTGGAACAAAAACCCTTTCACCTTGAAGACAGCCCCCGTGGTGGTGGCTGCCGCATCATTCGCTGTCGATCTTGCCATCGGTTCCTACTACGGCGATGAGGAGAATCCCACCGTGGTCATCGTCAACACCAAGACCAACAAACGCATTCCCCTCAAGAAAGGCGTGGTCGATTCCAGCGGCATGAAGTTGAACTCCATCAGCTATGCCCCCAGCCGCAAGGATGTCACCGCCGACGTGACTCTCGGCTCCGAAACCGCCACCCTCCATTTCAACGACAGCTACACCAAGCAGCTGGCCTCCGCCGAATCCGCCAAAGTTCCTCCCGCTGGCCAGCAGCAGCAGGGCATACCAGGTCAGCAGGGACGCCCGCATCAGGGAGTAAATCCCGCCGCGCAAACCCAGAATCAGCGGCCCGTGGTGCCTGTTCCGGCTCTTCCCGTTCCCAACCAGGGAGCGGGAGGGCAGCCACCCGGCGTTAATGGCATGCAGGGCGGAGGGCAGGCCCCCTTCGCTCAGCCCACGTATAACCCCGGCCAGCCGCCCAGAAACAACGGGGGCAACCCAGCCCAGACAGGCCAGCCCGCCGCACCGGCTCCCGCAGTCCCCGCACGCATTCGTGTCGTGGCCCCCGTCACCAATCCGCCAGTATTCACCCAGTGATCCTCTGAGCTCCTAGAACTATGAAACAGCTCCTTCCTCATTTCATTTTCTCCATGGTTTTCATGGGAGCATTCTCATTCCAGGCCGCTGCACAGAGCGTTCCGCCGGCCGTCCTTCCCGCCCCGCAGCCTGGCCGCCCTGGCTTTCCTCCCACACCCGGCGGCCCTCCCAATCCCACAGGCCCCACGAACCCTGCGGGCCCTGCCAACCCTGCTGCTCCTGCCCCGGCCGCGGACGGACCTTCCAGCCCCACGGACACCGGCAAAAACGTCATCACCTTCGTCGCCACCCCGCTCGCGGAAGTGATCGCCGAATACCACCGCGTCACGGGGCGCCGCGTGCTCAAGGACCGCGGTCTGGAAAACTCCACCGTCACCATCGACGTGCCGGGAAAATTCAGCGATGAGGAATACCGCACCATCATTGAAAAGGGCCTTCTCATGCACGGCTACGCCCTGGTCCCCAGCGGCGAAAATTTCGACAAGCTCGTCGCCACGGAGCAGGGCACCGTGCCTTCCGCGCAGAATGTGCCCATGATCCTGCGTGCCGAGGACCTTCCAGCCACCGACCAGATCGTGACCTTCGTCCTGGAGCTCAATCACCTCGGCTCCGAAGATGCCAAGACCGCTTTTCAGGACATCATCCCCCTTCATCCCTATGGCAAGATGCTCGCCGTGCCCAATGTGCACTCCATCATCATCACCGAGGCCTCGCAGACCATTCGCGCTTACCTC
Source organism: Prosthecobacter sp. (assembly GCF_044222565.1). Classification (GTDB taxonomy): domain Bacteria; phylum Verrucomicrobiota; class Verrucomicrobiia; order Verrucomicrobiales; family Verrucomicrobiaceae; genus Prosthecobacter. Next base: position 209,029 of record NZ_JBGANA010000006.1, read on the forward strand.
GAACTCGCCAGACGCATCGACCAGCCGGCGATGGAAACCGTCCAGAAGACCATCATCATTGAACGCGCGGAGGCGGATGAAATTGTCGAGCAGCTTGGCACCCTCCTTGGGCTGGGGACCAGCGGCTCCTCTCCCAGCAGAAGGCCTTCGGCGCCGAGTGGCAGCCCCAACCCCGGCGGCATTCAGCCTCCCGGGGGAGGCGGCGGCGCCTCTCAGTCATCTTCGGTAGGCGGTTCCTCGGCGGACACCGTCAAACCGGTCATGCAGGCCGTGGCCCGCACCAACAGCATCATCGTCATCGCCAGACCTGCGGACATGCTCAAAATCGAGTCCTTGGTCAAGGAGCTGGACGCCGCACCCACCACCAACCGCTACCTCTCGCGCAAGCTCAACTACCTGGACCTCACCACCTTCCTCGGCGTCGCCGAGAAAGCTCTCATGCGCAATGACCTCAAGGGGCAGGAAAACTCCCTCGCAGCTCAGCAGCGCAATCAGCAGAACGGAACATCGCAGACTGGGAACAATCAGGGGTTCAACAACGGCTCCTCGCTGGGGTCCTCAGGTCTGGGCGGCGGCCTCGGCACCGGCCTCAACAACGGACTTGGAGGCAGTTCCTCCGGGATGCTCGGCGGCGGCAGTTCCGGCATCGGCCAGGGCCTCGGCGGCGGCACCAGCTCCCTGGACCTGCAGATCACTAAAAAACCCATCAGCATTCTCATCGCCAACACCCTGGTCATTGCAGATCCTGCAAGCTCCAAATTCCTTGCCAGCGGTCCGCCGGATCAGCTCAAGGCCCTGGAGGAGCTCGCAGACGAACTTGACGTCCGTCCCCGTCAGATCCTGCTCTCTGCCATCATCGGGGAGTTCACCCTCACCGATAACTTCAATTTCGGCCTCGACTGGATTCAAAGCCTCAAGCAGGTCGGCGATGACGGCCTCGTCGGCGGCGTGCTCAACACTCAGGGCACCGCCTTTGCCAATCCCTCCAATTTGAAGGACATCGCAGGCTTCCTCGGCACCGGTGGTCCTGCCGCCCTTGGCGGACTCACCGCCTACGGCCAGATCAACAAAAACCTCAGCGTCTTCCTCCAGACTCTGGAAAGCACCAAGCGCTTCCACGTCCTTCAGAAACCCACGCTCTCCACCCTCAATCATCAGTCCGCCCGCATTTACATCGGCCAGCAGGTCGCCATCGCCGGGCAGAGCTACACCAGCGGTGTCGTCGGCGGCGGCTTCACCTCCACCACGCAGTACATTCCCGTCCGCCTTCAGCTCGACATCACGCCGCACATCTTCAACGAATCCGAGATTATGCTCGAGTTCAGGCAGCAGAAAAACGACATCGCCAGCTACACCACCATCAGCGGCAACCAGGTGCCCAACATCTCTGAGCAGGGCCTTTCCAACAATCTCATCGTGGCAGACCGCGCCACCGCCATGCTCGGCGGCCTCATCACTGAGCGGGACACCAACAATAAAAGCGGCCTCCCTTTCCTCGTCCGTATTCCGCTCATCAAGTATCTGGTCGGCAGCACCAACCAGGCCAAGGAACGCCGCGAGATGATGATCTTCGTGCAGCCCCGCATCCTCTCTGACGCCGACTCCCTCCTGCTCGAGCAGGCACGCTTTGGTGACTACAGCGGCAACTTCGATGAAACCGCCGCTTTTGCCGGCATGCCTGAAAACACCGTTCCCCGTCCCGCTGCGGTTGCCAGCCAGAAGCCCAATGACCTTCTCCCGCCCCCCATCCCCGCTGCCGCCCCTGCCGCCGAACCCAAAAAGACCTTCTTCGGGAAAGTAAAATCCCTGTTCAGCCGCAAGAAGACCCCGCAGCCCTGACCGATTCCAGGCTGCCCTTCTGGACCCGTTCTCGAAGAGAACTTCATTTTGAATAACCAGCGAAGACCGAGGGCCCATTGGCGGGGAGCGAGCCACCACATGGCCACGCCTCCCGCTGCGACCGCCGTGGCGCTCACCTTGGTGCCGCAGGTAGAAGAAGTTTATTCGAATCTCGAAAAAGTCTTTATTGCATGAATCTAAAATGCTAGGCTTCTGATTGAACGGCTCACGTATTTTGGCCCGAAACGCAGGTTTTGGGGCCAGATCATGCGAGTGTCCGACCTCAAACCAACCAACCCAATACCAACCTGATCAAGACCATGAAATTGAACGCATTGCTGAAGACTCTGGGGTTCTTGGCTCTGGCCGCCACTCCCGTTGTGGCCGGACCATCCGCCCCTGTTAAGAACCCGGCCCCGCTTCCTCCGCCAAACGACGACCTCGGCATCACCGCCTCCCTCGGCTATGATTCCAACTACGTCTGGCGTGGCATCAACTACGGCCAGCATTGGGTCCGTGCCGGCCTCAATGGCGCCCTCCTCCTCGTCGGCGGTGCCGCCGAAGACGGTGCAGGCAGCACCTCCCTCCTCTGGAACGTGGACTACGGCTCCCTTGCAGGTGACCACGACACTTTCTCTCCCAACTTCAACGGCGCTTTTGGTGCTGCTGCCATCAAATCCACCAACTCCTTCCAGCGCCTGCAGCTCGGCACCGCCATCTCGCATGACTTCGGTCCTGCCAGCGTCAGCTTCGGTTACAGCTTCATCCACAACATGGGTTCCCTTGCCAATGGCATGGGTGTCAACCAGCTCGCTGGTGCTCCTGGCGGCTTTGGCATGAACGACATCCAGCAGCTCACGCTGGGCTTCAGCACCAACCTGGGACCCATCAACGTGTCCTCCAGCGCCAACTATGACCTGTTCAACGGCGGCTGGTACTTCGACCTCAATGCGAAGTCCACCATCGCTGTGACCGATGCCATCAGCATCGTCCCACACGCTGGTCTTGGCTATGGCCTGCACTACAATGCTGGCTTCACCCAAAGCACCCGTAACATCCTCGGTGGTGGCACCTTCGGCGGCAGCAACAGCTCCACCACCACCAATGGCATCTCGGGTTGGACCGCACTCAACGTTGGCATTGATTTCCCAATCAAGCTCAATAGCCGTGCGACCCTTACCCCCTACGTGGCAGCCAATCTGCCGATGGGCCCGATGGCCAATCTGGCCCGCTCGTCCTCCTTCTTCACCGGAGTAGGCGGCCCTTCCAACGCCTTCCGCAGCATCTGCTACTACGGCGTGACCCTCAGCGTCCGCTTCTAATCCAATCGTTCTCTGAACGACTGCTTCAACCCTTCAAGGTTTTCAAAACCTCCCGGTGCAAACCGGGAGGTTTTTTTGTGCCCGAAGATCCCGTTCAGCCGGCATCAGGTCGCCACCTGATCCACCCATCAGGTGCGGACAAACCACTTTCTCCTGATTGCCGCCCTCTCTATTGCAACCGTTCTCAAATCCCTCATGCCTTGGGCCCGAAACTTCGGTTTTTGCCCCAGTTCATCTGGAACCTCCGACCTCAAACAAAACAACCTCAAGACCACACGACTCAGACTATGAAACTGACCGCACTGTTGAAAACGCTGGGCCTCATGGCTCTGGCTTCCACTCCTGCCCTCGCCGGAACAGCCCCTGCCCCGAAGAACCCCATCGCTCCCGCCCCTGTGGACGATGATCTTGGCATTGTTGCCTCCATCGGCTATGACTCCAACTACGTGTGGCGTGGCATCAACTACGGTCAGCACTGGGTCCGCGCGGGCCTCAATGGCGGCATTTTGCTCGCCGGCGGTGCCGCGGAAGACGGCGCTGGCAGCACTTCCCTCCTTTGGGATGTCAACTACGGCTCCCTCGCAGGTGACCAGGACAGCTTCTCACCCAGCCTTCCCGCCTTCGTCGGCGTTCCCACCACCTCTTCCTTTCAGCGCCTTTCCCTCGGTGCCGCTGTCTCTCATGACCTCGGCCCTGTCAGCATCAGCTTCGGCTACAGCTACATTCACAACATGGGATTGCTTGCCAATGGCAGCGGCCTCAACTCCATTCCCGGCGTTACCGGTGGCTACGGCATGAACGACATCCAGCAGCTCACCCTGGGCGTCAGCAGCAACCTCGGCCCGGTCGTGCTGTCCTCCAGCGCCAACTATGATCTCGTCAACGGTGGCTGGTACTTCGACCTCAACGCCAAGTCCACCATCGCTGTGACAGATGCCATCAGCATCGTCCCACACGCCGGCCTCGGCTATGGCATCAACTACAATGCAGGCTTCACCCAGGCCTCCCGCAACCTCATCGGTGGCGGTGGCGTCAACGGCATCTTCGGCGGCAGCGCTTACACCAAGGGCATCTCCGGTTGGACCGCTCTGAACGTCGGCATTGATTTCCCCATCAAGCTCAACAGCCGTGCGACTCTTACCCCCTACGTGGCCTTCAACCTGCCCATGGGGCCCTTCCAGAACCTGGCCCGCTCCTCCACTCAGCCCTACGCTCCTGGCATCGGCGGCGGTCCGGCCACCGCCTTCCACAGCGTGGCCTACTACGGCGTGACTCTCAGCGTCCGCTTCTGATCGTTCCTCAAACGGTTGCTTGAAATAGCAAAACCTCCCGGCTCCGGCCGGGAGGTTTTTTGCTGTTTTGACACCGCTCAAAGGGGCGGAAATGCGTTCTGGCAAAGAGCCATTTTTACAGTATGTAAAGCTAAATATAAACAAATATAACACAAAAAGAGCTTTGCTGGATCAACGCACCTGCTACCATCGCCGCCGAAAGACCCACGTACGGTGGCGCAAAACTCCTGTCTTGCTCCATTTCCATGCGAGTGTCCGACCTCAACCCAACCTAGTACCAACCTGATCAGACCATGAAATTGAACGCATTGCTGAAAACACTGGGGTTCCTGGCTCTGGCCGCCGCTCCTGCTGTGGCTGGCCCGTCCGCCCCTGTTAAGAACCCAGTCGCTCCACCTCCCGCGAACGACGACCTCGGCATCACCGCCTCCCTCGGCTATGATTCCAACTACGTGTGGCGTGGCATCAACTACGGCCAGCATTGGGTCCGTGCCGGCCTCAATGGCGCCCTCCTCCTCGTCGGCGGTGCCGCCGAAGACGGTGCAGGCAGCACCTCCCTCCTCTGGAACGTGGACTACGGCTCCCTCGCTGGCGACCAGGATCACTTCTCCCCTAACTTCACTGGTGTTCCTGGTGGCGGTGCCATCTCCAAAACCGCCTCCTTCCAGCGCCTGCAGCTCGGTGCCGCCATTTCCCATGACTTGGGACCTGTCAGCTTCAGCCTCGGCTACAGCTTCATCCACAACATGGGCTTGCTCGCCAACGGCGGCGGTTTCAATTCGGTCGCCATCCCCGGTTCCGGTGGTTACGGCATGAATGACATCCAGCAGGTCACAGCAGGCGTCAGCACCAACCTCGGCCCGGTCGTCCTGTCCTCCAGCGCCAATTATGACCTGTTCAATGGCGGCTGGTACTTCGACGTCAATGCCAAGTCCACCATCGCTGTGACCGATGCCATCAGCATCGTCCCACACGCTGGGCTCGGCTATGGCCTGAACTACAATGCTGGCTTCACCCAGGGCACCCGCAACCTCATCGGTGGCGGCGGCTTCGCTGGTGGCAGCAGCGCTGTTCGTAATGGCTTCAGCGGCTGGACCGCACTGAACGTTGGCCTTGATTTCCCCATCAAGCTCAACAGCCGTGCGACCCTGACCCCCTACGTGGCTTTCAACCTGCCAATGGGTCCGTTCTCCAACGCCGCTCGTTCTTCCACGACCCCTTACGCCGCCGGCCTTCCTGGCGGCCCTGCCACTGCTTTCCACAGCGTGGCCTACTGGGGCGTGTCTCTGAGCGTCCGCTTCTAATCCAATCGTTCTCTGAACGACTGCTTCAACCCTTCAAGGTTTTCAAAACCTCCCGGTGCAAACCGGGAGGTTTTTTTGTGGCTATCAGTAGGATGGGCGTGGCGCAAGCCCGCCCGTCCACCAGCGTATGGCAACGCCCATATTTCTCAGCCGCCCAGCGCCGGTAGAGCGTGCTGCGCCCGGCCCGCCGCCGAACGCCGCCCAAGTCCCTCCCGCTAATTCGCTCTTCAAGCCTCCAACTCAAAAAATATCCGGCTCCGGCACCGCAGGCCCATGCTGCAGGAAGTCAAAGTCCGCCCCTTGGTCCGCCTGCGTCACATGCTCCACATAAAGCTTCGCATAGCCGCGATGATACCTCACCGGCGCAGGCTTCCACTCCGCGCGCCGCTTCTCCAGCTCCGCATCGCTCACATGCAAATGCAGCTTCCGGTTTGGCACATCCAGTTCAATGAGATCGCCCGTCTTCACCAGCGCCAGCGGTCCGCCGATCGCACTCTCCGGCGCGATGTGCAGCACGCACGCGCCATAGCTCGTGCCGCTCATGCGGCAGTCGCTCAGCCGCACCATGTCGCGGATGCCCTGCATGATCAGCTTCTTCGGAATGGGAAGCTGCCCCCACTCCGGCATCCCCGGCGCGCCCACCGGCCCCGCATTGCGCAGGATGAGCACCGTGTCCTTCGTCACATCCAGCTCCATGTCGTCAATGTTCTTTTTCAGGTCGGCATAGCTGTCATACACCAGCGCCGGCCCGGTGTGTGTGCACAGCTCCTTCGTCGCCGCCGCATGCTTGATCACCGCACCGTCCGGGCAGAGATTCCCACGCAGGATCGCCGTGCCGCCATCCGGCTGCAGCGCCGTCGCAGGAGTACGAATCACATCCTCATTGTGAATGATCGCATCCTCGATGTCCTCGCCCAGCGTCTTGCCCGTGATCGTCGGCACATCCGTGTGCAGCAGTTCGCGCATACCGTTCAGCAGCGCACGCAGACCACCCGCCAGGAAGAACTCTTCCATCAGATATTTGCCCGCAGGCCGCATGTTCGCCAGCAGCGGAATCTTCCGGCTGATCTCATCAAACTTCTCCAGCGGCAGCTTGATCCCCAGCCGTCCCGCCATCGCCACCAGGTGCACGATCGCATTCGTGCTGCCACCCAGCGCCATATCCACCGCGATCGCATTCTCAAACGAACGCTCGCTCACAATGCCCGAGGGCTTGCGGTCCAGCCACACATTCTCCACGATCTGCCTTCCTGCCGCCGCCGCGATGCGTGTATGCGCGCTGTCCACCGCAGGGATCGATGAGGCACCGGGAATGCAAAGCCCCAGCGTCTCCGCCAGCGCCGTCAGCGTGCTCGCCGTTCCCATCGTCATGCAATGTCCCGGGCTGCGCGCGATGCCATCTTCGATCTCGCACCACTGCTCCCAGCTCAGATTTCCCGCACGCTTTTCATCCCAATACTTCCACACATCGCTGCCGCTGCCCAGCGTGTCCCCACGCCAGTTACCCTTGATCATCGGCCCGCACGGCATGTAGATGACGGGGATGTCCATGCTGAACGCCCCCATCAGCAGCCCCGGTGTGGACTTGTCACAGCCCCCCAGCAAAACGGCCCCGTCGATCGGATTCGCCCGCAGCATCTCCTCCGTCTCCATCGCCAAAAAGTTGCGATGAAACATCGCCGTCGGCTTCGTCAGCATCTCGCCCGCCGACATGATCGGAATCTCCATCGGATGCCCGCCCGCCTGCAAGACTCCGCGCTTCACCGCATCCGCCGTCAGCCGCAGATGCATGTGGCAGGAGTTCAGATCACTCCATGTGTTCAGAATCCCGATCACCGGCTTCCCCACGATGTCCTCGCTCCCCCACCCCGCCTGCTTCGCCCGTGAGCGATGACCAAAGGATCTCAGTTCATCACGGCCATACCAGCGCCAGGATCGAAGTTGTTCAGGAGTTTTGCGGGTGGGAGTATTTTCAGAAGCCATTGGTAAATAGGAATAACAAGATTCACACGCATTAACAGGCCAGATTTCACCCGGTCAAATCGTCCTCGCAGTTTCCCGCCGTTCTCTTCACGGCCCCTCCATTCTGGCTCCCTGTATTCAGTGTATTCCGTGGTTAAACTCTGCCCCCTAGGCGGCCGAAACGAATCCCCTGTCGCCCCGCTTGCGAAATCAGTCTCCCGTCCGATTCCACCCAAATCACGTCCGACATCCCTGTTGTCCTTTCTCCGTAGCTTCTGCTACAACCGCAACCAACCATGCGCCCGTTCCTTTTCCTTCCTCTGCTTCTCCTCACCTCCAATCTCTTCGCCGCCGGCAAAGAGCTCGAAGGCGAACGCGCCGCCGCCTCCACCATCTGCCCCACGCCCGAAGAAGCCCGCGCCAAAATGTCCGTGCCGGACGGCTACGAGGTCCGCTGCTTTGCCCATGAACCCATGGTGCAAAATCCCGTCGCCATGACCTGGGATCATCGCGGCCGCCTCTGGATCGTCGAAGCCTACGAATACCCCGAAGGTACTCCCCTCCCCGAAGACCAGCGCCCCTTCGGCGGCGAGGCCAAGGACGATAAGTACCACCCCATGCCGAAGCTCGGCGAAAAGATCCCCCGCGACCGCGTCATCATCCTCGAAGACACCGACAACGACGGCACCGCCGACAAGCGCACCGTCTTCGTCGAAGGCCTGAACCTCGCCAGCGCCATCATCTGCGGAGACAACGGCATCTACGTCGGCCAGCAGCCCCACCTCATCCACTTCCGCGATGACGACGGCGACGACAAACCCGACGCCTGGCGCGTCGTCCTCACCGGCTTCGGCCGCGAGGACACCCACGAACTCGTCAACAGTTTCACCTGGGGCCCCGACGGCTGGCTCTACATGACCCACGGCGTCTTCACCAACAGCAAAGTCCGCCGCCCCGGCCAGCCCGAAAAAGAAGGCTTCAAATTCGACGCCGGCATCGGCCGCGCCCGCTCTACATCTCGTGAAAAAGAAGGTCAGTGGGAATTCGAAGTCTTCGCCGACGGCACCAGCAATCCCTGGGGCTGCGACTACGACGCCGCCGGCAACTTCTTCGTCAGCGCCTGTGTCATCGACCACTTCTTCCACATGGCCCCCGGCGGCATCTACACGCGCCAGGGCGGCGCGCCTGAGAACCCCTACGCCTACGAACTCCTCCCCAGTATCGTAAAACATAAACATTTCCGCGCCGCCTACGCCGGCATCCAAATATATCAAGGCGGCCGCTACCCCGCCGACACCCACGGCCACGCCTTCATCGGCAACATCCACGACAACGCCATCCACGAAGAAGTCCTCACCCCCGTCGGCGCCACCTTCAAATGCGAGCCCCGCCGCGACTTCCTCCGCGCCAACAACGGCTGGTTCCGCCCCGTCAGCACCCAGACCGGCCCCGACGGCTTCCTCTGGATCATGGACTGGTGCGACAAATACCCCTGCTACCAAAACGCCAAAGCCAACCCCGAAGGCGTGGACCGCGAACGCGGCCGCATCTGGCGCGTTGTCACCACCGACGCCAAATCAAAAACCACCCGCGAGCGCACCGACCTCAACCTCAAAAAGCTGCCCACTTCCGACCTCGTCAAAACCCTGGAGCATCCCAACAACTGGATGCGCCGAATGGCGAGAAGGATGCTGGTGGAGAAGAAAGATGTCGCCGCACAAAAACCTTTGGAGGAACTGGTCCTGCATAACGACAAGCCGCTTTCCACACGCATGGAAAGTCTGTGGACACTCATTGATGTGCGAGCCGATGTGGAAAAAGACGGACGCACTCTCAAAGATTGGTCGATCTTATCACATCAAGTGATCGATTCACTAGGTCGATCCTCAGATCCTGCAATTCGTTCATGGATCATTCGCCAAGCTTCCGGCAGCTTCATGACTTCAATGATGGGGTCAGACAAGAATGATCCAGCCGAAGTCGGGTTGCTCGCCTCGCAACGCCTTGCAAGCGATGCTGATCCCAGTGTGAGGCTCGCGATGGCCACATTGCTGCGAGAGTACTCTTCAGAAAGCCTGACGGTAGACCAAGCCCCCCAAATTGCGGTGGAGATGGAAGTCGAGCTCCAAAACTTGTTCAAATCATCATCTGCCCCTGAAGACACCTTGCTACCATTCATGATCTGGTCTGCATTTGAGCCCAAACTTGCCAGCAATCCCGCACGTTGGACTCCATGGCTCGCCGATATTACCCCCTCCACTCAGCCTCTCTCACGCATTCTTGCTCATAAAGCCATGCGCCGTCTTTGCGACACCCGCAAGGCCGAAAACCTCAACCTCGCCGTTGCATTCTGCGATAAAATTCCCACCCACGACATCCTCCTCGCCCACGCCCTCGAAGGCCTCGTCAAAGGCCAGGAAGGCGGCGTCATCAAGCCAACGACAGACGTCTCCGCCAGCCTCTCTAAATGGCGCTCTCACTCCAACGCCGACGTCCGCAAGCACGCCCAAACCCTCGCCGTCCTCTGGGGCAATGAAGCCGCCGTGAAGGAAATGCTCACCGCCTTGCACGACACCAAGAAGCCCGAAAAGGAGCGCATCGCCATCCTGCAATCCCTGCGCAAAGTGAAGACCGACACCGTGAAGGAAGGCCTCAAGCCCCTCCTCACACCGCAAACCTCTACCGCCCTCGCCGTCGCCGCCATCCGCGCCGCCGCAGACCTCGGCGGCGATGACTTCATCGCCCCGCTCCTGACCGTAGCGCAAGCCTCCGGCTTGCAGTCCGGCCCGCAAGCCAGAGGCTTGCTTTACAACGCATCCATCGAAGCCCTCAGCACCCGCACCACTTGGACCCAGGCCATGCTCAGCGCCATCGCTGAAGGCAAAGTCAGCGCCACCGGCTTCCCAGCCCCCGTCCGCCGCGCCCTTGCTACCAGCAAAGACAAGGCCATCCGCGATCAAGCCTTCAAAGTCCTCGGCGCCTGGCAGGATTCCTCCGATGACGTGAAGTCCCTCATCGCCCAAAAGAAACAAGCCTGCCTCACTGGCGAGCCCGATCTCGCCAACGGCAAGCTCCTCTTCACCGCCACCTGCATGGTCTGCCACGAATTCCACGGCGGCGGCCAAAAAGTCGGCCCCGATCTCATCGGCAGCGGTCGCAGCAATCTCGACGCCATCCTCGCCAATGTCATCGACCCCAATCAGATCATCGGCAACGGCTACGAAAACTTCACCGTCAGCACCAAGGACGGCCGCACCCTCGCCGGTCGCGTCGTCGAAGACACCCCCAGCCACGTCAAACTCCTCGGCGCAGGCGGCGCCGCGCAAATCGTCCCGCGCGATCAAGTCGCCACCCTCACCAACACCAAGCAAAGCCTCATGCCCATGGGCTTCGGCAATCTCCCCGACGCCGCCTTCCGCGACCTCATCTGGTATGTCCTGGCCCCACCCGAAGAAGGCCCCCTCACCAAGGAGAAAAAAGAACTCCTCATCAAAGGCGTCGAAGAACCCACCAACGCCAAACCCAAAGGCCCCAGCTCCCGCGCCATCGACTGGGAAAGCGTCAGCCTCTGGAACCCCGACTGGAAAGTCGCCGCCCCCGACTTCGAGCGCACCCCCATGAAACTCAGCGAGTACTACGGCCGCAAAAACGTCCTCCTCATCCACCCCTTCCCCGACAAAAAAACGCCTGCCGGTTTCGAGCGCAAATTCAAAGTCGAGCCCGGCAAAACCAAACTCACCGCCACCGTCGCCGCCGATGATCGTGGTGACTGGACCGCCAAAGCCGTGGTCAATGGCCAGGTCATCAAAGAGCTCACCGTGGACCACGAAAAACCCCGCTGGAAAACCATCGAGGTCGATCTCTCCAAATTCGCCGGCCAGGAAATCACCCTGCGCCTCGAATCCCACGCCAACGGCTGGAATATGGAATTCGCCTACTGGGGTGGGATCACGCTGGAGTGATCCACCGCAGGGATTTTCTTCTGTCGCAAGCGCCCGAAATCATGCAGGATGCCGCCATGCGTTGCGCCCCCGCACTCCTTTCCTTTCTGGCCCTCAGCGTGAGTCTTCACGCCGCACCGCCCTCCCCTGCTCCTGTCACGCCCCCAGTTTCGCCACCTTCGGCTCCAGCGGCCACGCCCACACCCAAGCCTGCGGTCAAACCCGCTGAGCCAAAGCCTGCTCCGAAGCCCGAGCCCAAAACTCCCGCCTCACCTCCAGTGAAGCCACCGCCTGAGGACGCCTACGTGCAGATGGAGATGCTGACCCGCGCCATGGAAATGGTCCGGCAGAACTACGTGGATGAATCCAAAATCACCTACGCGGAGCTCGTCGAAGGCGCACTCGAAGGCATGCTCCACAAGCTGGACCCCCACTGCGAGTACATGGGCAAGTCGGTTTTTGAAGACATGCAGCGGGAGCAGCAGGACACCTCCGAAGGCATCGGCATCACCATCGCTCTACGTCAGAACAATCTCACCATCATCACAGTCCGGGAGGACGGCCCCGCCGCAGCAGCAGGCGTACTGGCAGGCGATCAGCTCGTCCGTATCAACGACGTGCTGACAGACTCTGTCGGCATCGTGGAGGCCATGCAGCTGCTCAAAGGCAAGACCGGAGATGAGGTCACCCTCACCGTTCACCGTCCCGGCACCCGGCAGTTTCTGGAGTTCAAAGTGAAGCACGAAACCCTGGCCGAGACTTCCCTGCATGACCCCATGCTCCTGTCCTCAAAAATGACCGGCAGCTACAAGATCGGCTACGCCCGCATTTCCCAGTACAACCAGCCCACCGCCCGCGAACTCAGCAAGGCGCTCGATGAACTCGAAAAGCAGGGCATTCAGGCCTTCGTCCTCGACCTCCGCAACAATCCCGGCGGACTCGTTGACAGCGCCGTCGCCGTCTGCGGCGAGTTCCTTCCCGAAGGCACCGTCGTAGTCACCACCGAGGGCCGCGTGGCCTCGCAGAATCCTCCTCCTTTCCGCACCCCTGCACGCAACGGCCGCGAACCCCGCAAATACCCCATCGCCGTTCTCATCAATCACGCCAGCGCCAGCGCCTCCGAGATCACTGCCGGCGCCCTGCAGGACCTGAAGCGCGCCATCATTGTCGGCACCACCAGCTTCGGCAAAGGCAGCGTGCAGACCATCCTGCCCATGAAAAACGGCGCCGCCATGCGTCTCACCACCGCCAAATACTACACCCCCAGCCACCGCACCATCCACGAGGCCGGCGTCGAGCCCAACATCATTTCAGCCCTCACTTCCGAGGAGGAACTCCGCATCGCCAAATGGCGCGCCTCCCACGGCACCGGAGAAGCCGCCGCCCTCGAGCTTGCCAATCTCGGCGACAAGCAGCTCGAACGCGCCGTTGATTCCCTGAAAGGCGTCCTTGTCTTCGACGCCTTCGTCGCCCCAGCCCTCGCCCCCGCCGCCAAGCCTTTGGAGAGGTAGCCCGCGCTCTGCCGCAAGATGGATGGGTGTGGCGCAGGCCAGCCCGTCAACAAGTGCAAAAAAACACGCCCGCGTTCGCGCTCAAGCCCGGCTGCCTGAACCTCACGCCGCCCAGCGGTTGTGGTGACGCCAATTTTCTGGAGGTGGATGAAGAAGTGGGTTCATCACGAAAGCTGGCGCTGCATAACGGCTTTATGAAGGGTGTAAGATGGCGGCAAACAGGAGTATCCACCGTGCCTCCAAAAAATGGGGAACGTTATGTGGCAGTATATTATGATGTGGTATTCCTTCGTTTTGAAAGGGCGGATGATTATTGTCGTTGGGTGGAGCTGCGGCCTGCTACGCGGATGATCTTGAGTGGCAGCGGGCTGGAGCCTGGATTGAGCTCGGGGGATGAATGATTTTTTGGGCGGGACCTCATCGGCGGCTTGCTAAAAGAGTTCTCAGAAAAATGTCATTTTGATCCGGCGTGCGCAGCGGCCCGAGTGGCAAGGCGGGAGCGCCGCCTGCTATTGGAACATAACAGGCAAGCGACCAACGCAGCCCATGGGGCCGCTCCGCCGCAGGGCAAATTGACAGTCTTTTCGAGAGTTGGTCTAAGCTTTGGCGGGGAAGAAGCGGCGCCAGCTGAGGGCGAAGCCGGTGTAAACGAGGACGAGGCCGGCGAGGCAGGAGAGGAGGCCAACTAATTGGCCCCAGTTGCCGAAGAATTCGCCGGTGTGGCCGAGGCGGACGATGGAGCGGGCGCGGCCTGAGCCGTCGCCGCTGCTCCAGCCGCGTTCTTCGATGATCTGGCCGCTGTGGGTGTCGAATTTGATGTCGAGGGAGCGGGTGGTCTGACGCCAGGTGCCGTATTTGACGCCGAGGGCGATGATGCCGTTTGGGTTTGGCCTGCCGCCGTTTTGAAGCTGGATGGAACGCCAGCCGGGGTATTGATTCTGGATGCGGTGCATCCAGGCGGGCCAGGTGGTGGCGGGTTCTGAGCTGGCGAGGGGCTTTTTGGGTGGGATTGAGGGGCCGAGGACCTGGGTGCCGCCGAAGCTGCGCCACCATTGGTCGGCGAAACGGAAGGACATGACGAAGCCGGTGAGGCAGATGAAGAGGAGGGGGATGAGGAACCAGAAGCCGAGGGCGTTGTGCCAGTTCCAGTCGCGGGCCTTGCCTTTGACATCGAAGCGGATGGCGACGGAGTTGCGGAGGGCTTTCCAGCGCCACTGGCGGGGCCACCAGAGCCAGAGGCCGGAGAGGATGAGAAAGGCGAAGGCGGTGTTTGCGATGGCGATGAGCCAGAGACCGATGGTGCCGCTGGTAAGGTCGGTGTGGAGATTTGTCACCCAACGCATGAAGGCGCGGAGACTGACGGCGCCGTAGCCGAGGGATGTGCCGGTGTAGGGGTTGAGGAGGGCGACGCTGCGGTTCTTGGTGATGATGCGGACGGGCATCTTGGGGTCGGAGAACCATTCGGCGTATTGGACGGCGCCGGCGGTCTGGGGGTCGAGTTTGGTGAGGAGGGTTTGCGGGGAGAGGAGTTCAGCGGTGGGGGAGGAAGGCTGTGCGCGGGTGTCGCGTTCGGCGAAATCGACGATCTGAAGTTCGAAGGCGAGGATGGCGCCGGTGAGGCAGAGGAGGAAGATGAAGACGCCGGTGAGGAGGCCGATGATGAGGTGGGACCAGAAGAGGATTTTGCGGAGCATCGGGCAGGGGAGGTTTAAAGTTTCAAGTTTCAGGTTTAAAGTTGGGGGGATGCGGAGCGCGATGGGTTGGGGGCGAATAACACGCGTGCCGGGGAGAAGTTTTGGGAGGGGAGGGCGAAAGGGTGAGATGGTATTTTGCAGTGGAATGGGAGGATGCTGAAAGAGGCGGATTTTTGAACCACGGAAAACACTGAATACACTGAAACCGGAATTTTAGAGGAAGAGCACCACGGATGAGAACAGGCCGGGTGCGAAAGTTCTGGTGATTTTCTTAACGGATGGTTATGATTCATTACTGAGGCTCTAGAAACCAATTTTTATCGGCGGCCATTGGTGCAGAGTGATCAAACAACAAGCGAAGAAGCTTATGGAACATACGAAGCAATGGACTCGTGTTCTGATCGTGTTGATAACGGTGTTATCACCGTTTGTGGCTGCTCTGCCACAAGACGATTATCCGGAGTTTCCATTTAGACCGCCGAGCTTTAGAAGGCATGACTTGCGGTCTCTCTTTGAGAGGATGGGGGATGCTAAAGAAGGGGACACCATTCCTTTGCTGACGATGATGTCGGCTGGCGGCGATTATACTGCCGCGATAACCTTGAAGGAGGTCAGCCGTGATGAGGCTGCCGATCCAAAATTCACAGCGGAGGTCGCTTTAAAAAGAGCGGAAGCAATCATGAACGCTGTATTCAGACCTCGAGTGCCAGAGGAAGTCCGGGTCGCTGAAGTGCATGGAAGGAATTTTTTGGGCCAGGATGTTTTTATTGTCGAGTATGGGTTCTCGAAGCCAATGCCGGTCAACGGGGCGGGGTACCCTCCAACGCTTTACATCCCAATCTTTCAGCATAAGAAAACGGTGCTGAAGTTTCTGCCAGTTGGAAAACAGCAGCAGCCAAACTCAAAGAAAAAAGGGAAGTGATGGTTGTTCAACGCGCTGCGGTTTAGAGCTGAGGTGGAAGTTTCCGCAGACTGAGCGGGGGCGTGAGGCCTCGAGTCGGGAGTAGACTGCTGAACCAGACGGGCTAACTCTGGTTGGCTGCGCGTCATGGGCGTTGCCATACGCTGATGGACGGGAGGGCTGTCGCCACACCCGTCCTACGACCGCGATCGCGCATGCACCGGCAGATGTGAACTTTTCAGTTCGAGAACAAGTCTGTTATTTAAGCTGCTCCAGTTGCAGGTTGTCGATGAAGAAGGCGGTTTTGGTGGTGCCGAGGGCGCTGAAGAGGAGGTAGCTGGCGGAGGTCCAGGCGGGTTTGCAGGGGAGAGTGGGGAAGGATTGTGTGGTGCCGTCTTGGCGGGTGATCTCCAGGCTCCATTTGCCTGCGGTGGTGGTGGCGGTGAGGGAGACGCGGAACCATTCGTTGGCGGGGATTTTGAGGAGCTGGACTTTGCCGTCGGTGCTGGCGGAGAGCTGGCCTTTCTGCCAGCGGAGGTAGGGGCCGTTGCCGAAGTCGCTGTTTTTGCCGCGGATCTCGAAGAACCAGTCGGCGCCGGGCTGGGCCATGACATCGAACTGGATGTGGAAGGTGCCGGCGTCCCAGGTGGTGGGGTAGATGTCGAGGACGGGATTGTAGGATTGTTTGAGGTTGGGGGCGTCTTGGATTTTGAGGGAGCGCTGTAAGGATGTGGGGGAGTTTGCGGTGGTTGGCGGTTGTTTGCTGTTGTTTGCGGTGGTTGGGCCGGAGGGGGAGTTTACGGTTGTTGACGGTGGTTGACTGTTGATGACGGTGGTTGTTCCAGAGCCGGAAGCGGAGATGGAGGGGAAGGGGGAGGAGGTTTCGTTGGTGACGGAGATGGATTCGCCTTTGTCTTCGCGGGTGTATTTGGCGCCGCGGATGCCGAGGGTGCCGAGGGCGGCGTGTTCGAAGTCTTGATCGACTTTATACTCGGGGGCGGGCCAGGGTTTGGCATCGGTTTCCCAAGTGGGGTAGGTGTGGCCTTGGGCGGCGAGGGTGCGCCATGGGGCGTCTTCTTTTTTGACGCCTGCGAGCGTGAGATCCCAGGGCTTGAAGCCGATTTTTTCGGCTGGAGAACCGGTCTTAAGACGGAAGTCGCGGGCGGCGAGATTTTCGAAGAGGGGATCTTCGAAGATGCTTCCTGAGTCGCGGCCCATCTTGCGCCATTCTTCCCAGGTGAAGTGGGTTTTGGTGAGGGTGGCGGGGATTTTTCCGTCGGTGGGCCAGTAAAGATTTTTGCGGAAGACGAGGCTGTCTTTGGGATCGCCACGCTCGGTTTTGTCGAAGAACTTCCAGTTCCATTCGCCGCCGTCGAGGAGCGGGGATTCGGGGTCCCAGACGACGATGTTGTTCAGGTAGCGGAAGCGGAGGCGGGCTTCGTTGCGGGAGGCCTGGATTTGCGCGGTGTGGCCGAAGGCGAAGATGTTGTTCCGGACGGTATTGAAGTAGCCGTAGTGCTGATGGAAGCCGGCGTTCCAGGTGTCGTGCACGAGGTTGTTTTCCATGAGCGTGTCGGCGCTGCCTTCGTCGTTGTAGAGACCCCAGCCGCCGTAGCGATGGCTGGCGACGTGGTGGACGTGATTGCCACGGATGACGGTGCCGGGAGAGGTGCCGAGGCCGTAGTAGCCGCCCATGTCGCTGAGGTAGGCCCAGCCGAGGTGGTGGATGTGGTTGTTTTCGACGGTGGTCTCGCGGGAGGCGGTGTCGCCGTAGCCCCAGTTCCATCCGGCGCTGATGCCGGTGTAGTAGAGGTCTGCGATGTCGCAGTGGGTGACGGCGCAGTGTTGTGTGTGAGTGAAGACGATGCCGCAGGCGCTGGGGTGGAGGCGGCCGCCGTGCTGGATGATGGAGTCGGTGATGGTGATGTGGTGATTGACGCGCTCGTCTGCGGGGCGTGCGGTTTCGCCGACATAGACGCCGCCGCCGCCGAGATCGTGGAGATGGCAGTGGGTGACGGTGGAGTCTGAGCAGCCGTTTTTAAACCAGATGGCGTGGAGGCCGGTGTGGGCGATGTCGCAGTTGGCGAAGTGGATGTTGCTGGAGTCTTCGATCTCGATGGTGCCGGCGGTGGTCATGGCGGCCTGCATGTCGTGGAGGCCCTCTGCAGGGTAGAGGTGCTGGCTGTGCTGAAAGGAGATGCCTTCAAAGCGGACATCCCGCGCGCCTTTGATGGAGATGAATTTTTCGGTGACGGGAGCAATGACGGTGGCCTTGGTCATGTCTTCTCCGGGGAGGGGGAAGTAGAGGACTTCGCCAGCGGTTTTGTCGAGGAACCACTCGCCGGGGGAGTCGAGTGCGGCGCGGTAGTTTTCGACCCACCAGCGTTGGTCGGGCTCAAACTCGACGAAGGGGTAGCGGGAGCGGCCTTTGATGCGGAGGGCGAGCGTGTCGTCGTTCATCTCCTTGATGCGGCACTGGGCGACGGCCCAGGCGTGGGTGACGGTGAGGAGGACTGAGTCGCGCTCGGGGAGGGGGATGGATTTGAGGACGTCGTACTGCTCCTTCGCGATGGAGAAGGCGTGGAAGTTCATGTTCTCCTTGAGGTCGGGGAACACGCCTGCGCCGACAGCTTCGGTGATGTGGTAGTAGCCTTTGTTCGGCGAGCGAGCGAGAGTGGCGCGGCGGCCATTGATCCAGAGCTGCTCGAAGACCCAGGTGCTTGCTTTGTCTTTATCCTGGGCTGGCAGGGGGGCTTTCCAGAGGCCGCCTTCGGCGGGCTGCCAGCCGGTGATGGGACGACCGGCGGTGAAGGTGGCGTTTTTGGCGGTCCAGGTTAGCAGGGAGTCTTCTTTACCGAGGGTGAGTGTCTCGGTGAGGGGATAGATGCCGTCATCGATAATGATGCGGACGGGCTTGAGGGCGGAGCGTGCGGCATCGCGCGCGGCCTGCGGGGTGGTGATGAGGCCGGTGGGAGAGAGGTGAATGTCTGTAGCGAGAGAGAGGGAGGCCGCAGATAGGAGGAGCAGGGCGGTGGTGGTCCGGAAAAGCATGCCTACTCCTTCGCGCTAGGCGCTTAGGAGGGCAAGGAAGATGCTGGGGGCAAGGGCCGGCGAATGAGGATGATGAATCGTTCAGTTTTGCCCCAGAGGGGCAGAGAGGCAGAGATTTTTGCGACGGAATCCAGACAGGTCGGAATGGATGAACGGTGGAAAGTTAAATGAGCATCTGACGGACGGTGGTGGCGACGGGGTAGATCCAGGCGATTTCGTCCGGGCTGAGAGTGACGGGTGGGTAGAGGGGATTGAGGCTGGAGAGAACGATGGAGTGGCCGTGATCCGCGGTGCTGTAGATGCGGAAAAGCACATCGCCGCCGAGGGAATCGCTAAGGCGGGCGATGACACGGTTGCCGGTGTGAGGGGTGCTGTTGGGATAGAGGATGGCGAGCTCGCCATCGTGATGCTGGGGGAGCATGGCGTCTCCGGCGAGGCGCATGGCGAAGGCATCGGGATCGGTGACGCTGAAGGCGAAGTGCTCAATGGCAGAGAACGCGGCGAGGCCCGGCGCTGTAAGTTCGCGCGCGGCAGGAATGGTGAGGACTGGAAGTGCGCTGATGCGGGGCATTCCGGAGGCGGGGGCAACCGGGATGGAGTGAAGGTGCGGTTGTTGCGGTGAGGGAGCGGCGTGGGCTTCCTGCGCCGCAGCGGCTGCCTGGACGGCGGGCTCGGGGGTGGTGGCAGTGTCTGCGGCCGGGGCGGCGACTTCGGCGCTGCCGAGGACTTCGGCCTCAAGTTTTTCGATGAGCTTGATGACGGGGAGGGAGGCGTGGGCGCCGTTTTCGATCTTGGTGACGTACTGGCGGGAGACTCCGAGGCGCTGGGCGAGTTTTGGACGGGTGACTCCCATTTTCTCGCGGAGGGAAGCAACGCGGAGGGCGAAGGCGGTTTTTTCGCGCATGAGGGGCTTTTCGAGGGACAGGGCGGGTGGTGGTGTGGCATCTGGTTCCGCAGCCGGTGCCGGTGCCGGTTCTGGCTGAACGAGGCGGTCCAGGGCTTCGATGGCCGAGGGCGGAAGGCCTGCCAATGCGGTCGAGGCGGGAGTGGTGTCTGGCTGAGGCATGTGCATGGCGAGCTGTTTGAGATTGGCGGCAGCTTCGAGTTTTTCGATGAGTTGAAACACGGGCCAGGAAGGAGCCTGGCGGCCCTTTTCCATGACGTTGACGTAGCCACGGCCGACGCCGAGCCAGTGGGCCAGTTCGGGCTTGGAGACGCGGAGCTTCTGACGCAGCGATACGCAGCGGGCGGGGAAGCCGACGAGCTTCTCTTCAGAGACAGGTGAGTGAGGCATAAGTGCGGGGGGTGAGGGATATGCGACGGGCGTGCACCGGGGGGGATTTTGGCGCTGTTTTTTTCCCTATGCATGATCTGCGCCAAAACAGCTCGCGCATTTGAGTGAGGGATAAAAGTATCAGACTGGGGCATAATGGGCCGACGCTTTTCGTGCGAAGTCTCTTTTTGCGCCGCGCATGCTGGATGGCTGCTGGTGGATGAGCGGCTCGGTAAGGCTGATTTTACTCGCCGTTGAGGCACGTATCTGTCACAGTCCGCCGCTTTTTCCCATGACCCAGGAGTCCTCCCCCCAGCAGCAGCCGCCGTTCGACGTTCCAAGCGTGGAAGAGATGGCTGCGTTGCTGCCGCAGTACGCGTTTGAGAAGCTGGCGGCGTATGGCGGCATGGGTGCTGTTTACAAAGCGAAGCAGGAGAGCCTGGACCGGCCGGTGGCGATCAAGATTCTGCCGCCGGAGTTTGGCATGCAGGCGGACTTCGCGGAGCGCTTCAAGAGTGAAGCGCGCGCGATGGCGAAGCTCAACCACACGCACATCGTGGCGGTGTATGACTTTGGCCTCACGAAGGAAGGGCACCTCTATCTGGTGATGGAATGGGTGGAGGGGCAGACGCTGCACACGATGATCCAGAAGGGCAGCGTGCCGGTGAGGAAGGCGGCGAACCTGGCGATGCAGCTGTGTGATGCCCTGGCGTTTGCACATCAGCACAAGATTTTGCACCGGGACATCAAGCCTGGGAACATCATGATCAATGAGGATGAGCAGGTGAAGGTGGCGGACTTTGGCCTGGCCCGCCCCATCACCGGGGAGGCGGAGGAGAACCCCTTTGGCACGCCGGATTATGCAGCACCGGAGATTCTGGGCAGAGGGGCGGTGGACCAGCGTGCGGACATCTTTGCGGCGGGGGTGGTGCTTTATGAGATGCTGACGGGCCGCGTGCCGCAGCAGCCGCGGAGATCCGTGACGGAGTTTGCGCCGTTGTCCACCCGGTGGGATGAACTGATCAACAAGGCGACTCATCCGGACACGGGCCAGCGTTTTCAGGAGGTGGGGGAGTTTCGTGCGCACATCGCGATGCTGATCAACCAGTCCGCACAGGCGGTGAGCGTGGTGGCTGTGGTGGAGGATGCCCCAGAGGCAAGAGCCGGGGTGAAGCCGCTGCATCTCGTGCTGGTGGGTGCGGCTGTGCTCGTCACAGGCTTGGTGCTAAGCGGGATGTTCCGGGGGGCGCCTGAGCCGGCTCCAGAAAAAGCTGCGAATAAGGAGCAGCTGACCGCCGGCCAGGAAGCGGAGGTGCCAGAAAAGCAGCCGAAGCCTAAGAAGAAGAAAGAGCCTGAAAAGAAGCCGGAAGTGGTGGTTGTGGTGCCGCCAACGCCTGAGCCTGAGACGAAGCCGCCGCCCCCACCTGAGGCACCTGCCAAAACCATGACGGCCGCCCCCCCGGCGACAGCGCCTGTGCCAGCAAATGCACCTGCGAATGCGACAGCGCCGGCCACCGTACCAGGGAATGAGCCGGCGACCGCGGCGACCACAGCTCCTGCGATGAAGGCCACACCAGCGCCCG
Source organism: Prosthecobacter sp. (assembly GCF_044222565.1). Lineage (GTDB taxonomy): Bacteria > Verrucomicrobiota > Verrucomicrobiia > Verrucomicrobiales > Verrucomicrobiaceae > Prosthecobacter. The sequence continues at coordinate 230,702 of NZ_JBGANA010000006.1, forward strand.
AGGTGGTGGTGATGCCAGTGCCTGCCACTCCGCCACCGCCAGAAACACCCGCAGAAGCGATATTGCGTCTGGAGGAGAGGGATCCTGAGCTGGCAAAGCTGGTGAATGACTTCGGCAGTGAATGGGCGGCCAATGACGAGATCGATACGGAGCCGGAGCTGAAGGAGCTGGAAGGGAAGTACATTCCAGCGCTGCAGCGGGGGCTTGGCGGCACGACGCCGGAACAGCGTGATTTCATTCTCAGCGAGATCTCCCACGTGGCGAATCATGAACCAGTGGACGCACTGGACGCAGCATGGCCGCCGGTGCTGAAAAACCTGCGCAAGACATATCAGGTGCAGGTGGATGCGATCGAAGCACAGGCGAAGGATGCCGCACATAAGATGCGCGCGGCGCAGTGTGACCTGGTCCTGCAGAAGGCGAGCGGACTCAGGGCCGCGGGCAAGGAGGAAGCCGCGAAGCGCGCAGAGGCGGTGGCGGCCGTGCTGGCAAAACTCAAGGCTGCCCCTTCGCTCAAGGCATTGAAAGAGACCGCCGCCGCTCCTGCGGGGAACGCCGGAGCTGTGCCGGACATGGCGGCGCCACCGGTGCGGTAAGCGTCTGATTTCAAGATGCTTCGCTAAGGTTTTTTCTCGCGGCACAAGGAAAGGGACGGTATTAGGGGGCATGGCCGAAGCACCCCTTTCCAGCGAACAACCGTCCTTTGACGTCCCGAGCATTGAGGCGATGAACGCCTACCTGCCGCAGTTTACCTTCGAGAAACTGGCGGCATGCGGCGGAATGGGTGCGGTGTACAAAGCGTATCAGGAGAGCCTGGACCGGCGCGTGGCGGTGAAGATCCTGCCGCCGGAGTTTGGAACCGAAAAGGAATTTGCCGACCGCTTCAAAGTGGAGGCTCGGGCGATGGCGAAGCTGAACCATACGAACATTGTGGGCGTGTATGACTTTGGCATCACGGCAGGCGGACATTTGTATCTGGTGATGGAATGGATCGAGGGGAAGTCGCTGCATGATCTCATTCACAAAGGAAGCCTTTCTCTGCGGAAGGCGACGAACCTGGCGATGCAGCTGTGCGAGGCGCTGACCTTTGCGCATGAGCACCAGATCATTCACCGGGACATCAAGCCCGGGAACATCATGGTGAATGATGCGGACCATGTGAAGGTGGCGGACTTTGGACTGGCAAGGCCGAACACGGGCGAAGCGGAGGAGGAAAACCCCTTTGGCACGCCGGACTACGCCGCACCGGAAATCCGTGGCGGCAGCGTGGTGGACCACCGCGTGGACATCTACGCCGCCGGGGTGGTGCTGTATGAGATGCTGACAGGAACGGTACCGCAGGAACCGCGGAAGTCGGTGACGGAGTTTACCAAGGTTTCAACGCGCTGGGACAGCATCATCGCGAGAGCGATCGACCCAGATCCGGACAAGCGGTATCAGGACGCGGGCGAGTTTCGTGCGCACATCAATGTGGCGATGAAGCAGGCCGCGGAGGGTGGAGAGAGCGGAGGCAATCCCATGGCGATTGATCTGGGCATCGGACTGGGCGGCAAGAAAGCCGCGGCTGCAGGCCCGAACAAGCCGGCGGTAGCAGCTCAGAAAGCGAAGCCCGCGGCACCTGCCAAAAAGCCTGCGGCGCCGATGACGCAGCAGCAGCAGCTCATGCTGATGATCGGGGTCGTGGCGGTGGTGGTCGTGGGATTTATGGCGCTGCTTTTCTGGCCCTCGTCCCGCAGTGGCGGCAGTGCGGGCGTGAAAGTGGAGGCGACCGCGGATGAGATCCTGGAAGTGATGGAGAAGCTGGCGCAGAATGACAGCGAACTGGCACGGATGGTGAACTCCTTTGCCGAGGACTGGAAGGCGGCTGGAGCCGATCGAAATCCAGGCTCTGATGTGGCCCAAAAGCTCCGGACGGCTCAACTGGCCGTGGTGCAGGCCAAGGCCAGGGACCGGGTGGAGGCGGCGCGAAGGGCTGAAATTCTGGCCTCGGAGCTCGCGAAGCTGAAGGGGGCGCCGTCGATCAAGGCGCTGAAGGAAGCGGCTTCCCAATAGTGGGTTTGGCCATGAGGCTGAGATGATTACGAGGGATTTTCTTGCCAAAAGTCCGCGTATTTCATCAGATGGCAGGGCCATGAAGAAATACATTGCTGAACTGATCGGGACTTTTTTCCTCGTTTACACCATGGGTCATGCCGTGATCGGCGGTCATCCTCTGGCGCCGCTAGGCATTGGCCTGGTCCTTGCGGCCTTGGTTTATGCCTGCGGGCATCTCTCGGGCGGGCACTTCAATCCAGCGGTGACGGTGGCGGTGTGGCTGCGGGGCAAATGCGATGCCAAAGATGTGGTGCCCTACATTCTCTGCCAGCTGGTGGGAGCGGTGCTGGCGGCGGTGGTGGTGTGCTGGATGCGGGGGAAGGCCCTGGCACCGGCGGAGCTGGATCTCGGCAAGCTCATCATGGCCGAGATCCTGGGCACTTTTGTGCTGGCCTGGGTGGTGCTGAACGTGGCCACGACGAAGGCGAATGCGAACAACAGTTTCTACGGAGCGGCGATCGGCGGGACGGTGATGGCCGGAGCATGCGCCGTGGGAAGTCTTTCCGGGGCGGCTTTCAATCCGGTGGTGGCCACGGCGGCGGTGGGGATGAACCTGCTCAACGGTGGACAGCTGTGGGCGTACTGGGTGTTCTGCATCGCGGGTGGAGGCGCGGCAGCCTTTGTGTTTAACAAGCTGCAGGCGGATGAGTGAGGGAGAGTGATTGTGGAAAAAAGCCCCCCCATGGCACTCGCTTCCAGAAAAAGACTCACAGCCTGCGACCTGCGGTGATGCAGCTCGGCATTCCAATTCCGAAGCGGTGCCGCAGCGTTAGCGGAATACCGCGCTGCATCAGCGCTTGCTGGTGAAAGGCTGTGCCGGTGGAATGGGCCAAAAAAAAGCCGCCACCCGGAACCGGGTGGCGGCGTTGCCTGCAAAGGGAGGCTTACTTGCCTTTGCAGCAGTCCTTGGTGCAGGTCTTGGTCTCGGCCTTGCAGCAGGCTGCGCAGTTGGCGCACTTTTCTGCGGCGGAGGCGTTGACGGCGAAGGCGGCGACGGAGGCTGCGGCGATGAGGGTGAGGATGGATTTCATAGTGTTTGGATGTGTTGTATTGTTTTTGCTATTGCTTTGCCCGCTTGGGATTCCGACACGCAGCGCAGGCATGGGCGTGCCGGGTGTGCCATCGATGTGGCGTGTGAACTGGCGGTGAGGCCAGACGGCCGGGCAGGCTGTCTGGGTAGCGGCGCAGCAGGGGCCGCTGGAGAAAAGGAATCGCTGCCCGGAGCGTCTGGCTTCCAGACGCGTGGGCGTGGCTTCAAATAAGCAGGGCGCAATGCCGCGCGTAGAGCGGCGGTGCGTGCAGGGGCGGCCCGTGATCGTGACGGGAAGCGTGAATTTCAGAAAGGGTCGGAGACTGGACGACCGGTGCGGCAAAGGTCCAGGCGAGATCCACCAGCAGCTTCAGGCTGGGAGGAGGAGCACTGACAAAAGTGGACGCGACATCACGAGAACTTTCGTGCCTGGCACAGGGGCAGTTCGGCTCCTGGGAATGATCCTTCGAGTGACCCGAGGACGCATGCTTCTTCATGGCACAGCATCCCGCCACCTCCGCCTGCTGCGGCGCCGTGACGCAGCACCAGCACATCGGCAGGCCGATGCAAAGGGTGAGGATCAGGGCTGTGAGGCGGGTGAGCATGTGATGTGTCAGATGCTTGTACGATAGCATCTATTCAAAGGTTTCAAAGCAATGAGTGTGCCGCGATTGCGGTGAGGTGGGCGGGAGATGCGTTCGTGGCAGAGAGAGGTGGCCGCAAAAAACGGGGATGAAGAACAGTCGGACAAGGGCGAGAACGAATGGCTGACCATGAAAAAACGCCGCGCGGTTTCCCGGGCGGCGTTTTTCTGAGTTTCTGTGAGCGACCGATTTAGCGGAAGCTCTTCGCGAAATCGTCGGCGGTGGCCTTGGCCACGACCTTGGTTTTCTGGAAGGTGGATTTCTCGCCTTTCTCGATGAGGATGCGCTCGTAGTCGGCGGAGGACATGGGGAGCTCAATGGTCTTGTCCTGCCAGGTGGAAAGGAGGATGGCGTTGGCGAGCTCGACGCTGCGGATGCCCTCTTCGGCCGGGGAGAGAAGTTTTTCCCCTTTGAGGATGGCGTTGGTGAAGTTTTGCAGGATCTCGATGTGCTGGCCGCCGGCTTGATCGACGTGGATGTCCATGTGCCAGCTTTCGGGCATGGCGAAGGCGGCTTCGGCCTCCATGCAGAACTTGCTCATCGGCTGGCGGTTGCGCTGGAAGTGGATGCGGGTGCCGTCGGTGACGGTGAGACGGCCCTGCTCGGCGGAGATTTCGAGCTTGTTGATGCCAGGGGCTTCGCCGGTGCTGGTGACAAAGGTGGCGCTGGTGCCGTTGTCATACTGGAGGATGGCGGTGACGTCGTCCTCGACTTCGATCTCGTGGAAGCGGCCGAACTGGCAGAATCCGCGCACTTTCTGCGGCATGCCGAAGAGCCACTGGAAGAGGTCCAGATTGTGCGGGCACTGGTTCATGAGCACTCCGCCGCCCTCACCTTTCCAGGTGCCGCGCCAGCCGCCGGTGGCGTAGTAGTAATTGGTCCGGAACCAGTTGGTAACTTCCCAGTGGACGCGGCGCACGGCGCCGATCTCGCCGCTGTCGATGAGGTCCTTGACCTTCTTGAAGCAGGCGTTGGTGCGCATGTTGAACATGGCGGCAAAGATCTTGCTCTTGTCGGTGTGGGCGGCGATGAGGCGCTCGCAGTCGGCCTTGTGGACGGAGATGGGCTTTTCCACGAGGACGTGGAGGCCGGCCTGGAGGGCGGCGATGCCGATGGTGGTGTGGCTGAAGTGCGGGGTGCAGATCAGGATGGCGTCGATGTGACCGCTGCGGATCATGGCGTTGACGTCGGTGAACGCTTTTTCGCCTTCGATGAGGTTCGGCAGGGTGCCGACGCTCTCACACAGAGCGGTGACGCGCAGGCCGGGGATCTTGCCTGCACGAATGTTTGCAAGGTGTGCCTTGCCCATGTTTCCAAGCCCAACGATGCCAATTCTGACGGTTTCCATGGGGGTGAGCGTAGCGGGGCTAACGGGGCGGTCAAGCGACTCAGCAGTTGCGCTTTCACAGCCGAGCCTGCATTTTACCCCATGCGACCGACCCGCCGTCTCCGTGATCTATTCATCCTGTGCACGGGATGTGTGGCGGCGCTGCTCAGCCCCCCCCTCATGGCAGACGACCTTCGCATTGGCATCATCGGCCTGGACACGTCGCATTCAGAGCAGTTCACGCTGCGGCTGAATGACCCGGCGAACCCGAACCACATCCCCGGGGCACGCGTGGTGGCGGCCTTTCCCGGCGGCAGTCCGGACATCGAGGAGAGCAAGACGAGGATCGAGGGCTTTACCGCGACGGTGCGGGACAAGTTTGGCGTGAGGATCGTGGGAACTGTGGCGGAGGCGTGCAAGGATGTGGACGCGGTGCTGCTGCTGAGCCTGGAAGGGCGCCCGCGCTTGGGGCAGATGAAGGAGATCATCGCCGCGGGGAAACCAGTGTTCATGGACAAGCCGGTGGCGGCGTCCCTGAAGGACGTCGTGGAGATTTACAAGCTGGCGGGTGCGGCGCAGGTGCCGGTCTTCAGCGCCTCCGCGGTGCGCTGGTACCCCGGGGTGCTGGAAGTGGCCAATGCGGAGCAGACTCCGGCGCGCAGTGCCATCTCCTATGGCCCGGCGCACGTGCTGCCACACCATCCGGATTTGTTTTTCTACGGCATCCATCCGACCGAGGCGCTTTTTACCGTGATGGGGACGGGGTGTGTGTCTGTGGCTCGCACGACGACGGCCTCCGCCTCGGTGGTGACGGGACTTTGGGCGGGAGGGCGCATGGGCACGCTGGAGGCCATCCATGAAGGAGCGATGGGGTACAAGGTGATCCGATTTGGCGACAAGCAGATCACGGAGCAGAAAACGGACGGGGACTACACGCCGATGCTGCGGGAGATCGTGAAGTTTTTTCAGACGAAGCAGCCGCCGGTCTCGCCGAAGCAGACGCTGGAGATTTACGCCTTCATGGCGGCTGCCGAGGAGAGCAAGCTGCGTGATGGCGCGCGCGTGACGCTGCGGGAGGTGATGGAGAAGGCGGGTGCGCCGGAGGCGTGGCTGCCGGAGGATGGGAAGGACAAGCCGAAGGTGGAGGAGGAGGTGCCGAAATCGGTGGAGAAGGGGCTGCCGAAGCCGGGGGCGAGCTAGATGCTGGATGCTGGATGCTGGATGCTGGATGCTGAGGCGGAGGGTGAGATGGAGCTTGAATGGCGGAGGGCCGGATTGATTGCCTACGGAATACGCGGGATACCCGGAAGTGGGATCAGAGGCTGATTTTGGTGGGGGGAGAGAGCGGTGCGTGTTTTCTGAACTATTTCACTAGCTCAGGCATCGCAACACCTGGCATGCTCGGTCACTTTGATGGCTGATCAGCCAGTTTGTTGGTGAGTTCCACTCTGAGATTTTTGAATGGTGAGATGTTGCCTATTGATACAGACCAGTTTGGCAGAGTAATGCCGATGCCTTGGATGCCTTCGTGGGCTGGTAGCTTTACGGTACCCACCAACGGTGCCCCAAATTTCCAACCTAGGGGAGCGTATGCCCCTAATTGGGGAGTGACCAAAGGAGGCATGATTAGAAGCTTTCGATTATCAATCAGCGTGACTTCGCTGGGGAGCGACGCCTCCTTACGATCTTCAAATTCGGGGAGCTCGATCAACAGGGGAAATGGCAGACCAATTCCACGGACGTTGTAGTGAATAGCATTTTTGGAGTCCAATCTGACGACGGCGTGCTCGAAGTGAGCACCCTTGAGCGAGACCAAGGCACTTCCATCGGCACGGGTGAGAAATTCATCATGCCGTCGTGACGAGTGTATATCTAATTGAATGCGAACCCCTTGAGCCGGTTTGCCACCGCGTTTGATGGTCACGGTGCCTTGCTGTGAATAATTTTGTCCCGAGGAAATGCGGATGTCAGCGGTTTCTTCGGCGGATACAAGGCCGATGATAGACGTGAGGGAAATGATCAGGCTCAGAATGCGCATGGATGGAGCGGCCGGGGCCTATTCTGCATTCTGCACTTGTTCGCGGATTTTTTCGAGTTCGGTTTTGGCGGTGACGACGTGGTGGGCGATTTCGGCGTTGTTGCACTTGGAGCCCATGGTGTTGAACTCGCGGAAGAATTCCTGGAGGAGGAAGTCGAGGCTGCGGCCGGCGGGGGCGCCGGCGTCGAGGTAGGCGCGGAACTGCTGCACGTGACTGGCGGCGCGGGTGAGCTCTTCTGAGATGTCTGTGCGGTCGGCGAAGAGGGCGATCTCTTTGACGAGGCGCTCATCGTCCATCGGCAGAGGCAGACCGGCTTCCTCCAGACGCTGGCGCAGGACTTTGCGCTGGTGCTCGGGGACGGTGGCAGCTTTGGCGCGGATGGAGTCCAGCAGAGATACGATGAGGGCGAGGCGGGTTTCGATGTCTTTGCGCAAGCTCGCGCCTTCGGCTGAGCGCATCGTGTTGAGCTGCTTGAGCGCGGCGGCGAGGGCCTCCTGGATGGGGGGCCAGGCGTCTTCCGTGGCGATCTCGGCCTGGGCCTGGGAGAGGACGCCGGGGAGGCGGGTGATGTCGGTGAGGGCGATGTCTGCAGGAATGTCCAGCTTCAGCGCCAGAGCGTGCATGGCGTGAAAATACTGCTCTGCGAGGAGCTGGTCGACACGGATGGTGTCGGAAGCCGCCGCGGCGGATTCTTTACGGACGGCGACGTTGACGCGGCCTCGGGAGACGGCGGCGGAGACATCGGCGCGGACGGCATTTTCCAGCTCGGAAAGTTCGCGCGGGAGGTTCAAGGCCACTTCGAGCTGCTTGCGGTTCACGGAGCTGCACTCGACGCTCCAGGTCACCCCTGAGCGCTGGGCTTCTCCACGGCCGAATCCTGTCATGCTTTTCATGACCACCAGATGGAACGATATTTGACTTTGGTAAAGCATTCGATGCGGCGGACTCACTTTCGCCGCGATTCTGGATTGCAAGGTCCCGAGTGCTCCCTAGTCTCGCCCTCCCTATGGCAAAAGCGGCTCTCGGCAAAGGACTCGGCGCACTCATCTCGGCATCTCCTGCGGTGTCGGGGGTGGCGCGTCTGCCTGCACTGGCGCAGCCGGCTCCCGGAGATGTGGTGAACCGGGTGACGCTGGACCAGATCGTGCCCAGCCCGCTGCAGCCGCGCAAAGAATTCCAGCCGGAAATGCTCACCGAGCTCATGGAGTCCATCCGCGAGCATGGGATCATCCAGCCCCTGATCGTCCGCCGGGTGAACGGGAAGCTGGAGCTGATCGCGGGTGAGCGGCGTTTCCGTGCCTCGCGTGAACTGGGCCTGAAGGAGGTCCCGGTCATCGTGCGGGAAGCCAGCGACAAGGACGTCCTGGAGATGGCGCTGATCGAAAACCTGCAGCGCGAAGGGCTGAACCCCATTGAAGAGGCGCAGGCGTACTCGCGCCTGGCCAAAGATTTCCAAATGCGGCAGGAGGACATCGCGCAGCGTGTGGGCAAGAACCGTGCGACGGTGGCCAACACGATGCGCCTGCTGGAACTGCCAGGCGGCATCCGCGACATGCTGGTGGCGAGCAAGATCTCCACCGGGCATGCGAAGGTGCTGCTGATGCTCAAGAAGCATGAGGAGCAGGAGCGGCTGGCGCTGCAGATCGTGGCGAAAAGCCTGACGGTGCGTGCGACGGAAAAAGCGGTCGATGCCATCCTGCACCCGCCGCCACCTCCGCCGCCAAAGCCGACCGAGACGGACCTGATGCGCGCCATCAAGGCGGTGGAGCAGAAGCTGATCCAGCACCTGACGACGAACGTGAGCATCAATCACGGCGAGAAGAAGGGCCGGATCGAGATCGACTACTACGGCGTGGAAGATTTGAACCGGGTGCTGAGCGTGATCGGAGTGCCGGAAGAGACGTTTGTGCAGGAATAGGGCGGCCATGCGCCATTGACGAAATCTGAATGACGAATGACGAAGCAGGCATGCGTTTGAAACCGATGAGATTCGTCCTTCAACAGCTGGCACTGGCCTTTTCACTTCTGCTGCTGCTGGCGGGCTGTGGTCCGCAGGAAGGCGCTGCGAATGCAGGCGATGCAGATGTGCGGGAGTTTCTGACGCGTTACTTTTCCACGTGGTCGGCGAAGGACATGGACGGCTATGGGGCGTGCTTTCATGAGCAGGCGCGGGTCGTGTTTGTGCACCAGGGTACGCCGCTGAGCCAGGGGCTGACGGATTTCCTCCACGGGCAGAAGCTGAGCCATGCCACCACGACGGTGCCGATGAAGGAGGTGCCGACGGACATGAAGATCCTCCGCGATGAACGCACGGCGCAGGCCAGCGTGCGGTGGAAGCTCACGAAGGGGGCCGATGTGACCCTGGGCACCGATTGTTTCACGCTCATCAAAACACCCGCGGGGTGGAAGATCATGAGCCTCGTGTTTTACAACGACTGAACGCCAACCGCGCCCGACCCATGTCCAAACCTGCACTCAAGACACCCGCCACACCCGCTGTGGAAGAAGACGGCTCCGCACGAAAAACACGCCTGTTTCTGGGACTGGTATGCTTCTTTGCCGGGGCGGCCATGATGGTGGTGGAAATCAGCGCCTTCAGGCTGCTGGCGCCGAATTTTGGCAACACGATCTACACCTCCACCGCGCTGATCGGGGTGATCCTGATCGCCTTCAGCGTGGGCGGCTATCTGGGGGGAAGGCTGGCGGACCGGCGGCCGGCGCTTGACCTGATCGGCTGGCTGCTGGCCGGTGCGGCGGTGCTGACGCTTTTCATTCCCGCGGTGCACATGATCAGCAGCGTGAAACTGAGCGAGTACGGGGTGATCAGCGGGCCGCTCATGATTTCCCTGGTGCTGTTTGCGCTGCCCGGGGTGCTGCTGGGGGCGGTCTCGCCGGCCTCGGTGCGCTTTTACAGCCTGACGCAAAAGGACACGCATGTGGGCGTGGCGGCGGGGACGATCAGCATGCTGGGCTCTCTGGGCAGCTTCCTCGGGACATTTGTGTCCGGCTTTTTCCTGCTCTCCACTTTCGGTGTGCGGGGCATTTTTGTGGGGACGGGAGCGGTGCTGCTGCTGCTGGCGGTGGCGTCCTTCATCCTGGCGCGCAATCCTTCCAAGCCGCATGTGCAGGTGCTGATCGCCGGGCTGATCGCGGGAGTCATCGGCGGAACATCTGAGAAACCGGCGCTCACCGGGGTCATCCATGAGCGGGAGTCGGTGTATCATCACATCAGTGTTTATGAGGAAGGGACCTCGCCGCACAAACAACGGCTGCTGGCGCTGGACTCCACGCAGGAAGGCGGCATGAACCCGGACACGGGAGAGCTGATCATGCCGTACCAGGAATACTGGAAGCTGGCGCTGCTGCGGGAGCCAGCGGAGGTGAAGAGCGCGCTGTTCATCGGTGCGGGGGCCTTTGGCATGCCCGAGAATGTATCGCGCGATTTTCCCAAGGCGAAGGTGGATGTGGTGGAGATCGATCCGCAGGTGATCGAAGTGGGGCGGAAGTACTTCAGGCTGGACGAGCACCCACGGGTGAATGCCCATGCGGATGATGCGCGGCGGTTTCTGCGCATGGCGGGAGACCGCAAATGGGACCTCATTTTTGGAGACGCATACAACGGCAGGCATGCCATCCCCTCACACCTGGCCACGCAGGAGTTTTTTCAGCTGGTGGCCGATCACCTGGAGCCGCATGGAGTTTACGTCATGAACATCATCGCCGCGGTGAACGGACCGCGGTCCGAACTCGCAGGCGGCATGCTGAGCACGCTGCGGAAGGTGTTTACGTCCGTGGAGGCTTTTGGCGTGGACTACCGGCCGCAGGCGACGCAGAACATCATCCTCTTCTGCTCGCGCGACAATCTGCGCCCCCTGATCGTGGACCGGTATGTGACGCCCGGGTCATGGCAGGAGCGGCTCCTGCGCACACATATCCGCGCGGGAACGGTGCCGAGGTCGGAGGTGGTTTTCACGGATGATCACAATCCGGTGGATGCGATCATTGCGCGGGGCTTGCTGGAGTAGCTGTGATTCGGCCCTGATGCCGCTGCGCAATCGTGGAGGCGGCAAATACTCTGGAGGTGGACAACGAAGTGCGGTGCATCATGCACAGCCATTGGTCCACGAAACCTCGGACTGGACCACAGGCAGGCGGCCAACGCAGCCCCCGGGGCCTCTCCACCGTCCGGACAATGTGAAAAGATTTTTGAGAGTTGGTCTGAAGCCCGTCCGGATTAACTTCACTTAGGAGCTTCAGTAAATTCAAAATCTCCGATCGATTCTGGCTTCAGATATTAGTGTTTTATAAGTGTCCGATAAGTGGTTAAAAATTCCGGTCTATCTGGCAACGAAGGAAGCACTCCCCATTCCACAATCGAGCCGCACTTGAATTCAGGTGCTCTGCAGCAAAATCGAGCCACCCGCAATCCTCCGCACCCATCTCCCATTTTTTGCGTTTTCTGCGTCTCTTTGCGGCCAATCAAAATCCCCCGTCTTTCTCTTCCTCTTTTCCCTCTTCCGGCCACCCGCCCCTTTCAGTCCCTGAAAAAAAGCGGCAAACAACCGCAAACCATCGCCCTCCCCTTCCCCCATGACCCACAGCGTCACCTCCCTCCCCTTCAACACCTTCCTCGGCCTCGAACCCGCCCCATCCTCTGATCCTGCACACCTCCTCCGCCTCCCCGCCGGCCCTCAATACCTGAACCACCTCGGCACCGTCCACGCCAGCGCCCAGCTCGCTCTCGCCGAAGCCTCGTCCGGCGAATTCCTCCTCCGCGCCTTCGGCCCCGACTCCGGCGTCATCCCCGTCGTCCGCCGCCTCGAATCCAAATTCCGCAAACCCGCCAACGGCCCCCTCATCTCCACCGTCACCACCCCGCCCGAAGTCCTCGACCAGCTCCGTGCCGACCTTGCCGCCAAAAGCCGCGCCATCGTCAGCATCACCGTGGAACTCCATGACGAATCCGGTGCTCACACCCTTTCCGCCACCGTCGAGTGGTTCATCACCACCGCAAATCCCTCAACGACCTGACCCGCTTCCAACAAGCTTCTCTCTGCCTCTCCGGACCTTCAAAAATGAAGGCACAAAATCTCCTCCACTCCCATCCCACCAACGCCGAAGACTTCTCTTCACATCTCCTTTCTGGAGTTCGGCGCTCTCCAGATCTCCCGAATCAATTCCCCTCAAAGACCAGGCCCTTTTCAGCATCCCTGATCCTTTCCGGCCTCTGACACCAGTGTTCTATGAGTGTCCGATGAGTGGTTCATAATTCCAGTCCTGCCTGCGCCGTGCTGGCGATACCAGAGCGACACGGCACACCCGGAGAATGGGAGCAGCAAGCCAGGAAACCGCCGAAGCGAACGCCTTGCCCTGAAGTAGGGCGCACCCCACGGAAACTACGCCACCATTTTGGGGCGCTCTGCTACCGACAGGTTTTTTAGGTGCTCGAGCATGAGAAACGTGAACGCCGCCTGACGCGCAGAGCAGCTTGCTGCAGTGCATGATTAGGAGGCATCATCTGTGGTGTCCCCAATGGCTTTGGTCAGCATACGGTTGGAGGCCAGCATCGGTCCAACGAGCAACAAAGGCAGAATCACCGGCCACGGAAACTTGGAGGAGGCGCATGCGAAGTGCAGAACTGCTGGCAGCCCTATCGCTGCCATCCAAAGCATGGTGTTGGTCTTCACCAGCTTGCTCTTTTGTGATGTTGTCATGGCTTGTTGGCTTTTTGTGTGGTGCGCGCTGCCGCCTAACGCTTCCGATCAGGCGACGGCGAGCGCAAGACGTTGCTGACACAACAGATAACCTTCGAGCCTCCTGCCTGCATCCGCTTTGTTAGGCGTTGTGGGTGAGTCGGAAAACATCGTCTGAGTCTTCTGTCGTTCCGTGTGGGTAAGAAGCGGAGGGAACCTGCTGAAAACCCAGGCGAAGAAGTAATGCGGATGAGCGGAGGTTGCGTCTGTCCACGGTGGCGAAGACTGACGACACGCCAAATTCGGTAAAGAGAGACGACAGCGCGACGATAGAAGCCTCGTGAGCTAAACCAAGACCCCAAAATGGAGGAGCCAGCACGAAAGCAAAGTCGGCTGTGCCCGCTGCGTGAACCGTAGCCTGAACGTAGCCAACGCACTCCTGGCTCACGTTGCGTCGTACGACCCAGTTGAGCCATCGCTGGGAACCGTCCGGCGAAGAACGAGATTCGAGGCGGCGGTAACGTTCTGCAAGGGCCGAAACGGAAACTGGCGGCTGGTCTGCGATGTAAGTGTAGATTGCCGCGTGGGAGAGCACGGGAAAAAGCTCCGATGCATGTGCGGCAGTGAGCGGTTCCAAGCTGATGCAGTCTGTAGTTTCCAGTTTCACAGAGAACGCGTAGCAAAGCCTGCCGCCCCCAGGCTCAGCGACGGCGGAGGCTGGCGCGATGGCTGCGCGGGCGAAGGCGGCAGAGCAACCAGCGTGACAGCCAGAGCCGTTCGCTGCAGCGCTTGGTTAGCCGTTATCGGTTTTAGTTTATTGATCACGATCCTCCCCGCAGACCTGCGAATAAACGCGGCTCTGGCTTGGCTAAAGTTCGTCGTATTTGTTCAGCGCAATTTTTTGCAGGGACGACGTGCCGTCCGCAGCGAAGTGCAGGGTCAGCTTGTAGTCCGCCATGAAACGCCGGTCCTTGTCTCCCGCCACATCTCCTCCCCACCATCCCCTTCCGGAAGCGCAAAGGACCAGCGTATCGGAATCGATCCACTTCTCGATCTGAAATGCTGCAATGGTCATGTGGAAACTTTGAGAATCAGCGACCTTGGCGTGCTGCCGGGTGGAAGATTCAAATACGGCAGCGCTTTCATCTTCATAGTTGCAGTCTTTGGGTAAAAGGACCCGCTTGGCCGCCTCCTTGCCTATCGAAAACACCGAAACTGCGCTGTCATGCGTGGTCCTGTTCTGTTCAATGGCGACGAGCTTGCTGTCGGCACTCCAAACCGCTCCGATATATCGGGCTTCCGGGTCAAAGGTCAGAACCGTCTTGTTCGGACCGAGTTCAATGATCTCCACATCAAATTTGCGCCATCCCTTCTCCTGGTGTGCTTGGACCGAAAAGCGTCCGTCCGGAGCGTCGCTCTTGTATGATTTTCCGCTAAAACTGACAGAGTCTTCGGCGGAAAGCATCGCGCAGGATGCAAGTAGACTCAGGAGTGATTTTGTTGTTTTCACAAAAGACTAAAAGCTAAAAGCTAACGCCTCGGATCAGGCGACGGCGAGGGGGAAGAATCGATGACACGACAGATGCCATACGAGCCCCCTGCCTGCATCCGTTTTGTTCGCCTGGGTTGTTGGTGATGGTGGGGTCATCGCAGAATGGGCGACTGTTCCGCATCGGACACAGCCCGTAACCAATCATGGGGGCGTAGCTCTGCCAAAGTCCGGCACTCCCACTCACCTGGCCGGCCCAGCACGGCTACCGCAACCTCGACATCCGGCCCCCATAGAGCCAAACGCTCTTGGCAGATGCCGCACGGTGCCAGGATGATGAAGGTCCCACCCGGTGTCTCTCGGGACACGCAAACAGACGCAACCACTCGGGCTCCAATCCGATTCGCCTCGCAGTAGGCACCCGCCTCGTGGCACAGGCTCGCGCATGAGTTCGGTGGATCAAAAGCCACGCTGGTGATAATCCGCCCAGCATCAGTCCTCACGGCCGCTGCACCTGCATAGCCTGTCGGAAAACGGTCCAATGCCTGTCGAATCGCTGCATCCACTAATGGCTGGTCGAGTGGCATTGGGTGTTGGGGTAAGGCGTTTCGGGTCAGGCGACGGCGAGCGCAAGAAGTTGCTGACGCGACAAATAGCCTTCGAGCCGTTGCCTGCATCCGTTTTGTTCGCCCTCATTTTTTGGTGGATTCGGAGTCTGGTGTCTTGAGTTCAAGTTCACCCTTCGGGAACAACCCACATAAAGATCAAGTGACCATCCTTGGCATCTAGGTAAGCTTCAAAACCCGGTCCTCCGCCTGGATTGATAACTGCCCATAGCTGCCTCTCTGGCTTTAGGTCATCGAGAGTGCCAAACACGATCAACTGCTTCATCTCACCCGCTGACAGCGAACCAGACACTCGCTGCAAGCTATAAGCCGATGTCTGCAATCTCGCAAAAACGCGACCCGGCTCATTATGAAGGTGACTCAGGAGTTTGAAGTATGGGCTCGATTCCATCTTCTTGGCGAGCGACTCCCTCCAAAGGCGTTGAAAGGATGCTACTGCCTCCTTATCATTTGCTGGTCCATCGCCCCCGAACACAACTGCACCGTGTAGCGATAGGGCCAACGCGAGGAACATTCGAATCAACGATCTTGCATTCATGGCGATGGGTTTCGTTTCTTGGGCGACTCGGATCAGGCGACGCCAAGTGGGAAGCGTCGATGACACGACAGATAGCCTTCGAGCCGCCGCCGGCATCTGCTTTTTTCGGCTCTGGTGGTGAGTGCTGCTCGGCAAGTCTTGGTCATGCGGCTGAAGTAGTGGTCGGGAAGATGACTGTTCAAAGCGAGCGGATCGCAAAGCACCATGTGTTGAAAACTGCTCCGACGATCCATAATGCAATGATGATGAAGAAGCATAGTTGAGGCTTTTTGCGACGGGCAATAATCGCTAGTCCAGTAGATGCCCAGATGAATAGAGCCGTAAGACCGATGCCCACTGTCTCAGAACAGAAATGTGGTGTTCCTTCGAGGTCGTAATAGTGGAGGCTGCCGTAGCATGAAGCAGCAAGCGCAAGACTGCTTGCTGCACCACCCAACGCGACAGCCCAGGTGCTTGCAATATCGTATCCTGACCGAGCACATAACAGAGCGCACGAAAGAATTGTGTATGCAACTGCAAGGCGCATTGGGATGGCCTAACGTCTCGGATCACGCGACGGCGAGCGCAAGACGTTTCTGACACGACAGATGCCATCCGAGCCCTTGCCCGCATCCGTTTTGTTCGCCCTTGTTCTTGGGTAATGACGGTCAAGAGTCATGGTCTGCGAGTCTGGGGACGGTCTGCCATATGTGCTGGGAGCCAATCGAAATGGTGAACGGATGGATAAGGCGAACGAGGGTCCAAAGATACGGTTGCGCCCGATGTGTCAGCATCGTCGATGCGTGGATTGTCGTAGCTCGCGCTATCCCAGCTCAAGTGATCGCTGACCGAGATAAGCTGGCCGTCTCGGTGAAGCTCTATCCAATATTCGTATTCGGAGAGTCGGTCACGGAGGATGCGGTCGAGAATAATGAAATGGAGGAGATCGCTGCAGCAACGCTCGCGAAGAGAGATGGTGCCAATTTCGGTTGTCCGTGACACCACAACACGGCCATAGATTCGCAGGTGATAAGCGTCCACTCCGTAGGCACCTAGCGTCAACACCACTGCGAACGTAAGGGCCAAACACAGTAGCTCAATTGACGAACGGCGCTTCACGAGAGACGTGTATATTTGGGCGAACGCTTCGGATCAGGCGACGGCGAGCGCAAGACGTTGCTGACACGACAGATAGCCTTCGAGCCGTTGCCTGCATCCGTTTTGTTCGCCCTTGTTTGTTCGTGGTGTGTCTTCATGGGCTATTTGTTGGATTGGACGCGCTTCTCTAACTCATCTGCAAAGCTCTGCCGGACACGCTCTGAAATGGCCTTTCGAAAGTCCGAGAGGGTATAATCCTTCGGAAACCCGGTCGAAGCATAAATGACTTTGCCGTCTGCTACCTGAAAAGAAGTAGAGTGGTCGAGTAACTTCCCCTTCGTCCAGGAAGGATGATTCCCGGCGGTGAAGAAGAATACGGTCTGAACTCCTTCCTTCTGGCTCTCGTTCCCGTGCCACGAGCCTGTAAACAGGTATCCCTCGTCAGGGGTGTGATAAAACAGGGCAGGACTGTAAACTCCCTTCCAAGTCTCTTCGATCTTGTAGCGAAAGCCATCCTTGAATCGTTCTGTCCGGCACAACACGATCAAGACACAATCATCAACATACTGAGGGAGAGTAGGCCAAGTCTCAGCTCTGGCCACTCCGGCAATGATCGCAAAGGTGAAGGCAATCAGAGTAGCGAGCTGCTTCATGGATGGCGATGGACTCGATTCTTGGGCGAACGTATAGCTCATCCACGGCGGGGATGGAAGCCCGAATTCAAACTGGAGCGTTACCCGCCGTTGGATGTAGCGACTTGTTCTCCGTTGGTTGCTATTGCGCCTCTGTGGTCGTGCCGTCTGGGGCTACAATGAAGGTAGTCTTCCGTCTATGAGCCTTATTGCCGTCGGTTATTCCGTCTAAGCAATTCCTCAGCGACTCGCCTGCTGCATCGCGGTCCAAATCGGAGAAATGTTGTTGCGCCGTCCGGGCATGGTTGAGGGCTTCAGTGAACCAGTTCTTCCGAATCGGGCTTCTGTTCCGAGCCAATTTGTCTTCGATCCGTTCGATGAGTGTAGCAAACTGCGCGATAACGGGAAACTCGGGATCGTCCTCATGGATGTCCGATTGGAGGCAGTAGATAGCTCCTTGGATGTCTTCGATTGTATTGTTGTCGTTGATCATCTCTTTTATCGGAGAACGTTTCGGATCAGGCGACGGCGAGCGTAAGACGTTGCTGACACGACAGATAGCCTTCGAGCCGTTGCCTGCATCCGTTTTGTTCGGCCTTGGTGGGTGTATGGTGGATCGGGTTCATTGGACGACTCGCAAAGCACGACGAACCCATGATGGGCGGCGTGCTGAAACTGTAAAACTGTGGAAATCACTCGCTAGTAGCACTGCCTGAAGCGGTGTGGAAAAGCACCACGGTCGATGCCGCATAACGCGACCGGGAGCAAGACACTCGCGCTCGGCTCGCTTGTGGTCGTCAATGTCGCAGAGCACATGATCTGGCGACTCGTCAGTGATCTGGGAGAAGGCTATCAAGTGACCCGCTGGCAATGTAGCCTCTTCAGAGTCGTAATAGTCATCAAGAATAGCTGTGGTGTCGTAGCCCCAAACCAGTGTGACATGAATATCTGCGGTCGTTCTGCGCCAATCTCCAACGATAAGTGCGTTGGGTGACTTCTCGGGGAGAAGATCGCAACTGTGATTCATGGCGCAGGACTCCGTTTCTTGGCCGAACGACCCCAAGCTCAGCGACGGCGGAGCGTGGCGCGGTAGCTGCGCTGGTGGAGCGAAAGCGACGGCAACGGACGTAGGATAAAGGTGGCTCGGAAAGAAGACGCCCAAGCCAGAGTCAGCAGCTACCGTGACACGCGGAGCCGTTCGCTGCAGCGCATGGTTAGGCCACGGTTGGAGTTCCTTTGTCGTTGTCATGGCCATGTGATGTCGTTCCGAATTACTTTGAATTGCGGCGGGGTATCTCCGTGGGCGGGAATGAATGAGACAACCTGTTTGTATTGGTCGTTCTCGAAAACGATGTCGCGTCGCCCGTCGCCATCGTAGTCGCGAAACTGCAGCTCGGGATCCGTCATCTGGCCGAAAAAAACCGGGCACTCGATTCGCTGCCCGCGGTAGTCAGCCCACATCTTCAGATTGGGAACTGTTGAAGTGGCGCCGTAGCTCCATTCCATTTGGAGGCCGTCCCTGGAATAGGGGTTCCGGTGAATCCAAACGCTTCGGCAGACCCAAGCGCTCGTCGCAACAACAATACTCAGACCGATGAGCTTAACCGGGCGGTTCATCTTGGCGAGTGGCCTAACGTCGAGGTGTGGCACCGGCTACCGGGAGCGTCACTCTGCAACAGGGTTGAGGGTTGTAGTCATGAGGGTCAATTCGATTCTGAGCGGGTAGCCGGTTGTCCACCACCACCTTGATCGCTTTTTGGGTTTTTGCGTCGTGATCGCTCCAGCCCTTCATTGTGACACTCACGGGTATTCTCATCACCGATCAATGCACCAGGCGCAATGCTTGACGTATCTCCCTCGAATTCGAGCAGGCAGGTGTAACCCGAAGCGATTTCTGGCAACTCGCGATTGTATGCTTCGACCCTCACCACCTTCAGATCGATTGGATTGGTGTAGAAAAGTTCTGACCACGCCTCGTCCTCGTTGATGCGCGATTCGACTTGATACTCCGCTGTGAATCGATCCCCCAAACGGATGTCATCGCCACACACGCGACCTGTGAAGCCGTTGTTGCCTAGAGTGCGGTCCGTTAAGAATGAAAGGTATCGTGGCATTTTCTTTATCTAAAGCGTCTCGGATCAGGCGACAGCGAGCAGAAAGCCTCGATGACCCGACAGATGCCATACGAGCCGTTTCCTGCATCTGTTTTGTTCGGCTTTGGTGGTGAGTAGCACCTGGTCATGTGCGTATTCTGATCTGGTAACTCGCTGCTCTACGGACGTCTATAATAGTCCAGTTGAGGCTACCCGCAGGGGTCGGAAGATGGATGAAGGAACTTGCGTCTGGAGAGTCCCCGATCTTCAGGTCAGCTGGAGCATGATCTCGAATCTGCCATCTCCAACCGCTGTCTGTGGGCAGTCCAGCCTCCCAACCTGTCGCGCCGCCCAAAGCTCGCTTCATCTCGGTCAGCATGGACGGATCAAAGCAATAAATAGTCAAATCTTCCCCGTCACCATTGAAGCGCGAAGATGCACCAACCCGAACTACCCGGGTGACTGCTTCGGGGATGCCGTCTCGCGCCAGAACAGCCTTCATTGCGCTGTCTGGCGGCAAGTCCGTGTTCCAAAAATCGGTCTTCGTACTCTCGTTAAATTCATACATCAGCCAACCAAAGAAGCAGACAGCGATGAAGAGGCCCATTCCTATCACCCAGGCGAGGACTCGGAGTAGCTTCTTCATGGATTAGGCGAACGACCCAAGCTCAGCGACCCGGCCCACGGGACGCAACGATTGCAACCGCGACGCCCCCGCCGGGTTCGCTGCAGCGCATGGTTAGACCTCAACAACATGAATCTCTCCTGCATACTGGCCGGTGAGGGCCTCTGCAAACTCGACCGCATCGGCGACGGTCTCGTCTGGATGACTGGATGTCAGCAGCGAATACGGCTCGCGTGTGCCATCGCCCACAACAAGCTCGTCAATGATGTCCTCAATCCTCGCGCAGTCATGGCCAACGACACCAACAAACGCCACTCCATCGCGCATGAACTCCGTGACGAGAGTATCAACACGGGGCTGATAACCTCGCGGACAATGCAGCACGATTTTCTTAGCGTGTGACATGAGGTCTAACGACTCAGCTCACCGACACGGCGGCGCAGACACCACTCCAGAGGAGAGGGCTGCAAAGCTGCAACAGGCAACCGAGGAGGTTCACGAAGCCGTGTTCGGTGCAGCGGCTTGTTCTCCCCCGACTCCATGTGACGCGGCTACTGCGGAATCCTCTGCACAACACGGTACACCCAGTGACCCTTCCGTCACGGTCTCTGATAAAAAGTCATCGTTACGTGAACCTTATGAAGTTGTGAATGAATCACTCCTTCGTATGGCACTCCTTCAACCAAAGTTTCGGGAGATTGTGGCCGAAAAACTCCCTGGTCAGCTTCGAGCTTTGGATCATCTACGTGACCGGTGGCAAGCGGCAGGTTTTCCTTATCCCGAAATTCCAGAGGACGTTGAGCCTCTTGTAGGGCTTTTTCGATTTTTGAATCAGATAGAAGCAGATCCAAAGCTTCAAAGTCCAGTTCAGTCGGAAGGTCTTCAGGGTTCATCGTCTATTGCGGGCGGCACGCCCAAGGTTTTGAACTTCATGGAGTTTCTGCTTCTGGCGGACGCAGCTGAAAATGGAGATGCTTTGCGCCGTTATGCCAACGCCCTGCAAACAGCGGGATGGGATCAGACCTTCCCTCGATTCTCAGATTTGCTGTCGGATATGAACTGCTCTCTATCCCTTCAAGCTTTTCAGGGTACCACAGAACCTCTGGCCAGTCAGGTTGCATCACTACATGCCCGATGGCATCAGGTTGGTTGTCCGCCGACAGCGTGGCCTTCAGACGAGGAATCGGTATGTGAGGAAGGTCTTCAGGGTTCATCGGTGATTGCGGACAGTGTGGTTGGGGAGAACTACTTGATGAGAAACAATTCTGTCGAGTACGTCAACAACGTTATGGGGCACAGATTTGTCGTGTACCAACGGTGAGGCGAGTTCATGGGAGTTGCTTTTGGCGCAAAAGAGCGTCATAGGCAACACCTTTGTTAAATATGACGCGCATGCGCGTCATATTCTAGATGAAAGTACGAACATGAAACTCGAAGAGCAGCTCAAGAACACCCTCCGCCTGAAACACTTCTCACTCCGCACGGAGGAGAGCTATGTGGGCTGGTACCGGCGCTTTGTGCTCTGGCATGGGAAACGCCACCCGGCAGAGATGGGAGCGGCTGAGGTGGAGGCCTTCCTCACCCATCTTGCGGTCAATCGCGGCCTGGCAGCCGTGTCCCAAAACCAGGCGCTCAATGCCCTGGTGTTTCTCTACAAGCAGGTGCTTGGCATCGAGCTGGAAGGCATCAATGCCAGGCGGGCCAAGCACACGAAACGCATGCCCGTGGTGCTGACCCAGGAGGAAGCAGGAGAACTGCTCAAGGGAGTAAGGGGTGACGCGGGACTGGTGTGCAAGCTGCTTTACGGCTGCGGATTGCGCGTGGCGGAGGCGCTGGCACTGCGCGTCAAAGACGTGGACCTCCGGGGTGGCATGCTCACCGTGCGCTCTGGCAAGGGAGATAAAGACCGCGTGGTCACGCTGCCCAAGACCCTGCAGCAGCCGCTCAGCGAGCACCGGGCGCGTATCGAGCAAATCCACCGGCAGGACCGTGCGGAGGGGTTGCAAGGCGTGGCGCTGCCGCATGCCTTCGAGGTGAAACATCCTGCAGCGGCGGAATCCTGGGAATGGTTCTGGATGTTTCCAGCCCCCAGTCCGTCGCTCGATCCACGCAGCGGCATCCATCGGCGGCACCATCTGCATGACATCAACATTTCCCGCGAGCTCGCACGGGCTTCCAAGATGGCAGCCATCATGAAGCGTGTCACCGCTCACAGCCTGCGCCACTCCTTTGCCACCCATCTGATCCTGCGCGGCGTGGACATCCGCTCCATTCAAACTCTCCTCGGCCACGTGGATGTGCGCACGACTGAAATCTACACCCAACTGGCCAAAGCGATGCGCGGAGAAATCACCAGTCCGCTCGATGACCTGTGAGGCACTCCAGGTTTCTAAAATGAAAGCAGCCGCTAAAATGGCGGCTAGTCTGACACCACGCTTACCACGTTTCCGTCCCACCATGAAACACCTCCTCCTTCTTCACCTTCTCGCGGCCATCCCGGTCCTCGCACAAGACCTCTCCGCCCAAAGACAGAACGTCCTCAACACCGCCGAAAAAAACCAGGTCGAACTCCACCTCGACCAGCCCTACGCCGGCAACGACAACCCCAAGCAGAAGGTCGATCTCTACCTCCCCAAGAAACGCAATACCGACAAGCCCCTCCCCGTCGTCGCCCTCATCCATGGCGGTGGCTGGGTCAATGGCGACCGCCTTGGCTACGCCGCCGCCGCCATCCAGTTCGCCCGCACCGGCGACTACGCTTCCGTCGCCGTCGGCTACCGCCTCACCAAAGAAGCCCACTGGCCCTCCCAGATCTACGACTGCAAAGCCGCCATCCGCTGGATCCGCGCACACGCCAAAGAATACAATCTCGACCCCGACAAGATCGCCGTCATGGGCAGTTCCGCCGGCGGCCACCTCTCCTCCCTCATCGGCACCAGTGGCGATGTCAAAGAACTCGAAGGCGACCTCGGCCCCAGCACCACCTTTAGCAGCCGCGTTCAATGCGTCGTCAACCTCTGCGGCCCCCAGGACTTCACCCAGGCCCTCATGTTCGACAAAGACGACAAGCCCATCGCCAAAGACGACGCTGTATCCGGTCTCCTTGGCGGCACCTATGAAGAAAAGCACATGGAGGCCCTCGCCGCCTCCCCCGTGACCTACGTCACCAGTGACGATCCCCCCTTCATCACCTTCCACGGCACCGAGGACAAACGCGTCTCCTACCTCCACGCCGAAGCCATCCACGCCGCCCTCAAACAAGCCGGCGTCCCATCCCTCCTCGTCCCCATCACCGACGGTGGCCATAGTTCCGTCAGCCATCCCGAAGTCATCGCCCGCGCCAAAATCTTCGTTGGCAATACCCTCCTCGGCCAGGACACCCCCATCGACGTCACCCCCATCCCCGCACTTCCAGAAAAGGAAAAGAAGAAGTAGCAGTCAATGTACACCCCCTCCCATTTCAAAATCGACGACCGCGACACCCTGCATGCTTTCATGGAGCGCCACAGCTTCGCCACCCTCGTCACTCATGACGGCCAGATTCCGCATGCCACGCACCTGCCTTTTTTGCTGAATCCGACACAAAACTCGCACGGAAGTCTGCTCACCCACATGGCCCGCGCCAACCCCCAGTGGCAGCATTTGGACAAAGAAGTCCTCGTCATCTTCACCGGCCCCCACGCCTACATCTCCCCCACCTGGTACACCACCCAGCCCGCCGTCCCCACCTGGAACTACACCGCCGTGCACGCCTACGGCACCCCACGCATCATCACGCAGCATGACCGCTTCGCCCAGATGCTCCACGACCTCGTCGAGCTCCACGAATCCGGCCGCCCCACCCCCTGGCACGGCGAACTTCCCCCTGAATTCCGCGACGCCCTCATGAAAGGCATCGTCGGCATCGAAATCGAGATCACCCGCCTCGAAGGCAAGTTCAAGCTCAGCCAAAATCGTCCACAAGATGCAGCTTCAGTCATCTCCATGCTACAAAACAGCACCAATCAGACCGATCGTGACACTGCCCGAATGATGCAGGAAACACTCTGATGTCCCACCACACCGCCACCATCCGCTGGAAAAACCAGGGCCCCGACTTCCTCGCCCGCCGCTACTCCCGAGAGCACACCCTTCACTTCGACGGCGGCGCCACTCTGCCCGGCTCCCCTACCCCGCAAATCGTCCCCTCCCCGTGGTCCAACCCGGCAGGCGTCGACCCCGAGGAACTCTTCGTCGCCTCCGTTTCCAGCTGCCACATGCTCTGGTTCCTCCACGTCGCGTGCGATGCAGGATTCTGCGCCGAGTGCTACGAAGATGAAGCAGAGGGCATTATGACGAAAAACGAACGCGGCGTGCTCTGGATCAGCCAGATCACCCTGCGCCCCTGCATCACCTGGAGCGGCACCAAACAGCCAGATGCCTCCGAAGTGTCTCACTTGCATCATCTTGCGCACGAACAATGCTTCATCGCAAACTCCATTAAGACAGAAGTGATCGTTCCATCATGAATCCCCAACGCTTCGAAGGCCAGTTCATCACCCTGACAACACTCGACGTCGCAGCAGATGTCGCTGAGCTCTTCGCCATCTCGCATGGAGATGAAAAGACCTGCAACCTGTGGCGCTACATGCCGCGCGGCCCTTTCGCCAATGCTGAAGAGTATGCCGCTTTCCTCCACGAGTGGCAGGCCACCCCAAACGTCGTCGTCTTCATCGTACGTGATGCCGCCTCGGCACGAATCCTCGGTACCATTTCCCTCATGAGCATCCGTGCCGACCATCGTGTGGCCGAGCTGGGCTGGATCTGGTACGCCCCCGCCGCCCAGCGCACCAAGGCGAATACCGAAGCCTGCTACCTCCTGCTGCGCCATTGCTTCGAAACCCTGCACTATCGGCGCATGGAGTGGAAATGCGATGCACGCAATGCCCCCAGCCGCGCCGCCGCCCTCCGCCTCGGCTTCACCTTTGAAGGCATCTTTCGCCAGCACATGATCATCAAGGGAGAGAACCGCGACACCGCCTGGTTTGCCATGCTCGACAACGAATGGCCGCAGATTGCCTCCTCTTTCCGCCATTGGTTGTATGAAGACGGCTCAATTCCCCTCGGGCGATTAATTGCGGAAAGTCGCAGCGTACAGTCAGGCGCATGAAGCCCGCCTATCTCCTCCTGCTGGTCACCTCCTCGGCATTTGCTGCCGATGCCCCCAAGCCCAAGGCCGAGTTCCAATACCAGACCGAAGGCATCCAGATCAGCCGGGCCACGGCA
The DNA here is from genome assembly GCF_044222565.1 of Prosthecobacter sp. Taxonomy (GTDB): domain Bacteria; phylum Verrucomicrobiota; class Verrucomicrobiia; order Verrucomicrobiales; family Verrucomicrobiaceae; genus Prosthecobacter. Next base: position 255,874 of record NZ_JBGANA010000006.1, read on the forward strand.
GACGAGCCCAAAGTGAAAGCCTTTGGTCCTGAGACCATTAAAGCCGCCGCCAAATACCTCGATGACGGCGCCATCTGCTGGGTGCGCGAAAAGACCTGCGTCAACTGCCACACCACCGGTCCCTACCTGAGCGAGCGCCCGGCTTTGGCCAAACAGCTCGGCATGCCGCTGGAGGAAGTGCTGGCAGACTTCGTGAAAACTGTGCCAGCAGAGGTCAAGCCCCAGAAGGAAACTGAAAAGGATGGCATCAAGTACTTCGGCGGCTCCTGGACGAGCATCTGGCGCTCCATGGGCCTCGCCGAATGGGACAAGCACATTACCGGCAGCCTCTCCCCGCACACGGAACGCTCATTGCAGGAGATGTTCGCCCGCCAGTCTGCCAACGGCTCTTTCGTCAGCTTTGGAGAGGTCGAAATTCCCCACATCACCACCGACTTTGAGCTTACCCTGCAGGCCGCTCGCGCCATGACCGCCGCACCCGGCTGGCTGGCCGGTCTCAAAGACCCAGAACTTCTTGCCAAGGTCGAGAAAATGAAGTCCTGGCTCCGCACAGCCGAACCCAAAAATGACTTCGACCGCATTCTGCGCCTGCAACTCGCGTTCTACCTGCCCGATGTCGTTCCACAGCCCCTGCGCGATGAGGCACTGGCACTTCTATCCTCCAAGCAACACGCCGACGGCGGCTGGTCCTTGCGTGATATGTCAGCCCTGAATGACTGGCACTTCAAAATTAGCGACACCGTGGTGAAGCTCGTCACCAGCCTGCCAGATGCCGCCAAGCCCGAAAGCGACGCCTACATGACAGCCTTCGCCATCGTGCTCATGCGCCAAAACAACATCCCAGCCAGTGATGAACGCATTCAACGCGCCCTCAAGTGGCTCAAGCAGGAACAGCGCGTCTCCGGCCGCTGGTGGATGCAGTCTCTCTATCGTGGGAACTACAGCTACATCACCTACATCGCCACGGCCCAGGCCATGAAGGCGCTGGCCCTTTGCGACGAGCTGCGCTGAGATTCATCGTCTTGCCCTTCGATACGCTGCGGGCGACTCGCCCATGCGTTTGCGGAAGTGCTGGGTGAAGCTGCTGGCGTCCACAAACCCGCACTGCTGCGCCACTTCGCTCGCCGTGAGAGTCGTTCGCTCCAGCAGGCGCACTGCGGCCAGTACGCGTGTCTTGATTAGAAACTCCTGTGGCGTGATGCCGAAGGCGCTCTGAAACCGCCGCTGCAGCTGGCGTAACGACTGGCCGCAGGATTTGGCCACATCTTCTATCAAGAGGGGTTTCGAGTAGTCATGCCGGATGATTTCCACCGCCTGCGCCACGGTTTGAAACACCGGCAGCCTGCGCTCTGCTTCGTCAGGACGCCTCAAGGTGCCCATCACGCCCTGTACGCGTCGTTTGGTGTCAAACAGCGGCAGCTTCGTCACCAGGAACCAGTCCGGAATGCCCTGGGAGTCCCACCACAACTCCACGCGCTCAATCAAGTTTGCCTTGCCGGCGAGGATGCGTTTGTCGTCATCCACATAGGCCTGCGCCATGGTGTCCGGGTTGAGGTCGAAGTCCGTGCGCCCAATGATTTCCGAATCATCCGGCATCTGGTAGCGCTGCATCAGCCCTTCGCTGGCAAACATAAGATGCCCCGCCTTGTTCTTGGCAAAAAAGTAAACCCCGGGGATGTGGTCAAACAGACGCTGAAACAGCAGCGTCGGCTCCAGTGCAGCCATCCAAGCCGCGCGCTGCTTCCTCCAGCGCGCAATTTCCGCCGCAGGGCGCCTTGGGCGCTCGCGGGGTTTCAGGGGTGTCGCATTTCGCATCATCTTTGTCGTGACGACGATGCATGGTTCTGCGTTAATCTGCAACTCACCAACCGCCCATGAAACCCATCGTCCAAATTTCCCTCGACCTCACGAACATCGACGAAGCGCTCGAAACCGCCGCCCTGGCCATGCGTGCCGGCGTGGACTGGCTGGAGGCCGGAACGCCGTTGATCCTGGCCGAAGGTCTGCACGGTGTCCGCGCCCTGCGCAAGGCCTTCCCGAACACCCCCATCGTGGCCGATCTCAAAACCATGGACGGCGGCTACCTGGAGGCCGAGATGATGGCCAAGGCCGGAGCCACCCACGTGGTGGTCATGGCCCGAGCTCATGCCGAAACCGTGAAATGCGTGGTCAACGCAGGCAAGGACTTCGGCTGCAAGGTCATGGGAGACAACATGATCTCCGAGAACATGGTCGATGGCGCCAAGTGGCTGGAGGATCTGGGCTGCGATTACGTGATCCACCACATCGGCTACGACGAGCGCCGCGGCATCGCCGCCGCTGGCAAGCGCATGCCAAGCCCGCTGGATCAGCTGCGTGAGGTCGTGAACGCCGTCAAAGTGCCCGTGCAAGCCGTGGGCGGACTCAGCCTGGAACAGGCCATTCAGTGCCCGAAATATGGCGCTCCGCTGGTGGTGCTGGGCGCTCCGCTGACGATTGATGCTGATGCTTTCAAAACTGCGGACGGCAATCTCGAAGCTTCGCTGCGCATGATTTGCGAGGCCGTGCACGCTCAGGACGTTCCTGCTTTTTAATTCCACTCCTTTCCACACCATGAAATCCGCCGCCGTCGTCAATTATGCGCCTGAAAAAGGCTCCGTCGAAGTCCGTGAAATCGAAACGCCCACCATTGGCAGTGAGGACGTGCTCCTCGAAGTGGCCAATGTGGGCGTTTGTGGCTCTGACCTCCATCAATGGACCGCCGACCATTCCTGGCCGGTGAACTACCCCGTCGTGCTCGGCCATGAGTTCGGTGGGCGCATCGTGGAAGTGGGCAAGGAAGTGGAAGGCTGGAAAGTGGGCGACCGCGTTGTCTCCGAGACCGCCGCCATCATCAGCCCGAACAATCCGATGACGAAGCGTGGTCTCTACAACCTGGACCCGACCCGCAAGGGATTTGGTTACGGGGTGAACGGAGCCATGACGAAGTATGTGCGCGTGCCCAGCCGCATTCTGCACCATGTGCCGGACCAGCTTCCCTTTGAACAGGCCTGCCTTACCGAACCCTGCTGCGTGGCCTATAGCGCCGTGGTGAAAAACGCCCGCATTGAGCCCGGCGACCGCGTGGTCGTTCTCGGCCCAGGTACTATCGGCATTCTCTGCGCTGCCATGGCACGCCTCTGCGGTGCGCAGGTGGCCATCGTCGGCCTGCCGCAGGATGCCCATCGTCTTGAAATCGCCAAGCAGTATGGCTGCGAGGTCATCATTGGTGATGCGAAGCCCTGGGCCACCGCCCGCGACGGCCTGGGTTGCGATGGAGTGATTGACGCTGCAGGTGCGAGCATCACACTGAAGATCGCGCTCGACATCGTGCGTCCTGCCGGATGGATCAGCAAGGTGGGCTGGGGCCCGCAGCCGCTCGGCTTCAACCTCGATCCGCTGGTGCAGAAGAACATCACCCTGCAAGGCAGCTTCAGCCACAACTGGCCCATCTGGGAACGCGTCATCGCCCTGCTGAGCAGCGGCCAGTTTGACGTGAAGCCAATCATTGGTGGCGTCTGGCCCGTGACCGAATGGCATGAAGCCTTTGAGAAGATGCACAAGGGCGAAGTGGTGAAGAGCGTGCTGCGCCCGGTGTAATAACTGAATATTCTGCCGAGTTGCATGCGGGGGAGGAAATCCCCCGCATCACGGAGACCCGTCATGGCTGCCCTTGGCACTTAGTGCACTTGCAAGAATCTTTTGGACATTGTTTGGTCGTCCCCCCGATTTCGTTCGAGTCTGTCCAAGAACTTCGTTGGACAAACCTAATTCAGGATTTTCATGCAACCATAGGGATTCCAAGTTATCCCATTCGGACATCCATTGAGGAACGGACCGAATCGCATTTGCCGTGAAGTCAGCCTTTATGAGGTTTGTGCAAGCCCGCAGGCTTTCAGGTATTGAGGAAAAATTGTTCTGTGAAAGGTCCACCTCCTCCAACGACTCCAAGCCAACAAACCATTCAGGAAGATCGCACAGTTGATTCTTATAAGCGCAGAATTCCCCCAATGAGGAAAGCTCCACCATGCGTGACGGCAAATTCTGAAGCTGATTCTGGCACACACAGAGTCTTTCCAAACATGATGTAAAGTTTGTGTCATCCAGTTCTTCGAATGATTTGATCGTGTTTGTGCTGAATTCTGCTGTGGTCAGTTGCGGAAGCCTAAAAACCCAGCCGGGCAGCTGTACCAACTGGTTATCACTTGCAGATATGGCTGAAAGGAATTCCCAATTTTCCATCCAATCAGGCAAGGTCGTCAGCTGATTGTAATCAATCAAAAAGGTCTCCATGGCCACAAGGTTCGATAACTCTTGAGGTAATCTTTTGATCTTGTTTTGTGACAGAATCAGGTCGCTCAATGTTTTCATTTGCCCAATAAATCCAGGCAGGCTGGCCAAGCGATTGCTTCCGAGATCGAGGTGCTTTAATCCGGGAATCGCCAGCACTTCCTCGGGAACATTTTCCAAAAAATTGCCAGAAAGATCGAGCTCAATAACAGACTGCGCGTCGGCCAGCTCCGCCGGAACTTTGCGCAGTTTCATTCCTGACAAATCGAGCTCCAAACCTTTATTTTCAATCACCTCATTTATTTTGCGTCGGGCTTTATCCTCGGGGAATGTGATCGTGGGCATAACTTTTTAAATGATACGAAAATGTGAGCCTCAAACAGGCGTTATCCATTTTTTCTAAAGCGAAGCTTATCTTTGTTCCTGTCAAGGTGCTCAATGAGTGCGGGCTGCACCTCAGAATGTTCCAAATTCCACCACCTCGAATCAAAGTTAAATGGCGCCGAGAGTCTTTCGAAGACGGTATAAAGATCCTGTTCTGAGCCCTCACCTTCATCCTCCAATAAGTCCGAAGCGTCCACGATATCATCAAAATCACTCAAACAAAACACACCCACCTCTTCACATAGCGAACGGGTAATTCCCATTTTAACAAGAACGTCATTCACCTCCGAAAAAAGGGCTGACGTCTGCACCAAGCCTAATTTTTCAGCAGCCTGCATGGCACTAAAAAATTCCTCAATTCCGTTGGTGTAGTTAAAGCCCATCCTATCCCCAAAACCATTTCCCATGTACACTCCAAAGTTAAGCAGCGTAAAAACGGTCCATTCTTCATCCAAGATCTTACTTGTTGGACGACCTGCATCTGTATGGGGTTCCAGAGTGTTCCAAAGTATCTCCAATCCTTTGTATGGGTATTCTGCAGCAGCAAGCTCAAGAATTTGATCAATATCGTATGAAATCGTTCTTTTCATTCATGAACATCATCTCATCGTTGAGACAGTCAATGACGACCAGCATGTTAATCCGTTCGCTTGTCATTTGGCTTTTTTCCACATTCATAAGCCAAGCCAGCGGAGAGACACCCAAGTCCTCGGTCTGGATCAGTCCGCCGGGGCAGGACAAGTGTCTGGCTTTTCGGCAACTGTTTGAGCAGCCGGACGCATGGAAAGAAACGAGAGCGCATATCGATGTACTGTTCATCACAGACCTGAATTTGCAGCGCCACTTCAGCGATGACGAGCTGCGCAAGTGGTTCGGCATGATGAAGGAGTGGAAATTGCGGCTGGCAATGGAGGTCGGTGCGGTAAAGCCTTGGGGAAAGACGGGTGAAGCTTGCTTCAATGCCGAGCGTAAAAACTGGGAGCGGTTGCAGAGCCTGGGTGCGAACCTGTATGCCATCGCCATGGACGAGCCGCTGGTCTGCGCCCGGGAGCAGATTCATGAAAGCGACGAGTATGCGCTGAAGGAAACGGCCAACTACATCGCGCTGGTGCGTCAGCATTTCCCGGAAGTGCTCATTGGCGATATAGAAGCGTATCCGTCTGCCACAATTGAGGAACACAAAAAGTGGATCGAGGGTCTGCAGCAGCAGCTTGTGGAAAAGAAGGTGCGCGGGCTGGACTTTTACCGGCTGGATGTGGACTGGCTGCGCTTTAACGTGCAGCAGAAGGGCTCGTGGAAAGAAGTGCGGCAGTTGGAGCTCTACTGCCGACAGAAGAAGCTGCCTTTCTCGCTGATCTACTGGGCCTCGGGCTATCCCAGCATGTTGAAGCGCGGACTGGCAGACGACAGCACGTGGTACACCTCCATCATGCAGCAAGGGTATGACTATGCCGCTGTGGACGGCAGGCCGGACCAGATGGTGATCGAAAGCTGGGTGAGCGCGCCTTCCAAGTGCCTGCCTGAAACCGGCGAATGGACCTTCACACGCTCGGTGCTGGATTTTGTGAAGAAGTTTGCCAAATAACGCCGCCTTGGCCACCGATGGCAAAGTGCGGGCGGTAGCGAGCGTAATAAGGCACCACCATGCATCCTCGTGCGATCTTCGGGATTTTCGGCTGTCTCTACATCGGAGGGCTGCTAGCGCCGACTTCATCAGAAGGTGCGGCTTCCGTGGAGGGCTTTTTGAAGGAGCACTGCATCCAGTGTCACAACGAGGAAAAGGCGAAGGGGGATCTACGGCTCGACAATCTGAAGCCGCAGTTCGACAAGCGCGAAATGCTGACGGCCTGGCAGCACGTGCTGGAGAAAATGGAGACGGGAGAGATGCCGCCGAAGTCAAAACCGCGGCCTCCTGCCCAGGACCTGCGGAAGGCGGCGGACTGGATCGCGGAGCAAGTGAAGGTGGCAAGTGCGAAGTTGCGGGAAACGGAGGGGCGAGTGGTGCTGCGCCGACTAAACCGCAACGAATATGAAAACACCGTGCGCGATCTGCTGGGAGTGGAGGTGAAACTGCGTGAACTGCTGCCGCAGGATGCAGCGGCGGCGGGTTTTGACAATGTGGGCGATGCCCTGCACACGTCCTCTTTTCTGCTGGCCAAGTATCTCGAAGCGGCGGAAGAAGCGCTGAACCAAGCGATCGTGAACCGACCGGAGCAGAAATCTGCCACGAAGCGTGTGACGCTGAATGATGCCTACCAAGTGCGCTCCTCCAAAGAAAGTGTCTTCCGCAAGCAGGATGATGGGAGCGTGGTGATGTTTTCTTCGTCCAAGTGGGTGGGAGCGACGCTGTTCTACATGGAGCAGCGCGGGCGCTATCGTTTCCGCATGCAGGTGCGCGGCGTGCAGAGCGCCGGGAAGCCGGTGACTTTCGAGGTGCAGAGCGGCGGAGGTGGCATGGGGGGGCCCAAGTCGCGGCTGGCGGGCTATTTCGATGCGCCTGCAGACAAAGAACGCGTCATTGAATTTGAGGATCGCCTGGAACCGCGCACCTCCATCTTCATCCTTCCGTACGCGCTGCCAAATGCGCAAACGGTGAGCAAGACGGGACAGGAAGCGTGGAAGGGACCCGGGCTGCAGGTGGACTGGGTGGAGATGGAAGGGCCGCTGAATGAGTCGTGGCCGCCGCCCAGCCACATGCGCCTCTTTGGAGATCTGCAGCAAGGCCCTTTCCCTGGTTACAACATGAGGGACCGTGTGGAGGTGGTCTCTGAAAAGCCGGAGGCGGACGCACGCCGGCTGCTTGGCGCCTTCGCGCGGCGGGCGTTTCGCCGCAAGTTGGACGCGGAGGAGGTGGAGCCGTTTGTCGCGCTGGTACTGAAGCGACTGGGCAGAGGCACAACCTTTGAGCAGGCGATGCGTGCGGGATTCGCGGGCATCATGACTTCGCCGGAGTTTTTGTTTCTGCGCGAGGAACCGGGCAGGCTTGATGAATTTGCGCTGGCCAGCCGGCTTTCGTATTTTCTGTGGAGTTCGATGCCCGATGACGAACTGCTTGATCTCGCGGAGAAAAAGAAGCTCGGCGAAGCGATGACGCTGCATACGCAGGTGGAACGCATGCTGAAGGACAAGAAGGCGGCGGCGTTCACCGAGAACTTTACGGGTCAGTGGCTGGCGATGCGTGATCTCGATTTTACCGAACCAAGCGCGAGGCTGTATCCTGAGTTTGATGACATGCTGCGCGCCTCGATGCTGCGCGAGGTGCAGCTGTTTTTTGATGAGCTGCTGAAGAATGACCTCAGCATCGTGAACTTTCTTTCTTCGGACTTTACGATGCTCAACGGCCGGCTCGCAAAACACTATGGCATCCCGGATGTGGACGGTTGGGAATTTCAGCGGGTGAAGCTCCCACCTGACAGCCACCGCGGAGGACTGCTGACCATGGCCGGGGTGCTGAAGGTGACGGCAAACGGCACCAATACCTCACCGGTGACACGCGGCGCCTGGGTGCTTGACCGCATTTTCGGGACCCCACCCAAACCACCACCGCCCTCCGCAGGAACGATTGAACCCGACATACGCGGCGCGACGACGATCCGGGAGCAGCTCGCCAAACATCGCAGTGTGGAGTCCTGCGCAAGCTGTCATGTGAGCATAGATCCCCCCGGATTCGCCCTGGAGAATTTTGATGTGATCGGCGGCTGGAGAGAGTTCTACCGCACCACAGGGAACGGCAAACCAGTGATGATGGAAGGCAGACGCATGCCTTACCTGGAAGGCAAGGCTGTGGATGCGGGTGATGTAACGCCCGACGGGAAACGTTTCAAAAACATCGACGAATACAAGGCGCTGCTGATCGAGGAGAAGGACAAGTTTGCCCGCGGACTTGCCACCAAGCTGGCGATCTATGCAACGGGCGGACTGCTTGAAGCCACCGATTTGCGTGAGATCAACGCGATCGTGGAGCGCACGCAGGCAAAAGGCTCGGGCTTCCGCAGGCTGATCCACGAACTGGTGCAAAGTGTTCTCTTCCAAACCAAGTAACCTCATGAACCGCCGACACTTTCTCCGCTCCGCAGGCGTCACACTCTCGCTGCCAGTGCTCGAATCCCTCGCTGGTGAGGTGAAGCCGATACGACGCATGGTGAGCATCTGTGCGCCGCTGGGCATGCACTCGGAGTTTTTCTTTCCTGAACAAAGGGGCCGCGGCTATGCGCTCTCGCCTTACCTGGAGACAGTGAAGGATCTACGCGATGACTTCACGGTGATCTCCGGACTTTCGCATCCGGGAGTGGGATCGACTCACGACTCGATCTTCAGCTTTCTCACCGCGGCGCGGCATCCGGAGAACCGGGCAGGATTCCGCAACAGCATTTCGCTGGATCAGTTCGCGGCGGAAAAGATCGGCGGGCTGACACGGTTCCCCAGCCTGGCGCTGACCAGCGAGGGCTTCAGTCTTTCATGGACGCGCAGCGGCGCGATGGTGCCGGCGGAAACCTGGCCTGCGACGGTGTTTGCGCGGATGTTCCTCGAAGGCCGTCCCGACGAGGTGCAGGCGCAGGCACGCCGCCTGAGTGACGGACTGAGCATTCTGGACACCGTGCGCGAGCAGGCAAAGCGCCTGCAGCCAAAACTCGGCGCCCGTGATCGCGAAAAGATGGACGAGTACTTCACCAGCGTGCGTGAGCTGGAACAGCGCATGACCACTGCGGAGGAATGGTCGAAGAAACCCAAGCCGCAGGTCGGGGTGAAGCCTCTGCAGAACAACATGAACAGCGCCGATTTGATCGGAAAGACGCGGCTGATGTTTGAGCTCAGCCATCTTGCGCTGCAAACGGACTCCACACGGCTCATCACCATGATGCTGCTGGGCACGAGCTCCGTGCCGCCGATTCAAGGAGTCTCAATGGGGCACCATGACCTCTCGCACCACGGGCAGGATCCGACGAAGATCGCGCAACTGCGCACGGTGGAGACTGAGCTCATGAAGGTGGTGGCGGAATTTTTGACGCGGCTGAAATCCACGCAGGAGCAGGGCGGCAGCGTGCTCGACGGCACCCAGGTCTTTTTCAGCAGCAATCTCGGCAACGCCTCGAATCACTCGACCAAGAACATGCCGGTGCTGCTGTGCGGCGGAGGATTCAAGCATGGGCAGCACCTGGCATTCGGCGGAGACGAGGCGCCGCCACTTTCCAACCTGTATGTCTCCATGCTGCAGCGCCTGGGAATAGAGACGGACCAATTTGGCACGAGCACCGGCACCCTGACCGGACTGGAGCAAGCGGCCTGATCTTTGACGAAAACATGCGCTCCCTGCGCCGTTACCTTTGTCCCATGAGATTCCAACTCCTCCTCTCCGCAGCCCTGCTTACCACCTCCGCGTTTGCCCTTGAATATCCACGAGTGATCTTTTCAGATGACTTTTCCGCCGAGGGCTTCGGCAAGGCCTGGGGCCACTACAAAAGCTCCAGCGTGGTGAAGGGAGGCGTGCTGGTGGGTACCACAGCGCCGACTTCAGACCACAGCGCGGTGGACAACATCAAGATCGAAGGCGAACGCGACGTGCAGGTGAATGTGAAGTTCCGCTTCGTCAGCGACAAGGCGAAAAGCTTCAATGTGTGGTTTGATGACAAGAACTACAAAGGCTCCCACGCCGGCCACATCTGCCAGGCCACCATCAGCCCGACAAGCGTGAATGTGGCGGATGCCAAAACGGGAGGATTTGACCTTGCTAACGGTCTCTATGACCGCAAGAAGGCGAACCAGCTGACTGACGAAGAGAAGAAAATGCTGGCCACTAAGACGACGAAGTTTCCAGTAAAGCTAAGCCTGGAAGAATGGCACACGCTCACGGTGCAGACCAGCGGAGACGAGATCAGTGTGAGCATCGACGGCAAGGCGGCGGGATCCTTCAAATCCGCGGGCATCAATCACGACACGAAGTCTCTGATCAGCCTGACCACAAACCCGGTGGATGTGGAGTATGACGACTTCAGCATCAAGGGCGTGGCGAAGTGAGACAGGTCACCAGTTTTTGATCCACATGGCACCGAGGCTGGCATTGGCCTCGGTGTCTTTGGATTTGGCCATGATGTTCTTTTCGTCCTGTGCATATGACCACAGGTCGTAACTGGAATTGATGGTGTTATTCTTTTCGCCGTCGGCTTTGATGTATTGAAACGGATGACCAAAGGCATCGACAAGCAAGTAGCTGGTTCCCACCTTGCGCCGCATGCCCTCCGGCCAGTCCTGCATAATGACATTCCTGAGTTCCTCCGAGCTGACCCTTCCGTCCGATGAATGGTTCCCAATTCCTTTGATTGCGTCACTGCCGTCTCCTGTCAGCGCCTGATACAGGCATCTGGCGGCACCGATCCGATAAACTTTCCCGGGCATGATCTCGGCCGTTTCCTCGGCATCTACGGGTTCGGGGTATTCGGCAAATTGTGCCTGGTAGCGCTCCAAAGCGCCCTCGATCGCTTTCCTGGTGCTTTGAGTGACCTGTCGTTTGGAAGATCCGATATTTCCGCTGCCGATCACCAGAGCCGCCAGGAGGGCAATGATGCTGATGACGACAAGCAGCTCGATCAACGTAAACCCGCGGCTGAGACGGCTGATTTTCATGGTGGAATAATATCCTGAAGGCCTGCATTTCCCCAAGCACAAAATGGCTGACGCATTTCACACAGACTTTGTCGTGGAAGTGCAGGGCGTGCCTCCGTTATGCTCACACTCATGAATCCCAGCCCAACCAGCAGTGATCAGCGCACACGGCGTTCCTTTGTGAAGACGTCCGCCGCGGTGGCGATGACACCTGTGGCGGCAACCATGGCTGCTGATCAAGTGATCGCGAAAGCACCGATGCGCGAGATCGAGACGGATGTGCTGGTATGCGGCGGTGGCTGTGCGGGCACGGCAGCGGCGCTGAGCGCGGCAAGGAATGGCGCGAAGACGCTGCTGGTGGAAAAGGCGCCGTTTGCCGGCGGCATCATCACCAGTGTGGGGCTGCCGTATTTCGATGGCATTGCGGACATCAGGACGCATCGCGTGGTGGTGCGGGGCATCGCGCTGGAGTTGCTGGCGAAGACGGGCGTGTGCAAAGCGGACGCGAAGGAGATCAAGCCGCACAACCCGACGATCCCGAACACGTTTGAGTTCAAGGTGCTGCTGGACCGTGAGCTGCAGGCGTGTGGTGACAAGCTGACGGTGCTGTTCAATTCTTTTGTATGCGATGCGGAGTCTTCGAATGGGCGCATTACTTCGGTGGTAATCGCCAACAAAGACGGGCTGGTGCGCATCAAGCCCAAGGTGGTGATCGACTGCACCGGCGATGCCGATGTGGCCGCCCGTGCGGGAGCGCCTACCGAACAAAGCGCGGAGGTGCAGCCGCTGACGCTGCACTTTCGCATTGGCAAAGTTCAGAAGGTGCCAGACATCGGCAAGCTGTGCCGCGCCGCGCTGGTGAAAGCGCAGGAACTGGGTGAGTTGCCACACTTTTACGGTCCGGGTGTGATGTTCATGTATTCCAACGATGAGGTTTATGTCCACGGCGTGCGCGTGCCTGCGAATCCCACCGATGCTGCGGATCTGAGCCGCGCGGAGATGCAGGGCCGGGCGGATGCGCTGGCCATGCACCGTGCGTGGAAGCGCGATATCCCGGCTTTTGCGAATTCGTATTTTCTCGAAGCGTATCCGTGGATCGGCGTGCGGGAGTCGAGACGGCTCATCGGCCAGCATGTGTTGAACGAGAAGGAGGTCATGGGAGGGCGCCGGTTTGACGATGCGATCGCCACAGGGTGCTGGTATCTCGATCTGCACCCCAACAAGACTGTGGTAGGCAGCGCGAATGACTTTAATCCTGAGAAGGTGCAGCCCGGCCCTTATGACATCCCCTACCGTTCGCTGGTTCCGCAGCAGATTGAAAATCTGCTGGTCGCTGGACGTTGCCATAGCGCCACGCGCGGTGCGCATGCTTCAACCCGCGTGACTGTGACCGCCATGGCCCTGGGAGAGGCGGCGGGATGTGCGGCCGCCATGAGTTTGACCGCGAAATCCGCCGTCGCCTCGCTAAATGGTCAGCGAGTACGCGAAGCGCTCACCCGGCAAAACGCCGGACCTTTTACTGAATCCTAAACTATGTCCCGTCTTCAAAACAAAGTCATCATCGTCACTGGCAGTGTCACCGGCATCGGCAAAGCCATCGCCAAGCGTTGTGTCGCGGAGGGAGCAAAAGTCATCATCCATGGTCTGGAACAGGATCTGGGAGAGCAAACTGTGGCGGAGCTCGGGGCGGAGAATGCCACGCTCGTCATTAAAGATCTTGCGGATGAAGCCGCGCCGCAACTGCTGGTGGATGCTGCATTGAAAGCCTTCGGCAAGATCGACGCGGTGGTGAATAACGCCGCGCAGGTGGGCACTGGAAATATTCAGACCACGGATGGCGCATGGTTTCGCCGCATGCTCGAGATCAACTGCGTCGTCCCTTATCTCATCACCCGGGCTGCGCTCCCACACCTGCGCGAAACGCGCGGCAGCGTCATCAACATCGGAAGTGTGAATGCGTACAGCGGAGAACCCAACCTGATGCCCTACAGCGTGAGCAAGGGCGCGCTCATGACGCTGACGCGCAATCTTGGCGACACGCTGATGCGCGAAGACGGAGTGCGGGTGAACCAGATCAATCCCGGCTGGGTGCTGACGGAAAACGAGGCCAAGCGCAAACGCGAACATGGCCTGCGCGAAGACTGGTATGCGGACCTACCGAAGGTCTATGCTCCTGCTGGGCGCATTCTGTGGCCGGATGAGATCGCCGCGTGTGCCGCGTGGCTGCTGGCGGATGAATGCGGTCCCATCAGCGGCCAGATCTTTGATCTGGAGCAGCATCCATTCATCGGCCGCAATCCGCCCAAGGACGCCTCCACCATTCCGGCGAAGCCCTAGGACGCGTTCCATGAATTGACAGCTGGGCGGGACGCGAACAACGTGTCGGCGTGGAAGAAAACCTCCCGCCTGCCCAGTTTGATGCCAGTGCCTCGGAACTCCTGCCGCAGGTCTATGAGGATCTGCGACATCTGGCACGCAGGATGGTGGCGGCAAATGCCCAGCAAACGCTAACAGCGACCGCGCTGGTGCATGAAGCCTGGATGCGTGTGGCCAAGGATAGAGAACCGCGTTGGGAAAACCGGCGGCATTTCTTCGGTGCAGCGGCGCAGGCCATGCGGCGCATCCTGCTGAACCGCGCGCGTGACAAACACCGGCTGAAGCGTGGCGGCAATCATGAGCATGTGGTCTTGGATGACGTGGAAATCGCCGCGCCAGCGCCCGAAGAAGAGCTGCTGGCACTGGACGAGGCACTGGACCGGCTTGCGATGGAGGATCCGTTCCTCGCGGAGATCGTGGGGCTGTACTACTTCACTGGGCTGAAGTGGCCGGAGATCGCGGAGATGACCGGGGTCTCTGAGCGGGAGCTGAACAGGCAGTGGACCTTTGCGCGTGCGTGGCTGCGGACCGAACTGACCTGAATTTTTTTGCCGGATTGGATGAGCGACGGGGCATGTATATCTGACCATGCTATTTTTAAAGCTGCGTTTCCGCGCCGGCGTGTGTTTCATCTATTCCCATCCTGCGACTCATGTCCTCCACTAATTCATCCATCTCACGCCAAAAGGAGATCTTTCTAGCGGCTCGTGAGATCGTGGACGCCGGGGAGCGTTCCCGATTCGTTGCAGATGCATGCGGTGACGACGCCGAACTGCGGATGCGCATCGAGGCGATGCTGGAGGTGAAGGCGGACGGTTTTTTGGAGCCGGACGAAACTTTGGTGAAATCCATCGCCTCTCCAGGTGTGGGAGAGAAGATTGGTTACTTCGGCGACTATGTGCTGCTGGATGAGATCGCTCATGGTTCTTCGGGCGTGGTGTTTCGGGCAAGGCAGGTATCCCTGGACCGGGTGGTGGCGCTGAAGATGCTGAGGGACCGCCCGCTGCTGAGCACGGAGGCGGACACTCAGCGCCTGCGTGCGGAGGCCACGGCCGCAGCCTCCCTGGACCATCCGAACATCGTGCCGATCTACGAGGTGGGCGCCCATGAGGGGCAGCCGTATTTCAGCATGAAGCTCATCGAGGGAGGCACGCTGCAATTTCGCGCAGCGGAGTACCAGGCGGACCCCAGAAAAGCTGCGGCTCTCATGATCAAGGTCGCGCGCGCCGTGCATCACGCGCACGCCAAGAGCATCCTGCACCGCGACTTGAAGCCGGGCAACATCTTGATCGACGCCGCCGGCGAGCCGCACATCACCGACTTCGGGCTTGCGCGCAAAATCGGCCTGGAGTCGGGTTTGACGATGACCGGGGTGGTGATGGGCACGCCGAACTACATGAGTCCGGAACAGGCGCGTGGTGGCAGCCGGGATCTGACACCCGCCACAGACATCTACAGCCTCGGCGCGATCCTCTATGAGCTGGTGGAGGGCCGGCGGATTTTTCAGTCGGAAGACTTGATCGAACTGCTGCAACAGGTGGCGGAAAAATCGCCGCCTGCACCGCGCACGCCGCATCGCGATCTCGCGGCGATTATGATGAAGTGTCTGGAAAAGTCGCCCGCCGCCCGCTACGCCACTGCAGCGGATCTGGCCGATGACCTGGAGTGCTGGCTGCAGGCGCGGCCCGTCTCCACCCGGCGCAGCAGCCTGGCGAAACGAACGCTGATACGAGCGGCCCTGATCACTGCGGCAGTCACCGCCTTTGTGGCGCTCGTGTTTGGCATCAAGACATTTTGGCCTGGGACAGACCGCATTGTGGTCACCACGATGGAGGATGAGCTGGATCCCCCCGGCACCACCGGCAGCGGCCTGTCCTTGCGAGAAGCGGTGCGCGATGTGGCAGATGGCGGACACATCGTTTTCTCCCAGCAGGGCAAGATCATGCTGTCTCCAGCGCTCGGCGGCATCCACATCGCGCGCAGCATGGAGATCAACGGTGCCAGTGTGGAGATTCACAATGGTCCTGAGATCGACCGCGCTCTGTTCATCGAAGTTGGGAGCCACGTCACGCTGCAAGGCCTGACGCTCAGCGGCGAGGCTGCGGACGCCCACCTGCGCGGAAGTGTGGGAGCGATCGAGAACAGCGGCGAACTGACCGCCACGGACTGCCGCTTCTTGAAACACGGCGGCGGCGGCCTTGGCGGGGCCATCGTCAGCGAAGGAGTGCTCACGCTGCGGCACTGCGTGTTCCAGGGCAATTTCAGCAACATGATGGGCGGCGCGCTCAGCATCAAATGTACCGGTGCCCAGCAGGTGGAAATCGAGGACTGCCTCTTCACGGGCAATGTCTGTTACGGCAACGGCGGCAGCGCCATCAACATCGGCCTGCAGTCACCGAGGGCTCAGGCGCGCCTGACGCGATGCACCGTGACTGGCAATCTCTGGGACCCCGCCTCCAAGCGAGACGCCGCAGCGGAGCATGAGCGCCAGGCCGCACCTAACGTTCTTGTGGGCGGAGCGCTCCGCACCCGTGGAAACAAGATCACGCTGGACCGCTGCATCGTGGCAGGAAATGCAGCCAAAAGCACGGGGGAGAAGGACATCTACGGCGACTTCACCCAGGTCGGCCCCAATTTCATCGGAGGCGATCCGAAGGACGCGCCCGCAGATCTTGGCGCCAGTGTGAAGTGAGGAGCTGAAAGAACTTTTCGGTTTTTTGCCGGAACGAAATCCGAACGGGGCATGTGGAAAGCGAACCCAATGAAACGCTTCCTTCTTCCATTCGTCAGTCTGATTTCGGTATTTGCTCCGCTGGGCTCGCTCCTGCGGAGCAGCGCATTCTTCGCGGTGCTGGCTGTCTCGCTTTGCTCTGCTGTCATTCCGGCCTTTGGCCAGACGCCGAGTCTCGTCAGCTACCAGGGCCGCGTTGCCGTGGGCACGGTGAACTTCGAGGGCACGGGCAATTTCCGTTTCGCCCTCGTGAGCGCCAACGGTAGCAACGTCTACTGGAGCAACTCACCCGATGTGTCGCCTGCCAACGGCATCCCGGACGCCGCCGTCAATCTCACCGTGACGAAGGGGCTTTACTCGGTGCTGCTGGGCGACACCTCCATCAACAACATGGCCGCAATCCCAACGACCGCCTGGAACCATGCAGAGGTCCGTCTTCGTGTTTGGTTCAACGACGGCGTCAACGGCAACCAGCTTCTCACCCCCGACCAGCGCATTGCGCCTGCCGGTTACTTCGCCGACGGCAGTGTGGACAGTCCCGCTCTCGCCACCGGCGCGATCACCACCACGAAGATCGCCAACAACGCCGTCACTGCTGCGCAAATCGCCGGCGATGCCATCACGAGCGGACAGATTGCTCCTGATGCCGTGACCGGTCCTAAAATTGCCGATGGTGCGATTAGCACCATCAAGCTCAACGACGGTTCCGTGACGAGCGTGAAGATCGCCAACAACGCCGTCACCACCGCGCAGATCGCCGCTGATGCTGTGACGAGCGCACAGATTGCCACCAGCGCCGTGACCGGTCCTAAAATCGCTGACGGTGCGATCAACACGGTCAAGCTCAACGATGGTTCCGTGACGACCATCAAAATCAGCAATGGCGCAGTTGGCAGTCAAAAAATCGCCGACGGTGCGGTGACCCTGGCAAAGCTTGGCTCGGATGTCGGGCTTTGGGGGACCAGCGGTGTGAACGTCTTCCGCAACGGAGGGAACGTTGGCATCAGCACCTCAACCCCGGAGTCCCTGCTGCATGTGGGCAACTACGCCGCTGTCGGCGTTGATAATTTCGTGACGATTTCCAGCAGCAGCCCCAATGCGACGAACCCGGCTGCTGACCGTATGGCGGGCATCAAATTGAGAAACTTCTCGAATGATTACGGATTCACGATCTCATCACTCGACGGAGTGAACAACGCCGGCCTGGACATTCGGAGGCATTTCTCCGACCCGGTCGGCAGCTCGGTCATGTTCCTCAACCGGAACAGCGGCTACGTCGGCATCGGCACCACCGCGCCGGCATCCCTTCTTCATGTGGGCAACTATTCCAGCGTGGGCATTGACAGCTTCCTGACGATTTCCACGAGCGGAGTTGGAGACACGAGTCCAGCTGCCGACCGTAGATCTGGCATCGCCCTGAAAAATTTCTCGAACGGCTATGGCTTCACCATCTCGTCCCTCGACGGGGTGGGTCGAGCCGGCTTGGAATTCCGCAGGCACTTTTCCGACCCGGGCGGCATCCCAACGATGTTCCTTGACCGGAACAGCGGCAACGTCGGCATCGGCACAACGAGTCCCTCTGCCCCGCTGCAAATCATTGCGGGAGTCGGGAGCGCACCTGACACCAACGGCCTAGACGTCTTCAATCCCAGCAACACCGCCGGCAGTAACGCCATCATCTCTGCCCGGGTTGCGGGCAGCTCCGCCGGCAATCCCGTCGTTTCCTTCAACGTTGTGGGCGAGAGCGGATGGAACGGATGGAACATCGGCCTGGACAATGCCGACGCGAACAAATTCAAGATTGCTTCGACATCCGTGTTCGGCGGAACCCCTAGAATGACGATCACCACGGACGGGGACGTCGGCATCGGCACCATGACTCCTTCCGAGAAACTCCATGTGACGGGAAATGCCTATCTCCAAGTCCCCGCATCGAATTCGCAAATCAGGGCGCTGAGCATTGAGGTTGCCTCGTTCAACACCGACGCGAATGCACAGTCGAGTTATTTCCTCCGGGCGCATGATATGGGCTCGGGAAGCACACCATTTATCATCCAAGGTGACGGCAGGGTCGGCATCGGCACTGGCCAGCCTGGAAACAAGCTGGAGGTGGTGGGTGAGGCGAACGGGATCGACCAACACGATTTCGGTGCCTATCCGATTTTCGTCCAAGGAGGTTCTCATGGCATCGCGATTGATGTGGTGGGAGGTGGTGAGAATGCGCGGCCAAATCATTCCAACAACTACCTCTTTTTTACAAGTGGGGGCTACTATTGGGGGAGCATCCAGGGACAAGACTCGGGCGACCTTCATAACTCGTTCGACTATATCTGGTATCAGAGCATGAGTTCTTTGCAGATCGGATTTAGTGCGGCGATCATAGCGGCTGAGATAGTCCAGGCGGACTTAGGAGAGGCGGGTGTTCACGGAGTTGAGTTCGCGCAAATCCTGGCGCAGTGGGCGCAGCAAACCACCGCGATGGATAAC
Source organism: Prosthecobacter sp. (assembly GCF_044222565.1). Taxonomy (GTDB): domain Bacteria; phylum Verrucomicrobiota; class Verrucomicrobiia; order Verrucomicrobiales; family Verrucomicrobiaceae; genus Prosthecobacter. The sequence goes on from NZ_JBGANA010000006.1 coordinate 274,760, forward strand.
ACTGCAGGCGTGGTCTTCCAGTCCGGTTCTGCCGACTACGCGGAGTGGCTGGAGATGAAGAATCCCGCGGAGGACATCAAAGCCGCCGAAATCGTTGGCGTCTCGGGCGGCAAAATTTCCAAGGAGACGACGCGCGCGGAACGATGCATGGTCGCCTCCACCGCTCCGATCGTCGCAGGCAACAAGCAGCCCGAGGAGAGCGAATCGCGATTCAGGAAGGTCGCGTTCATGGGGCAGGTTCCGGTGAAAGTCCGGGGCACCGTCCATGTGGGAGACTATGTGGTCGCGTCCGGTTTGAACGATGGCTATGGCATTGGCATTCGTCCGGAGCGCATGGACCTCCAGGATTATCCCAAGATCGCCGGCGTGGCCTGGTCTGCGACTACCGACGGCAGTGTGGAAGGCCTGGTCAATGTGGCCGTCGGCATCAACACGAATGACCTGACTGGCAAACTCATTCAGCAGCAGAAGCAGATCGACAGCATCGTCAGTTATCTCAAGGCCAAAGATCCCGCTTTCCCTGGAATGGGAAAGGTGGCCGCCAGCGATGTGAAGCCAGCGCAAGAAACACCAGCCCCCGCGGTCCGGGCGCGCCCCGCTGCCGCTGCTCAGCCTGATTGGGCGAAGTTGAAGCAATCCATCAAGGACCACCCGGAGCTGTTCGCCAAAATACTGGATGCAGCGAAGAAACAACTGGCCGCGAAGGGAACTGATCTGTCCAAGAACCCCCGCGTGGCCCAGGCACTTGATGTGAAGTATTACACCGACTGGGCAAACGGTTCGGAGCAGACTCTGAAAGCTCCCCAGATGCCTGCTGCCGCCAAAGCCGCCACTCCGGTGAGGACCAGAAAGTGAGAGCAAACGCGATCCAACCCACACCGGGAAACCCATCATGAAGCCTCTTTTCCTGCTCTCCCTCGCGCTGCTCGCAATAACGGCCCATGGCGGCCCGCGCACGAGCGCGAGTTACAGAGTGCTCACCGACGGTGCCAATGGCGGTGGCAACCGCGCCACCAGCACAGACTACACCCATGACGGCAGCGCCGGAGGCATTACCGGCATCTCAACCGTAGCCACGCCCGGCGAAACAATGAAGCACGGTTACATCGGCCAGTTCACGGAGGTCACCGCACTGCAAATCACCGCCTCACCCACAACCGTGAACGAAGGCAGCACCCGCCAGGTCAGCGCCAGTGTGCTCAATGATGATCTCACCACGACTTCGTTGCCAGCCGGTGATGTCTCCTGGGCGGTCCAAAGCGGCCCACTGACTGGAGTGGACGCCGATGGCCTGGCCACAGCAGCCGCCGTCTATCAAAACACCGCCGTCTCCGTACGTGGGATTTATTCCTCTTTCACCGCCACTGGTGCCCTCACCGTGCGCAACGTGAACACCGATGACCTCCCCGGCTACTCCGGGGATGGCCTGGACGATGCCTGGCAGGCTCAATACTTCGGACTGAACAACCCGCTCGCCGCGCCCAATGTGATCACCGACGGCACCGGACTGACCAACCTTTTCAAATTCACCGCCGGTCTGATTCCAAAGAACAGCGCCTCCAGTTTTTTCTTCAATCCGCAGCCGGTGCCTGGGGCGCCGGGCCAGATGCGCCTCGTCGTCAACCCACGCTTCCCTGACCGCGTTTACACTGTCTTCACCAGTCCCGCGCTCGGAGCAGGTGCGGTATGGACACCGCTCACCACATTCACGATCGACGACAACGGCAACACGCGCACCATCACCGACACAAACGCAACCGGGACAAGAAAATTCTATCGCGTGGAGATCACGAGACCCTGACTCACACGTCACCAGCGCGCCCAGCATCCTCAAGTGGGGCACGAAAAAAATCGGCTTTTTTGCCGGAATCGCTCATAGGCGGGGCATGAGAAGGAGGATGAGGCATCACGCCCCACCACCCATCCACCCACCTCCATGAAACACTTCACCCAAAGCTTCCTCCGCATCGCCTGCACGGTGCTCCTTCTCAGCGCCGCCACCACGCCTGTCTTAGCTGATCTGCCGCAGCAACGCAAAGCACTCGACGAACTCCAGGCCGCGAAGAAAGCCGAGGATCCGATGCCCCTGCTGGAGTCCGCCAAAACCCGCATCACCAAGGCCAACAAGGGAGACAGGCAGGGCGACAAGAAGGACGTGATCGCGAAGATCGACGAGGCCATCGAGCAACTGAAGGCTGGCAACAAAAGCAAGATGGAGCAGAAAATCAACGCGGCCATCGCCAACCTCCATCAGGGCAAGGGCAGTTCGAAACGTCCCTAGTGAGGAGTGGTGCCAGGAAGGCTGCCTGTTGAATCCCGCGCCTTTGAGGCAACTGCATAGAGTCGCTATTTCACGGCGACTCCTGCTGAGCCGTGAGAGCCGAGTGAGGTCGGCGCGACGCTAAATGCTGAGGGAAGAAAAGGCTCTAGGACGCCGCATTTCACACATTCTTTGTCGTGGAAAAAAGCGGGCAGCCCTCGTTATGCTCTCCCCATGCCAAAACTCGCCGCCTTCCCGAAAGCCTTCATGCAGGCCCTCTGCAAAGAAGGAACCATGACCGTCTCCGAATGGATCCAACTCGCCTCCAAGCTCGATGTGCAGGGCCTGGAATGGTATGCTGGCTTCCTTGAAATGGCCGATGAGAGCAACTGGCCGCGCTTTCGCAAGGAAGTCGAAGATACCGGCAAGGTGATCCCGATGATGTGCTGCTCGCCGGATTTCACCCATCCCGATGCGGCATTCCGTGAAAAGGAGATCGCCAAACAAAAGCGCTGGATCGACATGACGCACACTCTGGGCGGTTCCTACTGCCGAGTGCTTAGCGGGCAACGCCGCCCGGAACTGACGCTCGATGAAGGCGTGAAGCTCGCCGCCGAATCCATTTATGCCTGCCTGCCCTATGCGCAGGAGCGCGGCATCACGCTGATTATTGAGAACCATTACAAGGATGACTTCTGGGAGTATCCCGAATTCGCGCAGAAGATGGATGTCTTCTGCAAACTGGTGGATGCCGTGAACCACCCGAACTTCGGCGTGAACTATGATCCTTCAAACACCTACCTGGCTGGTGAAGATCCGATCGAGCTGCTGAAGCGTGTGTCGCATCGCGTGGTGACCATGCATGCGAGCGACCGCTACCTTGCGGAGGGGACCATCGAGGATCTGCGCAAGGAGGAAGGCGGGGCCCAGGGATACGCCAAGCGTCTGCGACATGGCGAGATCGGCAAAGGTCTCAATGATTATGACGCCATCTTTACCGAGCTAAAGAGCAAAGGCTTCAACGGCTGGATCAGCATTGAAGACGGCGTGGATGGCATGGAGCAGCTTGCACGCAGCGTGGAGTTCCTGAAAAAGAAGATCGCCAGCTACTGGCCGCAGTAAGCGATTCCGCCGGAGTCTTTTTATTTATGAAACCAAACCCAACCCGCCCTATGGGAGGCATCTTCCTGCTCGTCTCACTGTGGCTGTGCACCGCCGGCCTCGGAGCGGACAAGGCTCTGCCCGCCTGCAACCGTCTGCGATTTGAACCGCTGGCCGGAACCGAGCATCAACTGGCAGGAGCCAAACTGGAAGGGTCCAATACCTCGCGCACGGAGGGTTATGTCACTTTGGCGACCATTCAAGATGCGCCCGCAGCCAAAACCTGGACTGAGGTGAAGTTTGACAATGCCAAGCTCTACCGCTGGGTGCGTTTCTCCATGCCTGCAGGTGCGAAGGCGAAAATGGGAAAAGTGGAGGTCTATTCCGGTGAGCGGCTGCTCGCGGGAAATGAGAACAAGGGTGCCCTATTCACCCCCTTCGCCGAAGGCAAGGACGGCGTGAACGACGGCGCGATCGGGTTCGACCTGTTTGCCACCGCCACGCCAGGCCGTCCTGTGTTTACCCCCGCGGAGGGCGACCTGGACCAGCCCATCGATGTTAAGCTGAGCGGACCGCGTGAGGCCATCATCCGCTACACCCTGGATGGCAGCACGCCCACGGCCGAGCACGGAGAGACCTACACCAAGCCAATTCATGTGGAAAAAAACACCACGATCACAGCCGTCACGATCGATCCTGACCGCGAGGCACCGAGCCTCGCGGTTCCGGTGGCCTATCTGGTAAAGGGACAAACCAAGCCGGGCCTCTTCACCGCCCATGTGGGCAACAGTCTCACCGGCACATGCGGCAGCTTCTGGCGCTATGCGCGCACGGCTGGATACGCCCACCATCAGGAGTCGTTTTTGCGCCCCGGCGCACTGACACGTGAGAACTGGGCAGTCGCCACTGGCGACTACAAAAATGACAAGCTGGCCAATGCGAAGGAGACGCAGGCTTTGAAACGTGGCACACCGAGCTGGGACGACTACTGGAGCAAGATCGGAAAAGTGGATCTCGTCACTCTTCAGCCACGTGATTTTGACCTGGACAAGGAAATTGCCGCCGAGATCAGCTTCATCCGCAAATTCCGCGAGAAGTCTCCTGATCTTCAGCCATGGCTATACTGCGAATGGGTGGAGATGAAGCGAGCGCGCCCCAGCGACCAGGGCACTGTGCCGAGCTATCAGATGAAGAAAACTTTTCCCGCACTCACGTGGGAGGAATCCATGAGCGCAATGCTGCTCTATGTGGAAGAACTGCAGCATCGCCTGAACCCGCAGATCACTGATGGCAAACCGGCCCACATCATCCCCAGTGCGCTGGGGATGGGCTGGATCAAAAACATGATCGATCACAATCAGGTGCCCGGTGTGAAGCCCGGTTCCTTTTATCCGCTGCTTTTCAATGACCAGGTGCATCCTGCAAGCGGGCCAATCCACAATTCAGCGAATGGTGCGTATCTTGTGGATCTCACCTGGTATTCCGCTTTTTATCGTGAGGCGCCGGAGGGAAAGGTGAGGCCCATTGAGACCACGTTTACCCCGGAGCAAGCGCGACTCATCGAGCGCCTCGCGTGGGATGTGGTGAAGAACTACCCGGACTGCGGCCTGTATGAAGAGGGCAAAGAGGCCTGCGGCAAACCAAAATTCAGCAACGACGGCAAAGTCATCACACTGAAATCTTCGACCCCGGGAGCCTGGTTTCGGTACACGCTCGACGGCACCACGCCATCGCGCACCCGAGGTTATGTGTATTGCGGCGCCATCAGCGTGCAGCCCGGCATCCGGGTGCAGGCGGTCGCATACAAGAGCGGCATGGCAGACAGCGCCGTCACCTCCCCTTAAAACTCACCATGAAAAAATTCGCCATATTCAGCGTCCTCGCCTTTGCCTCATTTTCCCATGCTGAAGGCCCTCTGCAGCCCGTCCTGCAATCGTTCGTGGACAAACACCTGGTGCCAGGAGTTGTCACACTGGTCGCCAGCAAAGACAAGGTGCTCGACCTCGACTCCGCCGGCTACGCCAGCCTCGCCAGCAAGACGCCCATGCGCAAAGACGCGGTTTTTTGGATCGCCTCCATGAGCAAGTCTCTCACGGGCGCGGCGCTGATGATGCTGGTGGACGAGGGAAAGGTGAGCCTGGACGATGCAGTGGAAAAGTATCTTCCTGCATTCAAAGGACAGCAGGTGAAGACCGCGGATGGGGCTCTCCATCCGCCAAAGCACCCGATCACGGTGCGTGAGGTCATGTGCCACACCAGCGGTCTCGTGCTGGCGAATGAGAAGGGGCTGAAGAAAACACAGTCCCTGAAGGAGAACGTGGCCCTGTTTGCGTCCTACCCACTGCGGCAGGAGCCAGGCACCAAATACGAATACAACAATTGCGGCATCGATACCGGCGGCCGCATCATCGAAGTGCTGAGCGGACTGACCTATTCGGAATTCATGCAGAAGCGCCTGTTTGACCCGATGGCCATGAAGGACACCACCTTCTGGCCCAATGAAGAGCAGGCATCCCGCCTCGCACACACGGCACGCTTTACCGCGGACAAGAAGGATCTTGAGGAGATCAAGCAGGACAAGGACGTCGAGCAGCGCATCATCGACAAATGGAGCGAAGGCGTGCAGGTGCCGCGTGCCGTCACAGCGGACATGGGGGCCGGAGTGGCCTTCAACTACGCCAAGCATTTCGGCGAGCCCGCCGGAGGCTTCTACTCGACCGCAGCCGATGTGGGAACCTTTTGCCGCATGCTGCTCAATGGCGGCACGCTGGATGGAAAGCGCTACCTTTCTGAAAAGGCGGTCAAACAGCTGTCATCCATCCAGACCGGTGAAACTCCGGTGAGCCCTGATTCGGCTTACGGCGTGGGGTTTTCCATCAAGCTCACGGACGAGGAGGGGCCCAGTGCCGGCAGCTTCGGCCACCGCGGCGCACGCCGAACGGCCATGTGGATCGATCCGATAAACGAGCTGGTCATGGTCATCCTCGTGGAGCGGTTTGACATGACGGGCGAGGAGCAAAAGGTGATGTATGGCGGCTTTATGAAGGCTGCGGTGACCGCCTTCGGAAAGGCTGGGAAGCAACCTCGCCAATAAACTCATCATGAAACGACTGCTTCTCCTAGCTCTCTGTGTTTTGTTCCTTTCGCAATTCTCGCAGGCGGAGAGAAGTCCTCCGAACATTCTCTTCATCCTCGTGGATGACATGGGGTGGAGCGATCTCGGCTGCTATGGAGCTGACCTGCATGAGACGCCCCGAATTGATCGGTTTGCGGCCGAATCCGTGCGTTTCACCAACGCCTATGCGATGTCAGTTTGCTCACCCACGCGCGCAACATTGATGACCGGCAAGCATGCAGCGCGCCTGCACTTCACGATCTGGGCCGAAGGCGCTGAGGGAGGAGGGACCAAATACCGAAAGCTACGCGAAGCACCGTCCATCTGGAATCTTCCGCACACCGAAACCACCCTTGCCAAACATCTGCGTGATGCAGGCTATCTCACCGCACTCGTGGGCAAATGGCACCTGGGAGACTGGCAGCACTATCCAGAATCCCATGGCTTCGAGATCAACATCGGCGGCACCAACTGGGGCGCGCCGCAGACTTTCTGGTGGCCTTACAGCGGCAGCGGACGCTTCGGAGATGAATTCCGCTATGTGCCACACCTGGAATTTGGGAAGCCCGGCGAATATCTGACGGACCGGCTCACTGATGAAGCCATCAAGGTGATGGACCGTTCGGAAAAGCAGCCTTTCTTCATCTATTTGGCACATCATTCCGTTCATACCCCGATCGAGGCAAAGGAAGCCGATGTGGAGCACTTTGATGCGAAGCTGCGGGAGGGCATGAACCACAGGCACAGCGTCTATGCGGCCATGAATAAAAACCTCGACGACAATGTGGGCCGCGTGCTGGACCATCTGAAGGAGCGCAGACTTGATGAAAACACCCTTGTCATTTTCGCCAGCGACAACGGCGGCTACATTGGCGTTGACAAGGCCAGCGGCCGCGACAATCCCGTCACAAACAATGCACCGCTGCGCTCTGGAAAGGGATCTCTTTACGAAGGCGGCATTCGCATTCCCCTGATCATTCGCTGGCCCGGCGTGACAAAGGCAGGGATTTGCGACGAACCCGTGATCACCATGGATCTATTCAACACTCTTCTCAGTGCCGCAGGGCTTTCTGCACATGAAACCGATGGCCTCGATCTCGGCCCGTTGCTGAAGCAACCGGACTCGAAGCTGAAGCGCGACGCCCTCTTTTTTCATTACCCTCATTACTATCACACCACCACGCCTGTCAGCGCCGTGCGCTCGCGTGAATGGAAGCTGCTGGAGTTCTTTGAAGACGACCGCCTCGAACTTTACAATCTCGCTGATGATGCGGGTGAAAAAAGGGATCTCGCCAGGGCAATGCCTGAGAAAGCCAAGGCCCTGCGCGAACAGCTCCACACGTGGCGTTCATCGGTGGATGCCGCGCTGCCCGCGCCCAATCCTGATTTCAAACCCGGCAAAGCCAAGAACAAGCCATGAAATGCCTGCTTTTCCTCATCGGTGCTCTTGTTGCACAAGTGGGTCCCCTCATCGCCGCTGAAAGCACTTCGAAGCCAAACATTCTGTGGATCATCGCGGAGGACGCCTGCAAAGATTTTGGCTGTTACGGGATGCAGGCTGCCCGGACTCCAAACATCGACCACCTGGCTTCAGAGTCCTGCCTTTATCATCATGCCTTTGCCACCGGACCGGTGTGCTCCGCTTCGCGCTCGGCCTTCATGACGGGTCTCTACCAAACACGGATCGGCGCTCACAACCACCGCAGCCACCGCACACGGGAGTTCGTCCGGCCCGCTGGAGTCCGCCTCATCACAGAGCGGCTGCGTGAGGCGGGCTATTTCACCGTCAATGTCCGCGCGCTGCCGCCGGAACTGGGCTTTAATGGCGCAGGGAAGACGGACTGGAATTTCTTTGATGACGGCAAGGCCTTTGAGAGCTCGAAGTGGAACGACTTGAAAGCCCATCAGCCCTTTTATGCGCAGGTCAATCTTCACGAGACGCACCGTCCGTACTACCGCGCGACGAAAAACCCCACCGACCCCGCCCGAGTGAAGCTCCCACCTTACCTCGCAGATGATCCCATCATCCGAGCGGACTGGGCAGCTTATCTCGATGAGGTTGCCGTGCTGGACGAGAAAGTCGGCGCATTGCTGTCTCTTCTGGACCGCGAAAGACTGCGGGAAAACACCGTCGTATTCTTCTTCTCAGATCATGGTCGAGAGGACTTCCGCGGAAAATATTTTCCTTCTGAGCAGGGCTTCGAGGTTCCGCTCCTGGTGCGCTGGCCAGCGCTTCTAAAGCCTGGAAGCACCAGCGATGATCTGGTTTCCCTGCTGGATGTGCACGCGACATCGCTGTCGCTGGCCGGGGTGAACTTTGCGGGTCTCGATGGAGCTCCGTTTTTCGGCCCTGCCGCAAAGAAACGCGAATTTGTCTTCGGGGCCCGCGACCGCATTGATGACACTCCGGACCGTGTGCGCACTGTGAGAGACGCCCGCTTTAAGCTGGTTCACAACTTCGAGCCACAGCGTCCCTACCTGCAACGCATGGCCTATGCAGAGGTGACAAACCCCACCTACAACCGCATGCGCCAGCTTTTTGCTGAAGGAAAGCTCAATGAGGACCAGGGCAAATTTATGGCCTCGCAGCGCCCCACGGAGGAGCTGTACGATCTGCAGAGCGATCCGTTTGAGTTTCATAACATCGCCAGAGAACCTGCATATGAGCAAACCCAGCTCCGCCTGCGGCAGCAGCTTGATGCCTGGATTTCCGAAACACATGATCAGGGAACGGTGCCCGAGGATCCTAAAACCGTGGCGGAGGATTTGAAGCGCAATGAAAACACCGACCGCAAGCTGCGCGCTGAATTTGGACTCGGCCCTGACGAGGTCTTGCTAAAGACGTTCGAGCATCCCGCCAAGAAACCTTGAAGCCGCCCCTCATGACCTCTCAGACGTGGGCGTTTATGGCGTCTTCCATTCACCCCATCCCTCAACGATGAACCTTGATGTCTTATGCATTGGTCATGCAGCCTGTGATTTGAGTCTCTTCGTGGATTCTTACCCGCTGGAGAATTCCAAATGCGAAACGCATGAGTCCCTCGAAGGCTGTGGCGGCCCGGCGGCGAATGCGGCTTGGCTGCTTTCGATCTGGGGTCTTCGCGCGGGCTTCGCCGGACTCGTGGGCGATGATGTTTACGGCAGACGTGCGAGAGATGAACTGACCGCAGCAGGAGCGGATGTATCACTGCTGGAACTGCGCTCCGGACATGTCACGCCACTGTCGGTGATTCTCGTCAACCGGCAGAATGGCAGCCGCACCATCATTAATCGCAAAGAGAGAGCTGCGGCGTTGCGTCTGGATGCCGAAATTTTGCGTGCACTGTCTCCTCGGGTGCTGCTGTTCGATGGACATGAACTGGAAGCCTCATTGACAGCCATGCGGGAATTTCCAGGTGCTGTATCCATTCTCGATGCGGGTTCTTGGCGCGAGGGGACGGCAGCGCTCGCCGGGAAGGTGCAATTCCTCGCCGCCTCGGAACGCTTCGCTCTCCAGGCCACGGGCTTGCAAAGTTTAAAGGATGCCGAGGAGCGGAAGGAATGCCTGAGCCGGCTGCGCGGCCAGTTCGGCACCCGCACGATAGTCACTCTGGGAGAGCGAGGCCTGATCTACGATGCGGGAGACGGATTCGACAAACATCCTGCATTTCCAGCCACCGCCGTGGACACCACTGCTGCGGGGGACATTTTCCACGGTGCGTTCGCATTTGGCCTGGCGCGTAGCATGCCGCTGAGGGAGGCGCTTCGCTTTGCATCCATGGCTGCGTCACTGTCTGTCCGAAGGCACGGCGGCAGATCCTCCGCACCCGCTTTGGCCGAAGTGGAGGCGGCCCTCTCTCACGTTCCATAGCTTCTTCTTCAACACTGCCCGATTCTGCCCCCGCTCAATGGAGAGAACTCAGCGTGCACGATCCTGAACAACCCATTCTTCCCATGAACCTGTTTTCATACCGACCCACATTAGCACTGATCTTTTTCACGGCTTCATTGTTGCATGCAGAACCTGTCCCGAGGGTGAAGACACGCCCCAACATTTTATTCATCATGACCGATCAGCACCGCTGGGACTGCATCGCGGCGAACGGCAACAAAACCATCAAAACTCCAAACCTGGATCGCCTGTCGGCACGCGGCGCCAATTTTACCCACGCCTTTGTTTCCTCGCCTGTATGCGTGCCATCACGCATCAGCTTTTTCACCGGCCGCTATGCTCATTCGCATAAGAATCGTGTAAACTATACGCCCCTGGACCGGAACGAGGTGTTGATGCAGGCTCGTTTCAAAGAAGCCGGCTATCGTACTGCCGCGGTCGGAAAACTGCATTACTACCCGCCGAACAAGGAGGAGGCGTTTCGAACCGGCTTCGAAACTGCCGAATTGCATGACGGCTCGTCCATCACTGATCTGTGGTCGGATTACGTGAAATGGATGCGGCAAAACAATCCTGAACTGAAGCCCTACTATCGTGCCACGGCCAAGGACGTCGCCCCGGGGAAAAATCCCTTTCGCTCAGTGCTTGACCTTAAATACACCGACACCGCCTGGACCGGCGAGCGTTCCCGTGCCGTGCTCACCGAGTTGGTGAAGCAAGAACAGCCATTCTTCTTCTACGTTTCATTTTGGAAGCCGCACTCGCCCTACGAGGTCGCCGCTCCTTATGACTCGATGTATGACGGGGTGGAAATTCCCATTCCTGCCACGGTCAGCCTGGAGGCAGTGAAGGATCTGCCAATGCCGGTGCAAAAGCTCGCCATGCGCCACGGCGGCCCCAAGCTGGATCCCGAACGCCTCAAGTGGGCCTACCGCAGCTACTACGCAACCATCTCCCATGTGGACCACGAAATCGGCCTGCTGCTGGACGCACTCGAAGTCTCTGGCAAGGCCGCTAATACGCTTGTCGTTTTCAGTTCTGATCATGGTGACCAGTTGTTTGAGCACGCCATCACGGACAAGAACTGCTTCTTTGATCCTTCCGTGCGCGTGCCGTTCATGGTCAGCCTGCCGGGGTGCATCAAAAGCGCAACGTATGACCACCTCATCGAAACTGTGGATCTGCTTCCGACATTGCTGGAATTTACCGGCATCCCGGAGCCACGCGAAGTCGAAGGGCGCAGCTTTGCTCCGTTGATCGCAGACATGGGCCGGGACTACGAACCGCATGCGGAAGTTTTCAGCGAGAACATCATCCCTGAAGTCATCACCGGTGGGAAAATGGACATGCCCTTTGAAAAAGGCGTTGGCGTGGGCGGCATCCGTCACCCCGATGCGAAGATGGTCCGCACCGAGCGCTGGAAGTACTGTTATTACCCCGCCGGCTATGCCGAGCTCTATGATTTGAAGAACGATCCGCTGGAAACGAAGAATCTGGCTGGTCAGACGGACATGCGTGAGGTCGAATACGATCTGCGTACGCGCTTGCTGAACTGGCTGATCAACAGTGAAGAGACCGACCAGATTCAAAACCGATGGATGCTGCGGGAAAAAAAGTGAAACCGTCCGCCACTTGTTTTCATTTCCCACTTCGCCTGCGGACGCCGACTCTTTTCCTGAGAAAGAGCGCACGTGCGGCTTGTCGATAGTGTCATTATTACGCTCCCTGCCATGAAGACCTGCTTCGGTTTGATCTGCCTCCTTTTCGCCGCCGTCCAAGCTGGCGCGGATGAGTTTACTTCCCATGGGGTGAAAATCTTTTACACGGTGCAGGGCAGCGGCTCTCCGGTGGTTTTGATTCACGGCCTGCACTCCAGCGGAGCGATGAACTGGACGCTTCCGGGCACCACGGCAGCACTGGCACAGAGTCACCGTGTCATCGTCATGGACTGCCGCGGCCATGGGAAGTCTGACAAGCCACAGACCGACGCCGAGTACGGTGAAGCGATGGTGGAGGATGTGGTCTCGCTGCTCAATCACCTCGACATCCGGAAGGCACACATCGCGGGATATTCGATGGGCGGGATGATCGCCCTGAAGACCGCGGTGCTGCACTCCGAGAGGGTGCAGGGACTGCTGCTGTGCGGCATGGGCTGGCTGCAGGATGGCAGCACGCTTCAGGCCTTCTGGGAGCGCATTCCCGTGCGCGAACGCCTTATCGGCGGCAGCAGCGGCGCTGCTTGCATGAAGGGCATGGCACGTCTGGCGGTGACCAAGGTCCAGGTGAAAGCGCTCAAAATGCCAGCCGCCATCATCGTAGGCGACCACGATCCGGTGGACAGGCTCTACGTCCAGCCGCTCACCCAAATCCGCCCTGACTGGCCTTTGAAAAGGATCGAAGGAGCCGGCCACCTGACCTGCGTGATGAAGCCGGAGTTTCGGAACGAGGTGGTGAAGGCGATTGCGAGCTTTGAAAAGTAGGACACATCTCTGCACCTGACCATGAAACCACTCCTGCCGATTCTCCTTTGCTCCTGCCTTGCCCTGCTTGCCGTAACACTGCCTGCCCAGGAGCCGGAGCGCATCCGCGACATCATCTACACCAAGCATGATGGCGTGGCGCTGACCATGGACGTGTTCAAGCCGGCGAAGCCTAACGGGGCTGGCATCATCAAGATCATCAGCGGCGGCTGGAAATCGAACCACAATGGCATCAGCGACGGCGGCTGGCCGAAGGCTGGCTACACCACCTTTGTCGTCGTGCATGGAACGCAGCCGCGCTTTCAGGTGGAGGAGATCGTGGCGGACCTGAACCGTGCGGTGCGCTTTGTGCGCGCCCACGCGGCAGATTACGGCGTAGACCCACAGAAGCTCGGCGTCACCGGCAGCAGCGCGGGCGGTCACCTGAGCCTCATGCTGGCCACGCGCGGTGGCCCGGGCGATGTGAAAGCGACTGATCCCATTGACCGCGAAAGCAGCGCTGTGAATGCGGTGGCCTGCTTTTATCCGCCAACCGATTACCTCAACTGGTTTGAGCCCGGGGACAATGCCGTGGGCATCGGCAAGCTGGCAGCGTACGCAGGGGCGTTTGGTCCGAAGGCTGCGACGGAAGAGGGCCGTGCAGCCTTGGGGCGGGAGCTGTCGTCTATTTACTGGGTTCACAAAGGGCAGCCGCCCATTTTCATCGTGCATGGCGATGCCGATCCGCAGGTGTCCATCACTCAGTCGCAGCGTTTTCTCAAGCGCTGCCATGAGGAGGGCGCAGTGTGCGAACTGGTGATACGCGAAGGTGCGGGCCATGGAGGCTGGCAGGAGATGGCGCAGGATACGGAACGGATGGTGGAGTGGTTTGACCTTCAGTTGCTGGGCAAGCAACCAGCCAAGGCCTTTAAGCTGGATGTTTCCTCGCTGCCCAGCACTCCGGTGCAGAAGGCCAAGAAGCCATGAACCGAACCATCTGATCAAACTTTCCGCCTATGAAGCCTCTGCTCTGCCTACTACTGCTTGCCACCACTTCCTGGGCGGATGATTCTGCAACGCTCGAAACCCTGCTGGCCAAAGGCGGTGTGGTGACGATTCCGGCGGGTGATTACCATCTCGATGGTATTAAGCCCCTGCCCCTCGCCTCAAACATGACGGTATTTGCTCATGGGGCGAGGTTCATTCTGCCTGACACGCTGCCAGAGAAGGCACGTGTGGTGTTGTTTAGCGGAGCGGACATTTCCCACTTCACATGGCATGGAGGCGAGTTTGTCGGCCATGTGTTTGATCCGGCTCAGAATGAAAATCTCTGGGAGCCGAATGCCAACACCAAGGGCATCGAGATCACCACGAAGGAGGCAGGCGGCACCCATGACGTCCTCTTTCGCGAAGTGAAATCCAATGGCATGGCTGGCGCGGTAATCGGCGTGCACGGCCTGATCGGAAAAAAGGAAAGTGAGGTCATGGCATACACGGAGCGTGTGGCGGTGGAAAGCTGCACCCTGCTGCGAAGCGGCAAGTTCATGTGGGACTACGGCTATCTCTGGCAGATCATGACGTTTCCGGAATCTTACGAGTCTTGGGAGGTCGAACGGGCAAAGAAGTACTTCCGCACTGATTTGGTGAGGGAGGTGACTTTCAGTGTAGATCTGGTGAAGTTTGACAACACGAACCGTCCACTGGTCGTGAGCGAAACGGACGAACCCAAAGAAGCAATCACATTTATGGGTTCACATCTGCCGAAAAACATTGTGCGGGGCAGACAGTATTTTGTCATCGAGTCCACCCCGGACCATGTCAAGATTGCGGAGCAGCCCAAAGGCGCCGCGCTGCAATTCGAAGGTGAAGCCAGCGGCAGTCTTGCATTCAACATCAGCGGCACCTACCTGGGTGCCTATGCACCCACCGGCAGCGGCCCGGGCAAGGGAGCCTTTGACATTGTGGGAGCGAAGGACGTGCGCGTCACCGGCTGCCAGCTCAGCGCCCTCGGCGACACCATGCACATTCAGCGCTGCCATAACGTGATCTTCGCAAACAACCACATCATCGGCAGCCGCATGGGTGCATTCTTTCTGGCGGAATACTGCCAGAATGCCACGATCACCGGCAATCTGGTGGACGGCACGAATGGCTCACGGGTGATCAGCGTGGAGAAAAGCTGCACGGACGTGACGATGACGGGAAACACCTTCCGCAACGGCGGACGTGGCGCCTGGATCAACCAGCCGGTGAACTTTATCATGACCGGCAATATTTTCGTCAACAACACGACGAAGAACGAGACGGACATGCGGCGCGGCCGGATCGCCTACCGCACTGCAAAGCCGGGCGAGTTTCCCGAACTCTACTTCACGATTTATGAACCCGATGCGACCTACGGCCCCGTCATTGTGCGGGACAATATCTTTGTTCTGGGCGATTCCGCTCCTGCTGAAGCAGTGACATTTGCTCCCAACGGCCACGATTTGCAGTTCAGTGGCAACACATTTCAAAACAAGGCGACCACCATTGTCGTAGATCCCACCTGCAAGAATGCGTTGATCGAAAACAACCAGGGAGCCACAACCATCAGCCGACCGGTGGACTTCAACCACGGCAGGCGGTGAACAGAGGCGGGTCTGTAATATTGCTCGAAACACACGGGAGCCATGTGCTATAGGGCTCTCTCATGGCCCTCACCCGCATTTACCTTATTCGTCATGGTGCCACTGTGCTGACCGCCGAAGACCGATTTGCCGGCGCAACCAATGTGCCCCTGTCAGAGGAAGGACGCTCCCAAGCCGCACATCTGGCGCAGCGTCTCAAAGGCCTGCCGATGGCGGCCGTTTATGCCTCGCCACTCGACCGCACCATGGAAACAGCCCGCATTCTGGCTGCAGCCCATGAGCTGGAGGTTCACCCCAGAGACGGCCTGCGTGAAATCTCGCATGGACATTGGGAGCAGATGACGCGTGCCGAGGTGGAGCAGCAGTTTCCCACCGAAGCCGCCGCGTGGGACGAAGATCCCTTCACCTTTGCACCCGCTGGCGGCGAAAGCGGACTCGCGGTGACCGCACGCGCCCTGCCCGCCTTGCTCGACATCGTAAGACAGCACGAAGGCGAGTCGGTGATCGTGGTGTCTCACAAAGCGACGATCCGGCTGCTGCTCAGTTCACTCCTCGGTTTTGATCCTCGTCGATACAGGGACAATCTGGATCAAAACCCGGCAGCATTGAATGTCGTGGATTTCAAAGACCCGGTGCGCGCCCGTCTGATGCTGTTCAACGACACCTCGCACTACTCCGAGGATACGCTGATCAAGCCGGACACGCCGAAGGCCTGCCTTTCGAGCTGGTGGGCCAAGTGATGCGCAGCTTTAGTCTATTTCTTGGCCGCACCGGCTTTGAATTTCGTCAGTAATTCCTGCACCTTTTTGCGCAGTTCGATCGCGTCGGCGCTTTTGCGGTCCATGCCCTGAAGCTTTGCATTGAGTGTTTTGATCTCAGTGGCCAGGCCACGGCGTTCCTCCATGGCTTTGTCCGCTGCCGTGGGCTGTGGCACAGCCTCCACATCGTTCCAGTCATCCGTGCGGAAGATTGAGGCGGGAAGGCCGTCGCTGTTCACCAGATTGGCTCCCTCAGGATTGGCCGCCCAGGCATAACGCACAGCCACGGGCAGCTTCACTTCGGTGCTGCTCACCACGACGCTGTCGGTGCCGTCAATCTTTGCGTCCGCCCAGTGCCAGACATGGTCCGCTCCGGCGATCTCGAAGCGCTTCAAAGCGCCGCCATCCCGCGCCTTCAGCCCGGCCCCAGCCTGATCAAAGGTCACACGCACGGCTCCATCCTGAACCTTGCTCGATTTGAACAAAGGGCCGCTGTAGATCAAATCACGCCCGTAGTCCTTCGCCAGCGCCCAGCGTGCCAGACGCTCTCCGGGAGATTTTTTGTCCTTCGGGTGGATGTCATTCGCCTCGCCAACATCATTGATGATGGCCATGCCGGTCTTCGGCGTGGACGTCAGGATGTGCCGCATGCGATCCTGCAGCAGCGCCCAAGGATCCGGCGTGCCGGGTGCGGTGGAAGGCGCGTGGAAGTTTGCGAGCTGCACAAAATAGAAGGAGAACTCATCCGCCCAGCGCTTGCGCCAGTCCCGGATCATCAAAGGGAGAGTCTCGTCATACGGTACCGCCCCCGCCTTGGCATTGCCTTCGCCCTGATACCAGATGGCTCCGCGCATGGTGTAGCCGGCGAAGGGGTTGATCATCGAATTAAAGAGCACGCCAGGTTTGCCTTCGGTCTCCAGCGGGGGCTTGGGTGCATCAGGTTTCTTCGGCAGGCGCTTGCGCTCCTCGGCGGACTTTCCTTTGGCTGCAGCCATGGTGGTCTTCCATTTTTCCAGATTGGTCTCATAGACGGCCTTGGCCTTCGTGGGATCATATGAAGCGGCATCTGCCATCACTTTTTCCACCATGGCCTTTGTGCCAGGCAGTGTGTTCAGCGCCTCGCGGCTGGTGAAGGTTTCCACGGGCTTGCCGCCCCAGGCCGTCTTGATCACGCCCACAGGCACGCCCAATTCCTGATGCAGTTTCAGGGCAAAAAAGAACGCCACGGCGGAATAGCCCGGCACCGTCTGCGGATTGCTGGATGTCCACTCTCCCGCGATGTCATCCTGGGGCTCGACCGCCGTCACGAGCGGAGCGTTAAACATGCGCAGGCCGGGGTGATCCGCCTTTGCCATCAGCTCGGCATAAGCAGGGGTGCGGTTCATGGTGTAAAACATGTTCGACTGCCCTGAGGCCAGCCACACCTCTCCTACCAGCACGTCATTGATCGTCACGCTGTCGCTGCCGGCTTTGATGGTAAGAGCCGCACCTTTGACATCCGCTTTTCCCGTTTCAATGGTGGCGTGCCACCGGCCTTTTTCATCTGCAGTGGCCGTGCCCGTCCCTCCTTTGAACTCGATCTTCACCTCTGCCTTCGGATCGGCCTTGCCCCAGATCGCCGCCGCTCGCTCGCGCTGCAGCACCATGTGGTCGCTGAAAAAG
This sequence comes from Prosthecobacter sp., assembly GCF_044222565.1. Classification (GTDB taxonomy): domain Bacteria; phylum Verrucomicrobiota; class Verrucomicrobiia; order Verrucomicrobiales; family Verrucomicrobiaceae; genus Prosthecobacter. Next base: position 292,613 of record NZ_JBGANA010000006.1, read on the forward strand.
TGCGGCAGTGAAAGTTCGGCCTGCAAACTCGCGGGCAGGCCCATGCAGAGGGCGGCAAAAAGGAGCGGAAGAGATTTCATGGTGACTGGGCGAGTGAAAACGGTCTGAAAATCCCGGCCTATCGCGAAGATCGTTGCGAAGTTGCCCGGCATCCCGACAGTCCCCCCTTCCATGAACGAAGACCTTCTGCGTGACACCGAGAGCTTTCTGCATGAGCAGATCCCCCTCACTCGCGCCATGGGCGTGCAGGTGGAGAGCTATGATGACTCCCAGCTCGTCCTTACAGCACCGCTGGGGCCCAACCACAATCACCTCGGCACGGCCTTCGGCGGCAGCTTGAGCGCACTGACCACCCTCGCCGGCTATGCCATGCTCTGGCTCCGGCTGGGCGACCGGAACGCACACATCGTCGTCCGCGAGAGCACCATCCGCTACAAGCACCCCGTGCGCGGCACACTGCGGGCGGTCTGCAAGAAGCCTGACGACGCAGACTTTGCGACTTTCAAGGCAGCTTTCGAAGGCACTGGCAGGGCCCACCTGAGACTCCGGGTGCAAATCGTGTTCGAAGGCAAGGACTGCGTGCTGTACGAAGGAGATTTTGTAGCTCTGCGGTGACATTGCAAACGGTCGGTCTGCCTGCATGCATGCAAGAACCCTGTCTGCAGCCCGTTGAAACGCTCCCATGATTCGTACGACATTTCTCTCCATATTTCTCGGCACGGCCTCAGTGGCCTTTGCAGCACAGGCCCTTCCTGAAAGTGCCAAAGTCGGCCATTTCTACGCCGGCTGCCAGGCCTACACGTTCAAGGCCTTTGATCTAATGACGGCGCTGGAAAAGATCGCGGCCTGCGGTGGCAAGACGGTGGAGTTTTTCCCCGGCCACCTGATGTCCAAGACCGATCCGAAATCCAAGTTTGACCACAACACCACCGCCGAGCAGCGCGCCCCGGTGAAGGCCAAGCTCAAGGAACTGGGTCTAACACCAGTGGGCTACGGTGTCGTGCGCCTACAGAACAATGAGGAAGAGTGCCGCAAGATCTTTGACTTCTGCAAGGACATGGGCGTGGGCATCGTCGTCAGCGAGCCCGCCGAAGACGCCTTCGATCTCATCGAAAAACTGGTGAAGGAGTACGACATTAAGATGGCGATCCACAACCACCCGAAGAAGCCTCTGGACCGCAGCTACCGCTACTGGGATCCCGAATATGTACTCAGCCTGGTGAAGGACCGCGATCCCCGCATGGGCTCCTGCGCAGACATCGGCCACTGGGTGCGTTCTGGCGTGAAGCCCACGGATGCCATCAAGATTCTCAAAGGCCGCATCTTTGACAGCCACATCAAAGATCTCGACGCCTTCGGTGTGCGCGAGGCCAAGGACATGGTCTGGGGAACCGGCCAGTCAGACATCCCCGCCGTGCTGAATCTCTACGCCGAACAGGGCTTCATGGGCCCTCTGGATGCCGAGTGGGAAAAGGACTGGGAAACCAGCCAGCCCGACGTGACCAAGTGCCTGGAATTCGTGAAGAACTTCAAGCCCACTTCCGCGAAGTAGTCTTACAGCTCACTTTTTAACCCGCAGCGGCGAAGGACGTTCCATCCTTCGCCGCTTTGTTTTTTCCCCGATGAATCAAGGATTCGCAGCCTTCACATCATCGATCCACAGCTTCCTCCCCTGCCCCACGAGAAACACCAGACGCGATTTCTCCACCTCAAACACTGTTCCTTTTGCCTCAAGCTTTTGAGCGTCATTGACTGTCACCGTCACCTGATTGCCCCTCAGCGCCACGTCCAGCTTCACCCATTCTCCGGGCTTGGCCTGCAGCGGCGCAGAGGCCAGTCGCTCGGTACGGTAGTATTTGGGATCTGCCAGTTCCTCCGCGGTTGGTGGCGGCAGTTTCTTCCCCTCCTTCGCCAGCGCGGCGCGCAGTTTACCGTGCTCGATGTGTGACTGCGGCGAGCCGCGATCTTGTGCGATGGCCAGCGTATTGCCGTAGATGGACACTCGCAGCAGATGAGCCTGACCTCCAAAGGCGGATTCACCATCGACAAGCATGAGGCAGTTTCCTTTCTCATCCAGCTTTACTTTGCAGCTCACATTCAGATCGCGTCCCGAAAGAGGCGCAAACACCGCCGGCCCATGGTCGTCATCCTTGGCGCAGATGCCTTGGAGCGCTCCATCCTGCACAGTCCACGACTGAGCACGTCCTCCAGTCGTCCAGCCTTTGGGCAGGTTGGAAGCCGAGAAATCTTCGTGGATCAGTTCACCGGCAAAAGCCGGGAGTGAAATAGACAACAGGAGCAAGGGCAGGCGCATGACTTCGAAACGAAGCAATCACAGCCACTGTTGCCATCGGCGTCGGAATATTCTCACGCAGCGTCTGCCATTGACCCGGCTTCGTCTTCCATCAATGATTCCGCCATGAACCAGCGCATCCTGCTCGCCTCCCTCCTTTTTAATTTCATCTTCACTGCGTCCAGCCGGGCTGATCAATTTGTGCTGTTTGACGTGACATTTACCTTTACGCAGGAAGACGCGCTCAATTCAAAGCCGAGTCAGTCGCACTATTACGTTAAGAGCGACAGGCTGAATCCGGAGCGTCCCAAGGATTGGACCTCGCCTGTGGACTACCGCAACGGCACGGTGCATCTGCGCCTGGAAGTCCTCGAAAAACCTGCGGGTGGTCAGCCCACCTCCTGGAGCGTCTGCTACATCCCCTACAAGGGTCAGAATCACGGCTATGGCTGCATTGGCACCGGGCCTTACACCACCACAGGCGTGCATGAGAAGGATCTGTCCATGACCACATTCTGGCAAAACAACGACATTATCTGGACCGAGGGCATCAAGGAAATGCACCTCGTGCTCAAAGACGATCACAACCTCCACGCGCACAAACGCCCGGATCCCGAAAAATTCTTTCCCACCAAAGTGCGCATGACTCTCATCCAGGTTTCCAAGGGAGCGACGTATGATCCGAAGCTCGTGCCAGGGCTGGCGGGCACTGCGAAGTAGTTCGCTCAATGCATCGCCGCATAGACCGCCACTGCGATGAGGATGGCGGCAACGATCAGCGAGCGCGTTCCATCAATCATCATCTCCGTGTCGATGTTCAAAGCGGACTGGGTGGGATTTTTCGGATCGTAACAGACCTCCACAGCCGTGCCCTCGGGATACTTGGCAGCCTCTGCCTCCGCAAAGGACTGGCCGCCCGAGATCGAGACTGTCACCGGGCTGCCAGCTCCCACAATGTTATGATACTCCTGCCCTTCTACCTTGTAGCTGAACTCGATCACAGGCTTGTAAAACGTCCGCATCGAACTGTTCGATGAAGTAACGGACTCTTTGCATGCCTCGACGGTGCTGGATACAATGATACCCGTCGTGCGCGACCATGGGAAGGCCTTGCGTGGGTGCAGGCGATTCCAGATGCCCGCCGCCAGGCAAAACAAGCCCAGCAATCCTGCCACCACCACGATGAGCGGATGGTGCATCTGTGGGAACGCGGAATCAAAAGACTCGCTGATGGATGCCACATTCCAAAAGCTGGCGACCACCACCGCATACACGAGCAGCACGATGGCTGCGCCAGTCCAGAGACAGCCGAGGCTCACCGGCGGCTTGCGCTCCAGCACACAGTCTGTGGGATTTTCAGGATCGTAAAAGACAGGCACCTCCGCACCTACTGCATAGCGCTTCAGCACCTGGTCCACGTTGTCCGCCGGTGCGATGCCGACGCTGATGCGGTCACCATGAAACACTTTTCCGCCGACATTGAAGTCATAGGCGACACACGGCAGATTGCGGACTTTGGTCGTGTCGCCGACAAAGCGATGATGTTCTACCTCCACTTTAGACTGCGTGATCCGCGCGCGGCCCTCGATCCACGCTTCCGCCTTTTTGACCCGGCGCGTCACGTAAATCATGAGCACAAGGATTAGAAAAGGGACAATCGAGATCACCAGCGGCAGAGCGATCGCGGCGTCGTGGTGCCCTTGCAGAAAAATCGTCAATGTGGTGGCGAGAATGCCAAGCAACGCCGCCACCGGAAGCCGCGAACGCTTCCACTGAGTGAAAAGCGTCAACAGCCCTGCCAGAAGCAATGTGAGCGCCAGACCGCGGCATGCCTGCTTGATCAGGGCCATGGTTTCGTTCGGCACTGGTTGTGCATAGGGTGCGCTGCCAATGTCAAAGAGTTCACCCGGGCCTTCACGTGCAAAGGCGTTTTGCATGGCCTGCACCATGAGTTCCCTCTCAGCGAGTACATCCTTCTTGGTTGTTCCCGTTAGTGTCAGCCTGGCATCCCGGGTCTGCTGCTGCGGGTTCGTCTCCGTCTCCAGCTTCGCCTGGCTGCGCACGGACTGCCTGGCTGTTTCAAATGCCCGAAGCACCCGCGCATCGTCACGCTCCTGCGTTGTTCTCAGCCGGGTCTCCGTCGTCATCTCCGTCGCTGCGAAGGAAGCCGCAAAATCCTGCACCTCCCAGGAGATAAAGGCGAGCACCGCCATGATGACAAACACACCGAGCATCTGCTGAAATCGCAGCATCACCCGGGGGCCTGGCTGTTTCTTTTTCATGGCGCGAATCCGCCATCAAAGTCCCCTATCTGCCGAAGAAAGCAATCAAATGGAAGCGGCGCTCTCCCTGCGCTTCATTTGGCGGGCCTTCCACCACAGCAGGAGCATCGGCACAAACCAGGTGAGATTGAGCAGAGAGGCATATTTCATGACCTGACGCGTGAATTGGAAAAAGGGGTTCTGGTTCATTGCAGCCCTGGCAGCCGCGTCGTTCGCATGCTCAGCCACTGCGACCGTGCCGAGTGCAAAATGACGGGCGGTGACCAGCACTCCCTGCGCCGCCTCCCAACCCACCACGCAGCCACCGTAGGCAGTCCAGCCGAGCGCGCAGCCACCGATGGCCCAAATGCCGAGGCCGATGCCACCCCAGCAGGCCACACCCACGGCCATGCCCCCGACCGACATGAGCCCCACCGAGAAGGCCCCCAGGCTGAAAGGCGCCACCGCCATGGCACCGAAGGCACCGATCACCCCGATGGCAAAGTCACCCACGGCAAACCATGCCTTCACTGGACGAACGGATTCGCCGCGCTTCCTGCCAAAGCGGAGGTGAAGAATGGGCAGACCGAGGAGAGTGAGCCTGCTGCGGTACTCCAGCAGCGGTACTCCCCATTTTCCTACTGGGAGAGTTTCCTCCAGCGCGGCCTCTCGCATCGGCATCTGCTTGTTTTTTCTCCAGCCCCAAACCACTCCACTAAGCGCAAAGAGCAGACAGGCTCCCACCAGCCCGAGCTGCAGCGCAACGAACCAAGCCGGATGCGTTTGTGAGAGCCACCTCCCCGAGAACGTCAGCGCCAGAAGCATCGCCCCGAACACCAGAGTCACGACCGCCAAAACACAGTAGAATTTTTTGATCAGCCGCCGCTCCTCTTCTGAGCGCGCGCTGTCCATGCTCACTTTGTAACCCACCCCTGCAAACAGCAGCGCCATGAGCGGGCTCAGCAGGCCATTGAGCGTCGAAACGAGCACAGTCTTGCCGCCCGCGCTCCCTTTGGCTAGGGTCGTCACGCCCACGGTCGCAGCCGTGGCAGAGGTTGTGGCCAGGGGCAGAGCCGCAAGCACGCAGCAGGTAAAAGCCGCGGTGGGCATGGTCTGGCGCAGCGTGTTTCCCAGCATGCGCTCCACCTGCTCCGCCAGCATGGCGCGACCGCGTGCCAGCCTCTGCTTCACCACATCCTCGGACAGTTCCAGCGACGCCGCCACTTCAGCCACGGACTCATGCTGGCGATAATACAGCACCATGGGTTCACGGTAGTTTGCAGGGAGGGTCTGAAGTGTGCGCCAGAGCATGGCGCTCTCCTGCTCGTTGATCGCACTTTCGTCTGGCGAGAGCTCGTCCGAAGCTGGATGGGCGAGCTCATCCAGCTCTGACGCCATCGCGGTGGGGGTGCGCTGCTGCTTGCGCAGGAAGTTATTGATCACATGCCGCGCGATGCCGCACAGCCAGCCGCGGAGATTGCTTTTCTCGCGCAGATTGCGCAGTTGCTGCCACGCAGTGATGAAGGTCTCCTGAGCAAGGTCTTCGCTCACATGCACATTGCCGCAGGCGCTGTAGGCCAGTCCGCAGACGAGCGACTGATGCCGCTCCACAATATTGCCAAAGGCCTGCGTATCGCCGCGCAGGCTGAGTTCCACCAGATGGGCATCGTCTGAAGTTCCGGGGATGAGAGTTGCAGTATTCATGTCATCCATCAGTGGTCGGCGGCACGCCTGCGGTGACAAAAAATATGCGTTTTGTCCCGGCTGCGTCAATCACCGGACTGGTCCTGCAGCCAATCGATGCGGCGCTGCAGCCTCATCTGGCGCTCCGCATTCGGTCGGGGATACAAGATCGGATACCAGGCCGTCATCACCGCCGCACGGGCAATGAGGCTGTGCTTCAGCGCCTCGGCATCAATGCGACCTCCCGCTGCGTAGTAGGCATCACAGACCGCCTGAACTGTGGCGTGATCTTCTTCTAAAATCTGCGCATTCCAGATGGCGGACGCCACATCCCACTCCACCGGGCCGGAAAATGTATCCTCCCAGTCAGTCCACAGCAGACCATGGGTGGTGTTCATGAGATTGCCCAGATGGGCATCCCCGTGCAGAGGCTGGTGAGGATATTGACTGAGCACCACCATGGAATGCTCGAGGCGATGCCTCAGCATCCGCTGGATGGTCTGCGGAAACAATTCACGGTCTTGCAGAATTTGAAGGCTCTCTGTGATGATGGCCAGGTGCGGCAGCGGCTCCGCAAAGCGGCTCATGATTTCATGACACCGGCGCAAGGTGCGGCCGATCCCGCTCGGCTCAGGCTCGGCCTCAATGCGTGTGACGAACTGCCAGAAGTTGATCGGATACCCGAGATGCTCATGCGGCTCTGCCGGTAGGTCCGGGTGCAACGGGATCACCGGCGCACCATGCTCAGTCAGATGCTGCGCGATGGCGTTTTCCCGTGCGAACCACCCCGTGCCCTGCCGAGGCCCGTCCACATCCTGAACCACTCGCGCCACCAGCGTATCCGTGAGGCGCAGCACAAGAGTGCTGCCGTTTTGCAGAATGTCACAGCGGTCCGGCGTGATGCCGTGGGCGATGACTGTTTCGGTGGCGGCGCGGATGGCGAGATCAGGGTCGGGCATGGAGTGAGGGAGCGCTTAAGGTTCATTCCACCCGCTCGCATGATTTAACACATGCGCCTTCGGCTTTGGCAGCCCAGCTCACGCGCCATCCGGCAATCTCCGTTGCGTATTGCCGGCCGGCATCATCGTGATAAGCGGGCTGGGGTTGCAGAGACAGGGATTCATCAATGATCATCCTCACGTCATCCGGCACCAGGCTTGCGCACTCCCAGCGCACGGGAAGGCGCTGCGGTGGCTCATGGGCAAATCCGCTGCGTGCCTCGGGAATGGAGTCCGCATAGCGCACGTAGGGCTTGATGTCCAAAATGGGGGTGCCATCCACAAGATCAACGCCCGAGACATGCAATCGCGGTGCGGCTTCGCCTTCAAGCTCCACGCGGTCCAGCTTCACCACGCTCAGGGTTAGCCGGTTGGGACGAAAAGGCGAGCGCGTGGCAAACACCCCGCGCCGTTCATTTCCACCCAGCCGAGGAGGGCGCACCAGAAGCGAGGTCGGCTCTTCCGTGACGAGATGAAACTGGGTGATCAGCCACAGGTGGCTGAACTGCTCGATGCCACGAACCGCCTCCGCGCGCCGATAGGCCGGTTCAAACTCCACCACTCCCCATGCGCTGGGCACGAGGCCAGGCTGCCGGGGCACGCCGAACTTGTCGGTGTAGCAGGTGCGCAGCGTGGCAATGACGTTCAGTGAAATCATGTGCTCGAAATGAGCGCGCTCTCTCTTTTCCGCATGCATTTTTTCTGAGCATCCTCATTTTCATGGAACCATGACCGCCGCCCGCCTGCTGCTCCCGCTCCTGACCTTTTCTTCGTTCGTACAGGCAGAGCGCATGAGCTGGCTGGAGAATGACCGGATTAAACTGGGTGTGGACCTGGACCGCGGCGGCGCGATCACGTTTCTGGCAGACGTGAAGGACGGCGCGAATGTGATCAATAATTATGACCTGGGGCGTCAGGTGCAGCTTTCGTTTTTCTCAGGTCCGGTGCCATTTGAGGCCCAAGGTCAGAAACCTGCGGAGCACTGGCGTCACATCGGGTGGAACCCCATTCAAACAGGAGACGACTTTAAAAACGCCAGTCGCATCCTCTCCCATGAAAACGATGGAAAGCGCATCCACGTAAGCTGCGTGCCGCTGCAATGGCCTCTCAACCATGTGCCGGGAGAATGCAGCTTCGACTCATGGCTGGAACTGGACGGCTCCGTGGTGAAGGCACGCGCGCGACTGACCAACACTCGGAGTGATGCCACGCAGTATCCGGCGCGATTGCAGGAGCTTCCCGCCGTCTATGCCAATGCCGCGTTTCACCGCGTGGTGAGCTATATGCATGACAAGCCCTTCACGCAGGATGCGGTGTCCACGGCGCCGGCGCCTCATGGCAAACATCCCTGGTCTTTCTGGCCGGGTACCGAGTGCTGGGCGGCACTTCTGGATGAGCACGACTACGGTCTCGGCCTCATCACACCGGGGCGGGTGCATTTCACAGGCGGCTTTGCCGGCAAGCCCGGACCCAATGACACGCATGGCAACAGTACAGGCTACCTTGCCGGTCAAGGGCAGGAGATTCTGGACCACAACATCGTCTATGATTTTGCCTACGAGCTGGTACTGGGAAATCTCCAGGAGATCCGCACCCGGGCTGCTGTGCATCGTGTGCAGGGAACACCCGCGTGGAGCTTTGCACAAGACCGCCAGGGATGGCACTATCAAAACGCCAGCGACAGCGGATGGCCGGTGAAGGACTGCCTGAGCGTGGTGCTGGAGCAAGACGATCCGCAGCTTATCAGCCCCATGACTTTCTGGCAGGCGGCAGATGCGCCGTCTCTCATTATCGACGCCGCTTTTCATACGCAGCAAAAGCAGGGCACCGTCATGTGGCAGTCATTTGGACAGAAGGGCTTTTCTGCTGCGAACCTGCTGACGTTTCCTCTCGTTGCCGATGGTCACTTTCACCGGCATGTCATCCCTTTGTCCTCGGCAGCCTCCTACCAGGGAGGCATGCTTCGCCTGAGGATCGACCCCGTGGGCAGTGGCGAACCCGGCGCATGGATGAAGGTGCGCAGCATCAGGCTGGCGGCTTCGGAGAAGTGATGGCTTCCTCTCCTTTTGGAAATCTTTTCGCCGTTCTGGCGTTGTTCGAAGATGCTCCTTCCTCCACGCATCCTGACTCTTCTCACTGCCCTGCTGCTGACGCTTCCGAAGCTTGGTCATTCCGCTCCGGACCTCGCGCCGACTCACGCCGACATCGTTTATGCCAAGGTGGATGATCGCGAGCTGAAGCTGGACCTGTATCTTCCGAAAGATGCAAAAAAACCGCCTCTGGTGGTGTTCATCCACGGCGGCGGCTGGAAGGCCGGCTCCTACAAAAGCTGCTCGACCTCCTGGCTCACTGAAAGCGGTTTTGCCGTGGCGAGCATCAGCTACCGCCTCTCCCAGGTGGCTGTGTTTCCAGCTCAGATCCATGACTGCAAAGGCGCCATCCGCTGGTTGCGCGCGCATGCTGCTGAATACGGCTATGATGCCACGCGCGTGGGTGTGGCAGGCACCTCGGCGGGCGGTCATCTGGTGCTGCTGCTGGGCACCACCGGTGGCGTCCCAGAATACGAAGGCACCGTGGGAGGCAACCTCGATCAAAGCTCCGCAGTGCAGGCAGTGGCGGACTATTTTGGCCCCAGCGACTTCATCCTGCGTTCGGAGAATCAGCCCATCAAAACGGAAGATCCCAAATCAACTGTGTTCCTGCTGCTGGGCGGTCCGGTGAAGAAAAATCTCGAACTCGCCCGCTTTGCCAGCCCTGTTTTCCAAGTGAACGCGGGAGACGCTCCGCTGCTCATCATTCATGGCGACAAGGACGCGACCGTGCACCTCGATCAATCTCAGCGCATGGTGGACGTGTATCGTCAGGCGGGTCTCGAAGTGGCGCTGCAAGTCGTTCCCGGTGGCGGCCACGGGGGAGCCGCGCATTTCACCCCGCCCATGCGGGACCAAGTCTCCCGGTTTTTTATCAAACACCTGCGTTCCAACACACCCTGAAGACGGCTCAAGCCGAGAGCCGCCATGTGAGGTCGATTCCCATGCCCACTGGCAGCGGCGTCACCGGACCTGCAGGCGTCTCCAGCGCCTTCATCTGCTGCCCCATTTTTTCCATGGTGAACCTTTTCTCCGACGGCGGGAATCCGTAGAACGCAGGTCCATTGAGACACAGGAATTGCTCAAACATGGCCTGCCCCTCGGCCGTGCCGAGTTCCACACCTGCCTCTTCAAACGCCATGGCATAAAGCTGAGGTGCGCAGCCTCCCGTAAAGCAGCCCGCCGCACAGCCGCAGGCCGTCGCCTTGGTGGTATGCGGGGCGCTGTCGGTTCCGGCGAAATATTTCATCTGCCCCCTGCTTGTGACGGCCTGCCGAAGTGCGGCGCGATCGTCCTGAAACTTCACAATTGGAAGGCAGTACAGGTGATACTTCAGGCCCTGGATCAGATGCCCCAGGGTGTATAGCAAATGCTGCGGCGTGATCGTCGCGCCAACATGTTCCGGCGCATTCGCCACGAACTCCGCCGCCGTCCGCGTGGTGATGTGCTCGCACACGATGCGCAGCTTTGGATGCGCTGCCAGCAGCCTTGGCATGCGCTCCATGTAAAATCGTGTTTCCGCATTCTGCTGCGCATCGATGTAATCAGGTCCGCTCAGCGCATGCTGCTCGCCATGGATGCACAAGACCACGCCGCACTCTTCCATCTCCCGCAGCACCTCACCGCCGATCAGATGATCCATCGGCACGCCATGTTCTGAGTTTGTCGTTCCATGAGGCGGGTAGTACTTGCAGGCACGCAGGAGCCCGGAAGCAGCGCCTTCGCGAATCATCGCGGCGGTGGTCTGCCGCGTCAGATACAGCGGCACAATGAGTTGCTCAAAGGCATCTGCTCCCGCCGCCCGAAGTTCTGCCGAGTAGCTCTCGATTGACCACCCATCGCTTTGCGCCGACCCTGAAATGCGCGAAACCGGCGGCTGAGTGTTTGGCATCGCCAGCGCTCCCGCACAACCCATGTCCCGATGCGCTTTGACATAAGCGGCCATCGCCGGGCCTTGGCGGAAATGCGTGTGGAGATCAAACCATTGGGGAAGCGTGAGAGTCATGCTGTTTTTGTTAGCGTGGAGTGACCCCGACGGCAAGCGAGGGAGCGGTGCCGCTGAAACATTGATAAACAGACGGCTCATCGACTCGTTTTAGAAACCACTTCCCTCACGTTTTCCCCGTACACCCCCATGCTCCGCACCGCTCACTGCATTGTCCTGTCGCTGCTAACCTTTGCACTTTCTCTCCGTGGCGAAAGCCCGCCGGAAGGATTCAAAGCCATCTTTAACGGCAAAGACCTCACTGGCTGGAGTGGCGGCAGCACCTGGTGGTCCGTCGAAGACGGCTGCCTCACTGGCGTCACTGACGGCAAGCTCGACTACAACCGCTTCATCACCTGGAAGGACGGCAAGGTGAAAAACTTCGAACTCCGCGTGAAGGTCAAAGCCACCAAAGGTGGCAACAGCGGTCTTCAGTATCGCGGCCTGGAGCGCCCCGACCTCGGTGAGTGGGTCGTCACCGGCTACCAGTGCGATGTGGTGCCCGACAAGGATGACTACAACGGCATGCTCTACGAAGAACGTGGCCGACGCATCCTTGCCCACACTGGCGAAAAAGTCATCATCGACGCCCAAGCGCAGCCTTGGGTGGTCGGCAAATTCCCCATCCAGAGCTTCCCCTCCGAGCAATGGCACGACTACCGCGTCCTCGTTGAGGGCAACCACCACCAGCACTGGATCGACGGCGTGCAAACCGTGGATGTTATTGACCTCGACGAAAAAGGCCGCGCCCTCGAAGGTGTCATCGCCGTCCAGGTGCATCGCGGCCCCGTCATGAAGATTCAGTACAAGGATTTTTTCCTCAAGAGCCTGCCAGACGATCTGCCCCTCACCACCGCCGCCCAGGCCCCGGTCCCAGCAGATGCCGTCAAGGTCGTCCCGCAAGGAGCACCGGTGAAAAAAGACACCAAATAGCGGGCGCCTCTTTTCAAGCTTACGGTTTCAGCGCAGCAGTTTGGCGTGACTTCATGACGCAAATGTGCCAAACACAGAGCCGAAACTGACCATTATTAATCAATCACCTTTTCCACCCATGACATCGACCTCGTTCACTCGCCGCGGCTTCCTCGGCACCGCCTTCACCGCCGCTACAGGACTCACCTTCCCCCGTCTTGCCTCTGCCGCAGACAAACCTAACTCGGTCTTCGGCGGTGTGCGCATCGGCTGCATTACCTACAGCTACCGCAGCATGGCCAAGACCGCCGAGGAGACGCTCAAGGCGCTGCTTGATGACGGCCTCAGCGAGACCGAACTCATGGGCGGCCCCATTCAGGATTTCACGGGCATTAAAGGCAAAGCCACCGACGCCGAGCGTGAGCAGCAGCTCGCGAAGTGCCGTGAGCTGCGCAAAATGTACAACGATGCAGGCGTCAACATCCACATCCATAAGATGGGCTTCGGGCAGTCGGATGAAGAAATCGACTTCAGCTTCCTCGTGGCCAAGGCGCTGGGATGCACCGGAGTAACCACCGAGCGCAACGCCATCCTCGCCGCGCGTCTCGCCCCGTTTGCGGACAAGCACAAGATCTGGGTCGGTTTTCACAACCACACCAACAACCTGCCGGAGATGGACAAGTTCGACTCCATCCTGGAACTCGGCCAGTACATCGGCTTGAACCTCGACATCGGCCACTACGTCGCCGGCACAAAAGGTAAATCACCCATCCCTGTGCTGGAGAAGTACCACGACCGCATCACGAACCTGCACCTCAAGGACCGCACCGCCGACGGTGGCAATGTCCCTTGGGGCACGGGCCAGACCCCGATCAAGGAAGTGCTGCAGCTCATGAAAAAGGAGAAGTGGACCTTCCCCGCCGAAGTGGAGCTGGAATACAAGATCCCCGAAGGCTCTGACGCTATCGCTGAAGTGAAGAAGTGCGTGCAGTACTGCAAAGAAGCGCTGGCGTAAGCGAGCCTTGCTCCTTTCAGCAAGTCACGGCCTCGGAGTCGCTTGATGCGGCTCCGAGGCCTGTTGTTTTGGAGAACGCCGAAAGATGCAGGACGGAGAGACGCTCGGTCACGGAATCTTGAGCAGTTCCTGTTCCGTCCAGGAATCGGTGCGTCGCGCTTCTTTTTCGCGGACCGCTTTGAGAAAGTCCGGGGAGATGGGCTCCGCACCATGCTCCCACTCACGTCGGAGATAAGTGAGAATGGCCGCCAGAGGTTCATCGCCCAGAGCACCCAGCGGAGGCATGTCGAGCTGGTAACGCGTCTTTTTGACCGTGATGTAGCCGCGCACGCCATGGAGGACGATGCGACTGAGCCGGTCGGGCGAGCCATTGACCCATTCGGAATCAATCAGCGGTGGGGCGATGCCAGCGAGGCCTGAACCACTTGGCTGATGACAGCCAGCGCAGATGCCGGAATACAGCGCCTTGCCCATCTCAAAACGGCTCTGCTCATCAGCCGTCAGCGGGCGCGGCGGCTTGAACCCGGCGGGCGCAGGCTTGCCCGGCCAAGTCAGCATGGCCTCCACCTTTTCGGTGCCGGGAGTGTCGAGAAAAGCGGGTCTGGCTTCGAGCTTCACTTTCCGGCGTGTGAAGTCCGCCGAATTGGCGGTGAAGCCAGCGAGCAGCGTCTTGCGAGGCGTGGCACCGGACTTTTCCGCGAGTGCCAGGAACCGTGAGACACGGGCTGGATTGCGCTCGCTGGCCACACAGCCTGCCAGGCTTGGGATCAGAGTCTTGCCGCTTCCTGTGGCAAGGCAATGCTCCAGCAGTTCCAGCTCGCGGCCTTTGACCCCGCTGAGGATGGCTTCGGCCAAATAGGGGTGATCGGGCACGCGGGTGGCCATCGCAGCCATGGACAGATCGGCCGCCGGGTCCTGGCACTCGCCAAGCGTCAGGGCGATCTGAGTCTGCACCTGCGAATCCGGTTCGGTGGTGGAGAGGGCGATGAGCCTGGTCACCACAGCGGCACGCCTTTCCCCGGCCAGGAAAACTTCAGCGATGCGCACAGCACTGTTGCGCACCCGGGCATCGACGTCAGCGAGCGCTGCCTCAATCACCGGCCAGGTGGTCTTGCCCATGCCATCGAGCGTCCACAAGGCATGCAGTCGGCCGAGCGCGACATCACTGCGCGTGAGAGCTTCCAGTGCGGGGACAACCCCTGCATCCGCACGCTCGACAAGCAGGCGCTGGGCGGTTTCCCGGTGCCAGGAATTGGTGTGAGCGAGGACGGGGACGAGCTCTGCATTGCCAAGCTTCGCCAGATTGGGTGCAGGGCGTGTCCTGGCATTTTCAGGAACGATGCGCCAGATCCGTCCCAGGCCGCGTGGATTCACAAGATCGTGCTCCTGGATATACTTTTCCAGATAGGGACTGAGTGAGATGCGGTGCTGGATGATGCCCCGGTAAAAATCGACGACGTAAAGCGCTCCATCAGGTCCCGTGGTCATGCTTACAGGACGGAAGCGCTCATCCGTGGACGCAAGAAACTCACGCTGATTGTAGGCTTCACGCGCCACGAGCCTGCCTTTTTCGAGGGTGAGAATGTCCCGCTTCACGAGATGCAGAGCCGGTTCGCAGGCGAAGGCATTGCCAAGAGCATCCGTCGGGAAGAGATCGCCCCGGTAAATCCAGGGTGAGCACGCGGCGGTAAAGTTCTTCAGTTTGTGACCCGCCATGTTCTCAGGAATGTAGGCACGGTTCGTGCCGGGGGTCACACGGATGGGCCACACGGCCTGGTTCACCGGCGGGCTGATGCGGCCCCCTGACCTCTCATAGTTCGGATTGCGCAGACGGTAATGCGAGGGCCACATGTCTCCCTGCAAGTGGCCGGAGTTGAAGTTGTAAAAGAGACGGCCAAAGTCATCCTGACTGAGCCCATATTGGCCGCGCATGGACGAGAGGCTGCGTTCGAAAGCGCCCGCGCCACGCCAGCGAAAACGCGCCGCGTATTCCGCAAAATAGATCCAGTTGTCCAGCGCCCAGAGCGGCGAGTTCGCGCCATGTTCCGGGTTCGCCAGTTCGGGGCGGCCAGGGATGGTTTGTGCGCCTGCATCCTTCGCCACCACGATCTTCTCATCCGCCTTGTCATCGCCATTCTTGTCCGGGCAATACCACAGCATCGGCGGTGCGCCCACCAGCGCGCCTTCGCCAATCGGCAGGACCGTGCGGGGCATGATGAGTTGATCCAGGAAGACCTTGCTTTGATCAAAGCGCCCGTCGCCATCAGTGTCCTTGAGAATCACGATCCGGCCCACCGACTCATCCTCACGATTGCCCTGAATGTCCGGCATATACCCGAGCATCTCCACCACCCAGAGCCGCCCATCCGGACCAAACTGCGCAAAGATCGGATCCCCCACCAGCGGCTCACTGGCTGCCAGTTCCACCCGGTAGCCCGGTGCCACCTGAAAGCTTTTCAATTCCTCAGCCGCAGACAAAGCCCGCGTATCCGGAACAAGCTCCGCCGGCACCAACGAGGGCGGCACCTTCGCCGTTACGTCCCCATTTTGGGCGCAGACCGTTGAGACAAAAAACAAGACAGGCAGAGCGAGGATCCGGGAGAGAGGGGGGCGTGTGAAATTCATGGATGGCTGCGAACGCGGCGTTCATTTCAATACGGCCATGCCCCCTGTGATCTTCAGCATCATAAGCCAGTCGCAGTGCATCTGGACGGTTCAACGCCCTCAGGGGCCAAGACCAGAAGGAGACTCATGCCTAGTCTCGTTTACTCAAAGTTTTGGCTGATCTCCGCATGCGCCGCCGCCACCGCAGCCTCGCGCTCGCGGGCCTTTAAGTAGCGCACCGCGAAACTTCCCGGCTCCTCCGAACCCAGTAGCAAATGTTTGGCCTCAGCCACCAGCGCATCCATTCGCTCCTTCGTGACTGGAGGCTTCTCCTCCATCGCCTCATCCATCACCACCACCAGTTGCGAGAGCTGCCTCAGCCACGCGAAGCGCTCGTGCTCCATCAGCAGTTGCAGAAACTGCATCGGAGAAGCGATCACATTCCCTTCCTTCTCGTATGCAGCACGCTCTGCATTCATAAGCAGCTTGTGCAGATCGAGAAGTTGATTGCGAAGGACTGGCAGAGGGTGGTCTTTCATGGCTGTTCAATAAGGCAGACCCAATGTGAAACGGCGCTGCGGCAGATCGAGTTGCGAAATTCGAAACCGCATCATGTGTCACTGGATGGAGATGACACCTTCCACTCCCGGCTTTTGTAGTCGTAGATCAATGATGGCACATCAAGGCTGGGAGCCTCTTTTATCTCAGGGAGAATCTGACCGGGATGGTCCATGACAAAGGGCTGATCAACATAGACATTCAAAATCCAATCCTGGCCATGCAGATGCGCCGTGGCGGGAGAAATCTTCGCAGGGTCAGCCACTTTGGCGGCATGGACCTGACGATAGCCCGGATTCGCCGCCAGAAAATCAGACAGGAGCCGTGTCGCCCTGGCCTCCGCCCTCCATAATCCGATATGCAGCCAGCATGCGGGTATGAACGCCGCTACCAGCAAGATCATGGCGGTCTTTCCCTGCCATCGCTTCACGAGGAGCAGGAATGACCGGCCCCAGCAAAAAGCGGCCACCCCGCCGCCACCCAGCAAAAACAGAAGCAGCGGGTATCGCTTCCGTGAATCCAGAGAAAATCCCCCGGCAGGCACATAAATCAAGCTCGCCAGCAGAAACAGCAGGAGCATGGCCGTCATCACTCTCCTGGCATGAAATCGTGTGATTTCCCCGCCTTCATTCGCAGTTGCGGGAGCCAGCCACACGCCGGCCGCTGCTCCCACAAGACCCAAGCCCAGACCGACCCACCCCAACGGCCACTCACTGACGGCGATTTGCCACAGTTCAAGACTGGAAAAAGGGGCCCATATGTCCAGCCAGTGCCGGAGATTGACCAGCGGGCTCAGCAAAGACGGCCAGTGGAAGTGAGGCTCCATATACAGACGGTGATCCGTTGGTTTCCAGATCACATAAGCAGCCAGATACAGGCATGCCATCAATGGAGGAACCCAGCCAATGGATGGTTTCAGCCACGTCTTCCAAGAAGCTGGCCGGGCTTTCATCATCCACGCCGCACCCGCCACAAAAGACAGGGCGAAGAGCAGATGATCATGCAACAACAGAGATGCCGTGAACAGGATGCCCCAGCCCAGCCAGGCCCACTTGGAAATGGAACCTGTATGCAGAAACATCCAGACCGAGCCCCACAGGACCAGTGAATTGAGGACGTAAGGCACCGCGGACAGCCAAGCAAGGGCCTGGAATCCGAAAGGCGAGCAGGCAGCAATGACTGCCAGCCATAGAACCCCGTTCCGATTCCCACACAGGCGGCAGAGCACCAAGTAGAAGACCTGGCAGGTGAGGATATGCGCGCAGACGGCGAGAAGCCCCGGGAACCATGAGCCGCAATTCAGGATCCAGCCCACCGTGCCATGCTGTAAGAGCCGCCAGAATCCCCGCTCCTGAAAGGCATTGACCAGATACTCCGTGACGCCGGGCCGGGCCATCTGGGACAATGGAAAATCGTCCAAGGCCCAGACATAAGGCTGCATCATGGGAAGATAGGACAGAAGCCCTGTCCACGCGATCAGGAGCAACGGCCTCCACAGCCACCGCATTTGATCTCGCGGGCTCATAGAGGCGTTCACCCCCTGCTGGCCGTGAAGACGGCGTCCTAAGGGTGTGACGAGGGAGAATGAGAGGAAGCTGGGCAAGGCGGCAGAATGCTAGCAAATCATTAATTTTGAAATGCTAGGCAAAATGCCGCTCAAAAGCCAGCCTAATGAAGTATCATGCTATTTATGATACTCTTGTAGCGCTCGCACCTGCACTTCAGTTCCCTGCAATGACTTGATCGCCCGCAGTGCCGCATCTGCGCCCCGCAGGGTCGTCATGATCGGAATGCGGTTTTGCATCGAGGCGGTGCGGATCTTGATTTCATCCTCCCGTGGATTTTTGCCGCTTGGCGTGTTGATCACGAGGGCCATGTCCTTGTTCTTCATCAGATCAATGACATTGGGGCGCTGGCCGCTGGCGAGTTTAGGAAGGATGTTCACCGCGATTCCCGCCTCGCTGATCACGCCGCCTGTGCCGCTGGTGGCGTAGAGGGTAAAGCCGAGGTCGGCGTAGCCTTTGGCTATACGGACCACATTCGGGCGGTCGCTTTCCTTGACGCTGATGAAGACATTGCCCTTGGTCGGCAGGGAACCGCCGGCGGCCATCTGGCTCTTCGCGAAGGCCATGCCGAGGTCGTCGTCGATGCCCATGACTTCGCCGGTGCTCTTCATTTCAGGGCCAAGGATGATGTCCACGCCCTGGAACTTGCTGAAGGGGAAGACGGCTTCCTTTACGCTGTGGTGCTTCGGATGCACTTCTTCCGTAAAGCCGAGTTCCTTCAAGGTCTTGCCGGCCATGATCTTGGCAGCCAGCTTTGGCAGCGGCACACCAATGGCCTTGCTCACAAATGGCGCGGTGCGCGAGGCACGCGGGTTCACCTCGATGACATACAAATCATCGCCTTTCACGGCGAGCTGCATGTTCATCAAGCCGCGCACACCAAGAGCCTTCGCGAGCTTCTTGGCAGCATCGCGAATGCGATCCTGCATGGATGCGCTGAGGCTGAATGGTGGGATGACGCAGGCGCTGTCTCCGGAATGGATGCCAGCCTCTTCGATGTGCTCCATGATCGCACCGATGACGGTCGTCTCGCCATCGCTGATGCAATCGACATCGACTTCCGTGGCATCTTCCAGGAAGCGGTCCACCAGCACCGGACGGTCCGGCGTGGCCTCCACGGCGTTCTTCATGTAGTGCGTCAGTTCGGCATCGCTATAAACGATCTGCATGGCCCGGCCGCCGAGCACGAAGCTCGGGCGCACTAGGCTGGGGTAGCCAATCTTTGCGGTGATGGCCAAAGCCTCCTCCAGCGAAGTCGCAGTGCCGCTGGGAGCCTGCGAAAGGCCGAGTTCATCCAGCAGCGCGGCGAAAAGCTTGCGGTCTTCCGCCAGTTCGATGTTCTTCGGCGAGGTGCCGATGATGCGCACGCCGTTTTCTTCGAGCCCCTTCGCCAAGTTCAGCGGCGTCTGCCCACCGAACTGCACGATGACGCCGAGGACCTGGTCGTGGCGGTTTTCACGCTCGTAGATGTTCAGCACGTCCTCCAGCGTGAGCGGCTCAAAGTAGAGCTTGTCGCTGGTGTCGTAATCGGTGGAAACAGTCTCGGGATTCGAGTTCACCATGATGGTCTCATACCCCAGCTCACGCAGAGCAAACGAGGCATGCACGCAGCAGTAGTCGAACTCAATGCCCTGCCCGATGCGGTTCGGCCCACCACCGAGAATCATGACCTTCTTGCGGTCGTTGTCCCGCACTTCGTCCTCGATGCCGTAGGTGCTGTAATAGTAGGGCGTGTAGGCTTCGAACTCAGCCGCGCAGGTGTCCACGAGGCGGTAGGTCGGGGTGATGCCGAGGGCTTTGCGTGCCTCACGAGTCATAGCCCCCTTGGAAGCCGAACTTTTCGACATCATCAAATCGAGCTGAAGGTCGGAGAAGCCACGGCGCTTGTAGTGCCGAAGCATGGCCCCACAGGCCTCATCTTGCTCAGGCTGCGTGTTGATCGCGCATACGGCCTCGTTCTTCTCGGCAAAGCTCTGCCAGTCTTTCACAATCTCCTCAATCTGCCTCAGGAACCAGCGGTCGATCTTCGTCAGCTCAAACACTTTCTCCACGCTCCAGCCCTTCGCAAAAGCCTGGCCGAGGAAGAAAATGCGCTCCGCATTCGGCACCGTGAGCTTCGAGGTCAGCGTCTCATCATCCACTTCCTTGTCTGCACCATCACCGATCAAACCGAAGCGCTTGATCTCAAGACTGCGCAGGGCCTTCTGCAGGCTCTCCTTGAACGTGCGGCCAATCGCCATGGCCTCTCCCACGGATTTCATCTGCGTGGTCAGCGTCTCGTCAGCCCCAGGGAACTTTTCAAATGTGAAGCGCGGAACCTTGGTGACCACGTAGTCGATGGAGGGCTCAAAGGACGCCGGTGTCTCGCGGGTGATGTCGTTCTTCAGCTCATCCAGCGTGTAACCCACCGCCAGCTTCGCCGCGATCTTCGCGATCGGGAAACCGGTGGCCTTGGATGCCAGCGCGGAGCTGCGGCTCACGCGCGGGTTCATTTCAATGACGATCATGCGCCCCGTGTCCGGATGAATGGCGAACTGGATATTGGACCCGCCCGTCTCCACGCCGATCTCGCGGATGCAGGCGAAGGAGAAATCACGCATGATCTGGTACTCGCGGTCCGTCAGCGTCTGGATCGGCGCGACGGTGATGCTGTCCCCGGTATGCACGCCCATCGGGTCAAGGTTTTCAATGGAGCAGACGATCACGCAGTTGTCCGCCTTGTCGCGCATCACCTCCATTTCAAATTCCTTCCAGCCGAGCAGCGATTCCTCGATGAGCACTTCCGTCACAGGCGAGAGATCAAGGCCGCTTGCCGTGATGGTTTCAAACTCCTCCTTGTTATACGCGATGCCACCGCCCGTGCCACCCAGCGTATAAGCAGGGCGGATGATGAGCGGCATCGTGCCGATCTGTGCAGCGATCTCGCGCGCCTCTTCAATCGTGTGGGCCACGCCGGACTGCGGCAGGTCCAGCCCGATCTTGAGCATGGCGTTTTTGAAAAGCAGGCGGTCCTCGCCTTTCTCGATGGCGTCCGGCTTGGCGCCGATCATGCGCACGCCGTGCTTTTCCAGCGTGCCTGCGCGATGCAGCGCCATGGCGCAGTTCAGCGCGGTCTGGCCGCCCAGCGTGGGCAGCAGCACGTCCGGCTTTTCCTTGATGATGATCTTCTCCACCATCTCAGGAGTGATCGGCTCGATGTAGGTGCGGAAGGCGAACTCCGGATCCGTCATGATCGTGGCCGGATTCGAATTGATCAGCACCACTTCGTATCCCTCCTCGCGCAGGGCTTTGCAGGCCTGGACGCCAGAGTAGTCAAATTCACAGCCTTGGCCGATGACGATGGGGCCGGAACCGATGACGAGGATGCGATGGATGGTGGTGTCTTTGGGCATGGGGGAGGGGAAAGTGACGAATTCCGGGTGCGGAATGACGAAGGTCGGAGGTTGGTGGGTGAAAGCGTATGATCTGGGCGCTTTCAGAGCGAGGGAACCACAGGCGGCAGGCCAGGGCTACGGCATCGCGGGGCCGGAAAGCGCGGCATCTTGCACAGTCGGTGCGGTGCGTCAAACGCGGGGGTGGAAAAGACGCGAAATTGCCCTCCTGAAGAGGAGTTTTTGAGCCCTTTTCGCCTCGGTGCCTCAATTCACGATGATTTTGAAGCCGATTTTCCTATACCTCTCCGCCATCTCCTGCGCGATTTGTGAATAACTGCGGCCGTCCAGCAGCAGATCCAGGTGCTTGAAAGGGGCCGTGGCGCTGTCCATGTCCGGGGGCGGGAAATCGGCGGGATAGGTAAAACGGCCATCAGGATAATGTTTAACGCGGGGGTCCTTGAAGAAAGTGCGCTGGGCTTCCGTCTCCCCGTAAACAGCATCCATGAACTTGATGAATCGGGTCCCCTTTCCGTCACCGTCCAGGTGGCAGAAAAAATACACGGTCAGCACCGAGCGGAAGTAGAGCTCCCCCATCTTCTTGTCGGAGCTGTCCGCGATGCCGCTCCATGTGTCTTCGTTCATGGTCATGTGCTTTTCCAGACTGCCAATTTCAAGGGTGAAACCATTCTTCACTCTTTGCTGAATGTAATCTCGCAGGCCTTTCTGATGGGCGTCGGCACGGAACTTGCCGGCATTGTAGGGTAGCATTGAAGTGTATTCGGCAGTCCCCTCCGTGACCCAGAGAGGCAGAAAAATCATGAAAGCGTCCATCACCTGATGGGTGATCTCGTGGATCAAGGTGCCGCCATCGTAGCCTTCATCCTTTGCATAGGTCTTGCCGACCTGCTTGAGGCCGATGCTTGGAAAGGGAACGCGGAATATTTTATCGCTGGTAAAATAGACACCGCCCGAGTTCTCCGGCCCACCGGCGGCGATGTAATCCTTCCGCGTCTCAAAGAGCTGAGCCTGATAGCGTTCAAATCCCTCCGGCGGCCGGCACACAACCCCCCACGGGAGCGAGGAGACCAGACTCTTGGTGGCTTCGAAGGTACGTGCGACTTCCTTCATCACGCTTCCTGCCAGCTTTGCCTGGGAAGTGAACTCAAACCCCTCGGAACGATAGACATATTTACGCGCTGCGGGATTTTCCTCCACGATGTGAATTTCGATGGACTTGGTGGGCACAACGACGTTTTCCGGCCAGCTGCGCTTTTCCGCAGGAAGGCGGTCCATTGAGGCGGCTGCCACCGCAGGAGTGACGCCTTGAACAATGGCCTGGGTGGCCGAAGCCGCCGGTGCGACTGCAGCCACCTTGCTTTTCACAAAGGCCTGATCCTCCGCACTAAGTCGTGCGATGGGGAGCGTGTGCTCCTTGCCGTCAGCCAGGCGCAGGGTCACGGTGTCCGCCGTAGCTTCTACGAAGTCGGCCTGGATCACCCTGCCCTGCACGTCTTTCCAAGGACGCAGCGCCGCCTGCTGTGCGTAACCAGTGATTGCGACACAAGCAGTCACTATGAAGAGGCTTAGGCTGGCAGGCTTCATGGAACTTCTGAATATAATGAGGATGGAAATTAGGCAAGACGGGCCTGCATTTCATGCGAGAATCAGCCGCGTGGCCCGCCTCCTGCTTGGCAATCAGGCCGCGCTGGTCTCTGTGCTCCCAATCTTTCGATGGTTTCCGCCCCTTTTCAAACACCCCGCGCACTGCTGCATGTTTTCAACCGCTACCTGTTCCGAGGTGGCGAAGAATTGATCGCAGACAAGATCCACGCGGATCTTTCCACCCAGCACGAGATGACGTGGTGCCAGTATGACAGCGCTGAGTGGACCAGGGAAAACGCCCCCTCAAAGCTGGACCAGGTTCGGCGCCTCTTTTACAACCGTGATGCGCGCAACCGTTTCGAGGCAGCCCTAGATCGCAGCGACGCAGGTGCGGCTGTTTTTCACAATGTTCACCCTGTTGGCTCCCCATCCCTGTACCACTCAGCACTGAAGCGCGGGCTGCCAGTCGTGCAGTTTTTGCATAACTTCCGTCCTTTCTCCGTCAGTGGGACGCTCCAGATCGATGGCAAGCTGACGCCCGATGCACTGTATGGCAGCTACTGGAAAGAGGTGCGCGCGGGAGCCTGGCAGGACTCCGTCGTGAAGAGCACCCTGTTCGCGCTGATGTTGAAGGCACTGCATCGCAGCGGCTGGCTGAAAAGTGTCAAGGCGTGGGTGGCCGTCTCCGATTTCATGCGGGAAAAGCTCGTCTCCACCGGGGCGCTTCCTGCGGCTCGTGTGCACACCCTCCGCCATGCGTGGACTCCCATGCCCCAGCTGCCCGCCATTGAAGATGCAGGCTATTACCTTTTCATGGGCCGCCTGGCTGAAACGAAAGGTGTCATTCCTTTGCTGGATGCGTGGGATGAACTCCACCGTCGGCTCGGCAAGAACACCCCCCTCCTTCACATTGCCGGTGAAGGACCGCTGAACGCCACGGTGCAGCAGCGATTGCGCACCAATCCCTACATTGGCCAGCTCGGACACATCGGCGGTGAAACGAAGCGCGAAGCCCTCCGCCGCTGCCGTGCGGTGATCGTGCCCTCAACCTGGTGGGAGCCGCTGGGGCTGGTGGTGTATGAAGCGTATGACTACCGCAAGCCCGTGCTCGCGGCCAAATCCGGGGGCTTGACCGAAATCGTCCAGAATGGAGTCACGGGTTTGCAGCACGAGCCCGGAGATGTGAAGGGCATCGTAGAAGACGTCCTCGCCATGGAAGCCACCCCGCCCACATCGCGTCTCGTCATTGGCAGTGCCGGACGTCAGTGGCTGCTGCGTGAGACAACCACCCAGATCTGGCTCCAGCGTTTTGAGGAAATTCTGATGGAAGCAACGAAGAGTTGACCGCGTGTTTCCTTTCCGCCTTCGACCATCATCAACGATCATTTGCCTACTGCATGATCGTCACGCGCGTGCCAACTGAGGCATGTTGGAAGATCGTCTCAGCCATGTCTCGTGGGAGACGGATGCACCCGTGGGAGGCCGGAGAGCCCGGATTGGGGATCGCGCCTGCATGCATGCCAACGCCATAACCCGTGATTCTCATCCAATACGGCATTTTGGCCCCCACGAAGCGTCCCCCTGGAGGAACTCGCGATACGCCAGCAGTGGCATTGCTGTTCACCACATCGCCATTGGCATTCACAATGCTTCCGTAGCGATTGGACCGCTTGTCGACAATTTTCTCCATGATGCGGAATGTCCCGGTGGGAGATTGATAGCCGCTCCTTCCGGAGGCTACATAGGTCCAGCCGACATTTTGACCACCTTTGAATAGGTAGGCCTTCTGCTCGCTCAGGTCGATGTTCACGCTCAGCGGACCGGGATTGCTGCTGCCATTCCAGACGTACAATACAGGCTGGGAGGCCAGTGGCGGCATGATCATCAGCGGACGGCGGGAGACCTCTCTGCGCGAGGAGAACAGAGGGAGTTCCGGCATGGCACACTGACTCAACAGCAGGACACCAACGGCAGAAGCAAAAAGACGTTTGGCTTTCATAGCAACCGTGATTCTAGGAGCAAATTCCACACCCATGCAACTCTCCACCTAGAGTTCGGAGCAAGTTTTGCTTTCTACTGGTTTCGCTGATTCCAGTAAATCTTAACATTCTTACTGCGACGACCAGCCGCAATAATCTCCAAGTCGCGATCACCATCGAGATCGGCACAAACGGCATCCTCACACGCCATCCCACCATCATCGATGAAGGCCTCCTTCCAGCCGCTGCCGTCTTCTTTTGTGGTCCAGAACAGCTTCACCGCCACCTTGCCCACCTTCTGTTGCGCGCGCCATCCCACCACAATCTGCCGGTTGTTCAAGCCAAGCAAATCATGTGTGGCGATAGCGTGGCCATCCACAAGTTGCTCGCTCAGCACGTTGCGCTGCCAGGCTCCATTTTTGGGGCCGTCTGCCGGTGGCGTGTAGATGACAAGTTTGTCACCATGCATGGGCTCGATCGTCGTCACATAGGGCTGTCCGCCTGCAAAGGCACCCCAGCGCACTTCTCCCGCACCTTGCAGATCCGCAGAGTCTTTCGGATGCTGCGCTATCCACTGCTCCTTCCAGCCATTGTCCGTCTGGTCCAGCCTCACCACGCCCTCGCGTCCGCACAGGAGCAAACTCTCGGCCTCACTGGCGGGAGCTGGAATGATGTCGAGATTGTGCGTCTTGTGCATCGTCCCCTGCACCAGCGTGGTGTTCCATTCCTTATGGGGATCGTCCGGCATGTGATAGGCCAGCACACGCACGCCCGCACCTTCGGCGTTCTTGTCATTGCCACGGCCATGAAGCGGAACCACGACGAGATCATAACGTCCGCCGCGGTTGCGCACCCACTTCATGCGGTGGGTGGTCGGCTCATGCGTCAGCTTCACCGGCTCCCACTTCTGCGTGCGGTCCGCCGGCGGGATCAGATAAAACACCGCACCACTGCCCACAGTGTCCCCAGGATTCCATTCCGCCCCCACGGCAATCTCACACTTGCCATCGCCATTGATGTCGCGCGCTGCGATGCACACATGATCTTTCTCCGTCAGTTTCTCGGCGATGATGTGTTTCTTCCATGTGGGGTTTTCATACCAGACGATGACATTGCTGTCCGCCAACAGGACGTCGGTGCGCCCGTCTCCGTTCACATCCGCAACCGCCAGCCCGTAGCCAATACCCACCGCGTCATCAATCTGCTGTTCTTTGAAATTTGGAGACTGCGCCTGCACAGTGGCGGCGAACAAGGAGGCCAGAAGGAGCGCTTTTTTCATGATCACCCAGCCTAGACGCAAACGCCCGCAGAAATCAATCGCTCAAACTCACACCTCATCCACTTTCCGCCGCCATCTCATCCCCAAAGCCACGCTCCACTGGTATTTGCGCGCATGCTCACGAATCAAAAAAGGCATGTCCACCGTCTTTGAAAGATCAAAGTGCGGCTCCAGCAAAGACGCCAGCCATTCCCGCGTCGAACCCTGCGGCCAGTTGCCCCTTGGAGTGAATTCCTCCAGCCACGTGCAGGGCGTGGTCAGCAGCAGCTGCCCTCCCGGCCGCACGAGGCTCGGCAGGCGCTCGATCAATTTCAGGGGATCGGTCAGCCGGCACAGCAGGTTCGCCGCATGCACGATGTCATAGTCTCCCAGATCGCCGCGCAGATTCATCGCATCCCCCTGCTCAAAACACACTCTGTCACGCCTTAGATTCTCCGGCACCCGCGCCACCAGCGCCGTCTTGGCGCTGCCCTCATCCACACGTTCGTAGGCCATGCTGCCATCGTGCGCCAGCGCCGCCGCTGCATCCACAAAGCTCTGCGAATAATCAATGCCCAGTACACTGACGCCAAATGTCGCCAGCTCAAAGCTCGATCTCCCCACCGCGCATCCGAGGTCCAGCGCCACCGCCTCACAAGGCGTGCGCGGCAGATCGATCAGCTCCATCACCGTGCGCACCGGAAACCCCAGCGCCTCCCGCGGCCCCTGCTCCCAAGGCAGAATCTCCGCAGGCTGGCCGTAGTGGAACAGAAGGTATTCGTCGAGCAGGCGACGGGTTTCGTAGATGTTCATGCAGGTGGTCATGGAGGTCAGGCTTCCAGCCTGACACTCCGGCCTCAGTTTCTTAGTCCGCCGCCAGCGCCTCCAGCAAATACTTCGACGGCTGGAAGTGCTCGTTCAAGACCGTGACCTTGCCATCGCGGAACATGCGCGTCTGCTTGATGTCAAAATTCGGCGTCTTGTGCGGCGCGAAGAGGATGTCGTCATGCGTCGCGTTTTGGTGCCGTTTGAACTGCGCGGGCGTGATGTGCCCCCCCAGATGATCGTCACGCCCCGTGGCCAGATGGCAGGTGCCCAGCACCTTTTCATCCTGGATGTCCGCGCCTGAAACCGGCAGCACCTGCGTGCCAAAACCCAGCTCACCCAGCACGCCTGTCATTGGATCATCCGCCAGCTTGGCGTTGTGCTCGTCAATCGTACTCTGATTTCCGGCAATGAGTTCCGCCTTGATGATGCAGCCCTTCGTGACCGTGAGCTTTCCCAGAGTGCCGTCTTCGTACTTCAGCGGGAAAGTTCCCTCCGCCCCCGTCGGCACGAAGTAAACCTCGCCCGCAGGGAGATTCGCAATGTCGGGTGTGTCGCCCTGGCAAAGGCCATGGCTCTTCTGCGCCTCCTGCTGGCTCAACTCCAGGCGCACCGTCATGTCCGGTCCATTCTCCACCGTAAAATCGATCTCCACCGCATCTGCACGTGTCATCGCCTTGCGCAGCTTTTCAGCATCGCGGCTCACATCATTGTAGTCCACCGCGAGACCGGAATTGAGGATGACATCATTCACTCCATGCAGCGTTGCGCCGCGGAATCCATACTGCTTCGCAAACGCCGTCAGCGGCGCCGTGGCTGAGAAGGTGGAGATGCAAAGGATGATGTCGTGGTTTGGATAAATGTCCTTTTCAAGGCTCAGCTCCTTGCCGCTCATGTCCACGCAAAGATCCGGAAGGTCCAGATTGCTGCCCGTGGTCTGCTTGTAGGCATACATTTCGCCGCCCTGCAGCGCCAGTTCCTCGGCCACTCCGTTTTTCAGCCCCTGATAGAAGGCCTCATACGCCTTCTGCTGGATGGCACGCGCTGGGTTCTTCAGAAAGGCATAATCCTTCGCCTCTGCCAGATCCGGCAGATCAATGAGGATGCAAATCTTCCGCCCAAACGTGGGCTTGAAAACGGTACCGAGCAGGCGTGAGAGATCGAATTTAGGAAACTGACGCCCTTGGGCAGTGGTTTGGACAGTGGTCATGGGAGCGGCGATCATAGGCATGGGAGAGTGTCAGGCAAATACGCCCTGCATTTTCAGATGGATTCAGGGAACTTGTTTATCCCCCATCCAAACTGATCCCACAGCAGCTTCGCCACCATCGCCAGCACCACCGTGATGAAAATCACCCGGATAAACGGCGCTCCATGCCGGATCGCCATTCCCGCCCCAAGCCTTCCCCCAATGAGCTGTCCGGCGATCATCGCCGCGGCGATCTCATAATTCACTCTCGCGCTGAGCACAAAAACGATCAGCGAAGCCGCATTGCTCGTCAGGTTCACCACCTTGGTGAAGGCCGTGGCGCGCGTCAGTTCCAGCCCCAGCAGCGAGATGCAGGCCAGCGTCCAAAACGTGCCTGTGCCCGGACCGAAAAATCCGTCATAAAATCCCAGCACACTGCCTGCCAGACAGGCAAAGGCTCCGAGCCTGATCCGCGCCTTCGCCGCAGTCTTTCCCAGCCCCGGACTCAGCAGCACATACACCGCAATCCCCAGCAGCATCCACGGCACGATCTTCTTCAGCACCTCATTGCTCACATGCGTCACCGTCCATGTGCCAAGACAGGCAAAGACAAAGGTGATGAGCACCGTGAGCTTCACCTGCGGCCACGAGACGTATCCCGCCTTTGCATACTTCCGCACCGCCATCAGCGTGCCCCACACCGCCTGCATCTTGTTCGTTCCCAGAGCCATCTGCGGCAGCAGTCCTGCCCATAGCAGAGCGGGCACTGAGATGAGGCCGCCACCGCCTGCGACGGCATCAATGAAGCCCGCGCTCAGCCCCGCTAAAAAAAGCAGCGTGATCGTCTCCCAGCTCATGATTTGCGCCCCAGAATGCGGTCCAGCGAATCCGACGTCTGATAAATCAGCGCCTCCGGATAGTGCGCATAAGGATGAAAATATTCAAAGGTCAGGAACCCGTCGTAACCCGTGTCCGCCAGCGCATCCGTCACCGCCGGCCAGTTCGTCGTGCCATCCAGCAGCGGGCGGAAGGTTTCCAGGCTGAAATCCGTCCCCTTCTTCGTAAACTCCTTCAGATGCACATTCTTCGTGCGCTTGCCCAGCACCTTGGCCCAGTGCTCAGGAAACTGGAACATGCTGATGTTTCCCGTGTCGAAGTGCACCCGCACATGCTCGCTGCCAAAGCTGTCCACAAACGCGTTCATCTCCATCGGCGTCATGAGGTAGCCGTTGAAAAAGATGTTCTCGATGTTCAGGCAGACTTTCAGCTTTTCCGCCTGTTTAGCCAGTTGTCCCACGGCTTCTCGGGCTCGCTGATCGCAAACATCATTCGCCACTGGTTCATGGTCCGTGCGCCACGGTATGTGCACCGCCCCCGGCACCACCAGAACATTCTCCACGCCCAGATCATGCGCGCATTGCGCGATTTTTCCAGCCAGCTCCATTCCTTGCGCACGTTTGGCAGCATCATTGCTAGTCAGCGGATACGGCCAGAAGAGGAATGAACACAGCCCGCTGATCTGAATGCCGATTTCATCCGCCATCTTTCGGATCTTCACATAATCCGCCGTGCCGTGCTTCGGCGAGAGATCATTGTCCAGGTCGTAGTTCAGCTCGATCCCGTCAAACCCCGCATCCTTCGCCAGTTGCATGCACTCCCGCAGGGTCATCCGCTCCGGGTATGGAAAAGCCCACAGATTGATCGACTTCAGCATGCGGTACTTTTTCACCGCCCCTCGCCGCGCATCCGGCGCTGCAAGAGGTGCCGAACGGGCGGGCTCAAAAGCCAGGGCGCTGAGTCCAACGGAGGCGATCGTGGCTTTGAGGGCATCACGGCGGGAAAGGGAGTCGGCAGGCGGATTCATGGCGTGATGCAACCAGAACCCGGAAACGAAGGCAAGAGGAAGAAACAGCCGGCACCTCCCCAGATCAGGTGAGCAGGATGAACTTGCCTTTGGCTCCCGTATTTGGACAATCGCCCGCCATGAAGCTGCTCACCCCCCTCCTTTTCGCCGCCCTCTCCCTCGCCGCCGCCGAGTCCGGCGCACCCGTCGGCAAATTTCAGCAGCTTGACCAGACGATTCCGACGCCCTCTGCGCAGCGCAACGCTTCCGGCGCCCCCGGCACCGCCTACTGGCAAAACCGCGCCGACTACGACATCAACGTGGAACTCGATGATGTGAAGCGCTCCATCACAGCCGAGGCCACGGTGACGTACCATAATCTTTCCCCGGATCCCCTCACCTACCTCTGGGTGCAGCTGGATCAGAATTATTTCTCCCACAATGCCGACTCCCGCTCCGTGCCAAACACCAAGCGCGGCATTGACCCAGGCAAGATCACTTATTCTGCTCTCGACCGTCTGCTGGCCTACGAATCCTACGATGGCGAGATGAAGATCACCAAACTCACCGATGCCAAGGGAAAGGACCTGCCGCATGCCGTCGTGAAAACCATGCTGCGCCTCGACCTGAACGAACCTCTGGCCCCTGGTGCCGACTACGTCTTCAAAATCGCCTGGAGCTATCCTATCAACGACTGCGAGCGCATCAATGCACGCACCGGCTACGAGTTCTTCAAGGAGGACGGCAACACCATCTACACTATCGCTCAGTGGTTCCCCCGCATGGCCGCCTACACCGACTACGCCGGTTGGATCAACAAGCAGTTCCTGGGCACCGGGGAGTTCACCCTGGAGTTTGGCAACTATAACGTGCGCCTTACCGTGCCGGACGATCACATCGTGGCCGCCACCGGCACGTTGCAGAATCCTGACAAGGTTTTGACCCAAACTCAGCGTGATCGCCTCAAGCAAGCCGAAGGCGAGAAAAAGAAGCCTCTCTTCATCGTCACTCCCGAGGAGGCAAAGGTCGCCGAAAAGAGCAAACCCGCGGGAAAAAAGACTTGGATCTTCCAGGCCGACAACGTCCGCGATTTCGCCTTCGCCTCCTCGCGCAAATTTGTCTGGGACGCCATGGCCGTCGAGGGAGCCAGTGTGAAGGGCAAGCCCGTTATGGCCATGTCCCTTTACCCCAAGGAAGGGATGCCGCTGTGGGACAAGTACTCCACCCACGCCATCGCCCACACCATTCAGACCTACTCGCGCTACACTTTCGAGTATCCCTACCCCGTCGCGTGGTCCGTCAACGGCCCCATCGGCGGCATGGAGTACCCCATGATCTGCTTCAACGGCCCACGTCCTGAGAAAGACGGCACCTATCCCGAGAGAACCAAATACGGCCTCATCGGCGTCGTCATCCACGAAGTCGGACACAACTACTTCCCCATGATCGTGAACAGCGACGAACGCCAGTGGACCTGGATGGACGAGGGGCTGAACTCGTTCGTCGAATTCCTCACCGAAGAAGAATGGGAGAACGACTGGAAGCACCGCCGCAACGAGCGCGGCATGACGGACTACATGCGCCTCAAAGATCGCGCCCCCGTGATGACCAACTCTGAATCCATCGCCGACCTCGGACCCAATGCCTACGGCCAGCCCACCGTGGCCCTCAACATCCTGCGCGAACACATCCTCGGCCGCGAAGCCTTTGACCACGCCTTCAAAACCTACGCCAAGCGTTGGATGTTCAAGCGCCCCACGCCATCCGATTTCTTCCGCACCATGGAGGAGGCCAGCGGCGTCGATCTCGACTGGTTCTGGCGCGGCTGGTTCTACAGCACCGATCACGTCGATATTTCCATTGATGAAGTGAAGTGGCTGCAGCTCGACTCCCGCGATCCCTCTGTCGAAAAGCCCAAAAAGAAAAAGGAGGAAGACGACCTCCCAAAAACCACCACCCGCGAGCGCAACTACTCCCTCTCCAAGCGCATCGACCGCTACCCCGAACTCAAAGACTTCTACGACAGCTACGACAAGGCCACCGTGCTGCCGAGCGAGAAGAAGAAATTCGAATCCCTCATCAAAGAGCTCAAAGAAGATAAGATCGATCCCGCCCTCCTGCAGACCAAGCACAACTTCTACCTCATCGAATTCAGCAACGTCGGCGGACTCGTCACCCCCGTGATCTTGAAGATCGAATACACCGACGGCAGCACCGAAGAAATGAAACTCCCCGCCGAAATCTGGCGCTTCAACACCGAGAAGGCCGCCAAGATGCTCTTCACCAAAAAAGAGCTGAAATCCGTCACCTTCGACCCCCGTCAGGAGCTTGTGGACACCGACATCGAAAACAACTACTGGCCCCGCCGTCCCGTGAAAAGCAAATTCCAGCTCTACAAAGACGAGAAGCCCGTGAATCCCATGCGCGAGCTGACGAAGCCCGAGAAAGAAGAGAAAAAGGAAGGAGAGAAGACGGACGAGGCACCCAAGAAGTGATCCGGTCATTCGTTGCTCCGGCCCAAAATGCGCAGAATGCCACGCAGCGGAATGACCGCCCAGTCGGGCCGGTTGTTTAGTTCATAGCACACTTCATACACCGCCTTCTCCAGCAGACAAACCTCCAGCAACCTCCCCATCTCCTCCTCATTCCCCGGCAAAAACGGCGCTCCCTCGGCCGCGCTCAAATAGCCGTCTAGAAAACTTTGGCTGGCCCGCGCCACCCACTCATCACCTTGCCGCGCACCAACTGCATGCGCGGCATAATCAAACGACCGCAGCATGCTCGCCACATCCCGCAGCGGCGTATGCTTGGCCCTCCGCTCGCTCAATGGCCTGCCAGGTGCCCCCTCAAAGTCGATGATGCAAAAGTCATTTCGCATATCCAGCACCTGTCCCAGGTGATAGTCGCCATGGTGGCGGATAAGCTCGGCACAAAATGGCCGCGCCATCAACGCCTCCTGATATCGCAAAATGTCCGCCTCCCGCAGTAACAATCCGTCCACCTCATCATAACACTCCGCGGGCAAGACATTCTGATTCCCCTCCAGCATCCGCATCATCCGCTGAATGGCCTCACCCATCGACCTGCGCATCGCGTTCTGATGGATCACATCAAATCTTTCGGGTGCAAAGTTTGGGTCTGTCGTTTCCGCCGCCAGTGCCAGATGCATCTCCGCGGTGCGCCTGCCCAGCAGACGCATCCGTTCAAATCTTTCATCAGTCCATTCCTGCCCAAGCGCAGTTAGCGTGTTCTTCCACGCATCTCCATCGCTCACCACATTCTTCACCAGCAGCGCCAGCACCCGCGGCTCTTCCCCTTTCGCGCGGTACTCAATGGCTCCACAATAACCCGGCACCTGCTCAAACTTGTGCCCCTCGCTGAAATACCGGAGCAGCTCCGCATCCGGGTTCACCCCCGGCTCAGGCCTGCGGTACAGCTTAAGAAAATACAGCTCGTCATACAGCACGGACGAATTGCTCTGCTCCACCTTCAGCACACGCGAAGCCACCGTCCGCTTCGTCTCCGTAAACCCCGCACCACAAATTCCCACCAACTCTCCTCGTCCGCACATCACGCGCTGCCCACCCGCTATTATCTCCATAAGCATCGCGCGAAAATTCTCATCCTCCAGCGCATCAAACATCTTGCCATCTGGCCCCACTTGCAGCGGCAGCAGGTATGTCTCCGGCGCCACTTCCACATAATCCACCCGCAGCAGGATCATCCGCCCCGCATCTCCCAACACAAGAACATCCACCACCTCCACTCCGCGCAGCGTGTGCGCCTTGCCGCCAAACCAGCGGCAGCCACGCAGATGCTCGGCAAAAGCCTCACCGCGCAGCGCCTCGAGCGCCCGCGCCCAGTCATCATCATTGCTCGCCCGTCCGGCCATCCCGACCGTTGCTGCAAATCAGCTCCGAGCGCAACGCATCATAAAAAAATGAGGCGGCCGTTTCCGACCGCCTCACGAGATTGCATCAATCGACGGATACCTGTTACAGGTAGTCGTTCACCAGGTTCTCCATCATCTCCTGACGGCCGCTGCCCAGCAGAGGCTCGCCATTCGCGAGGACGTGCGCTTCCAGTTCGGCAAAGCCCACTTCGCCCTTCTCGATCTTCGCGCCGATGCCGCTGTCAAACGTGCTGTAGCGCTGCTTGATGAAGGCGTCGATGCGGCCGTCCTCGATCATCGCATGCGCAATTTTGAGGCCGCGTGCAAAGGCGTCCATGCCGCCGATGTGTGCGTGGAAAAGATCCACGGGCTCAAAGGATTCACGGCGGCACTTCGCGTCAAAGTTCAGGCCGCCCGTGGTGAGGCCACCCATCTTCAGCACTTCCAGCATGATCTCGGTGGTCAGATAGATGTTGGTCGGGAACTGGTCGGTGTCCCAGCCGATGAGCGTGTCACCGGTGTTCGCATCGATGGAACCCAGCGCATTCGCCGCCACGGCCACCTGCATCTCATGGCGCATGGTGTGTCCGGCCAGCGTGGCATGATTGGTTTCCAGGTTCAGCTTGAAGTGCTCCAGCAGGTTGTGCTCGCGCAGGAAGTTCAGGCAGGCCGCCGCATCGGAGTCATACTGATGCGTGGAAGGCTCACGTGGCTTTGGCTCGATGTAGAACTGGCCCTTGAAGCCGATCTTCTTCTTGTAATCCACCGCCATGTGCAGCAGGCGCGCCAGGTGGTTCACCTCGCGCTTCATGTCGGTATTCCACAGCGTGGCGTAGCCTTCACGGCCACCCCAGAAGGTGTAGCCTTCGCCGCCGAGGCGGTGCGTCACATCCATGGCCTTCTTCACCTGTGCCGCCGCATAGGCAAACACGCCGGCGTTCGGGCTCGTGGCAGCACCCTGGCAGTAGCGAGAGTGGGAGAAAAGGCAGGCCGTGCCCCAGAGGAGCTTCTTGCCGGTTTGCTTCTGAGCTTTTTCCAGCTCATCAGCCACTGCGTCAAACGCCGCATTGCTCTCTGCCAGTGTGGCAAGTTCAGGAGCCACGTCGCGGTCATGCCAGCAGTAGTAGTCCACGCCCAGCTTGTCCATGAACTCAAAGCAGGCCCACACGCGGCGCTGTGCATTCGCCACGGAATTGCTGCCGTCATCCCAGGGGCGCTGGGCCGTGCCGCCGCCGAATGGATCGGACAGCGAGTTGCGCATCGCGTGCCAGTAGGCCACGGCAAAGCGCATCTGCGAACGCATCGTCTTTCCGCCAACGATTTCGTCCGGGTTGTAATGCTTGAAGGAAAGCGGATTGCGGCTCTTGGGTCCTTCGTACTGGATTTTGGGGATGTCTGGGAAGGCGTCGTTCATGGTAGGGCAGCCAAGGGAGACGAAACCCGCCGCTCTGCAACTGGTTCGTCATTCTGTGAGTGGACAGTTTTTAGGCTAAATTGGACACGACCTCAGCCTCACAGCGCCTTCCTGTTCGTCTCCTCCGCCATCCACACCGCCACCAAAGTGATGACCGCCATGACAATCAGATACACCGAAACCGGCCCCGGTTTTCCACCGCTTCGATCCAGCAGCGCCGTCGCGATCAGCGGTGCCAGCCCTCCAGCCAGCGGCGAGGCCAGCTGATACCCCAGAGACGCCCCGCTATATCTCACCCGCGTGCCGAACAGCTCGGAGAAAAACGCCGCCTGCGGCCCATACATCGCGCTGTGAATGATCAGCCCCAGCGTCACCGCAAGCCACAGCATGTGGATGGATTTCAGGTCGATCAGCCAGAAAAACGGATACGCAAACAAGGCCACCAGCACCGTCCCGCCCAGGTAAACCGGCCTTCTCCCAATGCGGTCCGAAAGCCAGCCAAAAAACGGAATCACAAAAAACTGCACCGCCGACCCAATCAGCACCGCCTGCAGCACCTGATCCTTGGTAAATCCCGCCTGCTGCGTGGCATACGTCAGCACAAATGCCGTGATCACATAAAAGAAGGCGTTCTCCGCGAACCGCGCCCCCATTGCGATCAGCACGTTCCCGGGATACTTGCGGATCACTTCAAAGATCGGCATCTCGTTCGCGCTGCTGCTCTTCTTTGCCTCGGTAAAGACCGGACTCTCCAGCACCCGCAGCCGGATAAACATGCCCACCCCGAGCAGCAGAATGCCGATTAAAAACGGAATGCGCCACCCCCACACCAAAAACGACTCCTCAGGAATGATCGACGACAGCGTGCGAAACACCCCTGTAGCGATCAGCAGCCCGATTGGCACCCCCGCCTGCACCCAGCTCGCCAGAAATCCGCGCTGCCCAGCCTTGCCATGCTCCACCGCCATCAGCACCGCGCCTCCCCACTCCCCGCCTACGCCCAGCCCCTGAATAAAGCGAAGCAGCACCAGCAAAATCGGAGCAAGGATGCCCGCCTGCTCATACGTCGGCAGCAGGCCAATCCCAAACGTCGCCAGCCCCATCATCATGAGGGTCGTCACCAGCATTGATTTCCGTCCAAGCTTGTCACCGAAGTGTCCGAAAACGATGCCTCCCAGCGGCCGGGCAAAGAACCCCACCGCGTTCGTCGCAAACGACGCCATCGTCGCCGCCAGCGGATCCATGCTGGTGAAGAACAGCTTGCCAAACACCAGGGCGGAAGCCGTGACGTACAAAAAGAAATCATACCACTCTATGGTGGTGCCAATAAAGCTGGCCAGAACGACGCGGCGGGTGCTGTTGGAATCGGACATGATTTGAATTCCTCAGGCTGAAGGTTTGCCCCGCGCATGACAAGACGAAAACACAACTCTCCAAGCGCAGCCGCTACCGCCCACGATGAAAGCTTTTTCATATGATTCCCACGCCACATGCCCTTTTGATCTCTCCACCCCGGCGCGAAATTTCATCCAAAATGAATCCAAGTGTCCGCCGCGGGGTTCCACGCTCACCATGAAGACAACCATCCTCCTCGCCCTGGCCACCCTTCTCGGCACCGTCGCTCTGCGAAGCCAGTCCGCCGATACACCTGTCGATTTCTCCAAAGCCCGCGAGCTTTTCGAGAAGCGCCAGAATGGCGGCACTCTCACAGCCGATGAGTCAGCCTTCCTTGAACGGGCCAAGGCCGCCCATGCGGCCCAGCAGTCAAAATCGGGCGGCAGCGCACCTTCGACACAGGGGCAGGACGGAATCGACTGGCAGAAAGCTCAGGCACTTCACCGTCGCGAACAAAACGGCGAGAAGCTCAGCGAAGCCGACCAGAAGTATCTCGACCACGCCAAGGAGGTCCGCAGCCGTAGTGGCAATCGTGGCAGCGGCCAGGCCAATCAGCGGAAAGCCCCCGAGGGCCTCAAGCCCCTCACCGACATGACTGCCGAGGACAGGTATGAAGGCGAAGACGGCGGCCTCTACGGCAAAGGCAGCAACGAGCCCCCCGAAGCCCTGAAAAAGTCTGCTGATACCGCCCTGGCCCAGATCAAACCTCTCGACGCCGAGGGCAAGCCTTCCGACAGCGGCAAGATCGCCTTCGTTTCCATCAGCATGTCAAACGCCACCCAGGAGTTCTCCTTCTTCAAGACCATCGCCGACAAAGACCCACGCAAATCCGACAAGCTCACCATCGTCGATTGCGCCCAGGGGGGCCAGACCATGGCCGCATGGGCTCAGCCTGAGGGCCGACCCTGGCCCGAGGCCATGAACCGCCTGAAGCGTGCCGAAATAAGCCCGCAGCAGGTTCAGGTTGCGTGGATCAAACTCGCCAATGCCGGCCCCTCCGGCTCGAAGACCGAGCATCTGGCCATCCTGGAAGCCGACACCATCAATGTCCTGCACCTGCTCAAAGAGCGCTTCCCCAATCTCCGCATCGCCTATCTCGGCAGCCGCATTTACGCCGGATATGCCAGCACCGGACTCAATCCCGAGCCCTACGCATACGAAGGCGCCTTCGCCGTGCGTCACCTTATCCAGCAGCAGGCCAGCGGAGACGAATCCCTGGCCCTCAGCAAATCCCCTCTCCTTGTCTGGGGCCCTTATCTCTGGGCCGATGGGGAAAAAGGCCGCAAGCTCGACGACCTCAAATACCTCAAGGACGACCTCGGCCCCGATGGCACCCACCCCAGCAATTCCGGCCGCGAAAAAGTCGCCAAACAACTTCTCGAATTCTGCGCCACCAGCCCCCTCGCGAAAGGCTGGTTTACGAAATGACTTTCGGCCATGGAATGGTTGTGGCGAGAGCCCGACCATTCATGAGCTACTACCGCCCAGTGAGCCTCTTCCACAGGCTCCGCGCGCCGGTCGGCGAGGTGTCCTGCTGTGGCATTTGAGCCGGCTGCCGCGATGCAGTCCCGGATGAAGACGAGCGCCGCTCGCCCCCTTGGCGTCCACCACCACCCTGGCCACCCGAACGTCCTCCGCCCTGGCCGCCACCATAACCACCCTGGCGTCCGCCACCGCCACCACCTTGGCCATGGCGTGGTCCTCCCTGCCCTTGCGGGCGGCGCTGCTGAAACTGGCGCTGCTGCTCACGCCTTTCGGGACGTTCATCGCTCACCGCCTGCGGCGCTGCGTTGTAATCAAAGCCTTCCGCACGTTTGCGCACCAGCCCGCGGTTGATGAACTTCTCCAGCTTGCGCACATCCGCCGCCTCATCCGGCGAGACAAAGCTGATCGCATCCCCGATGGCCTGCGCTCGGCCCGTACGACCGATGCGGTGCACGTAATCTTCCACAATGTGCGGAAAATCAAAATTCACCACGTGCGAGATTCCGTCCACATCGATTCCGCGCGCGGCGATGTCCGTGGCCACCAGCACGCGCACAGTGCCCGTCTTGAAATCATCCAGCGCGCGCAGGCGCTGATTTTGCGAGCGGTTGGCATGCAGTGTCGCGCATTTCACGCCCGTCTGCTCCAGCTTGCGCGCGATCTTGTCCGCCCCATGCTTCGTACGGCTGAACACCAGCACCATCTGCATCTTGTCATCCTTCAGCAGATGTGAGAGAAGCGGCAGCTTCAGATGCTTGTGCACCTCATACACCAGCTGGGTCACCGACTCCGCCGGATTCGAGCGCTTGCCGATCTGAACGATCTTCGGCGAATGCTGAAACTCGTGGGTCAGGCTTTCGATCTCCTTCGACAGCGTCGCGGAAAACATCAGCGTCTGCCGCTTCTTCGGCAGTTGATTGATCACCCGGCGGATGTCCGGCAGGAAGCCCATGTCCAGCATGCGGTCCGCTTCATCCAACACCAGGTACTCAAGCTGCGAAAAATCCGCGCAGCGCTGTCCCATCAGATCCAGCAGGCGCCCAGGGCAGGCGATGACAATATCACTGCCCGCACGCAGCGCATCCTTCTGCGGTTTCTCACCCACACCACCATACACCTTGGCAATCTTCAGCGGCAGATGCCGCGCATACGCCAGCACGTTTTCCTCGATCTGCGCCACCAGCTCGCGCGTCGGCGCCAGCACCAGCACGCGCGTGCGGCGGCGCTGCCCCTGTGCGATCGGGTTTGAAGTGAGGCGCGTCAAAATCGGCAGCGTGAAGGCCGCCGTTTTGCCCGTGCCTGTCTGCGCGATGCCAATGACATCTCCACCCTGAATGATGACCGGAATCGCCGCCGCCTGAATGGGTGTGGGCTCCGTGTAACCGGCTTCTTGAATGGCTGTAAGGATGTTTGGGTCGAGACCGAGGGGCTTGAATGACATGTCCCAAGCCCTTAGCCGCCGATGGCCTGCTTAGCAACGACGCGTTTCCCCTTGCAATGGCCGGATCCTCACGCCTTCGCGGCATCCGCAGCTCTCCACAAATACCAGGCCGCCAGGGTGCGATGCGGCTGCCAGCGTTCGGCCATCTCACGAAATTCCTTCGGTTTCGGCATCTCCGCCATTTTCTTCACCACGCGCCAGCCGTTGCGCACCCCATAGTCATCGCTGGGAAACACATCCGGCCTGCCCAGAGTGAAGATGAGCAGCATCTCCACCGTCCAGCGGCCAACACCGCGCACCGCTACGAGTCGTTCAATCAGTTCTTCATCATTCAGCTTCAGCGCCGCGGCGCGCCCAGGAATCTGCCCGCTGAGTGTTTTGGCGGCGATGTCACGGATGGCCAGCATCTTTCCCGTGGAAAAACCGCACGCACGCAGCGCTTCATCACTCGCCGTCATCACCTGCTCCGGCTTTGGAAAGCGCACTTGCGGAAACAGCGCCTTGAACCGTCTCAGGATCGCCTCTGCCGCATTCGCATGCAGCTGCTGGTGCGCCACCGCGCTGACAAGCGCCTCATACGGCGATCTCTTTTGTGGCACCAGAAGACACGGACCGTGCACCTTGATCAGCCGGCGCATGACAGGGCAGCGTTTGGAAAGATGGGCTTCGGCTTCGGTGTGCATGCCTTGACTGGATTGCGACATCGTAATCTTTGCAAGATTGATTCGGCTCTCAAAATCAAAAAGGAGCGCCAGTCCGCGCAGATACTGCACCATATTCCCTTCACCTCCTGTTTGCCTTCGAATCTGTGCTCGCCAAGTTCGGCCCATCCCATTGCCGAACGAGAGCACGGGCGCACGGCGCATGAAACCGGGTCACGGAGGTAGATCTGGCGACTCCGCGCTTGCCGAAGTGAAGGCTACGAACCTGCCATCGACCGGGAGACAAAAAAAACTGCGGCGTGAGGCATTAATCCTGCACCATTTTGATGCGCGATTCAAATGCGCGTTTGATTCCACGCGTATCATCGACTTTGCTACGCCAGTTGCAGCGCTATACCCCCATGGCAAAACTAACTTTCGTGCTTGAAGACGGCCAGGAAGTGGTGGTTCCCCTCAAGGAACACACCACCATCGGACGTGACGAAGGCAATGACATCGTAGTCGATGATGAGCGCATCTCGGCACACCATGCTGAGATTGTTCAAAACGCCGACGGCAGCCTGCAGGTCTTTGATTTAAAATCGACCGCCGGCACCTTCGTAAATGGGGAGAGTCAGATCAGCTGCACGCTGCTCCATGGAGACACGATCGCCTTCGGCCCTCTTGTTGGCACGCTCGACCTTGAGCACCCCGCCACATCATCCCCGCTGCCATTTGAAATTCCTGCTTCTGCGCAAGCAGCGCAGCCCTCTGAACCGCCAGTTCCACCGCCACCCACGCCCGAACCACCCACGCCTGGGCTTTCGACGTCTGCGCCTTCGACGCCCGAACTTCCTGCTCCAGAACCTCCGACACCTGAGCCTCCCACCCAGGAACCGTTGGTGCCTGAACCCCAGGCCTCCGAACCAACGATCCCTGAACCAAGCGCCCCTCCTGCGGTTTCACCCGCAGACCTTGTGCTCGCGGAAACCGTGGCCAAGCTGGAGGCCGAAAAAGCTCGACTCAAGTCCGAGGTGGACACAGCAGAAAGAGAACTGCGTGACTGGCAGCAGAGGGCGGAGAAGGAGCGTGCTCTCCACTTCGCACGCGTGGAGTCTCTGCGCGCTGAGGAGGAAAAGCTCGCTCCAGCAAAGGACGCACTAAAACAGGCGGAAACAGCCCACCACGACTGGCTGGAAGCCGTCAGCGCCCTTTCCAGCCAGCACGAAAACAAAACCGCCGCGCTCGAGCGTCTCAACGCCCAGCACTACGAAAAGTCCACCGAGGTGCAGCGGCTCAATACCTCCATCTCCGAAGCGAAGCAGGAAATTGAAGCCCTGGATGCGCAGAAATCAGAAGCTGCTGAGCGGCTCACTCAGGTGCGGAATGAGTGTGAGCAGGACGAGGCCTTGCTCAATTCCCTTCGCCAGCAGATCATCGATCACGAGAAACGTATCGCCGGAGAGGAGGCCCGGCATGCCGAGCTCAATGCGGTCTGTACGGAGCTCAGGGCAAAACATCAGCGCGATGAAGCCGCCGTCAGGGATCTCGAATCTCTGCTCATCACCCTGGAGCAAAACGGCGCCGCAGCGGAAGGCTCCTTGCAGCGTGTTCAGCAGGAGCTCGCCGCTCATGAAAGAGAACTGTCTTTGCGAAATGCCGCACTCGCCGCCCGCAATGACGAACTCGCCACATGCGAAAGCAGCCTTGCCGCATGTCGGGCGGAGCTTGCCACGGATACCCAGCACCTAGCTGCGGTCAAAGCGCAGCGTGCCGAGCTGGGCAGGCAGAGCCGTGAATTCGCCAATCTGGACCAGATGCTCGCGGATGCCAGACGAAGCCTTGAAGAGGCCAAGGCCCAGCGTGCCGAAATCGAGCAGCAGAACCAGGAGCTCGCCGGCACAAAACAGCAGCTGATCGATGCCAGGCAGCGCCTCGCCGCCGTGGAACAGCGTTATCGGGACGTACAAGCCAGCGGCGCCCAGGCAGGCTCGCACATCGCTGCGCCCAAGGCTGCTAAGGCGCCAGATCCTGAACAGCTCGCCCAGCACGCGGACCTTGCTTCCAAGATCGAAAATGCCCGGCGCGAACTTGCCGGGCTTGAGGCCAGCATTGCCTCCCTGCGGGAAAGCCAGCCTGCCAATGGCAGTGAATCCTCTCCGGCAGCCGAAACCTTTCCCCGGCCTCTGGTTGTTCAGGTGGAAACCATCCGGCTCACTCCTGTGCCAATCAAGTCCGAGCGCGCTCGTGGGCCCGGCACCAAAAAAGCCGCCACAAGATAACTCCTTTCGCAGGCTGATTACCATAGGATGCCCTCCTGACGAACAGCTGCTGGAGGCAGCAATGAGGGTCATGCGCTCCGACATCATTCAGCTCAGCCTCCTCGTCTGCACCGACAAGACCAGCCTCCCTCTTTGAGCATCATCTGGCTGCCTCAGGCCAGATGTTTCTTCAAGAAATCCACCAGCCCTTGTGCCAGCCGCGTCACCTGCTTGGCGATGCGTTCTTCCTTGAGCCCGCCCTTCTCATCAAAAGCATCGTAGGCCTTGGGCAGAGCCACCTGGTCTGGAAGCACAACGACGCCGATGTTGCCCAGAATCGCACGCACATGAACGAGCCCCCGCAGACCACCCAACGCTCCGGGTGATGCGCTAAGCAAGGCCGCCGTTTTGCCGCGATAGGCCACCAGAGCA
Organism: Prosthecobacter sp.; assembly: GCF_044222565.1. Classification (GTDB taxonomy): domain Bacteria; phylum Verrucomicrobiota; class Verrucomicrobiia; order Verrucomicrobiales; family Verrucomicrobiaceae; genus Prosthecobacter. The sequence goes on from NZ_JBGANA010000006.1 coordinate 335,607, forward strand.
GGCTCATCATCTGTTTCCGCGCGTGAAACCCAGTCGATGGTGTTCTTCAGCACTGCGGTGATCGAGCTGTTGTACTCCGGCGCGGAAATCAGCAGGGCGTCATGCTCACGGAAAATTGCCTTGAGCTTTTTGGCATTCTCAGGCAGTCCCTGCTGCTCCTCCAGATCACCATCATACAACGGCAGCGGATAATCCCGGAGATCTATCAGCGTTACCTCGGCGCCAGCCGCACGCGCCTCATCAGCAGCGAGTCGCACGAGCTGTTTGTTGCAGGAGGCGCTGCGGGTGCTTCCCGCAAAGGCAAGGATCTTGGGTGTTCTCATGGCAGATGCATACTCACCTGGGCCCGGTCTGCCAGCCAAGAGTGTGCATTCCGCATTGTCAGAAGCCTTTTTCGTGCGGAGGTTGCACCCGAATGAAGATCGACGCTCTGGCCCGCCTCGAACGATATGCCAAACGCATTGCGGAAATCGCTGCGGTGCTTGGCAAGTATGGCCTCGCCGATTTGTTCGGTGGCTTCAAATACTCCTGGCTGCAGGACCGTCTGAAAAGCGCCGACGGTCAGTCCCTGACTCTGGGCGTCACCCAGGCCGCCCGCGTGCGCATGGCCCTTACGGAGCTGGGCACCACCTCAATCAAGCTCGGCCAGATGCTCAGCACCCGCGCCGACCTGCTCGGCGCGGAACTCACTGAAGAACTTTCCCAGCTGCAGTCGAATGTGCCACCGGATCCCTCCACGGTGGCCCGGGCCACGATTGAAAAGGAACTCGGCCTTCCCATCGAGCAGCTCTTTGCCTCTTTTGATGAAACGCCACTCGCCGCCGCCTCCGTCGCGCAGGTTCATGGGGCACAGCTCCATTCCGGCCAGAGCGTCGTTGTCAAAGTGCGCCGCTCCGGTGTGGCAGAGCAGGCCGCCACGGATGTCGAAATCGTGCAGGCGCTCGCGGAGCTTCTAGAAAAGCACTCGCCCGCTTTACGCGCCTACCAGCCTCTCGCCGTCGTGCGCCAGTTCCGCCGCACACTCCTTCGAGAGCTGGATCTCACCTACGAACGCCAGAACCTCGAGGAGTTTGCCCGCAGCTTCGCCGATGAGCCCACCGTCTGCATCCCCGAGGTTTTCAGCACCCTGTGTTCACACCAGGTCGTCACCATGGAGCGTCTGGAGGGCATCATCGGAACAGACATCGAAATGCTGAAACAGTCCGGAGAAGACCTGGGCGAGTTTGCCAGGCGCGGTGCCAACATGTACCTCGAAATGGTTTTCCGCGACGGCTTCTACCACGCCGATCCACATCCTGGAAATCTCATGCTGCTGCCTGGCAACATCGTGGGCGTCATCGACTGCGGCATGGTTGGCCGGATAGAAGAAGATCTGCGCGATGAGGTCGAAGCACTGCTCTTTGCCGTGGTCGAAAACGATTCCGAACTCGTGGCCGAGCAGGTTCTTCGGCTCGGCCATGTGCCACCGGACTGCGAACGCGAAAAACTGCGGGCCGATCTCCAGGAGTTCATGGCGGATTACACCGGCCATCCCCTCAGTGACATCCACGTAGGCGCAGCTTTGAGCAGTCTTGTCGAGATCATCCGCAGCCATCACATCGTCCTGCCCCCCGCGCTGGCCATGCTGCTGAAAACGCTCATCGTTCTGGAAGGCACCTCGCGTCGCTTCAGTCCTGACGTGAGCCTGGCAGAGCTGATGAAGCCATATTGCTCCCGGCTTATCATGCGCCGCTTCTCTCCCGGACGCATCGCCAGGCGTGCCCGCCGCACCTTTCGCGTGTGGGACCGCCTGTTTACCGCGCTTCCTCGTGACCTCACCGACATGCTGGCCCGCTTTCGGGATGGCTCATTCACTGTACATCTCGACCACCGACACCTCGATCCCATCATCAATCGCCTCGTGCTCGGTATTCTTACCGCAGCCATTTTTCTCGGCTCCACAGAGCTGTGGAGCCGTCAGGCTGCCCCTTTGTTCTACGGCGTGTCCATCTTTGGCGCCCTGGGTTATGTGGTTTCCCTTTTCCTAGGCTGGCGTCTCCTGCGCGCCATCCGCAAATCAGGCAACATCCAGTCGAAGGATTGATTTGTCCGAACACCACGCGCATCTGCCATGCAACCACCGCCCATTCCCAGCAAAGACGCCGAACACCTGCGCACCCTTGCGATCTGCCACTATGTCAATGGCGGCCTTTCCATCGTGGGCATCGCTTTTCTGTTCTTCCATTACTCGATGATGAACATGTTCTTCGGCAATGCTCAGCTATGGGAGCATTCGAAATCGCCGCCCCCCTTCAATCCCCAGGAGTTCCTCAAATTCTTCGTTTGGTTCTACCTCATCTTCGGAGGCTTGCTGGTAATCTCTGGCATCTTCAATCTGGTTTCCGGCCGATTCCTTCAGCGACGCGTACACCGCACCTTCTGCATGGTTATAGCCGGATTAAACTGCCTGCACATGCCATTGGGCACCCTGCTCGGCATCTTCACGCTCCTCGCCCTCACCAAGGACTCCGTCATTCCGCTCTTCGACCGGCCCAAAAGCGATCCCTTTGTCTGATTTCACCTGAATCATGACCGATTCTTGACGTCTTGACTCCTTGACCTCCCCTCCCTTCCCACCGTAATCCTTTCGCCGACACCAACCTCAGACTCCCCATGTATTTCCTCGGCATCGACAGCGGCACTCAGAGTACCAAGGCCATCGTCCTCGACCTCGACTCAGGCAAAATCATTGCCTCTGGCCACAGCTCTTACGAATTGATCGATGGCCTGCCGCCCGGCCACCTCGAGCAGGATCCGCAGTCGTGGCTTGATGCGGTGGACTCATCCGTGCAGCAGTGCCTTGAGCAAATCGGCAAGGACAAGGTCAAGATCGCCGGCATCGGCGTCAGCGGTCAGCAGCACGGCCTTGTGGCCCTCGGCGCGGACGACAAGCCTGTCCGTGCGGCCAAGCTTTGGTGCGATACTTCCACCCAAGCGCAGTGTGCGGAGATCGCCCATCACTTCGGCGGCCAGCAGGGCGTCATCGCCACCGCCGGCAATGCCATGCTTCCCGGCTACACCATTCCAAAGCTGCTTTGGATGAAGCAGAACGAGCTTGAGAACTTCGCCAAAACCAAGACCATCCTGCTCCCGCACGACTACATCAATTTCTGGCTCAGCGGCGTGAAGCGCATGGAGTACGGAGACGCCTCCGGCATGGGCATCCTCAATGTAAACACCCGCCAATGGGCCTATGAAATCTGTGACTTCATTGATCCCAGCGTGCGCTCCATGCTTCCGCCACTCGGCTCCTCCAAATCCGTACACGGCACCATTCGCAAAGACCTCGCTGTAAAATGGGGGCTGAACTTCGATGTCATCATCAGCGCCGGCGGTGGTGATAACATGATGGGCGCCATCGGCACCGGCAATATCAAGCCCGGCGTCGTCACCGCCAGCTTTGGCACCAGTGGCACTCTCTACGGCGTGGCAGGTTCTCCTGTTGTGGATGGCCAGGGCGAAGTAGCCGCCTTCTGTGACAGCACCGACCAGTGGCTGCCTCTCGTCTGCACCATGAACGTCACCGTCGTCACCGAGCAGGTGCGCGAGATGTTCCGCTGGGATCTCCGTCAGCTTGAAGCCGCCGTGAAAACCGCGCCCGCAGGTGCAGACGGCGTCATGTTCCTGCCTTACCTCAATGGGGAGCGCACTCCGAATCTCCCCAATGGCACCGGCGTCATCCACGGCCTGCGTCCCACCAACATGGCTCCCGCCAACATCGCCCGCGCTGCCGTCGAAGGTGCTACCCTCGGCCTCGCCTACGGCCTGAAACGATTCCGGGATCTCGGCATGAACCCCACCGAAATCCGCCTCACCGGCGGCGGCAGCAAGAGCAGTGTCTGGCGTCAGATCGCCGCGGACTGCTTCAATGCTGAAGTCGTCACTCTCAGCACCAGTGAGGGCGCAGCTCTTGGCGGCGCCATCCAAGCCGCCTATGCTCACGCCAACCAAGGCGGCACTGAACGCGTCAGCTACGAGCAGCTCTGCGCCAGGCTCGTTACTCTCGACGAATCCACCCGCTGCAAGCCGAATGCGGAAAATGCCACGCTCTATGCTGCACAGCTCGAACGGCAGATGGAACTCACCGGCCGTCTCAATCAAACCGGCTGGCTCTGATCGATCTTCATGAAACCTACCGTTTTGACCCATCCCAATGCCGTTGTGATCCAGCTCGAGGGCGAGGCGGATCTTGCCACGGTGCCCGAATTTCAAAAAGTCGTGCGCGAGCAGATGAAGGCCGGCGTGAAACGCCTCATCATCGACTTCTCCAAGGTGACCTTCGTCAACACCCCCGTCTGGGCCGTTGTGGTGGAATACTTTCAGCACGCAAGCGGCGCGGGCACGGAATTTGCGCTCACTGGCATCCAGGGGCGCGTGGAGGCTTCCTTCAAAATCGTGCGCCTGGGCGACTTCATCACCCATCTGCCATCGGTGGACGCAGCCTTGAACTCCACCGATCTCACCAGCAAACGCTAGCAACGCCACCCTCCGCCGATGACCGAAGCATTCCGCCAATACTTCGAGCTGTGCGGAAATTTGCTCTACTGGCTCTTCATCGCTCCGTTTCGCGGCCGTGGCTGGCGCATGGCGCATATCTTTGCTCAAATTGTCCGCATTGGGGTGCACGCCGTCCCGATGTCGGCACTCACCGCTCTCACCATCGGCGTCGTTCTGGCCATGCAGTCTGCTGCACAGCTCGCCAAGCTCGGCGCTGAGGTGTACGTGCCAGGCCTCGTTTCCTCCAGCCTCATTCGCGAGCTCGCACCGCTCGTCACTGCTGTCATCGTCATCGGGCGCAGCGGCTCTGCCGTCACGGCGGAGCTAGGCACGATGAAGGTCTCGGAGGAGATCGAGGCGCTCGAAGTCATGGCCATTCCCCCCATGTCCTGGCTCATCGTGCCGCGCTTTCTCGCCATGGTCATCATGCTGCCGCTGCTTACCGTCTTCAGCATCTATGTCGGCCTGGCAGGCGGCTGGCTCATCGGCCATTTCTCGCTCCACATGTCCACCGCCTTCTTCGTCAATCATGCCCTGCACTATGTTTCTCTGCGGGACATCGGCATCAGCATGTTGAAAAGCGGCGTCTTCGGCATGCTCATCGTCACCATCGCCTGCAGCATTGGGTTGAACGTATCTGGCGGTGCCGAAGGCGTCGGCCTCGCCACCACCCGCTCCGTTGTCACCTCCCTGCTCTGCGTCTTCATCGCCAACGCCCTCCTCACAGCACTCTTTTTCTTTTGATGTCATCTGCCTCTCCAGATTCAGCCGCTGGCGAACCGATCATCGAGGTCGATTCCCTCGTGCGTCATTTTGGTCGGCAGAAGGTCCTCAATGGCGTCAGCTTCAAAGTCTATCCCGGAGACACCTTCATCATCATGGGTGGCAGCGGCTGTGGCAAGAGCACCCTTCTTCGCCATCTCATCGGCACCGAAAAACCCACCTCCGGCAGCATCAAGATCTTCGGCGAGGAGATCACCACCATGAATGCGGATGCCCTGCGCAGGCTCCGCGGCCGCTACGGCATGCTCTTTCAGTCCGGCGCGCTGCTTCAATCTCTCACCATCGCGGAAAACGTCGCGCTCCCCTTGACCGAACACACCGCGCTCGAGACCGGAATAATCGATACTGTCGTCAAAATGAAGCTTGAGCAGGTCGGCCTCACGGGCCACGGCCACAAAAAGCCCTCCGAGATCAGCGGCGGCATGAAAAAGCGCGCAGCTCTCGCACGCGCCATGGCTCTCGATCCCCCGCTCATCTTCAGCGATGAACCCACCGCCGGCCTCGATCCCATCATGACCGCTGTTGTCGATGAGCTCACGCAGCGCCTCACGCGCCAGATCGGCGCCACCGTGGTCGTCGTCACCCACGACATGAACAGCGTCTTCCGCATCGGCACCCGCATCATCATGCTCGGCACCGGCCACCATCAGGGCAAAGTTATCGCCTCTGGGACACCCGCTGAAATCCGCGCCAGTGCCAATCCCGCCGTTCAGCAGTTCATCAATGGCGATCCCCAGGGAGATGGCGGCGATGACTCTGGCGAAATGCTTTACCGCGAAACGCTGCTCGGCCTCGCTGACACTCCATCATCCCCACAGTCATGAAAAACAAGCAAGATGCCACCGTGGCGACTCTCGTCATCCTTTGCTCCCTCATGCTGCTCGGGGCTCTGATATTCGCCGTAGCTGGCAATCCCTGGCACAAACCCCATCTGCGCTTCTCCGTGGACTTCGCGGACGTCACCGGCATTCACCGCAATACGGACGTGCTCTTCGCTGGCGACAGAATCGGCATGGTTGATCGCATCGAGCACCTCGCCCCGGCGGACCGCATCATCGAGAGCAGCACCGTTCGTGTGCATGTCCATGTCTTTTCCCCCGCCCCCATTCCTGCACGGTTGAAGGTCATCATTAGCGCCGCCTCCATGCTGGGGGAAAAACACATTGCCCTCATTCGCGTGGACGATGAGGAAGGCCTGCTGGCCGATGGCGCAAAGCTCACCTCCACCAGCCTCGGCAGCCTTCTCGAAATGATGCTGCCCGGCGGCGACGCCATCTTTGCCAACATCCGCGATATCACCGCCGACCTCAAAAAAATCACCTCCCCTCTCGGCGAGGGAGATGCTTCCAGAAAAATCACCGACTCTCTCGCCAACATCGAAGCCTTCACTCAGGAGCTGAAAACCACATTCACAGGAGATGGCAAAACACCCGGCTTTGGTCAGAAGCTCAATGCCGTCGCCGACAAGCTTGAAGACTCCGCATCCGGCATCCAGGAACTCATCAAAGGTCCCAAAGGTGCCGCGGACAAAGGCCTCGCCAATCGTGCCGACGCCATTTTCGCCAACCTCGAAAGCTTTTCCAAAGAGCTCAATCTCACCATTGCCGGCACCCCCGACGGCAAGCCCGGCTTGAAAGCGCGCATCGAGGAAATCACCACCGATCTTCACCGCATTCTGGCAGGCGGCGAGAGTGCCTCCGGTCCCGGTCTTGAAAAGCATCTAGACTCCACCATGCGCAAAATCAACACCCTCGCCGAAGAGATGAATGCCCTCATCGTCTGGGGCGAGTACATCACCGGCACCCTCGCCGGCAAGCCCAGCCGCCTCATCTTTGGCAACAAGCCCAACGACGTCCCCACCAAGGAGCAGATCATCGAGCATTTGCGCAATAACCGTACGCCCTACCCCGTGCGTATCAAAGAACTCGAATCGACTTCCAAACCCTCTGCCCCCACTCCGACGCCCCCCGAAAGCGCCCCACCCGAAGAAAAGAAGAAAGGCATTCTCGAAATCTTCAAACGCCGTGAGTAATTCCCAGCCCATCACCTCCCGTCAGAATATTCTGCTCGAAGTCGCACGCCGTCTCAGCAGCACCCACGATCTGGTCGAACTCGTCGATCACATCCTGCAGCAATCACGTGAGGTGATGGACTGTGAAGTCTGCTCCATCCTCCTTCCTGAGGGCCCCAGCGAAGACCTCCTCATCCGGTCCACCCTCGATCCCATCAATGCGATGGAGGTCCGCGTGCCCAAAGGCAAGGGCATTGCCGGTGATGTGTACTTTACCAAAAAGGCCGTCAATATTGAGGATGCACTCAGTGATCCCCGCCATTTCCGGCCCGCCTCTGATAAGTCAGATCTCGTCACTCGCGCCATGGTCACAATCCCCCTGCTCGATGGGGATCGCTGCCTGGGCGTGATGCAGGCCATCAATCCCAACCACGGTGCAGCCTTCACCCCACAGGATGTGGAGCTGTTTGAGACCTTTGGCAGCCTCATTGCCGTGACTCTGATGCGCCTTGAATCACAAAAGAAGGCTATTTTGGAGGCTGAAAACCGTCAGCAGCTCTCCCTCGCCACGGAAATTCAAAACTCCTTCCTTCCCGCGTCGCAGGTGACTCTTGGCAATGTGGCAGTGGACACCTTTTACGAGCCCGCCAGTGAGGTCGGTGGCGACTTTTATTTCTGGCACCAGATCGACGATGGAAAAATCCTCCTCGGTGTCGGCGATGTCTGCGGCAAGGGCTTGCCCGCTGCGCTCGACATGGCGCGCGGCACCACGCTCATCGCCTCCACCGCGCATTTGTGCGTCTCCATGAATCTCGCCGAATGGATGGCCACGCTCAACAAACGCCTCTGCGGCGTCATGAAGGCAGGCCGCTTCATTGCCATCAATGCCATGCTCGTCTGCCCAAAAACGCGCCGCGTGTGGCTCTGCTGCGCCGGTCTTCCCGCCGCGCAGGTGTACGACGGCACCACTTGGAAAGAGGTCGCAGCACCCGGCAATGCCCCCCTCGGCATCTCGTGTGCCGCGCGCTACGAGCAGGCGGCGCTCCCCTTCAGCACCGGACGCCAGTGGATGCTCTACACCGATGGCATTCTCGAAGTCCAAAACAGTTCGGGAGAATATTTCGAGGACAAGTCCCTCTCTGCGGTCATGCAGCACACAGGTGAGGGTTTCCTCAACCATCTCGTCACCCAGTGGCGGGCCTTCGCCAGGGGCGCGACTTACCAGGACGATGCCACCGTGCTGATGATTTCGGACCATTCCACCGCCCCCGCCGCCGAGATAGCCCTCACCTGTCATCCGGACACGCTGCGTCTTGTGCGCGAGTTCATCGAGTCTTGGTCCGCCTATCACGGGCTCAGCGACGAGATCACCGGACTCCTCATCCTTGGCTGCGATGAGGTCATGAGCAACATCTGCAAATACGCCTACTGCTCCTCCAGCACCGAGCGCCCCGCCACCTGCCGCATCACATCAGATCCGGTTTCGGTTCACATTTTCATCGAGCACTATGGCGTTGGCATCACCAACGAGGACTTCCAAAAACTTCTCACGCCCCCTACCATCGAGAAGCGGATCGGCGGCCTTGGTCTCCACGTCATCAGCGAGATTTTTGACCGGGTGGATTTCCGTCGTGAAGAAGGCCGCTCCGTCATCGAATTGGTTAAGTCTATCTAACTTATCGGTCCGGTATTATTCGTATTGACCCCTGTACCTCCTTTAGATAAAACGGCGGCGTAATTCCACAAAACACATGGAAACGCCTACCAAAATCAAAATCGTTGCCGCCATCGGCATCCTTGCCGGTCCCTTCCTTGCTTATAACGGTCATCAGGAAAAGGAGCGCCTCGCAAGGCTGGAAAAAGACGGCATCACCGTGGAGGGTCTTCTTGGAGACGGTGAATCACGCCGCAGCGGCAAGCGCTCCCGCAGCTACACTTTTGATGCCGTCTTCACACCCCAGGGGGCCAGCACTCCGGTGAAGAAAAGCTACAAGGTGTCTTCCTCCTTCTTCTCTTCCCATACTAACGAAACAACCGTCACCAATCCGCAGATCCAGGTCCGCTACCTCCCTGACAATCCTCACGACAGCGCCGTCATCGTCGGAGGATCCACGGATGACGCCGCGCTCTTTCCTGTCGGCATCGGGGCCTTCGCCCTCGGTCTGTGCACTCTCGGCGTCATGACGCTGCGAAAAAGCTAGGCTGAATCCATGACCTGAAATCACCGCAGGCGGGAGGCATCTCCCGCCTTTTTCGTGCCTCGGCACTGCATCCCTCGCCTTGACCACGCTTCAGAACACCGCCATGCGTGAATCATTCGCTCATGGCCAAAATCCGCATCAAATCCGCCGGTAAAATCCTCGCATGGTTCATGCGTGCCATCGCCTCAACCGTGCGCTGGAAAATACGTGATGATGCCGGCGTCTTCGATGCCAACCGGCTCGGCTGCATCTGGGGCTTCTGGCACAACCGCATGTTCCTCTTCCCCTGGACCCACCAGGAATGGTTTCCCAACATCGACGGCACCATTCTCACCAGCCCCAGCGGCGATGGCCAGATCATTGCGGATTTGTGTGCAAGCTTCGGCATCGAGGCCGCTCGCGGTTCCAGTTCAAAGCCCGAGAAAGGCATGAGCGCCCTGATCACCCTCGCGGAAAAAGCGCGCAAAGGCCACGAGATCGGCATCACCCCAGACGGCCCCCGCGGCCCTGTTTATCGAGTGCAGCCCGGCATCATCAAGCTGGCCCAGCTCACCGGCGTGCCCATCATCCCCGCCCACATGCACTACAGCCACGCGCTGCATTTCAAAACCTGGGACAAATTCATGCTGCCCCTGCCCTTCTCCACCATCACTCTCGTGCTGGATCCTCCGCTCTACATCCCCCGCCGAATGACCGAGGACGAGTTTGAGCAAAAGCGCCTGGCCTTGGAGAGTGCCATGCTTCGAGGCAACGATCCCGAATACCTCCAACAGCGTCTCAGCGCACCCGTCTCCGCCACCCCGAAGGCACCTCTCCCCTCACGTTGAGCTGCATTAGAACATGCATCTCGTTTTGGAACCACCCTTGAATATCTCCGCCGCTCTCGCTAGCCTCGCGATATGGATACGCTCTCCGTTCGCTGCAACCACTGCGGGGCTCCTTTGCAAGTCGCCGATAAGACTCGCTTCGTCACCTGCCAGTTCTGCCACAGCAGCCTGGAGGTGAAGCGCACCGATAGCTCGATCTTCACCGAGGAAGTCGCCAAAATTGCCGAGAACACCGGCAAAATGGCCGACAGCCTCGAAGTCCTCACCATTCAAAATGAGATCGAGCGCCTCGACCGCGAGAATGCGCAGGCGCTCGCCGAGTCCCATGTCACAAAAGTGGCGCCTGGAGCCGGACTCGCGGGAGGCTGCATCGGCGTTATCATCCTTCTCATGTTCACGTCCTTTGGCGTGTTTTTTGCCGTCTCCTCCTCGAACATGGGCGCCCCCGCTATTTTTCCTCTTTTTGGCGGCGGGTTTGCCCTTATTGGAATCATTTCGCTCTTCGCCATGATTTCCAAAGCCGCCTCGGGCGCTTCCGACAAACCCAAACGCAGCAGCTACGAAACCCAGCGCGAGGACCTTTTGAAAAAGCTCGCGTCTTATTCGGACAAGTAATGGCCCGCATGCTCATCGCATTTCACAAGCCCTTCGACGTCCTCTCCCAGTTCACCCAGGAGCATCCTTCTCACCGCACCCTCGCCGAGTTCGGCTTCCCTCCGGACGTTTACGCCATCGGCCGCCTTGACCGCGATTCCGAAGGCCTCCTGCTTCTCAGCGATGAAGCCCGTTGGAACGACCGCCTCCTCAATCCCCGCCACGCCCACCCCCGCACCTATCACGCTCAGGTCGATGGCACCATCACCGAAGAAGCCCTGAAAAAGCTCCGTTCCGGCATTGACCTCAAAGACTTCCGCTCCCTTCCCTGCAAAGCTCAGCGCCTTGACCCCGAGCCTGTCTATCCCCCGCGCGATCCCCCTGTCCGCTTCCGAAAAAATATTCCCACCTCCTGGCTGGCCCTCACCCTCACCGAAGGCAAAAACCGCCAGGTCCGGCGCATGACCGCCGCTGTGGGCCACCCCACCCTCCGCCTCGTCCGCGTCAGCATCGGCGGCCTCAATCTCCCCGATCTAGCCCTCAAACCCGGCAAGTGGCGCGAATTGACCGCCACGGAACAACAGCGGGTCCTCGGCGCTTAATCGCCCTCAGCCCCTCTGGAAACAACCGCAAACCATCGCCAACAACAGCAAACAACTGCCAACTCCCCTCCCTGCTCCCCAAATCCCCCTTGCGCACCCGCGCCACCATGCCATTTTCCGCGCCCTTTTCCCCCAACCCCAGCATGGCCCTCATCGTCCAGAAATACGGCGGCACCTCCGTCGGCAATCCCGAGCGAATCCGCAATTGCGCACGCCGCATTCTGGAAACCCAGCGCGCAGGCAACCAAGTCGTCGCCGTCGTCTCCGCCATGTCGGGCGTCACGGACAATCTGATCCGCCTTGCCAAGGAAGTTTCCCCTGAGCGTGAGCCCATCGAGCGGGAAATGGACGTCCTCCTCGCCACCGGAGAGCAGACCACCATCGCCCTTACCGCCATGGCCATCAATGCCCTCGGTGGCAAGGCCGTCTCCCTTACTGGCGCTCAGGCAGGCATCTCCACCGACCGCGTGCACACGAAAGCCCGCATCGTCAATATCACCCCGGACGCGGTGAAAAAGATGCTCGATGAAGGCAACATCGTCATGCTCGCCGGCTTCCAGGGCGAAACCGCCAGCGGCGAAATCACCACCCTCGGCCGCGGCGGCAGCGACCTCACCGCCATCGCCATGGCCGCCGCCATCAAGGCAGACCTCTGCCAGATCTACACCGATGTGGACGGCGTGTACACCTGCGACCCGCGCGTTGTGAAGACCGCGCAAAAAATCCCCGAGATCAGTTACGAAGAGATGCTCGAAATGGCCTCCTCCGGCTCCAAGGTGATGCAGAGCCGCAGCGTCGAGTTTGCCAACAAATTTGGTGTGCGCTTTGAAGTGCGCAACAGCATGAACAACAACCCCGGTACCATCGTGAAAGAAGAATCCCCCGGCATGGAATCTGTCGTCGTCCGCGGCGTCAGCCTCGAGCGCAATCAGGCCAAGGTCACCATCGACGACGTCGCCGACCGCCCCGGCATCAGCGCCGCCATCTTCGGCGCCATCGCCTCCGCCAACATCACGATCGACATGATCGTGCAAAACGTCAGTTTCGACGGTATCACCGACATCTCCTTCACCCTCAGCGGCGCAGACCTCGCCAAGGCCGAGACCGCCCTCAAGGCCGTCCTCCCCACCCTCGGTGAGAAAGCCCAGCTTCGCACCCAGGGCAGCATCGCCAAGGTCAGCGTCGTCGGCATCGGCATGCGCAGCCACAGCGGCGTCGCCGCCAAGATGTTCAAGGCCCTCGCAGACGCAAAGATCAACATCCAGATGATCTCCACCAGCGAGATCAAGACCGCCGTCATCGTCGAAGAAGCCGAAGTCGAAAACGCCGCCCGCGTGGTGCATACGGCTTTTGGGCTGGATGCTTGAGAAAAGAGGTGCTGTCACTCCGACAGCAAAACAGCCCAGTTCGCATCTCCTCAAGTGAACTTGAGCGGGACCATCCTGTTCAGCAATGAGTGAGGAACACAATCCTTATCAACCACCGCAGTCGTCTGTCGCTACCGCACAAGAGCCGAGGCAGCGCACTCCCTTGGCAGGCTGTGTACGTGGCTCATTCGGATGTGGGTGTCTGATCCCATTTGGGTTGTTTGTAATCACCCTGATGTTCCGTAACGATGCCGGAATGGTGCAGGTTTGGGTCCTTCTTGTGATCATGGGCACGCTCGTCGGAGGTGTTCTCGGCTCCATCATCCGCCCTCGCAGAAAGGAATCGAGATAGTTTTTGCACCAAAACCGCAATGAATTGCGGGCTAGATCAATCGATTTCACGCCGCCAGTGAAGCTGGCACGCTCTTCAGATTGTCGGGCACTCGTGCCTTCTCTCACCAAGGGCTTAGCCACCGTCTCCCCCACCCAAAAAAACGCAAAACCCCGGTCCGCGCTCTCGCACGAAACCGGGGTGATGAAAAAACACCGACGCGTCAGACTACGCGCTGCGCTTCAGGTAATACTGCTGGTACACGTTTTCGTTCAGCTTCAGCTTCGAGCGCAGGCTGTCCAGAGCGGCAGGCTCGCCATTGAACTGGATGTTGATGAAGTGGCCGCCTTCCACGTGACGTGGGTTAAAGGGGAACTTGCGTTTGCCCATGTTGTCGATCTGCTCAAGCTTCAGACCGGCCTTTTCCATGTCCTTGCTGATCGTGCTGACCAGGGATTCAACGGTTTCTTCTTTGCCTTTGGTGTCGAGCACGATGAGTGCCTCGTATTTGCGGTTCATAGGTGTGTATTTTCGGGGGTTAATTAAGATTCGGGTTGTCGGTTGAAGACATTCATGGCCGCTTCCAGGCCGCGATCAACTGCGGAAAGCACCGCATCTGCAGCTCGCTGGATCACGATCTGCAGTTCAGTCTGCTCTTCGGCGCGAAATTTTCCGAGCACATGGCCTACCATGCGTTCTCCGGCAGGCCGTCCACCCTCTGGCGAGATGCCCACTTTCAGGCGTGGAAACTCCTGCGTGCCAAACGTTGCAATCAGCGAGCGAATGCCGTTGTGTCCGGCGGCTGAGCCATTGGTGCGGAAACGCAGACGGCCCAGCGTCAGATCCACGTCGTCGTAAACCACCAGCGTCTGCTCCGGCGTGGTCTTGTAGAAATGCCCCACTGCTTGCACGGAGCGACCGCTTTCGTTCATAAACGTCAGCGGCTTCAGCAGATATCCGCCGGCAAATTTTGCCACCAGACCGGTCCACCGCTTTTCCTCTCGAAAAGCGGCTCCCATTCGTCTTGCGATTTCGTCCAGCACCATAAATCCGATGTTGTGGCGTGTGTCTCGGTAGTTTTCGCCGGGATTGCCGAGGCCGACAATGAGGCGCGGCGCACTCACGCCGCTGCTCTTTGTGTCCGCGCCAGAAGCCACATCGTGGAATAGGTGCGGGGGTGATTACTTCTTGGCGGCTGGCTTCGCAGCAGCGGCACCGGCGGCAGGCTTGGCACCAGCGGCGGCGGCAGGAGCAGCGGCGGCGGGTTTGGCGCCTGCGGCAGGAGCGGCGGCGGCTGCAGCGGCAGGCTCGGGTTCGGCCTCCACTTTGGGCTCTTCGCACATCACGATCACCACATCGCCACCCAGGCGGCAGGTGACACCTGCGGGGAATGTGATTTCGCTGACGTGGATGCCCTGGCCCAGCTCAAGTGCAGAAACGTCGATCTGGATGCTCTCAGGCAGGTCCTTCGGCAGGCAGCGCACTTCGATTTCGTGGTGGATGGCTTCCACCATGCCGCCATGCTTCTGGCCCTTGGCTTCACCCACGGTGATCACCGGCACGTTGGCATGAATTTCTTCATCGGCTGCCACAGCGTGGAAATCGATGTGCAGGATGCCGCCGCGCAGATAGTCGTGCTGCACTTCCTGGACGAGCGCCAGCTGCTCTTCACCAGCGATCTTCAGAGAGACCAGAATGTTGTCCGAGGCGCTGCCTTCGAGGAGCTTCGAGAAAGTCTTGCCATGCACCTGGATGCTGGATGGCTTCACTTTGCGACCATAGAGGGCGGCTGGAATGTTGCCTGCCTTGCGCATGCGTTTGACGGCGCCGGTACCGGATTGGGTGCGGACTTCTGCCTGGAGATCGAGAATTTTAGCCATGGTCGGGGTTCCTCAGTGAGGAGATTAAGTTTTGGAAAAAGGGCGCGGAGAATACACGCCTAACCCCTCGTGTCAAACAGGGATGTGACAGACTCATTCCCGTGAATGCGGGCGATGGCCTGCGCCAGCAGGGGAGAAATGTCCAAAGCAGTCACTTTATCCCCCGTCGCCTGGGGGGTGGAATTCGTCGCCAGAAGCTCGACAATCGGTGATTTGGCGATCCGATTCCGTCCTTTTTCCCCCAGCACCGCGTGGGAGACTCCCGCATAGATCGTCTTTGCTCCGTGCTTCAGCAGCAGGTCGGCCGCCGCCGTCAGCGTCCCAGCGGTTTCGGTCAGGTCATCCACCAGCAAAACATTTTTTCCAGCCACGTCCCCGATCACGCTGTGCGCCTCCACTTCCTCCGCGCTCACACGATTTTTCGCCACAATTGCCATCGGCGCACCCAGCGCCTTCGCAAAGGCATGCGTCATTTTGATGCCGCCCACGTCCGGAGACACCACCACCAGGTCCTTGATCTCTCGCTCACGGATCGTCTTCATCAAAACGGGGGCCGCGTACAAATGGTCCACGGGAATGTCAAAGAACCCCTGAATCTGTCCGGCGTGCAGGTCCACGGTCAGCACCCGGTTTACCCCGGCCGCCACCAGCAGGTTCGCCACGAGCTTCGCGGTGATCGGCACCCGCGGCCGGTCCTTGCGGTCCTGCCGTGCGTAGCCAAAAAAGGGCAGCACTGCGGTGATGCGGGCGGCGCTCGCACGGCGCACGGCATCCACCATGATCAGCAGCTCCATCAGGTTTTGATTCGTCGGCGGGCAGGTCGGCTGCACAATAAAGACGTCCCCCCCGCGGATGTTCTCATGGATCTGCACAAAAGTCTCGCCGTCTGGGAAAGTGGTCAGCTCGGCGGCGCACAGCGCGATGTTCAGGTTCTTGGCGATCGACTGCGCCAGAGTCGGGTGGGCTGAGCCGCTTAAAATCTTCAAACTTTCATTCATGGGGCGCGGAGTTAGGCGAGTCTGTCACAGAAATCAACCTGTCGCGTCATTCCGCCGCTCATTGCTGGTTCTTCGTGACAACTTCTCCCATGTCTGGAGGTTATCCTGCTTTCAAGCCAGCCCCCCTCCCCTGCCATGAGCGAGTTCTCCAGTTCCGCCCCTCCGCCGAAGACCACCGGCGGCGGCTGGCGCTGGGAGCCTCCGCTGCCGGAGGAACTGCAGGAGCTCCTGCCGCAGTATGAAATTCACACCCTGGTCGGTCGTGGCGGCATGGGCGCCGTGTACAAAGGCATTCAGCTCAGCCTTGACCGCGCGGTCGCCATCAAACTGCTTCCGCCCGCCATTGAGCAGCAGGACACGGCTTTCGCCGAACGCTTCAGAAACGAAGCCCGCCTCATGGGCCGAATGAATCACCCCGCCATCGTCAGCGTTTATGATTTTGGCCGCACTTCGGATGGCCAGCTTTATTTCGTCATGGAGTACGTCGATGGCACTGACGTCCAGCGCATGATCGCCCGTGAGGGCAAGCTCCCTCCCGATCACGCCCTCGCCATCACCGCCCATTTGTGTGACGCCCTCGGCTATGCCCACAAGCAGGGCATCATCCATCGCGACATCAAACCTTCCAATGTCCTCATCGACATCGAAGGCCGGGTCAAAGTGGCCGACTTCGGCCTTGCAAAACTGGCCGATAAAAGCCGCAGCACTGGCATCACCCAGACCGGCATGGCCATGGGCACGCCTGACTACGTCGCCCCGGAGACGCTCACCTTCGGCGCGGATGTCGATGGCCGCGCGGACATCTATGCCGTCGGCGTCATGCTCTATCAGATGCTCACCGGAGACATCCCGCGCGGCATGTTTCGCATGCCTTCGCAAAAATTTCAGAGCATTGATCCACGCTTTGATGCCATTGTCCGCCGCGCCTTGGAGCATGACCGCGAGGAACGCTACCAGAGCAGCCATGAACTGCGCCTCGATCTTGATGTGATCCTCACCACGCCGCGCGCGCAACCCGCTCCGCAGTCTGGCGGGTCATCGCCCCCTCCGCCTGCGAAGACACCCGGTCGCACAGTGGTGCCATCCTCTCGCAGTCCGGGCTCTTCCACCCAGCAGCGCACGATCCCGCGGCACGAGCCGTATGAGCCACCTGAGCCACAGAAGCCCGCCCCCTCTTCGACGATGCCCTACGTCATCGCCGCCCTGCTCGTTCTCGGGATTGGCGGCTGGTTCATCGCCAGCAGCGAAAATTCCGCCACAACGGAAACATCCGAGTCCTCCGTGCCTGCCACGCCTTCGGCTCCCATCTCTCCAAAGGTCAGCCCGGCCAGACCTTCAACGCCGCCACCCGCAGCCCCCTCACCCAAAAGCAGCAGCGGCCGCAAGAGCACAACCTCCACAGCGCCTCCATCGGCGCCCCCCATGCCGGGCGTTCCTGCCACTCCTGGCGAATCCTTCGCCAGTCGTCTGGTCAAGCTGGAGTCTCAATTTCAATCCGCTTTTGAAAGGGAGGTAAACTCCCCCTACACCGAACAGGTGACCACTCTGGACGCGGGTTACGCCGCAGCCTTGGACCGCTCTCTTCAGGAAGCCACCAAAGCCGGGCGTCTTGATGAAAGCATCGCCCTGCGTGAGGAAAAACAGCGCTTCGCCACCCACAAGTTCATGCCTTCGATCGACCCGGCGAATTTGCATAAGAGCGTGGTGACCTTGCGGAATTCCTATCGCACTGCCGAAAAAAAATTCGCGCAGAAAAAGGACACGGACTCGCTTCCTCTCTATGACCGCTTCATCGGCCTTCTTGGTACGCTGGAAAAGGAAGCTCTCGCTCAAGGCAGTTCCGCCGATGCCGCCGCAGTCCGCACCAAACTGGAAGACGTCACCAACCGCCGCAACCACCGTGCAGCCAAAGCATCGGGCGGGCCGTAATGATCTTGCGGCATGGATGCCGGCCGGCAGGCTCGGGCATCCTGCAGCTCGCATTTGCAATTCTCTATCCGGAGCGGAAACCGCGCTCCTTCAGGTCTCATAGGGATTGCGTTGTTAGATCAATTCAGCGTTACTGCCGCCCACCTCATGCCCTGGTTCCATCTCATCATCGCCGGACTTCTTGAAGTCGCGTGGGCCATCGGCTTGAAACAGACCGACGGCTGGACGCGCCTCTGGCCCAGCGTCATCACCGTGGCGCTCATGATCGCCAGCTTTTTCTTCCTTTCGCTCGCACTTCGCACCCTGCCTTTAGGTACCGCCTACGCCATCTGGACCGGCATCGGCGCCGTCGGCACCGCCCTCGTCGGCATCTTCATCTTTGATGAACCCCGCACCGCCGCCCGGCTCATCTGCATCCTCCTCATCGTCTCCGGCGTTATCGGTCTAAAACTCGCCTCCACCACCTCCCCTTCATAATTTCATAATTCATCCTTCATCATTCATCCTTTTTCCCTTCATTGACAATCCTCCCCCCCACCTCTTCATTCATCCTATGACCCCCAGCCAATACTCCGATTTTCCCACCTCCATCGCCCCTCAAAACAGCTACATGGTCCCCACCGTCATCGAATCCGAAGGCCGTGGCGAGCGCGCTTACGACATCTATTCCCGCCTCCTGAAGGACCGCATCATCTTCCTCGGTGGCGAAGTGAATGACACGATGGCCTCCATCATCATCGCCCAGCTTCTGTTCCTCCAGATGCAGGACCCGAAAAAGGACATCAACATCTACGTCAACAGCCCCGGCGGCAGCGTCACCGCCGGCCTCGCCATCTATGACACCATGCAGTTCCTCACCTGCGATGTCTGCACCTACAGCATCGGCCTCGTCGCCTCCATGGGCGCCGTCCTCCTCGCCGCAGGCACCAAAGGCAAGCGCTACGCCCTGCCAAACTCCGACATCATGATCCATCAGGTCTCCGGTGGCGCGCGCGGCACTGCCAGCGATGTCGAGCGTACTGTTGAATACATGTTCGGCCTCAAGAAGCGCCTCAACCGCATCCTCGCCCACCACACCGGCAAGTCTGTCGAACAAATCGAACGCGACGCCGATCGCGACAACTACATGTCCGCCGCCCAGGCCGCCGAATACGGCCTCGTGGACAAAGTCCTCGAAGGCAAAAAGGACATTCCCTCCGACTCCAAATAACCAGATCCCTTTCAAAAGGGCGGGACTCAACCTCCCGCCCTTTTTTGTGCCCATAAGCCATTCCCTTTTAAGCACAGCATTGAGCCTCGCCCACAACATCCTGCGGCCTCAAAGCAAAATCCCCTCTCCCCATCGATAGTATGACATTGCCCAAGACGTCTTTGGGGAGAGGCTGGGTGAGGGGCCACATACTGATCGCAGGAAGGTCATCGCAAGCCCAGCGCCTTCTCGCCTGGTCTGCCCTCAGAAATCAGCAATCCTTACTCATCAATCGTCAATGACGCACTCCCATGGCACACATAAGCTCAGAAGATTAGCGCCCCCCTCCAGCATCCACCATCCCCTCTGAAAACAACGGCAATCCATCGCAAACCACCGCCAACAATCGCAAACTCCCCCATGAAATTCGGCTTCGTCACTGCCATCCTCCCCGAACTCACCTTCGACAACGTCCTCAACTTCGCCCGTCACGAAGGCTTCTCCACCGTTGAGGTCATGTGCTGGCCCGTTGGCAAGGCCGAGCGCAAATACGCCGGCGTCACCCACATCGACGTCACCACCCTCACCAAAACCAAGGCCCAGGAAATCCTCGGCCACTGCCAGGATCAAGGCGTCAGCATCAGCGCCCTCGGCTACTACCCGAACATGCTCGACCCCGATCCCGCCGTCTCCCGCCCCGCCGTCTCCCACTTCAAAAAAGTCATCGCAGCCGCACCCAAGCTCGGCGTCAATCTCGTTACCGGCTTCGTCGGCCGTGACTGGACCAAAACCGTCGATGAAAACTGGCCCCGCTTCCTCAAGACCTGGCAGCCCATCATCAAATTCGCCGAAGACCACGGCGTCAAAATCGGCATCGAAAACTGCCCCATGTCATTCACCCGCGACGAGTGGCCTGCCGGCAAAAACCTCATGACCACCCCCGCCATCTGGCGCCGTGCCTTCAACGACATCGACTCCGATTCCTTCGGTCTCAACTACGACCCCTCCCACTTCATCCTCCAGGACATGGATCCCCTCAGCCCCCTCGCCGAGTTCAAATCCAAGCTCTTCCACGTCCACGCCAAAGACGTCAAAATCAACCGAGCCGCCCTCAACGAAGTCGGCCGTTTTGACTTCCCCCTCCAGTGGCACCAGCCCCGCATCCCCGGCTACGGCGACATCAACTGGCCCTCCTTCATGGCCGAACTCATGCGCATCGGCTACACCGGCCCCCTCTGCATCGAAGTCGAAGACGACACCTTCGGCAAAACCCTCGAAGGCCGCATGCAAGCCATCAAAGTCGCCCGCAACATCCTCGCACCCTACTTTGGCTGACATTAGATCAAGCCCTTCACATGCTTGAAAACTAAAATGAATATGACCGCAATCCTTTCTATTGCCGTCGTGTTGGTCGTGCTGGCGGTTCTCTGGCTAAACCGTCCCGTTCAAGTTTCAGATGCTTCGATGGATGCGTTTAATGCACCGATGCCAAGTGAAGCTAACATCGCCGGAATCCATGCAGAGCACCGCGCTCAGGATGAAAAAATGACCCATGAACAGATCATGGAAAGAGCGCTCAATGATCTTCAGGTAAAAACCTCCGTCCATGCGAGCGTTTGGAAACTGGGAGAGGAGGAACGCTGGGATTGGGATGGCGACAAAGCCACTTTGATTTTCACCTTTAAAGGCGCACTCGCGCTCAATTGGTGGGCTCCTATGTCTATTCGCGCAGATCCTGGCTATGGGCGTGGGCCAATAAGACGATACCAGAAGACTCAAAGTCAGATGCTAAGATTGTCCTTGCTCACATGACCAAACGTCGTGTTGCCGGCTTCGATCATGAAGAGCTTTTTGTCGATGAGCAGGATGCCTGGGCCTTCGCATCGCTTGCCTGCTATCTGACGAACGCTGAAGGTGCCTATGGCGGCGGAGAAGGTGACATGCGCGCCTTTTTCACTTTCCATGACGTAGAGATCCTCCCGCGTCGGTAGCATCGATCTTCTTGGATTCATCTCCACGTTTAAACTGCATCTCCACCTTTGTGGACAGAATCATCAGATTCAGCAAATTAATCTGGTCCTCGAACAAGTCGCAAAACACCGCGTCCCTCACCGCCGCCCCCTCCACGCCCCCCGGCACCTCCACCTCAAAAAACAGCACCACCGCCGGATCCCCACTCTTCTCACTCTCCTTCTCCATCTCCCTTCCCACCCACCGGATCTTGCCCGCCCTCCCCGCCGCATCCGTCACCACAAAGGTCTTCGCCAGATACGCCTGAATCTGCGCATCAAATTCCGCCGCCGGCGTTTGATCGATCTTCATCTCCCTCTCGCTCTGTCTTACCAGCGCCAGTTGCAGATCACTCACAAAGACCGTCAGGCTTACTTCAAGCCTCTTGGTTTCAGCATTGTATTCCGCCTCTGCCGTGGAGGTGTGCACCGCGTGCGCATGCAGGGGAACACCCGCCAGAAAGTAAAAGATGAACGGCAAAAAGCGCATGCCCGCACACGTTAGGCCGCAACCTTGCCCAGGCAAGCCGCAGGCCCCTTTACGCCCTGTCTCCCCCCGCCACCCTGCACGCTAAAAAGGTGGACGCCGGCCTGCTGAAACCTTTATGGTACAATTAATTCAGTGAATTTCACCGCTCCTCCCATGTCCAGCCACCGGCATCGGCGCTTCCGTCTCTGCACAGCATCGTGCCGGACACCAAGGATCAGGCCGGGGCTGTTTTCAGACCATCATTTGGACGCCACTCTTTCTTCTCAGCCCCGCCTGCTGCAGTTCCGGTTTTCCACCTCTTCACAGACCAGACCATGAGACTCATCGTCTTCCTGCTCATCTCACTTCTTGTCATCCTCGCCCTCACCAATCCCAATGAGGCCGAGTTCCGGGCCCACATGCAGCAGAAATACGGCATCGCCGGTTCCCTGAGCCTCAAAGTCGCCTCCATCTTTTCCGCAGGCACCAGCACCGGTGTCTCGCGGGACAATTACTTCCTCTTCAGCCGTTACTACATCGGCGGGGACGGCATCCTCCCCCGCACCGATCTCGCCTGGGGCGTCGGGGGCACTTTCTTTGATATTGAGGACGACCCGGCCACCCGTCCGCATGGCAGCCGCTGAAGTCCTCGCCTGCCTCAATCCTGCTTCTTCTCCGCCTGCGCCTCTTCCTTCTTTTTCTCCGCCGGCATCTCCACCGTCACATTCAGCTCCCACGCACGAATTTGAATGGCATAAATCAGCGCCGCCACCGCCAGCACTCCCAGGATTGCCAGGTGGATAAGACATCCCGTTCGGCAGCCGATTCCTTGAAACGAATCGCGATAAGTGCGGATATTGGTTCTGGCAGACTCCCCCATGCATGGCATCCTGTGCCATCTTGGATTGGACAGCCAGCGATTGCAGACGATTTTTAGCCGCACGCTTTCACTGATCCCTCCACCCAATTCTCCCTATCCTCCTCCCATGTCACGCCGTGCCCAATCTGGAGTCCGTCCCACCCATTGGCTGGGGTTGATCGCCATCCTTGCCGTCGTCGTCGGCGGCGGTTTCGCTTTGATGAACCGGACCATCGATCCCATGAACGGCCTGACCGACCTCAGCGCCACCGAGTTCATGGAAAATGCCACTGCCCTCAGTGGCAACGAGTACAAGGTCGAAGGCGTGATTGATGACCGCCTCGACAACTGGCGTAGCACTGCCGGCCGTCTCTTCAGCCTCAAGCTCAGCGACAGCTCGGACAGCACTTTTGTCCCGGTCTGGGTCCCTCCCGAGTACAAAGGCCCCAATATTCAGCGTCAGCAGCGGTATATATTCAAGGTCCATGTCCTCGAAAATGGTGTCCTCAAAGTCCTTGGCCTCATCAAAGCGTAACCTCCCCTTCCTATGAAGCGCCTCACTCTTGTCCTTGTCGTCGCCGGACTTTCGTCAGCGAGCGCCCAGGTGCTGCCCGGCAGCACCGGTGTCGGTGCACCACCTCCCACCACCACCAACTCCAACAATAATTTCAACATGGTGCCCGGCTCCGCGGCCGACCGCCAGACTGATACCCAGACCGCGCTCGGCAACATGCCCATGGGGGACCCCGGTTCAGAAAATGTCACGTTCAATGGCAAGATCTGGAACGTGACAAACAACCGTCTCATGCGCTCCCGCTTCGAGACCTACCTTACCACCCCCGAGGCCAACGGCCCTGAAGACCAGGCTTACCGCGATCTCATGGCCATGATCATGGAGCTCCTCGCCCCCACGCACAAGCAGGCCCCTGACCCCGTCACCAAAGCCCAGGCCCGCGGTCCGGAAGTCATGAAGGCCTTTGCCCTCCTTCCAGAAGCGGGTGCCGCCAAGATCGACGGCGGTCTTTGCAATGCGGTCGCCAATGCCATCTGGGACGTCTGGACGGCCCAGAAGCGTGTTAATGAACGCAAACTCGCCAACTCGGCCATGGCAGAGCGCCGCAAGCAGCTCGAATGGAACGCGGAAATGGGTCTGAACAGCGCCCCGCTTTCAAAATCCGGCGCCACCTCCAGCAAAAGCGCGGGTCAGCAAAACGGCCAGCAGTCCCAGGAAGCCGCCACCAGCGCCGCCGTCGGCCGCACATCCGGCTACATCAAAGGCATCGCCGATATTGAAGCCCGCACCAAGCTCAACGAGACCGCCATGGGCCTCTCCGAGATCAGCAGCAAGATCCAGTTCCAGGCCCTCATCATCCAGCTCTTCATGCAGCGCCGTTTTGAGCATGCCGTCATCGCCTGCCGCTTCTACCCCAATCTCTTCCGCGATGGCGAAAGCATCCTCCAGCTCGACAAAGGCAGCGATGTCCAGAAGCTCCTCTCCAGCAGCTTCGGCGTCCCCCCCACCGTCAGCATGATCGACGGCCTCTCCCTCGAAGCCATTCGCAGCGTCGATGAATCCCTCGTCTCGTTCGAAAATCTCGTCGCCCGCCGCGATGTCGACAGCGCCAGCAATCGGCTCCTCGAAGCCTACGCCATAGGCGAATACCTTCCTCGTGTCCGCCGCCTGCCCATGACCGAAAAAACCAAGGTCCTCGACTTCGTGCGCAAGAAAAACAAGCTTCTTTCCTTCCTCGAAATGAAGGACTACGCCAGCGCCGAGACCACCGTCATGGAGCTCCGCTCCGCCTCCGACGACTTCGAATACGCCAAGCCCCTGGCCGCCATTCAGACCGCCAAAACCATGAGCAATCTTCACGTCAACAACGCCAATGCCGCCATGGGCAGCAAAGACGTCAAGACCGTCGAGGCAGAGATGAAGGCCGCCGCGGAAATCTGGCCCACCAATCCCCGAGTCACCCAGCTTAGCGAAACCATGATGCAGTCTTCGGACGTCAAGTCCAAGACCCTCATGGAGTTCGACCGCCTCATGAGCCAGCGCAACTACCGCCAGATTTTCGAAAACAAAGCCCCGTTCATCGCCGCCGTTGACGGTGACCTCGCCCGCCAGAAGCAGCTCGAAAAAGTACTCAATGACATGGGTCGTCTGGAGCTCATCGTCGGTGGTGCCAAGGAACTTGCCGCCAGCAGCCCGCCCGCCGCGTGGGAAAAGGTGGAAAAAGAGTCCAAGCTCTACCCCGACGACCCGGTCCTCAGCAAGCTCCGCGCCGACCTCGGCGTGAAAGCCAGCGAGTTTGTCACCGCCATCGAAAACGCCCGCCAGCAGGAAGAAAAGCAGCAGGTCGGCTCCTCCCTCGCCTGGTATCTCAGGGCCAAGCGCATGCACCCCATGAGCGAAATGGCCCGCGAAGGCATCAAGCGCCTCGTCGAAGTCATCAAGAATGGCGACAATCCCCCTCCCGTCACCACCGCAGCTCCCGAAACCACGTCCGCTCTGAACAACTGAGCGCTCGGCAGCGGTCATCTCGTTCCCAGATCAGAAAGCACTCCCGCTTTCTTCTTCACCGATACTTCGACAGCCCTGCCAGGTACTGCTGCGCCAGCTCCGTTTGCGGCCTCGTGAAAAAATCCGCCGCGCTGGACGACTCCTGCACCTTCCCAGCTGCCAGGAAAACCACCCAATTGGCCACCTTCCGCGCAAAACTGATCTCATGCGTGGCCAGGATGATGCTCTGCCCAGCCTCCGCCAGTTCGCGGATCACATCCAAAACCTCTCCCGTCATCACCGGATCTAGAGCCGAAGTCGGCTCGTCCAGCAGCAGCAGCCTCGGTTTTGGCGCCAGCGCTCTGGCGATCGCTGCCCGTTGTTGCTGACCACCCGAAAGCTGGCTCGGCCGTTTGTGCTCATGCCCCTTCAGGCCCAGCCGGTGCAGCAGTTCCAGCGCACGCTGTTCCGCCTGCCCCTCTCCCACTCCATGCACCTCGCGCAGCGGCAGCGTGATGTTTTGCAGAGCCGTCAGGTGTGGAAACAAATTGTAGCCTTGAAATACGAAACCGTTGCCGCGCCTCTCGTTAAGAGCGCCCTCCTCATCGTGGGGCAGCTGCCGCCCGTCGATGCTCACATGCCCTGCGTCCGGCACCAGCAGGCTGCCGAGCACACGCAAAAGCGTGGACTTTCCTCCCCCTGACGGCCCCAGCAGCGCGATCACGCTGGCCTCCTCCCCGGTGCACAAAGAGGCACCATCCAGCGCCGCGTGCGCTCCATAGCGTTTCGTCACACCATGCGTTTCAAGTCTCATACGCATACCTCCCTTCCAGCCGCCGTGCCAGGTGCGAGAGCGGCAGCGTCACGACTATGTACGCCAGCGCCAGCGGCAGGTAGCCCTCCAGCGGAGTGTAGTTCGCCGCATTCAAGATTTTGACCTTCTGCACCAGTTCCTCAATCCCGATCACCGACAGCAGCGAGGAATCCTTGATTAGCGAGACCAGCTGCCCCGTCGTTCCTGGCAGCGCGCGCCGCAGCGCCTGCGGGATGATCACAAACCGATACGTCTGCGCCTTGCTGAAGCCCACCGCACGCGCTGCCTCCAGCTGCGAGGCGCTGATGCTTTCCACCGCCCCGCGAAAAATCTCCGCCAGATACGCTCCTTCAAAACAGCCCAGCAGAATCACGCCGGTAAAGATGGGGTTATCTACGTGCAGCCTCTGAGCAATGATGTAATGGCCGATGAGCAGCTGCACGAGCAGCGGAGATCCGCGCACCAGCTCCACTACACCTCCGCAAATCATCCGCACCGGCATCCACGCGGCACGCCTGCCCAGCATGAGCAAAAATCCAAAGCCTACGCTCACGATCATCGCCACCAGAGAGAGCCCCATGGTCATCAGCCAGCCGTAGCCAAACTGCCCGCGGTACTGCCACACCCCGCTCCAGTTCCACGGATATTCCACTGCCTTAAACAGTTCGTAAAAGGCCGCCGACAAAAAAGCAAACAGCCCCACCGCATAAAGCGCGTAGCGCGTCTTCGAGACAGAACTGGCATGAGATTCAGGCAAGACGCCATGACTTACGCCACGATTCCCCTTTTTGTCCCGCCCAATTTTGAAGATCCAGAAGACAAAGACCGGCGGGCGAAGTCACCCTCAGCTCCCCTGCTCCCCACGCGCCTGCAGGAAAAGCACGACCCCGCGGGCGATCCCGTTCGCAATCTGGTCCCGGTATCCCTCCTTCTTCAGCCGCACCGATTCGCTCGCGCTCGTGATGAAGCCACACTCCACCAGCACGGCCGGACAGGCAGCTCGCGCCACCACGGCATAGTCGCGGGCCTTGATTCCGCGATTTTCCGCACGGGTCGTTCCGCAGACCAGTCTCTGCACCACCTTGGCAAACTCAGCCCCGCTCTCGTCAGCCTGCTCCTTGGCGCCTTCCGTCGGTGCCAGCAGCCGGGCGGATAGCCCCTTGTTTTCGGCAAAATACGTTTCTATCCCCTCGGCCTCGCTCCCCTCCCCATCCGTGTTGAGGTGCACGCTCACGAAGGCGTCTGCCCGGTGCGCGCCCGCCAGCGCCGCCCGTTCGTCCAGCGATAGAAAGCAGTCGCTGCTGCGGGTCATCACCACCCGCAGTCCAGCGGCCTGAAGCTCCTTTTTCAGGCGGATGGCAATGTCCAGGCTCAGATTTTTTTCAATGACCCCGTGAGACACCGCCCCGCCGTCATGCCCGCCATGTCCCGCATCCACCACGACGAGCGGAGCAGTTTCACTCCATACGGCCTCCCTCGGCAGAGGCGCAGATTCCTGCTCCTGATGCAGCCAGACCAGCGAATAGGCACTGCCACCCAAGGCCGAAAAGGCGGCCAAGGTTTGCAGACTCAGAGCGATAGATCGACAAAATTTCAAAAAATATGTTCGGAAATATAAAATATTTGATTGAATTAACAACAGGATTTTCTACAATAACCATATTATGAAGACGCCTTGTCCTGCATCACGCGTGCTGAGTTTTCTCGTGCTTTCCTTGGGAATCGCTGCTGCATCGCCACTCCTGGCACAGGGGGTGTCTCATACTTTCAACCAGCCGCCTCCTCCCGGGTATCCGGCTGCGGGCACTGGACTCAAACAGCCTTCCACCCGAGCCACCCGGCAGTCTGCCGCTGCTATTCAGGTTCCGGTGACCCAGTATCCCCCCACCTACCCACCACCCGCTGGTTACACCTACCCGCCTCCCGGTTACGGGCTGCCACCCAAAGGCGCGGCGCCTAAAACGGCTGCCACAAAGCCCGGCTCAAAAACAACCTCGGCGAAAAAATCCCCCACACCTCCGCCCGCACCGCCGCAGCCGAAAGTTTACGGTCCCACTGGCGACCTGACCAATCAGGTCACCAAATTGCGTGAGAGCGACAAGGTGCAAAACATCCGCATCGGCGAGCTTGAACGCGATGTCAGCAGCATCAAGCGAGGCGGCAAAGGCACCACCCGCTACGACGGCGGGTCCGACCTCGCCGCCCACACCACCTACATCGCCCGACCGGGGGACACCCTCTGGCGCATCGCATCCACCCACCGTGTCAGCGTCGGTGAAATCCAGCAGCTCAACCGCATGACCGAAGAGGAAGTCCGTGTGGGCCAGGCTTTGCTCATCCCCTCACCTCATCGCCTCGATCCTCCCACCACACAGGTCAACTATACACCCTCCACTCCGGGCGGCCATGCCGGCCCTGCTTCCGCCCCGGTTACCACCACCCGAGTGGTGACCTCTCCTCTCTATTACACAGTGAAAAAAGGCGACAGCCTCAAAGCGATCGCCCTCAAGCACAAGATCACCGCCGTCACGCTCGCCAGCGCTAACAAGATCAAGGACGTCAACAAAATCACCATCGGTCAGCGCCTCAAGATCC
The DNA here is from genome assembly GCF_044222565.1 of Prosthecobacter sp. Taxonomy (GTDB): domain Bacteria; phylum Verrucomicrobiota; class Verrucomicrobiia; order Verrucomicrobiales; family Verrucomicrobiaceae; genus Prosthecobacter. The sequence goes on from NZ_JBGANA010000006.1 coordinate 364,101, forward strand.
CCGGCCGCACCACCACGGTCACCGTGGCATCCAAGTCACCAGCCCCTCGTCCGGAATACCCTGACACCGTACCTCTTCCGGGCTACGGCGTCCCTGGCGCACCACCCCCGCCTGCCGCAGGCCTGGGCATGGCACCTCCACCACCCATGCAGCAGCCGCCCCCCCAGCCTGCTCCACCTCCCGCTGCTCCCAAAGGGCCTGACCTGTCCGACTCCCACCGCGGCATTCTCGCCTACCGCGTGGACCGCTCCGACACCATCGAAACCATCGCCACCCAGTTCACCACCACCCCGGATCACATCCGCGAAATGAACCGCCTTGCTCCCGGATCTGTACTCAAAGCTGGAGATGAAATCATGGTGCCAGCCATGGGCGCGGTCTCAGTGAGCAATCGCTGAAATCACGCGGTTCCACCACACACTGCGGCTCGGCCGGACAGAACGACAAGCACGCCCTTGTCATTCCTTGCTGCCGTCCGGGAAGTCTGTGAGATTCTGAACCAGACAAGCCTCCGCGTGGCTTTGATGCCGGGTGCGCAGACACTGCGCAGCTGCTGTCAGGACGCTTAGACCAGTTCTCGAAAAGATTGTCATTTTGACCGGCGAGCGCAGCGGCCCCAGTGGCAAGGCGGGAGCGCCGTCTGCTATTTGAAGATAACAGGCAAGCGACTAACGCAGCCAATGGGGCCGCTCCGCCGTGCGGGCAATGTGACAAGGTTTTTGAGAGTTGGTCTAAAACTCGCCGTCCGTCCGCCACTCACATTTCCTTCGTAGCGCAGCTACTTTGCCGTCCTCACTACTGGAAACCACTACACCTAAATTGCGGTGCTTCACCAGCATGCGTACCGTAGCGGACGACAATATCGGATTCTTTTCTTCGGGGCATCCTAGCAGCCGTGAACACAAACCACGAACGCGCTATGAACCACACTGCTTCCGCCCAGATCACCCCCCGCCAACGTTTCATCCAAAACCTCGCGGACAGCGAGTTGTTTCGGCACTACCAGAAGGCCTTCCACACGCTGACCAGCCTGCCGCTGAGTCTGGAAGCCGCCAGCGAAGATGAACACATCGAAGTCGTCCTGACCCGCAAAGGAGTGGCCGGCGTGGTCGAGTCAAAGGTGCCGGTCCGCGTGGGGAAAAACACCATCGCCACCATGCTCACCGGCAGCGTCCGCCTTCAGCCTGCAAACGCAGTCACCTTTGCTCCGGTCGCCAAGGCCCTGCTGGATGAGGACCGCACCGCTGCGGAGATCCGCGGTGCCAAGGTTCAGTTTGACCAGGTGCCGGTGATGTCTCCTGAACGCTACGAAGCTGCTTTGGCAATCCTCCAGTCCTTTGCCCTTCAGCTGGGAGAAAGCGCACACCGCCTTCTCTTTGCCACCGCTACTCATGAGCCTGAAGCCGTGCGCAATGCCAAAACCTTCATCCACTCTCATCTTGCCGAGCCGATGTCCCTTGAGGCCGTCGCCAGCGCGGTCAATGTCAGCCCCTTCCACTTCTGCAAGCTCTTCAAGCGCTCCACCGGCCTGACCTTCACGGATTTCGTCAACCGCGCCCGTGTGGAAAAAGCCAAGCGCATGCTCATGAAGCCCGCCGCACGCATCACCGAAGTGGCCTACGACGTCGGCTTCCAGAGCCTCTCTCACTTCAACCGCAGCTTCCGCCGCATCGCTGATGAATCCCCCACGGAATTCCGCAGCCGCATGAAGCACAGCGGACCGGCCTTGATGGCCGCTTAACCCTTTGTCGCCATGTGCACCGCACTGCGGTGTTTCGACGACATAGCCCCGGAAAGGACGCCTGAGCGCGTTGGGCCACCCTTTCCGGGGTTTTTTGTGTCCAGACTTCGCCATCGTCTGCTCCCAGCTCATGCGCAGATGCACTTGACCCCCCGCACCCTCTGCGCACACTCGCGCTTCACTCTTCCCCAACCCAGAACCGAGAAACTAGAAAACCCGAACACTTCTTTATGAGCCGGAAAATTCGTTATGGCATGATCGGCGGCGGACGCGGCGCCTTCATTGGCGGCGTCCATCGCATTGCAGCTTCGATCGATCAGCAGATCGAGCTTGTCTGCGGCGCGTTTTCCTCCGATCCCCAACGCTCCAAGGACAGCGGCGCGGATTTCTTCCTGCCCGCCGAGCGCTGCTACGGCAATTTTGAAGAAATGCTCCGCACGGAATCCGCCCTCCCGGCGGACAAGCGCATGGACTTCGTCTCCATCGTCACCCCCAACCACGTCCACTTCGCTGCCGCCAAGGCCGCACTCGAAGCCGGTTTCCACGTGCTCTCTGACAAGCCCGCCACCTTCAATCTCGCCCAGGCCAAAGAACTGGCAGGCATCGTCAAGGCCACCGGCAAGCTCTACGGCGTCACCTACAACTACACCGGCTACCCCCTCATGCGCCAGGCGCGCCAGATGATCGAGGAAGGCAAGCTCGGCGAAATCCGCAAAGTCGTGGTCGAATATCCCCAGGGCTGGCTCGCCACCATGCTGGAAAACACCGGGCAGAAGCAGGCCTCCTGGCGCGTGGACCCCGCCATCTGCGGCGCCGCCGGCTGCATGGGAGACATCGGCACCCACGCCATCAATCTCGCTGAATACGTCACCGGCCTGCACATCAAGGAACTCGCCGCAGACCTCACCATCTTCCTCGCCAAAGAAGGCCGCCGTCTCGAAGACGATGGCAATGTGCTCCTTCGCTTCACCAATGGCGCCAAGGGCGTGCTGCACTCCAGCCAGATCAGCGTCGGCTGTGAAAACAATCTCAGCCTCCGCGTCTATGGCTCCCTGGGTGGCATCGAGTGGTCCCAGCTCGATCCCAACACGATGATCGTCACCTCCCTGGACAAACCCAAGCAGATCTATCGCACTGGCCTCGGCTACCTCGGCAGCGCCGCCGCCGCCGCCACCCGCACCCCCTCCGGCCATCCAGAAGGCTACCTGGAAGGCTTTGCGAACATCTACCGCAACTTCGCCAACCACATCCGCGCCGTGAATGCGGGCACCCAGCCCAATCCCCTCGACATGGATTACCCCTCCATCGAGGAAGGCGTCGCCGGCATGGCCTTCATCGAGGCCGTCGTTGCCTCTTCGGCCAACAACGCCGCCTGGACCCCGCTGGACTACACGCCCACGACCCGCGCAAAGTATGGCGATGCCACGCTGAGCAGCGACCGCGGCGGCCTGTCGTAATCGACTTGGCAATGAAATAATGGAGTGATGCTCGCACAGGTGGGCATCACTCATCTGGCCGGTCCGGCGCCGCAGCCGGTTGGGTCTGCGCCGGTAAATTCCCTGGGTGCAGGCTCACACCGTTGCTGCTTCGCTCCAGGTTCGGATCAAAGGCAAACTCAAAGATCGCGCCGTCCAGGGTGTTGAGCACCCAGTCGCGCATGAGTTCCGCATCGTCCGCCACGGCAGCCTCCAGCCATGCCCGGCCTTTGGCGTCATCCAGCATTTCAAAGTCCATCTTCACCATGCCATTGTGCCCTGTGGGTGGCAGTGCGGAAATCCGCTTCAAGATCTGCTCTTCAAACTCCGGAGCTTCCATCGCGGCAATAAAGCGTTCCATCAGCTTGTTGAGTTCCACGCTCTTGCTGAGTTGCTCCTTGCTCATCCCGGCGTGGCGTCTCACGATGCCCTCCACCTTTTGCTGAACCTGGGGTGAAACCATCGCCGGACGGTAGTGCGGCACTACGGTGGCTGTAGCGGCGGACGCCTGCACTTTGCCCGCCACGGGTAAAGGCTGAACCGAAGTCCGGCGGGGAGTTGCAGATGGCCTCTCAACATCATCGTGCAGCACCAGCGGCACACTCAGTGCCGCGGCCGCTGTGGCAGTGGCTATCAGGATTTTCGTGGTCGTGGTCATGGCTAGGATGGTGGTCGTCGTGAAAGTCGTGGCAGGCGCAGCGGCGCCGCTGCTGCCCGCACCGCTCAAGGCCAGCTTGCCCAGAGAACTGCCCAGTTTCGCGGGCAGCACCGCTTCCGCCTTCTGCGCACTCAGTACCATGGCCAGCCCCGAACCGCACAGCACTCCGCGGCCCCGCAGCAGCTTGCGCAATTCCCTCACAGCCGACTCTAGCTGACGCGAAACCGTGGACTGGTTCACCCCAAGGCGGGACGCCAGTTCTTGCTGCGTGCAGCTTTCCAGATAATGCGCCACCAGCAGCTCTCTCACCTCCTCCGGCAGGTCATTCAAAGCGGCATCGATCTGCGGCTCCAGTTCCTCCCAGGCAGGCTCGGTGGCCCCTGCTTGAGTTTCGTCTTCCGCTGCAGCCCGCACCTCATGCCTTCTGCGGCGCGACTCGCCACGCAGGGCGTTGCAGGCCTTGCGCCACGCCACCCGGTGCAGCCATGCCGCCACGGACTCCACATTCCCCTGCGCGCTGCGTGCCAGTTCCAGAAATGTCTCCTGCGCCACATCCTCCGCCAGCGCCGCATCTCCAGTGATACGTCGCGCCGTTGCCAGGACCATTCCCCCATGCTCCCTCACCAGGGCCGCAAATGCCTCGGCGTCCCCATCGGAAAGGTAGCGCAGAAGCAGATGCCGTTGTGAATTCATGCGGAGCCGGAGAAGGTTGTTCGTTGTACATGGAAGACACCGGTCCTGTGTGCTTCATGCACCGGAGTGAAAAAATCCCCCTGAAAATCTGCTCAGGCCCTCGGCCTGCCACGCAGCATCTTGTAGGAATAGATGAGCGCCCGGCCAAGGAGCGTCTTCGGCGGAGAGGGCTTTTTCCGCACTGGAGGACGCGGCGCAGATGACACCTCATAGGTTTCTTTGTTTTCTCCTGGAAACCCGCGGAAGGTGTCCCCTTCCGCAGCATCGGCAAATTCCGCGAAGTCCATGTTCGCGATGGAGAGGTTGTTCTCGATCGCCTGAATCCGCGTCGGTAACGCACGAAACGTCCGGCCAGGTTCGTCCCGGAGATCCATCACCAGCAGGCTTTGCTCACGCTCTGAAAATGTCCGCGCATCCGCCAGAACAATAAAGGAATGGCCTTGCTTGCCGGAATTGCTCACGCACAAGGCCTCCGGGGTGACGTTGGCAAAACTGGCATCATCCACAAAGACGACGTGAGCCTCGAAACCATCCCTGCCGATCGGGCTGCTGATCAGAGCGCACAACCGGCTCCACGCATCATCATCGCTGAAGTCAGTGCGCAGGACGATGGGGTCCTTGGCGTCGGGCAGTGGTTTCATGGGTGAAAAATGATAAGGCCAAAGAACACCGCCAGTCATCAGGATTTCTTGTCAAAGTCAGCCCGCCGCACTTTAAAAGAACAGCCACCGGTACGAGCATCGCGACCGCGGCTCTCTTCCAATCCTTCAATGGGCGCAGAACCATGGGGAGGAGCGGTATCAGCTTTTTCATGGCCGCGCAGACAATACCGGCGGCAGCGTGACCTGCCAGCACGAGATGCGTTTGCTGCTGGGAGTGAAAATCAGCACGGTGCTCGCATCAAGTGCAGCCATGCTGGTGTTTCCCCCGCTGACTTTCGTCACGAGTTGTGCTGCGCTCCACTCGCGCCCAGTGCCGTCATGCGAGACATGAATGAAGCAGCCAAGCTTCGTGTGTGCCGTCAGCAAAACAAGAGTACCATTGCGCATCAGCAACAAGCTTGGCAGTTTTCCCGCCACTATCTGCCTCTGCGGACCTGCCACGATTTTCTCCACCGGCGTCCAAGTAGTCCCTTCATCCACCGACCGCGCTGCGACGAGGGCCGAGAGTTCGCTGCTGCCTGTGCGCACGACAGCCAGCAGCGATCCATCTGCGGTGCGTGCCACGCTGGTCTCAAGCCAGGGTGTGGTAACAGCAACGCCGGATTTTTGAATATCTGCTGCAGTGGTGATGGTGGAGAGAACCGACCAGTTCCGCCCTCGATCCTCCGAACGCAGCAGCAGCGCCCTTGTGCCACCCTTTCCCCACGCATACGCAGGCATCAGCCACGCCCCCTTGCCATCCTCAAAGAGATGCGGTAGCGGCCGCGCGATGATCTCAAGCTCCGGCGGACAATGCAACGCCGCGGCAGAGGTGGTCCAGCTACGTCCCTGATCCTTTGAGATGGCGATGGCATAAGCATCCGCAGGCACATCCGCACCCGTTTGCTCACCACGCTTTTTCGGATCCGGCGCCCAGCAGATGCCAAAGGCCACCAGGCTTCCGTCGCTCATGCGATCCTGCCACAGGTCAATGCATTGCGGGATCGGCCAGTCATCCGGACCTTGGGTCCAAGTTTTTCCGCCATCAATGGAATGGCTGGAGCCTGTCCCGGCCGTGCCGCCAAAATCATCGGGATGGTTGGCGTAGATCAATGCCACCGTTCGGACTTCCGTTTCACCCGCGACCACCGCCCAGCCTGCACCAGTTATTCCTGAACGCTCAACGACAGTCACGGCTGGCACTGGGCTAACGCTCTCAGAAGCAGCCCACGGCGCGAACGAGGATGCAAGCAAGATGACAAAGACGGCGCGCTTCATGGTGAGGGGCGGATAACTTCAGGGATCCTGCTCAGTCCAACAAAACGGGGAGAACAAGCACCATCGCTCATTCTCCCCGCTCAATCATTCAATCGATCCTTCTCAGATCGAAACCGGCTTCCCGCTTGTTGCAGAAGCATAGATCGCATCAATCACCTGCATCAGGCGCAGCGCCTGTTCCAGCGTGTTCAGCGGCTCGGCCTTGCCTTCCAGCACTTCGATGAAGTTCGCGGCGGAATCAATGCGGCCCATGTCTTCACACGCAGGAGTGGTGATGCTGCGGTTCACGCTGTGGCCGTTTTCCTGCACGTACAATTCGCAGGCGTCGATGGCGGTGTTGTCCAGGCCGTCAATGCCGAAGAGGCGCTGCACGCAACCGCCGGCCTTGGTGCCTTGGAAGACCACGGACACTTCCTCGCGCTTCACCATTTCCGCCCAGGAAACCTGGAGTGAGAGCACCTGGCCGCTCTTGAAGGTGACGAAGCCGTGCGCTGCGTTTTCCACATCGGTGATGCCGCCCACGCGGTCCGGGATGCCCCAGGGGCCCTTGAACTGCTTGTCGGTGATGAAGTCGGAGAAGGTCTGGCCGAGCACATGCGCTGGCTCAGGATAGCCCATGAAGTACATCGCCAGGTCCACCATGTGCAGGAGGTCGATGAGCGAGCCGCCACCGGCCAGTTCTTTGGTAGTGAACCAGCCGCCGAAGCCAGGGATGCCCGTTCGGCGGATCCACTTCGCCTGTGCGGAGTTGATGGTGCCCACGGCGCCCTGCTTGATGTACTTCATCATGGCCTGCGATTCCGGGCGGGCGCGGTTGTTGAAGTTGAAGAGCACCTGCTTGTTCGCCTTCTGCGCAGCGGCGATGATTTCCTTCACTTCATCCGCGTGCAGCGCCGGGGGCTTTTCGCAGAAGACGTGCTTGCCGGCCTCCAGGCACTGAATGGCCAGGGATTTGTGAAATTTGTTTGGCACGATGACGCTGACGGCGTCCACATCCGGCGCGGCCAGCATGGCCTCGACCGTTTCATATGGGGTGGTGATGCCCCACTTCGCCGCCGCCTTGGCCGCTGCTCCGGGAGCCGCGTCGCACACGGCGATGATTTCCGCCCCTGCTTTGCGGAATCCTGCCGCGTGATACTGCAACATGCCGCCGACTCCGATGACTCCTACTTTGATGGCCATAAAGGTGATTTTCTAAGGTGTGGTTGGTAAATTTGTCCGAGGGGCGCGAGAATGGAGATTCAGAGCCGCAGAGTCAAGGCGCGAAATGGCCGCGCCTCTCCGAAGTGATGTGAGCACTCCTGCCCGCAGGCCGAGCGTCCCAACATATTCGCTTCCCCACTACCCCCTCACTCCCGCCATCCACTCCAGGAGCTCCGCAGTATCCTCCGGATCACGCAGCCACGCTCTCGCGTCGCATTTCACCTCATCTCCCACCAGAAAGGTCCAGCCATCGGGCAGCTCGCGGAAAGCATCTAGGTCGGTGATGTCATCTCCCAAAAAAGCGGCCGCACGGGTGGGGATCTCGCAGCGTTCCATGAACCACCGCAGCGCCTTGCCTTTGTCCCACTCGGTGGCGGGCCGGATTTCCCAGATGCGTTTGGCGGGCCGCAGCCTCAGCGCGGCCACCTCCCTCAGTGCGGCCCTCACCCGTTCCTCCACTTCGGCGTGGGCATCATCCGCAGCCAGCCGGAAATGAATGGAGGCACTGCAGGTCTTGTCCTCGATCCACACTCCGGGAATGCGTGCCATAGCTGGCGCGAGCTGCTCCAGCACCGCACGCAGCGCAGGCCCGGCCTCAGCTGTGCCGGGGGCCACCGTCGTCACGCCTTCATACGCGATCTCCAGTCCGTGATTGCCCGCATACAGCGCTCCATCCACAGACGCCTTCTGTTGCAAATCAGCAATGGAGCGCCCCGAGATCAAAGCAAACATGACTCCCGGCTTTGCAATGAGCCGCTGCACCGCCGCCCGGGTACGCTCCGCCATGCACGCATCATCCGCATGCGAGACCAGCGGTGCCAATGTGCCATCGAAATCGCAGCCGATCATGATGTGCGGCTGGGTGAGCAGCCAGTGCCGCAGGGCTTCGCGTTGTTCAGTCCAGTGGGGAATCATTCGTTCACAGTGGCTTCGGAAATTTCCAGTTTCATCAGATGGCTGAGAATGTTCCCCGCCCAGCGGTACACATTGTTGTCCGCCACTTTTTCACGCATGCTTTTCATGCGCCTCTGCCGCTCCTCAGGCTCCATAGTCAACGCCTGGTGCATCGCCTGCGCCGTGTCATGAATGGAGAAGGGATTCACGCCCAGTGCCGTGTCCAGTTCCCGTGAGGCCCCGGTGAATTTGCTCAGAATCAGCACGCCATCGTTGTCCGCACGGCTGGCGGCAAACTCCTTCGCCACCAGGTTCATGCCATCGTGCAGCGAGTTCACGATGAAAAAGCGCGCCAGCCGATGCAGCGCCACCATGTCCACGGACCCGTGCTGCTTCTTGATCAGCGTCACCGGCTGCCAGTCCATCCGCCCCCAGCGCCAGTTCACCTTCTCCACCAGTTTGTCGATCTCATCTTCCACCGCCTGATACTCCGGCAGGTGAGACCGGCTCGGAGCGGCGATCTGCACAAACGAAAACTTGCCCCGCCACTCCGGGTGCGCCTCCATGAAAAAATCCAGGGCGCGCAGGCGCTCGGGAATGCCCTTGGTGTAGTCCAGCCGCTCGATGCCCACTCCCAGCAGCCTGTCGCCCAGCCGCAGCCTGCGGCACCACTTTTCCATGACCGCATCCACCTCCGGGCTCGCTGCCAGCGTCTCGTTGGCCTCATAGTCAATGCTGATGGGAAACGGACGCACGTTCGTCACATGTCCCCCGCGCGTGACGCGCCACCCCTCGCGATCCACCATCGCCTCCAGAGAGCTGTCCACCGTCTCAAAAAAGTTCTGGCAGTGGTTGCGAATGTGAAAGCCCAGCAGGTCGTTTCCCAGCAGCCCGTCCACAAGTTCATGTGACCACGGGCAGGTGCGAAACATCTCCCGGTTCGGCCAGGGAATGTGCCAGAACTGCGCCACCACGAGGTTGCTCCCGCCCAACTCCTTCACCATGCGTGGCAGCAGGCAGAAATGGTAATCCTGGATGAAGATGATGGCGCGCTCACCTGCCGCCTCTTCGATCACCGCTTTCGCAAAAATCCGGTTCACTTCCTGGTATGTCTCCCAATTGGCCAGCCGAAAAATGGGGCGCTTAAAAGCGATGTGGCACAGCGGCCACAGCCCTTCATTGGCAAAGCCATAGTAATACCCCTCCTCCTGCTCCGGCGTCAGCCACACCCGGCGCAGGGTATAGCTCGGATTCTCCGGCGGCACCGCCAGCCGGCCCTGCTCATCCGCCGTATCGCGGTCGGCATTTCCTGCACCATGGGCGATCCACGTGCCCTTCGTGGCCGCCATGATCGGCCGCAGCGCCGTGGCCAGACCGCCTGTGGTCTCGATGCACTCCATCTCTCCGCCCTCTCCATAACGGTGCATGTGCGGCTCACGGTTGGACACCACGATGAACTTCACCCCGCTGAGCCGCGTCTCGATCAGTTCCCGCAGCAGTTCTTTCGTCCATGTGCGGCTGGTGATCATAGTGGCATCCCGGTTGAGCGGCTGTCGGTGATTTCTGATTAAACCCACGGCTGCCGCCCGCCCGTGAGCCGAATAAGGGGTACGCCTGATGAATCGCACCTCGCATGACACCAGGCGGTAGAAAACCACCCGATCCGTGAACAAGGAAGAACACCCCTTTCCCTCCACAGGCGACATCGCCCGCCTCGTGCACCACATTCAAAACGAATGGCCTGGACTCAGCCGCGGCCTGCGCCAGGTGGCCGAAGCCGTGTGCGATGTGAAACTCGGCGAGGCAGGTTCTCAAGGCTGCCCCATTTACATTTCCCGCTCGGAGGATCTGCCCCGCGTACAGCGCATTTTTGAAAAATCGCTGTCCTCCAATCAGATGACCACCCTGCGCCTCAAAGTGCTGCCCTCAGACCCCGCGCGCATCGACGAGCATGGCCTGCTCTTCCTCCCCGGCCGCTACGTGGTGCCCGGCGGCCGCTTCAATGAAATGTATGGCTGGGACAGCTACTTCATCGCCCTCGGCCTGCTGCGTCAGGGCCGCGTGGCCATGGCCCGGGCCATTGCCGATCAATGCCTCTACCAGGTGGAGCACTACGGCACGGTGCTCACTGCCAACCGCACCTACTACCTCACCCGCTCTCATCCCCCTTTTCTTGGCCGCTTGGTCCTGGCAGTCTATCGCGCCAGCGGGGATCTCGTCTGGCTCAAGCGCACCCTGCCGCTGCTGGAAAAATTCTACTACTACTGGACGGTGCCGCCCCACCTGGTCTCCGGCATGAATCTCTCACGCTACTATGACTTCGCGCAGGGGCCCGCTCCCGAAGTCGCTCTGGGGGAGGTGGACGAGCATGGCCGCAACCACTACGAACGCCTGCGCCTCAACCTCGCCGCCGGCGGTGAATACGTGCAGGACGCCAGCGACTTTCTCGATCCCGAAACGGGCGCCCTCACCACCCGCGCCTACCACGCAGACCGCAGCATGCGCGAGTCCGGCTTCGACGTCAGCGGTCGCTTTGGCTTCGCCAATCTCGACGTGCTCGACATCATGCCCGCCTGCCTCAACACCCTCCTCTGGCGGCTGGAAGTGGACATCGCCAAAGTGCGCGCCTTCCTCGATGCCACCGCCTCTCTCAATGTCTGGCAGGAGCGCGCCCATCAGCGCGCAGCCGCCATCAATGAGCACCTTTGGGACGAAGAGGCTGGCCTTTTCTATGACTTCGATGGCCGCTCCGGACGCCGCCGCGCCTACCCCTTTGCCACCACCTTCTGGCCGCTTTGGGCAGGTTTCGCCACACGTGAGCAGGCAGCCAAAATCGTTGCCCGCCTGCCAGACTTCGAAGCCCCCGGCGGCCTCCTCACCAGCCTGCACCCCAGCGGCTGCCAGTGGGACAAACCCTTTGGCTGGGCTCCCCTGAACTATCTCGCCGTCATGGGCCTTCACCGCTACGGCTACCGCCATGAGGCGCGCCGCATCGCCCGCCGCTTCGTCACCCTCGTCGCCTCCGAGTTCCGCCGCACCGGCATGCTTTTTGAAAAATACGACCTCGAAGGCATGACCAGCGACGTCACCGGCAAGATCCAGTTTGGCTACCCCACCAACGAACCCGGCTTTGGCTGGACCAACGCCTGCACCATGGAACTCCTCGACTACCTCGGCTGCCTCGGCGACCTCGACACCGAGCAGACCTTTACGTCGAAAATCACCCTCCCTCCACGCACGGTAAATCCCGCGGCGTAAGGTCGTTTGTCGTCCTGCTCGAACTCGTCCTCGGTCAAGTCGCTGCGCTCTGACATAAATGGGTTCAGGGAGTTTAGGCGTATTGGTCGGGCAGTGCCATTCGTCCCCCACACCTCCAATTTGCAGTTTTCATTTTTCAGTTCGCAGTTTTCAGTCCTTCCTTAATCATCCCATCATCAGAAGGACGACGCCCCATGCCCGCCACCCTACGACCCGCCACCGCCGCAGACCTCCCGGCCATCAATGCCATCTACAATCACTACGTCGAGCACAGCACCTGCACTTATCAAACCGTCCCCAGCACCGCGCAGGAACGGCAGGACTGGTTTGACGCCCACGGCCCCGAGCATCCTGTGATCGTCGCGGAGGAAAACGGCACCATCATCGGCTGGGGTTCTCTCAGCCGCTTTCATCCCCGCCAGGCCTACTGCCACAGCGTCGAGGACTCCGTTTATCTTCATCACGAGCATCAGGGAAGAGGCCTCGGCAGCCTTATCCTCGGCGAGCTCCTGCGCCTCGCCAAAGAACTCGGCCACCACACCGTCCTAGGTGGCATTGATGCCGACCAGGCAGGCAGCATCGCCCTCCATGCCAAATTCGGCTTCGTCAAAGTCTCCCACCTCAAGGAAGTCGGCCACAAGCACGGCCGCTGGCTCGATGTACTGTGGATGCAGAAGATGCTGTAGCCAAGTTGCCCAGTTGCGCCGCAACTGGAGCCTTCCCACCCGCATAAGCAACTCGGCAAAGCAGACCTTTTGGAGTGCGGTCGCGCAGCGAGGCACGAGCGCAGCTACCGCTTTCCGCAAGCCGGTAACATATACAAGCCAAAGAGCGCTCCCGAGCACCCTGCGCTAACCCGTCACGCTCCAGATGCCCTCCCCGCCACTCTTGACCTTTTCCGCCCCACCCGCTAGAACCGCCCTCGTACCATCGTCTTGATGCCATGCACCGCGAGTTCGACACCCTTTCCCGCCGCCGCTTTCTCGGCAGCTCGGCCATGGGCTTGTCCAGCGTCGCGCTGTCCCATCTGATGGCGGACACACGCTCGCACTTTCCCGCAAAGGCCAAGCGCGTCATCTGGCTCTTCATGCACGGCGGCCCGAGCCACCTCGATCTCTTCGATCCCAAGCCTGATCTCATCCGTCACGCCGGCAAGCCTTTGCCAGAGAGCTACGGCGCAGTCGAGACGCGGCGCAAGGTCGCGCAAAATCCCCTCCTCGCGCCGGTCAAATCTTTCCGCAAACATGGCCAGAGCGGCATCGAGATCAGCGACTTCCTGCCCAACATGGCACAGCTCGCCGATGAGATGTGCGTCATCCGCAGCTGCCATGGCGACAGCGTGAATCATCCGCAGTCCGTCTATCAGATGAACACCGGCTCCATCCAGATGGGCAAGCCGAGTGTGGGCAGTTGGGTCTCTTACGGCCTCGGTTCTGAAAACGCCGACATGCCCGCCTTCGTCGTCATGCCAGATCCCGGCGGCGGCCTAAAAGGCGGCCCGCCCTCCTGGGGCAGTGGCTACCTGCCCGCCACCTACCAGGGCACCACCATGCGAGCCGGGAACAATCCCATCCTCCATCTGCAAAGCCCGCACAGCAGCGCCCGCCAGCGCGCCACGCTGGATCTCATCCAGCAGATGAATGCGCAGCACCTCGCGCAGCACGCAGCGGACAGCGAACTCGACGCGCGCATCCGCAGCTACGAACTGGCCTTTCGCATGCAAAGCGCCGCGCCTGAAGCCGTGGACATTTCCCGCGAAACGCAGGCCACCAAGCATCTCTACGGCATCGACGATCCCACCACCAAGGAGTTCGGCACCCGCTGCCTCCTTGCCCGCCGCATGATCGAGCGCGGCGTCCGCTTTGTGCAGCTTTATTCCGGCGATACCAACGGCTGGGACGCGCACGAAAACGTGCTCAAAAATCACTCCGAATATTGCGCCCGCACCGACAGGCCCGTGGCCGGTTTGCTCATGGATCTGAAACAACGCGGCCTCCTCGAAGACACCCTCGTGATCTGGGGCGGAGAATTCGGCCGCATGCCCATGAGCGAAAAAGGCGTGGGCCGCGATCACAATCCCTGGGGCTTCACCACCGTCCTCATGGGCGCCGGCGTCAAGCACGGCCACGTCCACGGCGCCACCGATGAATTCGGTCTGCGCGCCGCCCAGGACAAAGTCCACATCCGCGATCTCCACGCCACCATCCTCCACCTCCTCGGCCTCGATCACGAACGCCTCACCTTCCGCCTCAACGGCCTCGACCAAAAACTGACGGGCGTCGATGGCAGCGAGGTCGTCAAAGGAATACTGGCGTAGCTGCTATGAGCACTTCTTATCCAAATGCCCGGCAGCATATTCAGGAGGCTTATCCCGAGGCCCTTTTTAAATCCCAGACAGCCGCAGAATGGACAGGCCCGTTTGAGCTTCCGGTGGAAATCCTCGATTACTATCAAACATTTGGGCCGGTTGACGTGAACATCGCAGGGTATGGGAATCCCTATTTCCTCCCTTCATTGGCCAGACTTTGGAGCTTCCAAGCCGGCTATCGATATCATCCTCAATCAGGCGAAACATTCCCGGATTGGAACGCAGACTGGCTCGTTGTGGCCGACGAAGGCGGTGACCCATTTATTTTCTCGCTCTCGGCGAAGACCATCCTGCATGCGTATCATGGAGAGGGGTCATGGAATCCAGAACCCATCTTCAACCGTCTTGGTGACATGGTGTTTTGTTTTGCGACCCTCGGACATATTGTTGCCAGGAATCCCGACCAACTCACAGACGAGGACGACATGATTCAACCTCAGCACATCGAAAGTGCGCGAAATCGAATGGTTTCTGAACTCGGCTCCACGGAGAAGGCGGAATTCATTTTGGCCTCCATGGCCTGGACTCGATAGACATTGAAGAAATGAAACTCGTCTTCTTCCTCACGCTGCTGCTGATCGCGCCCTGCGCCCACGCCGTCTCCATCCGTGCCTCCGCTGATCCAGTCAAAGACGAACGCCCCATCAAGGCCGAAGACAAAGAACACTGGGCCTTCAAACCTCTCCAGCCCGCTCCCGAAAAAACCGGCATCGACGATCTCGCCAAACCCGCCTCACAGCCCGCCGATCCTGCCACGCTCATCCGCCGCCTCACCTTCGATCTCACCGGCCTCCCACCCACTCCCGAAGAAGTCACGGCCTTCACGCGAGAGCACATCCAGCATCCAGCATCCAGCATCGAGCATTTAGCCACCCGCCTTCTCGCATCCCCACGTTACGGCGAGCACTGGGCGCAGTGGTGGCTCGACCTTGCGCGCTACGCGGACACCGACGGCTTCGAGTACGACGCCGAACGCAACCGCGCCTGGCAGTATCGCGACTGGGTCATCAACGCGCTCAACAGCGACATGCCCTTCGATGCCTTCGTACAGCATCAGATCGCCGGAGATCTGATGGGCGATGAAGTCGCCACCGGCTTCCTCTTCGCCTGCCCGGACATGCCGGACCTCAACAATCAGGATGAGCGCCGCCACGTGCTGCTCAATGACATCGCCACCACCGTCGGCTCCGTGGGCTTGGGCCTCACCGTCGGCTGTGCGCAGTGCCACGACCATCCTTACGATCCCATCAGCCAGGCCGACTTCTACCGCCTGCGCGCCTTCTTTGATAACACCGTGCTGACCAAGAACAGCAAGCCCCTCGGCCCCGCCGTGCGCGTCTTCACCGAAGGAATTCCCGCCAGCACCGTCTTTGTGCGCGGCGACTTCAAACGCCCCGGCCCCGCGATCCAGCCCGCCTTCCCTCGCGTCTTTGGTGCCACGCCGCCGCAGGCCGACCGCCTCGCGCTCGCGCAATGGCTCACCAGCAAGGACAACGCCCTCTTCCTGCGCACCATGGCCAACCGCCTCTGGCAGCAGCACTTCGGCACCCCTCTCGCCGCCATTCCCGGCGATCTCGGTCATCAAGGCGAAGCGCCCACCAATCCTGCACTTCTTGACTGGCTCGCCGCCGAACTCCCTCGCCAAAACTGGAGCCTCAAAAAGCTGCACAGGGTCATCGTCATGTCGAAGGCCTATCAGCAGAAAGCCGCCCAGCCCATACGCCTCACCGGAGAAATGCTGCGCGATTCCATGCTCAGCATCAGCGGCCAGCTCAATCTCAAAACTAGCGGCCCCGGCGTCAAACTCCCCCTGCCCAAAGAGATCGCCAGTACGCTCCTCAAAAACCAAGGAGAATCCACCAAGGACGTGACCGAGCACACCCGCCGCAGCATCTACACCTTTGCCCGCCGCAATCTTCGCAACCCACTCTTCGAACTCTTCGACCGCCCCGATGCCCAGATGAGCTGCGCCCGCCGCAATGCCTCCACCACCGCTCCGCAGTCCCTGATGCTGCTCAATTCCGAGTTCACCCACGGCATCGCCGCCAAACTCGCCACCGACTTGAACCAGCAGCATGGCTCCGATGCCACCGCCCTCATCACCGCCGCCACCCTGCGCTGCCTCTCCCGCAATCCCACGCAACAGGAACTCGCCATCGGCCAGAAGTTCCTGCAAAAACAAACCGTCCTCACACCCGGCTTCCGTGAAGCCCTGGCCGACTACTGCCTGGCCTTGCTGAACTCAAACGAGTTTGTCTACCTCGACTGAAGTAGCTCGGGCAATCCTGCCCGAGACGAGCGCGTTCGCCAAGGGTAGGATCGCCCGTGCTGCTGAAAGCCTTGCTAAACCCAACGCCGCCCGTTTAAATCCGCCGCACCATGAACGAATCCCCCTCTCAAAGCGGAGCCTTCATCGCCAAGCTCGGAGCCTGGCTGCAGCTCGCCCAGTTCATCGGCCTCGCGGGAACGGTGAAAGGCATGATGGCCGCCTTCGACTCACTCAAAACCACAGGCGGCGGCGACCCTGAAGTGCTCAGCGGAGCCATCGGCGAAGTGCTCATCTCATCTGCCGTCGGCATTGCGATCTCGTTCATCGGTGTCCTGCTGGTGCTCTTCTCCATCACCGCGTGCCGCTACCGTGCCGTGTGGATGTTCTGGTTTCTCTGTCTTTACGGCGGCCTAATCACTTTCAGCTACTTCCTCCCTTTCGGCCTGTTTTTCCTCATCTTCGCTCTGATGAAAAAGGATGAGTTCTTGCGACCCCAGGCACCCGCCATGGCTGCTTGAAGATTTCGTGCTCATGACCGAAACGCCACCATCGCCCCTAGTAGCCTTCGTCGCCAAGCTGGGCGCCTGGCTTCAAGCGGCTCCCGTGCTCGGCATTGTGGCCGCCATGTTCGGTGTGATTGAGGCATTCGACGTACTCAAAACCAGCGGTGCGGGCGATCCTGTGAGACTCACTGCGGCCATAGGAGATATGACCACCTGCATTGAGGTCGCGGCTTTGCTGGCCTTGAGCGGACTTGTGCTCGTGACCGGCACGATCACCGTCTGCGCCTTTCGTTCCAAGTGGATGTTCAAGTTTCTGCGCTCATTTGGTGCCCTGAGCTTGGTTCTGAGTCTGCTGCCTCTGGTGTTCGGGCATTTCGAAATCAGTCTTTACCTGCCCTTTGGCTTGTTCTTCCTCATCTTTTCCCACGTGAAGAAGGATGAGTTCATGCGGGCTCTCCCGGTCAGGCACAAGCTCCCCTCCTGCTACAAGCTCGACGACTAAAACGGGTCTTCACCCGCGCTCGCCTCCCTCGCTTCTCACACAATATCACTCAGTGGCAGAGATAGTCGGGACCATCTGTGGTTTTTACCACGACATATCATAACCGCGCTTGCTTTAGCCCCCTCCACTTGAATTTACGATACATTCAGAGAACAATCATGTTTTCCATAACTAATCATGCCTGCTCTCGAAATCAGCGCCTACCCCGACACTGCCGCCGCACGGGCAGAGCTGGTGGCGTTTTTGGCGCAGCATCTGCCGCCACCACCTGGCCACACCTGGGAGGAACGCATGCGCTTCTGGTGGGATGAAAACCCCGCTGCAGCGGTCAACCCGGAACGCGGGCGCTGGGTACACGCCAACGGGCGTCTGGTGGCCTATGGGGGCTCCATCCCTGCCCTTCACACTTGGCAGACCAGCCCCTGCCCAACGATTTACAGCACGACTTTTTGCGTGGATCCTCAGTTTCCCAAAGCCGCAGCCTTGGTCTTCCTGCAGCAGCGGGAAGTGGCGGAGCACTGCATGATCGCTCACACCACCCCCAATCCCCGCGTGCAGACTGCCTTGTTCAAGCTCGGCGCACGGGCAGAGCAGACGGTGACACGTCACTTTTTCCCTGCGGGAGCAGCCTCCCGGCTGCGCGGACGCTCCTGGTGGCCTGCCCTGCCGCAGGACAAGCGGCTGATCACCGATCCCGCCGAAGTCACCGCCATCACTCGCGGCTACCAGCGTGCTGATCGCATCGAAAAGTGGATCACCCCGGAATACCTGCGTTGGTATTGCCGCTCTTTGACCCGCACGCATCACTTCCTCGGCCTCGTGGATGGCAGCGGCACCCTCAGCTCCTACCTGCTGGTCACCTGCCGCCTCACCCGCGGGCTGCCGGCATGGGATGTAGTGGAGAGCTTCACCGCCAGCGATGACCAGTGCGAGCTGCACGCCCTCACCGGACTGCTGGTCAAAGAACCCCGCATCCTCCCCGGCGGTGCCTGGCTCGTCACCGGCGCCAAATTTCCCGCGGACCACAGCTGGGACGCCACCCCGTCCCTCTTCCGCCGCACCCAGCGGGTCTGCCACTTCTTCCTCTTTCCCACCGCCCTGCGCGAGGCCCCCAAGCACACCATCATGGCCGAAGGCGATCTCGGCCTATAAGTCACTATCCAGCATCTAGAATCTAGCATCCAGGATTCAGCATCTAACAAAGGCGAAGGCGCCGGGATCTCTCCCGACGCCTTCATTGTGGATCGGCCCTCATAAGCCGGATTCTGTGTCCCCGATGCCCTTCGGCACCTGGCTGTGATCATTTATCTGTCAGGCTGAGCGACCAGCCTGCCCCTGCTTGCGCAGTGGTGCGACTATTACCCGGAGCTATCCATCCCTTGCGGGACTTGCGGCCAGGCGGGCCGTTTCTCCTGTTCTGTCTTGCACCGCATGAGGTTTGTCGTGCCCCCTTCCTCGCGGTTGGGGCGGTGGGCTCTTACCCCGCCGTTTCACCCTTGCCCGCGCTTTCACGCAGGCGGTTTGTTTTCTGTGACACTTTCTGTGACCGCGGCTTGCACCGCAGCCCCCACGCTTTCACGTGGCATGCTGCCCTGTGGTGTCCGGACTTTCCTCTGGCATCGCACCTTGCGGCAAAATACCAGCGATCACTCCGACCGACCCGCCCTTAGAGTACAGCCATCAGAGCAAAGGGCAAGCCGCGCCTTGGCAGAAGAAGTCATGCAACTTTCCTCCGGTCCCGCTGTTTCTGCAGCCGAACCCCATCTTACCCATGAAACTGCTGCCAGCTTTCCTCCTCGCCCTTGCGGTCAGTGCTTCACTGATTCGCGCCGAAGACGCTCCCAAAGGCCCCGGCGGCGGCAAGGGCCGCGAAATGATGAAGGAGATGCTGCTCCAGAAGTTTGATGCCAATAAAAACGGCACCCTCGACCCCGATGAAAAAGCCGCAGCCATGAAAGCCATGCAGGAGCGCAAGGGTGGCACCCCCAAGGGCGGCGAAGCCGGCAAAGACGGTGGTCCCATGCAGGCCATGCTCCTGCAAAAATTCGACGCCAACAAGAACGGCGTCCTTGATCCCGAAGAGCGCGAAGCCGCCATGAAAGCCATGCAGGACCGCAAAGGCAAATCTGGCGGCATCCCCGGTGCCGGCCCTCCCGCCTCCGAAGGTGGCAGCAAATTCCGCCGCCCACCGGAAGCGCCGAAGGAAGGAAGTTCGAAGTGATGTAGCCACTCTTGCCCGCAGCGAACGGCCTGTGGCTCTCGCCTCGCAGTCAGTAGCACCTGCATCACTTCCGGCTCACTTCCCCACACTCTCCTTCAGAAGCTTCAGCATCGCCCACTCGGCATACTGAATGTCGCTGATTTTCCACGCCCCTTCCTTCTGCACGCAGTGGAAGGTGATACGGGTCTTCTTGTCGAAATTCAAAAAAGTGACCTGCACCGTCGCCTTGCCATCTTCGGACTTCCCCGGATGAATCATGAAGTCCTTGATCTCCATGTCCTGGGCGTCATAAAGCGGATCGCCATCGATCGCGCCGACTTCATCTTTGGATGTGATGGCATCTTTCCAGATCAGATCTCCCAGTTCTTTGGTGAAGTAGTGGTCCACCAGCGCCCGGTTCTTGGTCTGGAAAAACGGCGAGGCTTTTTTCTTCTCCGCCTTGTAAAGCTCGGCCACGAGCGCCTCCGGCGTGCTGGCCGCTTTGTCAGCAGCGTGCAGATTCAGACCAAGGCAGAAGAACAGCAGGAGCAGAGCCAGTGGGCGCATGCAGCTCTTATCGCCGCAAACGCTCCAAAGTCGAGTTCCCCATCTCACTCATCCGCGTCTTTCTTGCCCTTCTTGGGTGCCTCCGGCAGCGGGATGCCCCTCTGCTTTGCCTCCCATTCCGCATAGCCCTTCTTGCTGCGGTTGCCGAGGTACTTGTACGTGTCAAAGATCGCCTCATGGCCCAGCACACGCGGATCTTTTTCCTCCTTCAGGATGCCCTCCATCTTCGTGCGCAGTTCCTTCTTCTTGGCGGCAAACTCGGGAAGCTTGGCCAGATTTCTCAGACACTCCGGATCTTTCACGATGTCATAGAGCTCCTCCTCCGGCCGGTAGTTGAACGCCAGATCATAAAACAGCCCCTTGTTCTCCACGATCCATGACTTCGTCGGGCCATCATCGCAGTTGCCGTAGCCGGTCTCAGGGTTGCACGCGGGCCAGCGTTCCGGGTGGTAGTTGTGGCTGTAGAAAAACTCCGGCGTGCGGATGGCACGCACCGGATACCCCCAGTCATTCGGCCTGCCGATGTCATGCCTCTCTTTGCCTGCGAGCATGACCTTCCTGTCTTCCACAAAGCCGCTCTTCTCGCTGCGCAAAAGATTCGCCAGGCTGCTGCCGCTCATCTGCTCATGCTTGGGCAGTCCCGCGAGTTCCAGATACGTCGGCGCAAGATCGCGAACGTTGATAAAATCCTCCACCACACGTCCCGGCTTGATTCCCTTGCCCCAGCGCATCGCCAGCGGCAGGTGGTAGCCGTCTTCATAGATCTGCCCCTTCACACGCGGAAACGGCATGCCATGGTCCGACGTCACAATGATCAAAGTGTCTTCCAGCAGACCGGCCTTCTCCAGCACCTCCATCGCACGCCCGATCTGCTTGTCACCCCACTCCACCTCGATCGCGTAATCCGCCAGATCACCACGCACGGTCGCATTGTCCGGCAGATAGCCAGGCACCTTCACATCATCGAGTTTCTTCCCCAGTCGCACACCACTGTCCAGTTCATAGCCACGGTGCGGCTCCTTGAATCCCATCCAGAAACAGAAAGGCTGCGCCTTGTCGCGCTTCGTCAGAAAAGCCTCAAGGTTGCGCGGATAGTCCGTGGTGGTGATTCCCTTCGCCGGCACCTCTTGTTTGAACTCATCAAACGCCGGCCCGGCGGGATTTCGCGTGCGTCCCTCCAGCTTGTACTCCCCTGGTCCCCAGCCCTTGCCCGTCAGGCCCACGGTGTAGCCGCTTTTTTCCAGCAGGTCCGGATACACCGCAAACTTCGGCGGGAAGATGCCGCCATGACACACCGCTTCCTCCAGCTGCCAGCTGTTGCGTCCCGTGAGGATTGTCGCCCGGCACGGACTGCACTTCGGATTGGAGGTAAACGCATTCTTGAACAGCACTCCCTCCTTCGCCACCCGGTCAAAGTTCGGCGTTTTCACCCAGTCACAGCCATACGCCCCTGCATGCTGCCAGCCCCAGTCGTCAAAAATGATGAACAGGACATTCGGACGCGGCGCATCCGCAGCCCGCAGTTGCAGGCTGGAAACAAAAGCGAGTGCGGCAAAGACAACGGACGTTGGAAATCTCATGCGCCGTGAAACGACGCAGAATGCCTCAACTTGCAGCCGCTTCTTCCACGCTCACGCAGGTGATCGTAGGATGGGCGTGGCGACAGCCCGCCCGTCTGCCAGCGTGCCGCAAGCACTGTGGCGTACGAGCATCCTCGCAGTCGGGCGGTTTGGCGGAGAGCACGTTGGAGTATCCCAACACTCTCGACGCCAAACACACCAAACCTACGACCAGAGGGATGCGCTAGGCGGGAACAAGCCTGCTCTCACCCCGCAGCCGCTTCTTCCACGCTCACGCAGGTGCAGATCAGATGGCGGTCACCATACACGTTGTCGATGCGCGACACCGGCGGCCAGTACTTGCTCTCCTGGACCCAAGGCAGCGGGAAGGCGGCGGCTTCACGCGTATACGCATGCGGCCAGTCGCTCTTCGTCACCGAGGCGGCCGTGTGCGGCGCCTGCTTGAGAGTGTTGTCCGTGGGATGATACTGGTTGCTCTCCACCCCGATCATTTCCGCGTGAATGCACTGCATCGCCTCGCAGAAGCGGTCGATCTCCGCTTTGCTTTCGCTCTCCGTTGGCTCAATCATGAGCGTACCCGTCACCGGCCAGCTCATCGTCGGCGCATGGTAGCCGAAGTCCATCAGCCGCTTCGCCACATCTTCCACCGTGACCTTGTGGAAATGGCTGAAGTCCAGGATGCACTCGTGCGCCACAAGTCCCTTGCTGCCTTTGTACAGCGTGGGGAAATTCGCTTCCAGCTTCTTCGCCACGTAGTTCGCGTTGAGGATGGCCATCTTCGTCGCGTCCACCAGCCGCGGCCCCATCATCGCAATATACATCCACGAGATGGTGCAAATGCTCGCGCTGCCCCAGGGCGCGGAGCACACCGCGCCTTCACGCTGCTCCGGCCGCCACGTGTGGTGCCCCGGCAGATGCGGCCGAAGATGCGCCGCCACAGCGATGGGACCGACACCCGGCCCCCCGCCGCCATGCGGAATGCAGAACGTCTTGTGCAGATTCAAATGGCACACGTCCGCGCCGATCCGCCCCGGCGAGGTCAGCCCCACCTGCGCGTTCATGTTCGCCCCGTCCATGTACACCTGCCCGCCATGGTCATGCACCGCACGGCAGATTTCCACGATGGACTCTTCAAACACCCCGTGCGTGGAGGGATACGTGACCATCAGCGCAGCCACCTTGTCCTTGTTCGCCTCCAGTTTCGCTTTCAAGTCATCCACGGCGATGTTGCCCTGGCTGTCGCACGTCACCGGCACCACCTTGAAACCGCACATCACCGCGCTCGCAGGGTTGGTCCCGTGCGCCGAAGTCGGGATCAGGCACACATCACGGTGGTCCTCATCACGCGCAGCATGGAAGCGCTTGATCGCCAGCAGGCCCGCGTATTCACCCTGTGAGCCCGCATTTGGCTGCAAGGACACCGCGTCAAAGCCGGTGCACTCGGCCAGCCACGCTTCCAGATCGCTGAACATTGTACGATAGCCTTCCGACTGGTCCGCAGGTGCAAACGGATGCAGCCCGCCCACCTCCGGCCAGCTCAGCGGCATCATCTCCGCCGCCGCGTTCAGCTTCATCGTGCACGATCCCAGCGGAATCATGCTGCGGTTCAGCGCGATGTCTTTCGACTCCAGACGATGCAGGTAGCGCATCATCTCCGTCTCCGAGTGGTAGGAGTTGAACACCGGATGCGTCAGAAACTCCGACTTGCGATGGTGCTGCGCCGAGCAGTGCAGCGGGTGCCTGTCATTCAGCACCGGTGGCTGCTGAGCCTTGGAAATGCCAAACGCCGTCAGCAGATTGAGCAGTTCCTCCTCTTTCACGCGCTCGTCCAGCGCAACACTCACAGTGACCGCATCCACCTTGCGCAGGTTGATGCCAAAAATCAGCGCACGCTTGATCAGGTCATCCGCATTCGGCACACGCACGCTCAGCGTGTCAAAAAAATCGTCGCTCAGCACATCCATGCCTGCGCGCAGCAGTTCCCCCGCCAGCCACACCGCCGCTCCATGCACACGCCGGGCGATCACCTTCAAACCTTCCGGACCATGATACACCGCATACATCGATGCCATCACCGCCAGCAGAACCTGCGCTGTGCAGATGTTGCTCGTCGCCTTCTCCCGGCGGATGTGCTGCTCGCGTGTTTGCAAAGAAAGGCGGTAGCCGGGTTTGCCGGAGGCATCTTTCGACACCCCGATCAGCCTTCCGGGAAGGCGGCGCTTCAGAGCATCCTTCACCGCCATGAAGGCCGCATGCGGTCCTCCGAAGCCCAGCGGCACGCCAAAGCGCTGGCTGTTCCCCACGCAGATGTCCGCACCAAATTCGCCCGGTGGCCGCAGCACTGTCAGGGCCAGCAGATCGGCGCTCACCACCAGCAGCGCACCCGCCTGATGCACTTCAGCAGCCAGCTCAGAATAATCATGAATGGTGCCGAGCGTGTCCGGATACTGCACCAGCACGGCGGCCAGCCCCTTCGTTCCGTCATGCTTCCACTTCATCACATCGCCCGTTTCCACGCGAATGCCCAGCGCCTCCATGCGTGTGCGCACCACCTCCAGATTGTGCGGATGGCATTTGTCCGAGACAAACACCCGCGACGCACCCGCCACCTGCGCCACCGCCAGGCCCAGCGCCTCGGCGCATGCGGTGCCTTCGTCCAGCAGTGAAGCATTCGCCACATCCAGCGCCGTGAGGTCGCGGATCATCGTCTGAAAATTGATCAGCGCCTCCAGTCGCCCCTGCGCGATCTCCGCCTGGTACGGCGTGTAGGCGGTGTACCAGCCCGGATTCTCCAGGATGTTCCGCTGAATGACCGGCGGCGTGAAGGTGTCATGAAATCCCAGCCCGATGAACGAGCGCAGCACCTTGTTCAGCCCCATGATCTGGCGCATCCGGCGCAGCGCCTGTTCCTCGCTCAGCGGTGGCGCCAGGTTCAGCGGCTCCCGCACGCGGATGCCTTCCGGCACCACCTGGTCGATCAGCTCATCGAGCGTTTTGAATCCGAGCGTTTGCAGCATGCTCTCCGCCTCGGCGGCGGAGGGACCAATATGACGGCGGGAAAAATTCGTGGGCATTGAAATCGTAGCGGTTTTGAGGAGGCCGCCACGGTATCAAGCCGGGGGCCGCTGTCACTTGCCAAACAGCGCCCAGAATTTTTTCTCTGACGCTTTTTGTTTGCCCTTCGCTTCACGCAAGAAAGGAGCCAGCGACGCCAGATTCAGGATCCAATGGTTGAGGAAGTTGAACGGCGGGCGCAGAGGGCGCTCAAAATCCACAAACAGCACCACACGATAGCCGTCCGTATCATTCCACACTTCATGATTATAAGTGTCGTCAAAGATTACCGCCTTGCCCTCCTCCCACGAATAGACCTGATCGGCGATGCGGATGCGGCACTGGTGGCGAGGTTCCGGCACCATCAGCCCCAGGTGCATCCGCAGCACTCCAGCCCACGGTCCGCGATGATGCGGGATGTGCTTCTGCGGCGAAAGAATCGAGAAAAATCCCGTCGTGCAGCCGGGGATCTTTTCCAGCACCTTCATCGTCTCAGGGCAGTGGCGCGCATTTTCTTCGCAATCCATCCCGACGCCCTTCAGAAAGAAGGTCTTCCACTGGTCGTCTCCCTGGATCATCCCCACTTCTTTCACGATGTCCTGAAAACTCGGCATCGCATCCCGGTACTTCATGATCGAGTCCAGCTCCGCGCGCACCTTCCGCCAGTCGGCCTCGATGTCTTTCACCCAGGGAAAATGCCTCGAGTCATAGATCGGCGGATCGCCCTGCACGGAGCAGTGCGCAATTACCGCCTCGACGACGTCTTGCAGCTTGTTGGTGATGCGCTCAATCCACCCATTCGCGGGAAAGGTGCGATGCCGGCGGTGATAGGCGTCGATCGGCTTGAGCTGGAATCCAGCAGGGACAGTGGCGATGGAAGGGGAAGCTTCGGAAGACATGGTCTGGGGACTGGGATGAGTAACGAATTCGTCACACATTGCAGCCGAAAAAATCAGCGGTAAATCATGCGCGCACCGCCCGGCTCACGCAATGTGCTTGCGGTAGGCTTCGGCGTTCATCAGCGCCTCGGTGTCGGCCGGATTCGACGCTTTGATTTTGAAGATCCACCCGGCGGCGTACGGATCACGGTTGAGCAGCCCCGGATCACTGCTGAGCGCCTCATTGATCGCCACGATCTCGCCTGCCACCGGGGCATAGATGTCGCTCGCGGCCTTCACAGACTCGATCACGCACACCTGCTGACCCGCGCTGACCTGCGCACCCACCTTCGGCGGGTCCACGAACACCACGTCGGTCAGTTCCGCCTGCGCATGATCCGTGATGCCCACCGGAGAGGGGTCCTGCGTGGGATCGATCCATTCGTGGGAGTCGCGGTAGCGGAGATTGTCGGGAACGTTGCTCATGATGAGGATGTCGGTTGAAAATTAGACGGACGGCTTGCGATAAAACGGCTTCTTTACCACCTCCGCAGGGAAACGGCGCCCGCGGATTTCGATTTCCAGCACACTGCCAATCGTGGCCGCGCTCACCGGCACATAGGCCATGCCAATGCCCGCACCCAGGCTGGGCGATTGAGTGCCGCTGCCCACTTCGCTGACGATCTCCCCGCCAAAGGCCACGGGATAATGCGGACGCGGCGGCGGCGCGGCGCCCGTCATGCGGAAGGCTGCCAGCTTGTCCGGCAGTCCGGCCGCTTTCTGCGCCACCAGCGCCTCGCGCCCGGTGAAGTCTCCCTTGTCCAGATCCACAAAAAAACCCAGCCCCGCCTGCAGCGGCGTGCGCTCTTCAGAAAGATCGTTGCCGTTCAGCGGATAGCCCATCTCCAGCCGCAGCGTATCGCGTGCGCCCAGACCGGCAGGCATGCCGCCCGCCGCCTTCACCGCATCCACGATCTTGCGGAACCACGCCTCAGCCGTCTCGATCGGCATGAAAAACTCAAAGCCTTCCTCTCCGGTGTAGCCCGTGCCGCACAGCCACATCGGCCCGCTCTCGCTCATGGTCACCAGGATCGTGTTGTGCTCGGGAAAAGATTTTGCATCGCCAAAAATCGCGGTGGCGACTTCCCGTGCCTTCGGTCCCTGAATGGCCAGACCCGCGGTGAAATCACTCGCGTTCGCCATCAGCACCTCGTCATCCTTTGTCAGCTGAGCTTCCAGGTGTGCCCAGTCCTGGTCGATGCGCGAGGCATTCACCACTAGGTAAAACTCTCGCTCGCTGGTTCGGTAGGCGATCAGGTCATCGATCACTCCGCCCCGCGCGTTCAGCAGCAGCGTGTACTGCCCCTGGCCCGGCTGCAGCTTGGCGATGTTGTTCGTCAGCACCCGGTTCAGAAACGCCTCGGCGCCCGTCCCGCTCACAATGAACTGACCCATGTGCGAGATGTCAAAGACTCCCACGCTCTGCCTCACCGCCTTGTGCTCGTCCACGATGCCCGTGTACTGCACAGGCATCTCCCATCCGGCAAAGGGCACCATGCGCGCACCCAGCTCCACATGCACGGCGTGCAGGGGGGTGCGGCGAAGGGGGGAGGAATCGGACACAGTCCGCGCATGTTGTGAAGCATGCGCGCTTTGTCAATTCGCTCGGCATTTTGAGCAAAGATCATCCCGCCAATGTCATCTTGCAGCTCCACACATTTCGTCCATACTCCGCGTCCCCACGCCCGCCAAAAAAACCTCCAACCATGGCAGCACCTTTTCTCACTCAAGACCTGCACGTCCGCTGGTCCACCCTCACTCCTGAATACATCGAACCCGACATCCGTGCCGCCCTTGAAAAAGCGCAGGCAAATCTGGATGCCGTCATCGGTCAGGACCGCGGCAAAATCACTTTCGACAGCGTCGTCTTAGGCTTGGACGAATGCACCCGGGAGCTAAATGAAGCCTGGGGCCTCGTGACCCACCTCGACTCCCTCTGCAACTCCCCAGCCCTGAGGGAGGCGCACAACAAGATGCTCCCGGAGGTCAGCTCCTTCTTCGCCAAGATCCCTCTCAATGAGGACCTGTGGGACCTCTTCGTCACCTACAGCAAGACCGAGGAGGCACGCAAGCTTCCGCCCGTGCGCAAGCGCGCCCTCGATGAAGCGATGCAGGGCTTCATCGAAGCCGGCGCCGATCTTCCACCCGAGAAAAAGAAGCGCGTCGAGGAGATCGAGGCCGAGCTCTCCAAATGCACTCAGAAGTACTCTGAGAACGTTCTCGACTCCACGAACAAGTGGGAGCTCATCATTCACGACGTCAACCAGCTCAAAGGCCTGCCTCAGACAGCGATTGACGCCGCCAAGGCAGACGCCCTGGCCAAGGGTCTCGGCACGGCCGAGCAGCCGGTCTATCGCTTCACCCTGAAGGCCCCATCCATGATTCCTGTCATGGAGTACATTGAAGACGAAGCCATCCGCCGCCAGGTTTGGGAAGGCTCCTGCACCATCGGCCGCAGCGGCGAGCACGACAACACCGCCCTCGTCTGGAATATCCTGCGCCTGCGCCATGAAAAGGCCCAGATCATGGGAAAGGCAAACTTCGCCGATCACATCCTGCACCACCGCATGGCCAAAAACGGCCAGAGCGCCTACCGTTTCATCACCGATCTCTACGAGCGCGTGCACGAGGCCTTCCAACGCGAGACCATCGAGCTCCAGGAGTTCCGCGCCGACAACGCCCACCAGACCGTTGACCTCTTCCAGCCTTGGGAAGTCGCCTTCTGGAGCGAGCGTCAGCGCAAATCGAAGTACGATTTCGATGAAGAAGAGCTGCGCCCGTTCTTCCCCATCGACAAGGTCCTCAACGGCATGTTTCAGCTCGCGGAAAAAGTCTTCGATCTCCGCATCGTCAGCCGCGAAGTCGTTTACGTCGCACCCGGCACGGAAGCCCCCGCCAATGTCAGCACCCGTCCCGGCAAGCCCGGCCCCGTGGAAGTCTGGCACCCCGAGGTGAAGTTCTATGAAGTGCGCAACGAGAAGGACGTACACATCGGCTCCTTCTACGCCGACTGGCATCCGCGTGACTCCAAGCGCGGCGGTGCCTGGATGAACTACCTCCGCATGGGCGTGCCCCCAAGCGCGAACGGCGAACGCGACCGCCGCCTGCATCTCGGCCTCATTTGTGGCAACATGACCCCGCCCGTGGATGGCAAGCCTGCGCTGCTCACCCATGACGAAGTCACCACCGTCTTCCACGAGTTCGGTCATCTCCTGCACCAGCTCTGCGGCAACGTCGAAATCCCCTCCCTCAATGGCGTCAGCGTCTATTGGGACTTCGTCGAACTGCCCTCCCAGCTCATGGAGAATTTTTGCTGGGAGCGCGAGAGCCTCGATCTCTTCGCCCGCCATCACGAAACTGGAGAGACCATCCCGCCGCGTCTCTTCAAGAAGATGCTCGCCGCCAAAAACTACCGCAGTGCCAGCGACATCATGCGCCAGCTCGCCTTTGGCAAGCTCGACCTCGATCTCCACATGCACCACGCCACCGATGAAGGTGTGGACCTCGACAAGCTCGCTCGCTCCATTCTCAAAGGCTACGTCATGGAGCTCAAAACCGAGCAGCCCACCATGGCGCGCCGCTTCGGCCACCTCTTCAGCAGCCCGGTCGGTTACGCCGCCGGCTACTACAGCTACAAGTGGGCCGAAGTGCTCGATGCAGATGCCTTCACCCGCTTCCAGCAGGAGGGCGTCCTCAATCCCGCCGTCGGCCGCGAATTCCGCGACACCATTCTCAGCAAGGGCAATTCGGAAGACCCCGCCAAACTCTTCCAGAACTTCATGGGCCGCGACCCCGACGCCATGGCCCTCCTCGCTCGTGCCGGACTCGCTTAAGCCCGGATACCGAAGTTAAAAGAAGCATCGTTTGGAGCTGAGAGCGTGGTTACTTGGAGTTGCGACACAAAAAGCACCCGACGACCATGCACCAAACGATGCAGGGGACATTGCACCCCGTTTTCAACTCCCGCCAGCTCC
>NZ_JBGANA010000032.1:0-78263 GCF_044222565.1 Prosthecobacter sp.
GCATGCACCCGCTCTCCCGCGCCTTCGCCACCGCTACCTTCCTCTCCCTCGCCACACCCACGCTTCTCTCTGCCGCAGGCAATGACTGGCCGCGCTTCCTCGGGCCCACCGGCGCGGCCGTTGTCACGGAGTCCAAGGTTCCGCTCAAATGGAGCGACACGGAGAACCTCCTTTGGAAGGCGGACATGCCCGGCCCCGGCTCCTCCAGCCCCATCGTGTTCGGGGACAAGGTCTTCATCACCTGCTGGACCGGTTACGGCGCCAAGGAGGGCGCGGGCAGCATGCGCAGCCTCACGCGCCACCTCCTCTGCCTCAGCCGCGCGGATGGCAAAATCCTCTGGGACGCCAAAGTCCCCAGCGCCGCTACGGAGGATCCGTTTCAGGGCTACATCACCGAGCACGGCTACGCCACGCACACCCCCGTCACGGATGGCGAGCGCGTGTACGTGTTCTTTGGCAAGACCGGTGCGCTCGCCTTCGACATGCAGGGCAAGCAGCTCTGGCAGACCTCCTGCGGCACCAGCTCCGGCCAGCGCCGCTGGGGCTCCGGCGCCAGCCCCATCCTCAGCGGAAACGTCCTCATCGTGAACGCCACCGATGAATCGCAAACACTCTACGGCCTGGACAAGGCCACTGGCAAAGTGCTGTGGAAAGCGGAGGGCGACTACGGCATGGCCTACGGCACGCCCAGCCTGCTCAAACGCAACGGGCAGGAGGATCTCGTGCTCGCCATCCCGCAGGAGCTCTGGGGCATGAACCCGGAGACCGGCAAACTGCGCTGGTACGCCGCCCACGGCCTCACCGGCAATGTCTCCCCCAGCATCGTGCCCAGCAGCAATGGCGCCCAGGTCTTCGTCTTCGGCGGATTCCCCGCCACCCGCAGCGTCGGCGTGCAAATTGGCGGCCCGGCCAAAGGCGACCTCGGCACCGGCGCCATCCTCTGGAACAGCAGCTCCAGCAGCTACGTCCCCACGCCCGTTTACAAAGACGGCCACCTCTACGTCATCAACGACCAGGGCTTCGCGCTGTGCATCGATGCCAAGACCGGCAAGGACGTCTATCGCGAGCGCGTCATCATGGGCTCACGCGGCGGCGGCAAGCCCTTCTACGCCTCCCCCGTCCTCGTCGGCGACAAGCTCGTCTGCGTCTCCCGCCGCGACGGCGCCTTCATCCTCGCAGCCAAACCCAGGTACGAACTCCTCGCCACCAACGTGTTCACCCAGGATCAGACCCACTTCCACGGCACCCCCGCCATCACCGGCGACCGCCTCATTCTCCGCAGCAACCAGGCGGTGTACTGCGTGGGCACGAAGTAAAGGAACGCAGAGTTTGCAATCGTTTGCGGTGGTTTGCCGTTGTTGGCGATGGTTTGCCGTCGTTTGCGCAAAGCGCGCCACGCAGCGCTGGTAGGGATGCGCTGCGCGCGTCCGTGGAATCCTTCGTCCCAGCGCTGCCTCGCGGCCCACACGCTCCGCATCCCACCCAGCGCCCTCCGGCAAACCACCGCCAACCACCGCCAACCACCGCCAACCACAGCAAACTCCCCCTTCCCTTCCCCCACCGCTTTTTCGCACCTATTCCAGTCCTTTTGTGCTGCCAGGCACCGCATTCTCCTACGCAGCTCTGTTTCACCTGCCAAAACACAGCGAAAGTCCGCACCGCACGCCGCGTAGTCCTCGCCTCATGATCCGCTCCCTGCTCTTCGTACTCACCCTCGGCGCGCTCGCGCTTTCCAGCCTTCACGCCAGCGCCCAGCACGTCCGTGCCGGCATCATCGGGCTGGACACCTCCCATGTGGTGGCCTTCACCAAGACGCTGAACACCACGCCGCAGAAGCCCGAGGTCATGGGCGTGCACCTGGTGGCCGCCTACCCGCAGGGCTCCAAAGACATCCCCTCCAGCACCCAGCGCGTGCCGGAGTACACGGAGAAGCTCAAGGGCATGGGCGTGGAGATCGTGTCCAGCATCCATGATCTGCTGGACAAGGTGGACGTCGTCTTCCTGGAGTCCAACGACGGCCGCGTGCACCTGGAGCAGGTGCTGCCCTGCCTGGAGGCGCACAAGCCCGTCTTCATCGACAAACCCATCGCGGGCAGCCTGGTCGATGCCATCAAGATCTTCGACGCCTCCAAGAAGGCCGGCATCCCCGTCTTCTCCTCCTCCTCCCTGCGCTTTGGCAAAGGGACTCAGGCCGTGCGCGGCGGCAGCATCGGCACCATCAAACAGGCCAGCACCCGGAGCCCCGCCAGCCTCGAAGAACACCACCCCGACCTCTTCTGGTACGGCATCCACGGCGTGGAGTCCCTCTTCACCGTCATGGGCACCGGCTGCAAAAGCGTGAAGCGCGGCACCGTCATGGAGGAAGTGACGAACGTGGACAAGGCCACCAAAAAAGAGACCAAGGAAACCGTCAGCCGCATCACCGTCACCGGCACCTGGGAAGGCGGCCGCACCGGCACCTTCACCGAGAGCAAAGGCTACGGCGGCAAAGCCATCGGCGAGAAGGGCGAGGCGGACATCGGCACCTACGACGGCTACGATCCCCTGCTCTACTCCATCGTACACTTCTTCCGCACCGGCGTCATGCCCGTGACCCCGGAGGAAACCCTGGAGATCTACGCCTTCATGGAAGCCGCCGATGAAAGCAAACGCCGCGGCGGCGCCGAAGTCACCCTCAAGGAAGTCATGGACAAGGCCCTGGCGGAAGCGCGGAAGTAGGCGAGCACCTCGCATCGCATTCGTGCACGGTTATGCGGCTGGGCATTCCGATGCCGAACCGCATTATGGTCCCTGCCAGCAGGCACAGAAAATGCCTTACCCACTTGTCGTTGCACCTAGTATACGATAAGTGACTTGCATGCCGCCCCCCCGACGCAGTTTCTTATGCGCGCTCTGCGTTTTCCTCGCCCTGGCGCTCTCTGCCAAAGGGGCCGCGGTAAATGCCGCTTGGAATGCGGCCACGGACGTCCCCGTCAACGTCAGCAGCTATGCAGCCGCCGGCAACACCGTCAGTTTCACGCTCAATTTCGCGCCTGCACCGGGCACTACATTGACGGTCGTGAACAACACCGGCCTGCCATTCATCAGCGGCACCTTTGACAATCTGGCTCAGGGCCAACTCGTGAGCCTGAGCTACGGCGGAACGTCCTACTCCTTTGTGGCCCACTACTTTGGCGGCACAGGCAATGACCTCGTGCTGATCTGGGCCTACAGCCGCCTCGTTGCCTGGGGCGCCAATGTATCAGGGCAGTTGGGAAACAGCAGCACCACCGACAGAAGCATCCCGTCATCCGTACCCACACCTGGGACCCCGCTCTCTGGCCGCACCGTGCTGGCCCTTTCCGCTGGGAGTACGCACAGCCTCGCACTGTGCACGGACGGCACCTTGGTCGCCTGGGGAGACAACACTTACGGCCAGCTCGGCAACATCACGACCACCAGCAGCTCAGTGCCCGTGGCCGTGACCACAGCAGGCACTCCGCTGGCAGGCAAAACCGTGATAGCCGTGGCCTCGGGAGGCTGGCACAATCTGGCCCTTTGTTCTGACGGCACTCTGGTTAGTTGGGGATTAAATGCCTCAGGCCAGCTCGGCAACAGCACTAATACCAGCAGCTCAGTTCCAGTCGCGGTGACGACAGCCGGCACTCAGCTGGCAGGCAAAACCGTAGTCTCCATCGCTGTAGGGGCGTCTCATTGCCTGGTCCTGTGCTCAGATGGCACTCTCCTGGCATGGGGTACAAGTTCCCGCCGTCAAGGTGGGTATGGCGTCTTAAAGAGCAATATCCCGATTGCATTGCCGAAGGCATATGGAGATCTGAATGGCAAAACGGTGGTGTCTATCGCTTCGGGAGGCGATCACAACATCGCCCTCTGCTCGGATGGCACTTTAGTGGCCTGGGGGAGTAACATATACGGCCAGCTTGGCAATGGTCAGACCCAGATTTCGAGCGAACCGGTAACAGTGACAACATCACAATTCACAGTTCTGAATGGCAAAACCGTCGTCGCGGTTGCTGCGGGAGAATATCACAGCCTGGCGCTATGCTCCGACGGCACCCTCGCCGCCTGGGGGTTTAATGGCTTCGGCCAGTTGGGCAGCGTTCCGTTCGACGATAACATTCCCTGGAAAGTGAACAGCAGCGGTGTGCTGGCTGGCAAAACAGTGCTGGGATTAATGGCCGGGGCCAGTCACTGCATGGTGAGCTGCGCAGATGGCACAGCGGTAGCCTGGGGTGGCGATGCAAACGGCCAGCTCGGGGACAACAACACTACGGACAGTTTCGATCCGGTATCCGTAAACACCAGCGCGCTCGCCACGGGAGAGAGTTTCATGCGGGTGACTTCAGGCCCGCTTGCCAGCCACACTCTGGCCTTGGTGGCCGCACCTGTTCCCGTGACCGTTTCCGCCACCACTTTGGCCGCATCCTCGATGGGCACCACCACGGCCATCGTGAACGGCACCGTGAACGCCAATGGCAGCAGCGCCACCGTGTCCTTTGACTACGGCCTGGACAGCACCTACGGCACCAATGTGGCTGGCACGCCTTACTCAGTCTCAGGCAGCACCGCCACGGCGGTGAGCACCACGCTGACCGGCCTCACCCCGGCAACGACCTACCATTTCCGCACCGTTGGCAGCAATGGTTCCGGCAACTCGAACGGCGCCGATCTGACCTTCACTACTTTGACTGCTTATTTATCTGCGCTCAACCCCAGCGCAGGAACGCTGTCACCCGTTTTCTCCCCCACGGTTTTCAGCTACCATTCGGCGGTGGAAACGGATGTCGGCAGCATCTCCATCACCCCTGCAACAGCAGACAGCCAGGCAACTGTGACCGTCAGCGGAAACACCGTCGGCAACGGCATCCCGAGCGGACCTATCCCGCTCGTTTATGGCGATAACACGATCAATGTCACCGTCACAGCCAGGGATGGCATCTCAACAGTCACCTACGTGTTGGTGGTCACCCGCGCCGTTCCCGCTTCGTGGTCAGTAGCCTATGCCACAGGTGCAGAAGTTCCCGTCACCTTCAATGGATTTACCGTCGCCGGAGGCACCGTGGACTTCGCCCTTAACTACGCGCCCGCGCCCGGCACCACGCTGATGGTGGTGAACAACACAGGACTCGGCTTCATCAGCGGCGCCTTTAGCAATCTGGCACAGGGCCAGGCGGTGCATCTGAACTACAATGGCGTCAGCTACCCATTTGTGGCCAGCTACTTTGGCGGCACGGGCAATGACCTCGTGCTCACCTGGGCGAACACTCGTCCCTATGCATGGGGCTATAATTCAACGGGGCAGCTCGGCAATAACACCACCAGCAATGCCAGCGTCCCGGTGCCGGCAACAACCGCGGGCACTCCGCTGGCCGGTCGCACGCTGCTGGCGCTTTCGGCAGGTTCCGGACACAGCCTCGCCTTATGTGTTGACGGCACCCTGGCCGCATGGGGGAGCAACAGTTATGGAGCGCTGGGGAACGGTTTGAATACCGACAGCAAAGTGCCCGTAGCGGTTACCACTCAAGACACCCCCCTTCAGGGCCGGATCGTGGTGGCCGCCAGCAGCGGAGCCAATCACAACCTGGTGCTGTGCTCGGACGGCACGCTGGCAGCCTGGGGTGGCAATTCCAACAGTCAGCTGGGCAACGGCACGACCACCGGCACCAGCGTTCCTGTGGCCGTGACCACCCTAGGAACTCCGCTCGCGGGAAAGACAGTCGTGGCAGTTTCGGCAGGCGCCTACCATAACCTCTCTCTATGCTCGGATGGCACCATCGCCGCATGGGGCTACAACTTTTATGGGCAGTTGGGAAACAACTCATCAGCCGACAGCAGCATTCCAGTGGCGGTGACAACGGCAGGCACTCCGCTGGCAGGCAAAACCGTGGTGGCCGTCTCGGCCGGCACCTATCACAGCCTCGCGCTTTGTTCAGATGGCACCTTGTTGACCTGGGGGGCGAACTTTTACCGTCAGCTCGGCAACGCCAGCTCCACAAGCAGCAGCGTGCCGGTAGCTGTGAGTACGACTGGAACTATTCTGGCAGGCAAAACTGTTGTCACCTTGGCAGCAGGAGGATATCACAACCTGGTGTTGTGTTCAGACGGCACGCTCGCCGCCTGGGGAAGCGACATCTACGGTGAGTTGGGCGATAATTCCACGCAGTTCAGCAGTATCCCGATAATGGTAAACATGAGCGGAGCACTGGCGGGCAAGACCGTGGTCAGCTTGTCGGCGGGAAACTCTCTCAGTCTGGCACGGTGCACGGACGGCACCCTGGCGGCGTTGGGGTTTAATCTGTATGGTCAGCTCGGCAACAACAGCACCGCCAGCAGCCCCATCCCAGTGGCCGTGAGCACCAGTTCGATCGGTACAGGCGGGCAGTTTATCCACGTGGCCACCGGCAAAGACTCCAATGACACACTGGCACTCGCAGCCTTGCCCGTGCCCGCCACCACTTTCACCCTTGCGGCCACCTCCATCACCGGCACTTCGGCGGTCTTGAACGGCAGCGTAAACGCCAACGGCTCTGCTGCCGATGTGTCTTTCGACTACGGCTTGACTACCGCCTACGGCATGACTGTGGCTGCCTCTCCTTCCGTGGTCACCGGTGCTGCTGGAACTGCGGTGACCGGCGGACTCACTGGACTCACACCTGGCACGACCTACCACTTCCGAGCCAGGGGCAGCAACGCAGCTGGCGCTGTGACGGGCACCGATCTGACGTTCACCACCGGCCCATTGAGCCTGCTTCAAATCTGGCGGCAGACCTACTTTGGCACCACCGCCAACGGCGGCGCCGCTGCGGATACTGCGGACAACGATGCAGACGGCATTCCCAACCTGATCGAGTATGCGTTGCGTCTTAATCCAACCACGACCAGCAAGCTGCCCGCGACCACCACCGCGAACGGGGCAAACCTGGAGTACACGTACACACGCAGCACCGCCGCGGTAAACGTGGGCACCGACTTCAAGGTGGAGTGGAGCAGCACCTTGGCCCACCCCGCCACATGGAGCAGCAGCGCGGTCACACAAACCGTCCTCAGTGACGACGGCACCACGCAGCAGGTCAAAGCCGTGATCCCCATGAACGCGGCCACCACGATGTTTGTGCGTCTGTCCGTAACTGCACCGCCGTAAACGGGTTAGCAGCAGGAGGCTTCAAAGGAGCGGAAACTTTTTCAACTTGAACCCGCAAGATCTCCCCCAAGCCTTCGGCCTTGGTATCAGTGGTTTAAGATGCGAAAGAGTCCCTTTCTTTCGCCCGAAATTGTTCAACATTCCCTTTGTCCCCAAGTCTCCAGTCTAGCGCTCCCCAAAGAACCGCTGAAAAAACACCAACCGCACACTCCCATGAACGCACCCACCCGCCTTCGTTTCGCGTTTACCTGCGCCGGCCTGCTGGCCGCCGGGCTGCCGGGCCTCCAGGCGCAGCAGCTCCCGCCCGCGCCAGCCCCCGCTCCGGTAGCGCCGCCCACCCTGCCTTCCGCCCCGGCTGTGGACAAGAACTCGCCGCCGGTGGCGGGTTTTGCCTCCAAGATTCTCAAGGACCCCAGCCCCCTGCCCAACAGCGGCCAGGTGCTGATGAGCTACGCCAATGTGGTCGATAAAATCCTCCCCAGCGTCGTCACCATTTACTCCTCCGCCCCCATCAAGGCTCCCGGCGTGGACCAGATCCCCCCGCAGCTCCGCCCTTTCTTCTACCGCTTCTTCGGCGGCCAGGACGGCTTTGGCGACATGAATGAAGACGATGAGCCGCAGCCCTCCCCCCGCCGTCGCGGCGGTCCGCAGCGCCCCCAGATGCAGCCAGAAGAAGAGCAGTCTCGCGGCGTCGGCTCCGGCGTCATCATCACCCCGGACGGCTACATCATCACCAACAACCACGTGGTGGCGGACGCCAAGAAGATCGAGGTGGCCGTGGAAATCAATGGCGCCACCAAAACCTACAAGGCCGAGATCGTCGGCGCGGATCCCCTCACCGACGTCGCCCTCATCAAGATCGAAGCCACCGGCCTCAAGCCCGCCACGCTCGGAGACAGCTCCCAGCTTCGTGTTGGCGACATCGTCCTCGCCGCTGGTGCCCCCATGGAGCTCAGCCGCTCCGTCAGCCAGGGCATCGTCAGCGCCCTCGGCCGCAGCAATGGCGTCATCTCCGGTGGCAACAGAAACAATGGCCACGGCGGCCGCGTGGAGGGCTACGAGGACTTCATCCAGACAGACGCCTCCATCAATCCCGGCAACTCCGGCGGCCCGATGGTGGACGGCATGGGCCGCGTCGTCGGCATCAGCACCGCCATCCTCTCCCGCACCGGCATGTATGCCGGCATCGGCTTTGCCATCCCCATCAACATGGCCGTCAACATTGTCGAAGATCTCCTCGATGACGGTGCCGTGCAGCGCGGATTCCTCGGCGTGGAAATCATCGACCTTGATCCCGAATCCGCACGGTTGTACCAGCTCGAAGACCAGACGGGTGCCCTCATCAAATACGTCGGCGCGGAATCGCCCGCGGAGAAAGCCGGCATTCAGGTGGAGGACGTCATCGTCGCCATCAACGGCAAGAAAGTGGACAGCAGCAGCCGCCTGCGCCTCATCGTCAGCAGTTCCAAGCCCGGCAGCCAGATCCCCATCGACGTCATGCGCGACGGCAAGCGCCTCACCCTCAATGCCACGCTGGAGGCGCTCCCGGAGCAGGCCCTCTCCGAGCTCGCCAACGGCGGCCAGCGCGGCCTGCCCAAGCGCCCCGGGGCCGCCGCTCCCAACGTCAAGGACACCGTCGGAGAACTCGTCAGCGGCGTCACCATCCAGTCCCTCACCCCCGCCCTGCGCGAGCGCTATGACGTCCCCGCGTCCGTCAGCGGCGTCATCGTCACCAAAGTGGATGCCGACAGCCAGGCCGCCACCCGCGGAGTGGAGGAGGGCGACGTCATCTCCCACGTCAACCGCATCGCCGTGAACAAAGCCGCCGACGCCCGCACGCTGGCCAAAGGCAGCAACGGCAACGTCATGCTGCGCGTCTGGCGCAAAGGCGACACCATGCTGCTCATGATCGGGAACAATTAATCGTGTCACGGGCTGCCAGCCCGTCGAATGCCCCAGCAAGCCCGTGCATGCCGCAAGTGTGCACGGGCTTTTTTCATCCTTCATAATTCATCCTTCATCCTTCATCCTTGCTCTTCGACGCCCACAACCACCTTCAGGACGACCGCCTCGACCCCTGGCGCGCGGAGATCCTCGCCAGCACGCAGCAAACCGGCCTCGGTGAGATGATCGTCAACGGCTCGGGAGAGGACGACTGGCCCGCCGTCGCCGAACTCGCCCGCCAGCATTCCTTCATCCTCCCCGCCTTCGGCCTGCACCCTTGGTATGTCAAAGAGCGCACGAATGATTGGGCCACCACGTTACGTCATTTTCTGGTATCCCATCCCCGTGCCGTCGTCGGCGAGATCGGCCTCGACCGCTGGATCGAAAACCCGGACATCGAAGCCCAGCTCGAATGCTTCCGCACCCAGCTCGCGCTCGCCGTGGAGCTGGAACGCCCCGCCACCATCCACTGCCTGCGCGCCTTCGGCCTGCTTGAAGAAACTTTGCGCAGCACTCCCCTGCCCCGCCGCGGCTTCCTCCTCCACTCCTACGGCGGCCCCGCTGAGATGATCCCCAGCTTCGTCAAACTCGGCGCCTATTTCTCCCTCAGCCCCTACTTCGGCCATCCGCGCAAAGCCGCCCAGCTGGAAACCTTCGCCCAAGTCCCCCTCGACCGCCTCCTCACCGAAACCGACGCCCCCGACATGTGGCCGCCGGATGAACTGAACCCCCACCCGCTGCAATCCGCGGATGGCAAGGCGCTCAACCATCCTGCGAATTTGCGCGTGAGCTACGAGCTGCTGGCGAAGGTGCGCGGGATGGATGTGGCGGAGGTGGAGCGAGCCGTCGCGGAGAACTACCGAAGCCTGTTTGGCCCTGCAACTTGAGGCAAGCTGGCTCATTTGGAGTGCGGTTGCACAGCGAGGCACGAGCGCAGCTACCGCTTTCCGCCGGCCAGACAGCAAACACACGTCACTAACCCCACGAAGGCGAAGCTTCCAGGCCCACGCAAGTCTTTCATCTCCCCCCCCCACCACGGGACACTCGAAAGCGGCAGCTTCGCAGCCGCACTCCAAATTCAGCTCCTTCCCGCTCTGTTTTGCGTCTTTTTTTGCGCCCTTTTGCGGCCCCCCAATTCACCCCCACCGCAGCCCATGTTCCAACACCGCCGCGAGCTACCCCTTGCATCCGGGCACATCAGGAGCGTACGCTGGCCCGCCACCTGCTCTCATCATGCCAAACATGCGCAAAACCAAAATCCTCTGCACTCTCGGCCCTGCCACGGAGAGTCCTGAAGTTCTTTCCAATCTCATCGCCAAAGGTGCCGACGTCATCCGCCTGAACATGAGCCACGCCTCCCACGACTGGGTGCGCACCGTCTATGCCCGAGTCCGCGATGCCGCCGCGGCCTCCAAGCGCGAGATCGCCGTCCTCATGGACCTCACGGGCCCCAGCATTCGTACCGGAGATGTCGAGCAGCCCTGGCAGCTGCAGGTGGGAGACTTGGTCGAATTCCGCTGCAAAGCAGACGCCCCCTCCACCACCCCCTACTCCGTCAGCGTCAATTACCCCGAACTCGGCAAGGACCTCAAAGTCGGCGACACCATCATGGTCGATGGCGGCATGATCCAGGTGAAGGCCACCGAGGTCTCCACCATCCGCGTCATCGGCACTGTCATGACCAAGGGCGAGATGAAATCCCGCCGCCACATCAATCTCCCCGGCGTGCCCGTGCGCCTGCCCCCGCTCACGCAAAAGGATTACGCGGATCTCGACCTCGGTGTGGAGCTGGGCGTGGATTTCTTTGCCCTCAGCTTTGCCCGCGAGCCCGGCCACCTGCAGCACCTGCAGCTCCTGCTTGAGCAGAAGCAGAGCAAGGCGCGCGTCATCGCCAAGATCGAAAACCAGCAGGCCATCGACAACATCGACGCCCTCGTGGAGGCCTCGGGCGGCATCATGATCGCCCGTGGGGATCTCGGCAGCGAGTGCCCCATCGAGGACCTGCCGCTCATCCAGCGCCAGATCGTCGAGCGCTGCTCCTACCACGGCCGCAAGGTCATCGTGGCCACGCAGATGCTCGAAAGCATGATCGAAAACCCCGTGCCCACCCGCGCGGAAGTGACGGACATCTTCAATGCCGTGATCGAGCAGGTGGACTGCGTGATGCTCAGCGGCGAGACCAGCGTGGGCCGCTACCCCGAGAAATGCGTGGAGGTGCTGGACACCGTCATCAGCCGCATTGAGCAAAAATATCCCTCCGGCCGTTTCGCCAGCGATGCCCCGCTGAAGACGAACAAGCACAAGACCGTGAAGGCCGCCATCCTGCTGGCCAACAGCATCCCCGGCAGCAAGCTGCTCGTCTTCACCATCAAGGGCGTCATGGCGCACCTGCTCGCGCATCAGCGTCCGGAGTTCGCCCCCATCTTTGCCTTCACGCCCAATCTCCACGTCAGCCGCACGCTGGTCACCGCGCGTGGCGTCAATCCGTTCGTGCTTCCGTTCAGCGAAGGCCAGCCGGAGGACAGCATTCGCGGCGCTCTCGACCTCCTGCGCCGGGAAAAGCTCATCAA
This sequence comes from Prosthecobacter sp., assembly GCF_044222565.1. GTDB lineage: Bacteria > Verrucomicrobiota > Verrucomicrobiia > Verrucomicrobiales > Verrucomicrobiaceae > Prosthecobacter. The sequence goes on from NZ_JBGANA010000032.1 coordinate 11,656, forward strand.
GCATGGCGATCCTCTCGTGATCCTCAGCGACGCCCTCTATGACGGCGTGAATGTGGACGCCATCCTGCTGCGAGAGGCTTGATGATTTGATGTTTGAAAGTGGGCTTGGCTCCGGCAAAAATACCCGGAGCCAGCCGTATTCCTGACGATGCGCCTTCTTCGCCTGTTTTTGCTTCTCCTTCTCCTCGCTCCCGTGGCGCGGGCGGACGCGCGCGTGTTTGTCAGCCTTGCAGGCACCCTGCTGGAGGCAGAGATCACGGCCGCGTCAGCCGACAGCGTAACGCTGAAGCGTGTCAGCGATTCGCAGACCATCGTGGTCAAAATCAAAACGCTCTGCAAAGAAGACGCCGCATACATCGCACGCTGGCAGGAGCAGCACCAGGACCAGCCCACCGCCCCTCCCTCGGCGACATCCGCAGCAACAGCCGCCCCCTCTCCCGCCGAGGCCAGCACGGCGGCCCCTGCACAGAAGTATCGCATCAGCTGCCAGACGCTGCCTTCCAAAGTGAATCGCGGGCAGGCGGACACTGATGTCCGCGTCTTTGAGTACACCTACAATTTCAACCTCAACAACCTGGAGGTGAAGCGCGATCTGGAAAAAGCCAAGGGGCTGGCCCTCACGCTGGGAAAAAATGTGGCCGATCCCAATGGCGAACTCATCGTGCTGCAAAAGGAGGAGTTTGACGTGAACATCCGCGCGCAGTCCAAGATGGTGTACGTCACTCCGCCGGTACGCCTCACTTACAGCCAGGACCCCGACGCTCCCTATGGAGTGAAGAGCTACGGCTACGTGCTCATCATTCGGGATGCAGCAGGCGCCATTTTATTGGTGGAAGCGAGCCCTGACACCAGCGCGCGCTTCACCAAAGAGATCCTGTCCCTGGACAAGGCGCCCTGCCTGGTGGACCGGGACTTCAAGCTCAAGACGAAGACCGACGCGCCGATGGCTTACATCAGCTTCTAGCGCCGGCCTTGTCCGCGTTCGTCTTACTTATCCAAAAGCAGCAGCACCCCTGCCACAATGGCGAGAATGGGCACCAGAACATGGAGCGCACCGAGGTCGACGCCGAAGGCGCCACACACTCCGGTGACAATGAGATAAATGGCAAGGACGAGGATGCCGCGGTTTTTAGGAAGGGTCATGGATGTTTATTTTTTTTGGGGGGGTGAATTTCATTGCACGCCCAGCGCCTGAAGCAGCGCGGGAACGATCGACTGGGTGATGCTCATGCCATGATCCTGCTGATACCTGGCTATTGCAGCCAGGGTTTGCGGACCGATGCGGCCATCGATGGGCCCCTGATAATATCCCAGCCGCGCCAGCGCCTGCTGCACAGCGAGTTCATCCGCCGCACGCTGATCATAAGGCTGCAGGGTGTATCCATTGGGAAAGTCTTCGCGCCGGCGGAAGTACTTCACGTCCGGCCCCTCATAGTAGTACGGCGAGTTCGGCGGTCCATAGTAGTAGCCGCGCCCCGCGTATCCCGTTCCCGGGGACAGCACATAGGCCGAACGTGGAGCGGCCAGGTACACCACCTTGGTGTGTTCATTGATGTGCGGGCCCTTCTGCACCACCACCTTGGGCTCAAACTTCTTTTCGAACTTCGGCTCGAATTTCTTTTCGAACTTCGGCTCGGGCTTCTTCACAAACTTCTGCTCGTGCTTGGGCTCGGATTTGTGTTCAAACTTCTGCTCATGCTTCGGGCCGGCCGCTCCATGCTTGTCGCCGCCGCCATGACCGTTGTTTCCGTGGCCGCCTTTGTCCTTGGCAGGAGAGAGAGATGCCGCAGTCAAAGAGATGACCGCAGCCAGCGCCACCGAACTGAAGGTTCGCAGTCGCAAATGGGAATGTGTTTTCATAGGATTGTTTTCGGGGTTGGTGATTGAAAAGATTTTTCCAAGCAGTGCCTGCTCAAGGCTCCACCGTCACCGGCGTGCCCACCTCCACGGAGCGGAAAAAATTCTCCGCCATGAAGCCCGGCATGCGGATGCAGCCATGTGACGCCGGATAGCCTGGCAGGTAGCCTTCATGCATGCCGGTGCCTCCCACGATGCGCATGAAATAGGGCATCCGGGCGCCATCAAACCGCGCGCCTTTCGGTTTCGGGTCCTTGCTGGTGTCCACATCCTTTTGAACGACGTTGCCCTCGGCATCCACGTAGTCGCCAAAGAGGGAGGACACATGATGCAGGTCTTTCTGAATGACGTGGAAATTTCCCGTCACCGTGTTGCGCCCTTCGCGTCCTGAAGAGATCTCAGACACACCTGCGAGCTGCCCGTCCTTGTAGAAGTAGGCGCGCTGTTCAGAAAGACTGACGCGCACCGAAGGTTTTCCCGGCATAAAGTCGCCATTCCAGAACGAAGCGCTCTGCGGTGGGGGGGGAGGAGGCAGCGGTCCGGCGCAGCTGGCGCCCAGCAGGAGCAGAGTGGTGGCAAGGAGGCAGGAGCAAAGGGAGGAGAGGGGCTTCGTCATGATCGGAATCTGGAGGAAATGCAGAAAGGTGCTGCCCATGGAATCGCATGCGCCTCCATGGGAGGCCTTGTGTTTCGTGCTTATTGTTTCCGCCACAGCCAGCCCCTGCTGGCCGTGGCCACCATAATATAATATCAGCGGTGCATCCGCCCACCCCTCCGCGGCCGATTCGTAAGACACAAGCGGTCAACCCACGCTTTCAGCTCACTATGAACCTCCTCCTCATTCTTCTCATCATCCTTCTCATTGGCGGAGGTGGCTATGGCTTCCGTTCTGGAAACCACTACGTCGGCGGCGGCGCAAGCCTCCTCGTCATTGTGCTCGTTGTCCTGCTTCTCACCGGCCGCATTTGACACCGCCCCGCATATGAAACTCATTCCCTTCTGCCTCCTTCTGGCCGCCTGGGGCCTCTCCTCGTGTGCGGAGCCGATGATCACCCGCACCAGCGGATCTCCTCGCGGCACTTACAATACCTACACCAAGCTGCCGCCGAATCACACCGGCAGCACTTATTACCACATGGGCCGTTATTACACCGGCGGCCAGTATCAAACCGGCAACTACGTCCATCAGGGCCGCAAATACACCAGCCGCTACTACCATGCGGGACAGTACTACTATGGCGGGAAGCATCAAAACTACTCGCCCAATCAGTATAACTTCCGGCAGGGCGACTTCCCGGCCGGGAACTACACCGATGGCAACTACCAGGGCGTGAGCTGGAACGGACCAGCGGGTAATTAATGCCTGGCAGGCATGGCTCTCGGTTAACTCGGTCAATGGAAACGAGTCGGGCAGTAGCACGGGCAATCCTGCCCGATGCGGACGTCTTCTTCACGGGCAGGATTGCCCGTGCTACTTTTCGCTTCGGCGTTCTGCGCTCGATGCACGACGAATGTGCTTAACCGTGTGCCGCACATGCGTGGCAGGACTGCGGTGAAACCCGCCCCTTGCTGCACTGCGGCAAGGCTGCATGGCTCACTCCTTTGTCACCGCTTCATCCAGGTTCAGCAGCATGAGGCACAGCCCCGTCCATGCGGCGTGCTCCACCACGTCCAGCGACTCATCCCGCTTGGATTCTCCCACGTGAAGCAGCTTCTCCGCACCGGCGCGATCCGCCGCCTGCTGCTCTCTTAATTTCCCCAGCTGCGCCTTCAGCAGCGCCCGCTCAGCCCCGGATGGCTCACGGCACGTCACGCGACGAAACGCCATGGCCAGCGCCGCATCTTCATTCCTGCGACTGGTCAGCAGCACCCGCTGCGCCAGCGCACGCGCGGCCTCCACATACGTCACGTCATTCAGCGTCACCAGCGCCTGCAGCGGCGTGTTGGTCCGTGTGGCTTTGATCACGCAGGTCTGCCGTGCCGAATTGTCAAACAGCATCGTCGGACCCACGATGCGCCGCCAGAACACATACAGCGTGCGGCGGTACAAAGCCGCACCGTGATCCTGCACATAGCTCTTCTTGCCAAACGTCGCCTCCTCCCAGATGCCCTCGGGCTGGTAGGGCTTCACCGCAGGGCCGCCCATCTGGTCCTCCAGCAGTCCAGACACAAACAAGGCCTGGTCCCGCAGCATCCAGGAGGGCATGCGGAAGCGCGGCCCGCGCGCAAGATGGCGGTTTTCCGGATCGCTCTGCGCATCGCTGATCTTGGATGACCGCTGATACGTCTCGCTCGTCACAATCAGGCGCATGAGCGCCTTCACATCCCAGCCGCTCTCAATGAACTCGGCCGCCAGCCAGTCCAGCAGCTCGCGATGAACCGGCACCTCGCCCTGCAGCCCAAAATCCTCCGCGGTCTTCACCAGGCCCACACCGAAGAAGGCCTGCCAGAAGCGGTTCACCGTCACCCGCGCCGTCAGCGGATTGTCACGGCTCACGATCCATTGTGCGAGTCCGAGCCGGTTTCGCGGAGCGTCCAGCTTCATCGCAGGCAGACTCGCGGGCACATTGAAGCTGACTTTGGTGGCGGTGGGCTTGTCATACGCACCCTTTTCCAAGGTGAATGTTTCCCGCTGCATGGGCAGCGTGTCCATCACCATGACTTTTGTCACAGCATTGGTGGCTGAAACACGCGCGCGCACCGCAGCGAGGAGCTTCTGCAGCAGCTTGGCGTAGGCGGCGTCCTTGTCTTTGAAATAGTTCACCGCCTCCAGCAGCGGATCCACGCCACGGTTTTTCGGCTCCGTCTTGGCAATGTAACTCGGCAGGTTTCCCGGCAGCTTGATGGCCTCGGATTCTGTCAGCGGCTTGCCGGCCTCGCGTGGAAATTTCTTCAGCTCAAACGCCTCCACCTCCTGCGCGACGGCGTTCACCGCGGCAGTCGTCTGTTTCACACGCTCAAGCTCGGCAGGTGTCGAGATGTCCATGGCCGGCGCCGCCTGTCCGCTGCGTCCTCTGCCATCCTCGCTCGTCTGGTTGAAGACATCGTACAGTCCGTAGTAGTCGCGCATGGTCAGCGGATCAAACTTGTGGTCGTGACACTTCGAGCAGCCCATCGTCAGCCCCAGCCACACCGTGCTGGTGGTCTCCACCCGGTCCATCACGTTCTCCACCCGCGTCTCTTCTGCGATGCGCCCGCCCTCGCCATTGATCATGTGATTGCGATTGAAGCCCGTGGCCAGCTTTTGCTCCGGAGTCGCGCCCGGCAGCAGATCCCCCGCCAGCTGCCAGATCGTAAACTGATCATACGGCATGTTCGCATTGATCTCCTTCACCACCCAGTCGCGCCACGGCCACATCGTGCGCTCGGGATCACCCTGATATCCATTGGTATCCGCATAGCGCGCGGCATCCAGCCAGTCCCAGGCCCAACGCTCACCAAAGCGTGGCGAGTCCAGCAGGCGCGCCACGGTTTTCTCATAGTCCTGCTTCAGCTCATCCGCACTCGGCGGCAGCCCTGTGAGATCCAAGGACACCCGGCGCAGCAGAGTCACCGCATCCGCCTTGGGCGCGGGCTTCATGCCTTTCTCCGCCAGCTTTGCGCGCACAAAGGCGTCAATGGGATGCTTGACTCCCACGCTCGGCACCTTGGGCCGTTCGATGCGCTCAAACGCCCAGTGCGTGCCCCACTTCGCTCCTTCGTCGATCCATTGCTTCAGCAGCTGCTTCTGCGCTGCGGTCAGCGTGCGGTTGCTCTTCGGAGTGGGCATCACTTCGTCCGGGTCCGCACTGAAAATGCGTTCGACCAGTGAGCTTTCTCCGCTGCTGCCCGGCTTGATGGCCGCCATGCCATCCTTCACCGCTTTCGCTTCCTTCTCCACATCCAGCCGCAGGTCCCCTTTGCGCTCCTTTGCGTCAGGACCATGACAAAAGTAACACTTGTCCGAAAGGATGGGCTGGATGTCCCGCGAGAAATCAATCGTTCCCGCAGCAAGTGCGGAGCTGAAGCTGAATAGGGCAAGGGCTGGGCGGATCATTCGGCAGTCTTTAAACGATGATCGAACGTTCAGTATTGCCAAACCAGCGCCGCCACCACTAGCATGCGATTTAATGCACATCCCGACCCTGATCGAGCACAAGCGAGACGGCGGAGTCCTCACCTCTGAGGAGATCCATTACGTCATCGGTGCTTTCACTCGTGGGGAAATGCCGGATTATCAGATGAGCGCCCTGGCGATGGCCATCTATTTCCGCGACATGCGTCCGGAGGAGACCGCCGCGCTTACGGAAGCCATGCTGCACAGCGGCTCCATGCTGCTGTGGAATGAGCATGATCCCATGCGCGTGGACAAACACAGCACCGGCGGCATCGGCGACAAGACCTCGCTCATCCTCGCCCCGCTGCTGGCCTGCGACGGCGTCTGGGTGCCCATGATTTCCGGACGCGGCCTCGGCATCACCGGAGGCACGCTGGACAAACTGGAGAGCATTCCCGGATTCCGCACTCAGCTCAACGAGGTGGAAATTCATGAAGTCATCGACCGCGTCGGCTGCGTCATGGTGGGCCAGACCGCGGGCATCTGTCCTGCTGACAAAAAACTATACGCCCTGCGCGACGTCACCGCCACCGTTCCGAGCATCCCGCTCATCACAGCGAGCATCATGAGCAAAAAGCTCGCCGAAGGTCTGGACCGCCTGGTGCTGGACGTGAAGTACGGCTCCGGCGCTTTCATGAAGACGCCGGAGGAAGCCCACCGCCTGGCGGAGAGCCTCGTCACCGTCGGCCAGGCCATGGGCGTGCGCTCCAGCCTGCGCCTGAGCTCGATGTATGAGCCGACCGGCGAGTCCGCGGGCAATGCGCTCGAAGTCGCCGAATGCGTGCGCTGCCTGCAAGGCCGCGGACCGCAGGACTTGGAAGACATCGTGCTCGATCTCGCGTCCGCGGTCTCCATTTCTTCACGTTCCGATCTCGCCGCCATGCTGCACCGGGGAGATGCGTGGCGCAAATTTCAGCAGATGGTCGCCGCGCAGGGTGGCAGCGTTGAGGCGCTGGAGAAGATGACGTCCATCCATCGCGCCCCCTTCATCGGCGAACTCAAAGCCACGGCCAGCGGAACTCTTTTCCGCATGGATGCCGGCGTCATCGGCCAGGCCATCCTCGAACTCGGCGCCGGCCGCTCCAAAGCCACCGATCCCATCGACTTTGCCGTTGGCTGCGACCAGATCGCCAAAGCCGGCACGCAGGTCCAGGCGGGCGATGTCCTGCTGCGCGTGCATGCCCGCACCAAAGGCGCGCTGTTTCGCACGCTGGATGTCCTTGCGGAGTGCGTGGAGATTGTGTGAGGCGAAGCGAAGCAAAGTACTCGTGAGCTTTAGCTCACTCTGGGAGCATTCGTCCCTTCCAGAACGAACTGAAGTTCGTCAGTACTTTGCTTCGCCACGGCGCTCTTGCCAGTTTGCGGTGTAAATCCGTGTTATCCTGACGTTTGCCTCCTCCATGAACCGCCGCCGCTTTCTCCAGACCACTGCCGCCGCCGCCCTCCTGCATGAATCCGCACAAGCCGCCCCACCGGCCACCCGCATCATCGACACGCACACGCATTTTTATGATCCCACCCGGCCCGGCGGTGTTCCGTGGCCCACGAAAGGCACCCCGCTCTTCCGAACCGTTTTACCGGCAGACTGGCTCGCGGTGGCGGCACCCCACGGCGTCAAAGAAACCGTCGTCGTCGAAGCCAGTCCTTTGCTGGAAGACAACCAATGGATTCTCGACCTCGCAGCAAAGGAGAAGAGCATCGTGGGCTTCGTCGGTCATCTCGATCCAGGAGCAGACTTCGCAGCAAATCTGCAGCGCTTTGCCTCAAACCCCATCTTCCGCGGCGTGCGCTGGAGCGGCGCGCATTTGCAGGATGCCACAAAGCAGGAAGCCGTGCTCTCGGGTGCCAAAGCGCTGGCCAAGCACGGACTCGAACTCGACTTGAACGGCGGCCCCACCTATCTTCCCCAGGCCGCCAAACTCGCCGCCGATGTGCCCGACCTGCGCGTGCTCATCAATCACCTCGGTGCCTCCGGCGATCCTCAGTCTCTGCGCCCCGAGTGGAAGGAAAACATCCGAGCCGCGGCAAAACAGCCCAACACCTTCATGAAGGTCTCCGCCCTCGTGGAGCAGGTGAAATGCGAGTACGGCAAGGCGCCTTCCGACACCGCCTATTACCTCCCGGTTCTCGATCATCTCTGGGAATCCTTCGGCCCCGACCGCCTCATTTACGGCAGCAACTGGCCTGTCTCCGACAAAGGCGCGACGTATGACGGCGTCTTCAAAATCGTGGACGAATACTTCCGCGGCAAAGGCAGCGAAGCATGCGAGAAGTACTTCTGGAAGAACTCCAAGGAGGCGTATCGCTGGGTGGATCGCAATGAACAAAGATGACCTTTAGAGCTTGACGGTAATACACAAGTCCATACCCCTTAGTCCTAATGAAGGCATCTCAGGATTTAATTGCTTTTGTCGCAGATCTCCAAAATGACGCGAGGATCGCTGCGCAAACTGCTGAATATTCACATGGTGTCGGTTTTCTTGACAACAGTAAATTTGCCGGGTTGATGGCTGGATGTCGGTTGTTGATCACAAAACTCGGTCCTTTTGGTAAAGTTTGGGATGAAATGCTTCAGCCACCTGAAGGCCGCCTTCTATCAGATCTGGAAAAAATTAAAGGCGTGTTGGATACAATTTCCGATGCACTACAGAAAGGACGCCTTTCGACGTTCGAAGAACTTGTTGGAGCTGAAGTTCTCGGCGATCTTCTCGAACACGCCGAAGTTTTAATCGCAGCAAAGTATAACCTTGCTGCAGCGATCATCCTACGAGCAGTTCTTGAAGAGCGGCTTCGCAAGCTATGCGCAAGCAATAACTGCACACCTACTAACTCGCGACCAACGATCGAAAGCTTTAAGCAGTCGTTATATTCAGCTCAGATTATCGACAAGATCAGCGTCAAAGATGTTGACTGGATGGCGGGCGTTGGAAATGCAGCAGCTCACAATTTGCCCGAGTATAAGGATGAAGATGTCCCGCAGCTTTTTCAACGCGTCACAGCATTTTTAGTTCGCTTTTCCGTAGCATGACTCAGACGCATGAGCCAGCGCAGCCGGATCATTCAGTGTTTGATCGCATCGAAGAACTGGCCAGCAAGTCCACCGAAGGCACACTGACGGCTGACGAGCGCAATGAATATGAAGACCATGTCCACGCCAACAAGCTTGCCGCCGCGTTGCGCCGACAGGCCCGCAAAACGCGATCCGAGACGGCATCGTGATCTGGCTTCCTGCTGATACCTGATTTAAAGTCATTCGACATTCCTCACTCTGGTTTCGTCATTCTCATTCATGCGCCTCGTCCTCCAACGCGTCTCCTCCGCCTCCGTCACTGTCGATGGCAGCATCACCGGCCAGATCGGCACCGGCTTCATGATCCTCGCTGGCATTGAGCATGAAGACACGCTCGAAGATGCGACGTGGCTGGTGCAGAAGGTCACGCAGATGCGCGTCTTTGGCGATGCGGAAGGGAAGATGAATCTCAGCGTCAAAGATGTCGGCGGAGATCTGCTGGTGGTGAGCCAGTTCACGCTGCATGCCAGCACGAAGAAGGGAAACCGCCCCAGTTTCATCCGCGCCGCACGTCCCGAGACCGCCATCCCACTTTACGAGCAGTTTCTCGCGTTGCTGGAAACCGAGCTGGGCAGGCCCGTAGCGCGCGGCATCTTCGGCGCCGACATGAAAGTTGCCCTCGTCAACGACGGCCCGGTGACCATCTGCATCGATTCGCGGGCGCGGGAGTGAGAGGGATCAAAGGGCAATGATGTCTTGTGTGAGCAAGGGCAGAAGCCGCTCGATGTTGGGTCTCGGGTACAGGCTCGTATGTTGTTTCAAATACTGGTCATGGCAGGTCAGAACTGGGAATCCGCCATACTGAAATGCCTTGCGAAAAAAATCAGTGTAGGTGAGGCTCTCGCCGTCTTCCCGCTTTACGGCATCGAACTCGAGACAAGGCAGTGAAAATCCATCACTATCATTATTGCTGGCGCAGCCACCCGTGATGAGGCAGGGCACCGGATCTTCCTGGTACAAGTTCATCTTCTCCCGCCGGTAATGCTCCCTGAGCTCCTGATGCTGCTCCTTCAGTTCGGCCCACGCCAGCATGGCTTCATCAAGGCTCCAAACCAAAAGTTCGTAATGCCATTCCAACCCCTTCAAGTCGGAATCGCTCTGTCGAAATTGATCTTCGCTCTGACCAAAATCCAGGCTCTCCACACGCGCATACCACTCTCTGACCACAAGAGGGAGTGTTCCCATTTCCCGCTCAAACGCATTCACTTCGCGATAACAAGGCTCTTCACGAACCACGAGCGCTTTTTTGGGCCGCCTGAAAGCATAACCAAGCCCCAGGAGCCTTGAGTGAATCTGTTTGACGTTGCGAACAGCTCTCGAAACGAACTCGCGCGCGACCGCCGCAGCATCCTCGACAACCGCTGAATCTCGAACGGCCGTTCCCATAGCCAAAAGCTCGGAGCAAACCTCCCGGCATTCTCCATTTTTGTAGCGGTCGTAATAGGTCATGCGGGCCAATGATTGACCACAGACTCACTTTGTCGAGCCAGGTCGTTCCACCTGCCACCCATGCATTAAAACGAAGAAGGGCGGACCGAAGTCCGCCCCTCTCGTTTGGCTTTTCCAGGTTTTGGGGGTTGGAAAATCAGGCGAGCCGTGGCTTCACCAGCGTCTCTAGGCGGTTCACGCCACGGCGTATGCGAGCTTTGATCGTGCCAAGCGGCTCATGAAGTCGCTCAGCCACTTCGGCCTGCGTGAGACCGCTGAAATAGGTGAGCTCAATAGCCTCGCGCTGATCCTGAGTGAGCCGGGACACGGCGCTGTGCAGGATGGTGTCGCGTTCCTTGAACTCCAGGTTCTCATGGCCGGAGGGTTCGAACTCAAACTGGTCTTTCTTGTTCTCCGTCTCAAAATCATCGTTGAGCCGGGACCGGCGCTGCTTGGAGCGGATGCGGTCGATGGCGCGGTTGCGGGCCAGAGTGGTCAGCCAGGTCAAGGGCTTGCCTTTGCGAGATTCGTAGAGGTGGGCTTTGTTCCAAACCTGCACAAGGACCTCCTGCATCACGTCCTCGGTGTCATGGTGGTCGTTCAATACATTGGAAATGGAGGCGAAAATGAGTCCGCTGTATTTTTTATAAAAGGTCTGGAAGCTCGCCGAATCACGTTCCGAGATGCGCTTCAGAAGGCGGATATCCTCGGCGACGTTGGGGTCTAACTCAGGTGGGGGTTCAGTCGCGTTCATGATGGATGGATGGGTCTGACGGGTTAATAATTGCGACAAAAAGCCGTTTCGTCAAAGATTTGTTTCAGTTTTGCCTAACTTTTTGCCGATTTTGTCTAACTTGATCCATTCTTTCGATCTCCCATCGACTCCGCTTGGGATGAGATGGATGGATCAACGATTTATTCCCCCGAACTGAGTGCGCTGGAGAGTTTGAGTGCCCAAGCGCTCCTCTTTGTATCCGCACCCAGAGGGAATCTGGATGTACAAAATGTGCCCTGCAGGTCCCCCTCCACGGCAACAGTCCGCATTTTCACGATCCCGCCCCACCTCCACCGTCACTCCGCCTTCTCTCTTGCGCAGCGGGCGAATCCGCCGACTCTACGCGCCCTTTTTTCCGCCATGATCCCCAACGCCTACCGTTCCCTTCACTGCAACGCCGTCCGCTCAGAGCACATCGGCCAGACCGTCACACTCTGTGGCTGGGTGAATTCGGCTCGCGACCATGGCGGCGTCATCTTCATCGACCTGCGCGACCGTGAAGGCCTGACCCAGGTGGTGTTCCGTCCGGAAGAAAACGCCGAGCTCGCCGCGCAAAGCCATCACCTGCGCGATGAGGACGTGCTGCAGATCATCGGCAAGGTGTCCGCCCGCCTCAAGGGAACCGAAAACGCCAAGCTGGGCACCGGCGAAGTCGAAATCGTCGCCACCGAGTGCAAGATCCTGAACAAGGCCGATGTGCTGCCCTTCCAGTTGGACCGTGAGCTGTCCAACGAGGACATGCGCATGAAGTACCGCTATCTGGACCTGCGCCGCGAGCGCATGAGCAAGAACATCCGCACGCGCCACAAGATCACCAACGCCGCGCGCAACTACCTGGACGGCGCAGGCTTCATCGAGGTAGAGACCCCCATCCTCAGCAACCCGACGCCCGAAGGCGCGCGCGACTTCCTCGTGCCCGCACGTCTGAACCCTGGCAAATTCTACGCTCTGCCCCAAGCCCCGCAGCAGTACAAGCAGCTCATGATGGTGGCCGGCTTGGAGCGCTACTTCCAGATCGCCCGCTGCTTCCGCGACGAAGACCTTCGCGCCGACCGCCAGCCCGAGTTCACCCAGATCGACATCGAGGCCAGCTTCATCCAGCGCGATGACATCGTGAACCTCGTCGAAGGCCTGCTCGTGAGCATGTTCAAAGCCGGCACCGGACGCGACATCCCCGCGCCCTTTCCGCGCATGACCTACCAGGAGGCCATGGACCGCTACGGCTCCGACAAGCCCGACACGCGCTACGGCAACGAGATCGTGGACATGGCCGACGTCTTTGCGAACAGCGGCTTCAAGATCTTCCGCACCACCATTGAAAACGGCGGCGTCGTGCGCGCCATCAATGCCAAGGGCTTTGCCGGCATCACCACCGGTCAGATGATCCGCCTCAACGAGATCGCCACGCAGGCCGGCATGAAAGTGAAACAGCTCGCCTTCATCAAGGTGGAGCGCGATGCCAACGGCGTGCTCGAGTACAAGAGCCCGCTGTGGAAGTTCTTCAGCGAAGACGAGCAGAAGGCCCTCATCGCCAAGCTCGGTGTCGAGGAAAACGACATCGTCTTCTTCTACGCCGGCACCTGGCAGGAGGCCTGCGACATCCTCGGCCGCGTGCGTGTGGAGATCGCTAACATGACGCAGCTCACCAAGGACAGCACCGCGCTGAACTTCCTGTGGGTCGTGGACTTCCCGCTGCTGGCCCAGGATGCGGAGACGCAGAGCTGGGTGGCCGTGCATCATCCCTTCACCCGTCCGAAGACCGAGGACATCCCGCTCATGGAAGCCGGCGAATACGCCAAGGTGCGCGCCGAAGCCTACGACGTGGTGCTCAACGGCTACGAACTTGGCGGCGGTTCCATCCGAATCCATGAAAAGGATCTGCAAGCCAAGCTCTTCAGCGTGCTCGGCGTGAACGAAGAGGAGCAGGCCCACAAGTTTGGCCACATCCTCGACGCCTTCCGCTTTGGCGCCCCGCCTCACGGCGGCCTCGCGCTCGGCCTGGACCGCATCGCCATGCTGGTCAGCGGAGAGGACAGCATCCGCGAAGTCATCGCCTTCCCGAAAAACAACAAGGGCAGCGACTTGATGACGGACAGCCCGACGCAGATCGACTTCAAGACCCTGCGGGAGATCTACATCCAGAGCACGTTCAAGGAGAAGAAGCCGGAGGCGGCAGCAGCCACAACGCCCACAGCATAAGGCAATCCTATCTTCGAATCATAAAAGATCCTCTGCTCCGCAAGGGCAGAGGATTTTTTTATCTCCTCAGCGCCCCCATCAGCGCGTCCAGTTCCTCCCTCACATCTCCCGCCTGCCCTACCGTCTGCGCGATCTCCTCTTTCACTGCTTCGCGGAAACGTTTTCGCAGTCGGTGGATGGCCACCTTCACGGCCTCCACGCTCATGCTCAGCTTCGCGGCGGCTTCGCTCTGGGGCGTGGCGTCCGCTTCAGCGGTCAGCCAGGGCTTCAAGGCATCGAAGTGATCTGATTTGCCCTCCGCGCGCATCTCGGACTCCAGCCTCCCCATGGCACGCGCCAGCACCGTGAGCGCCCACTGACGGTCAAACGCCGCGTCAGGCGCATCCACGGTCGCATCAGCAATCTGCAATCCCGCGCCTGTCGCATCCGCTTCATGCTCGATCACCGCATGCACCTGACCGCCGCCACGCTTCGCCGCATGATCCCGCGCACGCCGATCCGCCGCGAAGCGCTTCAAGGCCGTGAGCAGGTAGCTGCGAAATTTCCCACGCAGCGGGTCCGCCCCATCGATCGCACCACCGGCGAGCAGCTTGGCGAAAAAATCATGCGCCAGATCCCGCGCCACATCTTCAACACGGCCATCCCGCCGCAGAAAGGCCACCACGGGTGCATAGTAGGCCGCACAAAGCTCGCTCAACGCCACACGCGCCTGTGCATCATCGCCGCGTGAGCGGGAAACGAGCGTCCAGCGGGTGTCGTGAAAACTGTGAGTCATTCAGGAATGAAGATTTGATCTTCCGGTTCGAGCTCAAGTTTCATCTTGTCACTTTGGAGCAAGTCAGCGGAGATGCTCTGACCGTGGCGGATGACGAGTGCCTTGGAGGGTTTCGCATAGGAGGTGAATCCATCGGCTAGGGAGATGGCTTGCCCAAGAGTCATCCCAGATTTGAATCTTACCGGTCCTGTGTGCTTGCATCCGGAGAGCATGTACACCACGTGCGTCTGGGGCATGGCCGGCCGCGCATCGGCTCCAGCAGACGAAGGCGGTGGCAGAATTGGCAGCATGACCTTGTCATAGACAGCGGTCTGCAGCTTTCGACTGCGAACCTGAAACGATGCCACCTCCCGCAGCAAAGCCCCGAACTCGACCCTCTCGATCCGTGTGCCGTCGTTGGTGCTGTCGAGGCGTCCGGATGAGCCAATCCGACCGCCGTTTTTGAGCGTGGCGATCACATCATAGAACGTGTCTTCATCCGCAGGCTTCGACCACGAGACAAACGCCCGATGGTCTTCATCGTCTCCCAGTCCCGCCAGCAAGCAGCGTGGCCCCAGGTTGAGAGCGCCATGAAAATCGGGGCTTAGGACAGGGCCCTCCTTCCATGGGCCCATGCTGTAACGCAGGACCACACGCACTGCGGAAGGCAGGCGGCCGCGCCGGCCAGGGCTCACCACCACCGACATCAAAGAATTATCCGCGCCGTCGGACGTGTCGAAGCTCCATCCGTTGTATCTTTTCAGATCATCCTCCCGGTTCTTCAGCTCCTGTCCGTTGACGTCTGTGAGCTCCACTGTGAGCCTGCTATGGCGGTCAATGTCCGGATGCTCAAACCACAGGTGCAGCCAGCAGGTCTCATCATCGACGATGGGAGGCACATAGCCGAAGGCATGGTTGATGTGTGACATGCTCTTTGAATCTGTCACCGGCGTCCCTTCCGGGGTATAAACAGGATCCTTGAACTGCTGGCGCTTCAAAGCCAGCCGGACAAACTCCAGCACCGGCTTTCGGTCCAGCGCTTTGGATGTGCCTTGATCCACGGCTTGAGGTGCCGCCTTGGCATCCGCTCCTGCCTTCCCCAGCGCCAGAGGCCAGTACGGAAACAGCATCTTCCCAATGATCTTGTCCCACGGCATGAAGAACTCCTCCGGACTGCCGCCACGTTTCAGCAGCAGGCCCTTGGGTTCCACGACCACCACGCGGGCCAGCCACGTCTGGCCGCTCTCATGGGCAAAGGCGATGAGATCGCCGGGAGCGAAGCCCGTATTGAGGCGGGAGGCCATCCAGTAGCTGCCTCTGGCCACACCGGGCTCGTTTCCAGTGGGAGTGGAATAAGACGCACAGATGAAGGCCTTGATGAAGAAGGCCAGTACCAGCGCTGGGACCACCTGCTCGATGTTTCGCACCAGCCGGTGCGGCTTGATCTCCGGCCCGCCCACCGGGTGGCGGCGCATCCACACCAGCGTGGACACCACCGCTGCCGCCACGCTTACCAGGGTCAGTGTCAGCGCCGCCCACCCATACGCATGCTGATGCCGCGGCAGCTGATAAAACCCCGCGATGCCCGCGGCGATGACGCTGAACGACCATCCAAAGAGATGCCGCCCAAAGAACGCATTCACCTCATACCAGCGCTTTTCCGAAACAAAGGTCGAAGGCAGGCGCACACCATACAAAGAATTCATTGGTACCAGCCGCAGCCAGAGCGGCAGAGCCATCACGGCCAGCAGCACACCCGCCCCTTCGATGGCGGAGGCAGTGATGGCCTGTGCACTCAGACCATTCCCAGTGCTTCCAGTATTCCACCAGTGGTGGGACATCCAGGTGAGAGCCAAAAACAGCAGGAATGAAAAGGGCAGCAGCCACAGCACGCGGGAGGGGCGCTCGTGCCATGCAGTCCTGCTTTGTGCCCCGCCCTGCGCTTCAAATTCAAGCTGCCTGCGCGCCCACCAAGGCATGACGAGCGGCGGTACCAGCAGCGGCAGCCAAAGCCAGCCGATGATGAAAGCGCTTTGCCTGGTCACCCACACCAGCCACTGCAGCAGGGGTGGCATCTCCACCACGTTCGTGAGCACCCGCGGCGCATGCACCTGGCCGCCCATGCCGCTCACCAGCGCATACACCTGCCCGCCACAAGCATGCACCCCAGCCGCATAGCCACCCAGGGCCTCCCAGCCTAGCGCGATGCCCCCTGCGGCCAGCAGCCCCAAGCTCAGTCCTCCATAGGCCAGCAGCAGCGCCAGCGCACAGCCACCCCACGAGATCAACCCGATGCTCATGCCACCGACAGCCACACCACCCACGGCCATGCCACCAAAGGCAAACAGCCCGCGCGCATAGCCTCCACAGGCCACGACGCCAATGGCCCTGTCTCCAAACGCAAAGAAGCCGCGTGCCGTACGCTTCTGCCCTGTCGCGGGATCAATGCCCTTCGTCACATGCACCAGCGGCCTGCCCAGCAGCGTGCGCTTGGACTTGTATTCAAAGCTGGCAAACTGCCATGCCAGCGAGTTCCGCGCCTGCGGTGGCATTGCGGCGATGCCCTCAATCTGCGTCTTAAACTCTCCCGCGCTCTGCTGGCGTTGCGCACGGTCTTTCGCCAGCGCGCGGAACACCACTTCGTCCATGTTGCCATTCACCGCCGCTTTTTCCGAAGGCGCGGCAAAGCGGCCCAGCGGCAGCTCGCCGGTGAGCATCTCATAAAAGACCACGCCCAGGCTGTAGATGTCCGCGCGGTGGTCCACGCTGCCAGGTTTTTCGATCTGCTCCGGCGCCATGTACGGTGCGGTGCCCAGCTTCGCTCCGCTCTGCGTCAGCATCATGCCGCCATCACCATCTTCATTCAGAATCTTGGCGATGCCGAAGTCGGCGATCTTCACCCGGCCCTTCGTGTCCAGCAGCACGTTCTCCGGCTTGATGTCCCGGTGCAGCACGCCCTGGCTGTGCGCATATTGCAGCGCCTCGCACATCACCGGGATGATGTTCAGCGCCTGCTCCGGCGTGAAGCGTCCCGCGCGCATGGCCTGGCGCAGGTTTACTCCGTCCACGTATTCCATGATGAGGTAGCAGAACCCGCCGCTCTCACCAAAATCATGCACCGTGACGATGTTCGGATGGCTCAGGCGCGCCAGCACGCGCCCCTCCCGCGTAAAGCGCTCCGCAAAGCCCGGCGTGGCTGCCAGCGACTTTGGCAGCACCTTCAGCGCCACCACGCGGTCCAGCTTCGGCTGCCGTGCTCGGAAGACCGCACTCATGCCGCCGTGTCCAATGAGGTCCAAGACTTCAAGATCCGGAAAAGCAGCGGCGATTTCCTCCAGCGAGGGAAGATCAGCCCGTGACAGTGGCAGCGTGTCAGCGCCACCATCCGTCGGCATGGCAGCGGCAGCCATGAGATCAGCAGGGTTCAGACCGTGGAAGGGATCAGGGGAAGAGTTGGGAGAGTCCATGATACCGGCTGCATGGGGAAAGTGGCGGCAGAGGTTACACACGATCCTCAGGCCCGGGTTAAAAACTTCATCCGCGGCCGTGGAATCCCTCCTTGCGAAAATCGAGCTGTGCCGTCACACTCGCCATCCAACCACCTAATTCCCAATCATGCGCCCCCTCGCGCTGCCAACCTTTTTTCTGCTACTCATGTCGATCTCCGGTTCGTCACCTGCCGCCAGCGTCGAATCTTCCAGCTGGGGCAAGACCGCCGCTGGAGAAGAGGTCAAACTTTTCACCCTGCGGAATGCGGGCGGCATGGAGGCGAAGATCACCAACTGGGGCGGTTACATCGTCGCCCTCAAAGTGGCGGACAAAAAAGGCCAGTTTGCCGATGTCACACTCGGCTTTGACAAACTCGACGGCTACCTCGGCAAGAATCCCTTCTTCGGCTGCATCGCAGGCCGTTACGCCAACCGCATCGGCGGCGCGAAGTTCACGCTCGATGGCGTGGAGCACAAAGTGACGGCCAACTCCGGCAAGCACCAGCTGCATGGAGGCAAGGAGGGCTTCGACAAGAAACTCTGGGCCGCCAAAGAGGTTCCCAATGGCGTGGCACTCACCTACACCAGCGCCGATGGCGAAGAAGGCTACCCCGGCACCCTCAAATGCACGGTGACCTACACGCTCACCGAAGACAACGCTCTGAAGATCGACTACCAGGCCACCACGGACAAGCCGACCGTGCTGAACCTGACCAACCACGCTTACTTCAACCTCGCCGGTGAAGGCAGCGGCGACATCCTGGGCCATCATCTCACGATTCCCACCGAACAAATCACCGCTACGGATGATGATCTCATCCCCACCGGAGAGATCGCCAGCATCAAGGGCACACCGCTGGACTTCACCGCCCCGCATGCCATCGGCGAGCGCATCGGTGCGGACTTCAAGCCGCTCATTCAGGGCATCGGCTACGACCACAACTACGTCCTCCCCGGCACCGGCAGGGAAATGAAGCTGGCCGCCGTGGTGAAGGAGCCGACCTCCGGCCGGGTGATGACCGTGCGCACCACCGAGCCCGGCGTGCAGCTTTATACCGGAAACCACCTCAATGGCGTGCCCGGAAAAGCAGGCCACATTTATGCAAAGCGTCATGGCTTCTGCCTGGAAACGCAGCATTATCCAGACAGTCCAAATCATCCGAACTTTCCCAGCGTGACTCTGCGTCCGGGGGAAACCTTTGAAAGCACCACGATCTACCAATTTTCTATCTCCGAGTGAGCGCCACCACCACCGTCCTGACCGATCGAGTCCCCCTGTTTGAAACCCAGCCGCCTGCCTTCATTCAGGAGCAGGATTTCGCCGCCAGGCAGTACCGCGGCCG
The DNA here is from genome assembly GCF_044222565.1 of Prosthecobacter sp. Lineage (GTDB taxonomy): Bacteria > Verrucomicrobiota > Verrucomicrobiia > Verrucomicrobiales > Verrucomicrobiaceae > Prosthecobacter. The sequence goes on from NZ_JBGANA010000032.1 coordinate 30,666, forward strand.
TCGCGACAACCAGGAGGACTACTATGCCTTTGCGGACGCCGCGGAGCCGGAGGAGCGCAGCCTGGAGCGCCTGCTTCTTGTCATCGGAGACGGCCTCGGCGCGCATGCCGGCGGCAGCGTGGCCAGCTACATCGGTGTAAACGCCTTTGTGCGTGCCTACCATGAGCAGGACGGCCCCCACTCCTGGAAGCTCAAGCATGCCGTGGAGACGGCCAATGAAACTCTCGGCATCATCACCAGCCGCATGCCCAGCGTGGCTCCGCCCATGGGCACCACCATGGTGGGCGTGCTCATCACGCCAAAAACCATGGAATGGATCAGCGTGGGAGATTCCCCGCTCTTCCTGTTCCGCGATGGCGAACTGATCCGCCTTAATGCGGACCACAGCCTTTCCCCCATCATCGATGCACGTGCCGCACGCGGCGAGATCACCCGCGAGGAGGCCGAAAACCACCCCGACCGCCACACCCTGCAGGCCGCCCTGCTCGGCATGCCCCTGGCGATGATCGACACTCCAGCGGAGCCGTGGATCCTCAAGAAAGGCGACATCATCATCGCCGCCAGCGACGGCATCTTCACCCTCTCCCACAAGGCGCTGGAGGAACTGCTCAGCTTTGGCAAGCACACCACCGCCGACAAGATCGCCGATGCGATCATCTTCGCCATCCGCCGCATCAACAACGACCGCCAGGACAACACGACAGTGGGCGTGGTGAAGATCGGGTAAAGTAGTCCAGAACTTTAGTTCGTCCGGATTGGGGCTGGCCCCGCCCCATGCCCCCAATCCACGAGCTAAAGCTCATGACTACTTTGCAACGACCGCCAGGACAACACGACGGTGGGCGTGGTGAAGATTGGCTAAAGTAGTCCAGAACTTTAGTTCGTCCGGATTGGGTGCGGCCTCGCCCCATGCCCCCGAACCACGAGCTAAAGCTCATGACTACTTTGCAACGACCGCCAGGACAACACGACAGTGGGTGTGGTGAAGATCAGCTAAAGTAGTCCAGAACTTCAGTTCGTCCGGATTGGGTGCGGCCTCGCCCCATGCCCCCGAACCACGAGCTAAAGCTCATGACTACTTTGGCTCAAAGCCCCAGCTCCCGCTTCACGATGCCCACGCCCGCCACCATGCTGGCGAGCTTCTTCTTCGCCGCCCAGCGCGCCGTCTGGCTCAGTCCGCAGTCCGGCGCAAACACCAGCTTGTCTGCGGGCGCATGCTTCAAACACGCACGCACCGCATCGGCGATCTGCTCCGGCGTTTCAATGTGGTAGCTTTTCACATCGATGATGCCCACGGCTACGTCGTAGCGCTCGGCCATCGGCTTGATGACCTCCATCTCGGCATATTCGCGGTTCGCCATCTCCACGTGCACCTCGTCGCAGTGCAGATCGAGGAAGGCGGGGAACAGCGGCGCGTATTTGCGCCAGCCCACCGGGTGGCCTTTGAAATTCCCAAAGCACAGGTGCGTGCAGATGCGCGCCTTGCCGTATCCGCTGGCCACCGTGCGGTTGAAGATGTCCACAAAGCGCTTCGTGTCTTCGCGGTAGCCATAGCAGCTCATGCTCGGCTCATCCACGCAGATCTCCTCCGCCCCTGCCGCGACGAGATCTGCGATCTCCCGGTTCACGATGGGCAGCAACGCCTCTGTAATCGCGTAACGATCTTGATACGTCACATTCGGCGCCAGCCGTCCGCTCAGGGTGTAGGGTCCAGGAACGGAGACTTTCAGGCGCTTGCCCGTGTGCCCAGCCAGACGCTGGAGGCGCTTGAACTCCTCCACCACGCCCAAGCCGCGCGGCGCGCGCAGTTCGCCGACGATCTCATGCTTGCCTCGCTGATCATGCGCCGGTGGCCCGAACCGCCGCGGGCTGGCCGGCTCCAGTGCGATGCCCTCGATGAATCCGTAGAAGGACAGGTTAAAATCAAACCGCGTCTGCTCCCCGTCCGTGATGACGTCCAGCCCTGAGGCGATCTGGTCCTGAATGGCCACCTGCGCCGCATCGTCCTGCATTTCGGCGATGTCGGCACTGCCAAATTCGGCCAGGTGCCGTGCTGAAAACTCCAGCCAGCCCGGAAAGGGATAACTGCCAATGACGGAGGTGCGGAGAGGCTGGGATTGCATGGTGGGACGAGCTTAACGACGCAAGTGACTCATCGTCAAAGCCCCGCCCCAAAAGCACAACGAGTCTGGCTGAAAGCTGCAATGCCCAAGGCGGGCCTAAATTGAATCTTAGTTTAGGTTACAACAGTTATACTAATCATGGATAGTACTACCGCAACCATCCAGCCTTATGAAAATCAACCAACGATTTATATTTGCGTTAGTTAATTATTTTACCATCACTACATTGTCCGCCCAGACCACACTCGTCGGTGCTGGTAGCAGCTATAGTGACATCTTCCCTTCTTCGACCCCCGTCGTTTATGACGTACCGGGAGGCGGGCTGCTCTCACTCACCCTTTCGAACGGGTCCACCACCGCCACCCGTGGGCTGTGGGACCTCACCGCTCAAGGAGGGGCCAATGCGACGATCGTGCTAAGCCTCACCGAGTCCGCCGCCCAGGTCTCGTTGACAGGCTCGGCTCTGCAGTTCGGCATCAGCAATGACAACAACTCCCTCCTCGGCCTCCTGGGGTCTGGCACCAGCATCCACTATGCCTGGGATGCTGTGGCCTACTTCGACACTCCGGGGAGCGTTCTCAGCTACGCTGCCGACACCCATTACAATGTGAGCTTTGCCGTGGACGGCAACAACGGCCTCCTCAGCTCCGTCGCAGGACTCACGCCCAGTTTCACCTTTGAGCTGATCGACAGCCTGGGAAACACTCTCAGCAGCGACAGCAGCGGCACCCTGATCAACATCGCCGGCCTGCTGGGCACCGGAGTGCCCACCGGCACGGTGAGCCTCGACTACACGCTCGGCGGCACCGTCCCGAGTGGTCCCATCGGTGTGCGCTTTCATGGAGACGCCGTCGTCGGCGCCACAGCTTTGAGCCTGGGCACGGACTTTGCCACCATTTCAGACTTGAACATCACCGCCACCCCAGTGCCGGAACCCGGCGGCAGCATGCTCATCGCCTCCGTCGGCATCGTGTTATTGATCCGCAGAAGGCGGCTGGGATTCTGCTGACATCTGCCCGTTCACCCCTGCTGCCGCATCATTCTGCGGCAGCAGGCGCGGCGGGTTTGATTCCGGCCTCTTCCAACATGCGCCGGTATTCACTCTGAAAATCTGTGCGCTCATGAATGACCTGCTGGTTCTTGATGTAGCGGATCACCGCTTCCTTTTCGTGAACCGAAAGGGTAAAAGCCGCATACCCCTCCTGCCAGCCGTCAAACTCTGGAAAGGCAACGGATTTGCCGATCCATTCCGTCGTTCCTGTTTTCAGCTCGCGCATGTAATCCTCCAGCGACAGCATCGGATGCAGGGCCATCAAAACATGCACATGATCCTCCATCGCATTGATGCGGTAGAGCGGGCAGTTCAGCTCCAGATGAATTCCCCACGCACAACGAAAAAAGTCCTCCCGCCGGTCCGCATGCAGCACCGGCGCGCAATCCTTGGTGGATAACACGATGTGATAGAGGATCTGCGTGCAGGTGCTGTCCATGGCACAATCTCAAACCTCAGGCCCCCAGCCCAGCATAATACTTCGCGATCCGCCGTGCGTGCTCGTCATACGCAGCTTCAAACAGTTCCGTCGCCTTCGCGGCACCCACCACCGCGCCGGCTGTGAGCACTTTCGGCGGCTGTCCGGCTTTCGTCAGTCGGTCGGCCACCTCCGCCTTGATCGCGTTCACCAGCAGGCACCCGCCCACGGTGCTGCCAGGCGCCACCGGCGTCTCCAGCCCCTCAATTTTGATCATCGCATCCCCCACCGGCGCGCCGGTATCCAGAACGATGTCGGAGAAGTCCTGCAACTTCTTCCCATCGCGGTGCCGGCTCGTGCTGGCTTCGCTGTGTGTGGTGCTGATGATCGCGACCACCTTCACCCCACGGCGTTGAAATTCCTCGGCCATCTCCACCGGCACCACATTGCAGCCGCCACTGGAAATCACCAGCGCACTGTCCCCTGCCTTTAGGTCAAAATTCCGCAAAATGCGGGTCGCGAAGCCGCTCACGTTTTCCAGGAACATCGCCTGCCGCTGCCCATTCGCGCCGACAACGAGATTGTGGAAGGTCAGCGACAGCTCCACGATGGGATTGAAGCCCGGAAAGGAGCCATACCGCGGCCACATTTCCTCCACCAAAATGCGGCTGTGGCCGGAGCCAAACACATGCACCATCTGCCCGGCGAGAATCGTCTGCGCGAACATATCGGCCGTCTGTTGAATGAGCGGGAGCTGATCACGGACACGATTGAGAAGGCCTTGGCTGGCGTCGAGGTATTGGAGGGCGGGAGTCATGAGTTTTGAAGAAGATTGAAAACAGAGCCAAGGCACCCGGCGCTGTCGCCGAGCGTGGCAGGAACAATGCGGGCCGCATTTCCACCGGGCCGCCATTCGAAGCCATCGAGAGCCTGCTGCAACGGGCCAAACAAGCGCTCCCCTGCCCCAGTGGCAATGCCACCGCCGACGATGACGACCTCGGGATCGAGCACATTGATGAGAGAAGCGATGGCGGCGGCGAGATGCTTCACCGATTTCAGCCAAACCTGCGCTGCATGCTCATCACCCGCGCCGTAGGCATCCAGCAGCGCATGCGTGGTGGCATAACGCCCGTCTCCGCGCTGGGCGATGGTCTGATTGCCAATGGAATCTTCCAGACTGCCCGGCGTGTTAAAATCGTCGCACACCGCATTCGCATCCACCGTGATGTGCCCGAGATGCCCGGCCCTCCCGATCTTTCCTTTGATGAGGCGGCCTCCGCTCCACACCGCGCCGCCCACGCCTGTGCCCAGTGTCAGCATGAAAGCGTCCTGTGTATCCTTCGCTGCACCCGCCCACACCTCTCCCAGCAGCGCCGCATGCGCATCATTCAGCACCCGGCAGTCGCGCTCAAGAAAGGCGGACCAATGAAATTTTTCCAGCCCATGCATGCGCCCCGGCATCCAGTCGATGCAATGCCCGTCGGGATTGGCCAGCCCTGGTGCGGACAGACCCACTCGCAGCTTGTGCCCGGCCTGGGCCTCAAGTTCATGCACAATCTCGCGCACCGTGAGGGCAAAGCGAGGCGTGTCGCCCTCGAACTCGCCATCGCGCGTGGGCCGCGAGAGCGTGGAAAGCGTCTGCGCGGTCTGCGTGTTCACCAGCGCAGCCTTGATGTTGGTGCCGCCGAGATCGATGCCGATGGCGAGGTTTAAAAATTCAGGTTTCAATTTTCAGGTCGGTTGGATCTCACGGTTTCTGGGAGCTTGCATGTCTTAGATCGGACAACCTCAAGACTTCGTCATGATGCCCCAACCACTCTTTTGCGGGCTCATAGCCTTGTGCCGCGGCTTTTTTTAGCCAAATCACCGCACTTTCCCGCACTTTACGATCAGGATTCTGGATCAGAATCGCGTAATAACTGCACTGTGCTTCTGGAACACCTCTGTTGGCAGCCAGAAGCAGATATTCACCAGCTTTAGGATCGTGTTGGTGTGCGTAGTATTTGTGCAACATCCAGGCAGAATAGCCGTCTCCTTCCGCCACATGATGCTCGAAGCCTTTCACATGTTCCGGCGCTAGATACCGAGGGTCGAGTTTTTTCAGCTCCGACAAGGGCTGTGCTTTCGATTCCTGCTGACCCATTAACCCGCAGGATGTGAAACAGCATAATGCGCCAAACAAAATGAGTCTGGAATTCCCCGGCATCATCACGAATGAAGCTGTCCTTCGCTAACTGTCCACCCGCCATCCACCGCCAGCACCTGCCCCGTGATGAATTTCGACTCAGGCGAGAGCAGCATCAGAGCCGCAGCATCGCAGTCCTCAGGCTGGCCGATGCGACCGCCATCGAGAGGCTGCTTGGTTTTGACAAAGTTCATGATGTTCTCGTTGCTCACCGCCCGCTGGGACATCGGCGTCTCCACCAGCGCGGGGGCGATGACATTCACGCGGATGTTTTGCGGCGCATAATACGCGGCGATGGATTTGCTAAACCCGATGATTCCCGCCTTCGCCGCCGCATAGGCATGCGAGGCAAAGAACTGCGCCGAGGGCGAATACCCCAGCACACTGGCCATGTTCAGAATCACCCCGCCTGTGCCCTGCTTCAAAAACTGCCTCACCACCGCACGATTCGAATAGATCACCGAGTTCAAATTCAGATCCAGCGTGTAGCGCAGCCCCTCGTCCGTGATTTCATGCAGCGGCCCGTCTCCCCGGCTGCGTCCGCTGCCGCCGGCCACATGATACAGCGCATCCACCCGGCCAAACTCCCCCACCGCCAGCTCCACCGCCCGCTCCGCCGCCTCCGGCGTGGCAGCGTCCGCCGCAAAGCCACGCGCCTTCGAGCCGAGTGCCTGCACCGCCGCATCCACATTCACCTGCGACCGGCTCGTCACCACCACCCGCGCCCCAGCAGCCACGAACTTCTTGGCCGCCGACAGCCCGAGGCCCGTCGTGCCGCCCATGAGGATGATGTTCTGGCCGGAAAGGGAATGCATGGGCGGAATGTCGAATGGCAATTGAAGAATGTCGAATGGCAGACGTTAATGAGGCCTCATGAACACACGCCGCCATTTCATCCGCAACCTCTCTGCTTTGGCTTTTACGACTCCGTTGATGGCGGAAACGACGAAAACGAAAAACACCGTGTGCTTCTTCACCAAGCATCTCATCGGTCTCAGCTACGACGAAATCGCCACCCTCGGCGCGGAGATGGGCGTCAACGGCGTCGAGTCCCCCATCCGCCCCAAAGGCCACATCGAGCCCGAAAAGGTCGTCGATGAACTCCCCAAATACATCGAGGCGCTGAAAAAGCAGGGTCTCGAAATGACCATCCTGACCTCCGGCATCAATGAGGTCAGCAAGGAGCAGCGTACGGAGGAAGTCCTGCGCACCGCCGCCAAGCTGGGCGTGAAGCGCTTCCGCATGAACTACTACAAGTACGACCTGAAGCAGCCCATCTGGGACCAGCTCCAGGCCGTGCGCCCCAAGATCAAGGACCTCGTCGCCCTGTGCAAAGAGATCGGCATCCAGCCCATGTTCCAAAACCACAGCGGGCAGGACTACTTCGGCGCGCCTGTGTGGGACATTTTCTCGATCATGCGCGAATACCCCGCGCAGGACTTCAGCTTCGCTTTCGACATCCTGCACGCCACCTGCGAAGGCGGCAAATCCTGGCCCCTTGAGTTCAACCTCGTCAAAGACCACATCGGCGCCGCCTACTTCAAAGACTACAAATGGGACGGCCGCAAACTCGTCACCGTCCCCCTCGGCGAAGGCCAGGTGGACCCCGCCTACGGCAAGATGCTCATGAAAACCGGCTACACCGGCCCCATTTCACTGCATCTGGAATACCTGGAGGGGAACCCGAAGGATGCCGCCGTGCTGAAGAGCTTCCGCGAGGCGCACGTGCGGGATATGAAGACGCTGAGCGGGTGGCTGGGGTGGGCGTGAAGGATCGGGTTCGTTTCGTCGGGAAAGGAGCGGCCTGCAACCCAGTTCATATTAAACACGAAAATATCACACCATAGCGCGTCATATTCCACAATCCTGCAACCTATCTTCGGCATACGCATCAAAAACAACAACCATAAAACCCCAACGCCGTTGGTACTCGACAAATCTGTCGTACATAGTGCAGAATACGTACTCGACAGATTTGTCGGCTATCAAATAGTTCGCCCAAACCTCAGGTCACCCAACATGCCAACCAATGCAACTCCTGATTCGTGGTATCGATGTATGGATAAGGGCTGTGCTTTGGTTCGTAGACATCCGGACCATCCGGCATACCGTCGTCCGGGCCTCCCCAAATTAACGGTGTTTCACATTCCTAGCTTTTATGATGCTACGGGGTGGACGGTCAGGGAGTTGCCCCGCAGAGCAGGCTTCGAACTACAGCGAGTCATTTGGCACCAGAAGGCCGACTCGGATCGCATCGAGAGGCTGATGAGAGGGGAGATTATTGCACAGTCAGATGAGCCCACGATGTCCGCCGCCATTGCGACGATTGATGCCGACTCTTGGACGCCACGCTATGAGGCACTCCGTGTCATCGAGATTCCATTGATACCGGAGCGGCCTATGGGTTTGGATGGCGAGTCACTTGGTTTGCGCGTTTCCGGCCACATCGATATTGAGTGGTGGGGTAATGGCCCATTACCGTGGGCGACCTTGAATAGGTGGATCCTCGACACCATCTCCTATTTTCGCACGTTGATCCCATGACCCACAGCCATCACAACCATCCAGGGCGAACAAGGCGCGGCTGGACAACCGCTGGGGCCGCTCTGTCGGCGAAGCTTTCCAAAACTTTAACCCGCCATTCCGTCTCGACGCTCACCCCCTCCCCTGCGGTGCCAGCGCTTAAAACGTTAGGCATCACTACACGTCATGCACGTTCGCATCATCAGCACTCCGCCAGGCGACGCACCAGAGCGAGTGCGTGACGCCTGGATTGGTCTCGACCTTCCGCTTGCCGTCACAGGCCAGCGAGACTTTGAGACCTTGGGCGTTCTCTCTGCTCCGAGGAGCAGGCTTGGCTGGTTCTTTGCGCGTCTCTTTGGCCGGACCCGGAAGGAGAGAGGCTACGTTGTGGACGCGCTTCAGGCCGTTGAGTTGCTCACTCCACATGCGCCCGAGGCAGCGAGATGGTGGCGAGAGAGTGCGGCGTCTGCGGTTCAGCCCGGCCGGTATTTTGTTTTTGCAGCAGAGGTGTGTCAGGAGGTGTCGCCGTGATGCCTAACCATGCGCTGCAGCGAACCCGGCCATCGCGCTCCCGATGCAATCGCGGCGTCCCGTGGGCCGGGTCGCTGAGCTTGGGGCGTTAGGTGACTAGCTTTGAGTTCTCCATAAAGCCAGCGAAGATAATCCTCATACTTCTCGGTGTGTTTTTCGTTACGCTCGGCGTATTTGGAGCGGTGTCTTTCTACCGCCATCATTCTCGCGTTTTCCTCGGTGGGGTGGCTGTAGTTTCTGCTCTCTTCGCCATGGCTTTCCTCAGCGATCGCCGGATACGCCGCGAGCTTGCAGCCACCGAGGCCATTCTCGCGCGCATTGCTTGTCCTCTTTGTGGAGCGCTTTTCGGTCGCGATGCTGCATCCTTGCGATTCATCCGCCTCGTCCGCCCAACGTGAAATACATGATTGCGAACGACCACGGGTATTCTATCGTCACTTGCCCGAGTTGCGATGCCAGATCATCGTTCCACCGCCACACCCATGAGCTTTTGCCATCGCTGCAACCAAACGTCGCCTAGCAAACTAGAATTTCGTGATTCGATTCGATTACATTACTGGTCCTGAAGCCGAGAGCCCGCTTGCAGTCCGCCTAGAGCGTGTCCTCGATCTTCACATTTCTGAAGAGTCCACATTGATGAGAGAGTTCCCGTGCCCAACGCCTTGGGCGACATTCCGGATTGATTTGGTCGCTCAGACTCCGACCACGCGGATTGGCTTCGAGTGCGATGGAAAGAATTTTCACGATCCACACCGCGACGAGATTCGCGATAGTTTGATTCTTGGTCAAAAATGCGTGGACACCATATACCGGCTACCTGGTGATCAGGTGAACTTTGCCGTGCATGACCTTCTATTTCTTGCCAGCCTCTACGATCCTTCGCTGTTTACTGATCGGGGACGGAAGGTCTTGGAGACTCAAGCCTGCGACAGGGTCAAGAACCACGAACCAGACGGATACGGCGGGATGATATTGGGTGGTAGATATGATCGTGGCGATCCACCACAGCCCCTTGTGCCGCATCGATACTCCATGACAAGAAACAGTGTTACTATTCCATCTGGAATGAGACCATTCTGGACTGACGTTTATCGACATGCAGTGAGCCATCAGAATCTTTCATTTGCCGACTACTATGCGTTACGGCTGGCGGAAATGAAATTAGATGGAGATTTTGCCTCACAATGAGTTAATCCAAGAAGGACGAATGACTCGGGTGCAGGCAGCGGCTCGTATGGCCTCTGTCGTGTCATTGACACTCCCCGCTTGCCGTCGCTTTATCCGAAAGGTTCGCCAGCTAGTGCAGGGATAAAAAGCCCTCTGATTACAAATCCGCAATGCCAGGAAACCCGGAACAGGCAGCAAAGTGCATGTCTTTCGCCCCCCACACAGCCCTTGCGCACCCGCCCGAGCGCCCTAGAATCCGCTTCCCCCTCCACCCAACGCAATGAGCACCCACGTCAAACTTTACATCCCTGGACCCGTTGAAGTCAGCCCTGACACCTACGCTGCGATGGCGCAGCCCATGATCGGGCACCGCGGCAAGGGATTCCAGGATCTGTATGCCGAAATCCAGCCGATGCTGCAGACTCTTTTCGGCACGAAACAGCAGGTGTTTCTGAGCACGTCCTCCGCCTGGGGCGTGATGGAGGGTTCCATCCGCAATCTGGTGAAGAAAAAGGTCCTCAACTGCTGCAACGGCGCTTTCTCCGACAAGTGGCTGGATGTGTCCAAGCGCTGCGGCAAGGAAGCCGAGGCCTACCAGGTGGAATGGGGCCAGCCCGTGCGTGCCGACGAGATCGACAAGCGCCTGGCCACCGGAGAGTTCGACGCCGTGACCTTCATTCACAATGAGACCTCCACCGGCGTGCTCAGCCCCATCGCCGAGATCGCCGCGCTGAAGAAGAAGTACCCGGACGTGATGTTCATCACGGATTCCGTGTCCGGCTTCACCACCGTGCCAGTGAACTTTGACGAACTCGGCATTGATGTGCTGCTGACCGGCAGCCAGAAGGCCTTTGCGCTGCCCCCGGGCCTGGCGCTCTTCACCGCGTCCGAGGCCGCCATGGCCCGTGCCGCCACGATCAATGACCGCGGCTACTACTTCGACTTCCTCGAATTCAAGGCGAACGGCGAAAAGAGCATGACGCCAAGCACGCCGTGCATCAGCCTCATCTACGGCCTGCGTCATCAGCTCCAGAAGATCTTCGCTGAAGGCGTGGACAACCGCTACGCCCGCCATGCCAAGCTCAACGGCATGGTGCACGAGTGGGTGCGCCGCAACGGCTTTGAGTTCTTCGCCCCCGAAGGCTTCCGCTCCAAGTCCCTGACCTGCGTGGCCAACAACAAGAACATCGACGTCGCAGCCTTCATCGCGCTGCTGAAGAAGAACCACAGCATGATCATCGACGGCGGCTACGGCAAGCTGAAAGGCAAGACCTTCCGCGTGTCCAACATGGGCGACGAGTCCGAGGCCAGCATCAGCACGGTCATCGCCGCTCTGGATGACAGCCTGGCGAAGCTCTGATCCCCTACAGGGACGAAAGCTGAATTGAATCCATTCCCCCCATGCCGCCTCTGGTGGCATGGGGTTTTTTGTGCATGCGCCGGATACTGCTGTGTCTCACCAGAACCGGCGCGACCCTCCCACCTCCGGCCCCACCACCCAGCTTTTTTCTCAGTTTCACGAGCGCCCGGGCCCTCTCTGAGCACCGTCATGACATGGTTGTTACAAGGAGCCCCCCAAATTGGCATGCGTGCTGCTTTGAATAACGGTTCAGATGGAACCCACCCGCATCATTCCGATCTCTTCAGCCCGCAACAGTGCGGGTACGCAACCCAGCAACATCGTCCGTATGGAACCCGATCCTGGTCTCATCAAGATGGAGTCGTCCCAGGGACGTGAATCTGTTTCCGGCGGCGATGCAGAGTCCGCCCAGCGCTTTGCGGGAGAGGTGAAATACGTCGGTTATTTTGCGGACAAACTGGCCGAAACCCTCGGCATGCGCTCCATCGAAATGGCGATCGTTGAAGACCGCGAAGGCCAGACCGCCATCAGCGCGGGACAGCAGCGCGGAAACTGGCATGGCGTGGTCAGCAGCAACCGCCGTTCCATCAAGCAGGTGCGCGAGTCCCTGGCACGCTGATCCTTCTTTGCGACCATGAGTTTGAATCCTGTGATCACCTCCGCTGCCTCCCTGCAGCGCCTGGACGGTGTGGCTGGCGTGATGCTGTTCAAAGGCAGGAACACCATCCACCGCCAGATGCCCTTCTCGGACACCCGCGCGGACAACCTGCGTGAAATCATCAGCCAGATGCTGGAAGGCTACCGCCAGGTGCGGCGGAAGATCCACCAGCTCTACCTCGAGTTTGACGGCGGAGTGCTTCTCGTCGTGCTGCAACACGACGTCGTGATGCTGTTTTTTCTCACCTCCCGCGCGGACCCGGATCTGGCGGCCAGCGCCGCCTCGGTGATGCTCAATGACCACGCCGCGCTGCTCAGCAGCGCCTCCTCCGAGCCGCAGCCAGCATCCCGGCTGCCGGCGGACGGCATCGAAGAACTCGTCGTCACCAGCCCCCGCGCTCTTGCGCAGATTACGGACAAGGCGGAGACCACCGTGAACCAGTGGGGAGCCGTGCGAAAATGCGTGGAGGGCGTACTCGGCAAGGTCATGGGCCGTGCCCAGGCCAGCAATCTCATTCAGCGCACGATCGACGAAGCCAAAATCTCCGATCCCTACCGCCTGTCTGTCACGGAGGTTCGCAAGCTCGCCGCCAGCGTGATCGAGCAAGTGCCCAACACCTCAAAGCGCCGCCAGCTCCTCGTCGAGCTCGATGCCGCCATGGAACATCTGAAAATCTGAACCTGCCCTACACTCATGCTGCACTTCCGCGCCTGCCTTCTAGCCTTCATCGCCCTGGCCACCTGCGTCTCCGCCCAGGAGGGCCAAAAGATTGAGGCCAAGCTAGACACCATCATCCAAAAGCTCGATGCCAGTCAGGGCACCCTGAATGAAGTGGCCAGGGCCGTGAAGCCCGCTGCTGCGCCGGCTACCACCGCTCCCGCAGCTGCCGTTGCTGCCGCCTCACCGGCGGATGCCGCGCTGAAGTCAGACATCGAGACCGTGCAGATGAATCTGAACTACGTCTGGATGATCGCCGCCGGCGCCCTGGTCTTCGTCATGCAGGCCGGCTTTGCCATGGTGGAGCTGGGATTCGCCCGTGCGAAGAACAGCATCAACATCATCATGAAGAACTTCCTGGACTTCTGCATCAGCGCCATCGTTTTCCTGTTTGTGGGCTTTGGCCTGATGTTTGGCAAAAGCGCTGGCGGCTGGATCGGCAGTGACAGCTTCTGGATCTCCAACCACGCCGCGGATGACAAGATGTGGGCCTTCTGGTTCTTCCAGGTGGTCTTTGCGGGCACCGCCTGCACCATCGTCTCAGGCGCCATGGCGGAGCGCACGAAATTCGTCGGGTACCTCATCTACGCCGGACTGCTCGCGGGCATTGTGTATCCGCTCGGCGGTCACTGGGCCTGGGGCAGTTTTGGCGGTGCATTCGGAGTCGGCGGAGAGAAGGGCTGGCTGGAGGCCATGGGCTTTGTGGATTTCGCCGGCTCCACCGTGGTGCACGGCTGCGGTGGCGCCTGTGCTCTGGCGGGCATCCTGGTGGTGGGTGCAAGGCATGGCCGCTTTGCGAAGGACGGCACTCCGCGCCTCATCGCCGGGCACAATATCCCGCTCGCAGCTCTCGGCGTTTTCATCCTGTGGTTCGGCTGGTTTGGCTTCAATGCCGGCTCCACGCTCATCGGCAATGCCAGCATCGGGCGCATCGCGGTGAACACCACCATCGCCCCCGCTGCAGCCGCCCTCTCCGCCATGGTTTCCATGTGGTTTGTGCAGGGACGTCCGGACGTGGGCATCACGCTCAATGGATCTCTGGGCGGTGCAGTCGGAGTCACCGCATGCTGCGCGAATATCTCTCCCGCATCCGCCTTCATTGTGGGCCTTATCGCCGGCATCATCACCACGGTGGCCACCATCGCGCTGGAACGCATGCAGATCGATGACGCCGTGGGCGCGGTGCCCGTGCATCTCTGCAATGGATGGTGGGGCACGCTCAGCGTGGCCCTCTTCAACATGGACGGCTTCGATGCGCACAAGCTCGGCGTGCAGGCCCTCGGCACTTTTTCCGTCACCCTCAGCGCTTTCGTCATCTGCTTCGTGATCTTCAAGCTCGTGGACAAGCTCGTGGGCCTTCGTGCCACCGACAACGAGCAGATCGACGGCCTCGACTTCGCCGAGCATGCGGCGAACGCCTACCCCGACTTCCAGACCACCGAACAGGCGTAAACGGGCCTTCCTTCGCCGCTCGCGCCCCCTCGGGCAAACCCGGTCACGCATTCCGCAAGATCGGCGGGGCATCGCGGACACCCCTGTGCGTTTTTAGCGGGTCATGATCAATCTCACCCGCCTTTACTGTGATGTCGCCCAGCCCATGGACCACCTGCGCTACGGGCGCGGCCACGGCTCTCCCACCTCCGCCGCCGAGCGCCGCCCCATCGTCGTCTGGAACATCACCCGCCGCTGCAATCTGAAGTGCGTGCACTGCTACCAGGATTCAGATTCCAAATTCTATCCCGGCGAGTTGAGCTGGGAGCAGTGCAAGGCCGTGGTGGATGATCTGGCCGAATACAAAGTGCCCGCTCTCCTGCTCTCCGGCGGCGAGCCCACCATCCATCCGCATTTCTTTGAGCTGGCCGAATACGCCACCAGCCAGGGCCTGCGCCTCACGCTTTCCACCAATGGCACGCTGATCAATCCCGAGTGGGCGCAGCGCATCAAAAACATCGGCTTCTCCTACGTCGGCATCTCGCTCGATGGCATGGGCGCCACGCATGACCACTTCCGCGGCAAAGTGGGCTGCTTTGACAAGGCCGTGGCCGCCTTCCGCAACTGCAAGGCCGTGGGCCAGAAGGTGGGCCTGCGCCTCACCCTCTCCCGCCACAACATCGCCGATATCGAAGCCATCCTCGACTTCATCGAAAAAGAAGACATCGAGCGCGTGTGCTTCTACCACCTCGTTTACAGCGGCCGCGGCGCCGAGCTCATGGAGGTGCCGCATGAGGAGACGCGCGGCGCCATCGACAAAATCCTGGACCGCACCGCCAGGTGGGCCGCCAGCGGCAAGCCACGCGAAGTTCTCACCGTGGATCAGCCTGTGGACGGCCCCTACCTCTACATGCGCCTGAAACGCGAGAATCCAGAACGCGCCGAACGCGCCATGGAGCTGCTGAAATGGAACGGCGGCGGCGCCAACAGCAGCGGCACCGGCATCAGCAACATCGACACCCAGGGGAATGTGCACCCCGACCAGTTCTGGCATGAACTCACGCTGGGAAATGTGAAGGACCGCAAGTTCAGCGACATCTGGAGCAACCGCGACAACGCCACGCTCAATGCTCTGCGCGACCGCAAACAGCACCTCACAGGCAAATGCTCCGAGTGCAGTTTCCTCGATGTCTGCGGCGGCGGCTTCCGTGTGCGCGCTTTGCAGATGACCGGAGATTTGTGGGCGCCTGATCCCTCCTGCTATCTTAATGATCAGGAGATCGGAATCGCCCAGGCAGCCTGAGTGCTCACTCAGGCTAGTCGCTATGGAAATTCAGCGAGACGTGGCATGATCACGGGATTTTTGCCAGTCAGATTTCTTGCCCTTTCATAATACTCCTGCCAGCATCTGTGGACATCATGAGGAGCTTCGTTCCTCATCAGCGTCATACCCTTCATTCCCTTGATACCATGAATGCTTCACGTTGTTCCACTGCCAGCGTTTCACGCACGCTTCCTCTGCTGACCGCAGCGCTTCTCCTGGTGCAATGCTCCATGCCCCCGCAGGAGAGCTGGCGCTACATTCAGACGAACGGCCTGTTTTCCTATCTGCATGCCTCGCCACCCTTCCACACGGGGGCCTCGCATTCTCCGCGTTATCTCGCCGGCCAGAGCTATCGGAGCAGGTACTCACAGCCCTCCAGCTGGTATTCAGGCCTCGGCAACCGTACTGCCCCACGCTACTCGCAAAACAGTTACCTGGGCGCCCCCTATGCTTCCAGCTCTGGCAGTCCGCGCTACATCCCCCGTTCCCGCCCGAGCACTCCTTCGGTTGTGCGCAATCAGGATGCCAAAATCCCCGTGGAAGAGCCATCGCACACCCCGAACATCACCCACTCTTCTCCGCCCGTCAGCCCCCCTCCCAGCAGCAGCACCAGCAGCAATGGAGCCAGTGGCGCCACCACGGACAGCCTCCCCTACGGCACCGCCGTGCCGGGCCGTATGAACATGGTGAACAGCCCCTTCGCCGGCAAAACCCAGCTTGTGGATGTTTCGGGCATGAGCGCCGGCCAGACCGTGAAGTGCCCCTACACCGGTAAACTCTTCAAAGTGCCGCCGACTCAGCAGGCCGCAAACCACGTGGAGCCACGTCTCGAATCCAAGGCTGAGGCTCCCAAAACCAGCGACGAACCCAAAGACGGGGACAAAAAGCCCTGAAATCGGCGGTAAAGGGAGCTCCAGCCCCCTGCAAACTCGGGAAACCGGGTCCAGAATGCATTTGGTCTTGATTCAACCTTGATCAGTGGAACTCTTGCCGCCCTCAAAACCGCAAACGACAACCGATCATCCATCATGGGTCAACAACTGAACAAAGTCATCAAACGCCGCCGCCGCAAGCTTTACATCGCTCGCAAAAAAGCTCTGGCAAAAGCAGGCGTCTCCCGCAAAGCACGCGCCGTCAAATCCGAAGCCAAAACCGCCAAGAAGGCTCCGGCCAAGAAAGCTGCCGTCAAGAAGGCCCCTGCCAAGCCCAAGGCTGCTGAAGTCGCCGCCGAGGCCGCTGCTCCCGCCATTGAAGCCGCTGAGACCGCCGCTCCTGAAGCCGCTGCTCAGGAATAACCGGCTGGCTGCAAAGTCATCTCTATTCAAAACCACCGTCATGGCCTGCCATGACGGTGTTTTTTTTGCTGAGAGAACACGACTGCCTTCTCAGCGAAACCACCCCGTGCCGCCGGCACCGGGATAGGCAGGCACACCGCCACCACTGCTGCTGCCATTCGTGTTGTACCCATCGTAGTACCCACGCTCAAAACTCGCACGGTAGCGCGGATCATACCGCCCCACCTGCGCGGCGGGATCAGACGGGCGTCCCGCGGTGCGGTCACGCAGGCCGTAGTCATAGCCCTGGTTGTACGTCGGATCACGCGGTGCCTGCTGCTGGGGCTGCTGCATGCCCCCCTGCTGCTGTTGCGGCTGCTGCATGCCCTGATTGGCATA
Organism: Prosthecobacter sp.; assembly: GCF_044222565.1. Classification (GTDB taxonomy): domain Bacteria; phylum Verrucomicrobiota; class Verrucomicrobiia; order Verrucomicrobiales; family Verrucomicrobiaceae; genus Prosthecobacter. Next base: position 47,827 of record NZ_JBGANA010000032.1, read on the forward strand.
CGGATAATTGCCGGTTTCTCGCTGGCTGTTCACGGTCAGCCCGTAGCTTTGATTGTACCCGTCGCGATAAGCCATCTCGGTGTTGCGGTCGTAACGGGAAGGATAATGCCGGTAGTCCTGGACCTGCCCCTGCTGCGCATCTGTCTGCCCGTCCTGCTGCCCGCGCTCAAACGCCATGCCATTCACCTGCGTGCCCTGATCTCGCATGTCCTGCCGGTACGGATTCGCATAGGGATCTGCGCCATTCGGGCCGTAGGCAGGTCCGACACACTGGGCCAGCAGCAGCGGTACGATCAGCAAAGAGAGATGGGAAAGTTTCATCATGGGGGTCTGCCGAAGCGTAAAAGACACCCCGCCATGTGGCAAGGCCGCAATCTCCGCTGCATGCACCGCGTTACTTGCTCATGAAATTCCAGCCGTTGCTCTGCTTCGCTCTCGCCTGCCTGACCACCTTCGCCCACGCCGAAGACGCGGTCCGCACCGAAAAAAACATCGCCTACCTCCCGGCGGAGCGGAAGGAAAAGGCGGATCTTTACCTCCCCGCGGATGACGGCACAAAACATCCCGCCGTCCTCATCATTCACGGCGGCGGCTGGACCGGTGGCAAAAAGGACGCCGCGCGTGAGATCAACATCGGCACCACCCTCGCATCGCATGGCTACGTCTGCATGAGCATCGATTATCAGCTCGATGATCCCGCCAGCCCCACGCTCTGCTGGCCGCAAAACCTCCACGACTGCAAAACCGCCGTGCGCTGGCTGCGTGCAAACGCGGAGCGCCTGCACATCGATGCCGCGCACATCGGTGTTATCGGCGGTTCCGCCGGCGGCCACCTCGCTGCCATGGTGGGAGTCACCGGTCCTGAAGCTGGACTCGACCCTGCGAGCCCGGACGGCGACCAGTCCTGCGGAGTTCAATGCGTGGTGGACATGTACGGCCCTGCCAGTTTCGAAAACAGAGACGTCACCGCCTTGCGGAAAACACGGGCGGAGGCGCCGGATCTCTACCGCCAGTTTTCCCCGCTCACCTATCTCGACAAATCAGATCCTCCATTCCTTATCCTGCACGGCACAGCCGACAAGACGGTGGATGTGGAGCAGTCGAAGATCCTCGATGCCGCACTGGCCAAGCAGGGCATCAAGCATCAATTGGAAATCATCGAGGGCGCACCGCACACGTTCCACCTGCAGCCAAAGCAGAAGGACCTGCGCCCCCTGGTGCTTGCCTTCTTTGACAAGCACCTCAAGCCGGCCGCGAAGTAGCCGCCTTCGCTACTTCTTCCCCTTCTGCGATGCCGCGGTGAACCAGTCATTGCCTCCACCGCCACCACCGAAGGGATTGCCCATGCCGCCGCCGGAACTGCGATTGCCACCGCCGCCGCCACTAAAGCTGCGCTGACCGCCGCCACCTCCACCAGGGCCTCCTGCCGGACGCGGCCCCGCGCTGCCCTGTTTCTTCTCAAAGTCAGGCTTCGACTTCATGCTCAGCGCGATGCGTTTGCGCTGGATGTCCACTTCCGTGACTGTGACAGTGACACGCTGCGCCACCTTCACGATCTCCGCCGCATCACGCACAAACGTGTCGCTCAGCTGGCTCACATGCACCAGGCCGTCCTGATGCACGCCAATGTCCACAAAGGCGCCAAACGCCGTCACGTTGGTCACAATGCCCGGCAGCTTCATGCCCACCGTCAGATCCTTCATCTCGTTCACCCCTTCGGCAAAGCTGAAGACCTCGAACTGCTTGCGCGGGTCACGCCCGGGCTTCGCCAGTTCGTTCATGATGTCCTGCAGCGTCGGGAGGCCCACGTCCGTGCTCACATACTTTTTGAGGTCGATCTTCTGGCGCAAATCCGCGCGCTGCATCAGGTCCGGCACCGTGCAGCCAATGTCTGCCGCCATCTTTTCCACCAGCGGATAGCGCTCCGGATGCACCGCGCTCGCGTCCAGCGGATGTGAGGCATCACGAATGCGCAGGAAACCCGCCGCCTGCTCGAAGGCCTTGTCGCCGAGTCTTGGCACCTTCATGAGGTCCTTGCGGCTCTTGAACGGACCGTTCTCATTGCGGAATGCCACGATGTTGGCCGCGTGCGCGCTGTTCAGTCCGGACACATAGCTGAGCAACTGCTTGCTCGCTGTGTTCAGCTCCACTCCCACGCCGTTCACCGCGCTGATCACCACGTTGTCCAGGCTCGTCTTCAGCTGGTTCTGATCCACATCATGCTGGTACTGCCCCACGCCAATCGACTTCGGATCCAGTTTCACCAGCTCCGCCAGAGGGTCCATCAGACGACGCGCGATGGATACCGAGCCACGAACCGTGACGTCATGATTTGGGAACTCCTCACGGGCCACTTCACTGGCGCTGTAAATGGAGGCGCCGCTCTCATTCACCATGATCACCGGAATTGATCCAGGCACGCCGATCTTCTTCACAAACATTTCCGTCTCACGGCTCGCGGTGCCGTTGCCAATCGCGATGGCCTGAATCTTGTAACGGTCCACCAGGTTGAGCAGCAGATTCTTCGCATGCAGCAGGCCGCCGCCTTCACCCAGCAGATAAATCACATCGTTGTAAAGAAGCTGCCCCTGCGCATCCAGCACCACCACTTTGCAGCCAGTGCGGAAGCCTGGGTCGATGCCCAGCACGCGCTTCTGTCCCAGGGGTGCCGCCAGCAGCAGCTCACGCAGGTTGTCGGCAAACACACGCACCGCTTCCGTGTCCGCTTTCTTTTTGGACTCCAGGCGCGCCTCGGTTTCCATGCTGGAGCTCAGAAGGCGCTTGTAGCTGTCCGCGCAGGCCAGCTTCATCTGGTCGGAGCACGCATTGCCGCCTTTGACGAAAAGGTTCTCGATGATCTTGATCGCCGTGTCTTCAGCCGGCTGGATGCGCATGAGAAGATAGCCTTCCTTTTCTCCACGACGAATGGCCAGCATGCGGTGGGACGGGATGGCCTTCAGCGGCTCGCTCCAGTCAAAGTAGTCACGGAATTTCTGCGCCTCTTCGTCCTTCTCCTTGCCGAACATCACCTTGGAAATGACCGTGGACTGCTCCGCGAAGAATTTGCGCAGGGCAGCACGCGCCTCCGCATGATCGCTGATGCGCTCCGCAATGATGTCGCGCGCACCGCTCATAGCATCCGCCGCATCCTTCACCCGAAGCTCTTCGTTCTCATGATCCGGATTGACATACTTGGCCACCTCACTGGTGAGATCCACGCCATGCGTCATGAGATTCGCCTCAATGAAGTCCGCCAGCGGCTCCAGGCCCTTCTCCTTCGCGATCGTCGCCCGCGTGCGACGCTTCGGACGGAACGGCGCAAAGATGTCCTCCAGCGCATTCATCGTCTCCGCCTTCTCGATCTTCCCACGCAGCGCGTCCGTCATCAGCTTGCGCTCTTCGAGTGATTTCACGATGGCTCCGCGGCGGTCATCCAGCGCCACCAGCTGCGTCATGCGCTCCTGAATGTTTTGAATCTGCACTTCATCCAGAGACCCCGTGGCCTCCTTTCGGTAGCGTGCGATGAACGGCACCGTGGCGCCATCAGCAAAGAGTTTGGCCGTCGCGCCCACCTGGATGGCCCTCAGGCCCAGTTCCTTGGCGACACGTTCGACATGGGTGACATTGATATTGAGTTCGTTGGCGGCAGACATGGTTGGAAAATGGAAAAGTGAAGGATCGAAAATCCAGTTGGGAGTGGTGCTGTTAGCGAGACGATCACACGCGGCAACCATTCAACTTCACCTGTGAAAAACTTTTGTCAGAGCCATGGCTTGACAGCCCGATGCGAAATTTTCTTTGCCGCATCGTATCAGGGATGAATGACAAAATTATTTGCAGTTTTTTTGATTTCCTCGGTTGCATTTGCCGCGGAAGACTGGCCGCGCTGGCGCGGATTAAACGCCGATGGCGGCTGGAATCCGAAGGGCATCCCCGCGGACTTCGCCCGGAAAGAGCCGGCAAGGCTGTGGAGCCAGGAAATCGGCGCCGGATTCGGCGGCGTCACCGCCTGCGAAGGGCGCGTGTATGTCATGGACCGCCTCAAATCTCCCAAGGAAATCGAGCGCGTTCTCTGCTTCGACGCGGAAAGCGGGAAAAAACTCTGGGACCACAGCTGGGACGTCAGCTATGGCGGCATGGATTACGGAACCGGCCCGCGTTCATCGGTCAGCATCATCGACGGCAAGGCCTACGCTCTGGGTGCCACGGGCGTGGCCGCATGCCTGGATGCCGCGTCCGGAAAGGTCATCTGGGAGGTGGACACCGTTCAGACTTTCGGCGCAAAAATCCCCAAGTGGGGTTTTGCCGCATCTCCAGTTCTCGATGGAGAGCGAGTGCTGCTGCACGTCGGTGCGCGCGAGGGTTCCGTCCTCGCGTTGGATAAAAACTCTGGCAAAGAAGTCTGGCGCGGCGGCCCGGATCCAGCAGGCTATTGCACACCGGAGATCATCTCTCACGCTGGCGCGCGTCAGCTCATCGCTTGGGGGCCGGAGCATGTCCAAAGTCTCGATCCTGCCAGCGGACGGGTGAACTGGACCTTCCCCTACAAGATCACTTACGGCGTCAGCATCGCCCAGCCAATCTATCATGACGGCATCCTCCTCGTCTCAGGCTACTGGCATGGCGCGAAGGCCCTGCGGCTCGGCAAGAGCGCCACTCTCCTCTGGGAAAACCAAAGCGATATCTGCGGCCTCATGTCTGCTCCCTTGTTTCGAGACGGCATCGTTTACATGCTCGACAAAACTCGCGGTCTTCAGGCCTTTGAACTCAAGACCGGCAGGATCCTCTGGAGCGATGACAACACCCTCTCGCCGAAAGACAGCAATCCCCAGATGAGCCTCGTGTGGATGCAGGAGTCCGCCAATCTCGCCGCATTGCTCAATGCCGATGGTGAGCTGGTCTATGTCTCTCTGAAGCCCGAAGGCCACAAGGAACTCGCCCGCTGGCAGATCATCGGCAAAACCTGGGCTCATCCCGCCTTCGCAGGAAACCGGGTGTATGTGCGCAACGACAAAGAACTCTCCTCGTGGCGGCTTTGGTAGATCCTCTCAGCGCCTGCGCCTCCGCCATTCGCATCACTTTGCCGCACGCAATTTCCCAATCCTGCGCCCCGACCAATCCGCCTCGTCCTTGATCGCATTGCCTTCATAGAATTTGTGCAGCGCCTCCTCACGCCGCAGCAGATCAAACCCCGCGCCCATCTGCAGCTTGCGCAAACACACAGGACACAGGTGCATCGGGCGCGCGTCCGTTTCGCCCAGGTGGTTGGAGCCGTTCATGATGCACTCGTAAAAGACGCAGTGCATCAGGCCAAACATGTGCCCCATCTCATGGCTCAGCACCTTGCAGCTCCGCTGGAGGATCAGCGCCTTCGTCTGGTCGTTCCCTGCCTCGCCATAAAACGCAGGGTCATACCGTGCAAAGCTGAAAACACCGGCTCCGCCCTGTAGCATGGCCTGGCCAAACACAAAATTCCACTCCTCGTCAGGATACAGGTCCTCCATTGTCACCGCGATCAAAGCATACGCATCGCGCGGCTTGCGCGAGGGCAGCCAGGTCAAAATGTCGGTGGTCAGGAGCTGCAGCTTCTGCGTGTTTTTGTTCGTCCGCCGCTTCGCCGGCACCTTGTCCAGCGCCACCGGCTCCAGAATGCGCGTCTCCATGCCAAAGAAGGCTGTGCAATACTCGCGCAGCTTTTCAAGTGAGGGTGCATTGCCTGCTTGGAACTCTCCCAGCGGCAGCACGCACAAAGCCTTCTGCTGCGGCGTCGGCTTCAGGGCAGACAATGCCACCCGATATTCCTCCACCGTCTGACCGGGCTCCTTATGCTGCGCCAGCCAGTCCATCGGTTTGGCTTTGCGGATCGGTTCAAAGAGGGTCGCATCATCTTCAAACGCTGCGCGTTCCAATGCGGAAAGCTTGGTCAGATCTCCCACCGCCTCCTGCCGCGTCGGCATGGGACCGAGACGCGACTGGGCGGACAGCGCCTTGAACACCACAACTCCCAGCAGCGCATACAGGCTGATTCGGATGGGCAGGGACACGTGCGGAAATTTCATCCGGTACTTTCCCGCCACGCATTGAACTCTGGCAAGGAAAGATTCGCCCCCGGCAGCACTTAAACTACGCCATGAAACTCTGGCTGCCCCTGCTCCTGGCCCTTTTTGTCATCGCCGCCGTCCCCACACCCGAAGCGCCCGTCTGGAAAGCCGGTGCAGCCTCCGCCAAAATCACCCCGGACAAACCCATGTGGATGGCTGGCTACGCCGCACGCACCAAGCCCTCCGAAGGCGTGGAGCTGGATCTCTACGCAAAAGCCTTCGTTCTCACCGATCAATCAGGCGCACGCTTCGCCCTCATCACCTTGGATCTCATCGGCGTACCGAGGAACTTGCGCCTCGCCGTCGCCGAGCGGGTGAAAAAAGAATACGGCATCGATCCCGCCAGCCTCGCCATCAATGCCTCCCACACCCACAGCGGTCCCGAACTGCGCACCAGCAAAATCCATGGAGCGGACGACATCGCCCTGCGGGAAAAGGAGGCTGCCGAGTACACTGCGCAGTTGGAAAACACCTTGGTAAAACTAGTCGGCGACGCCATCCAGAAATCCCTCCCCGCACATCTCGACTACAGCACCGCCCGCTGCGGCGTCTCCATGAACCGCCGCACCCCGGACGGTAAAGGCGGCTGGAATAATTTCCCCAATCCACTCGGTCCCGTTGATCAAACCGTGCCCGTGCTCAAAGCCAGCACCGCCGAGCGCAAAGACATCGCCATCATCTTCGGCTACTCCTGCCATTGCACGACTCTCGGCCATCAAAAATTCAGCGGCGACTACGCCGGCTACGCGCAGCAGGAAATCGAAAAAGCCCACCCCGATGCCGTCGCCATGTTTGCCAACGGTTGCAGCGGCGACCAAAACCCCTACCCGCGCAAGACCATGGAACTCGCGCAGACCCACGGCAAATCCCTCGCCACCTCCGTGCAGGCCGCACTTGAAACCAACATGCAACGCCTCAAGGGCCCCATCCGCGCCGCCTATCGCGAAATCCCTCTGGCCTACGACAAACTGCCCACGCAGGAGCAGCTTCTCGAAGAACAGAAATCCACCAACAAATGGATGGCCACGCATGCCACCCGCGTGCTTCAGCGCATCGCCACCGAAGGTCCGCTTTCCACCACTTATCCTTATCCCGTTCAAGTCCTTCGCCTCGGCAACGACCTGACCTGGGTCACCCTCGGCGGCGAGGTCGTCGTCGATTACTCACTGCGCCTCAAACGCGACCTCAAAGATCCCATCGTCTGGATCAGCGGCTACACCAATGACGTCATGGCCTACATCCCCAGCCTGCGCATCTGGCAGGAAGGCGGCTACGAAGGCGGCGGAGCCATGATCTACGGCACCCACCCCACTCGATGGAGCGACAAAACCGAGGAACATATCATCGGCACCGTCATGGACCTGAGAAAATCCGTGGATTGAAACAGCCGCGTCAGATCACTTTTGCTCACGCAGCAGCCGAACCTGCGCCTTCAGCAAAGCCACCTGCGCCTTCTGGATTTCCACCTCCGAGGCACGCGCGAGCTTCTTCATGTTCTTCGCCCATTCCACCCGTCGCTCACACGCAGCCACCAGCCCTTGAAGCTCGGTAACAACGAGTGCCTTCTGCCCCTTTTCGTGAGCCAGCTCCACCCTCGCCTCAGCCAGCTCGATCTCCGCCATCTCCACCTGCCCGCCCTCTCCTGCACTCCTTCCGGATTTGTACAAAGCCTGCTCAATCTCCACCACCGCCTCCCGAATCCGCACAATCTCCGTCAGCTTCGCCACAATCCCCGCATCCGGCTCCGTCGCCGTCGCACCGGCCACCTTCTCCTGCTGCTGCGCCATCGCCGAACAGGCCACAAACACGGCCAGCACTCCTGCTATCAGTTTTGTTTTCATAAGCGTGTAGGGTTTCGGTTGGTGTAACGACAGGACACCGACCTGCCTGTCTCCAAAAGTGCACGGAGCTTCCACACTGTCACCGTTTCAAACCTTCTGCGATGACAGGCATTGAGCCTATAACAAAACCCTCCGCTTTCCAAACTTCATCTGACCGTGAACTTCCGGCCCCCAACAGAAGGGTAGTTAAGTTGACAACAACACGCATTATCCACCTCAAGTTCACAAGTAACAGACGGCACCCCACATGCGCACGTGCGGCTGACTGTCGCAATTGCCCTGAACTAGGTTAACATTGCATCATGAAATCCGTCGGAAAATTGCCTTCATCTGGCGCCACACGACGCTCCCCTCGCAAGCCCAAGAGCACCCGCGAATCCTTAGACCAGTTCTCGAAAAGATTGTCATTTTGACCGGCGAGCGCAGCGGCCCCAGTGGCAAGGCGGGAGCGCTGCCTGCTATTGAAGAATAACAGGCAAGCGACCAACGCAGCCAATGGGGCCGCTCCGCCGTCCGGGCAATGTGACAAGATTTTTGAGAGTTGGTCTAGGCGACAAGATCTCGCGTTTTTCCAAGGAATTCATGCTGAAGCCGGGAGAAACGAGCTTCGATGCCGTGAGTCAGTTGATCAAGTCACGCCGAGCGTAATGAAGCCCATGGCGGACGCGAGCTTTATCGTTTGCTGCCTTTGCCACTGCAGACCAGCACAATCGCGCAGCGTGGCGATGGTGGACCAAAAGAAGATGCGCAATTCACGCCACGCGCCTGGCATTGTTCGAAGCAGAAAACACCATTCGAGGTTTCCCGCTCAGTGGAAAGTGCAGCACTGCGGACGCACTCCATTGGATCAATGGCATCCAGCGTGCAGTGCTCGAAGGCTTGATTGAACGACGCGAAGCACCTCTTCATCGGGTGCTGCCGCTGGCACATCGCCTGAGCCTGCATCACACGGTGCAGGCGACCTTTGGCGCGATGGACTTTCTTCATGTCGCAGCAGCGATGGATCTGAAAGCGACCGAGTTTTTATCTTTCGATGAGCGGCAGTGCGAACTGGTTGAGAAGGAAGGTTTGCTGACCTCGCCTTGACTCAACAAGAACGGCCCGGGATACCATCCCGGGCCGTTTGAGATTTAAAGAGACACCGCACTCAAAGAGTGCGGACCACCTCACTTGCTGTTCTCCGCAAACTGCGCGTCGAAGATGATCTTGCTCGGCGGGAAGTCGATCTTCTTCACAAACGCAGCAGACTCTGCAGCGCCAAACTCGCGATCCATCGCGCCGTCTTCCCACTCCACGCTCAGCGGGCCGCCGTACTCGATGTCGTTCAGCGCGCGGATGATGCGCTCAAAGTTGATGTTGCCGCGGCCCACGGACTTGAAGTCCCAATAGCGGCTCGGTTTGTGGAAATCTACATGGCCGCCGAAAACGCCCGCGGTGCCGTCACCAATGCCCCAGGCCACGTCCTTCATGTGCACGTGGAAAATGCGGTCGCTGAACTTGTAGAGGAACTTCACATAATCCACGCCCTGGTAGCCGAAGTGGCTTGGGTCGTAGTTGAAGCCAAATGCAGGATGGTAATCCACCGCCTGCAGCGCGCGTTCAGCGCTCGCGATGTCAAAGGCGATCTCCGTCGGATGCACTTCCAGCGCGTAGCGGATGCCCAGCTTCTGGTACTCGTCAAAGATCGGCGTGAAGCGCTTCGCGAAGTCCTTGTAGCCAGCGTCGATCTGGCCCGGGAGATTCGGCGGGAAAGAATAAACCAGGTGCCAGATGCTGCTGCCGGTGAAGCCGTTCACGACGTTCACACCAAAGCGTTTCGCCGCATGCGCCGTCTTGATCAGTTCTTCCGCCGCACGCTGGCGCACGCCTTCCGGATTGCCGTCGCCATAGATGTGGCCGGGGAGGATCTGCGCGTGGCGCGGATCGATGTTGTCGCACACCGCCTGGCCCACCAGGTGGGTGGAGATCGCGTGGCACTGCATGCCCGCCGCCTTCAGCTTGGCGCGCTTGGCATCGCAGTAGGCCTGGTCCGCCTTGTCCACTTCAAAGTGGTCTCCCCAGCAGGCGAGTTCGACACCGTCATAGCCGAAGGCCTTGGCCTTCTGGATCATGGTATCGCAGGAAAGATCGGCCCACTGGCCGGTGAAGAGTGTGACTGGGCGTGGCATGTCGGGTGTGTGGTTGAATTGAGGCGCAGAACAAGGAGAATGTCGGGCGAATGTCGAATGCCGAATGATGAAATTTTACGCGTGGAGCCTTATTTGCGCTCCACCGCCAGCGTGCGCACCAGGCTGTACGGCAGCTCCAGGGTCAGCTGCGCCGGCTTGCCATCCAGATTATTGACGGCGCTGATGTTTTTGAGATTTCCCGTGATCTTGGTGTCCACATTCAGCATGTCTGAGAGCCGCCGCACCAGCGTGGCGTCAAAAGTGGCCTCGATGCTGCTCACGTAGCCCATCGGCCGCTCCATCGTAAAGCTTCCCGTCAGATGCACCGTGGCCAGCGCTCCGTCAGGCCGGTCCTCCACGGAGACCAGGGTGCATTCAATGTCCTTGGCCACTGCCGCTCCGTACTGCCTGCCCTTCATCTCGTTGAGATTGATCTTCCACGTGTCGCCCGCTTTGTGCGTCTGGTGTTCCAGGCACACATCGGGTATTTCCAGCAGCAGCGTCGTGAAGGCCAGGTCGTTCAGAAACTTCTGCTCCTCCGCCGTCGGCTTGCCACCCATCAAAGCATATTTCCACCTTCCGCCCGGCTTTTGCAGCCGCAGCGTTTTGCCCACCAGCGGCCCGGGCTGCTCGGACGCCGCGGGCGCGGGGCCGGTGTAGTTGACCAGCTCGCACACCATCTCCCGCACCTGCACCTCCTCGCTGTCATTGCCCAGGGAGCGCCGCACAAGGTTCACCCGCTGGAGGAAGCGCACGGAAAATGAATTGCCCGGATTCATGGTCCCCTTCCCTTCCTGCACCCGCACCTCGCGCTTCTCCCGCAGCAGGTTTCCGCTGCGCGGCCCGGAGCTGGAGCTCAGCTCCACGGCACCTGCAGCACGTGGGGCGGCAGCCAGCTGCGGCGCGCTCAATGACAGCAGGAGAAGGCAAAGCGGGGCTTTCATGCTCCAAGACTACCAACACCCCGCGGGGCCGCACAAGTACCAACTCGCCCCTGCGTCTCCAGTTTGTGCTACCAGCACCTCTCCCAGCATTTCAGGCTTGGCGTATGCCGCCCGCTCATTCCATGATGCACGCATGTTCCGAGCGCTCCTCTTCAGCATCGCCTTCACCACCGCCATCCAGGCCCAGTGGACCACCTCGCACATTCACGGTTCTCCTGAAGTGCCCAGGCCCTACATCGCCGAGCAGGTCTTCCCCCAGGTGCACATGAATGACGCGCTGGAAATGGTCCCCGTCCCCGGAGCAGACCGCTTCGTCAGCGTGGAGCGCGGCGGAAAAGTCTGGAGCTACCCCAACGCCCCTGACGCCACCACCACCCTCCTCATCGATCTGAAGGCCCTCCACCCGCAGATGCACAGCGCCTACGGCATCGCCTTTCATCCGCAGTGGAAAACCAACGGATTCGTCTTCCTCGCCTACGCCTATGGCGAAAACGTTCTCGATGGCACCAAGCTCTCCCGCTTCAAACTCTCCCAACAGGAGCCACCCATCCTCGATCCTCAGTCCGAGACCATCCTCCTCACCTGGCAGAGCGGTGGCCACAATGGTGCCTCTATCCAGTTCGGCCCCGATGGCATGCTCTACATCTCCACCGGCGATGCCACCACCCCCTCGCCACCCGATTCCTTGAACACCGGCCAGGACATCAGCGACTTCCTCTCCTCCATCCTCCGCATCGATGTCGATCACGCCGCAAACGGCAAGGCCTACGCCATCCCGCAGGACAATCCCTTTCTGAAAACACCCAAGGCCATGCCCGAAATCTGGGCTTTCGGCTTCCGCAATCCTTGGAAGATCAGCTTCGATCAAAAAGGCCGCCTCTGGTGCGGCGATGTCGGCTGGGAGCTTTGGGAGATGATCCACCTCGTCCAGCGCGGCGGCAATCACGGCTGGAGCGCCTACGAGGCCAGCCAGCCCATCAAGCCCGAGACCGCACGCCCCGAGCCCATCATCCCTCCCGTGGCCGCTCATCCCCACACCGAGGCCGCCAGCATCACCGGCGGCTACGTCTATCACGGCACCCGCTTCCCCGAGCTGCGCGATGCCTACATCTACGGCGACTACGAAACCGGCAAGATCTGGGCGCTCTGGCATGACGGCAAACAGGTCACCCGCCGCGATGAAATCGCCGACACCCCGCACAAGATCTCCACCTTCGGCCAGAGCGCGGACGGCGAGATCTACTGGATCAACTACGAAAAGGACTCCCGCATTTTCCGCCTCGTTCCCAATCCCGCCGTTGGCAAGCCCAGCCAGTTCCCGCACAAACTCAGCGCCACCGGCCTCTTCTCCGACACCGCCAAGCAAACGCCCGCCGTCGGCGTCCTCCCCTTCGAAATCACCGAACCCATGTGGCAGGACGGCGCCACCGCCACCCGCTTCATTGCCCTTCCTGAAGGCAGCCGCATCAAGACCACCGTGAACGGCTTGAATTTCAAAGTCGAATGGCCCGCCGAGTCCGTCCTCGCACGCACCATCACCTGGCCTGCGAACCAGCAGCGCATCGAAACTCAGATCCTCCACTTCGATGGCGAGACCTGGAACGGCTACTCCTACCGCTGGAACGAGAAGGGCACCGATGCCGATCTCGTCTTTGCCGATGGCACCGAGCTCACGATTCGTGATCAGCCCTGGCGCATCCACGGTCGCGCCGAATGCGCCCGCTGCCACAACAACTGGAGCGGCTTCGCCCTCGGCTTTCAGCCCGATCAGGTCGCCAGCATCGCTGGCAAAAAACCATCCGAATCCCCCGCCCTCTTCGACGGCCCCTTCCTCGACCGTTTGAAAAATCACCTCGTCTCCAGTCATGACGACAAAGCCGAGCTCGAACTCCGCGCCCGCTCCTGGCTCCACGCCAACTGCGCCCACTGCCACCGCCGCCACGGCGGCGGCAGTGTTCCCTTCATGGTCAACTTCGATCTGCCCACAGCCGAAACCATGCTCTTCACCACCCCCACAAGAGGCAACTTCGGCACCCCTGATGCGCAGGTGATTAGCACGGGACGCCCAGATAAAAGCATCCTTCTCTACCGCCTCGCCATCATCGGCAGCGGTCACATGCCCGCCATCGGCGCGCACGAAACCGATCCTTCAGGATTGGCACTGTTGAGAGCCTGGACTTTGAAAAGAGGACCTAGAGATTCTAGAGGCGTGCTTCAAGGGGAGATAAGATCGCATGAAAGGGAGGTGTCTGACACCATGGTTTGTCTGAAAAACCCGGCTCTCTTCGAAAAGGCCATGCAGGTGTCGCTTGCCGACATCCCTGCCGCGATGGAGCTCGCGTTTGCCTTGAACACCGGCTGGTTGGAACCCCCTCTCCGCCAGCAAGTTCTTGAGGCGGCCCTAAAGAGTCCGAACCCCGCCATCCACGCCCTCTTCGAGCGCTTCCTCCCTCCCCACCAGCGCGTGAAAACGCTGGGCCCAAACTTCGATACCAAAAAACTCCTCGCCACCAAAGGCGATGCCAAACGCGGCTCCGAACTCCTCAGCATGACCGGCAAGCTCGCCACCTGCCTCGCCTGCCACATCGTCAACGGCACCGGCCGAGACTTCGGCCCAGATCTGAGCCAGGTCGGCTCACGTCTTTCCCGGCAGCAAATCCTCGAAAGCATTCATCAGCCGTCGAAGATAATCGCAAAGGGCTACGAGCCTTGGCTTATCACGCTTCAGGATGGCAGCGTGCAAAGCGGCTTCCTCGTCAGCCCTTCGGACACCGCCATTTCACTCAAACTCCCCACCGGCCAGTCGCAGACCATCCCACGCGCTCAGATCAAAAGCCAGCAGCCGCAGCCTGTCTCGCTCATGCCCGAAGGCCTCCTGCAAAGCCTCACCGAACAGGAGGCGGCAGATCTCCTTGAATATCTGGTGGAATTGAAGTCGGGGAAACCCTGATTCTTCATTCTACGGCAGTGAGTTATCCTGCCTTTGTTAACCTAAAAACATGCCCTTCGCAGGCTTTTCGAGAAAGCCTGCGAGGGAGCTTTTCCCACGCATTTCATACCCGCTTTGCCGCCATGCACACCACTCCCGTCACCTGCCCAAGCTGCTTTCAAGAGTTTGAGGTTTCCACCCCTTCGTACAACGAAATCCCCTGCGATGTGGACTACGATTGCGAGATTTGCTGCCGCCCTTTGCGCATCTTTTTTTCCGACGATGAAGGCGAAATCACCGGCACTGCTTATGGCCTCGGAGACAGCGGACCATATGCGTGATTTCTAAGCATGACAGAGACTGACATTCTGGTAGTCCCAAATTTCTCTGTTCTTAGTCCTGCATTGCGGTTTTCGCAGAGAATGCATTTGGATGTTTGCAAAAACAGAAGTTGTCGTTAATCTCGAAAAATCCCGCTGCCAGGAGTCTGGTGGATGGGAAGCTTAGCAAACTGGTTTAACACCCACACACACATGAAAATCGCTATCCTCGCCCTCATCGCGGCTTCCGCCGTCCTCTCCTCCTGCCAGCAGCCACCTCCCCCGCCGCCGCCGCCACCTGCCCACATGGGTAAGTAAGCTGGCCGCCGCCTCGTGCGGATGGTTGTTAATAGGTAAACATCTATACATCATACACTCATGAAAATCGCAATCCTTGCCCTCATCGCGGCTTCCGCCGTCCTTTCCTCCTGCCAGCAGCCCGCTCCGCCCCCGCCGCCGCCGCCGATGCAGCCCAGCAAGTAAGGAATCCGCCGCCTCGCGCGGCTGATTGTTTACTTACGTGCGCTCATCCCACGATCCGTCTTGCCACTGTTCTGCCGCTGCGTCCGTGATGCTTCATGCATCCTGTTCCAGCTAAGAAGGCATGTGCGAAGTGCGACGCCAAAGCGAAGGCCGGCTGCAAAGACGGTCACAGCACTGAATCCGACAGGAAACTGCCATATCCGCCGCCGTTCCCCACCCAACCGGGGGACGGTGGCTTTTTTTTGCCCCTTTACTTCCCATACCAGCCCACACCAAGATGGCCCTCTGGTACAGCGAGCGCAGCGGGCCCAGCGGCAAGGCAGGTGTGCGGTCCGGACTTCGTGACAAGATTTTTGAGAGTTTGGTATAGGAAAGTGGCACACCATCCCGTGATTGAACCGTCTTGACCGGCCCTTTTGCTTCCTCCCGCAGCTTTCCACATGCCTCTCGCGCGTTTTGCATCCATTCTTCCCGCCCCATGCCAGACTGCCTGCTCGCCCTCGAATCCTCCTGCGATGAGACCGCCGCCGCCATTTGCACTCTGCAGGGGGAACTGATCGCCAGCCGCATCGCCTCCCAGATTGAGATCCACCGTCAGTACGGCGGCGTCGTGCCCGAGGTCGCCTCCCGCAATCACATCCTCCACGTCCGCCCTCTCGTTCAGCAGGTCCTGGCAGACGCCGGCAAATCCCTTTCAGACATGGCTGCCTTCGCCGCCACCAGCGGTCCGGGGCTGGTCAGCTCCCTGCTCATCGGCACCTCCATGGCCAAAGCCCTCTCCATCGCGGAAGACAAGCCCTTCTTGGCCGTCAACCACATGGAAGGCCACCTGCTCTCCCCCTTCATGAATGGCCAGGGCCCCGTCCGTCCCTGCATCGCCCTCATCGTCAGCGGCGGCCACACCATGCTCGTCCACGTGCTCGGCGTCGGCCGTTACTCCCTCCTCGGGCGCACGCGCGATGACGCCGCAGGAGAGGCTTTCGACAAAGTCGCCAAAATGATCGGCCTTCCCTACCCTGGCGGCCCCGAGATCGACAAACTCGCCACCCGTGGCGATCCCACCGCCTTCGCCTTTCCCCGCAGCTTCCTCGACGGCCGCAGTCTCGAGTTCAGTTTCAGCGGCCTGAAAACCGCCGTGCTTTACGAACTCCCCCGCCTCGACCTCAAAAGCGAACAGACCCTGGCGGATCTCAGCGCCAGCGTGCAGGCCGCCATCATCGAAGTCCTCGTTGAAAAGCTCGTGCTCGCAGCCAGGCAGTCTCGCGAAAAACTCGTCACCGTCAGCGGCGGCGTCAGTTGCAACCGCGGCCTGCGCACCGCCCTCACCGCGCGCTGCGCCAAAGAAGGCCTGCAACTCCTCCTCGCACGTCCGGACCTTTGCACCGATAATGCAGGAATGATCGCTTTCGCTGCCGCCCAGCGTTTCAGCATCGGCCACACCTCCCCGCTTGAGGCGGATGTGGACCCCAATCTCTCCCTCGTAACCTAAGCCCCTCCTTTCTATGCGCCCGCTCCTCCTCCTCTGCGCATGCACCACTCTGCATGCGGGTGACTGGCCGCAGTTCCTCGGCCCCCAGCGCACCTGCACCGCCACCGACGAAGCCCCCATCGCTGGCACCACCGAGCCTGAGCCTGTGTGGCGGCGCATGCTCGGCAGCGGCCACGCCGGCCCCGTCGTCTTCAAAGACCGTGTCATCATCACCCACCGCCAGGGCGGCGAGATCATCACTGAGGCACTCGCCGCCGCCGATGGCAAACCCGTCTGGAAACACGCCTGCCCCACCACTTATCGCGACAGCTTTGGCTTCGACAACGGCCCCCGCGCCGTCCCCTGCATCGCCTCAGGCAAGGTCATCACCCACGGTCCCGAAGGCAGGGTTGAGGCCC
This sequence comes from Prosthecobacter sp., assembly GCF_044222565.1. Classification (GTDB taxonomy): domain Bacteria; phylum Verrucomicrobiota; class Verrucomicrobiia; order Verrucomicrobiales; family Verrucomicrobiaceae; genus Prosthecobacter. The sequence goes on from NZ_JBGANA010000032.1 coordinate 64,500, forward strand.
TCGATTTTGAAACGGGCGCCCTGCTCTGGAGCTACGACACCGTCGCCGAACTCGAGTCGCCGCAGGGGTACTTCGGCCGCGCCTGCTCCCCCATGGTCGTGGATGGCAAAGTCCTCCTGAATGTCGGCGGCAAAAACGCCCAGGGTGGCGCCGGCATCATCGCCCTCGACCTCTCCACTGGCAAACTCCTCTGGCAGGCCACTGACGACGAGGCCAGCTACTCCTCCCCCGTCCAGATTCCCGACGACAAGAACGTCAGCGCCTTCTTCACCCGCCGCGGTGTCCTCGTGACGCAGAACAGCGACGGCAAGGTGCTGGCAGATGACTTCTTCCGCGCCAAAATCGATGCCTCCGTCAATGCCGCCACCCCCGTCCCCTGCGGAGAAGGCAGGCTCCTTTTCACCGCCGCCTACGATGTCGGCGTCGGCCTCTGGCAGTGGAACAAGGCCGAGCACAAGCTCACCAGCGTCTGGAAAAAAGCCGACGCCCTCGACTGCCACTACACCACCCCCGTTTACCACGCCGGCCACGTCTATGGCCTGCACGGCCGCCAGGAGACCGGCATGGCGCTGCGCTGCCTGGATGTCGCCACTGGCAAAGTCACCTGGGAGGCCCCGGACCACCTTCAGGGCGGCACCCTCATCCTCGTCGGCGACAAACTCCTCCTCCACAGCGAGGCCGGCGAACTCTGGATCTTCTCCGCCGACCCAAAGAAATTCAATCTCCTCCAGCGCAGCCAGATCACCCGCGCCGGCCACCGCTCCCACGACGCCTACTCCAACGGCCTCCTCTTCGCCCGCGATGCGGAGAAGATGGTCGTCGTGAAGGTGAAGTAGCCGCCGCCGGCATGCGTCCCAAACCCCGTGACCTGCACTTATGATGAAAAAGAAAATCATCGGTTCTCTTATCTTGGGCTTGGGAGCCATGCTCGTCGTTTGCTCAAGGAATCAAAATCAAAGCGATCACTCTGCTGGCGGGAGAGATATTGAACCTAAATCGAGGGATGTAGCTCCCCCAAGCACGTCGGCGGAATACATTCCCTCGGGTTTAAAGCTCCCTCTTTTGCGGCGAACAAAGGAAAACTGGAAAAAAGATGCGCAAGCCCTGGCGACATTTCTAACTGAGTGGAATCCTGTTGGGCACTCCGTTGATGAACTCAAAAAAAATGTCGGGCCGCCAAGCAGAGAAGACAGCGATATCGTCAGCTACCAATTTGACAGCGGCTTAAATGGCTGCGTTTTTGATTTTAAGGTTAAGGACGGCAAAATTGTTTCAACAGAGCTCATTGGCTATTGAAACAGCACTTCCCTTACCTGGATCTAACCGCGATACACGTTGTGCAACCAACCGCTGGATTGCTCCCCCACCGCGTCTATTTAGTCTCCCCCATGGCACAGATCGGCAAACGCAACTCCCTCACCGTCCTCCACAGCACGCCTCACGGCATCTACTTGGACGGCGGCGAGCATGGCGAGATCCTCCTGCCAAACCGCTACATCCCCAAGGGCACCAGCCTCGGCGAATCTCTCGACGTCCTCATCTACCGTGACTCCGAGGACCGCCTCGTCGCCACCACCGAGACACCCTTCGCAATGGTCGGCGAGTTCGCCACCCTCGAAGTCGTCAGCGTGAACCGCAACGTCGGCGCCTTCCTGAACTGGGGCCTCCTCAAGGACCTCCTCCTGCCCTTCCGGGAGCAGTCAGATCCCGTCTATGTTGGCGACAAAGTCGTCGCCTACATCATGCTGGACGAAAAGACGGACCGCATCATCGCCACCACCCGCCTGCAGCGCCATCTCAGCCGCGCCCGCCCGCCCTTCAGGCCCGCCCAGCCCGTCTCCCTCCTCATCACCGCCCGCACCCCGCTGGGTTACAACGCCATCGTCGAAGGCACCCACATCGGCCTGCTCTACCACTCCAACATCGGCGCCCCGCTCCAGATCGGCCAGAAGCTCAGCGGCTTCATCAGCGCCGTCCACCCCAGTGGCAAAATCGACCTCAGCCTCGACGCCTCCGGCTACCAGCGCGTCGCCTCACTCACCGACCGCATCCTCGAAGCCCTCAAAAACAGCGGCGGCAAGCTCCCCTTCGACGACGACAGCCCGCCCGAGGCCATCCGAACCCACTTTGAGGCCAGCAAAAAAGCCTTCAAACAGGCCCTCGGTTCCCTCTACAAACAGCGCCGCATCGAATTCACCCGCCCCGGCATCGCCATCCTGGACGTCCGCGATGCCAAAGAAGGAGACTGGAAACCCTCCGCCAAACGCTGATCACCGCACAGCACGCAAAAATCGTATGTAGGTCGGGTTGTGTTTGGCATCGATAGCGTTTCAAGCTCCAACGCTTCTCCGCCAAACCACCCGACTGCGAGGACACTCGCAAGCCAAGGCGCTTGCAGTACGCCGAAAGACGGCCGGGCTTACGCCATGACCGTCCGACACACGGCTAACTATATTCTTCCTCCGCCTCAAGGCAGCGGAAACCTCTGGTTCGCCTCGCTGACTTCCTTGCGGATCTGCGCCAATGCGGCTGCGTCTTCCCGGTTCGTCAGCGCACGATCAATCCACGCGGCGATCTGCTTCATCTCAGCTTCTTTCATGCCACGCGTCGTCACCGCAGGCGTTCCCACACGGATGCCCCCGCCAAGCGTGATCTTCTCCGTGTCGAACGGAATGCCATTCTTGTTCACGGTGATCGCCGCCTTGTCCAGCGTCTCGCTGGCGATCTTGCCATTGAGGCCCTTCGGGCGCAGATCCACCAGCATGAGGTGATTGTCCGTACCACCGCTGGTGATGCGGTAGCCCAGTTCGATCAGCGCAGCGGCCAGCGCCTGCGCATTCTTCACCACCTGCGCCGTGTAGTCCTTGAAGCCAGGCTTGAGGCACTCGCCAAAGCACACCGCCTTCGCCGCGATCACATGCATGAGCGGTCCGCCCTGCACGCCTGGGAAGACCTGGCTCTGGATCTTTTTGAACAAGTCTTCGTTGTTCGTCAGGATCATGCCACCACGCGGGCCGCGCAGGCTCTTGTGCGTCGTGGTCGTCACGAAATCCGCATACTCCATCGGCGAGGGATGCGCGCCACCAGCCACCAGGCCGGCAATGTGCGCCATGTCCACAAACAGATAAGCACCCACGCTCTTCGCGATCTCGCTCATCTTCTTGAAATCAATGATGCGCGGATAGGCGCTGGCACCGGCGGTGATCATCTTTGGCTTCTCCCGCAGCGCCACTTCAGCCAGCTCATCGTAGTTGATGCGTTCATCTTCGGCGCTCACGCCATACTGGCAGAACTGGTAGAAGCGGCCCGAGAAGTTCGCCGGATTGCCGTGCGTGAGGTGACCACCGTGGGCCAGGTTCATGCCCAGCACCTTGTCTCCCGGCTGCAGCACGCTGAAATACACCGCCGCATTGGCCTGCGAGCCCGAGTGCGGCTGCACGTTGGCAAACTTCGCGCCAAACAGCTGGCACGCACGGTCGATCGCCAGTTGCTCCACCTTGTCCACCTCTTCGCAGCCGCCATACCAGCGCTTGCCCGGGTAGCCTTCGGCATACTTGTTCGTCAGGCAGCTTCCCTGCGCCGCCATCACGGCCTTGCTGGTGAAGTTCTCGCTTGCGATCAGCTCGATGTGGTCCTGCTGGCGGTGCTGCTCTCCCTGAACGATCGCCGCGACGGCAGGATCATTCGCTTCCAGAATATCCAGCGGATGAGGCTGCGCGTTCATCTTGTCCACCCGGCGGCCATGGCGACCACCCGCAAAGGGCGTCTTCAACCACGCATCCACGATCTGATTCGCCACTTCTTCGGTGGTGTTTTTGCCGGAAAGGCACAGCACGTTCGAGTTGTTGTGCTCACGCGTGATCGCCGCCGTCTGCGCATCTCCCACAAGGGAAGCCTGAATGCCCACATGACGGTTAGCGGCGATGCACATGCCGATGCCGGTGGTGCATACCAGAATGCCCGCGTCCGCCGCGCCGGAGAGCACCTTGTCCGCCACCACTTCCGCATAGTCGGGATAATCCACCGAATCATGCGAATTCACCCCGAGATCTTCCACGCCATAGCCGGCGGATTTCAGATGGGCGACGACGGCATTTTTCAAATCCACGCCGCCGTGGTCGGCTGCGATGGCGAGTTTACTGGGAAGGCTGCCGTTGGTGGTGCTGGTCATTTTTTGCTTGGGGGGTGTTGGGGGGGGAACGAAAGTGGGAGGGGGGATGGCCGCTGTCATCCATCATTTTTCTTCCAGGTCTGGTCGATGTAGGCCAGCAGGCTGGGCAGCATTTTTTCCAGAGCCTGCAGCGTCTCTTCATACGCCTGAAGGCCCTGTCCAAAGGGGTCGGAAACATCCTTGCCCCGCAGTGCGTCTTCGGCGGCAAATTCGGACACCAGGTAGATTTTGTCAGTCTGCTCGGGAAATTCATCCACGATCGCGGCCATGTGATGCGATGACATGGCGAACACATGCGTGGCCGCCTCCAGAATCTTCTTGTCGAGCATCCGGCTTTGGAAACCGGACAGGTTCACTCCGCGGCTCTTCAGCAGCGCCGCCGTGTGTTTGCTCGCGGGCATGCCTGGCGCCGCCGCCACTCCGGCGCTGGACACCTGGTAGTCGGCTCGCTCCTTCACCAGCTCACGAAACAGCGCTTCCGCCATCGGGCTGCGGCAGGTGTTGCCAGTACAAACAAAAAGAACGTTTTTCAAAAGGCGGTGCGGGTTTTGTTTCTTCCCCGCCGTTTCCAGCGGGGTATCAGTGTGTCCCGACGCTCTCGTTTGTCAAAGGCAGAGCAAAACGTGTCCATAAGCATTTTCATGAAATATCCCGCTTGCCAAAGGGGCCGCTCATGGGCTTTGCTCCCGTTTGTCTTATTTTCAAGCGCTTAACCCCGGATGGCGGAACGATACAAAATATACGAAAAGCTCGGCATGGGCGGCGTTGGCGCCGTCTTCCGCGCTTATGACAGCCAGTTGAAGCGCTGGGTCGCCGTCAAACGACTGCTGACCGCCAACGAAGCCGACGTGGACAAAAACGTCGCCTCCGAGCTCCGCCGTGAGGCGGACGCTCTCGCCTCCCTGCGCAATCCAAACATCGTCACCATCTTCGACGTGGCCAGCGATGACGAAGGACTCTTCATGGTCATGGAGCTCCTTCAGGGAGAAGACCTCGCCGACGTCGTCGCCCGCGGCCCGCTGCCCTATGACGACTTTAAAGAGCTCGCCTCCCAGACCCTTGAAGGTCTCCTCGCCGCTCACCAGCACCACATCCTCCACCGCGACATCAAGCCGGAGAACATCAAGGTCGAGCGACTCCCCGGCGGCCGCATGCAGGCCAAGATCATCGACTTCGGTCTCGCCCGTGCCGGTCTGCGCGCCCGCAAGCAGACGGAAGACCAGGAAGGCACCGTCATGGGCTCCATCTATTACATGGCGCCCGAACAGCTCACCCGCGAACCCGTGGATGAGCGTACCGATCTCTACTCCCTCGGCTGCGTCTTCTACGAAGCCCTCTCCGGCCGCAAGGCTTTCGATGGCACCTCCATGGCAGAGGTCATCGACAAGCACATCGACCACGTTCTCGTCCCGCTGCACCAGATCGCCCCGCACGTCCCGCAGTGGCTCGGTGCCTGGTGCGCCCGCCTCATGGCCCAGAAGCCGGACGACCGCCCTGCCAATGCCCAGCAGGCCATCGAAGAATTCCGCGCTTGGGAAAAAATGCCCACCATGGTGCCCTACGGCCCCTGGATGGGCATGTATGCACCACCACCAGTTTACATGCCGCCCGTCATGCCGCCAGGCACGGGCACCGTACCCCTCACAGGTTATTACGCTCCGCCAGAGCACCAGACCCAGCCCGTCTATGCCGAGCCCGTGGTGGAGGCCGTACCCGTCGAGTACGCGGACCCCCAGTTTGTCACGGAGACGGCCGCCATCACCAGCCAGCTCACCCCGGCACCGCGCAGACCCGCCAGCGGTCCGCACCGCAAGCCCACTTCCACCGGCTCGGTTCCCGCTGGCAAACTCAGCCCAAAGCTGATCAAGCAGATCGCCATCATCGGCGGCGCCCTCATCGTGCTCGGCATTGGCGGCTGTTTCTTCTTTGGCCGCGGCGGCAGCAGCTCCGGACCGGCGAAATCAGGCATTGCTTCCCTCATTTCCTCCAATCCTCCCAAGGTCAGTTTCCAGCTTCCTCAGGATCGCGCCTTCCCCCCTGCGGATGCCGGCATCTCGCTCTTCTATGTCGGCAATACCGGCATCCTCACCAATCGCAAAGGCAGCAATGGCAAGCTGGCCACGGCCAACCCGAACGAGCCGGTCCTCGAGTGGCACGACATCTCCGAACGCGGCAACGACAACATCCTGCGCGCTTATCAGAACAGTCCCGACTACGCCCCGAAGCGCGTCAACTGGCCTGAATCCACCACCGGAGGCAGCCCCAAGCCCGGTCGCGTCGTTCTCGATTTCCATCCCCGCAGTGGCAAGCCCTGCATCATGGAGCTCGATGACACGGGAAATGAAACCCAGAGCATGCCCTTCGGCACCAAAAATCTCACGGTTCCCAATGAGAAAGGCCTCTCCCTCGTCATCGCCTTCCAGGCAGACGCCGCCAAGCTCCCGACGCGTGTCTTCACCTTGAGCAACGAAGACGGCTCTTCGGTTTCCCTTCTGGTGGATGACAAAAAGAACCTCGTTGCTGAAGTGAAGCACGAAGGCGGCAGCCCCACCATCACCTCCAAGGATGTCAAAGGCACCCTGCCCTGCCTCGCCTTCATCACCTGGAACACCAACAGCGGCGCCTTCGAACTCCGCGCCAAGGATGCCGAAGGCAAGTCCTTCACCTCCTCCGGCGGCAAGTCCACCGCACCCTACAAGCCTCTCAATCATCTCATCATCGGCCGGGACCGGGAAAGCACAGGCGCTAACGTCGGCCCCCAGGATCAGTTCAACGGCTTCCTCGCGGAGTTCTTCGTGTACTCCATCATCTTAAAGCCGGACCAGCTTCAGCTCATCGACGGTCGTGTGCGCGACTACTATTTCGTACCGTCCGCGCCTCCCCCTCTCAACACCCGCCTGAAAAACAAGCTCGCTTTGATCGAACCTCGCAGCAGCTGGAAGCTCAGCGCCAGCCACAAAAAAGAAGATCTCTCCAAAGCCACCGACAACAACACCGCCAGCCGCTGGAGCACCGGTGTCTCCATGAAAGGCGGCGAGTGGTTCACCGTCGAACTCCCCACTGAGGAGAACATCGCGGGTCTCGCCATCGACAGTCAGGGCAACTCTCAAGACTACCAGCGCAAATACAAAGTCGAGCTCTCCTCCGACGGCAAACAGTGGAGCCCCCCTGCCGCACAAGGAGACGGCAGCGTGCTGACCGAAATCGTTTTCAAAGCGCCGCAAAAAGCCCGCTTCGTCCGTATCACCCAGCTCGGCACCGCCTCCAACTACTGGGGCATCAACGAACTCGTCCTCTTCAAGAAGTAGCCTCCCAGGCCGCTTCCCCATTGCATTTCAGGACCTGATCTTCTAGACCAGTTCTCGAAAAGATTGTCATATTGAACCGGCGAGCGCAGCGGCCCCAGTGGCAAGGCGGGAGCGCCGCCTGCTATTGAAGAATAACAGGCAAGCGACTAACGCAGCCAATGGGGCCGCTCCGCCGCCCGCTCTCACGCTTCGATTCCCCCTCCGCCAAACCGCACGCCCCAGCGCTTTCAGCCCGCACAAAGGCGCATTGTCGCCACACACTGCGGTTCTTCACCCCATCACCGCACACAATCCCCTGCGCAGCAGCCCCGCCTGCTCGCGTGTCAGCCCCGCCGGCGCAGCCACCGCCGCATGCACCATCCCCACTGCTGTGTCGCACGGAATCACCGTCAGCACATTCCCCGACGCCAGCGTTTGATGAATCACCGGCGGCGTTTCACAGGCGGACATCGCGCTCGCACGCACCGCCGCCCCCCACGCCATCATGGTCGAGAGAACCAGTCCCGCCTTCGACTCCCCGCCCCACAGCACCTCGCCTTCGTCACTCATCACCAGCACATGTCCGCCGTCTTCCTGCAGAACCTTGCGCGTCCATGCTGCAAAAGCCGCCAGCCGCACCTCGCGCGTTCCGGCCGGAACTTCAAACACCGGCACCGCCGACGTCCCCTCTTTTGTACTCGCGCGGTCGCTTCCAGCAGCCGTCGTTTCCGCATCCGTCTTCTCATTCTCCGGCGCTCTATCCACCGCTGCCACCTCCATGGGCCGCGTCAGGATCCCTGCCTCCGTCGCACGCTGGCGGATCGCACGCAGCTTGTCTCGGATCCGGCTCAATGGCAGCGCCGCTGGCGGCATCGGCATGGGCGGTTCTTCTTCGTCAGCAGAACTTTCCTCCACCGTCTCCAGGGTCTCCAACACCATCTCTCCCGCTTCCGTCTCTGCTTTCAGCAGTACCGGTTCGGCCGCCAGCGCCTCCGTCATCTCCAGCGCAGCGGGTGCCCGCTGCTCGGGCGCTTCCATCCAGTCCATGGCAAATCCCCAGGGCTTCTCTCCACCGCTGCCGGACGTCTCCGGCACCGTGTCGATCTCCACCAGTCCGCACGCTCCATCCTCTCTCGGCTTTTCCGGTGCGATCTGCTCCACCAGCGCCTTGAGCTGCTCCGCGTCAATCCATGAGACTTGCATGTCCATGCTCCCTTTCACGTTCATGGGTCAGTCCTGTCCGCTGCTCCAGCTCAGCCGCGATCTGGTCAAAGATCAGCGCCTCCGGCGGCGGATTTCGTTTCGTCAGAGCCACCGGCACACCCAGCGCGCTCGCCTCCAGAAAGGAAGGCAGCCGCGGAATGCTCTGCTGAAACATCAGGTTCGCAGGCAGCATGTCGCGCAGTTCACGCGCCACCTTCATGCTCATTTCATTCTCACGCAGCACCATCGTCAGAAGGATGCCCGCCACCCGCACCCCGGCGCCTTCCGCACGGAACCGCGCCAGCGTCTCCAGCAGGTGCGGCACGCTGCGGATCGCCAGCGGCTCCGCCTGCTGCGGCAGGATCACAAAATCACACGCCTTCACCACCGCCTCCGTCGTGCTGCTCATGCCGGCCGCCGTGTCCATCAGCACCACGTCCGCACCGCGCAGTTCCGCGCCGCGCAGCAGGTCCGCCAGCCTCGCCGGCACTTCATGCGCGGACCAGCCCTGTCTCGCGCAGGTGTCATACTGGCCCGCCGGCACGATCTCCAGTTCCGGCAGCCGCGTTGGCACCACCATTTTTCCCAGGTCTCCGCCACGCACCAGAAACTCGTGGAAGCCCTCCCTCGCCTTCGTGCTTTTCGCCAGTGACAGCCCCACTCCGCCCTGCGGATCCGTGTCGATCAAAAGTACCCGCCAGCCACGTCGCGCCAGCGAATAGGCGAGATTGATGCACAACGTGGTTTTCCCCACGCCTCCCTTCTGACTGGCCGTTGCTATCGCTATCACACGTCGATGCTAAGGTGGCTTTGACGATTCGCAAGAAGTTGCACGCCACTCCATTCAAGATTAGCCCCGCCTCAGAAAAAAGGGTGCCTTGTGCATCGACAAGCTCCGCCGTCCGGTCCATGAGACAAGGTTTTTGAGACTTGCTCAAAAGGCGAAACGTTTCCATCCTCGTGGGATTACCCATGCGGCCGACTGCATCCTCACATGAAACTGCCCCTCTTCCTCTGCCTGGCGCTCACCTTCTCGTTCACCTCGTGTGAACGTCATCCGGAGCTCAAGCGTGAACTCTCCGCGCTCGGGGCCGCCTGCAAGCAGGACGAGGCCGCCATTCAAAAACTCGATCAGGACATCGCCTCCCTCGGCGGCACCAGCGCCATCAGCCGCTACACCGAACAAGCCCAGCTCAAACAGGAGCAGTTGCGCCCCTTGGAACTCTCCAACCCGATCAGGGAACGACAACTCTCCACCATGGAAACTGAGTTTGCCAGGCTCAAACCCGCCGCGGAAGCATACAAAGCCGCGCACCTGAAGTAATCCCCCACCTTCCCACACCGTGTTCGATTTTCGCGCCAGCACCCTCATCAAGATCATCCTTGTCTTCGCCGCCCTCCTCGCGGTCGCGGACTACTTTTATCAGCGCGACAAACTCCAAACCGAGCTCGCTGAAATGAAAACGCGCTCCAGTGATCTCCACGAGACCCTCCTCGCCCGCCAGCAGGAGTGGGCCGAGCTCAAGAGCGCCAAGGACAAGCTCGATCAGCTCTCGAAACACGAGCAGGACCTCATCAGCCAGCGCGATCTCCTCGATCAGAAGGAAAAGAAACTCCACGTCGAGATCAAGTATCTGGCCGACTCCATGGCCACCACCGCTGAGAAAGCCCGCACCGCCGCCATCGGCAGCCTCATTCCCGAGCTCAAGCTTCTCAACCGCCCCACTCTCCACAACGCCAAGATCTTCAAAATCACCGACGACTCCATCTCCTTCCTCCACGAAGACGGCGTCGCCAATCTCAAAGCCACCGCCGAAGAGCTCCCGCCCGACCTCCAGCAAAAATTCGACCTCGGCCCCGGCTCCATCGCCCGCCAGCTGGCCAAACTGCTGAAATAGACCAGGCTTCCAAAAGGATCGTTATCAAGGCGCAGATTTGAAGGGTGCTCGCTCTGCAGGCTCAAATAGGACTTCAAATCAACGGCCTCCCCAGTCTCATTCGTGAAAATTCGCGGAAATTCGTGGTCATTCGCGTTGGTAGATTTGGAATCTGCTGAGTGACCGTATGCTCACTGCCGCCTTCGTGTAATCCGGCCCGCATTCAGGAGTCTCCCCCATCTTCCTGCATTCCTACCGCAGCCTTCCCCACTGCTCTGCACCTCAGCAGTCTTCCTTCGATCTAATCTTCCGCCCGTCCTTGGCATATTTGCAGCTTGATTTCGCCCGGAAAAATCTCTTTAAGTGCATTTTCCTAGCGCCCATGAAAAAATCAGTACCACTCCTGCCCCTTGCCACTAAGGCCGCATTGCTTGCGGCAGGCATTCTCCTCGGCACCGGCATCCTCACCTCAAAGGCCCAGGAAGTCACTCCCCTCCTGGAAGTACAGAGTTCATTCGGCAAAAAAAGCTACCAAAACGCCAAGGTCATGGCCGTCACCCCGCAGGGCGTGAAGATTTTGCACGACGGCGGCATCTCCGTCATTCCCACCACCTCCCTGCCCAGGGAGTGGCTCACGAAATACGCCCCAGAAGCCGCCGGCGTCCCCAGCGTCACTCCGTCGTCCACCACAGCCCCCGCAATGCCCAAGGCAGACGCCGTCACTTCCCCGCAGGGAGCCGTCGTCACCTCCTTCGATCCCGCTTCTCTCGTCATCATCAAAACCGACAACGGCAGCGGCTCGGGCTTCATCGCCAAAGCTGGTGGAAAGACCTACATCTACACCAATGCCCACGTGATCTGCGGCAGCCTGGGTTCATTCACCTCTAAAATCGTCAGCATTCAGACCGCTTCCGGACGCACTATTCCCGTCCCCTACGAACTCGAACTCTCCGACGTCAACGATCCCACCACCGAGAGCGGCCTCGAAGACGTCGCACGCTTGCCCATCGTCCTCAAAGAAGGAGAGAGCGCCTATGAAATCTCCGAACTCGATCCCAACATCGCCATGAGCGCCAAAGTCATCGCCTATGGAAACAGCCTCGGAGGCAACGTCGTCACCTCCCTCCCCGGCACCATTCTCGGCCTCGGCAGTGACCGCCTCGAGATCAGCTGCGAAATCGTCCCCGGCAACAGCGGCGGCCCTGTCGTCCTCGAGCAGACCAAAAAAGTCATCGGCATCTCCACCTATGCCACCAACGGCCAGCGGGACATCTGGTCCAGAGGGACCAAATTTGATGGAGTCCGCCGCTTCGCCATGCGGCCAGAGAAAGTCACCAAATGGAGAAAAATGCTCTACACCTCGCTCATGTCCTCCACCGCGGAGCTCAATGCCTTTGATCGCGACACTCTCTCCCTCGCCGCCGCCTGCTTTCTCAATCCCAAGCGCAACAATGCAGGCTTCGATTTCTCCATCCAGTCCAAAGGCGACTACGTCATCCGAACCGTGCTTGTGGACGGTGCCAAGCACTCCCTCGGACAGTCCATCAATGCAGGCATCGCACGTGTGAACCAGAAACTCGGCGGCGGCATGGGCGGAAACACAGCGCGCATGGCAGTTCAGGGCGTCGTGGGATACTTCGCGGAATTCTTCAACACCGTCTCCCAGGCCTCCTCCTCGCAGATGCAGAGCCTGCAGAGCGCCGACCGTGCCCCCTATTTGAAAAAGTACGTCCCAGATCTCCTGCGCGAACGCAAAGAGGTCCACACCAACTTTGTCCAGCAAGTCGTCCGCTTCAGATAGAGATCTCGCCGGACCAAGCCGTGAAGCTGGCCGGCGCGCTGCGCATCAGCTTTGCCATTTGCCAGGAATACACTGAGGAGCTGTTTTTTCCTCAGAGTTGCTTAAGGACAAACTGGCGCAGGGAGAACGGGACAGACGCGTGCGTGGTCAGATCGCTGAGGCAGCCTTGCCGCCACGTCGAGTAAGATTCTGCCAGCGCAATGTCCTACGCCCCGTGTACAAGTGGCCGCACATAATGAAGCCCATTTTCGTTGTCCATTCCCCAAGCCTTGCCGTCACCACGATTGCTTAGCGGCATTAGGTCTAAATCGCCAAGATCCCCGTATTTGCTGCCCTTTATCCCTCCCTCGAAGACACATACCACGAGCCTTTGAAAGCGGGTCTGAATTCCAGTCACATCACGCTGCTTCTCGAACATTTGCATTCAGGCCGTACAAAGCCCAGTGACGCTGCGGGAGCGGAGCACACTGCATTGATTGGAGCACTGGCATCTTGCTGGCTCCGGTCGAGCGTCCATTGCGGGGGCCATCTCCCTCTGCTCAACTTTCCTTCCACACTCGTTTTCAACTGTCTGCGATATCACCTGCGTCCGCCGCGACATCGGGCTTTGTCGCACCAAGTCCAAGTTCCGCACGCCCCTCACCCTGCGGGAGCGGAGCACACTGCATTGCTGGGAGCACTGGCTCTTGCCGTCTCCCGGCGCGCGTCCATTGCGGGGGCCATCTCCCTCTGCTCGACTTTCCTTTCACACTCGTTTTCAACTGTCGGCGATATCACCTGCGTCCGCCGCGACATCGGGCTTTGTCGCACCAAGTCCAAGTTCCGCACGCCATCACAGCGGACAGCTGTAGCCATTTCAGACTCTGTTGCAGCGACTCCTTGTTCTATCGACATAACGACGGCGTAAACCTGCACCTGCAAGTCTGGCGTGAGCAGCAGGTGCTGGTCAAAAGCGACGCCGTGCTGCGCAAAGACAGCCCCCTCTTCATCGGCGGACCACCGTGGAAGGACGGGCGGTTGATATTTGTGCTGTTTCTGGAGCGCAAATAGGGCGGCAAAGACCGTTTTAAGGCCCCCACTGGCGGCAACTCCCGCGCTTCAAGTAGCCAGCGACCGTCCCATTAGGTCCTCCAGGGGCCAGCAGGCCGCATGAGCCGTATCGGACTTGTTTCATCAGCCCACTCTGCCTCCCCAGCCCGTTTGCCAAGCAGCCCGTCGCCGTTCACCCGCCCTGCGCGCGCAACCCTGCACTGCGTGTTCCGCTGCGCTCTTTTCCCGCCACGCAGGCACAAAAAATCCCGCATCTCTTACGAGATGCGGGATGATGTTTAATCTGGCAACGTCCTACTTTCGCATAGCCTTTCGCCATACTATCATCGGCGCAACAGCGTTTCACTTCCGTGTTCGGAATGGGAACGGGTGGTA
>NZ_JBGANA010000033.1:0-72736 GCF_044222565.1 Prosthecobacter sp.
GGCACCGGTGGTGCCGGTGGCGGCTTTGGCAAAGGCATGGGCATGGGCGCAGCCAACGGCTTCGTGACCCTGCCACCGTCCATGCGCAGCCGCTGCTCCACTCAGGAGCGCTTGGAAAAGCTGCGTCAAAATGGCGGCTCGCCGGAGTGCGAGGCTGCGGTCTCCGCTTCTCTCGAATGGCTCAAGACTCAGCAGAACGCTGATGGTTCCTGGGGCCGTGGCAACAAGTGCGCCATGACGGGCCTCGCCCTGCTCTGCTTCCTCGGCCGCTGCGAAACACCTGAGTCCCCCTTCTATGGCGAAAACGTCACCAAGGGCATCATGTTCCTCCTGGAAGTCGGAAAAAAGAACCCTCACGGCATCTTCTCCGAAACCGGCTGGAAAGGTGAGGCAGCCGGCGGCAAAGGCGGTGCGGGCACCTACGAGCACGGGATCGCCACCTACGCTCTCGGTGAAATGTACACCCTGGCCCGTCTCGGCAGTAAATCGCTCCCCGGCATGCGCGAAGGCTTCGAAAAAGGTGTCAAAGTCATCATCGACAACCAGACCCCCAAAGGCGCCTGGGCCTACGGCGGCAAAGACCAGATCGTTTATAACAAAGCTGGCGGTGCCGACCTTTCCGTCGTCGGCTGGCAGTTCCAGGCGCTCAAAGCCGCCAAAAACACCGGTCTGAAAATCGAAGGCCTCCACAGTTCCATCGGCAAGATGACCGATTACCTCGAAACCATGCAGACCAAGGACGGTGGTTTTGGCGGCAGCAATCGCGACCAGCACTACAACCAGTGGAGCCTCTCAGGCGTGGGTATTCTCGGCCTGCAGACCATGGCCAAAGGCAAGACCGCCTCGATCAAAAAGGGCATCAAGTTCCTTCGTGACTTCATCACTGCCGAGCCTCTCGACTGGAACAAAAACTGCAACCTCTACTGCTGGTACTACTACACCCAGGCCTTCTTCCAGCAGGGCGGAGACGACTGGAAGTTCTACAACCAGCAGTTCCTCCCTCAGGTTCTTAGCGCCCAGCAGCCCGATGGTTCCTTCAAGCACGGCCGCCCCAACTGGCCCGCCGGTGACGCCGCCGATGCCATCTACCGCCAGTGCCTCTGCACCCTGCAGCTCGAAGTGTACTACCGCTACCTCAAGGTCGGCGACCGCGAAGAATCATCGTTCTTCGACAAGTAATCGCATAGTTCGGGAACTCCCTCTGGTGTAAGACAGACACTCTTGTCTGTCGTACTCAACGTTCTGCAAAAACCAGCAGTCAACGAAACCCCTCCGATCCCGCTGAAGCGGATCGGATTTGCATGTCTGTGATTAGCGAGACAAAGCCCGCACAGTACGCTTCAGCGCAGCCCCTCTACTTCGCCCCCACCTGCTTCAGCCATTCCTCCAGGTTGTAATAGTTCGTCACACGGCGAACTTTTCCATCCAGCAGATCAAAGAAGGCTCCCACTCGCAGACGATAGCGCTGGCCGCTGGCAGGCGGCAGGCCTTCGTCGGTTGAGAGGTATTCCCCTTCGATGAAAAACTCCGCCGCCCCGCGTGTACCGTCCTCGGAGGCAAACACCACCAGGTCGCACACCTGCTCCCGGTAGCAGCGGTCCATGCGCACCAGAAACGCTTCAAACGCAGCGCGTCCCGTCTCCGCTCCCCCTTGATTGATGTCATGCACCACGTCGTCTGTCAGCAATGCCAGAAACGCCTTGCGATCACCTGCATTGAAAGTGCTGTAATACGTTTGGATGAGTTCGAGTGCCTGCTGCTGGGGTGTTGCCATGGGTGGCCTCCAGCATGAATTCACCGGCTCCAGCGTCAAATGAGAAATCACTGTGGGAAATCCAAGGTTGCGGTGCGGACGCAGACAGCTAAACATCAGAAGTCTATGTTTTCCCCCAGCATCGCGTGGCTACTTTCCCGCGCATCGATCCTTGGCATCTGTTTCACCCTCGTCACCGGCGGAGCCGCTTTGCAGGCCCAGTCTGCGGTGCTCGTCGTGGATGCCTTCAACAAAAAAGTTCACGTCGCCGCTGACGCGCAGTCAAAACGCCCGGTCGGCGGTCTTGCCAAAATAGCCACTGCCATGGTGACGCTCGACTGGGCGGAGGCCTCCAAAGTCGGCGTCGGCGTGCTGGCCACCGTCCCCTCCTATGCCGCACAAATCGCCAGCCCCGGCAGCATCGGCCTGCAGGCAGGAGACCAGGTGACCCTGCGCGATCTCATTTACGCCACCATGATGACCAGCGACGACATCGCGGCCATCACGCTCGGCGACTTTGTCGGCCAGGACCACCTCGCACGTCTCGGACGCAACGGCCATCCCATGGAGGAGTTCGTGAAACAGATGAACCAGCTTGCCAAACGCGAAGGCGCCAAAGGCACGCGCTTCACCAATCCCCACGGCTTGGAAAACTCCCGCCCCCTGCCCTACTCGACGGCGGCGGACATCGCACGCCTGGCCATCTATGCGGTGTCGCGCCCTGCATTGCGCTTTTACACAAACCAGAGCAGCCGCACCATCACCATCTATCGGGGTGGTCAGCCAATGCCGGTGAGTTTGTCCAACACCAATCAGCTTCTTGGCGTGGACCGAATCGATGGCGTGAAGGCCAGCGCCACGGCCCGCTCCGCCGGCTGCCTGGTCATCTCGGCCGAAAAGCCCTCAAGCGTTCAGGTGCAGGCGGACAACAGCAGCCTCATCTACCGCCACCGGATGGTGGTTGTCGTCATTGGTTCAGCCAGCCCCTTTGAAGAATCCCGCGCACTGCTTCACCAGGGCTGGGCCGCCTATGACCGCTGGCTCGCGGCGGGCCGCCCCATCACCGACAAGAAGCAGATGCTCGACCACTTCTAGTCCTCCCCCGGCTTCGTATTCTCTCCCTTCTCCAAACCATTTTTCTCCCAAACCATCATGCGTATCGGAATTTTAAATAGCGGCGGCGACTGCCCCGGTCTCAATGCGGTCATTCACGGCGTCGTCGGCGCTGCGCACAATCTCGGCTGGGAAGTTGTCGGCTTTCGCGATGGCTTCGAAGGCCTCCTGCCTCCGGGCGACTACATGATGCTCGATTCTGAAAAGACTGTCGGCATCATGAAGCTTGGCGGCACCATTCTCGGCACCACCAACAAAGGCCACTTCGTCGCCAAAGTCGGCGAGGGCAATGTGTCGCAGGTGCCGGTGGAAATCGTCGAAAAAGCCAAGAACACCCTGCGCCACCTCGAAGTTGGCGCACTCATCGTGGTGGGCGGAGACGGCAGCCTCACCACCGGCCTTCAGCTCTCCCAGATGGGCATCAACGTCATCGGCGTGCCAAAGACCATCGACAACGACATCCAGGCGACTGCTACTTCCTTCGGCTTTGATTCAGCCGTCGCCACCGTGGTCGATGCTCTGGACCGCCTCCACACCACGGCGGAGAGCCACAAGCGCGTCATCGTTCTGGAAGTCATGGGCCGTCATGCAGGCTGGATCGCCCTCTACGGCGGCATGGCCGGCGGCGCGGACGTCATTCTGCTGCCAGAGATTCCTTTCAATTTTGACGCCGTGGCCAGGGCCATCCGCAAACGCGATGCCGCCGGCCACCACAGCACGCTGGTCGTGGTCGCTGAAGGCGCCCGCATCGAGACCGGAGAACTTCTCACCAAAGAGCGCGTGGGCAGCAAAGGAGAAGACCGCCTGGGTGGCATCGGTGATTACGTGGCCAAGCAGATCGAAAAAGACACCGGCAAAGAAACCCGTGCCTGCACCCTCGGCCACCTTCAGCGCGGAGGCGCTCCCACCGCCCTTGACCGCATCCTCGGCGTCCGCTTCGGTGCCAAGGCCGTCGAACTCATCTCCCAGGGCAGCTTCGGCCGCATGGTCAGCTACCAGCAGTATCAGGTGGGAGACGTGCCCATCGAGGAAGCCGTGCATCAGCTCCGCCTCGTCGGTAAGGACAGCGAAATCGTCCGTGCCTCCCGCGCCATCGGCATCTCCTTCGGAGACGAATAAGAATAGCTTTCGTAGAGAAGGAGGCAGGGGTTCCACCTTGCCTCCTTTTTTATTTCCCCCAAAGGACAGCGCCTCCCAATCATGTGCGAAGGCAAAAAACAGCCGCTGATGAGACAGCGGCTGCTTCGAAACTCGAATGTCGAAACACGGATCAGGCCAGCGCCGCAAGACGCTTGGACAAGGCGTCTTTGGACTGCACACCGACGACGGTGTCCACAGCCTTGCCGTCCTTGAAGAAGATCAGCATCGGGATCGATTTCACGTTGAACTGTGCCGAGAGATTTGGCGCCTCGTCCACATTCACTTTGACGACCTTCAGCTTGCCAGCCTGATCCTTGGCCAGGTCCTCAAGGATCGGTCCCAGCATGCGGCATGGGCCACACCATTCAGCCCAAAAGTCCACGATCACCGGAACGGTGGAGCTGGAGATTTCGGATTCAAAATTTGCTTCGGTGAGGTTGAGTACTGCTTCGCTGGCCATGATGGAGTGTGGGTGGGTTCGGGAGGGATTACGCACGCACGCTTGCACCAGAGGCACATGAATCAACGAAAGTTTTCACCAACCTCCCCGCCAAATCCAAAAATTCGGCCCAAAACCCTATGTGACGACACTCCCAATTGCTCCACTGATTGGAGTCATTCAGACAATTCACAGCCATTGTTCACTTGTTGCCAGCTTTTGCGGACGATTGTGAAAAACTCTTTCTTGCCGTCCGGGCTCATCCTCGGCTGAATGCTTGCTCATGAAACAAAGCCGTGACTCCACGGGCCTTCATGGCCGGAAGTTAAAGCGTTTGTTGCATCAGCTTTGTGAGCGCGCCCAGGATGATGTGCGGAGAATGCCATCGCATGAAGAAGCGGCCACCCACCAGTTGCGCGTGCGCGTGAAGAAGATGCTGGCCTTGCTGCGGCTCGCCCGCGCTGGCATTGATGAACACACCATGCAGGCCATGCGGCTGCATCTCCGCACGATCAAAAACACCTGCGCCTCCAATCGCGATCATGTGGTGCAAAGCCGGCTCATCGACAAGCTGGCGCGCCGCTTTCATCTGGCGCCAAAGCATCGCCCGCATTTGATGAGCAGCCCTCCTGCGGCGCCGTCAGCCTCCAGCCTGCAGCATCAGCTCTACGCCATGAGCCAGCTCATTGACAGCACCTGCATCGGCTCGCTTTCCGAGGAGCAGATTCTTGAGGAGCACGCACGCTGTTACCGCAAAGGCCGCCGTCTCATGAAGGAGGCGTTCGAGACCACGGACAAGCGCACCCTTCACCGCTGGCGCCATCGTGTGAAGGACCTCTATTTCCAGACCCTGACCCTGTCCCACTTGCCAGGCGCTGCCCGCCGCATCAGGCGTGCCCAGCGTCTCGGTCACCTGCTCGGGCGTGATCAGGACCTCGCCAATCTTTCCCAGGAACCTGCCTTCGCCGTTCGTCGCAGCCCCTGGGTGCAGGTGATCCATGAACACCGCGAGCATCTGCGGCAGCGCTACCTCTCGCTCGGTCACAAACTCTACGCCCCGCCCGGCACACGCTTCAGCGGCAGGATCGCTGTCTGCGCCTGACGAACGCAGCGGGGGTTCAGCGACAGTTCGTGCCAAAAGTTAAAGCTTAAAGTCCTGCCGCGTTTTGCGCATCCTGCACCAGGCGGATGAAGCGCGCACGCTCTCCTTGAACATCGGCTCCCTTGGACTGGCGCGCCAGGCTCAGGACCATGTCATGGTTCAGACCGCCCAGCTGTTCCGCACCACGCAGCAGCAGGCCAAAACCCACCACGGAGGTTTCAAACACAAAATCCTCACGCGCATTTTGCAGGGAGTAACCGCGGTCGATGACCTGCAGCTTGCTGCTGTCAAACGGACCCACTGTTTGAGAGGTAAAGTGCGCATTCGGCAGAGTGACCGTGGCAATCTGCCGGTTGCTGTCACGGCTGGTCTCGCCGCTGCCGTTGGGCTGAAATTCATACCACAGTACATGCGTGCCCGCGCTTCGCAGTTCTGCCGCCGCCAGATGCCGCTCACACAGCATGCGGAACTGCTTCACATTCGCAGGATCAAAGTTCACCTGCAGAGGAAAGCGGCTCTCCGCGTTCAGCACGGCTGGCTGGTCCGCCGGCAATTGGATCACAATCCGCAGCAGGCGGTTTGCGGCGTTCCATGGGCAGGCGGCCACTTCAGCCTGCCATGAGTGAATGTACAAATCTGCCACCCGCTCAGGCTTGTGCTCAATCTTGCTGCCGGCGGCTGTTTGTGGAGAAGCCAGCGCCTGTGCCTTCGCCTTGGACTGCATGGGTTTGATCTCGGCCGGGTGCAGGCTGAACTGATCAGCAGCCTGCTTCGTGGTGCTCACAAAGGCGGCATGTCCGGCCGGGAGGGTAAACCCAAGCTTGAGCTTCGCTCCACCTGCGGCCGCAGGCAGTTCCTTCATCGACGGCATCTGGGCCACCACCATTTCCTGCACGTTGGGTGCCGGAACTGCAGGAGCCACAGCGACCTCTGGCTTTGCCACGTTGGCTGCAGCCACGACTGGCTTCGACTCAGGCTCGGTTGGTTTTGCCTTCTCAACCGCGACGACAGGTGCATGAACAGTCTTTTCAATTCCCGCCTTGGGATTGACGATTGTTGCAGTAGCTTCGGACTCCGACGGCGTGGAAGCCATCTGCGCCGCAGACTTCATCTCCGGTCCGTACAACCAGCCCAACGTAAATGCTGCTCCGGTCAGCGCGATCACAGCTGCGATCTTCACCAAAGATCCAACAACCGGCCAGAAGAGCGGCTGCGCCCGTTTCACCGGCTGGCGCGGCCTCATCGGCTGAATGCGTCGTGGAAGATTGGCAGGGTGCAGCACTGCATGCCGCTGCTCATGGGTGAGGCGTGATTGCGGAATGGGCGCTCCATGGCGCAAGGCGTCTGTGACCGCTTCGATCTGCTCCAGCTCATGCGCAGCCGCTGGAGTGCTGGCCAGCAGCTCGTGCATGGCGCGCGCCTCCTCGGCACTCAGTTCTCCGAGTGCATAAGCGGTAAAGTTGGGATTGTCCTGAGGATTCATGAATGGGTGGGTGAGTAGGCTTCGCTGACGTCGGTGCTCATCACTTCGCGGAGTTTCTTGATGGCGTGGTGCATGATGAAGCCCACATTGCCGACACTGAGTCCGGTGATTCCGGCGATTTCCTGGTAGGAGCAGTCGTGCAGAAATTTAAGCCGCACGACTTCACGCTGATTGGGCCGCAGGCGGTCCACGCAGCTCCAGATGTGCTCGTAGAGCTCATGCATGCCGGCGCTTTGGGAAGGGTCGGGCTCATGGTCTGTCGCAGCATCGATGACCTCCTCGTTTCCAAGGTCCAGCCGCTGCTCCTTGCGCAGGATGTCAAAGGCCCGGTTGCGGCAGACGGTAAAAAGCCACGATTTGAGGTTTTCGCGGACTCTCTCCGGCTCGGTGAGGTAAAGCCGAAGCATGGCATCCTGCACGACATCACGCGCACGCTCGATGTCTCCACCAAGGATGCCGGCTGTGTAGGCGATAAGGGTGCTTTCATGCTGGTCTAACGCACGTCTGACCAGCACGGCGGCTTCATCCTGTACGTGTGGGTCGGGCATGTGAGAGTTCAGGTTCGGAACGGGCAGACACGGGGGAAACTTAGGCTCAATGAACGATTTTTGCCGCACTTTTTTGCCTCGAACACGGCAATCCTGCCCCTTTCATGGCATTGACTTGGCCCCGGTTTCCGGCGTTGGTACCGCCATCGTGAGCGATTCCTCCTCCACCGGCACCTCCTTCGTCTTGATCCTTCTGGCTCTGGGCGGCGGCATGTGGCTCGTCCAGCAGGCCTTCACCGAACCACCCAAACCGGTGCCAGCAGCCCCAGTCGAGGAGGCATCCTCCACCGCCAGCCGCTCCTTGGACTATTCCAAAACCAACGGCGATGCCATGAACAACTCGGTGAACGATCAGCTCAAATCCGTGCAGCAGATGACAGGCGGTTCCTACGATGGCCAGACCTTCGTGCTGCCAAAGGCAAAGAAATAGCCAGTCTTGGCTCTTCCCCCGCTCACCACCCCCCACCCAGCGCCTTCACCAGCGCCACGGTGGCATTCAGTCGCCGCGAACGCAGATCAATGGCACTGCGTTCCGCGTTCAGAGCCGCAGCCTGTGCCGTGGTGACATTGATATAACTCAAAGTCCCGGCCTCATACTGATTCCCCGCGATCCGCTCGCTCTCCCGCGCGGCCCTCACGGCCTCATCCTGCGCAGTGGATTCAGCTGCCAGGATCCGTAGCGTGGACAGGGCATCCTCAGACTCCTGCATCGCCGTCAGCACCGTCTGCCGGTAATCCGCCACGGCCTGCCGCCACGTGGCATCCGCCTGGGCCTTCGCTGCCAGCCTCTGCCCGCTGTCCAGCAGGTTCAGCGCAGCATCCGGACCAAACGACCAGAAGTTGTTTCCCTGCGCAAACAGATTGGCCAGCGCTCGCCAGCCAGTGGCCGCGCCAAGAGAAACCGTGGGAAAAAACGCCGCGATCGCCGCGCCGATTCGTTCATTGGCCGCAGCCACGCGCCGTTCTCCGGCGGCAATGTCCGGCCTTCGCTGCAGGAGCGTTGACGGGGCGGTGGCCGGCACCGTGGGGATGTGGGAGGCCAGTGTGGCTGGCTTCAGCCCAAACTCTGCCGGCGTCCGTCCGGTAAGCACTGCCAGTGCATGCTCCATCGTGGCACGTGTCACTCCGGTTTCGATCAATGCAGCGCGGGAAGTCGCCAGCTGCGTGGCCGCGAGAGCCACATCCGCCTCGGACGCAACCCCCTGCGCTTTGCGGTTTTGCGTGAGCTCAAGAGACTTCGCATAGCTGGCCACCTGCCGCTCCAGCAGCTGCCGCTGCGCATCCGCGGCACGCAGGGAAAAGTAGCTCTGCGCTGCCTGCGCCTGAAGTGTCAGCCTCGTGGACTCCACATCCGCCTTAGCCGCCTCGACGTCCGCCTTGGTGGCCTTGGCCGTGTGCCTGAGCCGTCCCCACAAATCGATTTCCCAGTTTGATGTGGCACCCACAGACTGAATGCTCTTCACACCGGCCCCGGCCCGGGAGGCGTTGATCGAGTTCGCACTGCCACCGCCGCCCAGCGCACCGCTCTTGTTCACGGTGTAGTCGCTCGTCAACTGGGCCGTGGGCAGAAAGGCCAGCTTCGCTGCGGTGAGCAGTGCCGAAGTCTGCTGCGCCTTGGCCACTGCGGATTGCAGAGACTGATTTGAGACCTCCAGGCTCTGCATGATGGCGTCCAGATCTCTGTCATGAAAAATGGACCACCAGTTGCCTCGCGGCAGATGATCGGCAGGCTGAGCGACTTTCCAGCCGCGGCTTTCCTTGAAGTTCGCCGGCACATTCATCAACGGCGCCTGCTTTTTCGGACTAAAACTGCAGCCGGACGCGGCCAGCATGAGCACAAGGAAAAGGGGACGGTTCGTCATAGAGTAACAGGAGCAGAGGAAGCGGTCATGACCGGCTCCGCGTGATGTTTTTTCAGAAAACGCATCCGCAGGCCATCGAGAAAGAGATACACAACAGGCGTGGTGTAAAGCGTGAGCACCTGGCTGACGATCAGCCCGCCCACCACGGCCACGCCTAGCGGTCGCCGCAGTTCAGACCCCACGCCGGTGCCCATCGCCAATGGCAGCGCACCCAGCATGGCGGCAAAGGTGGTCATCAGAATGGGCCGCAGGCGCAGCTGGCAGGCTTCGAAAATCGCCTGAAACGAATCAATGCCACGGTCGCGCTCCACCTGCAGCGCGAAGTCGATCATCATGATCGCATTCTTCTTCACGATCCCGATCAGCAGGAAGATGCCGATCATCGCCATCACGCTGAAATCCATGCCGCTGATGTACAGCGCCAGCATGGCTCCCGCACCGGCGGAGGGCAGCGTGGAAAGGATCGTCAGCGGCAGCAGGAAGCTCTCATACAGGATGCCCAGCACCAGGTAGATCACAATGAGCGCCGTGAGAATGAGAATCGGCTGGCTGTCCAATGAGGCCTGAAAGGCTCCCGCGGTGCCCGCAAAAATCCGCTGCACATCTTCGGGAATGTTCAGCTTGTCCACGGCGTTGGTGATCGCGTCGGTGGCCTGCGCAAAAGCCACGCCGGCTGGAACATTGAAGGAGAAGGTCAGAGCGGCAAACTGCCCCTGGTGGCTGATGGACAACGGCGCGGGCGCGGACTCCCAGCGCGCAAGCTGGTTCAGCGATACCAGCTTCCCGGAAACGGTGCGCACCATCACATGGTCGATGGCGCCCGCATCGTCATTTTCCGAGGCCTCCAGGATGACGCGGTACTGGTTCAGCGGCGCATAGATGGTGGACACCATTCGCTGGCCAAAGGAGCTGTTCAAGGCCGCGTCCACGGACTGCATCGTCACGCCGATGCGTGCGCAGGCCTCCCGGTCAATCACGAGACGGGTCACCGTGCCCTTGTCCTCAAAGTCGCTGTTCACGTCCGTGAGTTCCTTGAGTCCCAGCAGCGCCAGCCTCACGCGCGGCTCCAGCTTGCGCAGTGTGTCCACATCGCCTGCCTGCAGCGTGTATTGGTACAAAGCGCGGCTGGAACGCCCGCCGATGCGCAGATCCTGCGAGGGCATGAGCAGCAGCTGCGCCCCGGCAATCTTGGAAAGTTTGCCGCGGAAGCGCGCCAGCACCACGTCCATTGATTCGCGCTGGCTGACCGGCTTGAGCGCAATGAAAACCCTGCCGGTGTTCTTTGGCCCGCCCATGCGCGAGTCGGAACCGCAGCTCGCATTGAGCTTCGCCACGGCCGGATCTTTCTGCACGATTTCCGAAATCGCGATGATCTTTTCCCGCATCGCCTGAAACGAAATGTTTTGATCCGCGCTGATGTTGCCAATCAGCAGGCCGTTGTCCTGCTGCGGGAAAAACCCCTTCGGGATCGTCACATACAGCCAGCCGGTCAGGCCGACAATACCAATGAGTGCTGTGAGCGTGAGCCAGTGATGCCGCAGGGCAATGTGCAGCGTGTAGGCGTAAAACGACTGCACCCAGTTGAAGATGCCGTCCGAGAGACGGGCAAAAAATCCCGGCTTGTGCCCCGGCTTGTCTGCGCTGATGAGACGTGCGCACATCATCGGCGTGGTGGTCAGGGAAACCACAAGCGAGACCGCGATGGCCACGGAAAGAACGACCGCAAACTCCCGGAACAGCAGACCCATCAGCCCGCCCATCAGCAGAATGGGGATGAAAACGGCCACCAGCGAAACGCTCATGGAGATGACCGTAAAGGTCACCTCCCGCGTCCCCCGGCGCGCCGCCTCCATCACCGGCATCCCGTTCTCAATGTGGCGGGTGATGTTTTCCAGCACCACCACCGCGTCATCAACCACAAAGCCCGTGCTGATCGTCAGCGCCATCAGCGAAAGATTGTCCAGGCTGTAGCCGCAGAGATACATCACACCGAACGTGCCCAGCAGCGAAACCGGCACCGCCACCCCTGGGATCAAAGTGGCCCGCACCCGGCGCAAAAAGGCAAACACCACCAGCACGACGAGCAGCGTGGCGATAAGCAGCGAGTGCTGCACATCATCAATGGAGGCACGAATGGTGATGGTGCGCTCCATCGTAACGTCCAGCGACATCGAGGCGGGAATCATCGCTCGCAGCTTTGGGACAAGGTCTTTGATCTTGTCCACCACTTCGATGATGTTGGCTCCGGCCTGCCGGAAGACGATCAAAGAAACGGACACTCTGCCGTTGGTGCTTCCGTAGTTAAAGGCATCCTGAACCGAGTCCGTCACTTCGCCGAGATCCGCCAGCCGCACCGCAGCGCCATTGACGTAGCTGACCACGACATCCTTGTACTGGTCCGCCTTCGAGAGCTGATCGCTGGCCAGCACCTGCCAGCGCCGGTCCGCGTCTTCCACGACTCCCTTGGGCCGGTTGACGTTGGCCGCCGCGATGGCCGTGCGCACATCTTCCATGGTCAGGTTTGCGCGCGTGAGGGCGCCCATGTTCATGGTCGCGCGAACCGCCGGCAGCGAGCTCCCCCCAATGCTCACATTCCCCACACCATCCACCTGCGAGATCTTCTGCGCCACGATCGTCGAGGCAACATCGTACATCTGCCCCGAGGTATGAACGTCCGACGTCATGGCCATGATCATGATCGGCGAATCCGCCGAGTTCATTTTGCGGTACGTCGGATTTCCCGGCATGCCCGTGGGCAGCAGGCTGCGCGCGGCATTGATGGCGGCCTCCACATCCCGCGCGGCGCTGTCCACATCCCGGCTGATGTCAAACTGCAGGCTGATGCTGGTGGTGCCCATCGATGACGAAGACGTCATCTCCGTGATGCCTGCGATCCGGCCCAGCGTGCGCTCCAGCGGTGTGGCCACCGTGGCCGCCATGGTCTCAGGGCTGGCTCCCGGCAGCGACGCCGAAACCGAAATCGAAGGCATGTCCACCTGCGGCAGCGGAGAGACCGGCAGATTCGTGTAGGCCAGCACACCCGCCAGCGCAATCGCCAGCGTGGCGAGCGTCGTCGCTACGGGGCGGTGGATGAAGGTGTCGGTGATGCTCATGCGACGGAGGCCATGGCAGGGCTGGAGGCCGGATCCTGCTCCCTGCTGGATGAAGCCACAAACCGGTCAAACATCAGGTAGATCACCGGCGTGGTGAAAAGAGTGAGCAGCTGGCTGACGAGCAGGCCGCCCACCATCGTCAACCCCAGCGGATGGCGCAGCTCGGAGCCTTCGCCACTGCCGATCATGAGAGGCAGCGCGCCCAGCAAAGCAGCCAGCGTGGTCATCAGAATGGGCCGGAAGCGCAGCAGGCAGGCCTGATAAATCGCCTCGCGCGGCGGCATGTGGTGCTCACGCTCGGCCTCCAGCGCGAAGTCGATCATCATGATCGCGTTTTTCTTCACGATGCCGATGAGGAGCACGATGCCGATGATGGCCATGACGCCGAGTTCCGTATGCGTCACCTCCAGCGCGAGCAGCGCCCCCACCGCCGCCGAAGGCAGAGTGGACAAAATCGTCAGCGGATGAATGAAGCTCTCATACAGAATGCCCAGCACCAGATACATCACCACCACGGCGGCAAGAATGAGCAGCAGCTGGTTGCTCAGCGCGCCCTGGAAGGCCAGCGCAGTGCCCGCAAACGCCGTCTCGATGCTTTCGGGCATGCCCAGCTCTTCTTTGATGTGCTCGATCTCCGAAACCGCGGCCCCCAGCGAAACTCCCGGCGCCAGATTGAATGACACAGTTGCCACCGGAAACTGATCCTGATGCGCCACGGCCAGGGCTGCGGGTTCCTCAACGATCTTGGCAATCGTGTTCAGCAGCACCTGCTGCCCGCCCGTTGCTGGCACGCGCACCTGGTCAAAGGCGGCAAGTCCGGACTGGAACTCCAGGTCATGCTCCAGCACCACGCGGTACTGCCCGCTCTGCGTGAAAATCGTCGAGACAAGCCGCTGGCCAAACGCATTGTACAGCGCCGCGTCAATGGCCGCCACCGTCACCCCGAGTCGGCTGGCCGTTTCACGCTCGATGATCACCCGCGCCTGCAGGCCTTTGTCCAGTTGGTCGTCGGCCACGTCCGCCAGCAAGGGGGAGGCGCGGAGTTCATCCACAAACTGGTGCGTCCATGACTGCAGCGAGTCGATGTCCGGAGATTGCAGCGTGAACTGAAATTGCGTACGGCTCACACGGTCCTCGATGTTCAAATCCTGCACCGGCTGCAGATACAGCTGCACTCCCGGTATCCGGTTGGCCCGGTCCTGCAGCCGCCGCACCACCTGCACCGCGGAGACGTCACGCTTCTCCCGCGGCACAAGGTTGATGAGCATGCGCCCGCTGTTGGGCGTGGTGTTCACACCGTCCACACCGATAAAGGACGAAACACTTTCCACGGCGGGATCCTCCCGCACCAGCCTCATCAGCTCCTGCTGCCGCTTGCCCAGGGCAGAAAACGACCCGTTCTGCGAGGTCTCGACGAAGCCCTGGATCAGCCCCGTGTCCTGCAGCGGGAAGAAGCCTTTCGTCACACTTTCATAAAGCACCCCTGTCGCCACCAGCGTGGCGGCAAACACCAGCATCGTCGTTGCGCCGTGGTTTAGCACCACACGCAGCACTCTCCCGTAGAAATGAATGATCGCATCAAAGCCCCGCTCCACCGCCCGGGCCAGC
Source organism: Prosthecobacter sp. (assembly GCF_044222565.1). Lineage (GTDB taxonomy): Bacteria > Verrucomicrobiota > Verrucomicrobiia > Verrucomicrobiales > Verrucomicrobiaceae > Prosthecobacter. Next base: position 14,162 of record NZ_JBGANA010000033.1, read on the forward strand.
GGCCCTTCTCCGCCATGCTTCAGCAGGCGGGCACACATCATCGGCGTCAGCGTCAGCGAGACGATGGCGGAGATCACAATGGAAATGGCCAGCGTAATGGCAAACTCACGAAACAGCCGCCCCACCACATCCTGCATGAACAGCAGCGGGATCAGCACGGCAATCAGCGAGATGGTAAGCGAGATGATGGTGAAACCGATCTGCCGCGCCCCTTTCAGCGCAGCCGCCATCGGCGCCTCCCCTGCCTCGATGTAGCGCGCGATGTTTTCGATCATCACAATGGCGTCATCGACCACGAACCCGGTCGCAATCGTCAGCGCCATGAGCGTCAGGTTGTTCAGGCTGAAACCACACACCCACATCACAGCAAAGGTGCCGACGAGCGACAGCGGCACTGCCACCGCCGGAATCACGGTCGCGCGCAGGCTGCGCAAAAACACAAAGATCACCGCAACCACGAGGCCGATTGAGAGCAGCAGCTCATATTGCACGTCTTCCACCGAAGCACGGATGGTCGTGGTGCGGTCGGTGAGGATCTGGACGTCCACCGCCAGAGGGAGGTTCTCACGCAGCTTTGGCAGCAGCGCCTTGATGCGGTCCGCCACTTCGATGACGTTGGCCCCGGGCTGGCGCTGTACATTCACCACCACCGCCGGCAGCACGCCCGCCTTCGAGTTCACATCCACCCAGGCGGCAAGACGAACATTCTCCGCGTCATCCACCACATCCGCCACGTCGATCACCCGCACCGCCGCGCCGTTGCGCCATGCGATGACCAGATTGCGGTAGTCGTCCGCGGACAGGAGCTGATCATTGGCATCCACCGTGCTGCTGCGTGTGGTGCTGTCGAATCCGCCCTTCGGCTGGTTCACATTGCCCATCGTGATGGCATTGCGCAGATCCTCAGTGCTGAGACCGCGCGAAGCCAGCGCCACCGGATTGGCCCGAATGCGCACCGCCGGCCGCATGCCGCCGCTGAGCGAGACAAGGCCCACCCCGGAAATCTGCGAGAGCTTGGGCACCAGCCTCGTGTCCGCCGCGTCCTGCACCTTGATCAGTGGCAGCGTTGCCGAAGTCAGCGCCAGCGAAATGATGGGCGCATCGGCCGGGTTAACCTTGTTGTAGATCGGTGGGTTGGGCAGGTCCGTGGGCAGCAGCGTGGCCGCTGCATTGATCGCTGCCTGCACGCTCTGCTCGGCAATGTCCAGCCTCAACCCCAGCGTGAACCGCAGCGTGATCACCGAGGAGCCGCCGCTGCTGATGGAATACATCTGCGCCAGCCCGGGCATCTGGCCAAACTGCCGCTCCAGCGGTGCGGTGATGGAGGACGTCATCACCTCCGGGCCAGCTCCAGGATAAAGCGTGACGACCTGGATCGTCGGATAGTCCACCTGAGGCAGTGCTGACACCGGCAACAGCCGGTAGGCCAGCCCGCCGACCAGCAGCACGGCCACCATCAGCAGCGTGGTCGCCACGGGGCGTTCAATGAAGATGCGAGAGGGATTCATGCGTCATGCTTCAGGTGAAACATCCCTCATGACAGAGGCGCTCCTTTGCCGCGCCTCTCGTCCCCCTTCTCTTCTTTGTCCTCTTTGGGCTTCTCTCCCTTCTCCCCTTTCGGCCCTCCTCCCGGAGGATTCTTGCCGGGAACGATGACCTCCACTTTGGAACCGTCGCGCAGGCGGTCCACCCCCTGCGTGATCACCTTGTCTCCCGCCTTCAACCCTTCAGTAACGAGAACTCGGTCTCCCTGCGTGGGACCAGTCACCACATTGTGCATCTTCACCGTGCTGTCATCCTGCAAGACATACGCATAGGCTCCCTTGGCCCCGCGCTGAATCGCCGTTGCCGGCGCAACGGTGGCTTTCGGCTGGATGTCCACCAGCAGCCGCGTGATCACAAATTCATTCGGAAACAGCGCCAGGTCCGTATTGGGCAGCTGCGCCTTCAGTTTCAAAGTGCCTGAGGTGAGATCGATCTGATTGTCCGTCGTCAGCAGCTTGCCGCGCCCCAGCACCTTGTTCATCTCTTTGTCCACCGCCTCCACCTGCACTTCATCGCTGCTCCTGAGGCGTTTAAGCACCGCGTCCACCCGTTCCTGCGGAATCGAGCAGAACAGCCCGATGGGATCCATCTGTGTGATGATGACCAGCCCGTTCGCGTCGGTGGACCGGATCATGTTCCCGGCATCCACCTGGCGCAGACCGATGCGTCCGGACAGCGGCGCCGTGATCTTCGTGTAGCTGAGCTGCAGTTCCGCGCTGGCGACGGCGGCGCGGTCTGACACAAGCGTGGCCTCATACTGGCTGACAAGAGATCTCTGGGTGTCCACCTGCTGCTTGGCAATGGAGTCCTGCTTGAGCAGCTCCGTGTACCGGTTCATGTCCTTGTTCGCATTGGCCAGCATGGCCTCATCCCGGCCGAGCTGCCCTTTGGCCTGATCCAGGACGACCTGAAACGGGCGCGGATCAATCTCCGCCAGCAGGTCCCCGGCCTTGACCATCTGCCCTTCGACAAAATTGACTTTGTTCAGCTGCCCGTCCACGCGGCTGCGCACCACCACCACCTGAAGCGGCGTTATGGTACCTGATAGGCTCACCCATTCCTCGAAGTCTTCCTGTTTCACTTCCCCTGCGGTAACCGCCACCGGACCTCCTGCTCCCCTGCCCCCTTTGCCGACGGGTGGCCCGCTTTGAGTCGTGGCCGGCCGGTGCATCCACAGCCATCCGCCGGCGGCAAGAACCAAAAAGATGATCACAAAACATCCGGCACGACCTTTGGCTGATGGCGGATTGGGTGGGGAGGAGGTGTCGTTCATGTATAAAGTGGACCGGAGCGCACGGAAGATGATTCGATCTAGCGCACACGCAAGAATACGAATCGCACCTGCGTCATGAATCAGTCTTTAATAGCACAAACGCTGTCAGTATTTTTGCAGAACAGTCGTATATTGCCTTCGTAAACACGGGTTATAAGCCGATCACTTAACCTGTGTAGCGGCTGCCATACTTCAAAGTTCAACCCAGCTCTGACACAGGTCTAGGCGTGAGGTCCGCAATTCCCTTGGGAAACATGCGATCACGTGCAGTCAAGATCTCCGGTTCATCCGCTGTGACCAGGACCACATGCTCAAAGTGGGCCGACGGCTTGCGGTCTGTCGTCACCACGGTCCACTTGTCTTCAAGGGTTTTGGTCTTGCCTGTTCCCATGTTGATCATGGGTTCGATGGCCAGAGTCATGCCGGCCTTGAGGCGCGGGCGCTCGCCTTTTTTGCCATAGTTGGGCACCTGCGGCTCTTCATGCAGCTTTCGGCCCACCCCATGGCCCACAAATTCGCGCACCACGCTGTAGCCATACTGGGTCACGTGAGCCTCGACGCTGTGGCAGAGATCGCCCAGCATCCAGCCATCGCGGGCATATTTGACGGCATTGAGCAGAGATTCTTCCGTCGCTGCCAGCAGGTGCAGCGTCTCCTGCGCCACCTTGCCCACCGGCACTGTCAGCGCATTGTCGCCGACCCAGCCATCAAAATGAACTCCAACGTCGATCTTGACAATGTCTCCATCCTGAATCACTCGCGGGCCACCGATCCCATGCACCACCTCCTCATTAATGGAGATGCAAATGTGTCCCGGAAACTTGAGGCGGCCGTAGCCAAGGAAGGCGCTGATGGCACCGCACGCCTTGATCTCAGCGGCGGCATACCGGTCCACTTCGGCTGTCGTCACACCCGCATGCACCTGCGATGCGGTCTTGATGAGAACATCGCGCGCGACCTGGCAGGCCCGGCGAATGCCTTGCTGCTGCGCGCCGTGACGGATGGGAATGTTTCCCGATTTGACGAAAGCCATGACGCGCTGAAGAAGACTCACTTAAGAGCCAGTTTGTACACCACGCCGACCAAGACCATGATCGCGAGAGCCACCCAGATCCACACCACGGTGGTGGAATCCACAGCACGGGCTCCCTGCTGGATGCGATCCACGCGACCACGGATGCGCCCCTTCTTGAGGAAGCCGTCATAGTGGGCCTGCAAAAGATGAGTTTCCACCTGGCGCATGACGTCAAGCACCACGCCCACCAAGATCAGCAGGCTCGTGCCACCAAAGAACTGGGCGGCGGAGCTGGAGATCTTCATCGAGCTGCTGACGATGCCTGGCATCACATACAGTCCGGTAAGGAAGATCGCACCTGCGAAAGTGAGGCGGCTCATCGTGAAGTCGAGGAAGTCGGCGGTCGGCTTGCCCGGGCGGATGCCAGGAACGTAACCACCGCTTTTCTTGAGGTCTTCCGAGATCTGCGTCGGCTGGAACATCGTGGCCACCCAGAAGTAGCTGAAGAAGAAGATCAGCAGAGAGGACGCCACATAATAAACCCAGCCGCTGCTCACAAAGATGGCCATGCGCTGAATCCAGGCGGTCTCCTTGAAAAGGGAGGCCAGAATCGTGGACGGGAAAAGAAGGATCGCCTGGGCGAAGATGATCGGCATGACGCCGGAATAATTGATCTTCAGCGGGAGATACTGCGTCTGACCGCCATAGACCTTGCGGCCCACCACGCGCTTGGCGTAAGTGATGGCGATACGGCGTGTTGCCTGTGTCAGCGCGATGACGCCGGCAATGACAAGAATCATGAAGCCCATCAGCAGCACAAGGGTGAAGGCGCTGGCCGGGCTGGCTTTCACGCTGTCCACAAAGGTCTGCCACACCTGGATCAGTGCGCCAGGAAGGTCGGAAACGATGTTGACGCAGATGAGGATGGAAACGCCGTTGCCAATGCCGCGGTCGGTGATCTGCTCGCCCAGCCACATCATCAGCATGGTGCCAGCAGTAATGGTGATGACACTCGTGATCACAAAGCCGATGCCATAGTTCGGCACCAGCGGTTGCCCGCCCAGCTTGTCGATCGCCTCCTGCAATCCCGCCATCAGGTAGTTCTGCTGCGGGTCCGCCAGAGACTGAGCCAGCAGCGTCGCCTGAAACACGCAAAGCAAAATGGTCGCCACGCGCGTATACTGCGTGATCTTCTGGCGGCCGCCTTCTTCACGGGCCAGCTTGCTCAGCGGCGGCCACACGGCGGTCAGCAGCTGCAGCATGATGCTCGCGCTGATGTAAGGCATGATCCCCAGGGCGAAAATAGCACAGTTTTGCAGGCCGCCTCCGCTGAAGATGTTGAGCAGCGCTGCCACCTGGGCGGCGCCACCGGCATTGTTGCCCGCCTTGTTTTCGATCCACGCATTCAGCACCGTTGGGTCCACGCCAGGAAGCGTGATCGAGGTGCCGATACGGACGATGACAATCATCGCCAGGGTGAAAAGAATGCGCGAGCGAAGTTCGGGGACTTTGAAGCTGTTGGCAAAAGCAGAGATCATGAGAGAGTGGCTCTAAGCGAAGATGGGCCTGCTTCCTGGCAGCGTTCGCTGCGCGGAGACCGGCCCATCAAAGAGGTTGGTTGGTCTGAAAAAATCAGGCAGCGATGGAACCGCCTGCTTTTTCGATTTTTTCACGGGCCGTGGCGCTGACTTTGGCGCCCTGGACAGTGAGCTTGCGAGTAAGGTCGCCGGTGCCGAGAATCTTGATGATGTCGCAGTTGCGGCTCACAAGACCCGCTTCACGCAGCGCGGCTTCATTGATCACAGCGCCATCTTCAAAGGCTTCGTTCAGCTCACCCACATTCACGACCTCGATCGCGTCCTGGAAGAGGGTGTTGTTGAAGCCCTTCTTGGGGAGACGGCGATGCATTGGCATCTGACCACCTTCGAAGCCGGGGCGGATGCCGCGTCCTGCGCGGGCCATCTGGCCTTTGTTGCCTTTGCCGGAGGTTTTTCCGTGACCGGAGCTTTCGCCACAGCCGATGCGCTTGCGGCGCTTTTTGGCGCCGGGGCGGGGTTTGACGTCTTGGAGTTGCATGAAAATTAAAATGAGGAAATGGGATTCAATCAGAGGGCCTTGCGCTCTTTGATCTCCTTGCCGCGGGAGCGGAGGATTTCATCAGCAGGACGCAGAGCGGTCAGGGCGGCAAGAGTCGCACGCACCACATTGGCGTGGTTGCTGGACCCAAGGGATTTGCCGATCACGTCTTTCACGCCGGCTGCTTCCAGCACGGCGCGGGCTCCACCACCGGCGATGATGCCGGTGCCCGGAGTCGCGGGCTTGAGAAGGATGTGGCCGCCACCGTGGGCACCGGTCACTTCATGGGGAATGGTGCTGTCCTTCAGAACGATATTGAACATGTTCTTGCGGGAGGCTTCCGTCGCCTTCTTGATGGCGTCGGAAACTTCGTTGGCCTTGCCAAATCCGCAGCCCACTTTGCCCTTTGCATCGCCGGAAACGACGAGTGCGCTGAAGCTGAAGCGGCGGCCGCCTTTGACCACCTTGGCGCATCGGTTGATGTGCACGACTTTTTCCACGCCGTCCACTTCACGAGGACCGCGGTCGTCACGGCGCCATGGGGAGCCGCCGCCGGAAGGTGCTTGTGCTGGAGCGGGTGCTGCGGCCTCCACCGGCGCTGCTTCGGTAACTACTGTTTCATCAGCCATAATAAAAAATTTGCGGGTGGATTAGAATTTCAGGCCCTTTTCGCGGGCGGCATCGGCGAGGGCTTTCACCTTGCCATGATAAATGAAGCCGGCGCGGTCGAAGACCACTTCGGTGACGTTCTTGGCCATGGCGCGCTCCGCGAGGAGGGTGCCGATCTTCGTGGCGTTTTCGATGTTCGCCTTGCCGCCGCCGTAGCCTTTTTCCTTGGTGGAAGCCGAAACGATCGTCTTGCCGGCAGCATCGTCGATGACCTGCGCATAAACGTTCGTGTTCGAGAAGTAAACGGCGAGGCGGGGACGCTCGGCTGTGCCGCTGAGCTTGCGGCGGATGCGCTTGTGAATGCGAGCGCGGATTTCTTTGCGATTGGTAAGAGCCATGATGAGTATCTCCGGTAATTATTTGACGGACTTGCCGGCCTTGCGGCGGATGTGTTCGCCCACATAACGGACGCCCTTGGCCTTGTAAGGCTCTGGCGGATAGTAAGCGCGGATGTCAGCGGCGAGCTGGCCGACGACCTGTTTGTCGATGCCTTCGATGGCGATCTTGGTGTTTTCCGTGACGGTCACCTTCACACCCTTTGGAATCGGGTGCAGGCGGTCGTGGGACTGGCCAAGCTGGAGATCAATGTTGGAACCTTTCACCGCCGCACGAAAGCCCACGCCGTGGATCTCGAGGTTGCGGGTGTAGCCCTGACTGACGCCGATCATCATGTTGTTGATCAGACGCTGGGTCGTGCCATGAAGGGCGCGCACCTTGCGGTCTTCGGATTCGCGGGTGACCGTGGCGGTCTTCGCGTCAGATTCGACGGCGACGCCAGCCGGAAGGGTCCAGCCGAGTTCACCTTTAGGTCCTTTGACCTGCACCGAGCGGTCGGCGCCTACTTTGAGGGTGACCTTGTCCGGGATGGAAATAACTTGTTTGCCTACGCGTGACATAATGTTGCTACGGGTTGGGGGTTTACCAGACGGTGGCGAGGAGTTCACCGCCCACCTTGGCCTTGCGGGCCTTGGCTCCGGTCATGATGCCACGTGGCGTGGAGAGGATCGAGATGCCCAGGCCGCCAAGAACGCGGGGGATCTCGGTGCTGCCGACATACTTGCGCAGACCAGGCTTGCTGACGCGGTCAAGCTTGCGGATGACAGGGGCTTTGTCCTGATACTTGAGCTTCAGCTTGAGGCGGGGATGCGCCGCGCTGGTGTCCACTTCGTAGCTCCAGATGTAGCCTTCTTCCTGCAGGATGCGGGACAGTTCGGCCTTCATTTTGGAGAAGGGGATGAGCACCTGCTCCTGCTGGGCTGAGCAGGCGTTGCGGATGCGGGTGAGAAAATCTGAAATAGGATCGGTCATGACGCTGAGGGTGTCCGGGTGTTGGGGTTATGCGGCGGCTTCAGTGCCATCTTCCTTCTTCGGCTGGGCGGTGCGGGTGCGGAATGGCATGCCCAGGGCGCGCAGCATTTCACGCGCATGGTCATCATTGTTCGTGCTGGTCACGAAGGTGATGTCGAAGCCAAGCGGACGCTTGATCTTGTCGAGTTCGATTTCCGGGAAGATCGACTGCTCGGCCACACCGAGGGTGTAGTTGCCACGGCCGTCAAACGCACGGGGGGCCACACCGCGGAAGTCACGGATGCGGGGGATGGCGGTGCGCACCAGGCGCATCATGAAGTCATACATCTTGCCACCACGGAGAGTGACCTTGACGCCGACGTTTTCACCTTCACGCAGCTTGAAGTTGGCGATGGCCTTCTTGCTCTTGGTGATGACGGGCTTCTGGCCGGTGATCAGCGTCACTTCGTTGACGGCGTCTTCGATGGCCTGCTTGCGCTCGCTCTGGCTGCCGATCGCGCAGTTCACGACGATCTTTTTCAGCTGCGGGACTTGATGAATGTTCGCAAGGTTGAGCTGGGTCTTCAGCTCCGTGCGCTTCTGCTTGTAGAGGGTCTGTAGGGTATGTTCCATGATTCAGTTTGGCTGTGCCGCCTTTCCCTCGTGGCCGCACCAGGGTGGTGCGGCGATGGCGGGGGGGGAGGCAAATGGGGGGGCGAGACTTAGGCCTTGGCCTTCTTCTTCGCAACTTTCTTTTTCTTCTCTTTCACAGGCGCATCGACGCGCTTGACGTTGGAGATGTGGATCGGGGCTTCCTGGTCCTGGAAACCACCGGCTTGATTCTGCTGGGTGGGCTTGATCGCTTTCTTGATCATGCGCACGCCTTCGACGAGCACCCGGCCTTTGCCTGGCTGCACGGACAGGACAACGCCCTGGGCGCCTTTGGCTGCTCCGGAAATGACGACGACATTGTCGCCTTTTTTAACGTGGGTCTTGGTACGGCTCATGGGAATTACAGCACTTCGGGTGCGAGGGAAACGATCTTCATGAAGTTCTTGTCGCGCAGCTCACGGGCCACTGGGCCAAAGATGCGGGTGCCGCGCGGGTTGTTGTCCTTGTCGATGATGACCATCGCATTGCGGTCAAAACGCAGGATTGATCCATCAACGCGGCGGATCGGGTGCGAGGTGCGCACGATCACGGCGCGGACCACTTCACCCTTCTTCACCGCCGCTGTCGGGGTGGATTCGCGGATGTGCGCGGTGATGATGTCGCCCACATAGGCGAAGCGGGTGTTTTTCTTGCCGAGCACGCCGATCATCGTCGCCAGTCGGGCACCGGTGTTGTCAGCCACCGGGATTGAGGACTCCATTTGCAACATAAACTGTTTCTCCTGGTCAGGTTAGGGGGTTCAAAAAATCACGGACTAGTGCTTCTGCACTTCGATCAGCTCCCAGCGCTTCAGCTTGGACAGCGGACGGGTTTCGGCGATGAGCACCTTGTCACCTTCCTTGGCCGCGTTGTTTTCGTCGTGGGCGTAGAACTTGGAGGTTTTGCGCACGATCTTCTTGAAGATCGGGTGCGGGACGCGGCGTTCAACCTTGACGACGATGGTCTTCGACATCTTGTTGGACACCACAACACCGACGCGCGTCTTGCGCACGGGTTGCTTTTCGGTGGCTGCAGGGGCTGCTGCGGTAGGCTCGCTCATGATAATAGAAATGCTTCAGTGGGTTGATGACCGGATCAGGCGGCCTTCTTGGCAGCCGCGGCGCGGGCGCGCTCGGTGATGATGGTTTCGATCCGGGCGATTTCGCGGCGGATATGCGTCAGACGGGCGGGATTTTCGAGCTGTCCGCCACCAGCGCTCTGCTGCACGCGCAGATTGAGCGCTTCCTGCTTCAGTTCGCGACGGCGTGTGGAGAGTTCTTCCACGGACGATTCACGGAGTTCTTTGATCTTCATAATTCAGTTCGCAGTTCGCGTTGTTTATTTGTGCATGCTTTCACGGCTGACGAAGCGGCAGCGCAGGCCGAGCTTCGTGGCGGCCAGGCGGCAGGCTTCACGGGCGGTGGCTTCGTTCACACCGGAGATTTCGAACAGCATGTGTCCTGGAAGGACCACTGCCACCCAGAATTCGGGGGAGCCTTTACCTTTACCCATTCGGACTTCCGGTGGGCGCTGGGTGACGGGCTTGTGGGGAAAAATACGGCAGAAGACCTTTCCTTTGCGCTTCAGGAAGCGGGTGATGGCCACACGGCAGGCTTCAATGTGGATGTTCTTCACCCAGCCGCGCTCAAGCGTCTGAAGGCCGAAGTCACCGAAGTCCAGCTTGTTGCCGCTGGTGGCGTTGCCGCCGCGGTTGCCACGCTGCGATTTGCGATATTTTACTCTGCTTGGAAGGAGGGCCATAAATCTAGGTCCGGAGAAAAGGTTTTAGTTCAGTGAATGAGGCAGGTTATGCCTGGGCTGCAGGGGCTGGTGCGCCTTGGCCTTGCGGGCGGCGGTCGCCACCACGAGGGCCAGGAGCGCCTGGGCGGCGGTCACCACGGTCGTCACGGCGTGGGCGGCGTTCACCGGAAGGACGGGAGACGCCTTCAGGAGCATTGCCACGGTTCATCCAGCACTTGACGCCGATGATGCCGTAAACGGTGCGGGCTTCGGCAAAGCCGTAGTCGATCGGGATACGCAGAGTCTGGAGAGGAACCTTGCCCTGGCGGTACCACTCAGCACGGGCGATGTCAGCACCACCGAGACGGCCGGCGCAGCGGAGACGGATGCCGTCGGCACCCATGTCCATGGCGGTCTGCACGGAGCGCTTCATGGCGCGGCGGAAAGAAATACGGCGCTCAAGCTGCACGGCAACGGCTTCGGCCACCAGCTGGGCGTCGAGCTCAGGCTGCTTGATTTCGAAGATGTCAATTTTGACCTGCTTGCCACCGCACATTTCGGAGACCTTCTGGCTCATGACGTCGATTTCCTGACCCTTGCGGCCAATGACGAGTCCTGGGCGGGCGGTGTGCAGCGTCACGCGGACCTGGTTCCAGGCGCGCTCGATGACGATCTTGGAAATGGCGGCCTGCATGAGCTTCTCCTTCAGGTAGGCACGGATGGCGAGGTCGCTGTGAAGCGAGTCTGCGTATTCTTTTTCAGGTGCGTACCACTTGGAGCGCCAGTCTTTGGTGACTGCGAGGCGGAAGCCGATCGGATTTACTTTCTGTCCCATAAAGTGAAGAGGTGCGGTTCGGTGGCGTTGCGGTTATTCGGAAGCTTTCTTGGATTTTTCAGCCTTGGCCGCCTTCTTTTTGGCGGGGGCGCTGCGGCGTGCGGACTTCGGGGCTTTCTTCTCCCCTTCGGCCTTGGCTTCTTCAGCCTTTGGCGCGCCAATGATGACGGTGATGTGGGTCATGCGCTTCTTGATCGGAGCGGCGGATCCACGGGCGCGTGGCATGATACGGCTCAGGGCAGGTCCAGGAGTGGCCACTGCGGATTGCACAATGAATTCGGAGGCATCCTGCTCGTGATTGTTCTCAGCATTCGCGATCGCGGAGCGGAGGGTTTTGCCAACGAGGAAGGCGGCCTTTTTGGGGGTGAAGTCGAGAACGCTCAGCGCCTGGTTGACGGGCATGCCGGTGATGGCACGTGTGACCTGACGGGCTTTCTGCGAGGAGATCCTGGCGTATTTGAGGACGGAGCGGACGGACATAAAGCGAGGGGGGTTCTTGACTTCGTTTAGAGAGATTTGTTGAGATCGACGCGACCCCGGTCACCGACACGGACGGGATCGTTGGCAGCGGCCAGTTCCTGGACCACGGCGCCACAGACAGAGTTGCGAACTTCAGTGACAAGCACTTTGGCGATGGGCTTGTCTTCGCGATAGATTTCGAAAGGCATTCCAGGCTTCACACCATCCTTGGCACCAATGGACAGCACGGCGATGCCGAGCTCATTCTTGAGGCTGACGACGCGGGCGTTCTGGAGATCGCCAACGGCTTGATTGCTCTGTCCGCCGCCAGCCTTGACCAGCGCTGCATCAGCGGCGGTGATGGCCTTGTTCAGACGGTCAGCCGCGGCGGGATCAGCGTTTTGAGCGCTCTTCATCAGGCCCATGCCCGACTCAGCCATTTCAATCAGGGCACCGGCGAGTTCATCGCGCTGCTCTTTCATGATGCGCAGATCGCTGAGGGCAGCGAGCAGGCGCTCCTGAGTCTGGTCCTTGGAGTTTTCCAAGGCTCCAACTCCGAGACCTTCCAGCAGGCCACGCAGCTTTTCGTAGCGTTCCTTCAGTTCGTTGGTTTCGGCATTGGCGGCAGCTGCGCTCTGGGCCAGGGCGTCGTTCTTGTCCTTGGCGGCAAGAAGCTGGGCGTCCTGCGCCTGGAGTTTCGCCGCTGCTACCGCAAGCGAGATGTGCAGCTCCTGATTTTCGAGCCTGTCATCCCCACGCACACCGGTCACTCCCACTGCCAGAAGCAGGGAGAAAGTGGTGCAGGTGATGGAGTTGCGGAGTGACATGATTGACTCGATGCTCAGGAATTGAATTACTTGGCGGCCTTGACGGTGACAGCACCGTGAGACTTGAACAGACGGGTCATGGAGAACTCGCCGAGACGATGTCCGACCATGTTTTCGGTCACATACACGGACACGAAGTCCTTGCCATTGTGAACGAGGAAGGTGTGGCCGACGAGGTCAGGAGTGACCATCGAGGAACGGGCCCAGGTTTTGATGGGGCGTTTCTGCTTGGCGTCGTTGAGCTTGTCCACCTTGTCGAGGAGGGCTTGCTGAACGAAGGGACCTTTTTTGAGGGAGCGTGCCATGAGATTACTTGAGTGAGGAATGGATTACTTCTTGGCGTTGCGGCCCTGGATGATGAGCTTGTTCGTCGCCTTCTTCTTGTTGCGGGTCTTCTCACCCTTCGCGTGGCCCCAGGGGCTGAGAAGGTGCTGACGACCACCACCGGACTTGGAACGGCCTTCACCACCACCGTTCGGATGGTCGATCGGGTTCATACACATGCCGCGGACGGTCGGGCGGGTGCCCTGCCAGCGGGTGCGGCCGGCCTTGGCACTCACCACGTTCATGTGCTCGATGTTGCCCACCTGGCCGATCGTGGCGTAGCAGACGGCGAGGATCTTGCGGATTTCTCCGGAAGGCATGCGCACCAGGGCGAAGTCACCTTCACGGTTGGAAAGCACGGCGGCCTGGCCTGCGGCACGGGCGACGACGCCACCTTTGCCTGGGGAGAGCTCGATGTTGTGGATCGAGGTACCAAGAGGGATCTTGCTCAGCGGAAGGGCATTGCCCACTTCTGGAGCGGCCTTCTCGCCGGCCATCACCGAGGCACCAACCGCGAGAGCGTTCGGGGCGAGGATGTAGGCGCGCTGTCCATCCTTGTATTCCACAAGGGCGATGCGGGCGGAGCGGTTCGGATCGTATTCGATGCCGACCACTTTGGCGGCTTCGTCACGGCGGACGCGCTTGAAGTCGATGAGACGGTAACGCTTGTCGTGACCACCGCCGATGTGACGGCAGGTGATGCGACCAGTGTTGTTACGGCCACCGGATTTGCGGAGAGCCACGGTGAGGCTTTTCTCCGGAGAGTGCTTGGTGATCTCATCAAATGAGTTCCACTCTTTGTAACGGTTGGTGGGCGTGGTAGGCTTGAATGTTTTCAGCGCCATGACGGTAGGATAAGTTAAAGGGTTGCGTGCCTGAGCCTGAGTTTACGCGAGGTCGAACTTCTCGCCGTCCTTGAGACGGACGATGGCTTTCTTCCAGTGATTGGTGCGGCCATAGTCGGCACGGCGTTCACGACGGGCCTTGCCGTCATAGTTCGCTGTGCGGACGCCGGTGACTTTCTTGCCAAAGAGCTTTTCGATGGCCTGCTTGATGTCGATCTTGGTGGCATCGACATCGACGGAGAACACGTACTCGTTGTTCTTTTCGCCCAGCAGCGTTGCTTTTTCGCTGAGGCGGATGGTTTTGATGACTTTGTGCAGGTCTTTCATGATCAGGCAGTCCTCTTGGCAAGGGTTTCAAGGGCTTCTCCGGTCACCACAACGCTGCGGTAGCGCAGGAGGTGCTCGGCGTTCACTTCGTCAGCGGAGATAAGCTGAACGTTTTGTACATTGCGGCCGGCGCGGAAGGTGAGTTCATCGAAGCCTTTGCCGATGAGGAGCACATTCTTGGCATTGGTCAGGCCGTTGACGGCGGCGATGAAGCTCTTGGTCTTGCCATCAGTCACAGAAAAGCTTGGGACGGTAAGCACTTCGCCATCATTGATGCGGGCGGTCAAAGCGGCGCGCAAAGCCAGCTTGCGGGTGTTCTTGGTGGTCTTCTTGGCCCACACGGTCGTGTTGCGGGGACCAAAGACGACACCACCACCGCTCCAGATTGGAGAACGCTTGGAACCCATACGGGCGTTGCCGGTTCCCTTCTGGTTCCACAGCTTCTTGCCGGAGCCGGAAACTTCAGAACGGTTTTTGGTGTGGGCATTGCCCTGACGGCGGTTGGCACGGTAGGCCACCAGCGTGTCATTGAGAGCCTGGGAGCCTTGATAGCCCTCGGTCAGTTGGATGTTGGCCGCCTTGGCGGCGTCGGCTGAGAGAATGGTCGCGGACATGATTCAGTTCCTCGTGGTTACTTTTTGACGACGGCCTTCTTGCCGGGGCGCACCACAACGATGCTGCCAGTGTTGCCGGGGAGAGCGCCTTTGATGAGCAGGATGCCTTCTTCAGGGCGGCTCTGCACAACCACGAGATTCTGCGTGGTGCAGCGGGTGGTGCCGTCATGGCCGGGCATCTTCTGGTTCTTCCAGACGAGACCGGGGGTCAGACGGCAGCCGATGGAACCAGGACGACGATGCATCATGTGACCATGGGAAGCGGGCTGGCCGGCGAAGTTCCAGCGTTTCACAACGCCCTGGAAGCCTTTGCCCTTGGTGTTGCCGATGACGTCCACCACCTGGCCGTTGCTGAAGATGCTGGCGTCAAGCTTGGCGTCGGCAGCGGGGAGCTGGTCGTCGCTGGCAAGACGGAATTCTTTGACGATGCGCTTGGCGGTCGTGCAGCCGTGCTTCTTGAAGTGGCCCAGCAGCGGCTTGCTGACGCGGGAATCCTTCAGCTGGTCGCCGTAGCCCACCTGCACTGCGCTGTACTTGTCTTTGCCGTCGCTGCGCTTCACCTGCAGAATGGTGTTGCCGCTGACATCAACGACCGTGACGGAGATTGCGTCGCCTTTGGCGTCGTAAACCTTGGTCATGCCGAGTTTTTTGCCGATCAATCCGAGACTCATGAGTGTGTCCTCCTGGTTGTAAAAAGTGAAGATCGCTTAGATCTTGATGGTGATGTCCACGCCGGAAGGAAGGTTGAGCTTCTTCAGCTCGTCCACGGTGCGGGAGGTGGGGTCAACGATGTCCAGCAGGCGCTTGTGCGTGCGGATTTCGAACTGGTCCATCGACTTCTTATCGACGTGCGGAGAGCGGTTCACGGTGAACTTCTCGATGCGGGTTGGCAGCGGGATGGGGCCTGCAACACGTGCGCCGGTGCGCTTGGCGGTTTCGACGATGTCTGCGGTGCTCTTGTCGAGCACGCGGTAGTCATAGGCGCGAAGGCGGATTCTGATGCGTTGATTTGTCATGACGATGGTCCGGGGATTAGAGTTTCAGTGCGCGTATGCGTTATGCCTTGGAGCCTCCACGCTGCTCGACGATCTGCTCAACGATCTGCTGCGGCACCTGCTCGAAGTGAGAAGGCTGCATGGAATAGCTGGCACGGCCGGAGGAAAGGGTGCGGATGGCGGTGGAGTAGCCGAACATTTCGGCCAGGGGAACTTCAGCGCGCAGGATGGCGGTGGTGCCGCGGCTGTCCATGCCCTGAATCTTGCCACGGCGACGGTTAAGGTCACCCATGATGTCGCCCTGATAATCTTCCGGAGTGGAAGCTTCGACTGCCATGATCGGCTCAAGCAGAATGCACTTGGCCTTCTTGAGCGCGTCTTTCACAGCGAAGATGCCGGCCATTTTGAACGCGTTTTCGTTGGAGTCCACTTCGTGGCTCGAACCATCGACCAGGTCGATGTGAAGGTCGATCACCGGATATCCGGCGATGATGCCGTTGAGAGCGGCTTCGATGCAGCCAGCCTTCGCAGGGTTGATGAATTCTTTCGGAATGGTGCCGCCAACAACTTTGTTTTCGACGACGACGCCGGAGCCCTTTTCACCAGGACGCACCTTGATGACAACGTGGCCATACTGACCACGACCACCGGACTGCTTGACCAGCTTGCCTTCGCCATCGGCTTCCTTCGTGAGGGTTTCGCGATAGGCGATCTGTGGCTTGCCCGTGTTGGTTTCCACCTTGTGCTCGCGCTTGAGGCGGTCGCAAAGAATTTCCAAGTGAAGCTCGCCCATGCCGGCGATGATGACCTGGCCGGTTTCTTCGTCGGTCTTGACGAAGAAGGTAGGATCTTCTTCGGAGAGGCGCTGAAGGGCGTTGCCCATCTTTTCCTGGTCGCCCTTGGTCTTTGGCTCGACGGCCATCGAGATAACGGGTTCTGGGAAGGTCGGCGGCTCAAGCTGCACGTCGAGATCTTCATCACAGAAGGTGTCGCCAGTGCGGACGTCCTTCACACCCACGAGGGCGGCGATATCGCCAGAGTAGCAGGTTTCGATGTCCTTGTGGACGGCGGCCTGGATCTGGATCAGGCGGCCCACACGCTCAGACTTGCGGGTGCGGGGATTGTAGATCGTGTCGCCTTTGGAAACCTTGCCGGAATACACGCGGAAGAACACAAGGCGGCCAAACTTGTCGGACCAGAGCTTGAAGCCCAGAGCGATGAACTTGCCATTGTCATCAGGCTTGGCCTCAATGACGGTGTCTGGCTCATCAACGACGCTGCCCTTCTGAGGTTCAATGTCGAGAGGACCCGGGAGATAGTCGATCACGGCGTCGATCAGATACTGCACGCCCTTGTTCTTGAAGGCGGAACCACCGGCCATTGGGATGATCTTGTTGGCGATCACCGCGCGGCGGAGACCTGCCTTGAGTTCCACAGGACCGATTGGCTTCTCTTCGAGGAAGAGCATGCCCAGCTCTTCGTCAGCGCTGCAGACGGCGTCGAGCAGCTCGTCATAGGCAGCCTTGGCAGTGGCCACTTCGTCACCTTCAAGATCACGCACGGTGTACTTGGAACCAAACTTTTCGTCATCAGAATAGATGATCGACTTCTGGTTCACCACGTCGATCTGGCCGATGAGGTTTTCTTCAGCACCGATTGGGATGAGAACAGGGAAGGCAGGAGCACCCAGCTTCTTGCGCACATCATTGACCACGTTGAAGAAGTTGGCGCCAGTGCGGTCCATCTTGTTCACGAAGGCGATACGAGGCACGCCGTACTTTTCAGCCTGGCGATACACCGTTTCAGACTGCGGCTGCACACCGGCCACGCCGCAAAGCACGAAGATCGCGCCGTCGAGCACGCGCAGGGAACGTTCCACTTCAGCGGTGAAGTCCACGTGTCCGGGGGTGTCGATGATGTTCACGCGGATGTCTTCCATTTCGCGTGACTTATAAATGCCGGCTTCCTTCAGCTGCTTCCAGCGGGCGGTCACAGCGGCGGAGGTGATGGTGATGCCGCGCTCCTTTTCCTGCTCCATCCAGTCGGTGGTCGCAGCGCCGTCATGCACTTCGCCGATCTTGTGGATCATGCCGGTGTAGAACAGAATACGTTCGGTCAGAGTCGTCTTGCCCGCGTCAATGTGGGCGCAGATCCCGATATTGCGGGTGCGCTCAAGGGGGTATTCGCGGTTGGGGGAATTTGGGTTCGACATGGGGTCGGAAAAAATCGTGAAGTGGACGAAAGGGATGAATTAGAAGCGGAAGTGGGCGAAGGCGCGGTTGGCCTGGGCCTGCTTGTGAACGTCGTCGCGTTTGCGGACGGCATTCCCCTGCCCTTGTGCGGCATCCTTCAGCTCATTGGCCAGCGCGCGGTGCATCGCCTGTCCTTTGCGGCCGCGGGCGAAACCAACGATCCAGCGCATGGCCAGGGATTCCTGACGGCGGGGCGACACTTCGAGCGGCACCTGGTAGGTCGCACCGCCAACGCGGCGGGCTTTGACTTCCACACGTGGCTTCGTGTTTTCGATGGCACGGTTGAAAAGCTCAAGCGGGTCAACGCTGTCAGTCTTGTCGTTGAGCGCCTCAATGGCGGAATAGACAATGCGCTCGGCGAGCGACTTCTTGCCATCCAGCATGATGTTGCTGATGAGGGCGGCGACGAGTTCGCTGTCGTAGCGGCTGTCTTTGCGGACCTCTTTGTTATAAACGCGTTTTCTGCGGGCCATGACGTGATGAGATAAAGGGTGGAGTCAGAGAAAATGATTATTTCTTCTTAGCGGCAGCGGCGGCAGCACCAGCCTTCGGACGCTTTGCACCGTACTTGGAACGGCCACGACGGCGGGCGTCAACGCCAAGGCAGTCAAGCGTACCGCGGACGATGTGGTAACGCACACCGGGCAAGTCTTTCACACGACCACCGCGCACCAGAACGATGCTGTGTTCCTGAAGATT
Organism: Prosthecobacter sp.; assembly: GCF_044222565.1. Classification (GTDB taxonomy): domain Bacteria; phylum Verrucomicrobiota; class Verrucomicrobiia; order Verrucomicrobiales; family Verrucomicrobiaceae; genus Prosthecobacter. The sequence goes on from NZ_JBGANA010000033.1 coordinate 32,595, forward strand.
GTGACCTTCACCACCGATGTAGGCGATGACTTCATAGCCGTTGGTGAGGCGAACCTTGGCCACCTTACGCAGAGCGGAGTTGGGCTTCTTCGGTGTGCGGGTCATCACCTGAAGGCAGACGCCGCGACGCTGCGGGCACTTTGCAAGCGCAGGAGACTTCGACTTTACCGCTTTGTCTTTGCGGCCGTGTCTGACGAGTTGATTGATGGTGGGCATGGTGTGAAAGAGCTGTAAACCTCGGCTTTATCGTAGCCAGTTTCGGGGGACAGCGCGCCATGCTCACATTGAGCATACGCAGACTTTTCCGGATCTGGTTCCGATAATGAAGAGCCTCCGTGGAGGGTCTTTATTTGCCAGCATCGTGGGGGATGGCTGGGCCTTGGGAGCGCGCATCTTGGCGAGTCCCCACCTCCCCGCAAGCTCTTTTTAAAGCTTTTTGAAATAATTATTCACATTCTCTGCCCTTCCCACCAATAACTCCAGCTCAATGGGCTAAAACGCCTGCTTTTTACCGCGTTACACGCAGTCGCATGAATCGCCGAGGTGCCTCCTGCAGGCTCACTACGTCTTTCACCTCCACGTTCACCAGCGGCGTGATAATGAAAGTGCCCGTCGCTTGTTCGTCCACAAAACCCGGCCCGCTGGTGGTGGCCCCACCTGCGCTGGTAGCCAGCGTGGTCCAGGGTCCCACAGGACTGTCCGAAGCCTGAACTTCGTAGGTGATGTCCGTCTTGGTGGGATCCCGCTGGAAGGTGAGACTGAGATGGTGCGCCCCGGAATAATTTTTCAACTGGGGCTGCGGTAGGATTTCTGGTTTGGCGGGATCCAGGTTGAGCGCATACTTCAGCAGATTAGGAACCCCGTCCCCAGCGGGCGCGGCCAAATCTGCCGCGTTGCCAGCGTCGTCGATGGTGTTGAACACCGCCTGCCGCCAAGCCTGAACAGGCGCGATCGTGCTGAAGCTCGCATCAGTTCCGTAGTAACTATTACCATAGTTGTCCGTGAGCTTGATTCGATAGTGATATTCCGTCAGCGGCAGCAAGGAAGCCACCATGCCAGATCGCGTCTGAGTGGTATTTCCACCTCCAATGATAATGATATTCTGACCATTCGGATCATTTCCACCCAATACCAGTCCGCCGCCAAGAATCACCCCGCCACCTAAAATAATGCCTCCCGATGTCGCCGTCTGTCCATACGCGGTCGTTTGCCCATAATCGAATGCGACCGTGTAGTTGCCACCCTGCATGTTGCAGGTGCCGTTGAGCAGGGCTGTGGTGGCCCTGATGGCGGTGGCGGCAGTGGTGGTGACCGTGGGCTGGTCCAGCGTCGTCACACTCACATCCTGCCCGGTGCTGGTCCCTTCACCGTTGGTCACGATGATGCGGTAGTGGTACTCAGTATTCGCTGTCAGGCCCTCCAGTGGGTGGGCAAAAAAGGCCGAGGTGCTCGTGTCAAAAGTTCCCGAAACCGCGAACTGACTCCCGTAGGCATTCGTGGTGCCATATTCAAATACCAGCGAGGCAGGCGAACTGCCGGTTTCAAAGCTGGCATTCAGCGTCACCGCCGTTGGCGCAAGGTTGGTCGCGCTCATGGTCGTGGCCGTTGGGGGTGTGGCTGGTGCACCTGTGGTGAAGGTCTGATCCGCCCCATAGAAGATTTGAAGGTTGTCCAGCGATCCAGTCTGCGGACTGAGATAGATGGTCAGCATGCGAAAATGGTACGTGGTGTTAGGCAGCAAATGATTGGCCGGCGTGCTGAATGGGATCGGACCTGATCCCGTGAGATAGTTACCTATGGGAGTGACTCTCCTGCCATAAGAGGTAGTGGGACCTATCTCAAAGTACACGGCATAATTGCCCCCTCCATTGGCATTGGCCGAGCCATTGAGTACCGCCGTGACGTCAGCCACGCTGGTTGCTGGTGCTGTGGTGACCGTGGGTCCATCCAGCGTGGTGAAGGTCGCGGAGGCACTGTAGGAAGTTCCCTGCCCGTTGGTGGCTCCGCAGCGATAGGTATAGGTCGTTGCGGGTTGCAACCCCGTCAGCAAGGCTAAAGCGGCGCTTGGAGTTCCAAGAGTGATCGTGGCAGGTGTCCCAGTCGCGGTCAGGACCGGCCCCCCGGCGGAAACCTGGTATTCCCAAAAGACGGTGGCTTCCGAACTGCCCGCAAAAACGGAACTGGCCTGAACCCTTGCCGTGGAAGCACCGACATTGTTGGATGAGACTGCGCCCACACTGGGAGGGGTCTGCGCCGCCGCCGTGGTAAAGCTCACATCGGGGCCATAGTAGTCCTGATCAAAAATGAAGGAGTAACGAACCTTGGCGCGGTAATGGTAAGTCGTGGCCGGCATCAGCCCAGTGGCACTGGCCGTGAAAGTTCCCGTACCGAGGATGCTGCCAGGCGCTCCATTCAAGGTCGTGCCATAGTCCGTCGTCGTGCCAAATTCAAAACTCACCGCCGCCGTGGTGCTCGGACCGTTGGGATTCACCCCGCCGTTCAGGATCGCAGACAAATCGCCCACACTTGTGGCCGCTCCCGTGGTCACGGAAGGCAGCATCACTGTGGTGAAAGTGCTGTCTGCCGAGGCATGCGACCCCTGCCCATTGGTCACCACACAGCGCACATGGTAGGTGGTTCCCGGGGTTAAACCGCTCAGATCCACATATGGAGCGGCGTCTGGCACGTTGGCTGGGATTTCCGCGATGGCGGTGCTTGTGCTGCCATAGGTCGTGGTCGGGCCGTACTGGAACACGGCAGTGGTGGAAGAACTTCCAGAAAACACGGGCCAGCAGCTCACCCGGGCAGAAGTGGCGCCCACATTCGGAGCGCTCACCGTTCCCGCGGTCGGAGGGGTCGCAGCGGCGCCCGTGGTGAAGGTTTGATCCTGACCATAGAAAACAAGGTTGCTGTCATAGTAGTAAGATGCCTTGAGCCTGTAATGATAGGTCGTCGCAGGCAGGAGCGCCGGCGGCTGGACGCTCAGCGGAGTGGCGCTGGTGTTGCTCACCCCGTTTGCAGCACTGATCACCAGCCCATAGTCGGTGCTCAGTCCGTACTCAAAGATCACATTCAAGAGCTGCCCGTCTGTCATCACAGTGCCGTTGAGCGTGGCTGCGAGGTCAGTCACCCCCGTGGCCGCCCCCGTCACCAGCACCGGCCCCAATGGCGTGGTGAATGTACCGTCCGCGCTGTAAACCGTCCCCTGCGCATTCACCGCCTTCGCTCTAAAATGATACGTCGTACCCGGTGTCAGTCCCGTCGCTTTCGCAAAACAGGTCGTGTAGGCGATCAGGTCCTTGTCCACCTGCGTCGGACTTTCCACCACGGAACCGTAGCTAGCCGTCAGCCCATATTCATAGGAAACCGTGGTGCGGGAACTGCCAGACAACAGCGAGCTCAGGGAAAAATTCACCTCCGTTGCTGCGAGACTCGACACCCCTGCATTCACCGCGCCCAGCACCGGCGGATTCGCCAGGGTGGTGAAGGTCATGTCATTCCCCACATAGGTGCTCGTTCCGTCCAGGGTCTTGGCCACAATGCGGTAGTGGTAGGTGGTGTTCGTGGCCAGGCCCGAGGGATGGAAAGCACAGCTCTGCACACCATTGCCCCAGAAGTTGGACGAACCTTGAGTGACGTAGCCATAGTTCGCCGTCAGCCCATACTCCGCCCGTACTTCGAAGATGTCTCCCATCGGGTCGATGGTGCCGTTGAGAGAGGCATCACTATCCGTCACTCCCGTGGCCGCCGTGGTTGTGAGAGTCGGCGTTACGGCCCCCGCCACTGCCGTCAGCAGCAGCCCCACAAGCAAGTACAGAAAAATGCGCCCAAGCATTCGCAAGGAAGAAAAGCCCGCACGATTTGAAAAACGCAGCATTTCTCAAATTTTGCTCATACCCCAGCTCTCTGGCAAGGTTATTAGAGCGTCCACGCCGCCGCCCCCACGGAAATTGTCGGCCTTTTTCCGAATGGCCGCTTTGCGGGACGTTTGCTTCTCCCCTGGTCCACGCCACACTCCACCATGCGCATGCTTTTCTGCCTCCTGCTTCTCGCGGCACTTCCCCTGCCTGCGCAGCAGCCCGTCACACCAGAGCGCAAGCTCGAGTCCCTCCTCCTCATGCCCGAGCCAAAGGCCATGCGCGGCGCCTATTCCATCATCCTGCCCAATTCCCAGAAGACCGTTTTGACCTGCTTTCGCGAGTCCACCACCTCCCTCACCGGCGTGGAGGTCCATTCGCCAGAAAGTTTCGCCAGGCTTGGACTCAGCGTGGAATCCTTCGCCGCAAGAGCCAAAACTGCCGCGGACAAACGCCTCCTCCAGATCAAGCCCGAACTCATCAAAGGTGAGGACGGCAGGGTCGCCTACGCCGTTTATCGCGGCGAGTCCTCCCTCTACGCCACCCTGCTCGTCGCCCCTTCCCTGCCCAAAATCTTTGCCGAGTTGTTTGGTCAGGAAATCTGGGTGGCAGCTCCGGACCGCCACGCCCTCTACGTCTTCCCCGCCAACGCCGAACTCCTCCAGGAATTCGCCGACGACCTCGCCGAGCGCTACACCAGCGATCCCTACGCCGCCAGCTGCGAGGTCTTCGCCCTCAAAGCCGGCAGCGAGCCACGAGTCGTCGCCTCCTTCGCAGGAGAGGAGCCCTAGGAAAGCTCGGCTTCAATTAAGTCAGCAAACCCTCTTGATTTGCAGCTTCAAATCGAACCGCAAATCAACCTCCGCCCTCCATCATTCTAAAAAACTCGCGGCCCCTCGTGGCGATTCGCGTTGGCAATTTTGCCCCCTTTTGAACGAGGCAGTCATTCAGCAGAGGCCTCGTTTCATTCGGACCTCCCCCCCTCCTCGTAAGCCATCCCATCCACGCCTGGCTATCCGTGGCCCCACCTCACCACGGGCCATCCCTCTCCCCGTCCTCACGCCCCATCAAAAAAAAGCTGATTATGAATTGAACGGCTTGCGCCCTAAAACGTTCAATACCGCCAGTGCCACGACATCTTTCATTATTCAAGCCATCGAGCATCCGATGATGACCGAAGCTCAGGTCGTAACCGCCATGCGCAGGCATCTGGAAGGACTTTTTCCTTTGTCCTGCCCTTTGTGCCAGCGCGAGTTCAAGACCTTCCGTGAGTACCTTCAAAACACCGAACACGAAGGCGATGCCATCCCCTACGACGCCGAACTCGGCCGCTGGCAGCCCCTACGTCCCATCGGCACCGTCACCCTCGCCAACTGCCGCTGTGGCAACACCCTCACCCTCAGCTCCGAAGGCATGCCCCTCCTCCAGCTCTGGTCCCTCCTCAACTGGGGGCGCGTGGAGAGCCAGCTGCGCAATCAAACCCCGCGCCAGCTCCTCAACTACCTCCGCGACCGCATCTGCGAGCAGGTCCTCACGGAGCCGGAAGAGCCGTAATTTGAAGCCCCTCGCCCCACAACCAAACCATTGCCTCCCCAGTAACTGCGGTTCAAATCTCCGGCCATTCCTTGGCTCCTTCATTCCTTTGCGAAAAAACAGCGCCGCCTTCCGCACAGCTTCCCCGCTCACCCTCCGCCCCCACCATCAAGCCGTCTGGAGTACAAGATCTCTGCAGTCTGCTAATCTCTTGCTGCGTAAATTCAGTGCATCCCGAGGCTCAGAAGTTTGGAGAAATTTTTCTACCCCTAATCTTTCTACCTTCTCCTCAGGGCCTTCGAAGCGAAAAGCCTCCGCTTGAAGCGCGGCAAACAAAACTCAAAAAATCCAAATCAGACTCCGGCAAAATCTTTTTGCCCCAAAAACTCCGCCCACGCCCGACCACTCACGGCCCGTCAAACACCAGTCCGCCCTTGTCGCCCGCCTCTTTCGCCGCACCCTTCTTATGCTCCAGCCCCTCCGCACGGCGGCGGCGCGCCTCGGCGAAGAACTCCTTCAAAATTCGCACACAATCATCATTCAGGACCCCCGGCGTAATCTCCGTCCGATGGTTCAAATTCGGAGCCTGCAGCAGATTCCAAAACCCGCCCGCCGCCCCACCCTTCACATCCGGACAGCCAAAGATCACACGCCTCACCCTGCAGTGCATGATCGCCCCCGCGCACATCGGACACGGTTCCTTGGTCACGTACAAATCGCAGTCCGTCAGCCGCCAGTCCCCCAGAGCGCTCTCCGCCTGCGTCAGCGCCAGCATCTCAGCATGCGCCGTCGCATCCTTCAGCGTCTCCACCTGGTTCCACGCACGGCCGATGATGCTGCCCTGATGCACGATGATGGCCCCAATCGGCACTTCATCCTGCTTCGCCGCCTTGCGCGCCTGCCGCAGCGCCTCGCGCATATAATGTTCGTCGTCGAAAGGATTGATGATCAGGGTCGGCTCGCTCACAACGCCTTGTAGCCGCAGACGCTCAAACTTGAAACTTGAAACTTGAAACTTGAAACGGGATAGGAAGCCCATGAATCACACGACCAACATCATCCTCCCCTCTTTGCTGGCCTCGGACTGGTCGAAGATCGCCGCCGAAGTCAAACGCGCCTCCGCCGCCGGCGCCCAGTGGCTGCACCTCGATGTCATGGACGGCAGCTTCGTGGACAACATCTCCTTCGGCCCTCAGATGGTCCAGACCGTGCGCAAATGCACCGACATGTACCTCGACGTGCATCTCATGATTCACCGCCCGGACCACTACCTCGAGCGCTTCATCAAAGCCGGTGCCCAGAACATCACCATCCACGTCGAGGCCACCTACGACACCAGCGTCGCAGAAACCCTCAAGCGCATCCGCGCCGCCGGCCTGCACTGCGGCCTCGCCCTTCACCCCAGCACCCCCTTTGAGGCCGCCCTGCCCTACTTGAAGGACATCGACCTCCTCCTCATCATGACCGTCGTCCCCGGCTTCGGCGGCCAGCCCTTCATGGAAAAGGAAACCATGCCCAAGCTCGCCGCCGCACGTGATTACCGCGATGCCCACGGCCTGAGTTTCCACCTCGAAGTGGACGGCGGCATCTACACCACCACCGCCCCCATCGCCAAACAGCACGGCGCCAACCTCTTCGTCTGCGGCACCTCCTCCTTCGGCCCGCCAGACATGAAGCAGGCCATGTCCGACCTCGCCGCCTCCGTGGCCTAGTAATGCGGGCAATCCTGCCCGCACTCAGGACAGTGATGTGGGCACTCTTGCCTGCAATCCGAGCACCCCAGATCAAGTCATGCTCCAAGATCCACTCTCTGCGCAGAAAAAACCCGCCGCACAAAAACGACCACGAACGTTTCCTGCGTCCAGGAGTGCACTCATCACGTCCCAGCATTCGCGGGCATCAAGGCCAAACAAGTGTCAACCGCCGTCAACAATCGTTCAGCCACCGTAAACGGCTCCATCGCCCTCGCTACTCCAGCTCTGCATTATCATTCACCGGCACGCTGACTGCCTTTCACCTGCTCCCAGGCCTTCAAACCGCCCTGCGCCTGCTGCACTCCATGCCAGGTCTCATGCGGCAGGTGCTCTTTCTGACCCGGAGCAAGGAGAATGTCGCTTTCCTGCGCATAATTCTACTTTGGTAACTCTTCAGGACGTTCATAAAAGTCATCAGGAGATTTCCACCCTCAGCCTCAGGCATCCGTGTCAATCCGTGTTATCCGTGGTCAAACATTCTGGAAGAATCAGGTCTGATCAGGCCCATATTAGGACTTACCAAAGTAGAAATAAGCTTCGGCGTTGAGTTCCTCAGATTTGGCGGAGTTGTAGTGCACTTTCACGCCATCGAGCGAAAGACCCGATAGCGCCTCAACGCCGGCCTTGAGTTCGTCGGACAGACCGGTGTGCCTCGGCACATGAGTAATCGGGAGTTTTTCTGGCTGCACGGGTAGGCAGAATATGTCTAGAAACGGATGAGTGCCCCCCCCTCCTCAAGAAAACTCATGCGTCGCAAAACGCATCTGCCCGATGATTTTCACCCCATGCATCAACCCGCACGTCCATCCTTCTCCAGTTCGAGCTTCAGACCGAAGCAGACGTCTTCAAGGCGGATCACACGTGGCCCACGTTCGATGGCTTTGAGCACGCTGTAGCGCACCGCGTTCACAATTTGGCCGCCGGTTACTTCATACTCACGCGCCAGATACTCGAGTTGCACAGCAGGCTCCAGTTCGAGGGGCGGGGTGAAGGCTCGTTCCCACAACCGACGGCGCAGGGTGCGGTCTGGCGGTGCAAAGTGAATGCAGCTTTGGAGGCGGCGCAAAAAGACGGAGTCGATATTTGCTGAGGAATGGGCCGCGAGAATCACCACGCCGGGGTAGGCCTCGATCCGTTGCAGAAGGAAGGACGTTTCCAGGTTCGCGTAGCGCTCATTCGCCTGTTCGGTATGCGTACGACGGCCAAACAGAGCATCGGCTTTGTCAAAATAGAGGATCCAGTTCTTGTCCGCGGCCTGATTAAAAACGTCGGCCAGATTTTTCGCGGTCTCGTCTAGGTACTTGGAAATCACCTGCGGAAGATCCACGCGGTACACGTCCATTCCCTGAGATTGCCCCAGCAGGCAAGCTGTCATTGTCTTGCCGGTCCCGGGTGGGCCGTGAAAGAATGCTTTGTACCCTGGCGAAGTCCGCTGGCCTAAGTTCCACTCGCCCAGCAGCGCGCGGCCATGCCTCATCCATAAGTTGACCTCCTGTACCTGCATCATCACATCCGGCGCCAGGATGAGATCATCCCAGGTCAAACACGAAGTGATGCGCTTGGCCGGAAAGTGGGCGCTGAGGTCCGGCTTAAGAGTGCTTTTGGTTTTCATCGAGATCGAGTTTCAGACCCAGTCAACATAAAGCGGATCAGGCATCCACAGTGGCTTTATCACGCCAAAGCTCCACGGAATCGTGGACATGAGCACATCAAAGCCACGATGCTCAATCGAGATCGTCCAGCGCTCCTTCCCTCGGGTGAGTTTGCCACGCCGCCAGAGGAAGGAGCCGCGAAAGCCGTCAGGAGAGAGATTGCCCGCGGTCGGCCAGTTCTGAATGGCACTGCGCAGCAGCATCTGCGTGTGCGTACGATCCTGCTCACCCAAACCGTTCTCACGTGCCACCGGAGTGTCGGGCGTAAGTCCGCAGAGCACTTTGTTCAGCACCAGCGACTGCTCGGGCACCGCAGTCTCCTCGGTCAGCAAAGCATGGATCAGATGTACCCCACACGCAGCCGCCGTTTGATCGCGAAAGCGCCCGTTTTCGAGCAACCCGTGTTTTTCATGCAGCCGGGCAAAGTAGGGCGAGAGGATCACCAGCCCTGCATTCTCAACGTCGTATGAGTCTCCCATCATCATCTGCTACGGCCTAGGTTACCCCATCATCGTGAATCATTGCAAAAAAAAAGGGCAGGAGATTCACCCCCTGCCCTTCGTAATCTGACTGGATTCTGCGCTACTCCAGCGGCGGCGTCGGCGCGGGCTTGGCGGCCTTCGGAGCCTGTGCCGGAGCCGGAACTGCTGCCTGGGCCACAGGCGCGGCGGCAGCGTCGCCATGATTCTCTCCATGATGGTCGTCATCGTGGTGGTCGTCATGCTCGTCGTGCTTGTCCTCGCGTGGGTCATGCCCTTCAGCATGCAGGATGTCCTTGTGCTCCGTGACGCCCTTCAGGTGCGTCTTGAACTTGCGGTGGCGCTGGCGCTCCGGCAGCGGACTCAGCTGCATGTTGATGTTGCGGCCCGCCATCCGCGGATCCTGGTCCACATGGCCCATGGTAAGGAGGTCTTCCTTGATCTTCTTCGCCAGCTGGTGCCCCAGCTCCTGATGCGCCATCTGACGGCCGCGGAACTGCAGCTGGATGCGCACCTTGTGCCCTTCCGCCAGGAAGTCTTCGGCATGCGTGATCTTGATCAGGTAGTCATGCGGGTCGATGCCGATGCGGAATTTCATTTCCTTCACCTTGCCGCCCTTCTGGTGCTTGTGGGCCTCCTTCTTGTGCTTCTCCTGGATGTACTTGTACTTCCCGTAGTTGACGATTTTGCACACGGGCGGGTCCGCATTCGGCGCCACTTCCACCAGATCGAGCCCTCGCTCCTTGGCGATACGAATGGCCTGCGACGTGGCGATGATGCCAAGCTGATGATGCCCGTCTTCCTCAACCACACGCACCTTCGGCGCACGGATGCGCTCATTCACGCGAGTCTGGTCCACAAAACGTCCGTTCGGACGATCCCGGCCTCCGGGGCGATTGCCACCGCCGCCCGGACGGAATCCACCACCCGAGCCCTGATAGCCACCTGCGGGGCGCGGAGCAGGGCCGCTCGGACGCGGAGCTCCCAATGCAGGTCCGGCTGGACGCGGTGCTGGGTTCGCGGGGCCTGAGGGACCTGCCGGCCTCGGTGGGCCGCCTGTGCCTTGGTTTTGCTGGGGACGTGGCGCAAAATTGCCGCCGCTCAACTGCTGGAATGGATTGCTTATGGGATACCTCCGGGTGTGTTCAGAACTCCAGGCCGCCGTGTGGCAGGCACCTGGAAAAGGGTTTGGGAAAAGCGCGCTGAAAAAAACATCATGATCAGCGCGGACTCACTTCCAGCATGCACGCGCTCGCCTTCTCCCGTTCATGCGGGGTGTGTGGGCGCGTCAAAAATAAAATCATGCTGAGAAAAAAATCAAAAAGAGCGCTTTCTGTGAAAGCCGCTGGCAGAGCCTATGGACTCAAACGCTCGCCATAGGTAACGACTTTCACGACTTTCAGCAAGCCGATTTATTTTCTTGCAACATTTCCTAATGATCTTTGCCACAGACCCGGCACATGAACCGGTTCGCCCGGTTTGGAATCTCGTAACTCTGCCCGCGGCAGAAAGGGCAGGTCACGGCCACGCAGTTTCGCACAAACCAGCGTGTCGCCATTCCCACCACCAGCCCTCCCACCAGCATGGTCACCAGCGGCGGGATGTGGTGCTTTTCCAAAAAGTTCCACGCCAGCACAATAAGTCCGCAAAACAGTCCCGCTGTGAGCATGGGACCGAAAAAGCTGAGGACGAAGTGTCGGTTCGAAGTCATCGGGGAAGAAGGTAGTCTCACCCCTTCACTGCGTTCTGCAAGCCCTCACGCATCACCTCCAGCGGAGCAGGCGGGCCAAACCAGTGCTCGAAGGAAATCGCCCCCTGGTGCAGCAGCAGCGTCAGCCCGTCCACCGTCTTCGCCCCTGCCGCCTTGGCGTCTGCCACAAGAGTGGTCTCCCCACCGGCGCGATAGACCATGTCGAAGACCAGATGCTTTGCAGCCAGCGCGTCGGCCGGAAGCAGTCTGGCGTCGTCCGCTTTCATGCCCAGGGAGGTGGCATTCACAATCAAATCAGCCTCCGCCAGCGTCTCTCGCAGGGCGCCGTCATCCCAGGTCCTGACCCTCACATCAGGGCAGACCCCGAGGGCGCGAATCTCCGCCGCCACGGCATCCGCCTTCGCCGGTGACCGGTTCACCAGCGTCAGCTGTGGGCAGCCGCTCAGGGCGCTTTGCACCGCCACCGCCCGTCCGGCGCCGCCTCCCGCGCCGAGGATTAGTGCCCGCAAATCTTGAATCTCTGCTCCGAAAGCTTCCCGCACGCTGCGTAGAAATCCCGGCCCGTCGCTGTTGTAGCCATGCAGCCGCCCCTCACGGATCGCCAGCGTGTTCACGGCTCCAAGCTGTCGTGCCAGCGGATCCAGCACATCCACCGCATCCAGCGCTTCAAATTTGTGCGGAATGGTGATGTTCACGCCTAGAAAGCCGCAGGCGGCAAACTGCCGGAATGCCTCTGCCACCCGTCCTACCGGCACCTGCACGCGGATGTACTGGGCGTCCTTTCCGCAAGCCTTGAGCGCCGGATTGTGCATCTGCGGACTGCGCGAATGCCCGATGGGATCGCCGATCACCGCCAGCCGCGCAGGCGGTGTGAAGCGCTCCGCCACCGCGTCCCAGTTCATCAATTCTTCAAATGATAAAAAATCTCCCACACCGCAGACATGGCTCGGAACCACCGCCTGTCAAAGCAGCCCGCAATTTTCCCGCTCGACATCCCGTTCCATCCGCGCTGCAATCAGCACTCCCGTTTCCCCCAACCAACCACCACCCCATGCGACTCCTCTTTCCCCTGCTCACTCTCACCGTAGGCACTGCCCTCTTTCTCGCCCAGGCCGCGGAATCCACTGTGAAGCCCCTGCGCGTCCTCATCGTCGCCGGCGGCTGCTGCCATGAGTATGACAAGCAGCACATCATCCTCAAAGAAGGCATCGAGGCCCGCCTCAACGCCATTGTCGATGTCGCCTACAATCCCGACAAGTCCACCAAGGCCACCTTTGAGATCTACCAGGCCAAGGACTGGGCCAAGGACTTCGATGTCATCGTCCACGACGAATGCAGCGCTGACGTGACGGACCCCGCCTATGTAAAGGCCATCCTCGATGCGCACAAGGCCGGCAAGCCCGCCATCAACCTTCACTGCGCCATGCACAGCTACCGCTGGGGCAATTTCCGCGAACCCGTGAAGGCTGGCGCGGACAATGCAGGCTGGTATGAAATGCTCGGCCTCCAGTCCACCGGCCACGGCCCGCAGCAGCCCATCGACATCTCCTTCACCGACACCACCCACCCCATCACCAAGGGCCTCGAAAACTGGACCACCATCAACGAAGAGCTCTACAACAACATCCAGATCCTTACCGGCAAGGCGCTTGCCAGCGGCCACCAGGTTGTGCCACCCAAAGCCAAGAAAGGCGAAACCCTGCCGCCGGACGCCAAAGCCACCGAAGCCACCAGCGTTGTGGCCTGGACCAATGAATACGGCCCGAACAAGACCAAGATCTTCTCTACCACCATCGGCCACAACACCGCCACCGTCGCCGATACCCGCTACCTCGACCTTGTAACCCGTGCCATCCTCTGGACCACCAACCACATTGACGAAAACGGCAAAGCCCTCCCCGGCTACGGCAAATAAGAGCCTGTCCTGCCCAAATTTTGCAAATGCCCGGCGGTAGCACCTCCGGGCATTTTGCTTTTTTCTGCCGTACAACTCTCAGTTTTCCGCTCCGATCAGCGTTCTAGCCATCTCCACATGCGTCACATCCCATTCATCCTTCTCACGGCAATCTCGATTTTCCCTGCCTACGGAGACCCCGGCCACTCCGCCAACGGGGAGGCCTTCAATGAAGGCCCCCGCCAGGCCGCCGTCCTCATGCCAGGATGTGGGGACGTCCATTTCCCCATCAGTTCCAAGAATCCCGACGCGCAGAAGTTCTTCACCCAGGGCGTCGGCCAGCTCCATGGCTTTTGGTATTACGAAGCCGAGCGCTCCTTCCGCCAGGTGGCCGCTATCGATCCCGACTGCGCCATGGCCTACTGGGGCATGTCAATGGCCAACGTGAACAACGAACGTCGCGCCAGGGCCTTCATCAAAAAAGCCGCCCCCCTCAAATCCAAGGCCACACCTCGCGAACAGAAGTGGATCTCCACCCTCGAAAATCTCTACCGCGACGACGACAAGCGCGACAAAAAGCAGAAGAGCCTCGACTGCATCAAGGACTTCGAAACCCTCGTTCAGGACGACCCCAAAGACATCGAAGCCAAGGCCTTCCTCGTCTGGCGTGTCTGGTTTTCCCGCGAAGAAGCCCCCATCTCCAGCCTTCAGGCCCTCGATGCCTTGATCGACCAGATTTTCGCAGCCTCCCCCAACCACCCCTCCCACCACTACCGCATTCACCTTTGGGACCAGAGCAAGCCCATCCTCGCCCTCAAATCCGGCGCCCTCTGCGGCCAGTCCGCCCCCGGCATCGCCCACATGTGGCACATGCCCGGCCACACCTTCTCCAAATTGAAGCGCCCGGACGACGCCGCCTGGCAGCAGGAGGCCAGCACCCGGGTCGATCACGCCTACATGATCCGCACCTACATTTTGCCGGATCAGATACACAACTATGCACATAATGAGGAGTGGCTGACCCGCACTTTCAACGATCTCGGCCGCGCCAAAGACGCCGCCGCCCTTGCCCGCAGCCTCATCGCCATCCCCCGCCACCCCGGCTACAACACCCTCGAAAAGCCCTCAACCTCAGCCAGTTACGGCCGCACCCGCCTCATCGAAACCCTCCTGAAATGGGAGCACTGGAAGGAAGTCAAAGACTTCACCCGCCCCCCCGCCGGCCAGACCACCCACGACATCACCCGCCTCCGCGCCCTCGGCATCGCCTCCTACCACCTCAAAGACACCCCAGCCCTCGCCACCGCCCTCAAGGACCTCGAAGCCGTCAAGATCGACACCAAGGCTCCCGCCACCGACAACAGCAAAACCCAGCCTCTCCCCGAACCCAAGAAAGCAGAAACCAAAAAATCTACGCCCACAACCGCTGGCACCCCTCCAGCCAAGAAACCCGCCAAGCCGGAAGTGAAGGCTAAATCAAACGCCATCGCCGAGCTCAAAGCTCTCGCAGCCCTGAGCGACGCTTCGGCCCGTCGTGAAGATACCCGCAAGCTGCTCTCCGACCTCAAAGACAACGATGTACCGAAGGAAAGGCTGGCCCGTTACTGGTTGAAGTTTGACGACAAAACGCAGGCGGCAGAACTCACCAAGAACTTCACGGCAGACCTCGTCGGCCTGGCCACCAAAACCGAAGTGCTGCTGGAATGTGGCAAAACTGAAGACGCAAAAAAGGCCTTTGAGGAAACCCGCAAGCTGGCCTTTGCCATGGATCGAGATCTGCCCATCGCCAAGCGTCTGGATGCGCTGGCCAAGTCCTGGAACATTCAGGGTGAATGGCGTGCCGCCGCACCCAAGCGCACCGATAGCGGTGTACGCCCGGACATTGCCTCCCTGGGCCCCGTTCATTGGAGCGCACCGGAGGCGCCGACCTTTGAGGCTCTGACCCTGGAAGGCAAACCCGTCAAGAGCACTGACTTTACCGCGAAGAAGCCCACTCTTTTCATCTTCTACCTTGGCCATGACTGCGGTCACTGTGTCGAGCAGATGCAGGCCTTCTCGAAAGCTGTGGCCGACTTTGACAAGGCGGGCATCCAGCTGGTGGCCATCACCTTGGAAAAGCCGGAAGACGCAGCTGGCATCCGCCCCAAACTGGGGCTTAAACCCGAGCAGCCGCTCCCCTTCCCCATCCTCAGCGACGCCAGCCTGGCCTCCTTCAAAAAGGTGCGTGCGCATGACGACTTCGAAAACGAAAACCTCCACGCCACCATTCTCATCGACACGAACGGCAAGCAGCGCTGGCAGGACATCAGCTTTGATCCCTTCAAGGACGCGAAGTTTGCTTTGGAGGAATCAAAGCGCCTGCTGCAACTCGATGCCCCCAAGGCCTCTCCGGCACACGCGGGGGAGTAAGCCTTTGGTTTGATTTTCAGCACCACGGCGTTGCCGCCTGCGGCATTAGCCGTTAAGACAGCGCATGGATTTCCAACGTGTTTTTCTTCGTGTTGCAGCCGCCTGCTGCACGCTGCTCCTAGCTTCGTGTGAGATGCCTGCGCCGCAGGCTTATCAGCAACCGCAACAAGGCTATCAGCAGCCGCAGGCAGGGCCGTTTATGCTGGGAATTGATGTGCTGGCATCGAGGGGATTTGATCTGATCCGGGGGAAGAGGGTGGGGCTGATCACCAATCAAACCAGCATGACGGGACGTGGGGAACGGACGCGGACGGTCATGCAGCGGGCACTGGGACCGAATTTGGTGGCGCTGTATGCGCCGGAGCATGGGATCGACGGGACCATCGGGGCCGGGCTGCATGTGAGCACGAGGCGGGACAATGTGACGGGACTGACGGTTTACTCGCTGTATGGACCCACTCGAAAACCGACACCGGCAATGCTGGCTCCGATCGATGTCCTTGTATTTGATCTGCAGGACATCGGCTGCCGCAGCTACACGTATATCAGCACAATGATCGTGGCGATGGAAGCTGCGGCGGAATGCGGAAAACAGTTTGTGGTGCTGGACCGGCCGAACCCCATCGGCGGGTGGCGGGTGGAAGGCCCCCCGCTGGAGGCCAAGTGGAAGTCGTTTGTGGGTCAGATTCCAGTGCCGTATGTGCATGGCATGACTGCGGGAGAGCTGGCCATGATGGCGGCCGGACGTGGCTGGATGGCTCGGGTGCCGCGGCTGGATGTAGTGAAGATGCAGGGCTGGACCCGTGGCATGACATGGCAGGACACAGGACTGCATTGGTATCAGACGTCCCCAAACATACCGCACGCCACTTCGCCGTTTTATTACGTGGCCACGGGCATTCTGGGCGGAGCCACGTCGGTGGACATCGGCATCGGCACCGAAAATCCGTTTGGCTATGCGGGAGGCAGCGGTGTGAACCCGCAGGCACTGTACGCGTATTGCCAGCGGTTGAACACACCGGGTGTCAGCTTTTCGCCTTATTCGAAGAACGGGTTCGGCGGCGTGCGGCTCAACATTTCCCCGCGTGCGACAGCGGACATCACGGCGCTGGATGTGCTGCTGCTTGGAGAAATCAACCGCCAGACTGGAGGCAAAGTGATCGGGCGCATGAGCGGCTCAAAGCTGAACTTGTTTAACAAGGTGTATGGCAGCGAGTCGCTCTACCAT
Organism: Prosthecobacter sp.; assembly: GCF_044222565.1. Classification (GTDB taxonomy): domain Bacteria; phylum Verrucomicrobiota; class Verrucomicrobiia; order Verrucomicrobiales; family Verrucomicrobiaceae; genus Prosthecobacter. The sequence continues at coordinate 49,112 of NZ_JBGANA010000033.1, forward strand.
GACCTGCGCCGTGGCGTTCCGGCGATGAGCATTGTTTCCCGCTGGCAGGGATACAACCAGAGCTTCCGCTCCCAGCGGCAGCGGTTTCTTCTCTATCCCTGACCACGCCAGCGGTAGCCGACGCCGCGCACGGTCTCGATGATTTCCTCGCTCTCGCGCTCGATCTTCCTGCGCAGTTTGGCGATGTGCTGGTCCAGTGTGCGGCTTTCCGGCATGTAATCGAGACCCCAGCAGACATCGAGCAAGGTGTCGCGGCTGAGCACCTGGCCGGCACGCTCGTGGAAGAGCTTGAGGATGGACACTTCGCGCGGAGTCAGGTCCATGCTGTCGGCTTCGCGCTGAGCACGGAGTTCGGCGGGAAAGACGCGCAGCGGGCCGAGCTGAAAGCTGGCGGAGGCAGGAGACTGCACCGTCTGCGTGCGGCGCAGGGCCGAACCGATCCGCGCGATTAGTTCGTGCTTGCCGAAGGGCTTGCGGACAAAATCATCGGCACCGAGACGGAGACCGACAACGACGTCGATCTCCTCGCTCTTGGCGGAGAGAAAGAGGATGGGCACCGACGAGTCTGCTGCACGCACACGGCGGCAGACTTCGTAGCCGTCGATACCGGGCATCATGATGTCGAGGCAGAGGAGGTCGGGTTTGTGCTTTTGCCAAAGGGTCAGCGCTTCTTCGCCATCGTGCGCCAGCAGCGTGCGAAAACCTTCGGGCTGCAGGCAGGCGGCGAGGCTTTCGAGGGTGACGGGATCGTCTTCGGCGAGCAGGATGGTCATGGAGCAGAGGTGAAGAAGTCAGGAGGTGGTCAAAAGGTCAAGATGGAGCTCAAAGCACGCACCTTTCTCACCCGGAATGAGCTTTAACGTGCCCCCCATGCGCGCAGCCAGATCTCGCGCAATAGCAAGCCCGAGGCCAGCGCCGCTGACACCGGCTTTTACGCGATCATCGGTGCGATAAAAGGGTTCAAAAACACGCTCAGTTTCGCTGGCAGAAATGCCTGGGCCTCCATCTGTCACGGTAAGGATGAATTCGTCAGCGGTCTGCCGGGTGTGAAGGGTGGCTGGTGCATGTGGGGCGTATTTCTCCACGTTCGAGAGCAGATTTGCAATGATCTGCGCGAGGGCGTCAGCATCCATCAAGGATTCGAGCCTTTCGCCTTCGTGGGTGCGAATCAGCGGGATGTCACGACGCTGAAGCGCGGCCTCAAACTGCCGCGCGATGCCGTCCACAACGGCAGCAGGAATGCATGGGGCGTTGTTGAGCTTCATGCGCCCTTCCTCCTGCCGGGAAAACGTGAGCACGTTTTCGATGAGGCGGCTGAGACGCCCGGCTTCTTCACGCACGATGGCAAAACGGCCGGTGGTGGCGTCCGGCACGGAGTCTTCAATCACATCCAGATTGAGGATGATGTTGGTCATAGGGGTGCGCAGCTCGTGGGAGACGCGGTTCACAAACGAAACCCGCTGTGCTGCCAGGTGAGCGGCGCGGCGCTGCTGGGCGCTCATCCAGATGCCGCAGCCTGCGACGAGCACTGCCAGAGCGAGCGAGCCGGCCAGAGTGGGCAGGTGATAGGTGGTTTGCATCTCACGCTCATCCCACGAGACCACCTGCCAGCCACCAAAGCGTGAAATGACCGGCCCCAGCAAATCGGGCTGCCGCGAAGGTAGATCGCCAATCGAACGCAGGATTTTCCCCTGAGCGTCCTGCACGGCATCCGGGCCGCCCAGTTTTTCCATGGAGCGAAAGCCTTCTTCCAGCCAAGTTTGGAAGTGGCCCGCCATCGCCGAACTGACGGCATCCCGGTCGACCAACATGACCACTGCAGTTCCGAGCGTCTGGACATAAAACATCAGCGGTTTCCCAGGCTCATCGATCCAGCCGGAAGTCCTGCCGCCGGCATCGCGAAACAACCGTTTGGGATCCAACAGCACGCGCGGGCGGGGGATGCCGCGCGGCTCTTTTTCGAGCGTTGGCTCGGGCAGTGGTGGATTCGCCACTGGGAGGAGACTCAGCTGCGTTTCAGGACTGGCGCTTTTCCAAAACAGCCATGCGATGTGCTGAATGCCCTCGATGTTTTGCGCGCGTCGTCTCGCGGTTTCGAGGTCGCTCCAGGCGTGGGTGAGCAGTTCGCCGGTGGTTTGAAGGTGCGCCTGATAAAGATCCTCCAGCTTGCGTGACTCGGCCTGCAATGCGGAAGCCAGCGCGTGCTGCGGCTGGCGGTCGCGCTCTCGCCGCAGCTCCGTTTCGCGCCGGGAAACCAGCAAGCCGCCCGCAGCGATGCAGACGGCGAGCGCGAGCATCATGCCAAGCACCATGCCCGCGCTCGAAACTGGTGAGCGTTCTTTGGCGTCCGTCTTCATTCCAGATTCACATCCAAAAAGAGCAGCCACATGCGCCCTGTGTCTTTGTGACCGAGTGCGCCGGTGTCTCCCGGCGGGTTGAGGGTGCTGATCAAATGGGTGGTGCCGACGAGCTGGGAGTAGGATGTGGTGACTTTCTGGCAGGAAAACACAGGAATGTCCGGGTAGTGCTCGTTCCAATTCTCACCCTTCAGATTGCCAGTCATGGTGACGAACTCAGGGGCGAGGGTGAGATCGGCAGTCGCGCCGTCGGCTCCGATCACGGCCTCCACTTCCAGACGAAAACCAAGGGAACGATTTTCAAAGGCCGTGGTGCCCGCAAGGCTCGCAGGCATGGCTGGTTGCCCCTGGTCTTTGGGATCCTTGGCAGGTTGCGCGGGCACGGCCTCGATCGGTGGAGAGAACTGGGTACCATAGGTGTAGAGGACACCCGATTCGTGGACGGCACGCACGGCGGGCTTCACATTGATTGTAGCAATATGCTCGAGGGCGGCGCTTTTGGATGCAAGCAGGGGTTTCAAGTCGGCCAGAAGGGCGGCGTTTGCCGTGCCGTGCTGTTTGAGAAGCTCCCAGCCTTTGGCGCGATCGAGCGAGATGACGCGGGCGGTGAGGAGCACATTGCCCTCTGTCACTGCGGCGGGCGCTTTGGGGGCCGGGAGGGGGACGACATGGGCGGTGGCAAACAGCAGTGTCGTGCTGCCTGGCTCCGGATGGCTGAGCGTGGCGAGGAGTGTTGGGGAGCCGGGGATGAAGCGGCTGGAGGAGGTGCGCTTGCGCGTGAAGAAGTTCGCCACCGGTACGCCCATAAGGGTTGTGTCTGCCTTGACCACGCGCAGCCCAAGGAGCTGATCCCGTGAGAAATCATAGGTGACATCGAGAGTGCCGTTTTCGCTGTTTAAAACGGTCTCGTATTCGAAACGATCTCCCAACTGTCGCATTTCCAAGGCCGTCGGATATTGGAATCCTTTGAGATCAGCGGGAGTCCACTCGCTGGGATGGATCAGTTCGTCCACGCTTTCGAGGACGGTGCGCATGCCGCTTTTATTGGTGACCCAATGGCATCCGTCGAGCCTGGCGCTGCCGGCTTTCACCGCCTCCAGCACCTGCGAGTAGAGCTTGTCACGGCCGCCGGGGGCGTCGAGCAGGGCTGCGTAGTCGGCCTGGGGCAGCGTGAAGGTTTCGAGCAGGCACTGGATGTTCCGGGGCGTGTCCTCCGACACAGCAGGTGCGGCGGCGGTCTGCTTGTCTTTGACGAAGGGGTCCTTGGGCTTGTCCTGCGCGGTTAGCAGGCTGGCGCTGGCGGAGGCGGCGAGAAGAAGCAGGCAGAGGTGTGGTTTCATGGTGCCGGGAGAGTGGCGCATCGGCAGGAGCTTGCGTCAACGCTGCATGATGGGAGTGTAAAAGTTCTGTCAAAAGACCGAAATCCGTGCTTATGACTGCCTGCCCGTTACCAAACAACCATGGAAGACCTCGAAATCGCCCGCGCCTGCGCCCTTTACGCCGATGACAAAAAAGCGGAGAACATCCGCATTCTGGACCTGCGCGGACTCTCGCCCATCTCCGACTACTTCGTGCTCGTCACGGCTATGTCCACGCCGCAGCTGCGTGCCGTGCGGGATGAAATCGTGGAGCGGATGAAGGAAGAGCACAAGATGCCCCCCACGGTGAAGGACGGCAATTTCGAGAGCCAGTGGATCATCCTCGTCTATGGAAGCGTGATGGTCCACATCCTCACGCCAGAGAAGCGCGAGTTTTACGCGCTGGAGGAACTGTGGGGTGATGCGCCGGAGCTTGCGCTGACTGTTGACGCCCCTGCCCCGCCACCGGAAGAGGCGAAGCCCAAGGCGGTGAAGAAGGTGACAGCCAAGAAAGCGGCTGTGAAAAAGACGGCCGCTAAGAAAGCACCCGCGAAAAAGGCGGCGAAGAAGAAGTAGGGCGACGGTCTCAGCTGCGGTCTAAGATTTCGGAAGCAAGCGGGACGCTTGCACTACGGGGCTGTATTCGCTAAAACAGCGGTCATGCCAGCCCGCATCCTGCTTGTTATTGTCTCCTGCGCCCTGAGCGTGGTCACCGGCCTTGTGATTGCCCGTGGGGGGGCTAACGAGGCGGAAGCACGCATGAAGACGGCTTTGTCCCATGCAACGGACTTCCTGAAGCAGCAGTCTGGGCAGGCGAAAAATGAACCAGTGTCCGTTACGGCGCAGCCGACGCAGGAGCGCCGACTCGTCATTGGCCTCTCGATGGACACGCTCAAGGAGGAACGCTGGCAGGTGGATCGGGATCTTTTCACCGCCAAGGTGCAGGCTGCTGGCGCGGAGGTGAAAGTGCAGTCCGCGAACAGCAACGACGTCATTCAGCTGCAAAACGTGGAAAGCCTGATCACGCAGAAGGTGGATGCGCTGGTGATCATTCCCCACGATGGCGCGGCGATGGCCAAGGCGGTGAATCTCGCGCATCAGGCCGGGATTCCCGTGCTTTCCTATGACCGGCTGATCACGGGATGTGATCTGGATCTGTATCTGACTTTTGACAATGTGAAGGTTGGAGAGTTGCAGGCCAAATTTCTCGCGGATCGCATTCCCGCAGGCGGCAAGCTGAGGCTGGTCCGCATCTACGGAGCGAAGACCGACAACAACGCGAAACTGTTCAAGCAGGGGCAGGACAACATCCTGCAGCCGCTGATCGCCGCAGGCAAAGTGGAGGTCCTTTTTGAGGACTGGGCAGAGGATTGGAAACCGGAAAGCGCCAAGAAGATCACCAATGCGGCCATCACCAAAAACGGCCCGAACTTTGACGCGATTCTGGCGAGCAACGATGGCACTGCGGGCGGTGCGATTCAGGCGCTGACGGAGGAAGGACTGGCAGGGAAGGTTATCGTCACCGGACAGGATGCCGACCTCGCTGCCTGCCAGCGCATCGCCCAAGGAACCCAGGCGATGACCGTTTACAAACCCATCCATAGCATCGCCACCAAGGCGGCGGAGCTGGCGATAAAGCTCGCTCAAAGGAAACCGCTGGTGGCGCGGGATGCGATTTCAAACGGGCAGATCGAAGTGCCATCCGTGCTCCTGGACATTGTGTCGGTGACCAAGGAAAACTTGAGAGAGACTGTTGTGAAAGATGGTTTCCGTAAAGAGGCAGAGGTCTTCCAATCCAACCAGCCATGATCCTTCGAGCACAAAACATTACCAAACGATTCCCCGGTGTGACAGCACTGAAGGATGTGTCCTTTGATCTTCATAAAGGTGAAATCCACGCGCTATGCGGCGAGAACGGAGCGGGAAAAAGCACGCTGATCAAGCTGCTCTCCGGCATTCATCCCCATGGCAGCTACGAAGGGCGGTTTGAAGTGAATGGCGTGGAAGCCACCTTTTCCACGATCAAAGACGCGGAAAAGGCGGGTATCGCGGTGATCTATCAGGAGCTGGCTCTGGTGGAGGAGATGACAGTGGCGGAGAACATTTTCCTGGGGCGTGAGCCGCGGCGCTGGGGAGTGTTCATAGACTGGCCGCGCATGTATCGTGAAGCGCAAGCTTTGCTGAACCGCTTCAAGGTAAACCTGGACCCCGCTGCACCAGTGCGCACGCTGGGGGTAGGACAGAAGCAGCTGGTGGAAATCATCAAAGCGCTGGCGAAAGATTCGAAGATCCTCATTCTCGATGAACCGACGGCGGCGCTGGCGGAGCATGAGGTGCTGATCCTGCTGGAGATTCTGCGTGATCTGCGCAGCCGGGGCATCGCGAGCATTTATATTTCGCACAAGCTGGATGAAGTCTTTGGCGTTTCAGACCGCATCACGGTGCTGCGAGACGGCACAACGGTTTGCACCACGAAGGCCGCTGAAACCAACAAGGCGGAAGTCATCCGCCAGATGGTAGGGCGTGAGATTGGCGATCTTTTTCCGCGCCGCTCCACACACCCAGGCGAAGTCATTCTGCGGGTCGATTCCCTGACCGTGGCGGATGGCGAGTCGGGCGCGGCACGGCTGCATGACATCAGCTTTGAACTGCGTGCTGGTGAAGTTCTGGGCATTGGCGGCCTGATGGGTGCGGGGCGCACGGAATTGCTCATGCATCTGTTCGGTGCCTGGGGGCGCGGTGTTTCGGGCAGAATGGAGCTGAGGGGAATGCCGCTCAAAGGACTCACGCCGGAGACGATCATACAACGCGGGCTCGTGCTGGCCTCCGAGGACCGTCGGCGCTATGGCCTGCATTTGGAACAAGAGATCGGTTTCAATCTCTCGCTCTCGTCACTGGCCAGCATCACCCGCGGAGGATTCATTCAGCGCAATGCGGAGATCCGACGCAATCAGAGCATCTTTGACTCCCTGCGTGTGAAGGCCACCGGGCTGGAGGCCGTGGTGGGCAAGCTCTCCGGCGGCAACCAGCAGAAGGTCGTGCTGGGCAAGGCGCTGCTCACCGAGCCTTCGGTCATCTTGCTGGATGAGCCAACGCGCGGCATCGATGTGGGCGCGAAGCTGGAGATCTACGAGATCATCAATCAGCTCACAGCGGCGGGCAAAGCAGTGATCCTGGTTTCGAGCGAGCTGCCAGAACTCATCGGCATGAGCGACCGAATCTTAATGCTCAATGAGGGACGTATTGGGGGATCCTTTATACGCAATGAGGCCACGCAGGAGAAGTTGATGGCCGCGGCCATGGGCCATGCGGGATGATTCTTTTGAAAAGCAGCCCTCTTTTCCACGTTCGACATCCAGTCTTTTCCAACCACCATGATCCGTTCCCTTCTTGCCACACTCCTGCTGGCGTCCGCAGCCAGCGCTGCGCAGCAGCCGCCCAACATCGTCTTCATCTTCTGCGATGACCTGGCCTATCAGGCCATCAGCTGCTATGGAGACCACCGCAAGCTGCTGGACACGCCGAACATGGACCGCCTGGCCAAGGAAGGGATGCGTTTTGACCGCTGTCTGGTGACGAACTCCATCTGTGGCCCGAGCCGTGCGGTGATCCAGACGGGCAAGTACTCGCATGCCAACGGATTCTACAACAACAGCAACAGCAAGTTTGACAGCAGCCAGCCCACCTTCCCAAAGGTGATGCATGAGCATGGCTACCAGATGGCCATGATCGGAAAATGGCATCTCATGACCGATCCTGTGGGCTATGACTACTGGCATGTACTTCCCGGCCAAGGCGCTTACTACAATCCGCCAATGATCGACAACGGCAAGAACGTGAAGCACGAGGGCTATGTGACCGACATCATCGGCGATATCACGCTCGACTGGCTGAAGCAGCGCGACAAAACAAAGCCTTTCATGATGATGTGCCAGCACAAAGCTCCGCACCGCGAGTGGGAGCCGCCGGTGCGCTACCTGGGCTTTGACAAAGACCGCGTGTACGAAGAGCCTGAAACGCTCTTTGACAGCTACTCCGGCCGCAGCAAGGCCGTGAGCGACCACGACATGGGCATTGACCGCACGATGACGGATCGCGACACAAAGCTGGTGGTCCCGGGCAATTTGAACGAAGAGCAGAAGAAAGCCTGGAATGCCTACTACGAGCCCCGCAACGCAAAATACCGCGAAGCAGCCCCCGCAGGCCGCGATCTGGTGAAATGGCGCTACCAGCGCTACATGCACGACTACCTCGCCTGCGTGAAGGCGGTGGATGACAACGTGGGCCGTGTGCTGGACTACCTGGACAAGGAAGGGCTCACGGAAAATACGGTGGTGATGCTGAGCAGCGACCAGGGCTTCTACCTTGGCGAACATGGCTGGTTTGACAAACGCTGGATCTTTGAGGAATCCCTGCGCACGCCATTCCTCGTTCGCTGGCCTGGAGTGATCAAGCCCGGCAGCACGAGCAGCAAGATTGTGAGCCTGATCGATTTTGCCAGCACCTTCCTGGACATCGCCCAGTGCCCGAATCTGCCGGATGTACATGGCCGCAGCCTGGTGCCGATTTTTAAAGGCGAGACCCCGGCGGACTGGCGCAAGTCCTTGTACTATCACTACTATGAGTACCCCGTGCCGCACCATGTGCGCCCGCACTACGGGGTGATCACGGACCGCTACAAGCTCATCCACTACTACACGCCGGATGTGGATGACTGGGAGCTGATGGACCGTGAGAAGGATCCGCTGGAGGTGAAGAGCTTCTACAGTGATCCTGCGTACGCCGACACCGTGAAGGAATTGAAGGCCGAAATCGTGCGCCTGCAGGCGGAGGTGAAGGAGACGGTGCCGCCGCCACGCTTCACGCACGGGAACAAGGCGTTTGATGGAGAGAAGAACCCGCCGACGCAGGAGCAGCCAAAGGGCCAGGGAGCGGGCAAAGGAAAGGGCAAGGGTGGTGGGAAGAAGAAGGCGGAATAGGAGGTCGGGACTTGAACGCCTGGCACGGGACAGCCCACCCATCTATCTTTCTGCCTACCTCACCCTACAACTTCACCCGTTTCGGCATCGACGGGCACAACGCTGACGCCTTCGCAGCGGATGCCTCGCTGCCTTTGAGGAAGAAGTGCAGCGCTCCCTTCTGGTCGCAGAACCAAACCTCTTCTGCGCCCGCAGCGAAGTAAAGCTCACGCTTGTTCTCCATCTCCTGCCGGGTATTTCCCGGCGATACGACTTCGACGCAAATCTCCGGCGCGATTGTCAGCACGTCATCTTTCAACCCCCGTTTTACGCGCCCCCCTGAGATCCAGGCCACGTCGATGCCTTTAATTCCGTCTTCGGTGAGCACCGCCACCTCAACACTTGCGCCCGGAGGCATGGATGTCATCAAGTGAGCAAAAATCGCCGATTGACGAGTGGTGTGTGAAAAGCCAGGTGGCTGCATCAAGACGATGTGTCCGTAGCGGTTGGTTTCGATGCGGTTCGGCAGTCGTTGCAGGCTGGGATTGGCGCACACTTTTCTCCAGCGCTCCAGATGGAACGCAGTCGCATTCTTAATGCTGGGGATCTGAAGCAGCGCCATGACGATGGATGACAGGAGATCGCGGACGTGCCTTCAACCCGAAACTTCGGCGGAGGAAATGTCCAGCACATGGTTGTGCTGAGTTTGCCGCCACATCGTCTTGCTCACATACCACTCGACGAGTTGCGGGCCGCAGAAGACCCAGATCGTGGCGCCGAGGGCCAGGTAGGGGCCGAAGGGGATCTTGGCGCTCCATTCGGCTTTGCCGAGCAGGCGTGGCACCATGGCAAACAGAGTACCGATCATGGAAGCGGCAAAGATGGTAAAAAGCACAGACTGCCAGCCGCAGAAGGAGCCGATCATCATCAGGAAAAGCACGTCGCCAAATCCCATGGCTTCGCGTGGAATGACCACCTCGGAGACGATGCCGTGAAGGGTGGTCACCCCCTCCAGCGGAAAGTCCTCGCTGCTGTCGTTTGATTTCACACGCAGTTTGTCATGCCACATTTCTGCTGTGACGCTCTTCCAGCTGCGGTCGTTTACCTGCAGCTCGTCACAGGTGATGACCATGCGGTCGCTCTCACGTCCGTAGATGTCGCCCCAGTCCATTTTTTTCTTGGCGAAGGACACGACAGGAGGCTCGTCGTCCTTCACTTGATCGACGCTCCACTTGACGGAGTTGTCCAGCCACTCGCAGCCCATGAATTTGCCCACCAGCCAGCAGACGGAGGGAGAGGCCGACTTTAAATAGCCCGGCTTCTGCCGGTGATGCACCTTGCCAAAGGCCAGCTTGCCCAGCTCCACGATGATCCACAAAAGGCCGAGGCCGAGGGCAGCACTGGCAAGTGAGATGTAGAGGCCGCGCAGATGGGTGGTCTCCCCCACCAGCCCAGGCACCCAGAAGGAAGCCAGCAGGCCCACTGCCGCCCCGCCGATGGTGATCGAATGCGGCAGAATGAAGTGGTCGATGTCGATGAAGGTGCCGGAGATCAGCAGGCTGATAAAGATCCAGAGGCAGAGCACTTGCGGCCCCCATTCCTTGATTTTCGGCCAGGGATCGCCGCCCACGGCGTAGTCACCGCTAATCTTGAGAAAGACCATGTAAAACATCACACCGGTGAGCAGTTCCACAAGGAAGTAGCGGATGGATATCCTTGATTTGCAGTTCGCGCATCTGCCCCGCAGCAGCAGCCAGCTGAGCAGCGGAATGTTTTGCCACATGGGGATCTGGTAGCCGCAAGAGGGGCAGAAGCTGCGCTTGGGATTGTTCACCGACTTTCCTTCCAATGGCAGGCGGTAGATGACCACATTGAGGAAGGAACCGATGCCTGCGCCCATGTAAAAGGCCAGAAGGTGCAGCAGGGTGTTGAGAATTTGAAAGCGCATGGATGGTGGCTGAGTTTGCAAACTTCGCCTGCCGTGCGTGAATACGGAAGAAAAAAATTCCGCATGTCTTCAGATTCCTGGCGCCGCCTGCGCATCTTTTGTCTTTCCTTGGCCCTGCTCCAGGCAGGCGGTTCCTGTGCTCATCAGGCTTCGGGAGGCACCCGCCTGCTGTCCGGCGATCCCGTGGAGGCGGCCAAGAAATACAATCTGGTGGATGTGCGCAAGGCGGTCCCCGGCATCTCGATCGACCTGCGCTACGCCACTTCTCAAAACATCACCGGCCAGCCCATCTATCCCGCCAACATGCCCTGCCTGCTGCGGGCTGAAACGGCGGCCAAGCTCAAAAAAGCCCAGGAGCTTCTGCGTCCACAGGGTTACGCCCTGCGTGTCTGGGATGCCTACCGCCCGCCTGAGGCCCAGGAGACGCTGCACAAGCACGGCAGCAGCACGGGCATGTTTCTCTCTCCAAACACCGGCTGGAGCCGTCACTGCGGGGGCATCGCGGTGGATCTTACTCTCATCGACCTTCAGGGAAACGAGCAGCGCATGCCCACGGGATTTGACCAGGACTTCGCGCATGCGAGCATCAACTACCGGGGAAACGATCCCCAGGTGGCGCAAAGCATGCGGATTCTTCAGACCGCCATGAAGCAGGCCGGATTCATTCAATTGGAGACCGAGTGGTGGCACTTTGATGACGCAGACTACCTCACTGATCCCCAGCCTGTCATCTATGGCTGGCGGCTCGCTCTTCCCGGGATGGCACCGCCGTGAGCATTCGTAACAACGCCACCTTCACCGTCATCGACGAGACGGACGGCTACATCGTCGTCAACAAGCCTGCGCCGCTGCAAATCCATCCGGGAGATCCCAAGGGCCCGCCCACGCTGTGGCATCGTGTGTGTGACTTGCTCTCCTACGAAATCGCAAACGGCGGGCAGGTTTCCATCATCAACCGCCTCGACCGCGAAACTAGCGGTGTGGTGCTCATCGCCAAAAACCATGAACTGGCGCGGCTCTTTGGCATGGCGATGCAGGAGCGCAAGATTCACAAGACCTACGAGGCCCTGGTGCATGGCTGGCCGGCCTGGGACGAGCAGACACTGGATGCGCCCATCTTGAACGCGCGCGATGTGCAGGCCTATGACATTTGGGTAAAGCAGATTGTGCACCCGCAGGGCGCGGAGTGCCGGACGGGCTTTCGTACCCTTAAGCGGTTTGAACGCCACGGGGAGAAGTTCGCGCTGGTCGAAGCAAAGCCGGAAACGGGCCGCATGCATCAGATCCGCGTGCATCTGCACCATCTCGGACTGCCTATTGTGGGGGATAAATTGTATGGGCGTGATGACCGGTGTTACCTGGAGTTTATCGAGACGGGGTGGACGGAGGCGCTGGAGAAAAAGCTCATTCTGCCACGGCAGGCGCTGCATTCATCGCGGCTGGAGCTGAATCTGGAAGGTTTTCCACCGCATTGGGATGCACCTGTGCCAGAGGAGTTTTGCCTTTAGCCTGATCAGAACCGGCTAAAGCCTGGACTACCATACCCAAACCTCATGCCCAGCGGCGCACGCGGCTGTCGAGCTGGAAGACCTGCCCGCTGATGTTTTCCATGCTGTGCAGGAAGGCGATGAAGCGGGCGACTTCGTGAGGAGTGTTGAGGCGGCCGAGTGCGTGCTGGCCGAGCAAGTTCCCGCGCCATGCGGCATCCGCCAGCAGATGGCGGGTCATCTTGGTTTCAAGGAAGCCCGGGAGGATGCAGTTGGCGCGGATGTTTCGAAGTCCGTATTCTTTGGCGGTGCTTTGGGTGAGGCCGATCAGGCCTGCTTTGGCGGCGGCATAATTTCCCTGGCCTGCGGGACCCCTCAGGGCGGAGTAGGAGCCGATGTTAACGATGTGGCCGTGGCGTTGTTTTGACATGAGCTTCACCGCGGCTTGGGAAACGAGGAAGGCCCCTTTGAGATTCACATCGAGAACTTGATCGAACTGATGCTCGGTCATTTTGGCAACCGAGACGTCATGGCAGATGCCGGCGTTGTTAATGAGGAGATCGAGGCGTGTGAGCGCGGAGATACAGGCACGAACGGAGTGGGCGCTGGTGACGTCCAGGGCATCGCGCCCGGGAGACAGAACCGTGAAACCCGCGTGCTCAAGCTCGGCTCTGATGCCCCGCGCCAAATCGCCTTCCCCGCCGGTGATGAGGGCAGTGGGGGATGGTGCGGAGGACGTTGGCATGCGTGGTAATGGGCCAAGAATCCAGGCGATGGCAATGTCTTCATCCTCCAGATTTCAAGGGGGATGCAGCTCGCTCTGGGAGGCATGAAAGCGACCCAGAACGAGCTAAAGCTCTGAACTACTTTCTCAGCCCAGCGTGAATGCCGGCAGCTTCACGATCTTGCCACCTGCCATGGCGGACTGATGTGCGCAGAGGCCCACGCAGGTCCAGTTGGCGGACTGAGTGGCGTTCGGAAAGGGCTGGCGCTTTTCAGCGAGGGCATTCGCAAACTCGTTGGCAAGATGAGGATGGCTGCCACCATGGCCGCTGCCCTGGGTGAAGCTGAGATGCGTCTTCTTGCCGAGATCATACACGCCCTTTGTGGTGAAGCGCTGGATCGGCCTGGGCAGGCGTTTGGCAAAATCGGGTGTCTTGATCAATTTCGGGATCTTGTGCTCGGGCAGTTTGGCGCGGTGCAGGACGAGCGGCTCATGCTCGATGAGCGGCCATTCGATGGAGGCTTTGTCACCATAGACGTCGATGCTTTCACGATACTGGCGGGCGGTGTCAAACAGACTGCGGATGATGCGGGCGTTCACATCGGTACCTTTAAATTTGATGTGCGCAGTCTCGACAGCAAAGGGGGAGCCGTAACATTTTTGCAATTCTTTGCGCACCGTGCCGGAACCAAAGCAGCTCACGTATTCGGCGGGCTTGCCGATCATGCCGGCCACGGGGCCGACGCAGTGGGTGGCGTACCACATCGGCGGCAGGCCGGGCCAGTAGTTCGGCCAGCCGTCCATGTCCTGCTGGTGGGAGGCCTGCACGAACTGCAGCTTGCCCAGCTTGCCTTGATCGAGCTGCTCCTTCATGAAGAGGTACTCGCGTGCATAGACGACGGTCTCCATCATCATGTACTTAAGGCCGGTCTTCTTGACGAGATCGCAGATCTTTTTGCAGTCTTCGATGCTGGTGGCCATCGGTACGGTGCAGGCCACGTGCTTGCCCGCTTTGAGCGCCTCGATGCTCATCCATCCATGATCAGGAATGGGGGAGTTGATGTGCACGGCGTCGATGTTCGGATCCTTGAGCATCGCCTTGAAATCCGTATAGCGCACGTCCACATCGAAGGCATCACCGATGGTGTTGAGCTTCTTCTCATCGCGCTGGCAGATGGCGTAGCAGGTGGTCAGCGGGTGGCGCTGCCAGATGGGTATGAATTCCGCCCCGAAACCGAGGCCTACGACGGCGATGTTGAGCTTTTTGTCTGACATGATGTTTGGTAGGATGACGCGGCTGTTATAGGCGGGAACGGCGGGAAATGGGAAGGACAAAGTTTAGGAGGAATCGGACGGAGAGGGCCGCTGCGCGGCGTTTGCAGTTGTTTGCAATGGCTGAGGGCTTGCTGCGCAAGCGTTTGCAGTTGTTGGAAGAGAGTTCCGCTTCTGGTCCATCTGACAACCATTGCAAACCATCGCAAACCACTGCAAACAATCGCCAACCCTCCAATGCTTACTTCCGACTTCGACTACCACCTGCCGCCTGAACTCATTGCCAGTGAGCCGCTGGTGGAGAGATCGGCCTCGCGCATGATGGTGGTGCACAGGAAGGAGGGTCGGATCGAGCACCGGATGTTTCGGGAGGTCGGAGAGTTTGTGTCCGAAGAGGCGGGAGACCTGCTGGTGCTGAATGACACGAGGGTGGTTCCCGCGCGCTACTTCACCGACAAAGGGCACGAGGTGCTGCGGTTGCAGATCCTGACGCCGACCCGCTGGCGCTGCATGGTGAAACCGGGGAAGAAATTTCGTGTTGGTCACACCGCCCGAATCGGCGAAGCCATAGGCACGGTGGTGGAGATCATGGAGGACAATGGTGACCGCATCATCGAGTTCGACCGTGTGGTGGATGAGACCAAGCACGGGCACCTGGCGCTGCCGCATTACATGGGGCGTGATGATCAGCCGGCGGATCGTGAGCGGTATCAAACCGTGTTCGCACGAAGCGAAGGCTCCATCGCTGCGCCGACTGCGGGGCTGCACTTCACGCCGGAGGTGCTGAATCCGCTGCCCCATGTCTTCGTAACGCTGCATGTGGGTGTGGGCACATTTCAGCCGGTGAAGGTGGAGAACATCGCGGAACACAAGATGCACTCCGAAGTGTATGAAGTTTCAGCCGCGACGGCTCAGGCCGTGCACGACGCGAAACGGGTGATTCCTGTGGGCACTACAGCGCTGCGCACGCTGGAGACAGTGGCGCGTGATCATGGCAAGGTCATAGCCACGCAGGGCAGCACGGATATTTTCATTCATCCGGGTTTTGAGTTTAAAGTGGCGGGTGGGCTGCTGACGAATTTCCATCTGCCCAAGTCCACGCTCATCATGCTAGTGAGTGCGTTCGCGGGCAAAGAGCTGGTGATGGAGGCGTATGCAGAGGCGATTCGGGAAAGGTATCGCTTTTTCAGCTATGGGGACTGCATGATGATTGTGTGACGAGGATGCTCCTTGCCAGAGCGAAGGCCCCGAGACGCTCGTGTGCAGGCAGGAGTGCCCACATCACTTTTCCCAGGCCAGTTGCGGCGCAACTGGGCAACTTACGTCCCCGCCTTCGCAATCTTCTCGCAGCTCTGCACGTCCAGCTTGCCGGAGGCGAGCACAGGGATGTCGCTGACGCGGATCATCTTTTTGGGAATCCAAAGTGGTGGCATGCCTTTGTCGAGAAGGCGGTAGCGGAGGTCCAAGATCTCCTGGTGCTCGGGGCCGCCGGGCATGCTGGTGAGAAGGATGAGAGCCTCTCCTTTGTCCACGTCCGGAACGCCAACGACGGCGATCTTGCGCACGGTTTCGTTTTCGAGCCCCATGGCTTTCACCAGCGCTTCTTCCACGGTTTCATGCGGCACCATCTCACCGGCGATCTTGGAGAAGCGGCTGAGGCGGCCTTCGATGTAAAGAAAGCCATCGAGGTCCACGCGACCGATGTCCCCCGTGCGGAACCAGCCGTCCTTGAGCACTTCGGCGCTGCGCTTGGGATCATTGAGGTAGCCTTCGAAAACGTTCGGCCCCTTGAACCAGATCATGCCGCTTTGATGCAGCGGCACCGGAGCGTCCGTTTCAGGATTGGTGATGCGCACCGCCATGCCGGGCACGACGTGTCCCACCGATCCCTGCCGGTGGCTGGGAAGCCAGCTGTGTCCGCTCTCCTCATCACCGAGCGGTTCGGGGTCCGGAAGGTTCAGGTTGGAGGCAGGCGAGGTTTCGGTAAGGCCGTAGCCTTCCAGCACACGTTTGCCAAACCGTGCCTCAAAGGCATCTGCCACGGTGCTTGGCAGCTTTTCCGCGCCGGTGACGCAGTATTTGATGGAGTTCAGCGACTCACGGTTCACGCCGCGCAGGTAGCTGCGCAGGAAGGTGGGCGTGGAGATCATGAGGGTGATGCGATATTTCTCGATCAACTGGGCGAGCTTTTTCACCTCCATGGGCGAGGGATAGGTCACAAGATGCAGCCCGTAAATGATCGGGAACCAGAGCGTGACCGTGCAGCCAAAGCTGTGGAAGAGCGGCAGGCAGCCAAGGATGCTGTCATTGCTCTGCATGCCGAGGCGGCTGCCAAACTGCATGACGTTGGAAATGAGATTGCGGTGGGTTAGAGCAACTCCTTTTGGCTCACCGGAACTGCCGCTGGTGAAAAGCAGCAGCGCCTCCTTGCGCCCGCCTTTCTTCGAGATGCCGAGCAGCGCCGCCAGCACTGCGGCGGGCAGCACCTTGCTAAGAACCAGCCACTTGGCGATGGAGACTTTCATCTTCGGCAAAATGCGTTCGATGAGGATGAGCTGCTTGCTCGGCGGCCAGGGGAAGCTTTGCATCTTGCGCACAAAAATGTCCGCAGTGAGGAAGCGGTCGATCTCGCCACGGCGGATGGCGCTGTCGATGGCGGCACGTCCGGCGGTGAAGTTGAGATTCACCGGGATTTTCCCTGCGAGTACGACGGCCACATTGCAGATGAGGCCGCCAAGACCCGGAGGCAAAATGATCCCGACGCGCGCCTTCTTGGTCTCACGCTTCACCACCTGGGAAAGAGCCAGCGCAGTGGCAAAGACCTTGTCAAAGCGCAGGATTTTTTCATCCTTGCCGTCCACCACGCTGTTGCGGGTGCCATGCTTTTTAAAGCCCTGGATCAAAGCGTAGCCAAGACTGAGCTCAAGCGCGGCACATTCACTGATGCTTTGCTCAGAGAGCAGCAGCAGGGCCTCCTGATAGCTGGCGAGATTGGCTTCCGTCCCCTGTAGCAGCCGGCCAAAATTGAAGATTGCTTCGGCGTCGGTGTAGCGGCGCTCGATCGGCAGTGCGGTATCCTGCCGCCGGTGCACATACATCGGCAGCACCGGGATTTCGGCCTTGAGCAGAAACTCGAGTTTTGTGCCCGGCACGGTGGTCATGGGCGAGGCCATCGTGGCCGCCTCGGCTGGGAGATAAATGATGACGGAGCCGGATTTGGCGGCGTCCGCCATGGCGCGGCGGTAGGCGGAGACCTCCGTCTCGCCGGGGGAAAACTCCAGGGCATGAACGTGCTCCCGCTCAAGATGCGCCCGCAGCAGCGGGTGCAGCGCCGCACCTTTTCTCACCACGTAAACCACTTCACGTCCTCCCAGAACGAGTTCCAGCCGGAGCAGGTCAAAGTAACCGAGCTGGCTGGGCAGGATCATGAATCCGCCTCCTGAGGGCAGGTTCTCTTTGCCGAGGATCGTGAGGTCTTTGAGGGTGACGGGCTTTTCAGAGGCCATGGGTGGGAGGCAGAATGCAGGTTTGGCGTACGTAAGCGGGGAGAGACGCGCATGCCAGCGGGAAAGCAGAGGGAAGTTGACGGTAGTTTACAGTTGTTGACGATGGTTGACGGTGGAAAGAAAGAGCCAAACCACCCTCAACGCTCGAGCACCGATCCCTCAGCCGCCGTCAACCACCGTCAACCGCCCCTTCCCCCATGCCCCCTCCCCCGCGTTTTCCCCGCCGTGATTCGCCCCCGCCGCCTCCGCCCGGAAGCGACGGCTGGCTGCGGCCCTGGGCACAGATGAAGTACTTTTCCTTTCATCCGGCCGTATACCCCAACATGCTGCGTGCGGTGTCTCCAGACGCCGGGCCGGGGGATCTGGTGAACGTCTATGACAAGGAAGGGCAGCTCTTTGGCAGCGGTTTTTACAATGCGAACGCCCGCGTGCCGCTGCGGGTGCTGCAGCATGGCGAGGATGTGCTGAATGAGGACCTGCTGGACGCCCGGCTGGATGCCGCGCTGGATCTGCGACTGAAAACGCTGCGGCTCAACGAAACGACCGACGCCTGGCGGGCGGTGTCCTCGGACGGGGACGGCCTCAGCGGACTGGTGGTGGACCGGTATGGCGATGTGCTCTCCATCGAAGTGACCTCCCTGGGAGTCTGGCGCCGTCTTTCCCGCTGGCTGCCCAAGCTGCACACTGCACTAGGCACGAAGCAGCACGTCATCGAGGTTGATCCAGACATCGCCCGGGTTGAGAACATGCGCCGGGCGGACGTGCCTGAAGCGGACGATCCAGCCCCCCGCAGCGTACGAATTCGCGAAAATGGCGTGCGCTATCAGGTGAGCTTCGAAGACGGGCACAAAACGGGTTTCTTCTGTGATCAGCGGGACAACCGCCAGAAATTTGGCCACCTTGCCCGAGGTCGGCGCGTCCTGGACCTGTGCAGCTACACCGGGGGGTTTTCCCTGAACGCCCGCGTGCTCGGTGGCTGCGAGGATGTGACGGCCGTGGATCTCGATGAAAAAGCCATCGCCCAGGGCAAGAAGAATGCGGATTTAAACCAGGTCCGAATCGACTGGGTGCATGCGGATACTTTCAGCTGGGGCCGCCAGATGCAGCAAAACGGATCGCTCTGGGACGCCGTGGTGCTGGACCCGCCGAAGCTCGTCTTCTCCCGCGATGCGGAAGAAGGCCAGCTCGGCCGCAACAAATACTACGATATGAATGCAGTGGCCCTCGGCCTGCTGAAGCGTGGCGGCCTGTTCGTCACCTGCTCATGTTCCGGGCTGCTGGATGTCGCTGAATTTGAGGAGATTGTCATGCGTGCCGCGCACCGGAACAAGCGCCGGCTGCAGATCCTTGACCGCACGGGGGCCGGAGCGGACCACCCGGTCATGTCGAATTGTCCGGAGAGCCGCTACCTGAAGGTGCTGTGGTGTCTGGCGTGGTGACCCGCCTTCCGAAGGCGTGAATCCGTTACAGGTTTCCTTTGCTACCTCATTCCGACTGTTTACTCTGCGTGTCCCATGAATCCAGAGGTGCAAAACATTGTGGCCGCAGGCAAGCTCCCGGCTGCTGACGGCGAAAAACTTTCCAAACTCGAACCCGGAACCTTCGTTCTTCATAAAAGCTGGGGTGTCGGCAAAATCGCCGAATGGGATTTGCTGGGAGATCGCGTCCTCATCGACTTCGAAGGCAAGCCAGGGCATCCGCTGAAACTCGCTTTTGCCGTCAGCTCGCTCGAAGTCATTTCCCCGGATCACCTCCTGGCCCGCCGTCTTGCAGATCTTGACTCCCTCAAGGAACTGGCCGCCAAAAATCCACCGACGCTGGTGGAACTGGCGCTCAAGAGCAGCGGCAATTCCCTGCACCTGGACGACCTGGAAAAGCTGCTCAAAGGCCGCATCGTCTCCGACGCTGACTACAAGAAGTGGTGGGAAGGCGCCAAGCGCGCACTCAAGACCCACCGTCACATCGTGGTACCGGCAAAGCGCACCGAAAAACTCGTGCTGCGCGATCAGGCGGAAAACGCTGGAACGCAGATGGTGAAGTCCTTCCTGGCCGCGCGCGATTTGAAGAGCAAGCTCGCCACGCTGGCCAGCATTCAGAAGGACATCGACCTCTTCACGGATCCAAAAACCGAACTGATCCCCGTTTTCCAGGATATCTCTGACTCCGCCCGCAAGAGCGTGAAGCTCAATCTCAAGGAGTGCCTTCAGCTCCTCCTGGCCCGGGACGAGCTCATTGAAAACCTCAGCGCCACCGCGCCGATGGGATCCATGAAGATTTCCGATCTGATCATGGAGACCAAGGAAGTGCTGGCAGATTCCATCAAAGGCCTCTCCGCCAGCCTGCTGGGCCGCATCTACCGGGCGTTCCCTGAAGCCTTCCCGAACCGTGGCTGGGTGCCTGAAATCCTGCACCACCTCACCAAGACCGGCGGGCGCGCCGTGGCCGAGATCGCAACCGTGCTGGATGCCAACGACGAACTCGACGTGCTTGCAGAAGCGCTGAAAAAATCCCTGCGCAACCGCATGCTCTCCGCAGATCTTCTCATCTGGATGGCCCGTGAGCGCAAAGGCCTCGCGGAATCCGTCTTCGACATTGATCTCGGTCATGCAATCCTGGGAGTCATCGAAAGCGATCACATGGAAGGTGGGCCCAAGCGTACCGGCCGCCTTCAGGACCTCCTCTCGGATGACAAGACCCTCCTTGGCGAAATGGTGGCCGAGGCTGAAGATGAAGATGTGAGACTGCTGGCCAAGCGCCTGATCAACGGCTCCCTGTTTGACGAACTGACCCGCCGCTCCCTCATGGCCCGCATCATCAAGGTGCGTCCGGAAATGGAAGCTATGATGGACGAAAATGCCTCTGCCACCCATAAGGATGACTCCCTCATCGTCTCCTGGGAAAGCCTGGAGAAGAAAAAGCAGGAGCTGGAAGACCTCGTGAACGTCAAGATCCCGGACAACAAACGTGAGATCCAGATCGCCCGGGACGAAGGCGACCTTCGCGAAAACGGCGGTTACAAGGCTGCCCGTGACCAGCAGTCTGTGCTCCTGCGCATGCAGGGCAAGCTCGAACGCGAACTGCGCAACGCCCGCGGAACTGATTTTGCCAACGTTCCCACGGACAAGGTCGGCATCGGCACGATTGTGGATCTCGAAGACGTGCCTTCGGGTGAAAAGGAAACCTTCACCATCCTCGGAGCCTGGGATGGCGACCTGGACAAGAACATCATCAGCTACCTTTCGGAATCTGCGAAAGCCCTGATCGGTAAAGCAGTCGGAGAAGAGCTGGATCTCCCCACCGACAGCCACCACGTCAGCAGAAAGGTGAAAGTGATCGCGATCCATCCCTTCAAAGCTTGACCAGCCTTTTATGGGAGAATAACTCACCCAAGATAGGTATATGTCCGCAACTGATGATAAAGCGTGATTTTTCCTGAAATTACTGCACGTATCAACGGGCGATCATCCCCTCATTTTTGGGGATCGCCTTCGATTACCTGAGCAGCATATGCTAGCCCGCACGCGTCAAAAAATGTCTTTAGCCGTCCTTTCTTTCTTTACCCCCCGGTGCCTTCGAAGGGACATCTCGATCGTTCGCGGAGTCGGTTCCTCATTCCTGCTGGCCGCAGTCGTATCTGCCATGATGGCGGCTCCGGTGGCGCGTGGCCAGGGTGTCCGGGCTGATAACACAAGCGTCATTTTAAACTCGTCTGGGACGACTCCGGTGGTTCGTGAACAGAGCCCCCCGGTGTTTGAGGCACAACCTGGCCCTTGGGGAAAGATGAAGTGTGCGTATGTTTATCTGGAGGCCCCTGCAAGCCTCATCGAAGAGTTTCCTCTCCCGAGCCCGATTCCTCGCTGGACGTTTCCATCCGCAGACCTCCCAGGCCTGCCAGCATTCTTTGCCAAAGCGGGTCTATCCAAGTCTCTCATCGAAACCCTACTGTCCTCCAAGCATCTGGTCAAAGAAGGGGCGTATGTGCACCTGATCCCGCCGCTGGCCGAATTGGAGAGCATGACTCCGGAAACCCGTGCAATCATCTACGGAGAGCTCTCAAAGCACCCGGAAAATGAATACCACGCCGACCCGGTCCTCATCATCGGCACAACCATTGAGGAATGGTACAAGGGAAGCAAGCTGCGACCGGAAATCGTCAGCAAGATCAAGCAGCTCGGCTACTTGCGCGGAGAGGCCGTTGCCTTCAGCGACATTCCCCTGCTGCTGAACTATGCGCAGTCTGACTCGGAGGCCCGGGTCATCTTCAAGGCCTGTACCCGCACACGCAATCTGATGATCCGCCTCGTGCTCGACAAAAACACCGATGCGGACGAGATCATCAAATACTGGAGCTTTGGAACCGGAATCCGCCGCAAGGATTTGGAACCCCTGATCCGGTCTATCATCGAACTCGATGGCGTGGATGACCTGGGGATTGTGCACGTTTTGCCCGCGCTGGCGAGAAAGCTGCTCTACACCTACCCTGGGCTGGACATGGCCAAGCATGGCGTGATGCCAGACTGCCATTGGACCTCGCTCAATTTTTTCAACTACGAGCCGCATGAATACCTGCTGGACGCCCGGCTTGCCACCAGCCAGGTGCTGGAGCAGTTCACCCCGGTGGAGCCGCCCTATCAGTTCGCTGACGTCCTCTTCTTTCTCGACAACACCACAGGCGACGCCTTTCATTCCTGCGTGCATCTGGCGGACAACATTGTCTTCACCAAAAACGGCCGAAACATTCTTTCCCCATGGGTGATCATGCGCCTCGAAGACGTCAAAAAAATCTACCTCTACAAAGGCAACGGCCGCGTGCAGGGGTTTCGGCGCAAGGACATCGCGATTGAAAAGAAGGCTGGTCTTGAGTCTCCCTGAGATCATTATCGTTGGATTGACATGCCCGTGCAATGAGTCCTGAATGGCTGGCGTTTACACCAGCCACCATGTCCTCCCGCCGCCACTTCCTCCACACCGTCCTCGGCACCAGCGCTGCCGCAGCCTTCGCCGCCGACTCCAAGCTCAGTTACAAGGGGGAAAACATCCAGTTTGGCCTCGTCACCTACATGTGGGGGTCGGATTGGGATCTGCCCACGCTGATCAAGAACTGCGAGGCAGCCAAGGTGCTGGCCGTGGAGCTGCGCGTCGATCAAGCTCACAAGGTCAGCCCCGACCTGACTGCAGAACAGCGCACCGCTGTGAGGAAGCAGTTTGAAGACTCGCCGGTGGATCTCCTCGGCATGGGCACCAATTTTGAATTTCACTCCCCCAAGGAGGAGGATGTGAAAAAGAACATCGAAGGCGCCAAGAAGTACATCAAGCTCAGCCATGATCTGGGAGCCAGCGGCGTCAAAGTGAAGCCCAACGCCCTCCCAAAGGACGTGCCTGCGGAGAAAACGCTGGCTCAGATCGGCAAGGCGCTGGCGGAGCTGGGAGACTACGCGGTCGGTTTTGGGCAGGAAATTCGTCTGGAAGTGCATGGCAAAGACACCTCCGAACTGCCAAACATCAAGACCATCATGGACGCTGCCAACCGCGACAATGTGCGCGTGTGCTGGAACTCCAATGACACCGACCTCAACGGCGCAGGCATTGAGGCAAACTTTGCCATGGTCAAAGATCGACTGGGGCACACCGTCCACATCCGGGGAGTCAATCAAAGCACCTACCCGCTCGACAAACTTGCCAAGCTGCTCGTGGAAGCCGATTACGAAGGAACGGTCTGCCTTGAGGCCCATAAAATCCCTGCCGGCGACCGCGTGGCCGCCCTGGCAGAACAGCGGGAGCTGTGGATGAATCTGGTGACTGAGGCGCGGAAAAGCGTCAAGGATTGAGCGGAGTTCACGACATCGTCAAGGAAGCGGCAGGCCGCCTAGAAGAGGCGAGTTGCCTCAAAAAGAAACACACCGGGGGAGCGTGAACGAGTGAGGCCCTGGCGGAACGTTGCCTCAAAATGAATGACACCGGATGGAGCCCCCACCGGACATGAGTCAATTGAGTCGAAAAGAGTATGTGGCGAAG
>NZ_JBGANA010000034.1:0-68445 GCF_044222565.1 Prosthecobacter sp.
TCTTCGCCACATACTCTTTTCGACTCAATTGACTCATGTCCGGTGGGGGCTCCATCCGGTGTCATTCATTTTGAGGCAACGTTCCGCCAGGGCCTCACTCGTTCACGCTCCCCCGGTGTGTTTCTTTTTGAGGCAACTCGGTATCACTGTCAGCTCACGGTTCACCCTCGACAAGCCAATCGATCCTGGTGTTATTATCGTCATCATGCTCGCCACCTACTACCCGCCTTCGTTTGTGCTGTTCATGTGGGTTCTCGTGCTGTGGCCGATCTATCCTGGGCTTTTCGTATGCATGATCGCTTTCATCCAGATGCTTCGAGGGCGCAAAAGTGGTGGACGGCTGGCTCGTATCGGAGGCCTGCTGCTGCTTCTCGGGGCTGGTTTCGTTGCCTGGAATTGGGACAGCATCACCTCGGGCAATCCCTACCACATGTTCTGACTTGTGGTGTGGCGTCCTCAGGCTGTTTGAAAGGGGGGGCGGGCTTGTTTGAAAAGTAGTCAGGAGCTTTAGCTCGTTCTGGACAGCACGGAGCTTCCCAGAGCGAGCTAAAGCTCTAGACTACTTTGGCGCTCTCTACGCGCTCTCCCCCGCCTTCGGCTCACGCACCACGCGGTCCACCGAGTGCTTGGTGATGATGTTCCCCTGGGACTCGCGTCCTTTGATGGCGAGGGTTTTGAACTCGAACTTGATCGTGAGGTTGCGCAGGTACAGCGCGGGCTTCAGATGAACGATGACGTTCTGGGCGTCGCTGTCCTCCTGGGTTTCGTGGCGGATGAAGTACAGCACGTTGGAGCCGGGCGTGCCTTTGGTGAGCACGTATTCCTTGTCTCGGGTGATGCCGCCGATGCGGAAGCGCTTGGCCATGAGGCTGCCCTGGCGGCCGTCGCGGAAGATCATGGTGTAAACGGCCGTGTCGTCCTTTTTGAAGAGGTTCACATACAGCGGGTTCTTGCCCACAAAGAACTTCGGCGCGGCCTTGGTCACGGTCATGTTGCCCTCGCGGGTGAAGAAGAGCACGTCGTCCAGCGGCGAGCATTTGCAGATGGGTTCGCCTTCACGCTTGAGCCCGGTGCCGGCAAAGCCTTCCTTCGCATTGAGGTAGAGGGTTTCTCCCTGGATGATGACTTCGGCGGCGGCCACGCGGTCAAAGCTGCTGATCACCGTCCTGCGTTCGCGGCCGGGGCCGTAGGTCTTTTTGAGCTCTTCAAAGTGACGAATGGTGTACTTCGTCAGGCCCTTGAGGAACTTCTCCGCCTGGTCGATCTCCTCCTCCAGTTCGCGGATGTGCTCGTTGGCTTCGAAGGTGTTGAACTTCGAGATGCGCTTGATCTTGATCTCGGTCAGGCGCGCCACGTCGTCATTGGTCACTTCGCGCTTCAGCAGTCCGAGGTGCGGCTTGAGGCCTTTCCAGATGGCCTCCATCACGGCCTCCCAGGTTTCGGCTTCTTCAATGCGGCGGTAGATGCGGTTCTCGATGAAGATCTTTTCCAGCGAGCTGAAGTGCCACTTCTCATTGAGCTCGCCGAGGAGGATGCCCAGCTCCGCGCCGAGGATCTTCTTGGTGTTCTCCGCGCTGGCCTTCAGCAGGTCGTTCACGTTCATGAACTTCGGCTTGTCGTCCTGAATGACGACGGCGTTGGGCGAGAGGGAGACTTCGCAGTCGGTGAAGGCATACAGCGCCTGGATGGTCTGCTCCGCATCCGTGCCCGGAGGGAGCTGCACGACGATCTCCACCTTGTCCGAGGTGTTGTCATCCACGCGGGCGATCTTGATTTTGCCTTTGTCGTTGGCGGCCACGATGCTGTCGCGCACGCTGTCCGTGGTGGTGCCGTAGGGGATCTCGGTGATGACGAGCGTGTTTTTCTTGTCGCCTTCATCGATCTTCGCACGCACGCGGATGCGCCCGCCGCGCAGGCCGCCATTGTAGTCGCTGGCATCCATGGTGCCGCCGGTGGAAAAGTCGGGCTTCAGATCCACCTCCTCACCGCGCAGCGCGGCGATGCTGGCATCGCACAGCTCGATGAAATTGTGCGGCAGAATGCGGCAGGAAAGGCCCACGGCGATGCCTTCCACGCCCTGCGCGAGCAGCAGCGGGAACTTCACCGGCAGCGTCACCGGCTCCTTATTACGTCCGTCATAAGAGGCCACCCACTCGGTGACCTTTGGGCTGTAAACGACATCCAGCGCAAATTTGGAAAGGCGCGCTTCGATGTATCGTGGCGCGGCGGCGTTGTCGCCGGTGAGCGTGTTGCCCCAGTTCCCCTGGGTGTCGATGAGAAGGTCCTTCTGGCCGAGCTGCACCATGGCATCGCCGATGGAGGCGTCGCCATGCGGGTGGTATTTCATCGTGTTGCCGACGACGTTGGCCACCTTGTTGTACCGGCCGTCTTCCAGCTCGTCCATGCTGTGGAGGATGCGGCGATGCACCGGCTTCAGGCCGTCATTGATGTGCGGCACGGCGCGCTCCAGGATGACGTAGCTGGCGTAATCGAGGAACCAGTCGCCATAGAGCGTGTCCACCGGCTTGTGCTCCACCGGGGCGGCGGAGGGCAGGATGGGGGAGTAGTCGTCAGCGGATTTTTTGGAGGACTTTTTGGCCACGGCGGGAAGGGGCGGGGGGAGTGCAGATGAACAGGCAACGGAACGAACCGCTCTATTAGGAAATCATTCGGGTCTGCGCAAACCGAAAATTCACTCCCAGGGCGGAGATCAGCCGCCGTGTAGCGGGCGATCTCTGCGGAAACGGGGAGCAAAAGGGGGGGCTGGAGCAGGGGCCACGACCTGTTTCTAAACCCGGCCAGGCGGCTGCGTGGCGGGCGTTCTCCCTCACAGATGGCGCAGGCCCACCTCCAACGCTCGCCCTGATGTCAGCCGGGCGCTGAACGCTACCGGGCGGGGAGATTGTCAGGCCTTGCCAAAGGTTCAGGGCACGAAAGCTCATTTACAATCTACTGAATTGTCCCGCAGGAAGGATGGTCACTTCTTCCAGCTTTGAAAATTCGTGCAATTATGAATCGCAATTTCGAAGTTTTTCGACGGGCCAGGCAGTGCTCGGGTGCCGGACTATGGGCTGTGCTTGCGCTGCTGTCCTTCGTGACGCCGCTGCAGCTGCGGGCGGACGGGGGCGGTCATGCCGAGGCGGACGCCCTGCTGGCGGAGGCCGCGCGCCTCGCTCCCATGGCGGAGGCGGTGGTCTTGAATGTGGGAATTGTATCTCCCACGGAGTATGTGACCAAAGGAAACTGGGGCGGCGTCATCCCCTGGACGCCGCACATTCCCACCTCCGCGGCCCTGCTGCCGGACGGCAGGCTGCTCACCTTTGCCTCGAATCAGCGCACGACCTTTCCTGACGGCCCGCAGTTCACTTACGCGGCGGTGTGGGACCCCGCGACGGGCATCTTCACCGAGATCAACAACGGGCGGCATGACATGTTCTGCGGCGGTCTCTCGCTGCTGCAGGACGGGCGCCTGCTGGTAAACGGCGGGAATGGCATCAATGGGACAACGGCCCTCGCGAGCCTGTTTGACTGGCGCACGAATGAATGGGTGCCGGCGCAGACCATGGCGGACGGCCGCTGGTACAATACCAGCATCGCCCTGCCGAACGGCGAAGTGCTCACCGCCGGCGGCAATGCGGGCGCGAATGGCAATGGCACCATCGAGCAGTGGAACGCCAGCTCCGGCTGGCGGCGCATGAGCGGCATCAACTGGGCTGCCGTGGCCAATCCGCCCATCGCCAACGCCATTGAAACGAACTGGCATCCCTTCTTCCTCGTGGCTCCGGACGGGCGTGTGGCTCACTTCGGTCCGCATCAGGTGCTGGATTGGATCACCGCAACGGGCACGGGCTCCATGACCGCAGCGGGAGCCAGCATTCCCGGCACGCATTACCCGAAGCAGGGCGCCTGGGCCATGTATGCTCCCGGCAAGGTGGTGGTGGCAGGTGGACTGACGGCGATCGATGACGGCACGGTGGTGAAAAATGCCTTCACGGTGGATCTCAATGGTGCCACGCCTGTGACCGCGCCCACCGCGCCGATGGCCAATGCGCGCTCGTTTTCAAACTCCGTCATCCTGCCGAACGGCGAGGTGATGGTGGTGGGTGGCAACAGCACCGGCGAGTTCTTCAGCGATGTGGGCGCCATCATGACCCCGGAAATCTGGAACCCCACCACCGGCCAGTGGCGCGCCGTGGCGGACATGTCTGTGCCGCGGAACTACCACTCCCTGGCGATGCTGCTGCCCGATGGCCGCGTGTGGTCTGGCGGTGGCGGCCTCTCTGGCGATGCGCTCACGGACCATCAGGACGCGCAGGTCTTCACCCCGCCGCAGCTTTTCAATGCGGATGGCAGCGCCGCCGTGCGACCGGTGATCACCGCTGCGCCGGACCGCATTGGTCCTGCGAGCGTGTTCACAGTCAATGCCAGCGCGGGCGTGCAGTATTTCAGCGCCATCAGCATGTCCGCGCTCACGCATTCCGTCAGCACCGGCCTGCGGCATGTGCGCTTCACGCATACCAATCCCTCTGCAGGCGTGTATGCGGTGACCGCACCTTCGAGCATCAATGTGCTCACACCGGGCTACTGGATGATGTTTGCGGTGGATGCGAACGGCGTGTGGTCCGTCTCGCGCATCATTCAGGTGACGAATGCCACGCTCCCCGTGGTGACGAATCCGGGCACGCAGACCGTGAATCAAAACAGCGTGGTGTCCCTGCCCATCAATGCCAGCGCCAGCGGCGGCACGCTCAGCTATACCGTCAGCGGACTGCCCACAGGTCTTGGCATCGATGCAGGCACTGGTTTGATTTCTGGCACCGTCACCGCCGCGCCGGGAACCTATCGCAGCACTATCTTGGTGACGGCGGCAGGGCAGGTGACCTCGGTCTCGTTCAACTGGATCGTGCTGCTGCCCAATCTCGGCACCGGCCAGATCATGCGCGAGTACTGGACCAGCATCAATGGCATCACCGTCGCGAGTCTGACGGGTAACACCGTGTTCCCGGCCAATCCGAACGGACGCGACATGCTCGGGGCCTTTGAAGCTCCGTCGAACTGGGATGATCAGACGGGGCAGCGCCTGCGCGGCTTCCTTTACGTGCCAGTGACGGGACAGTACCGCTTTTACATCGCCAGCGATGACCAGTCGAGCCTGAGGCTCAGCACGGATGCCAATCCGGCCAACGCCGTGGAGATCGCCAGCATGCCCGCGTGGTGTCCGCCGCAGACCTGGACGTGGTACGCACAGCAGGCCTCCGCACTGGTCACGCTGCAGGCTGGAAAGCGCTATTACATCGAGGCCCTGATGAAGGATGGCACGGGTGATGATCACCTCTCCGTCGGCTGGATGAAACCGGGAGACGCTGCGGTCTCGGTCATCGCGGGCACTTATCTTTCGCCTTATCTGCCGGTCGAGAATCCGATGATCACGTGGAATTTTGATGAAGCAGGCTGGAATGGCACGGCGGGAGAGGTGAAGTCCACCGCGACGAGTCTCTTCACCGTCAATGGCACCGCCAGCGGCGCGGTCACCACACCCAACAATCCCGCTCTCGGCGGCAATCCCGGCACCGGCGGCAGCGCGCTCTTCAACGGCACGACCCAGAGCGTCGTCATGCCATACAGCGCCGCGCTGAATCCGAATGACTTCACCATCGCCGCGTGGGTGCGGAACGATGCGGCGCTGGGCACGGCGCGCTGCATTCTCGCCTCGCGGGATGAGTCCACGGGCACCAAAAAGGGCTATGGCCTGTGGGTCACGGCGGATGGCTTCTGGCAGCTGCGCACGGGTGCGGACGCCTCGGGCCTGAAAGGCAGCGCCGTGACGGTGGGGCAGTGGACGCATGTGGCGGCCACCTTCCGCACCACGAGTGTCTCCGGCCAGACTTTGACCGGCGTGCGCAGGCTCTACATCAATGGGGTGCTCGTCAATGAAGACACCGGCACCTATGTGCCGAATGGTGCCAGACCGCTCGTCGTGGGTGCGGCGGACAGCCCCGGAACATCCTTCTTTGCAGGCGCGGTGGATGAGGTCACGCTGCATCAGTCGCCGCTTTCGCCGGCTGACATTTTGGCGCTGCGGGATCTGCGCCACGCCACGAGCATTGTGGTGGTGAATCAGTCGCCGCAGATCACCAATCCAGGCACGCAGACCTCTCTCCTCAATGCGGTCGTCTCACTGCCGGTGGTGGCGAACGATCCTGAGAATGATCCGATCTCTTTCAGCGCCACGGGTTTGCCCACGGGGCTGACCCTTTCTTCCTCCTCAGGCGTCATCTCCGGCTCTGTGACGGTGGCGGGCACCTACAGTGTCACCATTCGTGCCAGCGATGGCATTAGTGCCGCTGGCACCGCGAGCTTCACCTGGAACGTCTCCGCGGGTCTCACGCTGCAGCCGCTGGCGGCCGCACCGAAGGCCACGGGCAGCGTGCTGACCTTCACCGCGCAATCCACGAACGGCGTCAATCCGCGCTACAAGTGGAACTTTGGCGACGGCACCCCCGAGACCGCATGGCTCACCACCACCAGCATCACCCACACGTATGCCGGACCCGGCCGCTATCTGGTGACGCTCACCGCCACCGATGACACGGGCATCACCATCACCAGCACCTTCTACCAGGCCGTGTATGCGGCGCTGACCACGCTCAAGCCGGCGGCCTCCAGCAGCATCGTCTATGAACATCCTGCCACGGGAAATGACCGGGTGTGGTGTGTGAATCCGGACAACAACAGCGTCACCGCCTTTGATGTGGTTACCCGTGCGCGCTACGCAGAAATCACCGTGGGCACCGCACCGCGCAGCCTTGCCCTGGCTCCCGATGGCAGGTTGTGGGTCGCGAATTCGGAGGCAGCCACGCTCAGCATCATCAACACCAGCACGCGTGCCGTCGCGGCCACCGTCACACTCCCGCCCGGCACACGGCCCTTCGGCATTGTCTTTGATCCCGCAGGCACGGCGGCATGGCTTGCCTTGGAAGGAACAGGCCATGTGCTGAAGCTGAACCCAAGCACTGGAGCACAGCTCGCGGATGTGGATGCCGGCGGCCCGGTACGGCATCTGTCCATCTCCGCGGACAGCGCGCGCGTGTATGCTTCACGGTTCATCACTCCGCGAGTCTCTGGAGAAAGCACCGCCACACCGCTGCTCACGGGCGCGGGCGGTCAGGTGGTCGTCATTGGCACGGCGGCTCTGGCGGTAGAGCGCACCATCTTGCTCAATCCAAGCACGGCGGCGGACACCTCCACCTCCGCGCGTGGTCTGCCAAACTACCTCGGGGCCGCGGTCATCTCGCCAGACGGCCTCTCCGCATGGGTGCCGTCCAAGCAGGACAACATCCAGCGCGGTGTCTTCCGCGACGGCCTGCCTTTGAACCATGAAAACAGCGTGCGCGCCATCGTCTCCCGCATTGATCTCACGGCGCAGGTGGAAAACCTCGCATCGAGGGTGGACATCGACAACGCGGGCATGCCGAGCGCGGCGGCCTACGATCCCTTTGGCATCTATCTTTTCACTGCGCTGGAAGCCAGCCGCGAAGTCGCCATCATCGATGCCTGGTCGCATCAGGAAATCACCCGCGTGCCGGCTGGTCGCGCGCCGCAGGGCGTCGTGGTCTCGCCAGATGGCAACACGCTTTACGTGCAGAATTTCATGGACCGCTCCATCACGGTGCATGACGTGCATGGCATCACGCAGGGCGGCAATGCGGCCCCGGTGACGGCGGCCACGCTCAGTGCGGTGACCACCGAGAAGCTCACCGCGCAGGTGCTGCGGGGGAAGCAGCTCTTCTATGATGCGCAGGATCCGCGCCTGGCCCTGCAGCAGTACATCAGCTGCGCCGTCTGCCACAATGACGGCGGGCATGACGGCCGCGTGTGGGATCTCACCGGCTTCGGCGAAGGTCTGCGCAACACCATCACGCTGAAAGGCCACGCCAATCACGGCATGCTGCACTGGACCGGAAACTTTGATGAGGTGCAGGACTTCGAAGGGCAGATTCGCAGTCTGGCAGGGGGCACCGGCCTGATGACGGACACGCAGTTCAACACCGGCACGCGCAACCAGCCGTTGGGAGATCCCAAGGCAGGCGTGAGCACGGATCTCGATGCTCTGGCTGCGTACGTAAAATCTCTCACCACCAACGGCAGCAGCCCGAATCGAACTTCGGCAGGTGCGCTGAGCGTGGCGGCTACGGCGGGCCAGCAGGTCTTCCGCGCGCAAAACTGTGCGTCCTGCCACAGCGGCGCAAACTTCACCAACAGCGCCCTGAATGTTTTTGCCAGCATTGGCACCCTCAAACCTTCCAGCGGCAAGCGTCTCGGCGCGGCGCTCACCGGCCTCGATGTGCCGACTCTGCGCGGCACCTGGGCCACGGGACCGTATTTGCATGATGGCTCCGCTGCCACCATCTCCGACGCCATCACCGCGCACAATGGTGTGACACTGAGTGCGACGGATCTTGCCAATCTGTCTGCGTTCGTGGCCAGCATCGATGATGCGCCCACCACTGCGCCGCTGCCTTTCACCGTCGCTCTCAGCACCAGCGCCACGACCGTGACAGGCGCTTTCAATGTGTCGGTGGCCTTCAATGCCTCGGCATCCGGTTTCACGCTCAGCGATGTCGTGGTCACCAATGGCGCCGCCTCCACTTTCAGCGGCAGCGGGGCCGCCTACACCTTCAAAGTCACGCCGAACAACCCGGGTGCAGTCACCATCAGCATCCCGGCCGCTTCGGCCACGGACAGCACGAGCCTGGGCAACTCCGTCTCCAATCTGCTCACTGTCACTTACGCTCCCACGGACTCCACGCCTCCCACGGTGGTACTGGCCACGCCCGCCAGCAGCGTGTCCGCGCCCTTTGTCGTCACGGCCACTTTCAGCGAAACCGTCACAGGATTGCTCGCTTCCGAGTTTGTCGTCACCAATGGCAGCGTGAGTTCCCTGACCTCCTCGGGCCTGGTGTGGTCCGCCACCATCATTCCTGCGGCGGCGGGGACCGTGAGCGTGTCTCTGCCTGCGGGAGTCGCGCAGGATACGTCGGGAAATCTGAGCACCGCCTCGAGCGTGCTGCCCGTCACCTACGCGCCGTTGGTCACAGGGCAGCCGCTGCGGATCCAGGCGGAGGATTTTGATGAAGGCGGAGAAGGCGTGGCCTACCACGATGCGGAGGAAATCAACCTCGGCGAATTCGTCAGCGGTCTGCACTACCGCACGACGGGAGTGGATATTGAGCCTTCGCAGGACACAGACGGCACGCCCTCCGTCGGCTGGATCACATCGGGGGAATGGCTGCGCTACACCACCGTGCTTTCCGCCGGAACCTACAACTTCAATTTCCGCGCGGGCACTCCCTTCAGCGGGGTGCCGGTCCGTGTTTTGATCAACGGCACGCTCATCACGACGCTCAATCTCACCGGAAACGGCAGCTACTATGGCTGGAAAACGTACTCCGTCACCGGCTTGAACGTGCCCACCTCAGGCACCGCCGTCGTGCGCATCGAGTTTCCCAGTGGCAATCTGAACTTCAACTGGATGGAGTTCATCAGCACGAGCACCACTCCGGACACCACGCCGCCATCGGTGACGCTCGCCACCGCATCGTCTAATGTCTCCGCGCCGTTCACGGTGAACGCCACCTTCAGCGAAGCGGTCACGGGAGTTGCTCTGGGAGATTTCACCGTCACCAATGGCGTGGCCTCCGCGCTCAGCGGCAGCGGTGCCTCCTACAGCGTCACCATCACGCCCATGGTCAATGGTGCCGTCACCGTGGCCATGCCCGCGGCTGCGGCGGCGGACGCGGCCACGAATCCGAGCCTCGCCTCAAACACCCTGAACGTCACCTACACGACGCCGCTGCCTGCGCCTTCCGTGGCTCTCAGCACCGCGGCCTCCACGGTCCCGGGCAGTTTCACAGTGAACGCTGCTTTCAGCCTGCCCGTCACGGGCGTGGCGCTGACTGATTTCACCGTCACCAATGGCGTGGCCTCCAATCTCAGCGGCAGCTCGGCAAACTACAGCATCCTTGTGACGCCGACGGCAGCAGGTGCTGTCACCATCAGTGTTCCTGCCAATGCCGCCATCAATGCGACTGGAGCGGGGAACACGGCTTCGAATCTTCTCTCGGTCACCTACCAGCCGCCTGACACCATTCCTCCCACGGTGGCGCTCACCACGCCGTCCAGCAGCGTCACCGCGCCCTTTGTGGTCACCGCCACCTTCAGCGAGACCGTCACCGGTGTGGCTTTGGGCAGCTTCAATGTCACCAATGGAGCGGCCTCAAATCTCAGCGGCAGCGGAAAAATTTACACCATCACCATCACTCCCGCGGCGAACGGAGCCGTGGCTGTAACGATGCCCGCGGGCGCTGCGTTGGATCTTGCCAGCAATTCAAGCCTGGCCTCCAGCACCCTGAGCGTCAGCTACACTGCCCCTCTTCCCGTACCCACGGTCGCACTCAGCGCGGCGGCATCCACGGTCACCGGCAGTTTCACGGTGAACGCTGCTTTCAGCCTGCCCGTCACGGGTGTGGCGCTGAATGATTTCACCGTCACCAACGGCGTGGCTTCGAATCTCAGCGGCAGCTCGGCAAACTACAGCATTCTTGTGACACCCACCGCCGCGGGCTCGGTGACCATCCGCGTGCCGGCTGGCGCGGCCATCAATGCCACCGGCGCGGGCAACACCGTGTCGAACCTTCTCTCGGTCACCTATCAGCCGCTCGACAGCACGCCGCCGTCGGTCGTGCTGACCACTGCGGCTTCGAGTGTCACCGGCCCCTTTGTAGTCACCTCCACCTTCAGCGAAAGCGTCAGCGGACTGCTTGCGTCAGAGTTCACCGTGACCAATGGCAGCGTCACCGCGCTGTCATCCACCGGAGTCATCTGGTCCGCCACCGTCACGCCTGCCGCCGCGGGAAATGTCACCGTGAGAATCCCCGCCGGAGTGGCGCAGGATGCGGCGGGAAATCCGAACACGGTTTCCAATCTGATCACCGTCAGCTACGCGCCTGTGGTCGCCACCAACGGCCTCACGGGTGATTATTACATCGGCAAAAACTTTGAGCAGTTCAGCTTCACCAAACTGGAGTCCACCATCAACAACACCTGGGGCACCGGAAGCCCGGATGCGCGTATTCCCAAGGACGGCTTCAGCGTGCGCTGGCATGGCTACATCACTCCGCGCTACACCCAGACCTACACCATCATCCCTGTGACCGACGACGGCGTTCGCCTCTGGGTGAATGGCAAGCTCGTCGTCAATGACTGGAACAATCATGGTGATACCTGGAACAACGGCGTGATCGCCCTGCAGGCGGGGGTGACCGTGCCCGTGGTCATGGAGTACTATGAAAATACCGGCGGAGCCACGGCGCGCCTCCTGTGGGAGTCTCCCAGCCAGGTGCGCGAAGTGATCCCGCAGAGCCAGTGGCTGGTCAATGCGCCGGCCACGAGCCAGGGTTCCGCGCCGAACAGCATCACACTCACCTCGGTCATTCCTGTGACGATCTCGCTGGGCTATAATCTGGCCAGGACCGACACCGATGGCGATGGTGCCTCCGATCTGCTCGAGACCACGCTGGGCACTTCGCTCACCAGCGGCATCACCCTGCCGGGCATGGGGCTGCAACTCGTGACTCGAAATGGCAGCAGCGTCGACGCCACGCTGCTGCATCCCTCCGGGCAGAGCCTCTTTGCGCTCTCGCTCGAAAGCAGCACAGACCTCGTCAACTGGACGCCGCTGAACCTCAACCCCACCGTGGTCACTCAAAGCACCGGCTGGGAGCGCGTCACGTGGTCGGATCTTCAGAATCTGCCGGGTCAGAGTCTTGCGCGAGGCATCGTGCGCCTGCGTGTGAATCAGACACTCGGCGGCAGCTCCACCAGTGCGCCGCTGGGCTGGCAGCAGGTGGGCCTCCACACTGGCACGCAAAGCCACGGCCACAATCTCTGCAACGATGTCCTCCTCGCTGGCACCATCACGACTGCCAGCGCCACCAGCATCACTCTCAGCGAGCAGGAGGCACTCGTCTCTGCCATGGACCCCGCGAAGCAATACTACCTCGAAATTCTCAGCGGACCGCAGGCCGGGCATCGTCTCGATATTCAAAGCATCGCCGGCGGGGAATGCTTCATCGCAGAGGATTCGCCAAACACCACGCTCGCAGGCTCCGCCATCGCAGGTTTGACCGGAGCGCGTGTCAGCCTGAGACCGCATCGCACGCTTGGCAGCGTGTTTGACCCGGCGCAGTTTCAGGGCTCCACCGAAGCCACCAGCGCAGATCAGGTCCTCTTCCACACACCCGCCGGCTACAATACCTGCTGGCTTTATGCCTCCGGCGGCCTGCGTTTCTGGGTGCAGAACGGTGCGCCGCTCGCCAGCGTGAATGACACGCCGATCCTCCCTGGCACTGGAGTCATGCTGCAAATCGCCAACGCATCCCCGGCTCCTATGCTCATCACCGGCAGTGTGCGCACCACCGCCTTTGCCCGACCATTGCAGGCAGGCTACAACCTGCTTGCGAATCCCTGGCCGCTCGACGTAGCGCCGTCTCAGGTTGGCATGACTTCCACGAGTACGTTCGTTGCCACCATGAGCGCTTCGAGCGCTGACCAGTTGCAGCTTTGGAAAGGCGACACCACCTCGGGTGCCAGCGGCTACGCCGGCTACTGGCTCCTCCAGAGGCCGGGCCAGATCGTTCCCATCTGGGTCTCCTCCGCCGATGCCACGTTGGTCTCGCAGAACAACGCCACGCTGCTCCGCGCCGGACGAGCCACCTTCATCAAAGCCCAGCCCAAGGCGAACCGGCCGGTGTGGATGATTCCAGCGCCGTAATCGCGGGCTGCCAGCAAGGGTGGCTACGAAGCGACACCCACGTCAGAGTCTAGCAAGCCGTATGCTCAAGTTCACAGCATCGCTAAGCGACGCCAGTTCTTGCGGTTTGTTTCACTTGGGCCTCACTCCTTCAGCGCCGGCGGCCTGTGGCTCGGGATCTGCGCTTTGAAATCTCCCAGGCTGTTCCAGTGCGTGGGCTCATTGAGGTCCACTTCCGCGATCGCCACGGTGCCAAACTCGGCGCCCTGCGCCAGCACATCGCCGTAGTGGTCAAAGATGCCGGAGATCATCCACTGGTTTTTGCGCGCGTCCGTGTAGGTGCTGCTGACGATGTACACGTGGTTCTCACAGGCCCGTGCTGCGGCGAGCATGGGATTGCAGCCCCACACCGGCCACGCGATGATCTCCGCGCCTTTGACTGTGAGCGCACGTGCCACTTCAGGGAAGAAACCGTCGTAGCAGACCATCATGCCCACCTTGCCAAAACGGGTGTCAAACACCGGGTAATCATGACCGGGAGTGATGCCCGCCTCGATCTCTCCACGTGGCAGCGTGACCTTGCGATACTTGCCCACCAGCGTGCCATCCGGGCCCAGCAGCGCGGCGGTGTTGTAGAGAGTCTTGCCTTCGCGTTCGACCAATCCGGCCACGATGTACAGACTGTGTTCCTTGGCCAGTTTGCCGAAATACTCGGTGCTCGGTCCCGGCACGGGTTCCGCGCATTCTTCCATCGTCTTGCCGGTGCCGTAGTAGGTCAGCGTTTCACCCAGCACCACGAGGTCCGCTTTCTGCTTCGCAGCCTCGGCGATCAGCGGTGCATACTGCGGTGGTTTGTCGGCGGGGTTCTTGCCTTCTTTTGGCAGCAGATGGACTGCCGCCAGGCGCACTTTGCGCGGGGCAGGGGCCTCCGTTTCGGTGAGAGAGACCCTCTTCCACTCCACAGTGGCGTTCGCCGCCCACTGGAGGTACAGCTCAATCTTCGCCTGACGGGCCTTCACGGGCGCACGCAGAACGCTGTCGCAAGTCGTCCACTGGTTGGGTTCGCCGAGCGGCATGTGCGGGTATTCTGGTTCGGCGCGCGGGATGGAGCCCTTGGCGTAGCCTTGTTTCGCCGGTTCTTCCCAGGTCACGGGCTTGCCTTTCTCGTCCTGCCAGAGGATGCGCGCATACACACTGCGGCGCGGCGTTTCGATCGGGCTGAACTTGCACAGGGCATAAAAGCGGTAGTGCTTGCCACCGTTGACGGGGACCGTCTTTGTCCAGGCACCGATCCAGTGCTCACCCGCGCCGGTCTTGAGGGTCAGGGTCTCCTCGGGGTGAGGGCCGTCGGACACGTTCATTTTGCCATCTGGCATGGCTTCAATGCGGGGGAACCAAAGATCCCATTCACCCTTGAGATCCGCGGCCAAAGACCATGAGGGGAGGGACAGGCAGAGAAGCGGCAGCAAGAGTTTCATAGCAGAGCAGATGAATACGGAACGGCGCAGCTGATTTAGCGATGATCAGCAAAACGTGGCAGGACGCGGAAAGCTCCAGGGGATTGGAGCTTTCCGATTCGAAAAGGGCATGTCCCTTGCCTGCTACTTCTCATCCAGGCCACGACGGATGCGATACTTGATCGCAAGCTGATGCGCGGGAGAGTTGGCGAAGTTCAGGCCTTTGATGCGCTCAAGCTGCAGCAGCGCGACGCTCTGCACGGCATGGTAGTAGCCGCCATTGTGAGCGACGTTCAGCAGGCGGTTGATGTAGTCCAGCTGCAGGTTCTGGCGCATGATGCTCACCGGTTTGGCTGGATCATCGCCGGTGCAGATGGCGGTGGTGAGGGTGTCCATCACTTCATCCAGCGGCACCTGGTTGCCATACAGGCTCGAGTCTTCGATGCGCTCCAGCGTGTGAGGATGCAGCAGCTGGTCCAGCAAGGCGCGCTGGATCTGGAACACGCGCTCATGCAGCTTCGGGTCCTCGCCTTCGTCATGATGGTCAAAGCCGCGGCGCTGCACCTGCAGGTGCGTGTAGAGTTCAGCCGGTGCGTTCAGCGCATCCGGGGCAAAGCCATACTTTGCCAGCACGGAGAGCGCCTGGCGTTGCTTGGCGGCTTCGACGGGCTTGAACGGCGCGACGTTCGGGGCCTGGCCCTGCACGGGGCGCTCCACATACACGCCGCCCACATAGCGGGAGACGGCATTGAGCGAGCTGCTGGCCTCCTTGGTCAGCGAGGCAAAGGCCTGCGCCACTTCCTGCCAGCTCTTGCCGGGGTCTGACACATCCTTCATGATGTTGGCCAGCTCCACGCGGACGGTCTCGCAGCGCTGCTCGGCGTAGCTGATGGCATCGCTGCTCATGTCATAGAGCATGGCGCGCGGGTCGATGGCCTTGCCGGGCGCACGCATGTCGTCGGCGTCATTGGCAAAGGCCAGCTCGGGCTTGTGCGAGAGCGCGGCGATGGCCTCGAGGCGCTTCGCTTCCTCGACGGGATCTTCCAGGGATTCGCTGTAGCCGTAATTGATCACCCAGTGGTCATACGGTCCCGGTTTGGTGGTGAAATACTGGCCCTGCTTCACCCCTTTCGGCGCGATGTTCACCGGCGGATAGTCCATGACGGAGCCCGTGAGGCCGTTCTTCTCCGTGACCTCGGCATTGTGGATGTCCTTCAGGCTGTGGAGCGTGCTGCCGCGGAAGTTGTGGTTCAGGCCGAGCGTGTGGCCCACCTCGTGCAGGCAGAGGTAGTAGAGAGATTCTTTGATCATGCGGTCCACCTCCACGCGGTCGCTCTTTTGCAGGCGCAGCATGGTCTGGCCAAACATGAGGCTGTTGCGCGCATTGTTGCAGGCATCGCAGCAGTTGGGATCAAAGGCCTTGGTCTGGCCTGGCGCAGGCTCCGCAGCTGCGCCGAGGTCGGCGAAGAGCTTCTTGGTCAGCAGGCGCTTGGTGATGAAGCTGTACTCCAGCATGATGTCCGCGCCGAGGATCTCTCCGGTGCGCGGATTGGCAAAGCTGGGGCCATAGCCGCCGAAGGGCGGAGCCACGCTGCTGGTCCAGCGCAGCACATTGTGCTCGATGTCTCCCGCGTCCCATTTTGCGTCATCGGGCTGCTGCTTGACGACGACGGCGTCTTTGAATCCGGCGGTTTCGAAAGCCTCGTTCCACTTCAGCACCGCGGCGCGGATGGTGTCCCGGAACTCCACCGGGGTGGTGTTTTCGATCCAGAAGACGATGGGCTCCACGGGCTCGCTCAGCGCGGTGCCGGGTTTCTGTTTCACCAGGCGCCAGCGGTGGATGACGTCGCGGTAGGGCGCCGGGTCCGTGCTGGTCATGTCAGTCACCTGGTGGGTGAAGTAGCCCAGGCGCGGGTCGTCCATGCGCGGCTTGTAGTCGCTCTCCGGCATGGCGATCAGGGTGTGCTGCACCTGCACGGTGATGTAGCGCGGGTTGGCCACATCCGCCTGGGTTTCCCAGCTGGGTGTGGGGTTCTCAAACACATATTCCGTGATGATGGCGGTGTTCTTCGGATAGCCGTTGATGCGGAGCACCTTGGTCTTGGCTTCGGAGAGCTTGCCGAGCACGGCACGGTCTCCACCCATGTTGCTAAACTTCACCTGCGTGAGGTTTTCGCGCAGGAAGAGATTGGTGCACGGAATGAGGTAGCCTTCCTCGTCTTCGGCGATGATGGCTTCGCTGGTGAGGATGGCGTTGCTGGTGTTCGCCCGGTTGGCTTTGTTCAGGGCGCTCTGCGGGTCGAAGTAGAGCTTGGTGTTTTGCTCGATGAGCTCGATGCGGTCAAAAATCCGGCGGATGCTGAAGACCAGCGAGTCGCCGTAGCGTCCACGGTTGTGACCGGATGCCACGGGGCCGTCCACGCTGTGATTGAAATAGATGAACTCGGGGCCGAGCTGCGATTTGGAGACAAACAGCCAGGGATTGCCATGCTCAAAATCCAGGTAGGTGCGGAACAGGCCGTCGATGCGCTTGAAGCCCTTCGTGAACTCGGCCACGGATTTGCGCTTTGGCTTGTTGTCATCGCTGCGGGTCAGCGTGGTGGTTTGCGGCGGTGTGTGCGTGGGGCCCTGGACAGGAGCCGCCGGCGCGGCAGGAGGATTGGAGGGCGCAGGGGGAGGCGTCGGCGCGGGCACTGGTTTGGCCGGTTCGGGCTTTGCAGGTTCTGGCTTCGGCTCGGGTTTCGCCGGATCAGGCTTGGCCGGCTC
Organism: Prosthecobacter sp.; assembly: GCF_044222565.1. Lineage (GTDB taxonomy): Bacteria > Verrucomicrobiota > Verrucomicrobiia > Verrucomicrobiales > Verrucomicrobiaceae > Prosthecobacter. The sequence continues at coordinate 17,035 of NZ_JBGANA010000034.1, forward strand.
GGGTTTGGGTTCTGGCTTTGGGTCCGGTTTCGCGGGCTCCGGCTTTGCTGGGGCGGGCTTCGGTTCCGGTTTGCGTTCGGGGGCTGCGGGCAGGCTGGAAAGCGTCAGGATCAAGGCTGAGCAGGTGATCAGGAGGCGGCGAGGCATGGTGGTAGGCAGGTGCGGCTGGGATTTAAAGCGAGGTAAAGATATTACCGAACACAACGGCTCAGTGGCGAGATCATTGTATAAATTTGTGGAGCGCTCCGCCGAAGGGCCGAAAACGCAAATAATCAATTTTGCGTTAAGATAGGCTTAAAGCCTGCGTTTTCGCGGCTGGAAGCCCTTTCCGCCCCTCCCCCCCCACTATGAACGCCCCCCGCCTTCTCATCGCGAGCTTACTATCAGCAGCTGCGCTCCAAGCGGCGTCCCTGCCAGAAAGCCAGAAAATCGACCAGCTGCTCAGTCAGGACTGGCAGAAAGCCGGCCTCAAGGCAAACCCGCCCGCCAGCGATGAAGTGCTGGTGCGCCGCCTGTATCTCGACATCGCAGGCCGCATCCCCACTCTCGACGAAGCGCAGGCTTACATGAAGTCCCAGGACCCCGAGAAGCGTCTGAAGCTCATCGACATGCTGCTGGCCTCAGACGGCTACACCAGCCACATGTTCAACTACTGGGCCGATGTGCTCCGCCTGACGGACAATGTCAAAGGACGCATCACCGCAGAGGCCTATGAGGAATGGCTCAAGAAGCAGGTCAAAGACAACGTGCCCTATGACAAGTTCGTGAAGAACCTCCTCACCACCGATGGCGGCGTGTGGGACAGCGGCAGCATCGGCTTCTGGCAGCGGGATGAGAACAAGCTCGACCACCTCGCCTACACCGTGCAGGTCTTTCTGGGCACCAGCATCGTCTGCGCCCAGTGCCACAACCACCCCTTCGACAAGTGGTCCCAGATGGACTACTACCACATGGCCGCCTTCACCTACGGCATGGACACCAAGAGCCGGGGGCTCGACTTTAAAAGCGACTCCATGAAAAGCGTGGAGCTCGACAAAAAGGCCATCCAGGCCATGAGCAACGAGGAAAAGAAAGCCTACCGCGCCAAGTATGCGGCAATGCGCAAGGCGGACGATGCCCGTGTCAGCCGCGAAGATCTGGCTCAGGTGAAGCGCGCCATGCAGGACGTCATGAAGCCCCTGCGCTACACCAGCGCCGAGTGGCAGGACGGCAGGCTGCCCAGCCTTCCCTCCGATTATAAGTATCCCGACGCCAAGCCCGGCCAAAAGGTGGAGGCCAAGACCATGTTTGGCAAAGACGCCGAAGTGAAGCCCGGCCAGACCCAGCTCCAGGCTTTTGCTGACTGGATGGCCAGCCCCGAAAACCCGCGCTTCACCACGGTCATTGCCAATCGCATGTGGAAGAAAGCCTTTGGCATCGGCCTGATTGAGCCGGTGGATGAAATCACTGACAGCACCGTCGCCAGCAATCCGGCGCTGATGGACTACCTCAGCCAGCTGATGGTCGAGCAAAAGTATTCGCTCAAATCCTTTCTGCGGGTGCTCTACAACACAGACACCTACCAGCGCGCCGCCACCACACAGGAGGTGCCCGCCGGGGAGACCTACCACTTCACCGGTCCGGTCCTCCGCCGCATGAGCGCCGAGCAGATCTGGGATTCCTTTGTCACTCTCTCCAAAGGCAACGTCGATGACACCGTCGATGAGGAAAACGCCCGCCTGCATCAATACCTCGACGATCTCTCCTCCTTCCTCGGCACGGTGAAATCCAAAGGCGCTGAAGGACTGGTGCAGGTGGCCAAGGATGGACGCGCCAAGCTGGACGCCAACCAGAAAAGGATCGACGAGATGAAGGCCAAGCTCGCCGCTGACAAGGAAAAGGGCGTGGACACCACCGCCGCCTCCAAGCAGCTCGCCAAAGAAGCCACCGCCCTTCGCAAAGCCTCTGAAAAGGACATTCTCGTCGCTTTGCTTGGCAAGGAGCGCGCGGATGACCTTCGCAAAGGCTACCAGCCCAGCAACAAAGCCAAGGACCAGCGCCCTGAGATCGACCGCAAGACGCTTGAGTCCATGACCAAGGAGCAGCGCAAGGAATTCCTGCAGGCCTATCAGCGCAGCACCAGCCGCAAGGATGGCATGGGCCTGACATCCCGTGCCTCGGAGCAGCCCAGCCCTGCGCGCCCCGGCACCTTCCTGCGCACCTTCGGCCAGAGCGATCGTGAGCTTATTCAGAACGCGAGCGACGACGCTTCCGTGCCGCAGGCCCTCACCCTGCTCAACGGCCCCGCCGCAGATGTGATCAACAATCCGGCCTCCAAGTTGAACCAGGCCATCGCGAAGGCCGATTCACCAGCCCAAAAGATCAACACCCTGTATCAAGCCCTGCTGAGCCGCGCCCCGACCGCCAGCGAGCAGGTCGTGCTCGACGGCGTCATCAAGGAGCGTGGCGACAAGGCTGTGGCCGACGTCACCCACGCGCTGCTCACCGGTTCCCAGTTCCTCTTTGTCCAATAATCCCTCACGCCCCATCCTCATGAAAACTCTCCTCAATTCCTGTGACGATGTGACCCGTCGTGACTTTGCCAAAAACATCGCCAAGACCTGTCTCGGCGTCTCGGTGATGAGCGCTCTCGCGCCGCGCGGATTTGCCGCGCCGTTTGAAGGTTCCAGCAAAGCCAAGCAGGCCGCCACGGCCAAGCGCGTGATCTATTTGTACATGTCCGGCGGCATGACGCACCTGGACACCTTTGGCTGCGTGCCCGGTGCTGATACCATGGGTGGCACCAAGACCATCCCCACCAGCGCGGACGGCGTGCAGATTGGCGAACTCCTGCCGCACACCGCGAAGATGATGCACCGTGGTGCCATCATCAATTCCCTCTCCTCCACCCAGGGTGCGCATGCGCAGGGGAACTATTTCCAGCACACCAGCTACACCATGCGTGGCGCCACACGGCACCCCACGCTCGGCGCCTGGATGCAGAAGTTCCAGGGCAAGGGCAACGTGGACCTGCCCGGCTCCGTCATCATCACCAGCGACAGCAAGCACCCCGGCGGCGGTTTCTTCGAGGCCGCCTGCCAGCCCCTCGTGCTGAACGATCCCGCCCGCGGCCTGCAAAACAGCCACCGTCCCGCCGCCCTCAGCGAGAGCGACTTCGACTACCGCCTCGGTCTCTCCGCCCGTCTCGATCAGGGCTTCCAGCAGGCCTACAACTACAAAAACGTCAAAGCCTACGCCGAAGTGTACAAGGACGCCATCAAGGTCATGAAGAGTGAAGACCTCGATGCCTTCGACCTCAGCAAGGAATCGCAGGAAACGCATGCCGAATACGGCAGCGGAAACTTCGCGCAGGGCTGCCTCCTCGCCCGTCGTCTCGTCGAGCACGGCGTGCGCTTTGTGGAAGTGAACCTCGGCGGCTGGGACATGCATCAGGACATCGGTGCCCGTCTCCCCGAACGCTGCGGAGACTTGGACAAAGCCCTCGGCACGCTGCTCACCGACCTCGAACGCCGCGGCCTGCTGGATGACACCCTCGTCGTGCTCACCTCCGAATTCGGCCGCACGCCGAAGATCAATCAGAACGACGGTCGCGATCACTACCCGAAAGCCTTCAGCTCCGTCCTCTGGGGCGGCGGCATCGCCGGTGGTCAGGTCTATGGCAAAACGGACAAGGGCATCGAAGTGACCGAAAACAAAGTCGGCGTCCCCGACTTCAATGCCACCATCGCCTACGCCCTCGGCCTTCCGCTCGATCTCGTGCTCTACTCCGGCTCCAAGCGTCCGTTTACAGTGACAGACAAAGGCCAGCCGATCACGAGCCTGTTTGGCTAAAAAGTTGCCCAGTTGCGCCGCAACTGGGGTATTTCACGGCTGCAATGGATTAATCCATTGCAGGCCGGGAAATTTGGCAAAGTCAGTGTCGCATGAGGCAAGTTCGCAGCCGTGCTCGATGGCGAGGGCGGCAAGGTGGGCGTCAGTGATGAGGTTGCCCTTGGCGTTGGTTGCGCGGCAGGCTTTTTCAAAGTGATGTGAGTGTCGTGTGCCCGGCTCGATCAGTCTCACATCGGGCAGAGCGATCCATTGATTCACCTGCTGAAGGGCATCATCCAGCGATCGTGGCGAGGTGACGATTTTGGGATTCGTGATGATGCGAACAAAAGCAACGAGGGAAAACCAGCTCAGCGCAACGGATCCCCGCTGGCCATTGAGTGTTTCATGGACCCAGGTTCTCGCTTGGAGATGCAACGGAGCATCGGCATTGACGGCGTAAATGAGCAGATTGGCGTCCAGAAATATCATGAGATCATTCGCTCAAATCGTCTTCGTCCACATGCGCCAGTTTGGTGAGATCAAGTCCCGGACGCACCCCGAGGTTCCAGCTGGGCAGTGTGTAAGGCGCAGTTTTCCGAATGACCGGCGCGGCAGACTGCTTCCTCCGGGCCATTTTTAACATCTCCAACAGTGCACGCTGGATGCTCTGTGCATCCTCGGGTTCGAGTGCTTCAAACTCCTTTTCAAGATTGACACCAATGGCGCTCATGGTGGGATGATAACAGCTTCCTGCCCCATTGGCAATACGCGGCTGGCCACCCGTACTGGGCATTGCTCATAACTCTTGCCCACCCAGTGCAAAACAGTAGCCTCCACCCCATGCCGGACAGCATGAACCAGCGCTACCGCCTGACAGGGATGCCTCGCCGGGTCTTGATCCTTTTGCTGCTGCTCATCGTCGCGCCGCTTGGTTTGGGGGCTTATCTTTCGAGGCGAATCAGTCAGCTGGAGACAGCGGTGTGGGAACGCAGCGAGTTTGGCGAACTGGCAGGCAGCGAGAGCGTTTTGCAGGATGTCGTCACCAGCCAGATCATCCCGGGATTTTTGCGCAACAGAGCTTCCGGCTTGCTCGGCGATCTGTCGTATCATCGCAAAGACTTCAAAACGGCACTCGACTATTACGGCCTGTCGATGGGGAGACTCAAAGACGGCGGCTTCGCGAAGCTGCTGCATTCCATTCCCGCAGCCTGGCAAGGTCCGGGTGACTTTCACCGAGGATACCGTGACTACAACACCTCACCGCCACCTGCTCCCTCCCTAAACGACGCGGATCTCGAGCTCCCTCCTTCCACGAAATCACTGAACACCGAAGCCTGGCGCGATTTGACTGGGATCCCTCCGGTGGATGCTGCGGAAGCTCGGGAAATATGGGCATGGATCGGAAGCAGCAAGGAGGCGTTCCCTGATTATGATCGAGCGGAAGACTTGCTGGAGAAATATCACGGGCAAATTGTCGCGTTGCGCCGCTTCCACGAGCCGATGCCCCCTCCAGACCCGGACGATTTTTCCGACTTGGTGACTCTGAGAGGATTTGCCGGACTGATGATGCTCGATGCATTGCAGTGCGCTGAAAGCGGCAGCTTGGACCAGGCGGGCAGCTCCTTCGACACAGCCTATACTTTGATGGAATGCCCTGAGCAACATCCGCGCATGGTGACACTGTTCTCGTCTGTAAACATGCGTTCAAAGTTTGCAGATCTGCTCGAGTCTGAAACAGGGGGCAGTCTGCGGAGCTTCTTCCGGCAGAAGCACTGTCTGGAGGAAAAGATCTGGAAGCAGCTGCCTCTGGTGGAATATCAGGCCACGAAACGTCTGACAGCGGAGACCATGCCCGCATCAGACCCGACCGCAGTCAGACTCCGCGGACGAGTCCTGGCCAAACAGGCGGCTTTCTGGCGTGGCGTTCGCGAGCATGGAACGGGAAATTCGGTGGCCGATTTTTCCGAAGCCATGGCCGGATACGTTTTCAAGAACCGGCGCTTTTTTCAGCGGGCTGACACCGCCTCCTATGCAGATGGCCGGCGAGCGGCCGAAGAGTGTGAAGACTGCATGGCCGAGATTGTTCATCGGTTGGGCGTCCCAAGCATGGGAAGCATGGACCAGGACTTTGCCGCGTTGCACGCCCGGGAGGCGGCGCTCGCGCAACCACAGGCGAAATAGAAAAGCAGATTTCACAGAGCTTTTGATCGACAAAATTTTCTCTATTGCGCATGATGCCCGAAAATCATGCGAATCGGGAAAGTGCTGCTTCACCTTGAGATTCTTGCCTGTCTGGCGTTCGCCATGCCGACTATGGGCGGTGACCTCACGGACGTGCAGCTTCGCGATGGGCTGACGAAGCTCGAAGCGCTCCTGGGAAATGTGGTGCCGAAAAATGCACGCTGGGTGCAGGTGGAGAGCCAGGGGCAACGCTTCGGCATCTTCACCCGCGAGGAAGACGTCTTCCGCACCGAGGGGAACGCATTTCTCTTTGATGAAAAGCCGGGGGTGGAAGCACAGCTCGTCATCTTGCATTCGGGCACTCTTTTCACCGCCAAGGCTGAGACCAATGACAGACGGGCGGGAGTTCGCCGAGGCGAATATGCCGCCACTTGGAAGAATGCGGACATCTCCAAAGATGTGGCTGCGGCGATAGAGTGGTTGACCAAGGAGTCCAAAAAGCCCGGCATCAATCAGGCGGTGCCGCAGTCGGTTGATCCTTTCAGTCGCGGTGGGCGCATGAACGAGGAGGCCGCCCAGTTGGTGCAGCATCGGCAGACGGCGCTTTACTGGTCAGCGCTGCTGCTGCGCACCGGCCATGAGGCAGAGTCCATTGCTCTCGCTCGCGCGGCTTTCGGCAATGCCGAGGAAAAACTCCGCAAGCAATTGCTCGACGGGTTCTTTGATCGGCAGGCGCAGTCCGCCTATCAGGACGCGATGGGGGCTTTCGCCAAACATCATGATTGGGCAAAACTGAGTGCGGCGCTGACGGCGGTGGTGAATCAGTTTCCCCTCGGCTGGCAGCAGCGCGATGCGGCGCGTGTGTTCATTCACAAGGTGAACGAGCGCGCCAGGCTCCCTGCCATGCCGCCCATCAAAGCTTCGCGTCCGCTGTCGGAAAAGGAGCAAGCTGTGCTGACCGCATGGCTACAGGATCTCGACGCGGGAAAGAGCACGGACCATTCCCGCTGGACTCTGCCCCTGCCTTCGGGTGAAGCAGGCGCGGAGGATCAGGAGGACAAAGACAGCCGGGCCTCATTCCCACGCAACTACGGAATCGCCGCCGTACCATTGCTCGCGGCCATCCTGGGAGATGAAACTCTCACCCTCGCGGGGCTGAACGTGCGCCAGTCACAGTCATTCGGCCTCGGCGGCCACGTCAATTTTGGAGGCCATGCAGATGCCGCAGAGTTGCTCCGCTCAGCCTACGGCAGGCTGCAAACACCTTCGACGCGATCGCAGCTCGCCTGGAGTCTCCTGCAGCAGGTCCTGCCCCAGGACCTGCGGTCTGAAGGATCGCAAAACGTGGCGGAAGTAGCCCCGGATATTCTCGCATGGTATGCCAGTTTGAAGGATGCCACTCCGGGCGAGATTGCACTCGCCTACATCGAGGCGGGGGAGGAGGATGAGGAAATCCTCGCCCAGGCACTGACGGTGACCGATCCCAAAAAGCTCGCCCGGCTTGAAAACGGCATGCTCGAAAGCGCAAACGTCTATGACATGAGCAATCTGACGCCCTTCGTCCGCAAGCTCGGGCCGGAAAAAGCCCCGGCGTTCATCAAAAAGGTGCGGCTGAAGTTGGAAGCCGAAATCAATGGCTTCCGCTCCACCGATCAGGAAAAGCAGCGCAAGCAGATGGAGTCTGGATTGAAGCGGCTCGCAAAGGCGGCCCAGGGAGAGCAGAAAAAACCGGGACTCAAAGAGATGCTGGTGATGCTGGCCGCCTACGATATGAAGGCCGAGGACGAGGATCAGCAGGAAGCGCGGGAAACCTTTGGAAGCCTGCCCACGCTGCTGAACAAACTGTCTGTCACGGAACGCCTGGACATGCTGCTGCCCCTGCTGCCGGATTTCAAATCGCCACAGGTCGCCGAACACTTGCTAGGTCTGGCCCTCAATGGGGAAAACGGTGAGGGGGACAAGAATCTCAAGCCGCAGGAACGTCTGGCTCTGCTGGAGCGCACCCGCCCGCACTGGCAGAAACTTCTGAATTCAAAGGAGATCGAGGACGATTCGCTTCGCATGCTCGTCCAACTCGTGGCAAGCCTGGAGAAACTGGTGACTGGGGAGAATGTGTCTCCAGATTTGTACGAGTTTCCTTCCTTGGGAGACTACGGAGCCAGGCTTCTCAAGGAGCGTGCCAGCGCATTGCTCTCAGGCCAGAAAGTGGAGCCATTGCCGAGTGCTGCCGCCATCAGTTCGGACGAGCGCAAAAAGCTTCTCGAAGACCTGGGCAGGAAAACTGTGGCTGAGATTGGCAAGGAACTCGAAACGATCTCGGTGGACAAGCTGCTGGCGCTCAATCAGGCGTTGATGCGGGGCGCCGAAGTTTCTGAAAACCTCAAGACATACATCGCCACCATCAACGAGGTGAAGGTCAAGGACCTCGCAGATGCCACGCCCTGGCAGGCATTTCGTGGCAAAGGCTTTAGCAAGGATACGATGCTGGAGATGGCCAGACAAATTTCCGCCCAGACTGGCGGGCCTGTCACTGTGGAGTTGCGTCGCAACGTTCCGATCCTCGGTCTCAAACTGCAGGTCCGTGAATCCAAAAAGAGTGCAAAAAACTGGGAGCTGCAGAATTTGGAAGGCATCGCATCCGGCTTTGGTGATAAATTGCCGAAACTCGGCAAGCGGCTCTCCATGGCCTACTTTCAGCAGCAGCGGACGAATGCGCACTGGCACTGGCTGGACGCGCCCATGGCAGACCCCTCCAAGGAGACTCCCAAAGCAACCGGTGATGACGACGATGCCGCGGAAGAGATCCGTATGCTCCGCGGGACTGAAAAAGACGCCTGGGGAACTCTGGCCAACGCCGCTGCTGAGACCAGGGCTCTTCCACTCTCGCTTGTGATCATCAGCGCTGCCACCGCCGATCTCGTCAAAAAAGAAGACTAACCACCTCATCCTATGCCACCACCCGTTCCACAATCCTCCTGGGAGCATGTGCTCAAGCAAGTCACCCGCGTGCGCGAAGAGACCAGCCGCGTCATCGTCGGCCAGAATGCGGTCGTCGAGCAGATGCTCACGGCCCTGCTTTGCCGCGGCCACTGCCTTCTGGTCGGTGTGCCGGGGCTGGCGAAGACGCTGCTGGTATCAACGCTGGGGAAAATCCTGGGCCTCAAATTTCAGCGCATTCAGTTCACGCCTGACCTGATGCCCACGGACATTCTCGGCAGCGAAGTGCTGCAGGAGACGGCAGGTGGCGGCCGCAGCTTCAATTTCGTTCCCGGTCCCATCTTCGCCAATCTCATCCTCGCAGATGAAATCAACCGCACGCCGCCGAAGACTCAGGCCGCCTTGCTCGAAGCCATGCAGGAGAAGCAGGTCACTGTGGCTGGAAAAACTCGCTCTCTTGAAGAACCTTTCCTCGTCTTTGCTACGCAGAATCCCATCGAGCATGAAGGCACCTACCCGCTGCCGGAGGCTCAGCTCGACCGTTTCTTCTTCGAGATCCGGCTGGACTATCCCACCATGGCTGAGGAGGCGGAAGTGCTCGCTCGCACTACCGGCAAATCCTCGGCCGCGGTGGAGGCGGTGCTGGACTCCGCGAGCTTGATGGCGCTTCAGGAGGCCGTGGTGGAAGTGCCCGTTCCGGATCATGTCACGCAGGCCATCCTGCAACTCACCCATCGTTCACGTCCGGGCGGCGAACTCGCCGATGACTACATCAAAAACTACGTCGCCTGGGGCGCTGGCCCGCGTGCCTCGCAGTCGCTCGTGCGCGCTGCTCGTGCCCTCGCACTGCTGCGCGGGCAGGCGGCTGCTTCCATTGAAGAGGTGAAAGCCGTGGCCGCGCCCGTGCTGCGTCATCGCATTCTGCCAAACTACAACGCCACCGGAGACAACATCACAGTCGAGCAGATCATCACGCATCTGCTTGGCAAACTCTGATCTCAAACCACCGTGGCCAGCACCTTCAAGCACCTCAAGCCCGAGGACGTACGCAAGCTCAGGAACTACGAGCTTTCGGCGCGCCTCATGGTCGAGGGCTGGCTCAGCGGACGGCATCGTTCGCACCAGCGCGGCTCATCCATCGAGTTCCATGAGTATCGCGGCTACAGTCCGGGCGATGATCCGAGGCTGGTGGACTGGCGTGTTTTTGCGCGCACCGACCGCGTGTTTTTGAAAACATTCGAGCAGGAGACGAACATGGAGATGCACCTGTTCGTGGACAGCAGCGCCAGCATGGGTTTCCCGCTGGCGGACGGTGTCACCAAACTTGATCACGCCTCCTTCTTTGCCGCCTGCCTGGCATGGCTCGTCGTGCGGCAGACAGACAAGGTCAGCCTGCATCTGTTTGACGACCGCATCCGGGCGTCGTTCCCGCTGGGCAGCACGCGCACGCATCTGCATCAGTGCCTCAATGCGCTGGAAAACAACAAGCCCGGCAATAAGACCTCGCTCGCGGCCGCCTTGGAGCGCTCGCTGCCGGTGCTGAACCGACGTGGCACGCTCGTCATCCTCAGCGATTTTTACGAAGACCCCGCCGCTGTTTTCAAAGCGCTCAATCCCTACATCCACCGCGGGTTCCGCATTCATCTCTTTCAAGTGCTCACGCCGATGGAACTCGACATTGGCGAGATCGGCCTCGCGCGGTTTACCGATCTCGAAACCGGCGAGAAGCTCACCATTCACAGCCAGCAGGTGCGCGAGAGCTACCGCGAGGCTGTGCGCCAGCGCATTCAGACGCTGCGCACTCTTGCCGTCGGCCGCCGTGTGGACTGGATGCTCGCGCGCACGGATGAGAGCTACTTCGCGCTGCTGGACCGACTCACGCAAAATCACGGATGAACTTCTCCCTGCTCAATCCTGCGCTGCTCGCCTGCACGGCCTTGATTGTCGTGCCGGTGCTGGCGCATTTGTTTGCGAAGGCGAAGCCGCGTGAGTTTCCTTTTCCCTCGCTTCAATGGCTGCGTCAGGTGGAGCGCAAAACCACCAATCTGCGCAAGCCCAAAGACTGGCTGCTGCTGCTCCTGCGCACGCTCATTGTCGCGGCCATCGTCGTTGCCTTCCTGCAGCCGCTGCTCTTCACTGGAGCACAGCTTACGGCGGCGAATGCGCGCAAGACCATCGTGCTCGTGGTGGACCGCTCCGCTTCCATGGGCTTCGTCGAGCAGGGCCAGTCACGCTTTGTGCGCGCCACCGCCCAGGCGGAAGATGTGCTTAAAGGAGCAGGCTCTCAAACACTGGCCAATGTGGTCTGGATGGATGCCGCACCGGACGCGGAGTTTCCTGATCCCGCAGTGAATGTGAATGCGCTGCGCGAGTCCCTGCGCCGTGCCCAGGTCACGCTGGAACCCGGCGAAGTGAATGAGGCCATGCGCATCGCCATGGAGCAGCTGGGTCGTGGCGAAGGCGCCAAGGAACTCTATGTGCTCAGCGACTTCCAAAGCGCCGCATGGAAACAGGCCTCGCTGAGCATTCCGCCAAACGTGAAGCTTCTCACCATCCCCGTGGCGACCACCGATGCCGCCAATGCAGCCCTCACCAGCCTCGTCGTACAGCCGGAGCGTCCTGTCAGCGGCACCGAGGCGCGCATCCTCTGCCGTGTGCGCAACTTCAGCGCGGCTGAATCCAAGACCACGGTTCAGCTTGCCTTTGCCGAGGTGCGTCAGACGCGCGCCGTCACTCTGCCTCCATGGGGCGAGGGCGTGGCGGAGTTCCGTGTGCCGTGTGGGGCCGCTGGGTTGCAGAGCATCTCCGCCTCACTGCCGGAGGATGCCTTTCCGGCAGACGACCGCCGCTTTGCCACGGTGGAAATTCGTGAAAACTGGCGTGTCGCCATCGAAGGTCCGCCGCAGGATGCCTCTCTCCTGCTATGGCAGCGTGCGCTGGGCTCTCTAGGCTGGTTGGATATGAAGAGCACCGCGCCAGATCCTGAAGTGCGCCTGGCCATCCATGCGGCGCCGGATCGTGCAACAGAACTGCGTGCCGCCGCCGAACGCGGTGCTGTGGTGATCTGCCAGCCCGGCGAAGACTGGAACGGCAGCGCTTGGATGGCCCTCTGGAATGCCGGTGCCAAAGAGGCAGCGCTGCGCTCCGAGCAGTTGAATCGCGACAAGGACAAACCCTGGGCCATGCAGACCGTGCAGGATGACCAACCGCTGTGGCAGGTTTTTCGCAGCGGTGAGTATGGCGATCCCGCCGGCGGCAGCGTGTGGAAGCGCATCAATCTCAAAACCAGCCGTGAGCAGACTCAACTGCGCTACACCGACGGCGTCCCGGCACTGGCCGCCCAGCGCGTGGGCAAAGGCTGGATCATCCTCTGGAACATCGAACTCGATGAAACCGTGAGCGACCGTGTGCAGCAGCCTGCCTTCCTCGTGCTGCTGGGCGAGCTGCTGCTGCATCATGGCGAAGCCGGCGGGCATGGGGCATTGCGTCAGTTCATTCCACCGCAGAACATCTTCTGGCAGCCCCAGCAACCCGTGGCCGCGGATCAGGTGCGCCTGCAGGATGATGGCGGCGCAGATCACATTTATGCCAATGATGCCGCGCAGTCTCCCGCCGTGTTTCGCGCCCAGGAGGCGTTGCCGCCCGGCAACTACAAATGGCTCCTCGACGGCCAGCCCATCGAACGCGCCAGCGTGAATTTCCCCGCCGATGCCGAGAGCGATCTGCGCACGCTCGATCCCGCATCACTCGGCATTGGCAAGTCGCTCACGCTCAGCGCCGCCGCCGCGCTGGCTGCTCAGCGCGATGGCCTGCCGCTCTGGCCGTGGTGCGTGGGAGTCGCACTGGGCGCGCTCGTTCTTGAAAGCCTCGTGGCCCGCAGTGCCATCCGCACCCCATCCGCCGCATGACCTTCGCACCCGCCATTCCTGAACCCTGGCCCTGGATCGTCCTGGTGGTGCTGCCACTGGTCGGTTTGTGGCTGGCGTGGCGTGCAGGCCTCACGCTGCCTGCCGCCACACGCTGGGGCCTCGTGCTGCTGCGCGGCCTTGTCTTCACAGCACTCGCATTGCTGCTGCTCAATCCCGGGGAGTGGAAGCAGCCGGAGCACAAGGAGGAAAAGCTGCATGCTGTGCTGCTGGACCGCAGCGCCTCGATGGATGTGCGCGATGTGGGAGAGGCCACGCGCTGGACCGGCGGCCTCGCCATGACGCAGGTGATCGCAAAAGCCGGAGGGGAACAGGTCAAAGCCTTTGCCTTCAGCGATGCACTCGAAGGCGATGCCCTCAAGGCCGGTCTGAAAGCGGACGGTCAGGCAAGCGCCATCGTGCACAGCGGCAACGCACTTTTCAGCGGTGCTTCCGGGCTTGGCCGCAAGCTCGCCAGCATTACTATCATCAGCGATGGCCACCAGACACGTGAGGACGCCGCCGCGGAACTCATCCTGCGTGCCCGCGCCTCGCACGTGCCATTGCACGTCGTTCCGCTCGGAGGCGAGTGGGGCGGGCGCGATCTCATCCTGCATGCCACTCGTCGTCTGGTCATGGCACTGCCCGGCAAGCCCGTGGCCATCAGCGTGAGCTTGGAAAATCGCGGCCTCGGCCTCATCAAGCCACGTGTGCAAATCGTCGATGCCGCAGGCAAGGCGCAGGCGGAACGGGATGTCGAACTCGACAGCGGCGGCAGAAAGACCCTCAGCATCGAAGTGCCAAAACTCGCCGGTGGCGACTACCGCGTCGTCGTTGCCACGCAGCAGGGGGAGGACATCACCCGCAACAACGAAGACCGCGTGCGTGTGCAGGAACTCACCAGCCGCACCCGTGTCTTCATCGCCGAAGGCGCACCGTATTGGGACAGCAAATTCCTCGCGCAGCTGCTGCGTGAGCAGGGCTTCATGGATGTACGCGCCATCTACCGCCTGAATGACGAGCGCTACTTCCGTGTCGATGCCGGCACCTCCGAGCCGGTGGTCAGCGGCGAGTCCACCTTTCCTGAAACCGCGGACGATTTTGCCAAGATCGATCTCATCGTCTTGGGCAAAGGCGCGGAAGGATTTCTCGATGCGAAGCGCATCGAGGCGCTGAAAAGCTTCGTGCGAGATCGCGGCGGCGCGTTGCTTCTCGCACGTGGCAAATCGTATGCGGAACGTCTGGCAGATTTTGAGGTGCTGGAGCCGCTCGAATGGGGCGCTGCCATGGATGGCGAGTTCCGTTTTGAGCCCGGCAGTGTCGGCGAGGCCGCCGGTCTGTTTGGTCAGGCGCTGCCCGAAGCGCAGGATCCGTTGTGGCGTCAGCTGCCGCCGCTGAGCGACGTCGTAACGATTGCCAAACTGAAACCCTTCACTCAAGTCATGGCCATGGGCGTCAAGCCCGCCGTGGGCCGCGAAGAGCGTGTGCCTCTGCTTGCCGCCAAGCATTTCGGGCGTGGTGTTGTCGTGGCCCTGAATGCCGACGGCTTGTGGAAGTGGGACTTCGATCCGCAGGCTCGCAAGCTGGGAAACATGTATGAAGAATTCTGGACTCAGCTGCTTCAGTGGACTGCCAGCTACGCCGAATTTCTTCCCGGCCAGGAGCTGTCTCTACGGCTGAGTGAATCGAACGCCAAGCTCGGGCGCGGCGTGCGTGCCAGCATCGGCTGGCGCGGCGGCAAGGATGTGCCGCAGCCAAAAATCCGCGTGTATCATGATGGTGGTCAGCTTCCGGACATCAGCGCCAGCGAGGCGGAGAGCGATGCTGATGGCCGCCGCTCCTGGAGCGCATTGATCCAGCCGGAACTTCCCGGCACCTACCGTGTGCAGGCCTTCAATGGGGACAAGCCGGGGCCTGAGGCCGTGCTGAATGTGCTCGCTCCGCCGTCCGAGCAGGAGGCTCTCGCGGCCGATCCCGATTTCCTTCAGGAACTCGCCACCGCAACGGGTGGGAAAGTTTGGAACCCTGCCCAGGCCGCTGAACTCCTCACGCATCTGTTCGCACCGCCGCCCGATCAGGTGCAGGAGCGCGAGCAGGCCACCTGGCACCCATGGTGGCCGCAGTCCTGGCTGCTGGTGCCGCTCGTTCTTCTTCTGGCATTGGAGTGGTGGTCACGCCGTCGTCTGGGTCTGCTGTAAACCTGTTTTCATTCATCCTATGAACACCTTTGACTCTGCGCTTTCCCGCTTCGCCTCTCGCTGGCGGCGCGGCCTGCTGCTGGTGGCCGTGCTGATGACGGTGGCCATGGGCTGGCTGCTGCTGATCCTCCTGGGTGTCTTCGACTACGTGGCGCCGCTGAGCGATGCCGTGCGTCCGGTGGTGTTCCTGGCCTGGAGCAGTGTTGTCGTGCTGTTGGCGCTGAGCTGGTTGCTGCCGCTGTTCCGTTTGAACCGTCAGGCCGCCGCGCTGCGCGCCGACGAAACTCTGTCTGAACGCCGTCCCGTCACCACAGCACTCGAAGTCTCCCAGCAGCAAGGCGAGCCCACACCTCTGCGCACCTTCCTGATCGAAAAAGCTCTGTGGCAGGGGGGGAAGGAGCTCTCCGCACTGAAGTTTCCCGCCACGCTGCCTTGGCGCTCCATCCGAAAAGCCGTCGGGATCAGCTTCGCAGTATTGCTGTCTTTTGTGGGACTGTGCGTGATGAATTTTGATGCGGTGAAAATCATCGCTGCGCGCCTGCTTCATCCGCATGCCGACGTGCCGCCGTACTCACCGCTGAAGTTTGAGGTCACACCTGCACAGCCGAAAGTCGTGTATGGCTCGGATGCCGAGCTGGAAGTACGCATCACCGGCGGACCGGTGCCGGAGGGCGTGGTGCTGCTGACTCGTGAGGACGAATCCGCACCGCTGTCTGAATCGGGCGCGTTTGCCATGGGTGGCGGTCGCTTTGGCCAGCGTCTGCAAAGAGTCACGCAGCCGGTGCAGGTGGCCTTTGCCACAGGCGGGGCTCGCAGTCCGTGGCTCACGGTGGATGTCATGCGCCAGCCACGTGTGGAGAGCGTGATGCTCAAGATCATTCCGCCAGCTTATTCTCGCCGACCCGCGCGTGAGTTTGCATTGGGCACTTCGGAACTGGTGGCGCTGGCAGGCTCGGAGATCGAGGCACGCGTGACGAGCAACCGCCCGCTCAGCGGTGGCGAGGTCACGCTGACTCCGGCCCGCAGTCTCACCCGCGAAAAGCCGGAGACCGTCGTCGCCCGTGCCAGTGGTGGCAAAGAGGTGGTGCTGCGCTGGAAGGTGAAGTTGCCCTGCCTTGTGCGTTTGGATTTGAAGGACATCACCGGCGCGAGTTCCGCCGCGCCCGTGGAGCTGGAGCAGAAGATGCTGCCGGACAATCCGCCCATTGTTTCGATGGAGTCGCCCGCCGGTGTGACACTCGCCACGCCGGAAAGCGAAGTGCCGCTCAAAGTGGAAGTGGAGGATGACCTCGGACTGGCTCGCATCGATCTGGTGCGCAAGCTCTCCGGCTTTCGTGATCGCGGCCGCCGCCTGACGGAGGATGCGGAGGAGCAGGCCTTCGCGGTGGATGAAAAGCTCCAGATGAAAACCCTTGGCGTGGAGCCGGGACAGATGCTGGAACTTCACGCGGAGGCGCATGATCACAATCCCTCCCTCATGGGCATCGCGAGCTCCAGTGTGGGCCGCATTCAAATCATCAGCACCGAGGACTATGCCAACGTCATGCGCGCGCGGACCTCGCTGCAGGAGTTTCAGGCCCGCTTCAGTGCTTTGAACGAGGCGGTGGAGCAGGTGAGGGAAGCCCTCGCCAAAGACGACCGCGCCGCCGCGCAGAATGCCATGGAGCAGGCTCAGCAACTGGCCGAGGCGATGGCGAAAGACTTTCAGGCCTTCGATGCGGAAAAGCAGGTGGCCGACGAGGCGCAAAAAATCGCGCAGATGATGCAGGACCTGCAGAAGCAGCTCGCCAACGCCTCGAAAGAGGACATCGAAAAGATGAAGCAGACTCTGGGCGAGGCGGCCCAGCGCACGGAGCAGATCAAGAAGAAAGGACAGGAGTTCGCGGAGATCGGCCGTGTGCTGGAAATGGCCGCCGAGTTCAAGGCCATGCATGCGCAGCAGCAGCAGCTCACCAAGCAGCTGGAAGAACTGGCGCGCCAGATCATGCTCGGGGACATGCGCAATGCGGCCAGGCTCGACAAGCTGGCCCGTCAGCAGCAGGCCGTGCTGGACCGCTGGAAGGAGTGGCTGCCCGAACTGCGCGCTGCCGCTGAGGCCCTGCCTGCCGATCAGGCCGACCTGAAAAAAGAAGCGCTCGATTTTGCCAACGCCGCCGAAAACGCCGGCATTCAGCGCAGCATGGAAACCGCCATGCAGCAGGCCAAAAAAGACAACACGCCCAACACTTTCGTAAATTCCCAGCTTGCCCTGGTGGGCATGGACACCCTCATGAACAGCGACAACAAGCTGTGCAAAAGCTGCAAGAACGGCGGCATCCATTTCATGACCAAAGAAGGCATGTCTGACACGCTGGCCCAGATGCTCGCGGGCATGTGTAAACGCCGTGGCCCGAAAGGAGACAAGCCGGGGCAGGGGCAGAGCGGCGGAGACGGAGATGCCGGAGACGGCTTCAGCACCGAGGGAGATCCCATGCTGAACGCACCGGTTTACGGACCTGATCGCATGGCCTTCGGCGGGGACAGCTCCATGCGTGGGAAGCACGATTCACGCGGCAGGAGCGGGCAAGGCAAGCCTGTCGTCACCCCTCAGCACGCCGACACCATCTCCTCCACAACCGTTCGCACCGAGGCCAAGCGCCAGATCTCCCTGCGCGATGTGCCGGAGCGCTATCGCGAAGCGGTGAGAAAATTTTACGGTGAGGAAGCAGTGATGGAGACTTCAAGTTCAAAGGAGGCGAAACCATGAATGCAATGACCAACAACAGGGCAGGAACAATGAGATGGCGGATGATCGCGATTCTCTTCCTTTTCACCCAAAGCGCCCTCATGGCGAAGGAAGGCGCCATCCAGTGCGGCATGCTGATTTACGCAGGCACAAAAACCTCCCGCTGTTTCAGTGATGAGTTTCTCAGCACGGTGCAGCAGAAGACCAGCATCGCCACGGAGCGGCGCTTCAAGTTTGTGAAGATGGGCACCGATGATCTTTTCGCCTTCCCGTTTGTGGTCATGACGGGGGAAGGGGACTTCACCCTGAGCCAGCGGGAGCGCGAGAATCTGAAGAAGTATCTCACCAACGGCGGCTTTCTGCTGGCCAGCGCGGGCTGTTCCAACAAGGACTGGGACAACGCCTTCCGGCGCGAGATGAAAAAGGTGATGGCGGAGACCCCGATGAAAGGCATCGCCAGCACGCATGCGCTGTTCCGCACGGTGTTTCAGCTGGACAAGATGAAGCTCTCCAAATCTTCCGGTGAAGCCAAGCTCGAAGGGGTGGAGCACAATGGCCGTCTGGTGGTCGTCTATTCCGGTCAGGGGCTGAACAACACCGCCAACACCAGCGGCTGCTGCTGCTGCGGTGGCAACGAGATCGGCAACTCGCTCGAGGTGAATGTGAACATCGTCGCTTATGCGCTGCTGCATTAAAATCGCCGCGTGGCTGCTGCTGACGGGCCTGTTTGCGCAGGCTCAGAACGGCCCTGTGCTGGATGCCGGGCCGCCTCGGGTGCAAATTGATCCTAGTGAGCTGAATCCCAAACTGCGCGCCGCCGCCGCCACGCTGGATGCCATGCGGGAGGACGGTCTGAAACCCACACCGGAGCAGTGGGCGGTTGTCTGCGAGGCATGCGGACTGCATGTAAGCCTGCGCAGCTATGCGGCCATGGTGAAACCCTTCCCATCGGAAATCACGGTGGGGCTTCTCAAGCATCCCATGTTCGCGGTGCGCATGGGCGCGCTGGAAATTTTGGAGGAGCGCACCAATCAGGATTCGCTGTTTGATCCTTGGGCGCCGGAGGACTCCAAAAGCATGGAGGCCCTGAAACAGTGGCAGGCCTGGGCCACCGGCAAGACGCCCGCGGATGAAAAGACCGCGCCCGTTTTTGATGAAGCCCGGATGCGTGTTTATTTGGTGGATGTTGTGGGCAATGATGTCGGCAAGCAAGAGCGCGCCTTTGAGGCCATGGCCAAGTCCGGCATGCAGTCAGTGAAGTTTCTGGAGCAGTACCTGCATGACACCCCTCAGCTCAGCGATGGCGTGCGCGCCAAGGTGAAGCAGGCCCAGTATCGGCTCGTGATGGCTGAAAGCCTGCCCAAGGATGCGCAGCGGCTCTCGCGCGATCTCGTTTTCGGCACGCGAGATCAAAAGCTCTCAGCAATGCAGCCTTTGACGCGTTGCCGTGAAAAGGCCGTGCCGGTGCTGGCGGAGTTTCTGCCGCATGAAGATGCGCTCATCCGCGAAGCCGCCATGGATGCGCTCATCCTCGCGGGCGATGAGGCCGTTTACGATCTCGTGCAGGAGCGGCTCAAAGTGGAGACAGATCAAAACGTAATCCATGCCGTGCTGCGGCGTGTGAGCACCAAGTCAGATCGCGGCGCGGCATTGATCGCGAGCTTCATGACTTCCAAGAACGAGGATCTGCTGGTGGCCTCTCTCAACGCGCTCTCTGACGGCAGGTCCAAGGCGGGCAGGGAAGGTGTGAACGCCTGCCTCGCCGATCCCCGCTGGCGTGTTCGTGTGGCGGCCCTGGAGTACGTCGGCAAACTAAAAATCAGCAGCGCTGGAGAAGCCGTGATCGCCGGCTTCAGCGACAAAGATGAATTTGTCCGCTATGCTTCCATGAAGGCGGCTGCGGACATGAATCTCGGCAACGCCGTACCGCTCATCACTAAGATGGCGCTGTCAGACGACACCCTGCTGGGGCCGGCGACGGATGCCATCGTGCGCATGGGCCGCCTGCTCCCAGATGAACTGGTGGCCGTCCTGCCCAAAAAGTCAGGCGAGTCATTGCTGGGTGTGCTGCGCGCCTTTGGCACGCAGGCGGGGCATGATGGCGAACACATCGACCTGTCCCGGGCACACAAGTCAACGACCGGTGGTTTTGGCGGGGATAAAGGGCATGACACCGCGTTCCAGGCGCTCACCATCATCCGCACACTTTCCACCCACAAGGATCCTGACGTGCGCGCGCTCGCGGTTCATCTGCTCGCAGGCTTCATGTTTGAAGACGAGGACAAAAAGCGCGTCTTCGAAGCCCTGAAGCAGGCCGATGCGGACGGAAAGATCGCCATCATCGAGAGCATCAGGCCGGGCAATTTTGATTTCACCGACGCCCAATCGGATGCTGCGGGGGAGAATGCCGATGGATCTGCGACTGCTTCCGGGGAGAACGACATCTTCAATCAGGTCCTGCGCGAGCCGCCTCCGCGCAATGCCGCCCAGGAGGCGGTCTATGCCGCGTTTGGAGTCCCTGTCGCAGCGCCTCCTGGCAGCCCCAAGGCTGCGGTGACAAACATCACCTCGCCCCAGGATCGAGAGTGGCGGCCGATGGAAAAGGAGTTTCGCGATCTGTTTGAGGAAGAGATGCGGCACAAGGACAACCCTGAGCTGATGTTCAACGCCGCCCTTCAGCTCGCCTGCGGTGGCCAGAGGCGGGCGATCGAAGAACTGCTGCGCCTGCTGCCAAAGCTGGAGCCGCACCAGCGTGCGCGCCTTGCTTCGTCCCTGAGTGCGTTTCGCCTTAGTTCAAACAAGTCTGGTGGCGCCCTGCTGAGAACGATGCTGCAGGATGAGTCTCCCGAAGTCCGTGTGGATGTGGTCGAGGCGGTGATGCGAACAGATTCTTCCGAGCGCCTGAAAATGCTGCTGGAGGAAGTCGCCCGACCTGACGGAAATCTCAAGGCCGTGGATGCTTACAATTACACGATGGCGAATGCGACAGAAAAGCCCGTGATGAGGTCCGCCATGCAGGCGTGGAGCACTGAGGTGCTGTCCAAGCCGCAGGGCAAAGAGGATGCCAAAACTCTGGCGCTGGTGCTGCTGGGAACGATTTCAAAGCTGGAAAACAAACCCCTCGTGGATGCTGCTCTGACGACGCCCAATGTGTGGCAGCGCCGTGCGGCATGGCGCGCGCTGCTGCAGCTGGACCGCGAAGAGTTTGCCGCCAAGGCAGCACAGCTTGCAGGCGACAGTTCTCCTCTGGTCCGCGAAGTGCTTGCGGCAGCCTATCAAAAAGGCGACAATCGAGAAGACAACTGGCGTGTGTGGTTTGGCGAGCGCGACTTTGAGGAAGAGACCATGCCGTGGAGGCAGCGCTCTAAAACTTATTCCATTCCCGAGCATGTCACGCCTCATCTAGTCAAGCTCTCGCGCGATCCAGAGCCGGAGGTGAAGCTGCCCGCCATGCTGACGCTCCTCAGTCATGGGCAGAGCGTCGAGCCACTGGCACTGCGTGAGGCGGTGGCCGGCCTTTCCGACAAGGACGAGCGCAGGCGGCATCTGGAGCCGTTTCTACAATCGTCCTACCGTCAGCTCTCGCCGCAGTACGGCTTCCTTCTCGATCAGGTGGAAAAACAGTGGTTCGGCGAGGACGACTGGAAGGCGATGAACGCCCTCATGAACCCGGGCGCACAGAAGAAGACCGGCAAGGCGCTGACCAGCTTTGCTTCGCTGGTGCAGGCCGGGGTCCCTGCAGCCGCGTCGGTCAAAGCGGCTGCGCCTGCTGTTGCATCTGCCGCAGCACCCGTGAGCCAGACCGGCCCGGTGAAGGTGCTGTTTTTCTACAAGCCGGGGTGCAAGGACTGCGAACGCATCCGTGACATGCTGCGCACCATTCATGAAGCCCAGCCGCTGGCACTGGAGGAGCACAATGTGGAACTCAGCGATGGCGCGGAGCGCAATGAAGCGCTGTGCGTGCGGTTCAAGGTGACACCGGAACTCCACCAGGTGACGCCCGCCGTATTTACGCAGGCAGGCGCGCTGGTGAAAACGGCGGTCACCTACAATGCCCTGCAGCGGCTCATTGAAAAGACCACGGAGCAGCCACCGGATGACTCATGGTATCGAGTGGAAGACAGCGAGCGGAGCAAGGCTGGGGAGGAGATCGCCCAACGCTACGATCGCTTCAGCATCGGCTGGGTGGCCCTGGCAGGACTGCTGGATGGCATCAATCCCTGCGCCTTTGCCACCATCATCTTCTTTCTGAGCTACCTGCGCATCGCAAGGCGGAGCCCGCGCGAGATCCTCATGGTTGGCGCCGCGTTTATTCTGGCGGTCTTCCTCGCCTATTTTGCAGTCGGGCTGGGTTTGAGCCAGCTCGTGTCCAAGCTTACAGCCTTCGGCTGGGTGCGGATCTGGCTGAACCGCCTCCTCGCCCTCGTGGCGCTCGTGCTGGCATGGCTGAGTTTCCGCGATGGCATTCGTGCCTGGCGCGGCCGGCTGGGAGAGGCGACGCTGCAGCTGCCTGAGTTTCTAAAAACACGCATCCGTGGTGTGATCCGCACTCAGACCAAGAGCTCCCGGTTTGTCATCGCCGCCTTCGTCAGCGGCATCGTCATCAGCCTGCTGGAGCTGGCCTGCACCGGGCAGGTGTATCTGCCCACGATCATTTACATGATGAAGCAGGGCAGTCTGGGTGCGGTGGCCTACCTCGTGCTGTACAACGTGGCCTTCGTCCTGCCCCTGATCGCCATCTTCATCCTCGCCTGGCTCGGCATGACCAGCGACGCGCTGATCGAGTTCCAGAAGCGCCACACCGTGACGGTGCGATTTTTGACCGCCTTGCTATTTCTGGCCTTGTGGATCGTTTTGCTGGTGGCGTGAGATTTGCGCCTCCACCCTGTCATCATGATCCGAACGATTGCCTCCGCCGTCCTGTTGATTGCCGCGTCGCTGCACGCCCAGCAGATCGATCTCGAAAAAATCTTCGAGGAGCGCAACCTCGGGCCGGTGGGCGAGCTGCTTGCCAAGGGCGATTATGAACTGGTGGCCCGGATCGGCGAGGCGGCTGTTGAGAAGGGGCTGAAAGCGCCCGACTGGCGGATCCTCCGCTTCAAAGCCCTGCGCGAGATGGGACAGGTCGAGACCGCACTGGACGAGACGCGGAAGGCGCTGGTGGTGTATCCGGGACATTTTGAAATCCTCATGCTGCGCCATGATCTCGCCAAACTGCTGGGAAAAGAGGATGTGGCTGCCGAATCTCTGAAGGGCATCAATGAAGCGGCAAAGGCCAAGCCCTCCAAAGACCGCACCGCCATCGAGACCGTTTCCCTCGGTCGCGCCGCCGTGGCGCTGGGGGCGGACGCGCAAAAGGTGATCGCGCAATATTTCAAAGTCGCACAAGGCAAAGACGCCAAATTGGAGGCCGCCTATCTCGCGGAAGGAAATCTGGCACTGCAGAAGGATGACGCGCAGAGGGCAGCGGATGTGTTTCGTGCCGGACTGAAAGCGCACGGAGAGACGGCTGATCTGCGCATGGGGCTCGCCCGCGCCTTCCAATCGAGTGACCGTGAGAAAGCGGCGGACAGTTTGAAAAAAGCGCTGGAGCTCAATCCCCATCACTCTCCCGCGCACCTGCTGCGTGCGGAGCTTCTTATCGGCGGTGAAAAATTCGTGGAAGCAGAAGCCGCCATCCAGCAGGTAATCGAGCTTGATGCCGAGCAACCGGTGGCATGGGCCTTACGCGCCGTGGTGGCGTATCTGTTCCAGGCCGATGCGGAAAAAATGGAGGAGGCGCGGCAGCAGGCCCTGAAACGCTGGGATCGAAATCCCGAAGTCGATCTCACCATTGGCCGCTGCCTTTCCCGTGCCTACCGCTTTGCTGAAAGTGCCGCCCACCAGCGCAAGGCCCTGGAGTTTGATCCGAAATACCTGCCCGCCAAAATGCAGCTCTGCCATGACCTGCTCCGCCTCGGCGAGGAAGAGGAGGCCTGGAAGCTCGCGGAAGTCATCCGCAAGGAGGACGGCTACAACATCCAGGCGCACAACCTCGCGCTGCTGGAGAAGGAGATGAACGGCTACGTCACTAAGACCTTCGATGACTTCATTCTGAAGATGCCGAAGCGCGACTGGCCCATCTATGGCGAGCGTGCGCTGGCGCTGCTGCGCGATGGCAAAACGGTTTTGAGCGCAAAGTATGGCGCTGATTTGAAACGTCCCGTGCTGGTGGAATTCTTCGGCGCGCAGCAGGACTTTGCCATTCGCACCTTCGGCGCGCTGGGCGGTCAGGGCATGCTGGGCGTATGCTTCGGCACGGTGGTGACGATGAACAGCCCCGGCAGCCTCGCCCATGGCCGTAACAACTGGGAGAGCACGCTGTGGCATGAGTTTTGTCACGTCATCACGCTCACAGTGACGAAGAACCGCATGCCACGCTGGCTGAGCGAGGGCATCAGCGTTTACGAAGAGCGGCAGCGCGATCCTGCCTGGGGCATGGCGATGGATGAAAAGCATCGTGAGATGGTGCTCGATGAAGAAACACTCACACCCATGTCGCGTCTCAGCGGCGCCTTCATGTCTCCGAAAACCCAGGAGCATCTCATGTTCGCCTACTATGAGTCGAGCCAGGCGGTGGAGTTTCTGCTCACGACTTTCGGCAAGGAAAAATTCCAGGGCATCCTCGCGGATCTCGCTGCAGGGAAGCGCATCAATGATGCCATCTCTGCGAACGTCGGCGGCATCGAGGAGGTGGAGAAAGAGTTTGGCAAATACATCACCGCAAAAGCAAAAGCCTTCGGTGCAAAAGCGGAGTGGGACGAGCCAAAGCCGGAGGAATTGAATCCGTTTGATTCAGGTTCATTCACCGAGTTCTTGAATAAGCACCCTTCCAATCTCTGGGCGCTGCGCAAGGAGGCGGATACGCTGAGCCTGGCCAAGAAGTGGAACGAAGTGCTCCCCATCGCCGAGGCGTTGATCAAATTCCTTCCCGACAGCTTTGACGCCGACAGCGGCTACGCTTTGAAAGTGCAGGCGCTGCGCCAGTTGAAACGCACCGATGAAGAAATCGCCGTCCTGCGACAGATCGCCGCGAAGTCATCCAGTGCGCAAAGCACCTTCCTGCGGCTGATCGAACTCGACCTGCCGGCCAAGCGCTGGCCTGAAGTGAAGGCGAACGCCCTGCGCTCCATGGCTCTGAACCCCTTTCTGATCACGCCGCAAAGGGCTCTGGCAGACGCCTGTGCCGCCATGAACGAAGCGCCTGCAGCCATCGCCGCCTACGAACGCGTTCTGATTCTCGATCCCAGCGGCGGCGCTCAAACTCACTTCAAACTGGCCGGTATGCTCCGGGCTTCTGATGCCACGAAAGCAAAAAGACACCTGCTCGATTCCCTGGCCCGCGCACCCCGAAATCGCGAAGGGCTGGCCATGCTGCGCGAGTGGAAGTGACTACTTCACTTCCTCCACACTCAGCACATTGAGCTGGATGAACTGACCGTTGTAGGGCTGTGGTGCGGGCGCAATTTCAGGCACGACAAGCTTGGAAAAATTGGTGATCATGTGCCCGTTCTGGCCGTCGCCGTGAAAGGTGAGCGTGGCGCCTCCTTCGATTTCGATGGTGGCTGTGTAGTCGATGGTGAAGATGCGGTGGCCCACCTTGTCGTCGCGGTTGAAAAAGAAGTGGGAGGCAGGTGCGGAGACGCTGAGCTTGTAGATGTTGTAGGTGGCGTTGTTTGGAGCGCCGCCAATGTAGAAGCGCTCGCCCACCTGCTGGCCGTCCTTGTACATCATGGGTTCCACCACGCCGCGCACACGCAGCGTCACCTTGTAGCGCTTTCCGGCCTCTCCGCCGAATTTCTTCACGTCGGTAAACTTGTCATTCGTCGCAGGATCATTCGTCATGCGTGCCGAAATCCCGTCCGCGCCGGGCTTCGGATTCTCCGGCATAGGATCCCTGCAGGGAAACTCAAAACGGTAGCCGTCGAGTTCGGTGGCGATCTTCTTCAAATCATCAGCAGCATGAGATGAGGCACTGAACAAAGCACAGACGGACAAAGCGAGGATAAGGCGGCGTTTCATGGTTGAGGAATGCTACCAACGCAGGAGAAAGCCGCAACATTCAACCGTGCACCGAGAACCGTTCTACCAGCAGATGCCGTCGTACTGGCAGGGCAGGCTCCTCAGTTCGTCCCAACCGTTCATGTCAATGATGTGGTGGTCCGGGCGGACATCCGGCAGCAGCGCTTCCAGCGTGGCGCATTTTTGGGAGATCACGATGACGTCGCTGTTTTGCAGTACTTCATTTGCCGTGGACTTCATCAGCTGCGCCAGGTGTGGCATGCGCTGCTGGATCTGCTGCTCGTTTGAGCCGATGAGGCGGGAGAGATTGATCTGAGGATCAAAGATGCTGAGCGAATGGCCGCGGCCATACAGCGTCTCTGCGGCCGCCACCAGCGGGCTGCCACGCAGGTCGTCGGTGTCCGCTTTGAAAGCCAGCCCGAGAAAGCCGATGCGCCGCTTTTGCTTGCTCTCGATGAGTTGTACAAACAGCTGCTGATGCGCCGCGTTGGTGGCCAGCGTGTTTTCCAGCAGAGGCAGGGACATGCCCTCGTGGCGCACAAAGGCATGCAGCGCGGAGACATCTTTCGGCAGGCAGGAGCCGCCAAAGGGCGCTCCCGGTCGCATGTAATAGCTGGAAATGTTGAGCTTCTTGTCCTCGCACACCACCTGCATCACCCGTTTGCCGTCCTCGCCCAGCTGTTTGCAAAGGCGGCCGATCTCATTGGCAAAGCCCACCTTCAGCGCGTGGAAGTAGTTGCAGGAGTACTTGATCATCTCCGCTCCCTCCCAGCGCAGCAGTTCAGGCTTGCCGCCCAAAAGTCCGGCGATCTCCTCCGGCACCGCCGAACTACCGTCCTCGGTCCCCACGACCGCAAGGGATGGCTCGTCAAAGTCGCGCACTGCCGTGCCTTCACGCAAAAATTCCGGGCAGTAGTAGATCTGCAGAGTTCCAGCCTGCACCAGTCCAGCAAACACCTCGCCCACGATCCGCCGCGTGCTTCCCGGCAGCATGGTGCTGCGAAAGATGAGCACATGCGCTTTCTTCGACGCCGTCAGCGCCGCGGCGATCTGCCTGGCCACCGACAGCACGTAGTTCAGATCCAGGCTGCCCGAGGGCAGGGAAGGGGTGCCCACGCAGATGATGCTGGCCTCCGAATTCGCCACCGCTTCGTCCGCATTTACCGTGGCGGTGATGTGTCCGCTCGCGCTGCCGGATTTCAGCAAGGCGTCCAGCCCCGGCTCCACGATCGGGGAGATTCCCTGGTTGAAGGCCGCGACCTTGGCCGGATGCAAATCCACACCGATGATGGAATGCCCCTTCTTGGCCAGACAGGCTGCGGTGACTGCACCTACGTAACCAAGGCCAAAGACAGAAATGTTCATGCGAAAGGGACTGCGAAAAGAAAGGGGTTATGGGGAATCCTGCTTATTGAGCGAACCTCGCGGCTTGTAAACCAGCAGCCGAAAATATTTTTATGCCGGAATTGCGCCCGGTCGCCTACTTCGCCTCCATTTCCTTCGTCTCGATCAAGCGCAGACGGTGGATCTCCAGTTCTGCTGCCTCGGGATGAGCTGCGAGAAAGACCACCAGCTGATGCACCCGTGGTCTTGGGGCATCCTTGGGCCAGGAGATCTGGATCACTCCGTCCCCCGGTTGCATCCACCCTCCGGTGCGGATGCGTTTGCCGCCATCTTCTCCCACATCCAGCCGCACTCCCACCTCCACTGCCGCCTTCGCCTTCAGCGTTCCGGAAATCTCCAGCCCTGCAAAACCGCTCCAGTCGCGGTCCAGAGTGTCCAAATGCATGCTGCCAGGGTGGGCGCCATCCCGGGAAAGCTTCAGACTCGACTGAGCATCCACGTTTTCTCCGGGAGAAGGCTCGATCGTCCAAAGCAGCTGCATTCGTGCGTGGGTGCTCTCAGCGAGCACGGGAAAGATGCGCCGCGCGTCTGCCCGCACCAGCGTTACCTGGGTGAACCAGAGAAATGGCGGAGCCAGCGCACACACCACCGCGAGAATCCAGGCAGGAACTCGTGCCGACAGGGAAGGGAGCAGCCCCGCACACTGCCAGAGGCAGCCGCCCAGCACGCCGGTCATGCCCCAAAGGAAATCATCCAGGCTGGCCGTGCGGCCAAACCAAGGCTGCACCCATTCGATCAGCGCAGCCAGCGCCACCGCGACTGTCACTGCCAGCACCAGGCTCGGCAACGGCTTCTGAAACTGACCCAGCAGTCGCGCTGCGGTTACCAGGCACACAGCCATCAGTGGCGCGTGCAGGCGGTTGGTCAGTTCTCCACGCCATCCCTGTGCCCAGCCCTGCGGCAACGGCAGAAGAAACAGCAGGAACACCAGACCTAGGATGGACAGGGGGACGAGAGTGTTGGGAAAAGGACGCTTCAAATCAGGGGGCCTCAGGGCTGGTTTCCATTAAATAGCGCATTCCTAACGGATTGGCGAGCCAGGCAGAGAGACCGCCTTGTGGAGCCCTTTTTCCTAACGCGGGCAGTTTTTTTCCGCGATACTTGCAGAGGCGGCTAAAATCGTTGTAGCGTCTGGTATGACATTGATTTTGAAGACCCTGCTCCACCTAATCCAGCCCCTGTCCATCATCTGGCTGGTCATAGGCTTGTGGTTGGTGCGCAGGATCTTTCGGCGCCGTTCTCCTGATCTCTGGTTTCCGGGAGCAGCCTGGCTACTTCTCACGCTCCTCACCTGCACCCCCTTTGCCTCATGGCTCATATCCGGTCTGGAAGATCAGGTTCCCCGGGTGAAGCTGGCGGACCTGCCCCAGACCGAGGCCATCGTATGCCTGGGAGGAGGCTTCGAACCCTCCTTGGTGGAACCCTCTGGTTTCAAGCTGCAGTCTGGAGCCGACAGGCTGACCACCGCCCTCACTCTGACAGCCGAGAGCAAGGCACCGCTTCTCATCTTGGGCGGCGGCGGCTACCCCCACGAAGGCCGTGTTTACTCCGAGGCGGACGCCGTGAGCGACTACCTCCGCGCCCACGTCACGCTCAAGGCCGAACTGCTCAGCATGGGAGTTTGCAAAGACACCCACGACGAAGCCGTCAAAGTGGCAGCCCTGGCAAAGGAGCGCGGGCTTACCCGGCTGCTCCTCGTCACGAGCGCGAATCATATGCCCCGCACCCTGGCCACCTTTCGCAAGGCCGGGATCAATGTCATCCCCGTCCCCTGCAACTACCTCAACAGCCTGAACCATCTTGGAGAGCTGCACTACCTCCACCTTCCCAGCCCACGTGGCCTGGAGGTTTTCGGTGCCTGGCTGCATGAAACCGTCGGTTCTTGGGTTTACCGCTGGCGAGGGTGGGTTTGACAGGAGGCATCCATGGTTTTGGAATTTTTTTACCTCGGATTACCCGACCTTCTGAGGTCTGAATAATGGAAAATTGCAGGACTACAAAATAATTTGTATTTAAGAAATGCCACTTGCTCTGGCATGGGAGTTGCGCCAGATAAAGCTGTCTTTATTTGGTTAATTCATCTGCGTGCAGGGAAATTTGTCCCTCATTTGAACTAGCCTCTTTTCACAACCTGCTGCCGGGAAATTCCTGGCTTTGCAAGGGGCGCTTGCTGGTTCCGCCTGATCTCTCCGGACACTCTGCTGCCCCACATAATGACATCCACACATCTCCTCACCTGCGCCTCGCTGCTCTTTCTTGATCAGCAACTGCAACGACGGACCGCTGTCATGGGTAGGGAAAACGTGGATGTTCGACCGGCATTTTACGAAAAAACCTGTCAGTCCGATGGCTGAGTCAGAGTCCTTTCCACACCGTCCCCTCATTTTGATTTTCCTCTCTGTTTCCCGTCCTGCCTTCTTTGCCATGAAAAGCATTCTCTCGCTTGTCCTCCTGAGTTTCACCGCAGCGCTTTACGCGGTCGAGCCGTTCCCGGCAAAAACAGCCGTAGAATCCGTTCCTATCCCGTTTTCGGAACTAGGGTCGAAGGCGACGGCGGACTACAAGGGCGATGCCATTGGCATTACCGCCACGGCAGGCGGCGCCATTCTGCGCACCGGATTCCAGAAACTTGTTGGCACGGTGACCCGCGAGGGCCTTTCGCTGGAGTCCACCGCAGAGGGTGGAGGCACCTTGAAACTCTCCGCCAGCGCCATTGGGCGGGCCGAAGGGCAGACCTCCCCGATTCCCCAGCGGGGCAGCGTCGTCTTCACAGACAAGCTTGTCACCTTCACCCGACCAGGCTTGGTTGAGGAATACAGCGTCAGTGCCGATGGCGTCCGTCAAGATTTTATCGTCATGCAACGGCCTGCGGGTTCAGGCGGTGTCAATGTGGAGCTCGCGCTGAGTGGGGCCACGGCGGAAGCGGCCTCTGAAGGGGTAAAACTTACGCTGGACCGCTCCGGACGTGTGCTGGCTTACAACCGCCTGCGCGTGACGGATGCCACGGGCCGCGCTCTTGCTGCGACTTTGGAAGTTCTGTCCCCTGCACGCCTGGCTGTGCGTGTGGAGGATGCGGGTGCGGTTTATCCGGTTCGGATCGACCCCACCTTCAGCGACGCGGACTGGGTGAGCCTGAGCTCTGGGCTGATAGGCACGTCGAACGCGGTGAACGCACTCTTGGCAGATGCCAGCGGCAATCTCTATGTGGGCGGCTCCTTTGTAGTGGCTGGCACTGTCGTCGCCAACCGCATTGCCAAATGGGACGGCAGCGTTTGGACGACTCTTGGCTCCGGAATGGATGGCGCAGTCAATTCGCTGGCCCTGAACGGCACCGATCTTTACGCGGGAGGTTCCTTCCTCACTGCGGGCGGGGTGACAGTGAACCGCATCGCCAAGTGGAATGGCACCGCCTGGTCGGCCCTCAGCACCGGTATGAACGGCAGCACTGTCAATGCGCTGGCGGTCAGCGGCACTGATCTCTATGCCGGGGGAGACTTTACCACTGCGGGTGGGGTGACGGTCAACCGCATCGCCAAGTGGGACGGCACCGCTTGGTCGGCTCTCAGTACGGGCATGGCCAGTGGCAGCGTCAACGCGCTGGCGGTGAGTGGCAGCAATCTTTATGCGGGGGGGAGCTTCCTCGTTGCTGCCGGGGTTACGGTCAACAGCATCGCCAAGTGGGATGGTACCGCCTGGTCGGCTCTCAGCACCGGGATGTCTAACCCTAATGTCAGGGCGCTTGCGGTGAACGGCACCGATCTTTATGTGGGGGGGCTCATGGTCTCTGCAGGTGGAGTCACCGCCTATGCCATAGCGAAGTGGAACGGCACCGCCTGGTCGGCATTGAGTCAGGGGCCGACTTCCACGGTCAACGCGTTGGCGTTCGTCGGCACCAATCTCTATGCCGGGGGGGGATTTACCTCCGCGGACGGGCTGACGGTCAACCGCATTGCCAAGTGGAGTGGCACCGCCTGGTCGGCGTTGGGTGCGAGCACGGGTACAAACGGCACCGTTTCTGCGGTGGCATTGATGGGCACCGATCTTTACGTCGGCGGAGACTTCACCTTGATAAGCTCAGTTCCTGCCAGAGGCATCGCCAAGTGGAACGGCAGCGCGTGGTCGGCACTCGGTAGCGGGGTCAGTTCCAACTCCGTATGGGCCCTGGCGGTCATGGGCAGCGACCTTTATGCGTCGGGTACTTTCCCTTCAATCGGCGGGGTGTCAGGAACCGGTGGGGTCGCCAAGTGGAACGGCACTTCCTGGTCGAAACTTGGCACCGCAGGAACCGCCATTCATGGCCTGACAATGGCCGTGAGAGGTACTGATCTGTACGTCGCGGGATCCTTCTCCACTGTGGGCGTGGTGACGGCCGAAAGAATCGCCAAATGGGATGGCAGCACTTGGTCGGCACTCGGCACAGGGTTCGCCGGTCAGCCCTCTTCAATGGCAGTGCTAGGCAGCGATTTGTACGTTGGCGGAGCTTTGACCCAGGCGGGCGGAGTGACGGTCACAGGTATCGCCAAGTGGAATGGCAGCATCTGGTCTGCGGTGGGCGGGGCGTTGAACAGTCCTTATGTCAATGCACTGGCCGTAAAGGGCACCGATCTCTACGTCGGGGGAAGTTTCACTTCGATCGGAGCGCTTACGGCCAACTACGTCGCCAAGTGGGACGGCACTGCCTGGTCGGCCCTCGGGACAGGACTTGGCTCCTCCGTCAATGCGTTGGCGGTGAGTGGCAGTGATATTTATGCCGGCGGAGACTTTACCACGGCAGGCGGCGCTGCCGCCAATCGCATTGCCAAGTGGTCAGGCACTGCCTGGTCGGCCCTGGGGTCTGGCATGGATGGAAGCGTGAAGGCGCTGGTTGTCGATGGCTCGTCACACCTGTATGCAGGCGGCTCCTTCGGCACGGCGGGGTCCACCCTCTCCCCCTCCATCGTACGGGCGAATCTGCCACTGAACCCTCCTAGCGTCACCAGCCTTGACATCGCCAGCGGCAGCACGGCCGGTGGCACAAGCGTCACGATCACGGGCACGGGCTTCACCGGAGCCACCACCGTCACCATCGGCGGCGTGGCGGCGGCGAGTTTTTCCGTGGGTAATGACACCACCATCACTGCGGTGATGCCTGCGGGCACGGCAGGCAGCGCAAGCGTGGTGGTGACGACCCCGGGCGGCAGCAACGCGGCGAACACACTGTACTCTTACAGCACGCCGCTTTACACCAACCATTTCACAGGTAACTCGGGCGGCCTGCCTGCGGGCTGGACGGACATGGGGCTGGACACGGCGGGGACCTCCACCATTGTCGAGTCCGGCACGGTGGTGACGATCACGGACACCCGTAGCAATGGCGGGCCCAAATTGATGAAGACGGCCAGCCTGGGGCCTCTTGCGGCATTCACCGCCTATGTGGACATTAGCTCCATGACCTCCCCCACGATCGGTGGCGTGCCGCAGGCCCTGGTGGCTGTGGGCCAGTTCGGTTCCGCTTATGTGTTCATTGTCAATTTCGATGCGGTTACCAAAACATTTAAAGCCAGCGCCATCGGCGGCACATCCGGCTCATTGACGCTGGCTGGCGGGCCGCATCTGCCTTCCTATGCAGGCGGCGCCCTCTCGTATGTGGTGCAGGCGGACACGGACAGCTTCCGGGTCACCAGCACGACGGACAGCTATGACTCGGGGGAAATTCTCTTCTCCGCCATCGGTGCCTCCGGCTTTGATTCAATCGATGATCTGGGCACCGCGCCCACGCTGCTTCTGGGGGCCGAAAGTGGTGGCTCGGTGACGGATGCCCTGGCCTCGGTGGCTTTTGACCGGGTGGTGCTGGACGGCACTGCCGCTGTCACTGTCACGGCCATCCTGCCGCCCAATGGCACCACGGCGGGTGGCTCGTCTGTGACGATCATCGGTACGGGCTTCACCGGGGCCACTGGTGTGACAATCGGCGGCGTGGCGGCCACGGGAGTGACCGTCATCAGTGACACGATGCTCACGGCGACGACCGGCGCGCATGCGTCAGGGGCCACTAACGTGGCGGTCACCGCGCCTGGCGGAACGGCTACTGGCACGGGAATGTACACCTTTGGCACGGCACCAGTGGCTGCCGGAGGCACCTGGGGGGAACAAACAGGGACAGGCAGCATCACTTGCTACTCCATCACCTCCTCCGCCGATGGGCTCAAACTAGCGGCGGCGGCCAATAACGGCTCCATCTGGACCTCCACCAATGGCGGGGTAACATGGACGGAGCGGACGGGTGCTGGCACCCGCATTTGGTATGGCATCACCTCCTCGTCTGATGGACTTAAATTGGCAGCGGTGGCTTTTGGCTCCGCAGTCGTGACTTCCTCTGACGGCGGTGCGAATTGGACGGTGCGTACAGCTTCAGGAACTGGCCTCTGGCATTGCATCACCTCCTCCGCAGATGGCAGCAGGCTGGCTGCGGTGCAGTATGGTGGGAACATCAAAACCTCCACCGACAGCGGGGCTACCTGGACATCCAGCGCCACCGGAAGTGGTCTGAATTGGGTCGGCATCGCCTCCTCGGCAGACGGCATGAAACTGGTGGCCGTCGCAAAGAGCGCAGTCGTCTGGACTTCGACCGATGGTGGCGTCAACTGGACGCAGAACGCGGGGTCTTCGGCTCTCCAATATCAGACCTGCGCCTCCTCGGCAGATGGCACGAAGCTGGCGGCAGCGGTATATGGCGGCTACATCTACACTTCAGCTGACAGCGGCGTGACATGGACGGAGCGAAGCCCACCGGGCAATGCCTCGTGGACAGGCATCACTTCTTCGGCGGATGGCAATCTCCTCGCGGCAGTGGCTGATGGAACGAGTGTTTGGACCACCAGCGACGCAGGCAGCAATTGGGTGGAGCGCACATCCTCAGATTCCCGCTCCTGGACGTCCATCACCACCTCGGCGGATGGCAGTCGGCTGGCTGCAGGTGTCGGCGGAGGCTACATCTACACTTCGCAAGGCGCTGCTGCTCCCACCGTCACCAGCCTGGACATCACCAGTGGCAGCACGGCCGGTGGCAACAGCGTCACGATCACGGGTACGGGCTTCACCGGAGCCACCACCGTCACCATCGGCGGCGTGGCGGCGGCGAGTTTTTCCGTGGTCAATGACACCACCATCACCGCGGTGATGCCTGCGGGCACGGCAGGCAGCGCAAGCGTGGTGGTGACGACCCCGGGCGGCAGCAACGCGGCGAACGCCCTCTTTACCTACAACGCCCCTCCGACACTGGCGGCCATCATCAAGAGCGGCTTTGAGGACACAACGGTGACCTTCGCTGCGGCAGACTTTACCGGAGCCTATAGCGATCCGGAAAGCACCGCCCTGGCCAGCATCACCGTCGCTTCTCTGCCCATCACGGGCGCCTTGAAGCTCTCTGGGGTTGACGTCACTGCCAGCCAGGTGATCGCGGCGGCAAATCTCGCCAACCTGACCTACGTGCCTGCCGTTAATGAAAACGGTGACAAGACCTTCGGGGTAACCGCGTCCGACGGTACCTCCTCCTCCGCTCCCGCCACGACGGTTACCATGACACTGACGCCAGTCAATGATGCTCCCAGTTTCGCCTTGCCCGCTGGCGTCACCACCCCTGCTGGGGCCATCTGGACAGCGCGGGATAGCGATCGCAGCTGGACTTCCATCGCCTCTTCCGCAGATGGCACCAAGTTGGCCGCAGTGACGAACGGCGGCATGATCTACACCTCGACCGACAGCGGGGCGATCTGGACGGCACGAGAAAGTGATCGCAATTGGAAGTCCATCGCCTCCTCGGCAGACGGCAGCAAACTGGCGGCGGTGGTCAACGGCGGCCAAATTTACACCTCCACTGACAGTGGAGCGAGCTGGACCGCACGGGACAGCAGCCGCGACTGGCAGTCCATCACCTCCTCAGCGGATGGCAGCAAACTGGCGGCGGTGCATCTGGGCTTCATCTACACGTCCACCAACAGCGGAATCTCCTGGACGCAGCAGAGCGCCCCCAACACCTACTGGGTCTGCATCACCTCCTCTGCGGATGGCAGCAAGCTGGCTGCTGTGGACTGGGGCAGCGCGATTTACACCTCCTCCGACAGCGGAGTGACTTGGACGCTGAGGGGCGGGGGCAATTGGTGGGCCATCACGTCCTCAGCGGACGGCAGCAAGCTGGCCGCGACACAGACAAACGGCCAGATTTACACCTCCACCGACAGCGGGGCAAGCTGGACGGCACAGGCCAGTGGTAGTTTCAACTGGAAGGCCATCACCTCTTCCGCAGATGGCAGCAAGCTGGCGGCGGTGGCCGACAGCAGCCAGATTTACACTTCCGCTGACAGCGGTGTGACCTGGGTGGCGCGGGAAAGCGATCGTACTTGGTCTTCCATTGCCTCTTCCGCAGATGGCGGCATGCTGGCGGCAGTGGACGGCGCAGGGCGTATTTACACCTCAGCTGGCGGCTCAGCCCCTCATAACATCAGCGTGGCTGGAGGTTCCGGCGTCTCCACGACGGCGGGTTTTGCCAGCAGCATCAGCGCAGGCCCGGCAACTGAGGCTGGACAGACGGTGAGTTTCGCGGTGAGCGCTGACAACACGGGACTCTTCACCACCCAGCCCGCTATTGCCGGCAACGGCACGCTCACCTTTACTATTGGCAGCACGGCTGGCTCGGCCATCGTGACCGTGGTCGCCCAGGATGACGGCGGCACCGCCAACGGTGGCACGGACACGAGCGCCTCACAGACCTTCACGATCACTGTGACGCTTCCCGTGCCCACCGTCACCAGCCTGGACGTCACCAGCGGCAGCACGGCTGGCAGCACCAATGTCACGATCACGGGCACGGGCTTCACCGGAGTCACGGGCGTGACCTTCGGCGGCGTGGCGGCGGCGAGCTTCACGTTCGTCAATGACACCACCATCACGGCCACCACCGCAGCGGGCAGCGCAGGCAGCGCCAGCGTGGTGGTGACCACGGCGGGTGGCAGCAATGCCGGCAACGCGCTCTACACCTACGCGGTGCCCGACTACATCATCACCACCACGGGCAATGCCATCGTGGTCACGGACAGCACCGGCAATGCCGACACCCTGACCCTCTCCGAACCTAGTGCAGGTAACATCCAGTTTGCCGCTGCAGGCCGCAACTTCACCGTGAACAACGGGGGCATCATTTCCGGCGACTCCGGCACTCTTTCCCGCACCAGCGTCACCAGCATCAGCGTCGATGCAGCAGCAGGCGCTGATACCATCAATGTCGGTGCCTTCACCGGAACCCTGCCCAACCTCACGCTCAATGGCGGCACAGGCAATGACACGGTGAACCTCAATGGCAGCCTCACCTTCGCATCGAACGCCAGCCTCGATCTCGACCTGCAAAACGACAACGCGTCGCCGGGCATCGATTCGGTCAATGTGTCCGCCAGCGCCGTGGTCGCCGCCTCGGGCACGGGCACCGTCACGGTCCGGGTGAGCCAGAGTTTGGCACTGTCCACCGGCGGCCAGCTGAAAACGGTGAATGGGGCGCTCACGATTGAAGCAAACATTGCAGGGACGAACACCAACACCTTTGACGGCGTCACGGTGGATGGGGGCTCGATTCAGACAACGGGAACTGGCATCTTGACGGTGGTTGGCAAAGGCGGCAGCGGCGGCGGCACAGCTCCATCGGGCGTCGTGCTCCTGCATGCGGGCACTATCATCGGCGGCACCAGCGGCACGGTTTCCGTCACGGGCACCGGCGGCACGGGCTCCTCCACCAACTCTGGACCGCTCGGCTTGGCTGGGGTGAAAGTCATGAACGGCAGTTCGACGATCACCTCCTCCGGGGCCAATGTGCAGGTCACCGGATTTGGCGGCACTGCGACTGGCGATTCCGCTTGGGGTATTCTCGTTTACAACAACGGCACGATCACCGCGGGGGGAACTGGATCGGTCACAGTGGCTGGAACTGGAGGCAGTTGTTCCGGGGGCTTTAATATCGGAGTGCTCCTCTCCAGCAACAACACCTTCATCACCTCGGCCAATGGGCCCGTGCAGGTGACCGGCATCGGCGGAGTCGGCGGAGACTCCAATCATGGTGTTATGTCCAAGTTGAACGGCAAGATCACGGCGGGTGGGACAAATGCGGTCACCGTGACGGGCACCGGCGGCAGCGGCACGGGCGGCGGTCACACCGGCGTCTTGGTGACTGACAGCGGCAGCCAGATTACTTCGGGCGGCGGAAATATTACCGTCACCGGCACTCCAGGCACCGGTGGGACTGCCGCTAACGGCGTGCAATTCATTTCATCCGGCGCTCTGACGACGGCCACCAATGGCGGCAACATCACGGTGATTGCAGACACCATGGGGCTGAGTGGGCCGGTGAGCGGTAACAGCAGCAGCACGGTGGCGCTTCGACAGAAGACGAACGGCGTGGCGTTCGATCTCGGCTCTGGTGTGAACACCACACCCAGCACGGTAGAACTCTCGGATGCCGAACTCGATAACGTCACCGCCGGGACAGTGGCAATCGGCGATGCCAACAGCGGCACCATCACCACCAGCGCGGCGATCACCCATCCGAACAACCTCTCCCTCATCACCGGCGCGGGCCTGACCGTCAGCCAGTCCCTAACGAT
Organism: Prosthecobacter sp.; assembly: GCF_044222565.1. Classification (GTDB taxonomy): domain Bacteria; phylum Verrucomicrobiota; class Verrucomicrobiia; order Verrucomicrobiales; family Verrucomicrobiaceae; genus Prosthecobacter. The sequence continues at coordinate 54,881 of NZ_JBGANA010000034.1, forward strand.
GCCGGTGAACAAGAATCTCACGGTCAATGGGGTTGGCACCCTGGCCGTCAATGCCGCCATCGCTGCCACCGGCACAGGAGCTATTTCGATGACCACGGCGCGTGATATCGTTGTCACCAGCGCAGCGATTTCGACGGTGAACGGTGCACTCAGCCTCAGTGCGAATGCCGCAGGAACCAACACTGCCGCCTTCACGGGCGTCTCTGTGAATACCAACTCGTCAGTTTCCGTCACGGGAAGCGGCAACCTGACGGTGGTTGGCAAAGGCGGCTCTGGCGGCGGCACAGCCCCATCGGGCGTCGAAGTCGTCGATACCAGCTCTATCAGCGGCGGCACCAGCGGCACGGTTTCGGTCATGGGCACCGGCGGCACGGGTTCTTCCGTGAACACCGGGTCGGGCAGCATGGGTGGGGTGAAAGTCTGGAACAGCTCGTCCATCACCTCCAACGGCGCCAACGTGCAGGTCACCGGGGTCGGCGGCACCGGGACCACATCGGCTGTCTGGGGTATTCTGCTCTATGTCGGCGGCAGCAATATCAGCGCGGGAGGAACGGGATCGGTCACGGTTCACGGAACTGGAGGCAGCAGCTCCGGGGGCTTTAACAACGGTGTGGATATCAACACGCAGAACGGCCGTATCAGCGCGAACAATGGCCCCGTGCAAGTCACCGGCATCGGCGGAGTCGGGGGAGCTGGCAACCATGGCGTCAATTTTCGGAATACGAGCGATATGTACACGGTCGGGGCGAACGCGCTCACCATCACCGGCACCGGCGGCAGCGGCACGGGCGGAGGTCACGGTGGCATCCTGGTCGGTGCCAGCACCAATGAAATCAAGACGGGCGGCGGGAATATCATCATCACCGGCACCCCCGGCACCGGCGGCAGCGGCAATCTCGGAGTGTATGCTAACGGCACGCTGACGACGGCCACCAATGGCGGCAACATCACGGTCATCGCGGATAGCATGAATCTCGCGACGGGCACGGTGAGCACCAATAGCTCCGGCACGGTGACGCTGCGCCAGAAGACCAACGCGGTGGCGATCAACCTCGGCTCCGCCGTGGATACGACCGCCAGCACTCTGGAACTCTCGGATGCGGAACTCGACACCGTCACTGCCGGCACCCTGGTCATCGGCGATGCGAACAGCGGCCTGACCACGATCAGTGATGTGATCAGCCCGGTGGGCTACCCGACTCTGGACATCCAGAAGGCGCTCACCTTTGCGGCGACGGGCGGCTTCAGTGCCGATCTGACCTCGGCCACGGTGTTTGAAAAGCTCAAGGCCAATGGCGCGGTCATCATCACTGCCGGCGCCTCCTTGACGGCGACGTCGGTCGGCGGCTACGTTCCTGCGGTGGGGGGCACCTTCACGATCCTGGACAATGTTTCCGCCAGCACCACCACCGGCAGCTTCAGCGGCAAGCCGGAAGGCACGCTGGTTGCCATTGGCGGCGTCAATAACACGCTCACCTATGCTGGCGGCACCGGCAATGATGTGGTGTTTACCACGACGACTGGATTTGCTCCAACCCTGGGTGTCCCGGTCACCTACAGCGCCGTCATCGGCGGTTCCGCGCCTGTCACCATCACGGGAGGCGGCACGCTGGTGCTCAGCGGTGCCAACACCTACACAGGGAACACGCAGGTGCAGAGCGGCACGGTCTCGGTCAACTCCGTCGCCCCCAACTCGGCTCCGCAGCCCCTCGGTCAATCAACCGACGTGCACCTGGGCGTGGCGGGCACCTCCTCCGGCACGCTGCTTTATACCGGCGGCGCGGCCAACCTGCCGAAGAACGTCTTCGCTCTGGGCAACGGCTCTGACACCATCCAGAACTCGGGCAGCGGCCTCCTAACCCTCTCGGGCACGCTCACGAAAACAGGCACGGTGCTCACGCTGCGGGGCGGCCCCTCTGGCATCCGGGTCACCGGCTCGATCACTGGCAACACTGGCAGCCCCAACTCCGATCTGATCATTGACGGTGGCACCACCACGCTGGCCAGCGCCAACACCTACAACGGCCCCACTTACATCATCAACGGCGGCATCCTGAATGCGGACGCAGTGGACGCGCTGCCTACGAACCCGGCGCGCTCCGCCATCCTCATGGACCAGAGCGGCACGGGCAGCTCCACGCTGGCCCTCGGTGTCAGCCAGTCCGTGCTGTCCCTCACCGGGGCCGCCACCTCGTCCCTGAACCTCAATGCGAACAGCCTGACGGTGGGAGACACCTCCGGCAGCACCACGTTTGCCGGTATCATCAGCGGCACAGGCGGCAGCCTCGTCAAGGATGGCGCCAGCACCCTGGTGCTCAGCGGGACGAACACCTACACCGGCGGCACGAATGTTACGGCGGGTTCCATTGTCCTGGGCAATCAGAATGGCTTCGGCACGGGCACGGTCACCCTGGCAGGCGGAGTGAATTTCAGCACCTCGGGTTTTGAGGGTAACACCGTCGCCGGTGCGCTTCCCAATGCCTTCGTTCTCAGCGGCGGGATGGTGAACGTGGATGTCAGCTTTTTTGGCCATAATGATGTGTGGATCAACACTGGCGTCTCCGGAACCGGGGGATTTTCGGTCACTTCGAGTGGCGGGACCATGCGCACACCGGGGCTCATGCTTTCAGGCGCCAAGACCTTCCAAGGAGGAGTGACTGTCGGAGACAATGCCCGCGTCACGATCGACAACAACACCTCCCTCGGGACGGGCGGCCTGCGTGCGGACGGCGGAACGGACACGCTTCGGGTGGCAGGCAATGTCTCCAATGTGGCGAACAGCGTCGTGATCGCGAGTGGCGCCACCTTGAGTGTCGAGGTGGACAGCGGGATTGGCGCGCTCCTGTCTGGTGTCATCTCTTCCGAGGGAGCCGGCGGCAGCCTGACGAAGAGTGACACAGGCACTCTGACCTTGACCGGTGCCAACAGCTACACGGGAGCCACCACGGTGAGCGCGGGTGTGTTGAATATCCAAAATGCAACTGCGCTGGGCACGACGGCGGCGGGCACGAGCGTGGCTTCAGGGGCCGCGCTGGAAATGCAGGGCGGCATCACCGTGGGAAATGAATCTTTGACCTTGAACGGCACAGGCGTGAGCGCCGCAGGTGCCATGCGCAGCATCAGCGGTACCAACGTATATGGCGGGGTTGTCACACTGGGCAGCGACACGCGCATCAACACAGATTCCGGCGCGCTGCTCCTCACTAACGCTGGCACGATCACCGGAGCTGGGTTTGGACTGACCGTGGGCGGGAGTTCCAACACGGTCATCTCCAGCATAATCGGCACGGGCACCGGCGGCTTGACCAAGGATGGCAACGGTCTGCTGGCTTTGACCGGTGCCAATACCTACACCGGCACCACGAGCATCTCCGCAGGCATCCTGACCATCGGCAATTTCACGACAACGGGGTCGCTGTCCACCAGCAGCGCGATCGTCAATAACGCCACCCTCCTCTTTGCTCGCACCAATCTGCTGACCCAGGGCACGGATTTTGCCAATGTCATAAGTGGCAGTGGCGTGGTAATACAGGGAAGCGGCGGCACGACAATCCTGTCAGGAGCGAACACCTACACCGGCGCGACGACGGTGAGCGAGGGCGTATTGAACATCCAAAATGCCAACGCGCTGGGCACGACCGCCGCAGGCACGACCGTGAATTCGGGCGCTGCGCTGCAGATTCAGGGCGACATCACCACCGCAGCCGAAGCTTTGACTGTGAACGGCACGGGCGTGAGCAACGACGGCGCAATGCGCAATATCAGCGGCAACAACAACTATGCAGGTCTCGTCACACTGGGAGCTGCCACGCGCATCAACTCAGATGCCGGCACCCTGACCCTTGGCAACTCCGGGACCATCACCGGCTCCGGGCTTGACTTGACCGTCGGCGGGGTAGGGGACACGACCATCAACAGCATCATCGGCACAGGCACGGGCACCTTGACCAAGGACGGCGCTGGCACCCTGTCTTTGACGGGGGCCAACACTTACACCGGCACCACGACCATCAGCGCAGGCTCGCTCTCGATCGGCAATGGCGGCACGACGGGCGCGCTGGCCACCGGCAGCGCGATCGTCAACAACGCAACCCTGGTCTTCAACCGGAGCAACACGCTGACCCAGGGCACGGACTTCGCCACAGTGATCAGTGGCAGTGGCGCGGTGACGCAGGCGGGGGCCGGCACGACGGTTCTGAACGGAACGAACACCTACACGGGGTTGACGACGGTGAGCACCGGCGTGTTGAACATCCGGAGCGCAGGCGCTCTGGGCACGACCGCCGGGGGCGTGACCGTGTCTGCGGGGGCGACACTACAGATCCAGGGCGGCATCTCCGTCGGAGCCGAGCCTCTAACCTTGAACGGCACCGGCGTGGGCGACAACGGAGCCCTCCAGAACGTCAGCGGGATCAACTTCTACGGCGGGCTCGTCACGCTGGGCAGCAACACGCGCATCAACTCAGGGAACGGGACATACTTGGGGCTCACCAACCCCGGTATCATCACCGGAGCGGGGTTTGATCTGACGCTGGGCGGTGTCAACGCCAGTATAGAGATCCGGAGCGTCATCGGTACTGGTTCGGGGAAACTGACGGTAGATGGCAGCGGTCAGTTCTCCCTGAGCGGAGCCAATACCTACACCGGTACGACAACCATCAGCAGTGGAACTCTGGCCCTTGGCTTCGCCACCACAACGGGTTCGTTGTCCCCCAGCAGTGCGATCGTCAATAATGCCGCCCTCGCGTTCAACCGCACAAATCTGATGACCCAAGGCACAGATTTCGCCAGTGTGATCAGTGGCAGTGGCTTGGTGGTGCAGGGGCGTGTCGGCGGCACGACGATCCTGAACGGAGCGAATACATACGCGGGGCTGACGAATGTGATCGCCGGCACGTTGAACATCCAGAACGCCGACGCGCTGGGCACGACGGCTGCGGGCACGAGCGTGTCTTCGGGCGCTGCGCTGCAAATTCAGGGCGGTATCACCACGGGGGCCGAGGCTTTGACCCTCAACGGTACAGGCATCAGCACCGATGGCGCGCTGCGCAATATCAGCGGCACCAACAACTATGCCGGTCTTGTCACCCTGGGCAGCGCCACGCGGATCAACTCAGATTCCGGCACCCTGACTCTCAGCAACTCGGGCACCATCACCGGTTCAGGATTGGGACTGACCGTGGGCGGCGCTGGCAGCACTCAAATCGCCAGCGTCATCGGCACGGGCACTGGCACGCTGACCAAGGATGGCGCAGGCACTCTGACGCTCTCTGGCGCAAACACCTACACCGGCAGCACCACCGTCAGCCTGGGAACTTTGCAGATCGGCAATGGCGGCACGACGGGAGCGCTTTCCTCCAGCAGTGCGATCACCAACAACTCGGCCTTGGTTTTCAACCGCAGCAACACGGTCACTCAGGGGACTGATTTTGCCACGGTGATCAGCGGCAGCGGTGCGGTGCAGAAGTCGGGCTCTGGCACGTTAATCCTGTCCGGCGCGAACACCTACACGGGAGCTACGACCGTAAGCACTGGCGTGCTCAACATCCAGAACGCAAGTGCCCTGGGCACGACTGCTGGCGGCACCAGTGTGGCATCAGGTGCTGCATTGCAGATTCAAGGCAGCATCACCACCGGCGCTGAAGCATTGACCCTGAACGGTACAGGTATCAGCAGTGATGGCGCTCTGCGCAACATCAGCGGCACCAACACCTACGCCGGGCTTGTCACGCTGGGCAGCGCCACACGCATCAACTCAGATGCCGGTACACTGACCCTCAGCAACGCCGGCTCCATCACCGGAGCCACGTTTGACCTGACGGTGGGCGGTGCGGGCGACACGACGATCAATAGCAGGATACTCACCACCAGCGGCAGCTTGACCAAGGATGGTGCCGGCACCCTGACTTTGACCGGTCTCAACGCCTACACGGGAGCGATGACGGTTAGCGTCGGCGTGTTGAACATCCAGAACGGCAACGCGCTGGGTACGACGGCTGCGGGCACGAGCGTGAGTTCGGGCGCAGCACTGCAAATTCAAGGCGGCATAGGAGTAGGATTTGAGGCATTAACCTTGAACGGCACGGGCATAAACAACGACGGTGCCTTGCGCAATATCGGTGGAAACAGCTACGCCGGACTTATCACACTGGGCAGCGCCACTCGCATTAACTCAGATGCCAGTACGCTGTCCCTCAGCAATCCTGGCACCATCACCGGAGCTACTTATGGACTAACGGTGGGCGGAGTTGGTAACACTGTTATCGGCGGCATCATCGGCACGGGCACGGGCTCCTTGACCAAAGATGGCAGCGGCGGTCTGACTTTGACCGGTGCCAACACCTACACCGGCACCACGACCATCAGTGCAGGCAGCCTGAATATAGGCATTGGCGGCACGACGGGCTCGCTGTCCCCCAGCAGCGCGATAGTTAATAACGCCAATCTGGCCTTCGTCCGCTCCAATACGCTGGTCCAAGGCACGGATTTCGCCAACGTGATCAGTGGCAGCGGCGCTGTGCAACAGTTTGGCAGCGGCACGACGATCCTCAATGGCACAAACACCTTTGCTGGATTGACGACGGTGAGCGGGTCAGGCGTATTGAACATCCAGAGTGCCGACGCGCTGGGCACGACTGCTGTGGGCACGACAGTGTTTTCAGGTGCGGCACTGCAAATTCAGGGCGGCATCACCACCGCAGCCGAGGCTTTGACCTTGCGCGGCACCGGCGTGAGCAACGACGGCGCCCTCCGCAACATCACCAACTCCAACACCTACGCAGGGCTTGTCACGCTGGGCAGCAACACACGCATCAACTCAGATGCAGGCACCCTCACACTGAGCAACACCGGGACAATCACCGGAGCAACGTTTGGAATGTCGGTAGGCGGAGCTGGCAACACGACCATCAACAGCATCATCGGCACGACCAGCGGTACGTTGACCAAGGATGGTGCCGGCACGCTGACTCTGACTGGAGCCAATACTTACACCGGCAACACGACCCTTTCTGCAGGGACTTTGCAACTGACGCAGGCCAATGCTTCCAGCGCCTACATTTTCAATGGTGGGGCGCTGCAATACAATTTTGGCGCAGTTAATTTCAACACTGGTGGAAACTTAACTTTTAACGCCGATGCCACGATCAGCAACCTGGGGCAGCAGGTCAATTTCGTCGGAACGGTGAATGGCAACAACCACGTGCTGACCATCGATAATGGCAGCAACGCCAATCCCCTCTACTTCAACGGGTCCTTCGGTTCCGCTTTATCGCAGGTGAATATCGTCAATGGGATTGCTGGGGAAGACAGCAATGGTGGAATCCCGCTGAGGGATGCGAGCATCGTGATATCCAGCGGTGCTGCTTTCACCACGTTCCATGACATTACCATCAACAATAACTTCACGCTCAATGGGGGGGCTGGCCCGAATGGAAATGGCGTGCTGCAAAATGAAGGCGGCGGAACGGTCGTTTATTCGGGCACCATCAATCTTAACAGTGGCAGCTCCAGCATCGGCACTGGCGGTGGCAACATGAGCATGACCAATGGGGTGAGCGGCGGCGGCAGCCTGACCAAGATCGGGGCTAATACCCTGACCCTGAGCGGTGCGAGCACCTACACTGGCACCACGACAGTGAGCGGGGGTATCCTCAACATACAGAACGCCACCGGACTTGGCACCACGGCTGCGGGAACCTCCGTCAGAAATGGCGCGACCTTGCAGATGCAGGGCAATATTACCGTCGGAGCGGAGGCTCTCTCCCTCAATGGCGGAGCAGCCAGCGGCCAGACGGGCGCCTTGGTCAACGTCAGCGGCACCAACACCTACGGTGGTGCCATCACCGTTGCCTCCAGCAGCTCCCTCTCAGCGGCCAGCGGCTCGGTGCTCAATCTCACCGGCGGCGTGATCAAGGACGGCACCGTGGCGACCTTCAATGGTGGCGGCACCATCAATGTCAGCACGGTGGCCATCAGCGGAGCCTCGGCCAATTCCGACTTGGTCATTGACGGCACCACGGTGAACCTGAACGTGGCCAACACCTACAACGGCCCGACCTTCATCCGCAACAGCGGCACTCTTAATGCCAACGTGGCTGGCGCCCTGCCGACGGCCACACGCACAGCGCTGACCTTTGACGGCACGGGCACCTCCGTGCTGACCCTGGGCGCGGCGCAGTCCGTGGCCTCCCTGACCTCGGCCGGTGCGGCCACGATCACCCTGAATACCCATACTCTCACAGTGGGGGATGCCAGCGGCACCACCACCTTCGCCGGAGCCATTGGTGGCACGGGCGGCCTGACCAAGGACAGCGCAAGCATCCAGATCCTCAGCGCCAGCAATGGCTACAGCGGCACGACAACAGTGAGCGCGGGCACCCTGTCCATCACGGGAGACATCAATTCCTCGGCCACGCTCTCGATCAGCGGCGGGCTGCTCTCCACCAGTGGTGCGGACAAGCTGGCCAATACGGCCGCAGTGACGGTGTCCGGCGGCACCCTGACAATCGGCGGAAATGACACCGTGGGCACGCTGAGCATGAGCAGCGGCACCATTGGCGGCTCGGCCACCTTGACGGCGGCGACCTACGACCTGAGTGGCGGCACGGTGAACGGTAATCTGGGAGCGGGAACGCTCACCAGCTCCGGAAACGTGGCCCTCAACGGCACGGCAGGTGCGTTCATCGTGAACATCACCGGTGGCACGCTGACCCTGGGCAATGCGGAGCGTCTGTCGGACACAGCGGCGGTGACGGTGTCCGGTGGCACCTTGGCCATCGGCGCGTTTGACGAAACTGTTGCCTCAGTGCAGCTTTCCTCGGGCAGCATCACCGGTTCCGGCACGCTCACCAGCACGAGCACCTATGACGTGCGCTCCGGCAGCGTGAGCGCAGTGCTTGGCGGCACGGTGGGATTGACGAAATCCACCGGCGGCACGGTGACGCTGTCGAACTCGAACACCTACACGGGGACCACGACCGTCAATGGCGGAACCCTGGCCCTGAGCGGTGCGGGTCAGATCTCCGACAGTTCTTCGCTGGTTGTTTCCGGCGGCATCTTCGCCATCGGCACCGTGAGCGACACCGTTGCCGGTGTGCAGCTGACTTCGGGCAGCATCACGGGTTCAGGCGGTGTGCTGACCAGCAGCAGCACCTATGACATGCAGAACGGCTCGGTGAGCGCCATTCTGGGCGGCAGCGTGGGACTGACCAAGACCACGGCGGGTGCGGTGACGCTGAGCGGCATCAACACCTACACCGGCGCCACCTTGCTGAGTGCGGGGGATCTGACGGTCAACGGCAGCATTGGCAGCAGCAGCCTGACGACGATCAACGGCGGAACCTTGATGGGAACGGGCACGGTGGGAGCGATCCAGCTCAACAGCGGCGGCGCCATCAATCCCGGCGGCGCGTCCACCGCGGGCACTCTGAGCACGGGCAACATCTCCATCGTGGACGGCCAGCTCCACTTCAACATCGGCGGCACCGGCAGCTACGACCAGATCAGCAGCACTGGCGCGATCAATCTTGCGGCAGGCGGCACCGGAGCCAAGCTCGTGCTGGACGCGATCCTTGGTTACAACGCGACGCTCAACAACGCCTTCACGCTGGTCAGCAACGATCTGACCGATGCCATCACGGGAACCTTTGCCAAAGGCACCTTTGGAGGCACGAAGGTCATCACGCTCAGTGGTGTGGACTACGTGGAGAACGTGCTCGGCTCAAACTACTACGGCCGCATCAACTACTCGGGCAGCTCGAGCGCACCCGGCACCCTGGCCACCCCTGGCAACGACATCATCCTCAAGATTGTCACTCCCGAAATCACCGTCACCGAATCGGGCAACGACCAGACCGACGGCGGCACCTACGACTATGGCAGTGTTGACAAGCTGATGCCCCCCGAGCCGGTGACCAAGACCTTCACCATCAAGAACGACGGGGAAGTGGATCTGATGGGCATCTTGGTGCATGCGCCGACCGGTCCGGCCGCGGCCGATTACACCCTGGACACGACGGGAACGGCCACCACGCTCATACCCGGAGCCAGCACCACCTTCACGCTCACCTTCAGCCCAAGCCGCATCGGCACACGCAATGCTGCCATTGTCATCGACAGCAATGACCTGAACGAAAACCCCTTCAACCTCGCCATCACCGGGATTGGCTCCATCGCGCGTGATGTGCTGGACGGCTGGATTTACACCTACAGCGGACCCACGGCGCCTGCGACACCGCGCAATGGTCTGGCAACCGCTGTGGCGGTGCAGAAGAGCACGACCCGCGACGAGGCCGTGGCGGTGTTTGCCACCGGGCACACCACCAACGCGTCAGGCAATACGGACATTTATACTGCGAAGTATGAACCGGTGACCGGCGCGCTGCTGTGGGCGAAGACTTACAATGGCACGGCCAACGGCACGGATGATGCCAATGCGATCGTGGTGGATGGCAACGGCGACGTGCTGATCACCGGCTATGTCACCAACGGCTTTGCCAACGCGGATGTTTTCGTGGCCAAATATGCTGGATCGGACGGCACCCTCCTCTGGCAGAAAATCTACAGCGGACCCGGCCAGGCCGCCGACATGGGAACCAGCATCGCTGTTGATGCATCGGGCAACGTCGCAGTGGCAGGCTATGGCAAGAACATTGGGGTGGACTTCTTTGCCGCCAAGTACTCCTCGGACGGCAACACCACCTACTTCGAGCGTCTCATTGACGGCGGCAGCTATTATTATGTGGACCAGGCCACCTCCGTGGCGATCGACGCCTCCGGCAACGTGGCTTTGGCTGGCTACAGCAAGACCTCGAACAACAGCAACAAGGACTTCCGCGTGATGAAGCTGGCGTCAGCCGATGGCACCACCCTGTGGTCATGGAACAAGGATGGCACCACCAGCAATGACGACCAGGCCTACTCGGTGGCCTTCACCGCGGCAGGAGAAGTGGTGGCTGCTGGCACTGTGCACTCCGCCACCTACGACATGTTCACGGTGAAGCTCACCAGCGGCGGCAGCCCGGTGTGGCAGAAGCAGTGGGACAGTCCGTATGGCTCGTCGGATGCGGCCTTTGACATGGCGGTGACCAGCGCTGGAGACGTGGTGGTGGGTGGCGCGAGCTACACCTCCGCCAGTGTGCAGGACGGCTACGTGGCCAAGTACAACGGTTCCACAGGTGCCTTGATCTGGGACCGCCGCTTCAATGGACCGGCAGGCCTGCAGGACAGCCTGACCTCATTGGACCTGGACGCGCTTGATAACGTCGTCGTCACCGGTTACTCGGAGAACGCATCCCAAACTTACGATGTGCTGACCGCCAAAATGCTTGCTGCAGACGGCGGCCTGCTGTGGGAGCGCCGCTACAACGGTGCCGCGGACAAGCATGACTACGGTTATGCAGTGGCGATCTCGCCGGACGGCAACATTTTCGTGGGCGGCTACGCGACTGCGGCGGGAGACACGACAGACTTCCTGGTGAAGAACTACCAGGCGCTCAAACCTGTGACCCAGGCGGCGCAGACCATCACCTTTGCCAACCCCGGCACGCAGAGCGCAGGCACGCCGCTGACGCTGTCCGCCACTGCCAGCAGCGGGCTGACGGTGCGGTTCTCCGTGGTGGGCGGCCCGGCGCAGATCGATGACAGCGCCAACACCCTGGTGAAGTTCACAGGATCGGGCAGTGTTACGATTCGTGCGTCGCAGAGCGGCAGCTCCACCTTTGCAGCCGCAACGTCGGTGACCCAGACCTTCACGGTGAACCCAAGCTCGCAGACCATCAGCTTCACTCTGCCGGCAACATTGAACTCCACGGCGCAGTGGCCGCTCACGGGCGTTGCCTCCAGCGGTCTCGCTGTCACTTACAGTGTGCAGAGCGGCCCTGGCAGCATCGCCGGCGGAATCCTTACCTTTAGCGGCACCGGGGCGGTGGTCGTGCGCGCCAGCCAGGCGGGTGACTCGATGTACAACGCTGCCACCGACGTTGACGCCACGGTCACCTCGGTCAACCACGCTCCGATCACGATCTTTGACAGCATCACCGAAAACTGGCGCGACCGCTATGCCGGCACCGGTGCTGGCGTCGGCAATGACATCGCGCTCCAGCTCAGTGGCAACGATGCCATCGCGGGTATTGTGGCCGGTTATACCACCGGGACCACCGGCGGCACCGCCAACAAAGACATCTATCTGGCCAAATACCAGTCGGACGGCACCAAAGTCTGGACTTACATTCAGGCCGTCGCTGGCGATGACGAGGCCATGGCGGTCAAGGTGGATGCCAGCGGGGACGTTTACATCGCCGGTTACATCGCCGGCACAGGCCAGGACCTTTATGTGGCCAAGCACAGTGGCAGCGATGGACACAGGATGTGGTTCTATTCCATCAATGGCGCGGGGAATGGCAACGACGTGGGCGTCTCTCTTGACCTTGAAGGGACCACCAATGTCGTGGTCGGCGGCTACACCTTCGGCACCTCCACCAGCAATGACTTCTTTGCCGCCAAGCTGGCCCAGGTGGATGGCAGCGAGGTGTGGACCAGCACTCAAAACCGTACGACCACCACCTCGGATATCCCTGCCGAGGTCGTCGTCGGCACCGATGGCAGCGTTGCGCTGGGCGGCATCTCGGGCAGCGATGCCTGGACGGTGAAACTCGCTGCCGTCGGCGGTGCCAAGGTCTGGGGCGTGGTCTATAACTTTGCTGGCAAGCCCGATGCCGTCCGAGGCATTGGCATGGACGCCGCAAACAACGTCATCATTGCCGCCTACTCGCAGGGGGCCAACTACGACATGTACACCGCCAAGTATGCGGCCCTCGATGGCACGCTGATCTGGGGCAAGCGCTACAACAGCAGCTTCAACTCCTCCGACGCCCCGTGGGACATGGTCGTCGATGAGGACGCCAACGTGTATGTCACCGGCACCTCCTACCGTTCAGCCAGCGTGCGCGATGGCATGACGCTGAAGTATGCCGGCCTCGATGGCACTCTCATGTGGGAGGGGCGCTACAACGGATCAAGCGGCGGCAACGATGAGAACACCTCCATCTCCCTGGATGGCATCGGCAATCCGGTGATTGGCGGCTATACCACCAATGCCGACTCCACCACGGACGTGTATCTTGCCAAGCACAACAAGGGTGTCGGCGACATCCGCTGGCAGAGGACCTTTGACGGCGACAACAACAAAAACGACAGCATCAAAAAGGTGAAGGTTGATCCGAACGGAGTGGTCTGGATGACCGGATCGGCGACCACCAGCGGAGGTGTCCTGGAAATCCTCGTGCTGCGCGACATCCCATCCCCCTAAACCTTGCCTTGTTGAGACATCCCTTTTCCTTTATAATTTCAACTCTGCTACATCTCATGAACTCATTGCCACTCAAAGCCCTTCTGGTCTTGCTGCTGCTCGGTGCCCGGGCGGGTGCCACGCAGATCATCAACGCAGGCCCAAGCCTGAGCGTGATCCAGGGGGACAAGGCCTCGTTCAGCGCGCAGTTCTTTGACGCCGACGGCAACTCCGGCGTGACGCTGCGCGCGCTGCACGTCTCCAGCGGGCAGGACAT
>NZ_JBGANA010000007.1:0-352858 GCF_044222565.1 Prosthecobacter sp.
GGGTTCCGTCGCAGCCTTCATCTGCGCGGCATCACCCAGAGCATGAGCCGCAAGGCCAACTGCTACGACAACGCTTCGATGGAATCGTTCTGGGCCACCCTCAAAGCCGAGTGCTTCGGCTCCACCGTTCCCACCACACGCTCCCAAGCCTGCTCCATGGTCTTCGACTACATTGAAACCTTCTACAACCCCGTGCGTCTCCACAGCGCCCTGGGCTTCCAATCTCCTGTGGACTTCGAAAACTCAATCCAAAACAACTAACCCTAACTTCTGCGTCCTTATTTTCGAAGAAAGATCACCCGGGGCGGATCTCTTGCTTCGTCGAAACGGTGCCGGGGGAGAAGATCGCCCATGCGATCTCAAGAGATTTAGACCCGTGCTCAAAGATCTCGCCACATTGCCCGGACGGCGGAGAGGCCCCATTGAATGCGTGAGTCACTTGCCTGTTATTTTCAAATAACAGACGGCACTTCCGCCTTGCCATTGGAGCTGCTGTGCTCGCCGTTCAAAATGACGATCCTTCCGAGAACTGGACCAGGATTGTCTTACCCCATGAAAAGGGAGAAGACCTGTTGCCTCACCAGCGCTTCGTAGCAGACCAAATTCAATGGAAAAGGTTCTTCAAGCTGCGCGCGATTTTGTCGAGTTTCCGTTCCAAATGAAGGTCTTCAACGGATTCAACACCCCGTGCGACGGCGTGGCCTCCCTCCTCCACGAGGTGATTCAAACGTTCGTGGATTTCCTCCAGCAGGCGCTGGGCACGATTGCGCGGCGGTGGCTGAAGAGCGCGCGCCAGGAGCATGGCCACGACGCCCACACCTGCGGCCATCAGCATGGCGCCAGCGGGGTTTTTACGAACACAGCCTTCTATTTGGGCGATGGTCTGGGAAACACTGGCGGGAATGCGGACGTCTGATGCAGTTTTCATGAGCGTGGTGGATGAGGGGATTTTCTGGCGGCAAAACTCTTCGGCATGGGGATGAAACCCAGGTGAAGAACAGCGCGCCCATCCCTGTATTCGCGCTCGCTGTTTTTTTGGCTGGGGCCATCTTGGGATAAAGGTGACATGAAACGGGTTCCCTCAGCCATAGATGCGGCATCCAATGAGCTGACCACCTCACCAGAAATCGCGGTTGTGTGCTGGCACCGGGCATTTAAAACGAAAAAGCGCCCGCATAAAAGCTGTGCGCCCGCCTGCTGGGAATCCTCATTTTCTGAAACTCCGCTGCTTAAAAGACGATGTGGTGCGTGGTGAAGCGTGTCTGCGCAGATGGCAGGCGAGACATCCCAGCATGGTGCTGCCGAAGACGAGCGCCATGAGATGAAAACCAAGCGCCAGCGCCAGGAGCGAGCCTGCAAAACTCATGGCGCTGAGTGCGACCAACGGCGAGCTGAGTGAAAGATCATCCAGCGGAATCTGCCGGCTGAGCCGCCAAAGCAACCGCTGATACAGGGGCCTCCTGCGGTTTGCCGGTGTGCTGCCCTCTCGCACGCCAGGCCAGTAGCCCGCATTCCGTGTGGAAAGTCTAAAATCCCGCCACTGATCTCTGCTCATCGTGTTTTCTCCGTTCATAGGTTTTGATCGTTGTTCAAGGTTCCGCGTTCGATGATCGCTTTCATCCTGCGCTGCCATCCTTCCACCGGGGGTCGGACATTCGCGGGGTGACAGAACGTGTTTTTTCAATATTCTGCGCCTTGATGCCTGCTGTCCGCCCTTCCGCTGTCAAAACGCCTGCCTCCTCAGCCCCGCTGCGTTCGGGCGTCAGCCGTCCGGCCATCTGGCGTGTGATGGAAATCCACAAGATCATCCGCACTGGGCGTCATCCTAACTGCAGCACGCTGGCGAGGGAGATTGAAGTCACTCCGAAGACCATTCAGCGGGACATCACCTTCATGCGCGATCAGCTGGACCTCCCGCTGGAGTATCACCCCGTTAAACACGGCTACTTTTACACCCGGCCCGTGACCGAGTTTCCCATGCTGCATCTGTCCCGCAGCGATCTGGTGGCGCTCTTTCTGGCGCGGCATGCGCTGGAGCCGCTGCGTGGCACACGGCTGGAGCGCATGCTCTCAGCCAGCTTCAGCAAGATTGCGGAGGCCTGCCCCG
Source organism: Prosthecobacter sp. (assembly GCF_044222565.1). GTDB lineage: Bacteria > Verrucomicrobiota > Verrucomicrobiia > Verrucomicrobiales > Verrucomicrobiaceae > Prosthecobacter. The sequence goes on from NZ_JBGANA010000007.1 coordinate 2,108, forward strand.
GGGAGGTGTCCATCCAATGGCATGAACTGGACGACGCCTTCTCGGTCAAAGCCGCAGGCGTGCTCGCCGCGGATGTAACTCTGTTTGGAGATCTGCTCGATGCCATTCGCGCCACGAGGGAGGTCACGTTTGATTATCACAAGCTCACCGGCTCCCAACCTGAGAGCCGCACCGTGCAGCCTCATCATGTGGGGCAAATCGAGCATGGATGGTACCTGATCGCCCACGATCCGGCGCGCAAGGCGATGCGCACCTTTGCTCTGCAGCGCATTTCGCACCTGCGACTGCTCAAGTCCAGATTCGTGCGGAATGCCTCCTTCAACGCTCGCGATCATCTTGGAGGAGGCTTTGGGGTGTGGAGTTATGCGGACGATGCCAGCCGCAGGCATGAGGTGCGCATCCGCTTTGAAGGCTACGCCGCACGCGTCGTCGCCGAGCGCCAGTGGCACCCTTCTCAGATCATCGAGAAGCTCAATCCAGACGGCAGCCTTGTCGAATTTCGAGCCACGCTTTCCGGGCTTGAGGAGCTTACCCGGTGGATCTTGAGCTGGGGGAGCAAAGCCAGGGTGCTTGAGCCGCCGGAACTGAAGAAACGCGTGCAGCAGGAAGTGGCCGGCATGGTGGCGTGAATCCATTGTCACGCATCCCCTGAGCCCTGAACCAGGGGAGGATCAGGTTGTGAGCGGGCGCACTATTCCTTTGAGCTTGCGCATGAAAACTTCACTCTTCGTCTCCAAGCCATCAGGGCCTCTGCTCATGGAAATCAACAAACGCGACATTGGGGGGCGTATGCAGCGGCAGCGGGAGTAGCGGAGGAGCCCCTGGGGGGGACGTTGTCACGCCTCCACCCATTCATCCTGCTGCACCGTAGGCGCAGGCAGGGCCAGAGGATTTTGACCGTTGATCGTGCTTACATCCATGCTCGGAGCATCGCCTTTGGGCTTGCGTCCCGTCAGGCGGCAGAAGTCATGGTAGCTGATTACTTCGAAAGTGCGGTCCAGATGCTCGACAATCACCGTCATGCTCTCCACCCAGTCGCCGGAATTGAGGTAGTGAACATTTTCGATCATCTTGTCAGCGGGAGTGTGGATGTGACCGCAGATGATGCCGTGGCAGTTCTTCCATTTGGCGAGCTTTTGCAGCTGCTCTTCGTAGCGGCCGACGAAGCTGACGGCGTGCTTGACCTTCATCTTGACCCAGCGGCTGAGGGAGAAGGCCTCCTTGTTGCGCCAGCGCAAGTATGCGTTGTAGGCGCGGTTCAGGCGCAGCAGGAGTTCGTAGCCGATGGCACCCACTTTTGCGAGCCAGACATGATTTGTCGTCACGTGGTCAAAGCCGTCGCCGTGAACCACTAAGTAGCGCCCATGCGGGGACTCATGGATGTGTTCGTCCACCAGGGATAGTCCGGCGAGCTTGAAGGGCAGAAATTTTTCAAGGATGTCATCGTGGTTTCCGCGCAGGTAGATCACCTCCGTATTTTCCTTCTCCATCTTCTTCAGCACCGTGCGGACAAAGTGTGTGTGCTCCTGAGTCCATCGGCCGGAGCTTTTCAGCGCCCACACATCGATGATGTCGCCGTTAAGAACCAGTTTTTCACACGTGCAGTGCCGGATCAGGTGCGCTGCCTGCACGGCCTTTGAGTCTGCCATGCCGAGGTGGACATCGGACATGAACAGGGTCTTGATGCGGAGTTTGGTTTTCATGATGGCGAGAGCGGTGAAGGATTTTCACAGCCGCTGACATGAAGGTGACTGTGAATAGTAACGAGGCTGTCACAGGCATCGCTCTGCGCCGGGCCGGATGAAAGAGGGGGAGTGAAACCTTTTCGTCACGGTTGCGGACTCCGCCGCGGCATGAGGGCAGGATGAAAATCTTTGCACCGCGGTGCCGTCCATGAACAAAGCTGCGGCACTGATTTGTTCAGCGCTGCTTCACCACTTGGGCATTTTGATGGCCTGCAGATGGCGGTCGATGTCTCGTGCCTGGCTTTCTTCCACGCGGTCGGTGCGAGCTGCGGTCGATTCGCGACTGTGATAGGCGCGCCAGACAAACCAGATGCAGGTGGCGAACAATGCGAACGCCATGATCGGCCCGCCGTGGCGGCGGATGAAGCGCGTCTGCCGACGCCATTCCAGGTAGGATTGGAGTTCGTCGTGCTGTTTTCTGGACCTGAACATGGACGGACCATGAGACGATGAATGCGTATGGCTCAAACGGGATGTGGTCACAATAATGTTTCCGCTGCATGCCCTGCGAATCTGTAATCAGGTTTGTTTTCCACACTGCGTTGTCACATTCGTGTCCGGGAATTTTCCTTCGCTTGCAGGACTGGCAGGCTGGCGGCATTCAGCTGGCCTATGGTGTAGTGTTGTAAACGACAGCGGAGCAAGCGCCGAGGGTTGGGTGGTATACACGTGTGGCTTACGTTCGCTTCGTGAAGAGCGGAAAATGGCCAGTTGGGCAACGAAACCGTCACAATGAAGTCCGCAGAAGGCTGTGCGACGAGATCGTAACACGCTTGTCTTTGGCAGGCCATCATTCCTGCCGTCACAATCCCGTCACCCACACATGAGCAAAATCCTAGTTGTCGATGACGAGAAGGACATTGTCGATCTTGTGAGCCTTCATCTGCAACGCGAAGGCCACGAAGTCGAGTCCGCAGGCAATGGTCTTGAGGTGCTGCCCATGGCCGTGAAAGGCGCCCCTGATCTCATCGTGCTGGACATCATGCTGCCAGGGATCGATGGAGTGCAGGTGCATCGGCGGCTGCGTGCGGACACGCGCACGCGCCACATTCCCGTGATCATGCTCACGGCCCGTGCGCAGACCAATGATCGCATCGCCGGACTTGAAAGTGGTGCGGACGACTACCTGACGAAGCCCTTCAGCCCGCGTGAGCTGATGCTGCGGATCGGCGCGGTGCTGCGGCGCTCGCAGAAGGTCGTGATGCTGGCTGAGCAGCGCATCGGCGAGTTTCTGCTGGACCGGAAGAACATGTCCCTTTCCATCAGCGGAAAGCTGGTGGAGCTGACCATCACGGAGCTGAAGCTGATCACGACTCTGATGGCGAATCCGGATGTGATCCATTCGCGGAGCGAGCTGCTGAGCGCTGTGTGGGGGTATGCGGATGACACGCATTCGCGCACGCTGGACACACACATCAAGCGTCTGCGCGACAAGCTGGGAGACCACGGCAGGCACATCGGCACCCTGAGGCGGCAGGGATATTTGTTTCACAGCGTGGTCGAGGAGACGGCGGAGGCATGATCACACAGGAGATGTCCGCCGGCACGCAGTTCGGCGCGGAATGGCATTCAGGACGTGCGGCGGCGGTGCTCGCACCCATGTGCGTGCAGGATGACTGCCGCCTGTTTGGCGCCCTGCTTAACGAGAGCCATCAGGGAATTCTCGTGGTGGATGAGGGGGACGTAGTCGTGTTTGTCAATCTGGCCATGAACGTCATGTTTCTCCCGCATCAGCTCGAGGTGGGTGGCACGCTGGGCTCCGCCGCTGGGCTGGAGGCTCTGGTGCGCCTCGTCAATGATTCACGCAAAAAGCGCTCCCGTGTGGAGGCGGATCTTCGCTTCACGCTGCCATATCTTGGGGCATGGAATCACGAACACCACTACCACCTCTGCGCCTCCCCCTGGAGCGAGGGGGGGCGCAGCGGCACCTGGGTCATGGTGGAGGACCGCACCGAGCATCGCCTCAACGAGCAGACACGCCGCGATTTTGTCACCAGCGCAGGCCACGAACTGCGCACCCCGCTCTCCCTCATTCACGGCTACATCGAGACGCTCAAGAGCGGCATGATCAAAAACACCCAGTCTCTGGTGCGCTGCCTTGATGTGATGGACAAGCACAGCCGGCGTATGATGCGCATCATCGACGACATGCTCACTCTCTCACGTCTTGAGGGCGTGGACGAGCCTCTGCGGACGGAGGCCTTTCTCGTGCGTGGCTGCGTGCAGGATGCGCTGGAGCATCTGACCCCGTTGATCGAGGTGAGGCAGCCGGTCATCACCTTGGATTTTCCGCCGGATGGCGGACTTCTGACTGGGGAGCGTTTTTACTGGGACCAGATCTTCACGAACCTGATCGAAAACGCGCTCAAAGAGAACCCGCGCTCCGGGCTGCGCCTGCATATTTGCGGACGCTGGACGAAGAACGAGTGCATCCTGACAGTGGAGGACGATGGCGTTGGCATCGCCGCGGAGGATGCACCCTTTGTGTTCAGGCGCTTTTACCGCTGCGCGAGCGAGCGTTCGCAGGAGAGCAAAGGGTCGGGTCTGGGGCTTTCCATCGTCAAACGGGCTGTCGAGGCCCACGGCGGGAGCATTGAGCTGGAGAGCCAGCCCGGAAGACGTACCGTTTTTACTCTTCGAGTCCCTCTGACGCTGGGAGAATGAGGCTTCTTTTGGAAGGAGCAAAAGAGGGATCTCAGGGCAACGAAATTGTGACAGTGGATTGGTAGTAGGACGGGGGCAGGGGTGGCAGCATCCGTCGCCTTCCCGAGGCACACCTTGGGAAAGCAAATCCTCACCACCCTACCTACACATGATGTTCAATCCAAAGAAAGCGATCACCGTCCTGGCACTTGCCGGACTGGCCTTCGCCTCCACCGCGGCCAACGCGGCGACAACCTACACCGCCGGGGACCTGCTTGTGGGCTTCCGTCAAACGGGCGCGGGCGCCTCTACCAACAGCCTCGTGATCGATATCGGACAGGCCTCCCTCTACCTGAATGCCGCCGGCAATCTGAATCCCATTCTTGGCAATGCCGGATTGGACGCTGATCTTGCGGCTGAGTTTGGAGCCAACTGGTACACAGACGGCTCGGTCAAGTGGGGCATCATCGGTGCGATCGGCGCATCAGCAGTTGGCTCCCAGCCGGCTGACACCTTGTTCGCCTCCATGAAGGAGACTTCAGGTGTGAACGCCGACGGCTACGGCCGCTATGACTCCGGCACTCAGGCCACCCCCTCCAATGGCGTGCAGAATCTGGGCGCCACATACGCTGGCAAAACCATCACTGGCAACGTCGCCCTCGTCCAGGCCAACGCCACGGCGAACACCTGGGGCAACAAGGTGGGCACTGGCTTCGGTGGTGGCAGCATCTTTGGCTCCACCCTGGAAGGCGTGCTCAGCTCCACTTCCAAGCTGGACCTCTCCCGCAGCACTCCGGATGACCTCCAGTTTGCTGACGGCACTCTGAAAGGCACCATCGCTGGTACCTTCAGCCTCTCCAGCACCGGCGGCCTCACCTTCACTCCCAACGTCGCCGCTGCTCCAGAGCCCGGCCGTGCGGCTTTCATGGCCCTTGGTCTCGGTGCCTTCGTGCTGCGCCGCCGTCGTTCGGCACGCGTGGCAGCCTAAGCTGTCATCCTTCGGTCAAATATTTCCCAACTTTCCTTTCGAATCCTATCCATGAAATACTCTCTTCCTTTGTTCTCTGCTGCGGCAGCTCTGCTGCTCGCCACCCCGGCGTCTGCTGACACCACCATCCGCATCACCGGTTCCACCGCCTTCCGCGCGGCCGCCATGAACGGCATCAAGAACCTCTTCACCGGCAGTCCCTCGTATGCTTATAACGGCTCCTCTTACACCGGTGCCACTGTTATGATCATGAAGGGCACCGTTTCCGGCATTTCCGGCACCACCACCATCAAGACCAACTGGTCGGGTTCCGCCGCTGGCATCCGCGACGTCAGCAATCAGAACTCCATCCGTTTCCTCAAGGACAGCACCACCGTCAGCACTGGCAGCGGCACCTCCGGTGCTGCTCTTTCCAATGATGTCACTGACGACATCAGCCCGCCTGACATCGCTTTCGCGGACAACACCCAGGACTCCACCATCTACACGGACAACACCCTGACCGCCACGCAGATCGGCATCATCCCGTTCGGCTTCGTGGTCAGCGGCAGCGCTCCTGCCGCCATCACCGGCATCACCTCCCAGCAGGCGAATGCTCTCTTCACCACGGGGTACCTCTCCGCCATGGTCTTCACCAACAACCCCGCTGACGATGCTCACTCCGGCGGCACCCTGGTGTATGCCCTTGGTCGCGATCCCTTCTCCGGCACCCGTATTGATGTCTTCGCTGAAAGCAGCGTCGGCATCTCCACCACGGCGGTGCAGTATCGTCCGAACGCCACCTCCGGCACCAATCCCGCCCAGACCATCACCGCCGTGGAACTCACCCCTGTGGACAACACCACCGATCCTCTGTTTCCTGTGGTCGCTGGCAACAACGGCGAATCCAGCGGTGGCATCTTGGCCAATAACATCCGCTATCTGAGCGGCACCGTGGCCAACAACGCCACCGGCACCAGCACCCCCACTGCCATTCCTTCCCGCACGGCCTGCTTCTTGTCCTACATGGGCGAAGGCGACCTCAACACCGCTGTCAACGGCGCGAGCGCCACGGTCAATGCCGGCATCGCCGCCGGTGCAGCCAATGCTCCGCGTTTTCTGAAGTACAATGGTGCCAGCGCCTTCGGCGGCCAGGCTTTCACCTTCACTGCCAACTGCGGTACCACCAGCGGCAGCGCCGTTGTCTCCATCCCTTCCGCCACCACCACCCAGCTCAATGGCCTCGTCGTCGGTCAGCTGATTCGCTGCGCCACCGGCCAGATCCCGGCGGACAGCACCATCGTCTCCATCGACAGCGCTAACAAGACGATCACCGTCAGTGCTAACGCCACCGCAACTTCCAGCACGGCCACCATCGCCACCTCCATCATCCTGCCTGCCAACATCTGGAACGGCTCCTACACCCTCTGGGGCTATGAGTACACCATGCTGAAGCCCGGTGTGGACGGCTCCTCCAGCGGTGCTGACCTCGACAAGTTCAACTACTACACCTCCCTCACCAACCAGGTGAAGAACACCGACTACTTCGCCTCCGGCCTTGGACTTACCTCCACCGCCCTGAAGGTTCGCCGCCTCACCGATGGTGGCGTGGTCAAACCCAAGTTCGGCTTCTAATGCACAACAAGGCAGCAATGCTTTAAACTGAAACGGCCGGTGCGGAGAGTTGTCTCCGCACCGGCTTTCTTCTTGGCCCTTCGTTTCTTTTTCATTTTCATTCCCTCCACCCATGACGAGGAGATTCCCATCATTTCGGCATCTTTTGCACTCGCCGCTGCTGCGGGTTTCTTGCTTTGCCGTGCTCTGGGTTTCGTCTGCGTTGGCAGGGTTTCGCATGGGGTGCGGGCCTGGTTCGCTGGCTGCGGGTCTGATGCAGACGCAGCCGGGTGGCATGTCATATGCGCAAGCCCGGGCGGCACAGTTCCGCACTGTCACGCCTTTGCAGCCGGGCGTTTCAGCAACATTCTCCGCCGGTTCTACACTCACTTCGGCGGGTTCTTCATCCGCTGCACCAGTGGCTGTCACTTCCAGTGATTCTTCCTTTTCTTCTGTCGCGTTGCACGCCCCGGCTGCACAGCAGCAGTACATTCCAGGCACGCCCAGCGCGGATCCTGCTTTCGCGGCTGCGGCCGTGAGTCCGACTCCGATTGAAATCAAAATTCCGCTGGTCTTTAGCAACGTGAATCTGGAGGCACTCCATCTCACAAGCCAGGAGGTCGCAGGCATTGACCGGCTGCGCACCAGCTTCACCAAAGCGGTGGGACAGCAAAACCCGAATGACCCACAGTACGCCGAACGCTGGGCAGACGCTCAGCCGACGGCGGATGACAAGCTGCGCGCGCTGCTGGGCTGGGGCCGGTTTAACAGCTACTTGCTGCAGGCAATGCGGGTGCGTTGAGCGTATTCGATGCACGCCGTGGAGCGCGGAAATTATCTGCTGCATGCCGGGATTAGAAGCGCTCCTGTCGGCCCAAAGTGGCGGAATTGTAACCTTAAATCACGATTTCGTAGCAGAGTGATTCAGAACATCTTTCAAGCGTGACACAATCGTAACGCTGCGTGTCTTGAGGCTGGTCGTAGCTGGACAAATAAGAGGGCGTCATTTTTACCGACGCCAGCATGCGACCTTTTTCAGCCACACTTAGAGAACGTTTTTTTCTGTCATGGAGGCAGGCGTTGTGCTGTGCGGCATGTGGAGCGGCGATGATGGTGAATGCAGATGCGGCTGAAGCCGCGGGTGCCGGCAGCGCACCTGAAACACAGGCCGCGGACGAGCCGGTTCTGGGAAACATTTTCATCCGTGAATATCGTGTGCGTGGCGCCAAAAAACTGCCGCAGCGCGACATCGAAAAGGCCGTTTATCCATTCCTGGGCCCCAGGCGCGGCGAACAGGATGTGGAGCAGGCGCGGCAGGCTTTGGAAAAGGCTTACAAGGACCTCGGTTACCAGACGGTCATTGTGGAAGTGCCGCAGCAGGACGCGCGCGGTGGCGTCATTTTCATGCAGGTGGTGGAGGCCCCGGTGGGGCGTCTGCGGGTGAAGGGGGCAAAGTGGTTCCTGCCGAGCCAGGTCAAGAAACATGCCCCCTCGATGCAGGAAGGTGTGGTGCCGAATTTCAACGATGTGAAGAAGGACATCGTGGCGCTGAATCAAATGCGCGACCGCAAAGTTACTCCTGAACTGCGCCAGGGTGTGGTGCCTGGGACGGTGGACATTGATCTCGTCGTGGCGGACAAATCCCCGGCGCATGGAAGCATCGAGGTGAACAACCGCTACAATGCCAACACCTCGCACTACCGCGTCAATGCCTCACTGAGCTATGGAAATCTTTGGCAGCTCGGTCACACGCTGGGACTGAGCTACCAGGTGGCTCCGGAGCGCCCGCAGGACGCCACGGTTTATTCGGGGTACTACATGATGCCCGTGCCCGGGAAGGATGGCCTGACCTTCATGCTGACCGGCACAAAGCAGGACAGCAATGTCTCCACTCTCGGCGGTGGTGCCGTGGCGGGTCGTGGCGAGATCCTCGGCTTTCGTTTCATGAAGCAGCTGCCGTTTGAGAACGGCTACTTCCAGTCGCTGAGCTTTGGCATGGACTACAAGCGCTTCGGGCAGGACATCATCACTGCGGGGGTGACAACTTCGGCGCCCGTGACCTACTATCCCTTCACGCTGGCCTACAGCGCGGGGAAGGTGAGGGAACACAGCTTCACCGACTTCAATCTCGGCGCGACATTCCACCTCCGGGGCATGGGAACACGCCAGCAGTTTGCCAACCGCCGCTATCTCGCGGACGACGGATTCTTTTATGTGCGTGGAGACGTCTCGCATACGCACGACCTTCCCGGCGGCTTCCAGGCTTTTGCCAAAGTTCAGGGCCAGGCCTCAGGCTCCTCCCTCATCAATACCGAGCAGATCGCCATCGGCGGCATGAGCACCGTGCGTGGTTACCTTGAAGCCACTCAGCTGGGAGACAGCGGCATCATCGGCAGCGCCGAACTGCGCAGTCCCACCCTCATCGGCTCCGGGGACAAGAACAGCCCCGATGAATGGCGCTTCTACGCCTTCATGGAAGGCGGCCGCGTCATGATCAACAACCCTCTGCCTGCGCAGACCAGCCGCTATGACCTCGCCAGCACCGGCATCGGCACGCGCATTCGTGTGAAGCAGCACATGCATGGCTCTGTCGATCTTGCCATGCCGCTCATCACGCAGCCGCACGCCATTTCGAACGACATCTACATGCGCTTCCGCCTGTGGTTCGACTTCTAAATTTTTTTCTCCTCCATGATCAAGCCCCTCCCTCTGCTCTCTGCACTGCTGTTCTTCACCGCTTCGTTGTGTGCCGTCGCACCCTCTGCTCATGCCGCCGACAAAGCCTGGTGGGATGCCAAGTGGACGCTTCGCAAGAAGATCGACATCGACACCACGGGCAAAGGCCTTTCCATCGCCGAACCCATCGGCACTTCCGCCGTCCTCATCCGCCTGCATGAAGGTGCTTTCACTTTCATGTCCTCCCGCGAAGACGGCAGCGACATTCGCTTCGTTGCAGACGATCACAAGACCCCGCTGAAGCACCACATTGAAAAGTGGGACTCTCTTCTTCAGGAAGGGTACGTCTGGGTGCAGGTGCCGGATCTCAAGCCTGCCTCCGTGACCACCGTCTGGCTCTATTATGGCAATGCCGATGCGTCGGCACCCGAGGCTGCGAAGGAGTCCTATGACCCCGACACCACGCTGGTGTATCATTTTGGCGAAGGCGCAAAGACAGGCACCGACTCTTCCGCAACAGGAGCGAATGCAGAGGGCGCACCAGCCTCGGCCCCGGCTTCCCTCGTCGCGAATGGTCTTCGAGTCTTTGGGCAGACGCCGATCAAGGTGCCCGCGCCTCCTCTGCCTGAATTCGCCCCTGGTGCTCCCGTGACGATCTCCGCGTGGATCAAGCCCAGCGCATTGCAGGCCAATGCCGTCATCTTCAGCCGCCGCGATGGACTGAATGTCTTCGTTCTCGGCTTGAACAACGGCATCCCCTTTGTGGAGATCAACAAGCAGCGCACCAGCGAAGGCGCACCCATCGCCGCGGGAGGCTGGCATCATGTGGCGGCCGTGGCGGACAATGGAAACGTCACCCTCTATCTCGATGGCAAATCCTACGGTGCGCTCACCGCCGCCATGCCTTCCATCAAGACACCGGCCGAGATTGACAAAGACTCATCTCCGTCCGCCACCGGCTTCGTGGGCTTTACGGGGGAAATCGATGAACTCCAGCTCGCGAAAACCGCGCGTCCCGCCGGATTTATCCACTTTGCAGCGGCCAATCAGGGAACCACGGCCGACTCCTCCAAGCTCCTCAGCCTCGGGGCTGACGAAGCCTCGGATCATGAGGAAGAGGGCGAGATCATGAAGCATCTCTCGCTCATTACGGACATCTCCAAAGACCTCACGTTTGACGGCTGGGTCGTCATCTTCCTCTGCACCATCCTTGCCATCGTCGGCTGGGTCATCGCCGCCGGGAAGGTGATGTATCTCAACACCATCGAGAAGGCTTCGAAGGAGTTCATGAAGCGCTGGGAGACCATCTCCGCCGACCTCACCGCCATCGACACTGAAGATGCGGAAAGCGTCAAAAACATCGGCGGCAGCGTCAGCTCCAAGATGCAGAAGCTCATGCGCCAGTCGCCGTTGTATCAGCTTTATCACCTGGGGGCGCAGGAGATCAGCAACCGAATGAAGAATTTCCGCCAGGTGACCTTCAATCCGCAGGAGAAGAAGGAGGCCAGGATCATGGGCCTCTCCGGCCGCTCCATTCAGGCCATCAAGGCCACGCTGCACGGCGGCATGGTGCGCGAGGTGCAGAAGCTCAATGGCAAGCTCGTTTTCCTGACCATCGGTATCGCGGGCGGTCCTTACCTCGGCCTGCTCGGCACGGTTATCGGGGTGATGATCACGTTTGCTGTGATCGCGAAATCCGGAGAGGTGGAGGTGAACTCCATCGCGCCTGGTATCGCCGGCGCTCTGCTTGCCACCGTGGCCGGTCTCGCCGTCGCCATTCCCGCGCTCTTCATCTACAGCTATCTCAGCTCACGCATCAAGGACGTCGTCTCCAACATGGAGACCTTCATCGACGAGTTCGTCACCAAGATGGCTGAACACTACAAGGAGTAACCGCACATGCAGGCCGACAACAAATCCTACGATGACATCAACGTCACGCCGATGGTGGACCTCTACCTCGTGCTGCTGCTGATCTTCATCATCATGACCACCGCGGGCGTGCAGGGCGTCAAGGTCAATCTGCCACGTGGCGGACCCTCCACCTCCAAGCCCATTGAAGGGCCGAAAATGCAGGCCGTGACGGTGGATGACCAGGGCAACATCAAGCTCAACGCCAAAACCGTCACGCTCGACGAACTGGCCACGATGCTGGAGGCCCTTCACGGCACCACTCCAGACTCTCCTGTGGTCGTCCGCGGCAGCACAGGAACGCCTTATCAAACCATCATGGATGTCCTCACGGCGATCGGCCGCGCCGGCTTCACCAATATCGGTCTCGCCACCCAGGCTCCGAAAAAATAGCCAACCACGAATCACGTCATGAAACCCACTCTCAGCAACGACGACGACGACGAGCCCGGATTCTTCAAGAAGAACCTCGTCATGATCATCATCGGCGGTCTTGTACTTGCCGGCGGCGGCTATTTTGCGGCCAATCACAAGCCTTCCAAGTCAGCGCCAAAGCAGAAGATGGAAATGGTGAACATTTTCATTCCGCCTCCACCGCCACCGCCTCCGCCACCACCCCCCAAGCCAAAAGAAGAGCCTCCGCCTGAAAAGGAAGAGAAGGAGGTGGAAATGGTCGCCCAGGAAGAGGTCAAGCCTGAAGACGTCAAGCCCGACAAGCCGGTGGACAAACCTGCAGATGAACCGCTTGGCACTGCCATCGGCGGTGGCAATGGCAGTGGACTCGGCATTGGCGGTGGTGGCGGCGGCAGCGGCATCATCGGCGGCTCCGGTCGCAAAGGCGGCAGCAAATGGGGCTGGTATGCCGGTGCCGTTCAGAACCGCGTCTCCGAAGCTCTGCGCTCCAACAAGCTCACCCGCAAGGCGAATGCGGTCATCACAGTTCGCATCTGGCCGGACGCGGCCGGTCGCATCACCAAGGTCACCCTCGGCGGCAGCACGGGTGATCCCGCCCTCGATGACGCCATCAAAAACCAGGTGCTCACCGGCCTGGTCCTCAATGAGCCGCCTCCCTCTGACATGCCCCTGCCCATCAACCTGCGCATCACAGCGCGCAAATCCTGATCCTGCTTGATCTCCCTTTCCCATCTCATGCTGCGCGCATCCCCTCAGTCTCGCTCAAAGCTCCGCCACATCTGGGCCGCCATGTCTCTCGGCTCCTGTGGCCTGCTGCGTGCGGAACCTCCCTCAAAGCTGGAACCCGCCCTGCCACTGCCGCTCCTGCTGGCCGAGGCAGCCCCCGCGCCTGCACCTGTGGCAGCCGCCGCAGCGCCTTCTCCTGCGCCCGCGGCAGCCGCGCCTCCGCCTCCTCCTGGGGAGCCATCCTTGCTTCCTGTGCCGGGTGCCGTTGCGCCGCGGCCCGCTGCATCGCTTTCAGAAAACGTCACCATCAATCTCATTAACCGCCTCGTGCAGCGTGGTGCCCTCACCCAGCAGGACGCCGCCGACTTGATCAAGCTTGCCGAGCAGGATGCGCAGATGGCCCGCGCTCAGCAGCAGGTCCTTGCTGAAACTCAGGCTGCCGTGCAGATGCAGCAGGCCGCTGCCGTGGCCCCGGTACCTCCGGCAGCCGAAGACGAGTATCGCGTGACCTACGTGCCGGAAACGGTGAAGGACCAGATCCGCGATCAGCTCAAAGATGAAGTGCTCGCCCAGGCCAAGCGTGAAAACTGGGCCGCGCCGAACGAGATCCCCGAATGGACCCGGCGCATCAAAATCTTTGGCGACATCCGGTCACAGTATCAGGGCTTCACCTTTCCCACGGGCAATGATGTCTCTGGCGTCTTTCCGAACTTCGTGGCCATCAACAGCGGCGCCCCGTTTGACACCACTGGCGCTGTTCTCGCCCCACAGCTGAATGTGAATCAAAACCGCAACCGCATGCTCATGCGTGCCCGCATTGGTTTTGACATCGATCTCGAAGATGGCTTTACCGCCGGATTCCGCATGGCCTCCGGCCAGACCAACTCTCCTGTGAGCACCAACCAGGCCGTCGGCGCTGTTGGCGGTTCTGGCAGCCCCACAGGGGGCAACTTCAGCAAGTACAACCTCTGGCTGGATCGCGCCTTCATCAAATATCAGCACAGCACCGATGCGAACAACAGCTTCTCCTTCCTGGTCGGCCGCTTTGACAATCCATTCTTCAACGTCAGCGAACTGCAGTGGGATGAAGACGTGGGCTTTGACGGAGTCGCCTTCAAAGGGCGCTACGAAGTCTCCACCGGCATGACCGCCTTCCTCAATGGCGGACTCTTCCCCATTTTCAACACCGACCTCAACTTCCCCGACAACTCGGCGGCCAAGATTTCCAGCACGGACAAATACCTTTATGCCGCGCAGGTGGGATTCGAGTTCAAGCCCACCAAGAACATCGAGGCCAAATTCGGTGCTGCCTATTACTACTTCCAGAACGTTTCCGGCAAGCTTTCCAATCCTTACGTGCCGCTCAACGCGACCGATGCCGGCAGCACGGACAACCGTCGCCCGCTGTTCGCGCAAAAAGGCAACACCTACATGCCGCTGCGCAACATCACGCCTACGGCGCTCAATGGCTTCGGCACCACCAATCAGTTCCAGTATTACGGCCTGGCTTCTTCATTCCAAAACCTCGCGCTCAACGGTCGCATCGACTTCAACAACTACGAACCTCTCCAGGTCTCACTGGTCGGCGAGTACGTGAAAAACCTTGCCTTCAACAAGGCCGCGATCAACAGCGTGGCGGTGAACAACCGCAGCGGCGGTGGTCTGGGTGCTTTCGATGGCAGTGACACGGCCTGGTATCTCGGCGTCACCGCTGGCAAGCCCATCTTCGAAAAGCGCGGCGACTGGACCACCAGCCTCAGCTACCGCTACCTGGGTTCGGATGCGGTGATGGATGCATTCACTGATTCCAACTTCGGCGGCGGCGGCACCAACATGAAAGGCTACACCCTTTCCGCCGCCATGGCGCTTTCCCGTTCAGCTCGCGTCGGCGTCAGCTGGATGAGCGCCAGCCAGGCCGCCGGCCCCACCCTCAATGCCGACGTCTTCATGTTTGACCTCAGCGTCCGTTTCTAATCATGACCACTCCGTTCTTATCCATCTCACGCTGTTCGCTGCTCGCCCTTTGCCTGCTGGCAGCCACGCCATCTCTCCACGCCGCCGAAGCGGAAGACCCGGCCATGGCCATGCTCAAGCGCGTGCGTGAGCAGCTCCGCACCATCACCATCCAGAAGCAGAAGAGCGACGCGGACCTGGCCGCCGCTCAGGCGGAAAAGGTCGATCTCGAGGCGCAGAACGCCGAGCTCGCCAAAAAGCTCGAAACCCTCATCAAGTCCTCCGCGGCCGAGCGTGCCGCTGCCGAAAAAGCCATCGCTGACCTGAAGGAGAAGAACGACGAGCAGACCGCCGAGGCGAAGCGTCTCAATGAATCCCTGGCTGCCTGGAAGGCCGCTCGTGACAAACTGGCGGTGGCCGCAGAGGCAAAGCAGGCGGAAAATGCCAGGCTGGCAGACAAGGTCATCATTCTTGACCGTCGCGTAGCAGACTACCGGCGCAAGAACGAGGAACTCTACAAGGCCGGGACGGAAGTGCTCACCCGCTATGAGAATTTCGGCCTTGGCACCGCATTGACCGCACGAGAGCCCTTCACCCGCCTTACCCGGGTGAAGATGGAAAATCTCGTGCAGGAATATCAGGACAAGCTCATGGACAACAAGATCAAGCCTGAGGATTCCAAGGCATCCAAAGCCTCGGCGGCAGCAGTGCAGAAACCCGCGCCTGCGCCTGCACCGGTGCCCGCAGCATCATCAAAGGCCAAACCATGATGCGCGGGACCCCACTTCTGGCCTTGCTGCTCGCCTGCTCCCCTCTGCTGGCCCAGGAGGGCGGAGTGCTGGGACGTGCGGGCGGAAAGGATGTTCTCGTGGAGGACATCCGGCCCGCGCTGAGCGGCCTGACCGACTCAGAGATTCAGTCCCTCAGCCATGATCCCGCCGCGCTTAACAAGCTGGTGCGCTCGCTGGTGGTGCAGAGAATGGTGCTGCAGAAGGCGCTTGAAAAGAAATGGGATGAGCGGCCCGAGGTGGCCGAGCGCATCCGCCATGCACGCGAGGTGGCGATCACTGACTCCTACTTAAAGTCTGTTTCCACCCCGCCGGACAGCTACCCCAATGACACCGAGCTGCGTGCCGCCTATGAGGCGCGACGTGCCTCGCTGATGATGCCGCAGACGTTTCATCTGGCGCAGATCTACATCGCTGACCCGAGGGGGCAGGACAAGGAGCTCGCGCACAAAGCCCGCGAGCGTCTGGACAAGGTGCGCGAACTCGTGCGCGCACCGAAGGCCGACTTCGCCGCCATCGCACGCGAGTACAGCGAAGAGCGTGAGAGCGCCGCACGCGGTGGCGAGATCGGCTGGCTTACTGAAAAGCAGATCCAGCCCGAGATTCTCGCCAAGCTCCCATCGTTGTCATTCAACGTTCCTTCGGAAGCGATCCGGCTCGATGACGGCTGGCATTTCATCAAGGTCCTGGATGCGCGCCAGCCCTTCACGCCACCACTGGAGCAACTGCGACCAGAGCTCATCCGATTGCTGCGGGCTGAGCGCACCCGTGCCGAGACGCAGTCTTATCTGTCGAAACTGTTACAAGAAACACCCCTCGTTATCAACGAGCTGGCGCTGTCTAAACTGCTGCCAGCGGCCGCCCCAAACGGCACTGGCACCAAACCTTGAACTGACCTTTCATGCCTTTGATTTCACCCCGTCCTCGCCGTCTTGTCTTTGGCGAATTTTCTTTTGCTCACCGCGTTTTGGCGGTGGTGGCCGCTGTCTCGTTCCTGCCCGGTCCGGTGCCGGTGGCGCTGGCGGTGGATGTGCTGCGGCACGGATTCGGCGCACCAGCCGGCACCGCGCAGGCGCAAACGGACGCGGGCGCCAGCGGAGCCACAGGTGCGGAGGCCGCGGCCGTGGCACGGGTGCACGCCCAGGATATTCTGGCGCGCAACACCCAGGCCGTGCTGGCCGTGCAGGCCATGCAGGATGCCGCACGTGCTCTCGCCATCAGCGGGGCGAACAATTTAGGCGCCAATCCCAACGTGCCCGGCGCCACGCTGCCCAATGTGCCGGATGGTCTTGGCACCGGCGGTCTGCAGATCATCGGCACCCCGCAGGGGGCCGACGCTCCCACCCAGTCCGTCACCGGCGGCCAGACCACAGTCAACATCGTGCAGCACGATCAGCAGGCATTCATTGACTGGCAGACCTTCAACATCGGCAAAAACACCACGCTGAATTTTGATCAAAGCGCCGGCGGTGCCAACGTCGGCCAGTGGATCGCCTTCAATCGAGTCACCGATCCCACCGGCAATCCCACGCAAATCCTCGGCTCCATCACCGCGCAGGGCCAGGTCTATGTCATCAATCAGAACGGCATCATCTTTGGCGGCTCCAGCCAGGTGGACGTGCACACGATGGTGGCCACCTCCCTGCCTATCAATGACGATCTGGTCGATCGGGGTTTGCTGAATCCTCTGGATGTGCAGTTCCTTTTCTCCGCGCTGGATCAGCCCGCCGGTGCCAAGGGGTCTCCTGAAATGAAGCCGCCAGCGGTCCTGACTCCCAGCGGCAACGTTGGCGACGTCACCGTGCAGGCCGGTGCCAGACTGAGCAGCCCCACCACCGCAGACCACGTGGGCGGCCGCATCGCTCTCATCGGCGCAAACGTCACCAACAACGGCAGCATCTCCACCCCGGACGGTCAGACCATCCTCGCCGCTGGCCTGCAGGTGGGTTTTGCCGCCCACAGCAGCAGCGATCCCAGCCTGCGCGGCCTGGATGTTTACGTCGGAGCCGTCGGCACCTATGCCGGCACCGCCATCAACAACGGCCTCATCGATGTACCACGTGGCAATGTGACCATGACGGGCAGGGACGTGCAGCAGGACGGAGCCATCACCAGCACCACCTCCGTGGCGCTGAATGGACGCATAGATCTGAACGCCTCATACGATGCCGTGGCGAACACCGGCTATGACCCCATCCGGTTTCCGGACAGTCCTACTTTTCTCTACCAATCCAGCGGAACGCTGAGCCTGGGCGCGGGTTCCGTTTCGCAGATTCTGCCGGAGTGGGCTTCCACGGAGACCATTGTGGGTACACAGCTTGCGCTCGTTTCGCAGGTCAACATGACCGGCCAGGCGGTCTATCTCGGCAACAATGCCACCGTCCTCGCGCCGAATGCGCAGGTTGTCGTGAACGCGGGCATCTGGAGCTATGTGGGCACATCCTCTCCGCCTGCGTCCACCTTTGTCAATACTGGCGGTCAGATCTACATTGACTCCGGAGCCACAATCAGCGTGGCCGGTTCCACCGATGTCTCCGTGCCCGTTTCCCAGTACCTGCTCACCGTCCAGCTTCGAAGCAATGAACTGGCCGACTCTCCGCTGCAGCGCAACGGCGCTTTGCGCAATCAGACCGTCACCGTCGATCTTCGTGAGACCGGCACCTACAATGGCAAGGTGTGGTATGGCACGCCACTCGCGGATCTGACCGGCTATGTCGGCATCATCCAGCGCACCGTGGCGGAGCTTACCACCGCGGGCGGCGGTATCTCGTTCTCCTCCGGAGGTTCCATCGTTGTGCAATCCTCGGCAACTCTGGACGTCTCCGGCGGCTGGGTCAACTACCAGGGCAGCACCGTGCAGACCACCCAGCTCCTCTCCGACGGCCAGATCATCAACATCGCGGACGCCACGCCGGAAAAAGTGTATTCTGGCATCTACACCGGCTCCACCACCACCACACAGACCGCCTGGAGCAGCAGCAGCACCTCCACCTCCCAGTTTGGCCAGAGCACTTATCAGGATCCCGGTGGCATTCAGGGCGCTGCGGCAGGTGCCATCACTTTCACTACTCCGGCACTCGCCCTCGACGGCTCCCTGTTCGGCACCACCGTCTCCGGCTCGCGCCAGCGCGATGCTCTGCCGGAGGCTGCCTCGCTCACCGTCAATCTCCAGGCGGAAGCTGCTTCGGGCGGCAGTTTCACCTTTACCTATCCTGCTGGCACCACGGTGTTTCTCCGCTCCGGCGCCACGCAGGCTGCGGCAGACCCCTTTGCTGCGGACCCCACGGGGAATTACGCCCTGCGTGCCGATCGCGCCTCCACGATCAATCTCTCACCCGATCTGGTTTCCACCTACGGCTTCGGCCACCTCACTGTCCAGAACGTGAACGGTCGCATCGTCGTGCCTGCAGCCTCCGTTCTTACTACCGCGCCACAGGGTTCCGTCACACTCACGGCTGCGGGCATCGATCTTGACGGCAGCATTATCTCCAGAGGAGGCAGCATCTCGCTCACAGCTTACGATATCGACCCCTCCGCCTCCGGTTTCGCTTCGGAGCCTGCGGCTGATCTCACCCGCGGGGATGTGCGCATTGGCGCTACTGCCGTGCTCAATACCAGCGGCCTCATCGTCGATGAACGCGCCAGCGCAGGTCTGAATCTCCCGCTGGTCACCGCCGGCGGCAGCATCTCCATCAAGGCCATGACCGTCACCCTGGCCGCAGGGGGTGTGCTGGATGTGTCAGGCGGCGTGCGCGTCGCCTCCAATTCCGCAATCACCTATGGCAATGCCGGCGGCATCGCCATCACCTCAGGTCAGGACGTCAGGCTTACAGGTGTGCTTGGCGGAGGTCTCTCACTCGGCTCCATCATGCGGGGTTTTTCGGGTGCTGGCGGTGGCAGCCTCAGTCTGCAGGCGCCCGCCATCCAGGTGGGGGGCACCACTTCAGACTCCAGCACGCTCCTGCTGGCGCCGGAGTTCTTCAGCCAGGGCGGCTTCAGTTCCTTTTCCATGACGGGTCTTGGGCAGACCACCTCCACCGTCGGCGTCTTTTCTCCGGCGGTCTTCATCGCACCGGGCACCAGCATTCAGCCTGTGGTGCAAAGCTGGGTCGCCGTGCTCAATTCGCAGGGGCAGGGTGTCACCTTGACTCCCCAGACTCTGGTGGAAGGCGTGCGCAGCACCGCAAGGCTGTCTTTTTCTGCGCACTCGGTTCTCGATGACATTGCAAGCGTGCTGCTGATCCGCGGCGAGATCATCATGGGCGCTGGCGCGCAGATCCAGACCGATGCGCTCGGCTCCGTGAGCTTCAGTGCCGATGCGGTCGCCCTGGCTGGCTCCGTCATCGCTCCTGGCGGTTCCATCACCGTCAAAGGTGCGGACAAGTATCCCTCCTTTGAGACTCTTCCCACCTCGTCCTTCTTCACCGTGGATCTCATGCCCGGCAGCCTGCTCTCCACTGCGGGTGAGCGGCTGCTGCTGCCCAATGCCTTTGGTCTGAGCCAGGGCTCCGTGCTTGCCGGAGGCACCATCAATGTCAGTGGCAACGTCCTCGCGGAAGCCGGCGCTGTCTTGGATGCCTCCGGCGCCAGCGGCATGCTTGACCTCACACTTGCCGAGGCAGGGCAGGTGACTGGCGCTTCCTACGCCTCCCCCTCCAGCGGTCTCACCACACCTTTGTTCAATGGCACCCTCACCGTTCCGGTTCGCGTGGACAGCAATGGCGGCTCCATCACATTCAAAGGCGGTGAAATGCTGTTTGTGGATGCAACGCTCAGCGCTCGAAGCGGCGGCGTCACCGCCGAGGGTGGCTCGCTTTCGTTGTCATCCGGGCGCTTCTACCTGCCCGGTGCTTCGGCGGTTCCGGAGGACGTTACCATGATGGTTACGCAAAACACACCCTCCGCTCCGGTGCCTGTTTATAGCACCGGTGGCAACGCCCTCGGTCAGTTCGCCACAGCGGCAGGCGGTGGTGCCGCTGCTCAGCTCGGCCACTTCCAGGCAGACAGTTTCCAGAACGGCGGCTTTGATTCGCTCACGCTCTCCGGCACCGTGCAATTCTCCGGACCGGTGACGCTGACCGCGGCCTCCAGCCTGCGCATCGCCACCAGCGGCGTTTTCAGTGCCGATGCAGCCGTGAACCTGACGGCGCCCTACATCTATCTCGGCCAGGACTTCCGTGCTCCCATGCAGTCCGGTCAGATCGAGGCGCAGCCCTTCACTTTGGCCGGTCAGCCCTACTACATCCCGCCGACGAGCGGCACGGGCAGTCTTAACGTCACCGCCAGCACCATCGACATCGGCATCCTGACCTTGCAAAACACCGGAGCCGCCAGCTTCACCGCCTCCAATGGGGACATCCGAGGAGACGGCACCTTTGTCGTTGCCGGAAATCTTAGCATGACTGCCGGGCAGATCTATACCCCCACCGCCTCAGTCTTCACTCTGGCATCCTACGGCGGCTCCATCACCTTTGCTGCCTCCGGTTTGCGCAGCCTGCCGCTCTCAGCCGGCGGCACCATCAATGTCTATGCCTCCACCATTAATCAGGGCGGCACCCTTGTCGCTCCGGCGGGCATCATCAATCTCGGCTGGGATGGCACCGGTGCCAGTCCGCAGGAGGCGATCACAGGCGCGGGCATCGTGTCTGGCCGTTCGGTTCCCATCACTTCAAGCCTGAACTTCCTTTCCGGCAGCCGCACCTCCGTCTCGCAGATCGATCCCATCACAGGCCTCGGCGTCAGCATCCCTTACGGCTACAGCAGCGATGGCTCCTCGTGGATCGATCCGCTCGGCCAGGACATCACTGGCGGTGGTCTGCCAGCCAAGGCTATCAATACCTCCGCCACCACCATCGTCGCGCAGTCTGGCTCCACCATGGATCTCCGCGGCGGCGGCGATCTCTATGCTTACCGCTGGGTCAGCGGCACCGGCGGCACCGTGGACATTCTTGACGACAGCGGCGCATTTGCCGTCCTGCCGGGCTATGACTTCAACTACGCGCCTTTCGGTGCGTTCAACAGCACCACCAGCTCGGTGAACCTCGCCTCCGGTGTGTCTGGCTATAGCAACAGCGCCCTCAGCGTGGGGGATCGCGTCTATCTCAATGGCGGCAGCGGCTTGCAGGCGGGCTACTACACCCTGCTTCCGGCCCGTTACGCCCTTCTCACGGGCGCCTTTCTGGTGACACCGAAAACGGGAGAGCCGCTGGGTTCAGTTCTGCAGCCCGGAGGTGCTTCGCTGGTCTCCGGCTACAGCTACAATGCCTTGAATTCCACACGTCAGCAGCCGCTGCTCTACTCCAGCTTTGAAGTGGCCCCGTCTGCCGTGACGCGCGTGCGCGCTGAGTATGATGACTTTTTTGCCAACACCTTCCTGCATGACCGCGCCGTCGCGCTGAACATCACCATCCCGCGTCTTCCTCTCGATGCCGGCCGCCTGGTGCTGGAAGCCGTCAGCAGCATGACTTTCCTGGGCCAGATCCAGGGTTCCGCCGCCACCGGCGGTCGCGGTGCCTCGGTGGACATCAGCAGCCCCTCGGACATCCTGATCGCCTCTGCCGGTACCAGTGCTGCGCCCGGAGTGCTGGTGCTCGATGCCACGCAGCTGAGCGGCTTTGCGGCCGAGAGCCTTCTGATCGGCGGCCAGCGCACGACCACCACTGCAGGCACCACCCTTGCCGTCCGCACCAACAACATCACCGTCGCCAATTCCGCAGCGTCCGCCCTGGCGATGCCTGAGATCATCCTCGCCGCCAACAGCGCCCTCACCATCAATCCCGGGGCGGTGATCACCCAGACTGGTGCGATGGCGTCCACGGCGGACACCCTGCTCATCGGAAATTCCGCCTCCTCTGGCAGCGGTAATGGCACCCTCCTCCGCGTTTCCTCGGACGCCTCCGCTCAGATGCTCCGTCTTGGCGTCGTCGCTTCGACTGCCGGTCCCACTCTGAGCGTTGGCGCAGGCGCCAGCATCACTGGGACCAGCATCACGCTCGACTCCTCCAGCGCCTTGAGCGTGGACACCGCCGCCGCTCTCTCCGGCCAGATCCTCAACATCGACAGCGGCAGGATCAGCGTGCAGCTGGACAATCCCGGCACGCTGCAGCCCACCCCGGGCTTCGTCATCGCGGGTTCCGTGCTGGCCAGTCTTCAGGGGGCGCAGTCCCTCTCGCTGCTCAGCTATTCCTCCATTGATCTCTACGGCACCGGCCAGCTCGGCACCGCCAGCATGACCTCCCTCGCCCTGCATGCGGGTGAAATCCGTGGCTTCAACAACAACGCCGGCACGGTGACGCTCGCCGCCAAGAGCGTGCTTCTGGACAACTACGCATCTGGCACTGTGCCGGGAGCCACCGCCAGCTCTGGCGGCACTCTGGCTGTCTCTGCCGGCACGCTCCGCCTCGGTGTGAACACCCTTCAGGTGGACAACTTCGTCGGGCTGGCCGTCACCGCCACCAATGGCATCCTCGCCCAGGGCACCGGCGCGCTGCAGGTGCAGGGCTCCTTTGCCGCCACCACCCCGGTCATCGCGGGAGATGCGTTTGCTTCTCAAGCCATCACCTCCACCGGCGCCATGACGCTGCAGTCCAGCGCCGCTTCCGCCACTCCTGTGGTCAGTGGTCTGGGAGCCACGCTCGCCCTCACGGGCTCATCCATCACCGCAGGCACGGAGATCGATGCCCGCAGCGGCCAGCTCACTCTCACCGCCACCACCGGAGATCTTAATGTCACAGGCACACTCAATGTCAGCGGCACCGCCCAGACCTTCTATGACCAGGTCAAATACACCGACGCAGGACGCATCGACCTCAATGCGACCCTCGGCTCCGTGAATTTGCAGCCCGGTGGCGTCATCAACATCGCCGCGGATGCCTCGCTGCTCGGTGGCAATGCCGGCACGCTGGGTGTTTCCACTCCTGCTGGCACATTCGCCGTTCCTACGCCGGCCCCCGGCAGTCTGCTGCCGCAGGGACAGCTCATCAGCTTCGCCGGGGCAGGGGGGCATACGGGCTCGTTCATCCTCACCGCAGGCGCGCTGCCTTCTCTGAGCACCCTGAACGCCACGCTCAACGCCGCCAACATCAGCTACTCCCGCAGCATCCGCGTGCTCACTGGCAACGTGACCGTGGACGGCACCGCCACCTCTTCCATCTTCAATCTCTCTGCCGACCAGGGAGACATCACGGTGACTGGATTGATCGATGCCTCCGGCGTCACCGGCGGCCAGGTCACGCTCCAGGCCACCGGCAGCGTCATTCTTGCCAGCGGATCTCGCATCACTGCCGCAGCACAGCAGTTCGACAACGCAGGCAAAGGCGGCAACATTTCCCTGATGGCCGGATCCGAGCGCAACGGCGTGGCCAGCACCACTGCAGTGCTTGATCTGCGGGCCGGATCGCAGATCGATCTCTCCGTTGCGGGCAACATTCCCAGAACCACCCTCACGGGCGTCTCAGCTGGTGTGTCCACCAATGTGCCGGCCAATCTCGGTGGCTTTGACACCATCACCTCCACCGTCTCCGGCACCGTCACTCTCACCAATGGAGGCACCATTGCCCTCGTGGCCAACAAGGCCGTCAGCATCATCGGCGCGAAGTCCTTCACGCTTAACAGCACTGGCAATGTCTCCTTTGCAGGCAGCTCCGCCTGGGGTCTTTACACTGGCACGCTCCAGCTCCGCGCGCCTCAGGTGGCCGCCTCCAACAACCTTCAGATGAACCCCATCAATGCGGAGATCACCGGCGCATCCGTCATCACCGCGGAAGGTTACAAGATTTACACGCCTGCTGGCGGCACGCTCAACGCCGCCGCCCTGACTGCCATCACCACCAATGGCAACACCTTTGCCGCGAACACCACCAACATTACGAACACCCTGTTTGCTGCGAATGGAAACGCGGCTGCGCTGAAGTCCATCTTCTACCTCCTGCCCGGCGCGGAAGTTATCAATACCTCGGGAGATCTCACCCTCGGCCTCACCAACGTCAGCCCCACCAGCGGCGACTGGAATCTCGGCGCCTCCACCGCGCGCTTCGGCACGCTCAAAGTTCCTGGCATCCTGACCCTGCGCGCCTCCGGAAATCTCATCTTCTTCAACAGCCTCAGCGACGGCTTCACCTCCGGCCTCTACACCGCCCCGCTCAGCGCGCTCAACACCGCGCTGCCCACCAATCTCCAGTCCTGGTCCTACCGCCTCACCGCAGGTGCAGACTTCACTGCGGCGGATTATCACCAGGTGCAGGCGGCGCCCGTCGCAGGCTCTGGCTCGCTACTTCTCGGGCGCAATGCCGCATCTCCCGCCTCCTCTGGCACCGGCACCAGCGGAACTGCCACCACCATTTCCGTGGTCAATCCCACCGCCACCAGTACCACGAACAGGTTTCAGGTCATCCGCACCGGCACTGGCAGCATCGACATCTCCACCGCTCGCGATGTGAAATTCCTCAACGTTTTCTCCGGCATCTACACCGTGGGTGCCCAGGTCGCCGATCCTACTCTGGGCGGAACCTTCTCGGTGCCCGTCCCCGACTTGAACGTCTTCTCCTACAGCGGCCCGCTCGGCACCATCCAGGAGTCTCCCTCCTATCCAGCCCAGTACAGCATGGGCGGTGGCAATGTCACCATCTCCGCTAAAAACGACGTCATCCAGCAGACCCGCACGACCACAGCGCTTACCGGTCTCACGGATGCCACCCTGATTCCTGACTCAAGCCGCCAGATGCCCACGAACTGGCTCTTCCGCCGCGGCGCAGTAGATCCCTCCACCGGAAAATTCGCCAACTCCGTCTTCAATGACACCGCCTCGACTTCCTGGTGGACCGATTTCAGCAACTTCTTCATGAACATCGGCGCTCTCGGCGGTGGCAACGTCACTGTCTCCGCGGGCCGTGATGTCAGCAATGTGGATGCCGTGGTGCCCACAAACGCGCGCATGCAGGGCAAGGATACCACAGGCGCCAACATCGCGCCCAATGCCGCGAATATGATTGAACTTGGCGGTGGTGATCTCGTCATCCACACCGGGCGCAATCTCGATGGCGGTGTCTATTACGTCGAGCGCGGCAAAGGCACCCTTGATGTCGGCGGCTCCATCATCACCAACAAGACTCGTTCTCCTTCGCTGGGTATCGTGGGTCCCAGCGGTCTGACCAATCCCTCCTACACCAATGATCAGACATGGCTGCCCACCACGCTTTTCGTCGGCAAGAGCAGTTTCACCGTCAAGGCTCGCGGGGATGTTCTGCTTGGGCCGGTCGCCAACGCCTTCCTGCTTCCGCAGGGGTACAGCAACACCTTCTGGTACAAGACCTACTTCTCCACCTATGCAGCGGACAGCAGCGTGGACGTGGCCTCGCTGGCGGGCAGTGTCACCTGGCGCAGCAGCGTCACCCTGCCCACCAATAACATCGCCGGTACCGCCATTCCCACCCTGCGTGCCTGGTATCAGGATGAGCTGCTTCTGAGTGCCACTGGTGGTGCCAACAACAGGCAGACCGCCTCCTTCTATCAGCCCTGGCTCAGGCTGGCGGAGACCAGCATGCAGCCTTTCAACACCGCCTTCAGCCTCCTCCCTGGCACGCTGCGCGTGACCGCATTTACCGGCGGCCTCAACATCGTGGGGAGCCTGAACCTCTCGCCTGCGGCGCAGGGCACTCTGGAGCTGCTTTCTGCCAGGGACATCGTCGGCCTCAATCCCACCGGCACAGCCAATATCAGCGGCGCTCCCAATACCGTCGTTTGGTCCGCTGGCAGGATCAATCTTTCGGACGCCAATCCTGCGGCCATTCCGGGCATCACCAGTCCCTTCGCCTTCCAGAATCTCTCCGGTGTGGGCAACTCGGAGTCCGACACCACCATCAACAACTTCCTCTCCTCGCTGGACAATCTCTTTAACGAAACGGGATCCACCACCGGCACTGCCGCCGTGCTCCAGACCAAGCAGGCGCTCCACGATGCCGATCTCCTTCATGCGGGCGATCTCTCTCCCGTCCGTATCTATTCCAAAACCGGCTCCATCAGCGGCTTCACGCTTTATGCACCCAAAGCCACCCGGGTCATCGGCGGTCTCGATGTCGCGGACATCGCCTTGTATCTCCAAAACCTCAGCTCCAACGATCTCTCCGTCGTTTCCGCTGGTCGCGACATCATTGCTTACGACAACGTCACCACCCAGCGCGTGCTCTCCCGCAGCACTGGCAATCTCCTCAGTCAAAGCGAGGTCACTCAGGCAGGTGACATTCAGATCAGCGGCCCGGGTACCCTCGAAGTGCTCGCCGGGCGTAATCTCGATCTTGGCGTAGGTTCCAACAACTCCAACGGCACCGGCGTGGGTATCACCAGCATCGGCAACGGCCGCAATCCTTATCTGCCCTTTGCCGGTGCGGATGTCTATGCCGCCGCGGGCCTTGGCAAGGCTGCTGTGGGCATCAATGGCACCAGTGCTGACTTCGCCTCCTTCATCGCCACCTTTGGCAGCGGCCCGCTGGGCGCGCGCTACCTTGCCGAACTGGCGGAAAGCCTGGGTGTTTCCTCCATCGATCTGAACAACCCCGCCCTCACCGCCGAGCAGCGCGACCGTCTGGCGCTCGCTCTCTTCTACATTGTCCTTCGCGATGCTGGCCGTGATTACAACAACCCCGACAGCCCGAATTTCCGCTCCTACGACAACGGTTTCCAGGCCATCGCCAAGCTCTTCCCCACCTCCTCTCCGGGCACCATCCTCACCCAGGCGCGGGACATCCGCACCAAGAGCGGCGGAGACATCACCCTCTTTGCCACCGGCGGCGCACTCACCCTTTCCCCCACCGCCATCGGCCAGCAGCTCGCACCTCCCGGCATCATCACTGAGGCGGGCGGGAACATCTCTGTCTTCACCGACAAGAGTGTGGACATCGGCATCTCCCGTATCTTCACCCTCAAAGGCGGCGACATCACCATCTGGTCCTCCAAGGGAGACATCGCCGCGGGCTCCTCCGCCAAAACCGTGCAGTCCGCGCCGCCTACACGAGTCATCATCGATCCGCAGAGCGCCAATGTGAATCTCGACCTCGCCGGTCTCGCGACGGGTGGTGGCATCGGTGCCCTTGCCACGGTGGGCATCTCCAAGCCGTCCAACATCGACCTCATCGCCCCGGTCGGCGCGGTGGATGCCGGTGACGCTGGCATTCGTGCCACGGGCAATCTGAACATCGCCGCCACCGTGGTGCTCAATGCCAGCAACATCCAGGTCTCAGGTTCCAGCTCCGGCACGCCTGCCGCAGCCGCCGTCTCCTCGCCAAACATCGGCGGTCTTTCCAGCGCCGCCTCTGCCGGTGCCGCCACCAGCACGGCCGCCACGCAGCAGCAGGCACAGCAACAGCAGCAACAGTCCCAGCAGAACGAAACTCCCTCCATCATCACCGTCGAAGTGCTCGGCTATGGTGGTGGCGGCGGCGACGACGAGAAGCGCAAGAGCAATCAGCCTGGCGAATAAGCACCACAAAGATTTATTGATATCCCATGGCCTTCCAATTCAATCCCGAGAGCCAGGCAGCCGTGCCGAAGATGGCCCCGCCGCGTGAGCGGATCGGCTGGTTCAGCATCAGCTTCATCGGCATCTTCGGGCTGCTGCTGGTCCTCTTCATTGCATGGAAGCCGCTGTCCGGTGCTGCGAAGGCTGCCTGGGCGCGCCACCATGTGAAGGAGGCTCAGGCCGCGATCTCGGGCAATGACCTCGTGGGAGCGGTGCCCCACATCCGAGACGCCTGCGCTTGGGCGCCGCAGGATGTCGAAGTCATCCGTGTGGTGATCGACTACCTCAAGATTACCAAGTCAGATCCTTCCACCCTCGCGCAGCAGCTCAAGCTTCTCGCTGAAAAGCAGCCCCTCACACCGGATGAGGTCGTTCTCCTCGGCAGGAGCCTCATCGCCGTTCGCAAGACCGCAGAAGCACGAACTCTCTACGAAAAAATGGTCCCTGGCGGCGGCTCTTCCCCCGCCTCTCTGGAACTGCTCTCCGAGTTGCTGGACGCAGAAGGGCACACGGCTGAATCCGCGGAAATTATGCGCCGTTCCTCACAGCTCAAGACGAACACCCCGGAGGCGCGTCTCCAGCTCGCTGTTGAGGACAGAAACCACATCTTCCCCGAAGTCCGCCAGCAGGCTCGCGCGGAACTGTGGAATCTCGCGGAACTCGACACCGTGGTGGGGCTGGCCGCGGCGGATCGCCTTGTCGTCGATCCCGATTTGAACATTCCCGAAGCCCGGCGGCTGCTCGAGATCGTCGAGCACCATCCGCTGAAAAAGCTCCCAGACCGCCTCCGCGTCCTCTCCGCCCTCATGCGTCTGGAGCCTGAACGGCGCAGCGCCATCCTCGATGAAGAGGCCGCCCGCTACCGCAGCGACGACAAGGGCAATTTGATCGACCTCGCCCACTGGCTCGCGCAGGAAAAGGAGTACACGCGCCTGCTGGAAATCGTCCCGCCCAATCTCGCCGCCACCTCCCGCTCGCTCTATGTCAGCATGCTTGAGGCCCTCTACGGCCAGCAGCGCTGGCAGGAGTTGAAGGATCTGCTGAAGCAAAAGCGCCCGCCTGTTTCTGACACCCTCGCAGCCATCTGGATGGCCGATGTCGAAAGTCGTCTGCAACCCGATCTGTCCGAATCACGGCGCCTTCTCACCGCCGCCATCGAGGTCGCCTCCGCCAAGCTCAACGGCGACGAACTCTATGCCGCAGGCCTGCTTTCCGAGCGCCTGGGACTGCATGACCTTTCGCTCAGGGCCTACAGTTCCCTGGCCCCGCTCGTTCCCGAAAAAGAGATCATGTTTTTGCAGAAAGCTTATGAGCAGGCCCAGCTGCAAAAAGACGGCAAAGCCCTTCTCGTGATCGCCCGCAAGCTTCATGACCTCCGCCCCAGCAGCGCCGCCTTTGCCGAGCGTTACGACTACCTCCGCCTCATCCTCGGTGTGGAGATCGAGACCGTCACTCTGGCCACCGCGCACACGGCCTCCGCGGAGGAAACCAACGCTCTTGACCACATCTCCCCGGAGCTGCTGCGCGCGCTCGCCGCCTATCGTCTTGGCGACAACGACAGCGTCAAAGCTCAGTTGCACACCCTGCCGGATACCAAGGGGCTCTCCGCAGGTCAGCGTGCGGTCATCGCGGGTCTCCTGGCACAATCAGGCGGTGTCGCCCGCGCCTACCAGATCGCCGAGAAGGTGCCTGAACTGCTGCTGCTGGATGAGGAGAAGTCGTTTTTGAACCGGGCGAAGTGAGTGAGTGAGGCTACAGCAGCGCCAGCACTGCTTCCAGATGCTCGTCGGATTTCACCTTTTCCAGGATCGCTGAAATCTTCCCATCCTTGCCGATCACAAACGTGCTGCGCTCCGTGCCCATGTACTTCCGGCCATACAGGCTCTTCTCCACCCACACACCGTAAGCGTTGACGATTTTCTGATCCTCATCGGCGATCAGAGGGAAGGGGAGTTCATACTTTTGAATGAACTTCGCATGCTTCTTCACGGGGTCGATGCTCACACCCAACACCAGCGCCTTCTTGGAAATTTCCTTCCAGCCATCGCGCAGCCCGCAGGCCTGCTTCGTGCAGCCCGGCGTGTCGTCCTTCGGGTAAAAATACAGCACCACATTCTTTCCCCGCAGCTCGCTCAGAGTGACGCTGTCTCCGGCCTTGTAGCTGCCGCCAATGACGGGAGCAGTGAAGTCAGGGGCGGGGGAGTGCAGGGTTGGTTTGCTCATGGTCTTTGACGATCTTTTCCAGCATCGGGCCGAGGCTGTCATTGCGGAGGGTGTTGCCGCCTTCCAAATAAATCAAGACGCCGTTGTTGGAGGTTGAGGAGATCTTCGTTGTCCATGTCCGCGCTTCAGTGACCCAGCGCACCTCACAATGCCATTCCGCCACCGGATGACTTGGATCCTTGTTCGTCGCGTTCCGGATCATCCGGCAGAGTGACTGGATCCTCCCTTGATCTTGGATGCTGAAGGAGACTTGGCCAGGTCGAGACTGTTGGTGTGAGCACCTTGGATTTCGATGCGGGTGACATCGGTCGAGTTCAATTGATGGAACAAGCGCGTCTCCTCATTCCTGTGTGGCAGATCAATAAACAGGACATACGACAAGACTGCCGAGAGAACTGCGAACATGATCGCTGCGTTTCTAGCAGACAGGCGGTTGATGTTTGTGGTTGTGCCAGGCAGAGGTGGGGACATACAGACAGAAGACGAATCCCTCACACGATCACCGCAGCCCCAGCGCATGCATCACAGCTTGGTAGGCCGTGACAAACAGCCATGCATACACCATCCAGGCAACCATGACGAAACCCACGACCATCGCGGCCAGCAGGATCAGCCCCAGATAAAAGTGGAATGTGCTGCGGTGTACCTTGTCCTTGTGCCCGGCCTGCCATTCGGTGAGCAGCCGCAGATTGCGCGAGTTTGATTTGAAGAACACGGATGCAAACGCGCCCGCCCCTGGGACGAGGCCGATGATGAAATTAATGCCCATGTTCAGCGCCATGCGCAAAAACACGTGGATGGGAATGCCGCTGCGCAGCGCATCCAGCAGAATGATGAAGCCCGCCCCTGAGGCCACCGTGTCTCCCACCGCAGGGATCAGCGCCAGGATGGGGTCCAGCCCAAAGCGCACATCCGTCCCCGGCACACGCATCAGTTCATCCAGATACTTCGTGAGAATCCGCGCCGCCGCATTGTCCACCGGGTCCTTGCTCCCCGCCAGCTTCGCCGCGATGGGGTTGATCTGAGGAGGCAGCACTTCGTCCACCTTGATGTCTTTCGTCGGCGCAGGCATCCGGTACTGGATACCCTGACGCTGAAAGTGGCAACTTCGTAATGCCGGACGCCGGATGCAAAACGCCGCCGGGTTTGTAACTCATCCTCGATCCCACGGCACTCAACATTCGGCTCTTGCTGCCTTTACCCCGTCCAACACTGAACGCGGGAGAAAGAGCAAAAAGACGGCTTTGTGAAGCGGGAAGAGAAAGCAGCGCCAGCCTACGACTTGTTCGGCAGATCCACCAGCATCTGAGCATTGCTCGGGTACCGCTCCAGCAGGGAGATCACGCGCTGGATCGCCTCCACCGGCTTGTGACCGGCCAGACCGCGGCGCAGCATGTGGATCTTGTCCAGCTGGAAGGACTGCAGCAGCAGTTCTTCACGGCGGGTGCCCGATTTGAAAATGTTCACCGCAGGGTAGATGTACTGCTCCGCGATCTTGCGGTCCAGCACCAGCTCCATGTTGCCCGTGCCTTTGAACTCCTGGAAGATGATGTCGTCCTGGCGGCCGCCGGTTTCCACCAGAGCGGTGCCCAGGATGGTCAGGGAGCCTGCCGTGCGTGTGTTGCGCGCAGCGGCAAACAGACGCCGCGGAATTTCCAGAGCACCAATCGCCAGACCGCCGCTGCCAGTGCTGCCGCCTTTCATGGAGTTGTTGAAAGCACGGGCCATGCGCGTGATCGAGTCCATCAGCATGAAGACGTGCTCACCGCACTCGACGAGGCGCTTGGCGCGCTCGATGGCAAAGGTGGAGATGCGGGTGTGGCTCTTCACATCCTGGTCATTGTTGCTGGCGTAGATCTCGGCCTGCGGCAGCGCGCGCTTAAACTCGGTGACTTCTTCGGGGCGCTCGTCCACCAGCAGAATCATGAGGTGAGTTCCGGGGTGGTTGGTCAGCACCGCTTCGGCGATGTGCTGCATGATGGTCGTCTTGCCTGCACGAGGCGGCGCCACGATGAGTCCGCGCTGACCGCGGCCCACCGGCGTCATCATGTCGATCACACGCGTGGTCAGGCGCTCCTTCGTCGTCTCAAGCTGGTAGCGCTTGTTCGGATTGACGGCCTTCAGTTCTTCAAAGAGAGGCAGCTCACGCATGGCCAGCGGGTTGCGGCCATTGACCTCCGTCACTTCAGTGATCTGCGGTCCGCGTGCGCCTTTGCACTGCACACCCACCACCTGCATGCCTTCACGCAGGCCGTATTTGCGAATGAACTCCGGCGCGATGAACGCATCCTGCGGATGCTGCGCGAATGACATCTCACGACGGCGCAGGAAGCCATAGCCTTTGGGAGACATTTCCAGAATGCCATTCGCCGGTTCTGGCGGGCCCAGCGGCAGCGGCGGCTCCGGTTCGTAATGATGGCCGCCCTGTCCCTGGCTTTGCGGCTGGGCATCGCGGTCACGGTTATCACGATCACGATTGTCGCGGTCACGGTGTCCACCGCCATTCGGCTGGTAGGGCGCACCGCCCTGGCCTGAGCGGCGCTGAGCATCGCGCTCGGCACGGCGCTGCTTCCAGCGCTCAAACTTCGCTTTGCGGCGTTCCTTCGCCGTCATCGGGCGCGGCTGGCCGTTCTCACCGATCACGGTGTAGCGTGGCAGTCCGCTGGGCTCGGTGCTGGCGGTGGTTTCAGGGCCTTCTGCTTCATCCTCGCCCTCTCCATCTTCTTCACCGGCATCGCCCGGAGGCGTGCTCGCAGCCTCGGCGGGCGCAGGAACTGCAGCCGCCTTTTCAGGCACGGGTGCGGCAGCTTCCACGGCCGGAGCCGGAGCGGGTGCAGGCTCCGCCGCAGCAGAAGCAGGCGCTTCGGCAGAGGTCAGGGCCAGTTCGGGAGTGTCATCGTCAGCTGCTTTTTTCTTCGCCGTCTTGCGCACTGCTTTGGCTTTGGCTGGCGGAGCGGCTTCTTCAGCCTTCACTTCCACCACTTCCTCGGCGGGTTCAGCCTTGGCTTTGGGGGTCTTTTTGGCAGCCACTTTTTTCGGGGCTGCTTTTTTGACCGCTGCTTTTTTGGCCGGGGCTTTGCGCTTGGTTTTCGGGGCTTCTAGCTCGGCTAGGGTATCTTCAGACATAAACAAAAAAGGGAAGGGGATTAATCGAGCTGGTCCGCGATCGCGTCGTCGATTTCAAAATTGGCGTGGATGTTGTTGGCGTCGTCGTAGTCGTCCAGGATGTCATACAGGCGGACGAGCGACTTCGCGGTTTCCACATCGCTGATGGTCACGGTGGTCTGCGGCTGGTAGATGAGCTTTTGGGAGCGCGAGGTGAAACCCTTTTCGCGCAGCGCACCGTTCACCTGAAAGAGCTGGTCTGTGGCAGTGTAAACGACCCAGTCGTCTCCGTCTTCCACCACGTCCTCCGCACCGCCGTCCAGCGCGGCCTCCATGATCTGGTCTTCGGTGGCGGCGTTCTTTTCCAGACGGATCTCTCCACGGCGTGCAAACATGTAGGCCACGCTGCCGGAGTCAGCCAGGGTGCCGTTGTTCTTGCCCAGCAGCACGCGGATGTCGTTGAAACTGCGGTTGCGGTTGTCCGTGACGATTTCGATCATCATGGCCACTCCGCCGGGGGCGTAGGCCTCGTAGAGCACTTCTTCGATCTGTGCTCCGCCGAGCTCGCCCGTGCCTTTTTTGACGGCACGGTCGATGTTGTCATTCGGCATGTTTGCGGCGCGCGCCGCCAGGATGGCGCTACGCAGGCGGGCGTTCATGTCGGGGCTGCCGCCGCCATGCTTTGCCGCCAGGGTGATTTCCTTCGCCAGTTTGCTGAAGGCATTGCCGCGCTTGGCATCTGTGATCGCCTTGCCACGCTTGATTTTGGACCATTTATTGTGGCCTGCCATGATGTGAGAACGATGTCAGTTGAAATGCAGCGGACCGGTGCGGCCATGACAATGACGGCGGCCATCCGTGCGGTGTGGTTTGGGGAAATGTAGGGGGGAGAGAAGCGGCATTGCCGCGGTGAGTCTCTGCAGGAATGACGGCCACGCAGCGAGTGCGGAGTCGCGTTTCATCAGCGCCAGGGCTGGGGAAACTTCGGCAATCCTGCCGGGAACAACACCAAGTGTTCACCAAGTTGAGAGAACTTGGAACGGCGTGAATAGTGCTGGATGCCGGGCCATCATGCAAGGGGTTTTTCACCGGCCGATTCAAGAATGCCATAATAAGGACGTATTGGAAGCGTGATTGCGCGCCTCACCGCCTTGCTCAGCCTGCCTGCTTTGCTGCTGGCTGGCAGCCCGCCTGCGGAGCCGCTGTGGTCCCTGAAGCCGTTCGCGCGGCAGCCTCTGCCGCAGGTGCAGCAGCGGGACTGGCCGCGCTCCCGTGTGGACCACTTCATTCTCGCGCGCCTGGAGCAGGCCAGACTTCAACCGAATGCGGATGCGGTTGCGCTGACCCTGCTGCGCCGGGTTTACTTTGATCTCATCGGCCTGCCACCGCCGCTGGAGGTGGTGGAGTCGTTTGAGATGTCCCAGCTTCCCGCCGTGGTGGACGGGCTGCTCGCCTCTCCCGAATTTGGCGCACGCTGGGGCCGGCACTGGCTGGACGTGGCACGATATGCCGAGACCAGCGGCAACACGCGCAACATGGCCTACGTGCTGGCCTGGCGCTACCGCAACTACGTGGTGCGCGCCTTCAACCGCGACACGCCGTTTGATGAATTCATCCGCGAACAGATCGCCGGAGATCTGCTGCCGCCGGCGCAGGATGCTGTGCGGCGCGATGACCAGCTGCTCGCCACCGGCTTCCTCAACATCGGTGTGAAGTCCCTCGGCGAATCTGATCTCATGCTCTACGACATGAACGTCGCGGACGATCAGATCGACGCCACCTGCCACGCCTTCCTCGCGCTCAGCGCCAACTGCGCGCGCTGCCACGACCACAAGTTTGATCCCATCCCCACCGCCGACTACCACGCGCTCGCCGGCATCTTCCGCAGCACGCAGAACCTCTCCGGCGTGGAGACCAACAACGTCAAAAAAGAAGCCGATGCCATGCCGCTTGGTCGCGATGGCGTGAAACTCTTGCAGGCGGTGAAGCAGCATGAAAAGGACGTGGCCGACATGCAGAAGGACTACGCGGAAGTGGCGAAGAAGCGCAACACCATGCGCGAGGAGCTGGTGAAAGCCGGGATCAATCCCGCCGCGAAACCACCTGCGCAGATGCCGCCCGCGATGGCGGAGAAGATGACCACCCTGAGCGTGCTGGAAAAAGACGTGAGCGAGTGGCAGAAGAAGCTGGCGGAAAAGCAGAAGAACGCTCCCGCGCCGCCGCCGCTGGGCATGTCCGTGCGCGAGGCGGAGACGCCCATCGACTGCCCCGTTTTTGACAAAGGAGAGGTCAAAAAACCGCTCGCTCCCGTGAAGCGCGGCGTGCTTTCCGCCATTCCGGTGAAGCTGGCGCCCATCGGCCCGAAAGAGAGCGGCCGCAGGCAGCTCGCCGACTGGCTGGCGAGTCCGGAAAATCCGCTGACAGCGCGCGTCATTGTAAACCGCGTGTGGCTGCATCTCTTTGGCCGCGGGCTGGTGGACTCTCCCGATGATTTTGGCCGCATGGGCAGCAAACCCAGCCATCCCGAATTGCTGGATGATCTCGCCGCGCGCTTTGTGCGCGAAGGCTGGTCCATCAAGACGCTGATCCGCGAGCTGGTGCTGTCACGCACGTATCAGCTCAGCTCCAGCACCCGCTCCGACCTCGCGCTGGCCCAGGACCCCTCCAACCTCCTGCTCTGGCGCGCGAACCGCAAGCGCCTCGAAGCCGAGCCCCTGCGCGATGCCATTCTGACGCTCGGTGGCACGCTCAATCTCACCCCGCGCGAAGGCTCGCCCGTCGCTGACAAAGCGCAGGCCATTACTCCTCAGGGCCGCGAAGTGGGCCGCAAACATTTCCTCAACGACCTGAAGGATGACACCACGCACCGCAGCATCTACCTGCCGATCGTGCGTGGCGCGCAGATGCCCATGATGCAGTGCTTCAATGCCGCCGACCCCGGCCTCGTCATCGGCGGCCGCTCCGCCAGCATCACCCCCGTGCAGTCCCTGCTGCTCATGAACAGCGATCAAGTCATGCGCCAGGCCGAAAGTTTTGCGCAACGTCTCAGCGGGCAGAGTGCGGAAGAGAAGATCGCCAATGCGTGGAAAATGGCCTGCTGCCGTGCCCCGACGACGGAGGAGCGGGAGATGATGAAAGGGTTTCTGGTGAGTGCGGGGGATACGCCGAATGGATGGGCGCAGCTCTGTCATGCACTGATGCAGAGCGGGGAGTTTCAGACGGTTTATTAAAGGCACATCGTTGCAAGATCGAGGGCTGCACCAAGCCAGTCATCCAGCACAAGTCGGAATGAAGAAGGCAGAAAATGGCGGCCATCATAGGTTGACGGACTTTGCGGCATTGTGTCTTATCAAGTGGTTTGGTGCCGCTCGCGTACTCCCATGACCAAAGAATGCTTTAAACTTGAACCGCCAGGTGGCTGGTCGTCGTTTACGCGTAGTACGGAGTTGCTGGCGCTCGTTAGAGAGCACCTTGGCGACATCTGGGACTTTTACGGCTTTACTTCAGACTCTTGCATGTGGTCCTCCGGCACCTCGCCATACAGCGAGCTGTGCCTTTGCTTTGCCAGTTGTTTGTCACAGGACATTGTTGATCTCGTCATTGGCCTCAGCCACGACGAGTCAGAGCATTTTCAGCAGCTCTCGGCTTTGCTCCATCGGCTCGTCACAGACTTCGGGCTTCGTGAAGACCTTCCGCCCAGCCCCGTACCCCATACGCTATGAACACGAAGCTGTGAAATCTGTTCCCGTGAAGTGAGAGTGTCAGCCAATGGCCATATTGAAAAGGTTTTTGCCGTCTTGCAGGTGGATGGCAAAGATGTTGTCCAGTGATTCGAGGAAACGCAGCAGTCACTTCTGAAACCGTGCGGTCAGCTTGTCAAAGCTGATCACATCCAGCCTGTTTCTCATATCAAAGCCTCCCGATTCATCCGACAATTTCTCGACTCCAATTTGCCTGCCACCCTCGTATTATTGCACCAGGGGCCTGCCCTGAGTTGCCACAAGAAATGCGAACGCAATGGTGACCAGCACTGCCCACACAATGAACCGCGTGGTTGTGAAGGGTTGGGGCGTCATGACTGGAGGGCTTTGATGCAGTTGCTCGCAGGGACTGACGCGGGGCGATCAGTAATGTCCGTTTCGGATGGCATCGTAAATGGCGCATAGAAACGCTGCTGCCAGTCCAATATAGCCAGACCACATGTACCAAACAATGACCGCTGGCCTGGACACAATCACAATCCGGGTCTGCGACACGGAGAATTCCGTGCGCTTTTCAAGCTCTGAGGATGGTACAACCTCTTGAGTGGTGAAAACACGGTATGCGCCAAATGAAACCAAGGAATGCATCACTGCTAGCGTCACAAGGGCGATGTAGAACTGTTTCATAATGTCTGAAGCAACGTAACCGCTCGATGAGATGAAATTCCGCAGGGGGCGTCAACACTATTATGGGCCGTCGTTTCGCCTCCGTTTCCTTGCGACAAGATTCACGCTTCAGCAGCGTTTGTAGTTGGAATGCGCCCGCCCCTTTCCCGCCGCCAGCTGCTCAGCGCTTCGAGCGCGGGGTTTGGCATGCTGGCTCTGCGGGGACTGTTCGGCACTCACGCTCAGGCCGCTTCGGCGAATGCGCTGCTGCCGACGCGAACGCATTTCCCCGCGCGGGCGAAGCGGGTGATCTTCCTTTTCATGCAGGGCGGTCCTTCTCAGGTGGACACCTTTGATTTCAAACCGGCGCTGACAAAGCAGCACGAGGTGCCGACCGCCAAGGACAGTCCGACGAGGTATTACCAGTCTCCCTGGGAGTTCAGGCCGCGCGGTCAGAGCGGCATGCTGATCTCGGATCTGCTGCCAAACATCGCGCGGCATGCGGATGATCTGTGCGTGATCAATTCCATGCACACGGACCACAATGCGCATCCGCAGGCCATCCTGCAGATGAACACGGGCAGCTTTGCCTTCACGCGGCCCAGCGTGGGTTCATGGTGCGTGTATGGCCTCGGCACGGAAAATCAAAATCTGCCGGGCTTTGTGACGATCAATCCGTCCTTCTCCGGCGGCGGTCCGCTCAAGCATGGCTGCGCGTTTCTGCCGGCGGTGTGCGGTGGCACGGCCATCGGCCAGGACAGCGGCAATGGCGCGAGTCCCGAATTTCCCGCGACACCGCTGAAGGACATCCAGCTTCCCTTCATGAAGAATGCGCGGCTGGATGCAGCGGCACAGCGGCGGCAGCTCGATCTGGTGCAGTCGCTGAACCGGCAAAAGCTGGCGCAGGACGGCAGCAACGAAGCGCTGGAAGGCCTGATCACCTCCGCCGAACTCGCCTTCAACATGCAGCGCGAGATGCCGGACGTGATGAACCTGAACAAGGAAAGCAAGGCCACGCAGGAGATGTATGGCATCGGCGATGGCAAGGTGACGGATCAGATCGGCCGTGCGTGCCTGATGGCGCGGCGTTTTGCCGAGGCAGGTGTGCGCTTCATCCAGGTAAACCACGAGTTCTGGGATGACCACAGCGACATCTTCAAAGGCCACCCGCAGCATGCGCGCGAAACGGACCAGCCCGTCGCCGCTCTGCTCACCGATTTGAAACAACGCGGCCTGCTCGAGGACACGCTCGTTCTCTGGGGCGGAGAGTTTGGCCGACCGCCGATGCTCAACAAAAACAACGGCCGCGACCACGACCACCTCGGCTTCACCATGTGGATGGCAGGCGGCGGAGCCAGGCCCGGCATCCGCTATGGCAGCACGGATGAGACCGGCTTCAAAGCGGAGCAGGACAAGGTGCATCTGCATGACCTGCACGCCACCATGCTGCATCTCCTTGGCATCGACCACGAACGCCTCACCTACCGCTACGCCGGCCGCGACTTCCGCCTGACCGATGTGTTTGGCGAGGTGAAGCAGGGGCTGCTGGCGTGAGAGGGGTCTCCACGCTGCAGAGAGGGCCGCTGAGGAATGCGGTCTGCATGTTTTCATGAGCCGCTGAAAGTGAAATTTCACATGCCCCTCATGCCGAAACTCCCCCGCTTTTAATTTGCCAATCTTCATTCATACTGTTCTTTAGAACAGTATGAATCCACCCCTCAATCTGCTTCACATCCGTGAGCTTCTGCGCACCAAGTTTCCCTTGGCACAGGCGGCTTTGCAGGAGGCGGAGGCGGTTCCTACGGGGGTGGACTGCCTGGACCAGCTGCAACTGCAGCCGGGGCGCCTGCATGAGATTGTGTGCGGCAGCCGGGGAGCCGGGGCTGGCCTGCTTTTGTCTGCCCTGCTGGATGCCTGGGGCAGGGGAATGCGGACGCCGGTAGCGCTGGTGGACGGGGCGGATGTGTTCAGCCCGCAGGAGGTGGCGGCGGAGACACGGGAGCGTCTGCTCTGGCTGAGGTGCCGGAGCGTGGAGCAGGCGGTCAAAGGGGCGGACTTGCTCCTGCGTGATGGCAACATCTCCCGGGTGCTGATGGACGTGGGTCTGTGCCCGGTCGGCAGCGTGCGCAAAGTGCCCGCCCAGGCCTGGCACCGGCTGCGGCTGCTGGCGGAGAAAAGCGGCAGCCTGTGCTGCATCTTCACCGCCTTTCAGACGGTGCCCTGCGCACGTTCACGTCTGCTGATGCAGCTGCCCCATGGCCTGGACGCGATGGACCGGCCGCGTCCAGAATTGCTCGCGCGACTGCGCGGCGGTGTCGTGCGCCGCTCGGCCGGTGTGGAATCTGAAATGGAGGCCGCCCGTGCTGCCCTGAACCTCGCGGAGGCGGCTTGACCCCCGGCATTCACCCCACCTGCATGAAGGCGCGGTCCCAGACATTTTACGCGGCCATCTGGCTGCCACGTTTTGCGCTTCAGGCCGCCCTGCGAAATCATCAGCGTTCAGGCTGTCCCAGCGCCAAGGCTGCGCTGGCGGTGCTGGATGGAGAGGAGGACCTCACGGCCGCGCAGGAGGCCGGGACGGGCCGCATCCTGCACGCCAACAGCGTGGCGGAAAAGCAGGGCGTCTTCGCGGGCATGACGGCGCCCCAGGCCATGGCGCGCTGCATGAAGCTCACGCTGCTGCGCCGTGTGGCCGCGGTGGAGGAGCAGCTGCAGCAGGAGCTGCTGCAGTGCGCGGACCACTGGACGCCGCATTATGAGTCCACGGCACCGGGCCTTTGCGTGCTGGATGTTTCCGCGATCCGCAATGTCTGGCAAAACCGGCTTTCCTGCTGCGAAGGCATCCATGCGGAGCTCACCGCGCGGAAGCTGGAGGTGACGGTGGGTTTTGCCGAAGATCCCGACCATGCCAGCCTCGCGGCGCATGCGGCAGACAAAATTTTGATTCTCGACGGCGGCAGGAATGAAGCCTCTCTGAACAAGCTCCCCGTGAGGGTGCTGCAGCCCTCCGCCGCAGTGCTGGAGGTGCTGCAGCTCTGGGGTGTGCACACGCTCGCCCAGCTGGCTGCGCTGCCACGCGCGGGAGTGGCTGAGCGCCTGGGTGCGGAGGGGCTGCATGTGTGGCAGCTGGCCAGAGGCGGCGCCGGCAGGCTGCTGCAGCGCGTGCGCACGGTGACCCTGTTCTGTGAAACCCTGGAGCTGGAGCATGGCGTGGAATCTCTGGAGCCGCTGCTGGGCCTGCTGCAGCGCATGCTGCAGGGGCTCTGCGCGCGGCTGGCGGAGCACTGGCTGGTGGTGGCCGCGGAAAATCTGGTGCTGAAATTTGAAGACGGCAGCGTGCATGAGCGGCTGCTGCGCGTGGCCGAGCCCACCCGCGATGAAGAACTGCTGCTGCGGGTGCTGCGTGCCCATCTGGACGGACTGCGCGCGCCCAGCGCCGTGCGGGTGGTGACGCTGGACCTCAAGCCCACGCGCCAGGCCATGCGGCAGAATCTTTTGTTTGAGCGCGGCCTGCGCGATCCGCAGCGCTTTGCCGAGACACTGACGCAGCTTGAGGCGCTCTTTGGCATCGGCCGTGTGGGCAAGCCCCGCCTGCTGCCGACCCGCAGGCCGGATGCCTTTTCGATGGCGGCGTTTCTGGAGCCACTGCCCGCTGCGACGCCGGGCGGTGAAGGCCCCGCTTACGGACTGCCCTTCAGCTGCTTCCGCCCGCCACGGCTGGTGAGCGTGCGTTTGCAGCAGCACCGGCCCGTGGCCATGACCACGGCAGAGGCCACGCTAGACATCACCCAGGCAAACGGCCCCTGCCTGCTCTCCGGAGACTGGTGGGACCGCCAGGCATGGAGCCGTGAAGTGTGGGTGGTGGAGGTGAGCGATGGCTCTCTATACCGGCTCGCCTGCGAAGGGCGGCAGTGGATGCTCGATGGTGTTTTCGGCTGACGCTCATGGCTTTTGTGGAACTCCATGCGCGCAGCGCTTTCAGCTTTCTCCGGGCCTCCAGCTCTCCGGAGGATCTGCTGGATCACGCGGCGGCGCAGGGGATGGCGCAGATTGCCATCACGGATCGCGATGGCGTTTATGGCTCGGCACGCGCGCATCACCGCGCCGGTGAGCATGGTCTGCGCAGCATCGTCGGTGCGGAGATCACGCTGGAAGATCAGACCGTGCTGCCTGTGCTGGTGCGCAGCCGGGAGGGCTATCAAAACCTCTGCCGCATGCTCACGCTGGCCAAACTGCGCGCGGCCAAAAACGCGAGCCGTGTCACCTGGGCGGAGCTGGAGCAGCATGCGGCGGGGCTCATGGCCCTGACGGGAGATGAAGAGGGCCCGGTGGTGAAAGTCCTCTCCCATGGCGACCGCCCCGCCGCGCTGGAGGTCATGGGAAATCTCGTGCGCATCTTCGGCACGGCGGATCTTGGAGTTGAGATCCAGCGCCATCACCTTGCCGAGGACAGACGCCGTGTGGCGGATCTGGTGGAGCTGGCGGAGCGCTTTAAGCTGCCGCTCATTGCCTCCAATGGTCCCTGCTATGCCGCGCGTGAAGGGCGCCTGCTGCTGGACGCCTTCACCGCGCTGCGCCACCACACCACGCTGGATGAGGCGGGCCTGCTGCTCTGCCCGAATTCGCAGCGGCACCTCAAGCGTGAGCACCAAATGCGCGAGCTGTTTGCCGATCTCCCCGCGGCGGTGGAAAACACCGCGCGCATGGCCGGGCGCATCGACTTCACGCTGGAAAATCTGGGCTACCAGTTTCCCACCCATGCGGTGCCTGCAGGGCATGACATGGCTTCATTTCTCCGCGAGCTGGCCTTTCAAGGCGCGCGCGAACGCTACCAAAGGATGGACTCCGCCATCAGGGACAAGCTGGAGCACGAGCTGCGCATCATCACCGCGCTCGGGTTCAGCGGCTACTTCCTCGTCGTGTGGGACATCGTGCGCTGGTGCAAGGAGCAGGGGATTCTGGTGCAGGGCCGCGGCAGCGCCGCCAACAGCGTGGTGTGCTACTCGCTGGGGATCACCAACGCGGACCCCATCAAGCACAAGCTGCTCTTTGAGCGCTTCCTCAGCGAAGGCCGCGAGACCTGGCCGGACATCGATCTGGACCTGCCGAGCGGCCACCAGCGGGAGAGCGTGATCCAGGAGATGTACCAGCGCTTCGCCCCGCATGGCGCGGCGATGACGGCGAATGTCATCACCTACCGCGGCCGCAGCGCCATGCGTGAGATGGGCAAGGTGCTGGGCCTGCCGCCGGATGTGCTGAGCCGCTTCTCCAGCCTGTTTGCCAATGGCGACTTTCAGCACACACTCGGCATGAACGAGCATGTGCAAAGGGCCGGACTGCCCACGGATCATCCGCGCGTGGAGGCCCTGCTGAAGCTGCATGCCGCCGTGCGCGGGCTGCCACGGCACCTCGGCCAGCACAGCGGCGGCATGGTGCTGTGCAGCCAGGGGCTCAACTCCATCGTCCCGCTGGAGCCTGCGTCCATGCCGGGGCGTGTCGTCGTGCAGTGGGACAAGGACGACTGCGCGGACCTGGGCATCATCAAGGTGGATCTTCTCGGCCTGGGCATGATGGCGGCGCTGGAGGAGACCATCGCCACCTGCCATGCGCGTGGAGAGTCGCGCGCCGTGGAGCTGCACCGCCTCCCGCATGATGACCCCGCCACCTATGACATGATCTGCCTGGCGGACACCATCGGCGTGTTTCAGATCGAGAGCCGTGCGCAGATGGCCACGCTGCCCCGGCTGCAGCCGCGCTGCTTTTATGACCTCGTGGTTGAAGTCGCCATCATCCGTCCCGGACCGATCGTGGGAAAGATGGTGCATCCTTATCTGAACCGGCATGCGGGCCGGGAGAAGGTGGACTACATCGCGGACTGCTTTGAGCCCGTGCTGGCGCGCACGCTGGGCATACCCCTGTTTCAGGAGCAGGTGCTGCAGATGGCCATGCTGATCGCCGGCTTCAGCGGCAGCGAGGCGGAGGAATTGAGACGCGCCCTGAGCTTCCACCGCTCTCCGGAGCGGATGGAGAAAGTCATGGCAAAGCTGCGCGTGGCCATGGCGCAGCGGGACGTGCCGGCGGCCACCCAGGACCGCGTGGTGAAATCCATCCAGTCCTTCGCCGTGTATG
The DNA here is from genome assembly GCF_044222565.1 of Prosthecobacter sp. Classification (GTDB taxonomy): domain Bacteria; phylum Verrucomicrobiota; class Verrucomicrobiia; order Verrucomicrobiales; family Verrucomicrobiaceae; genus Prosthecobacter. The sequence goes on from NZ_JBGANA010000007.1 coordinate 45,880, forward strand.
GATTTCCCGAATCTCACGCCATCAGCTTCGCGCTGCTCGTGTATGCCAGCGCCTGGCTGCGCACGCACCGGCTGGCGGAGTTCACCGCCGCACTGCTGAACAATCAGCCCATGGGGTTTTATTCCTCCGCTACGGTGGTCCGCGATGCGAAGCTCCACGGCCTGCGGGTGCTGCCCGTGTGCGTGTGCCGCTCAGATCTCGACTGCCGTGTGGACGATGACAGCACCATCCGCCTCGGCTTCAGGCAGCTCCGCCACTTCAGTGCAGCTTCGAGAGAGCTGCTGATCTCGGCACGGCAGCCCGGGCCATGGCTGAGCATGGAGGATTTTCTGCTGCGCTGCCCGCTGCCGCGTGCGGAGCTGCGCGTGCTGGCCAGGGCAGGGGCCCTCAATGAACTGGCCCATGACCGCCGCACCGCGCTGTGGGAGGTGGAGCAAAAGCGTGAGCACAATCTCTTCTCCCTGGCCGGGGCCGTCTCTTCAGCAGCTGCCTCTCCTTTGCTGGCCATGACGCCGCAGGAGAGGCTGGATTCCGACTACGCCGCCACGTCCGTCACCGTGGGTCCGCACCCCATGGGGCTCATGCGCACGAAGCTGCCGGAGCTGACCCGCGCGCGAGATCTGCCCGCAGGCAGGCATGGCGCCAGGGTGGAGATCGGCGGCATGGTCATCTGCCGCCAGCGTCCGGGCACCGCCAATGGGCATGTCTTCATCAGCCTGGAGGATGAAACCGGCATCGCCAATGCCTTCGTGCCCTCGACTCTGTTTGAGGCGCAAAGACTCATCATCACCGAAGAGCCCTTCCTTCGCATCAAAGGCCGGCTGCAGATCGCGGACGGTGTCACCACGGTGCTTGCCCTGCGCATCGAGCGTCTCGCCACAGCCGCGCAAAACGGCGTGCCGTCCCATGATTTCCACTGATGCCCTGCATGCATGACCTGTATGCAGTTCAGCCATGTCCCAGCCTCAGAGCTCCCCACGCCTCTCCACGGCGGCCTTCAAGGTGCCCAGCGCCCAGCTCGAACTCTTTGCATGAGCGGCGGCGCTTCACTCCTCCACAATCTTCTGCAGCAGGTTGAATGCGGCCACCTGCCTGCCTTTCTCCAGCGCCTGCATGGCCTTTTTCACCTGGCGTTTCAGCGCGGCGATTTCGGCGGAGGCGGGCTTGGACGCGATGGCATCTTCCTTCTTCTCCTTCGGCTCCTTTTCCTCCGGTTCAGGCGGCGCGCTTTCATGGAATGCCTCAGCGAGTTTGAGGGCTTCCTTGGAGGGTTTCTTTTCGTGCTGCGGGGGCTTTTTATGTCTGGCCCGCTTCGCGGCTTTGGCGGCTTTGGGTTTGCGGGTGTTTTGAATCTCGGCTCCGCTCAGCAGTTCATACTTGATGCCTACGACGGCCTTGCCTTCGAAGGATTTCACCGACTTGGGAAACACAAGGTACTGCCTGCCTGCGCCCACATGAAATCCGGCCTCACCCCAGTCCTTCTTCGTTCCCACCACGGCCTGCATCACGGTCATGATGCGATTCGCCTTCACCGCGGACTGGAGAGCCGGGTCCTTTTTGGGATCCGTGAGCAGCAGATGGATTTCCGGACGGCCGCATTTCGCCACCACCTGGGAGAATCGTGCTGTTTTCATGACAGCATGGAAATCGCAGCATTCCGCGCCAAGGTTCTGCGCAACTTCATGCGTCCGTTTTCCACCATCTGGCGAACCCCATGCGCCGCCCGCGCCTCCTCCGCCCCATGCGTTCCTGTTCCATGATGAAACCCCGCCTCATGCCTCTGAAGGAGAGCGCCGCATGAAATCTCTGTGGCCGGCATGGTTTAAAAAGCAGCGGTGGAAACCGTTTCCCTTCCAGCAGGAGGCCTGGGATGCCTTTCTGGCTGGGGAGAGCGGGCTGGTGCATGCGCCGACGGGGCTGGGAAAAACCTATGCGGTCTGGGGCGGCCCGGTGCTGGAATGGCTGGCGCAAAATCCTGAGAAGGCGGCCTGGCCCAAAAAGACGGAGCCGCTGCGCGTGCTGTGGCTCACGCCGCTGCGGGCGCTGGCCAATGACACCGTGGAGTCCCTGCGCGCTCCGCTGAAGGATCTGGGGCTGCCGTGGTCCGTGGAGCTGCGCACGGGAGACACCAGTGCTGCGGCGCGGCAGAGGCAGCGCCAGCGCTTTCCCACCGCGCTGGTGACCACGCCGGAAAGCCTCTCCCTGCTGCTCACGCATGCGGACACGCGGGAAAAGTTTGCCGACCTGCGCTGTGTGATCGTGGATGAATGGCACGAGATGCTCGGCACCAAGCGCGGTGTGCAGACGGAGCTCTGCCTGGCGCGGCTGCGGCAGTGGGCGCCGGGCCTGCGCATCTGGGGCCTGTCCGCGACTCTGGGAAATCTCGGCCAGGCGCTGCATGTGCTGCTGGGCAGCGCGGCGCATGCGGGCAAGGCGAGGATGATCTCCGCGCAGGTGAACAAGAAGTTTGAGATCAAGTCCCTGCTGCCGCGCAGCATGGAGAGCTTTCCGTGGAGCGGTCATGCAGGGCTGCGCATGCTGCCGGATGTGATCCGCCGTCTTGAAAAATCCCGCACCACGCTGCTCTTTGTAAACACGCGCTCGCAGGTGGAGATCTGGTATCAGGCGCTGTGTGCCGCACGGCCGGACTGGGACGGGGACATCGAGCTTCATCATGGCTCGGTGGACCGCAAGAAACGTGAGGAGGTGGAGGAGCGGCTGCGCGCTGGCGCGGTGAAATGCGTGGTCTGCACCGGCAGTCTGGATCTCGGCGTGGACTTCTCGCCGGTGGAGCAGGTCATCCAGGTGGGTGCGCCCAAAGGTGTGGCGCGCATGCTGCAGCGTGCGGGACGCAGCGGCCACCAGCCGGGAGCCGTCAGCCGCATCTACTGCGTGCCCGCGCATGCGCTGGAGCTGGTGGAATTTGCCGCGGTACGTGATGCCATCACGCGTGGAGAAATGGAGGCACGCGAGCCTGTGGACCGGCCGCTCGATCTTCTGGTGCAGCATCTCGTCACGCTCGCGCTCGGCGGCGGATTTCACGAGGCGCAGGCGCTGGCGGAGATCCGCTCCACGCATGCCTTCCGCGATTTGAGCGATGAGGAGTGGCAGTGGATCATCGATTTCGTGACGCGGGGCGGCAAGAGCCTGAAGGCCTATCCGCAGTTCCGCCGCGTGCGGCAGGAGGGCGATTTCTTCACGGTGGATCAGCCGGACATCGCGCGTTTTCACCGCATGTCCATCGGCACCATCACCAGCGATGCCATGATGTCCGTGCGGCTCATGCGCGGAAGCCATCTCGGCAGCATCGAGGAGTCCTTCATCGCGCGGCTCAAGGCGGGGGACGGCTTTTCCTTTGCGGGGCACCAGCTTGAGTTTGTGCGCGTGCATGACATGACCGCCTTCGTTCGGAAAAGCCGCAAGACCTCGCGTCTGGTGCCGCAATGGATGGGCGGCAAGATGCCCCTCTCCACGCAGCTCGCCCGTGCGGTGCGGCTGAAGCTCGCGGAGGCGAAGCGCGAGGTGTTTGACTCGCCGGAAATGAAAGCCGCTGCGCCGGTGCTCAAGATTCAAGCGTCCTGGTCGCTCATTCCTGAGCCGGACGAGCTGCTCATCGAGTGGACGCGCACGCGTGAGGGCTTGCTGTATTTCATCTACCCCTTTGCCGGGCGGCTCGCGCATGAGGGGCTGGCCGTGCTGACGGCGCACCGCATCGGCAAGGCCTCTCCGCGTTCCTTTGCGCTGACCATGAACGACTATGGCTTTGCGCTCGCGACACCCACTCCGCTGGACCTCGATGAACAGGCCTGGCGCGAGATGCTTTCTCCAGACATGCTGGTGGAGGACATCCTCGACTGCCTGAACTCCACCGAGCTGGCGAAGCGGCAGTTTCGCGAAATCGCGCGCATCGCGGGGCTGGTCTTCCAGGGGTATCCCGGGAGTTCAAAATCGACGCGTCAGGTGCAGGCTTCGAGCGGATTGTTTTATGACATGTTCTCCCGCTATGAGCCGGACAACCGCCTGCTGGATCAGGCGCGGCGGGAGGTCATCGAGCGGCAGCTTGAGGTGCGGCGGCTGCGCGAGACCCTCAGCCAGGCGCAGGGCATGAAGATCATCCTGCGGGAGACGCAGCGCCTCACGCCGCTGTCCTTTCCGCTTTGGGCCATGTGGGTGCAGGCGCAGGTGAGCACGGAAAAATGGGCGGACCGCGTGCGCCGCATGAGCGAGCAACTGGAGGCTGAAGCACTGCGAACATGAGGGCCGATGTGACTTTGGAATGGGGCGGCGAAACTCTCACGCTGCTGCATGAGCGCGCGCTGTGGTGGGCGGGCGGCAAGACTCTGTTCATTGCCGATCCGCATTTCGGCAAAGCGGCGACTTTTCGCTTCTCAGGCATCCCCGTGCCGGATACTTCGCATGAGGACGATCTTGAGCGGCTGTCCCACATTCTGACGATGACGGCAGCGCCGCGGCTGGTCATCCTGGGAGATTTTCTTCATGCCAAAGCGGGCAGAAACGAGGAGATGTTTCAGGCTCTGACCGCGTGGCGGGAACGGCATGCGGAAATCGAGATCGTGCTGGTGGAGGGAAATCACGATCGCCATGCCGGTGCGCCGCCGGAGGAACTGCGGATCACCTGTGTGAAAGGGCCGTGGCGGCTGGGCGCGTTTCACTGCCGGCACGAGCCGCAGGAAGATGCGGAGGCGCAGGTCCTCGCCGGGCACCTCCATCCGGCCTTCCGGCTGTCTGACCGCATGGGCACCTCTCTGCGTGCGCCCTGCTTCCACTTTTCCCCACGGGTGTGCATTCTGCCTGCCTTCGGCTCCTTCACCGGCACGCATTGCATGTCCAGCACAGAAAAGGATCGCGTGTTTCTGGTGGGGCCAGGCTCGGTGATGGAGGTCCCGTCCCGAGGATAAAACGCTGGCAAGGGTCATCAAAACGAAACGCAACCAGACGCGAGGCGCTGGGTTGATGGAGACGCGCCCGACCGGGACCCTCCGCTGGAACCTCAAAGAAGCGTGCAGGAGGCACGGAACGAGCTACGTTACCTCCCACGCATGCACACACCGCGAGCCGCCACCGTCCTTGTTTTAGCCGTCGCCCTCATCGGCTGCGTCGTCTGGGCCGCCGAGCAGGAGAAGGAAAGCGGCAAGCCCACGAGCTTCGGCGTCAAGGACGGCTCGGTACCGGAGGATCCGCGCGATTACCGGCGCGGTGGCTATGGCAATGAGTACCCCACCTGGCCGGTCAGCAAGGAGCTGCCGAACGACACCTTCACCTTTGCCCGCATCCGCTACAATTCCTCCTCGGGGCGCGGGGGGCGTGGCGGCTGGGGCCGCAGCAATCGCAAATGGTCCACCGATTACCCGGATTCGGACATGAACATGAGCTACCGCCTGCAGCAGCTTACCTCCCTGCAGGTGAATCCGAACGGCGCCATCGTGGACATCGATCCCGAGCAGTTCCGTCATTACCCCTTTCTCTACATGATCGAGGTGGGAGACATCGACATCACCGATACCGAAGCCAAGACCATGCGCGACTACATGCTCAATGGCGGCTTCATCATGGTGGACGATTTCTGGGGCACGCGCGAGTGGGAGAATTTTGAAGTCGCGCTGAAGCAGATCTGGCCGGACCGCAAGATGGAGGAGATCCCGCTGGAGCACGAGATCTTCCACATGGTCTTCCCTATCAAAGTGAAGCCGCAGATCCCTCACATCCGCTTTGCCGAATACGTCATCAACCAGGGCATCACCTATGAGTTCGACAAGCCCGGCTCCGAACACGTGCACTACCGCGGCTACTTCGACGACAAACGCCGCCTCATGATGGTCATCTGCTGGAACACCGACACCGGCGAAGGCTGGGAGCAGGAAGGCACGGACCCGTGGTATTTCAGGGAGTTCTCCGAGAAGTATGCGTACCCGCTTGGGATCAACATCATCTTCTATGCGCTGACGCATTGAAGAAAGTACTCGCGAGCTTTAGCTCGCAGTCCGGGCCGGGGCGCTGCGCAGCGAGAAAAGTAGTCTAGAGCTTCAGCTCGTTCCGGGCACATGGCGCGGCGCACTCGCCACAGCGGCAACGAAATTCCCTTCATCTCTCGAAGGCACGGAACAAAGCGCAGGCGCTGTCCAGAACGAGCTAAAGCTCTGGACTACTTTTCTGGCAGCCCTCAGTATGCATCGTCCGTAGAAGCGCCCTGTGTCCAAAATGAACCCGCCGGAAATTAATCCCTATGCGGCACCGCGATCTGCCGTGAGCGTGGGTGAACCGGTGAAGCCAGCGGATGCGCGGCGTGCGGGGCTGGGAAAACGGTTTCTCAATTGGGCGATCGATCGTGCGGGGGTGATTGCCACCTTCATGTTGATTATGAAGGCACTCAGCTATTTGGCGCAGGCGATGAACTGGCAGAGCGGCATGTCCATTCCCGAAGACATGGGGGCCATCTTTCTCTCCATAGTGGGTTTTTATATGGTGGGCGCCTTTGTTTATTACACCTGCTTCGAGGCGCTGCCCGGGCGCACTGTTGGGCAGTGGATCACCGGGACGAAAGCGGTCATGGTTTCTGGCGCACCGTTGACGTTTCGCCGTGTCCTGCTGCGCAGTCTCTGCCGTCTGATGCCGCTGGATGCGCTGTCGTTTTTCACCACCACCAAGGACAGCGGCTGGCACGACCGCTGGGCGGGCACGCGCGTGGTGGATCTGCGGGCGGCACCGGAAGTGAGGCCGCGGCCCATGCCAACGCGGCAGCCTGCCATTTTCAAACCCGGTGAAAAGCGGGAAGGCGAAGAGCTGCGCGTTGGGAAAAAGTAGTCCAGAGCTTCAGCTCGTTCCGGGCACGCAGCGCTGCGCACTCGCCACAGAGGCAACGAAATTCCCCTTCATCTCTCGAAGGCACGGAACAAAGCGCAGGCGCTGCCCTGAACGAGCTAAAGCTCTAAACTACTTTCCGGAGTCCGAAACAGCAGGCGAAAGGCATGTCGAAGTACCTAGGTGGGCGAATTATTTTCTAGGCGCTCCCCGATAGACATGCCATATTTTCCCGATGAACCCGAATGAAATCAATCCCTATGCGGCACCGCAGTCCAACGTGGGGGCTGCTTTGCCCGTCGATATACATGACCAGCCGAGCGCGGGCGGCGGCAAACGCTTCCTCAATTTTATCATCGACCGCGTTGCGATCATCGGACTGTTTTTCGTGTTCGCCGTGATTGTCGGGTTGCTGGAAGGCATGGGCGTCATCCATGGCTTTGTGGACAACCTCGAAGATATCAGCACGCTGGAAGACATCGCCTACACGGCCGTCGCGAGCATTGTGTACTACACGTTCTTTGAAGGGCTTTTTGGCCGCTCGCTTGGCAAGCTGATCACCGGGACAAAGGTGGTCACGGTGTCGGGAGAGCCGCTGACCTTCGGCAATGCGTTGATGCGCAGCCTGAGCCGCATCGTACCGTTTGAGCCGTTTTCGTTTCTGGGCAGCGGCGTGGACACTGGCTGGCATGACAGCTGGACCAGCACCCGCGTCGTGGACCTGCGCGCCGCGCCGGTGCCCAAACCACGCCCCATGGCTCCCGGCCAGATGCCACGGATGTACGTGCCGCCGCAGCCGCCGCGGTAACTGAAAGCTGTGAGCGCGGATGGCGCACATTTGGAGTGCGGTCGCGCAGATGCAAGGCGCAGGCCTGCATCGGAGCTACCGCTTTCGAGCGGTTCGTGGCTCACGGAAACTCAAGGGGCTTTCGTGCACCCTGAGAGGTGTTGTGCTTGTTGGGGATGTGCCGCATGCAATCCGTCCGGCCTGCGAAAAGCGGTAGCTGCGGTCGTTCCTCCCTTCGCGACCGCACTCCATATCCCGCTGCGAACGCGCCGCCATCCAAACAGCAAAAAGGCCAAGGCTCGATGCCTTGACCTTCTTGACAATTCTTGACGCCTTGACCGCAGCTCCTGCCTTACGCCGCCGCGCCTTCGAGCTGGGCTTCGGTCTTCTTCTTCTCACGCTGGCGCTGGCTGCTGTCCAGCGTGCGCTTGCGGAGGCGGATGCTCTTGGGAGTGCACTCGGCGAGTTCATCGGGGGCGATGTACTCGATGGCGCGCTCCAGGCTGAAGCGGATTGGCGGGGTGAGCTGGATGCCCTTGTCGTTGCCAGCAGCACGGAAGTTGGTGAGCTGCTTGCTGCGCGTGGGGTTCACGGGGAGGTCGTCGGCGCGTGGGTTTTCGCCGATGATCATTCCATCATAGACCTGCTCGCCTGCGCCGATGAAGAGCTTGCCGCGCACCTGGATGGTGTCCAGCGCGTAGCTGGTGGCTTCGCCTGCTTCGGTGCTCACGAGAGTGCCAGTGCTGCGGGTCTGCATGGGTCCGGCGTGCGGGGCGTATTCGCGGAAGAGATGGCTGTGAATGCCGTGACCGCTGGTCAGGTTCATGAGGTCAAACTCAAAGCCGATGAGGCCGCGGGTGGGCACATAAGCCTGCAGGCTGGTGCGGCCGTTGTGGGCGCTCATGTCTTCGATCTTGCCTTTACGCTCGGAGATGGATTTCATCACGCCGCCGAGGTAGTCGTCCGGCACGTCCACGTAGAGGGTTTCAAACGGCTCCACGAGTTCGTCATTGACGCGCTTCATGATGACCATGGGGCGGGAGACGAGCACTTCGAAGCCTTCACGGCGCATCTGCTCCACGAGCACTGCAATCTGCATGGCGCCACGGGCGCTGACGTCGAAGATACCGGCGGTGTCGGTGTCCTTCACGCTGATGGTCACGTTCATCTTCTGCTCGCGGTCCAGGCGGTCGCGGATCTTGCGGGAGGTCACGTGGTCGCCTTCGCGTCCGGCCAGCGGGCCGTCATTCACGGCGAACTGCATGACGATGGTAGGAGGATCGATGGCCACGAAGGGCAGGGCAGGGGCGTCTGCGGCGCCGGCGACGGTCTGGCCGATGTCCACGTCTTCAAAGCCGGAGATGCCGACGATGTCGCCAGCGGTGCCTTCCACGGAGTCGCTGGTGGTGAGAGTCGTGTATTGGAAAACCTTGGTCACCTTGACCGGAGTTGCCTTTTCTTCGGGCGTTTTGCCGAGGAGGAAGACCTTGTCTCCCAGCTTCACGCTGCCGCGGGTCACCTTGCCGATGGCCACACGGCCGACGAAGTTGTCCCAGTCGATGTTGGAGACGAGCATTTCGAAGCTGCCTTCCACTTCCGCTTTCGGGGCCGGGATGTGCTCGACGATCTTGCCGAGGAGGAAGGTCATGTCATGCTGTTCGCCCGTGGGGGAATCGGTGACCCAGCCTGCGCGTGCGCTGCCGTACACAAAGGCGGCGTTGAACTGCTCTTCGGTGGCATCCAGTTCAAGGAAGAGCTCCAGCACCTTGTCATGCACCTTCTGCGGCTCGATGTGCGGGCGGTCCATCTTGTTGATGAGCACGATGGGCTTGATGCCCTGCTCCAGCGCCTTCTTCAAAACAAAGCGTGTCTGCGCCTGCGGGCCTTCATACGCGTCCACCACCAGCATCACGCCGTCCACCATCTTCATCACGCGCTCCACTTCACCGCCGAAGTCGGCATGGCCGGGAGTATCGACGATGTTGATGATGTGGTCGTTCCAGTGAACGGAGGTGTTCTTGGCCTTGATGGTGATGCCCTTCTCGCGTTCGAGGTCCATGGAGTCCATGGCGCGCTCGGCGATGGCCTGGTTTTCGCGGAAATTGCCACTGGAGCGCAGGAGGCCGTCAACGAGCGTGGTTTTGCCGTGGTCGACGTGGGCGATGATGGCGATGTTGCGAATTTTGTCTGGGGTCATGGGCGGGGGGCGGGCGTTTTTTGGGGAAGGGGGCCGCGAGGGTAGCAGCGTCTGGGCCATAGGCAACCGATTCGCTGTGCTGGTTTTGGCGGTTTTGAAAGATTTGGGGAATGGCGCGGAGCCCTGTGAGGGCGGCAGGCGCTCAAGGAGGCACCCTCCAAAAATCAGAAATCGACCGTTCAGCAGCCGCTGATCGCGCATGGCCGGCACGGTCTCGGGGCGGTGGAATGATGATGGGAAATTCCTCCATTTTTGAATTTAGAGGTTCCAAACATCCCGGGTAGGCAGGGCTTCTATGATGCCAGTTTACACGATGTTTTGTGACGTTTTTGCGAGGTGAAAATCATGCAACGATATAGTCACCATGCATCCATGGATGGCGGGTTTGAGAAGGGCTATCGGCAGGCCCCCCCCCCTCCTTTAAAAAATGCCCCATCTTTGTCTGCAAGCGGCCGCGCGCCGCCGGACGGCCCTGAGCCGTTTTCGCGCCTCCATGCCCTCGTTCTGCGTGAATTCCTTCCGCAGCCTGTATTTCGTCCTGTCGCTGGCCGTTCTGGTCCTGGTCCTTGTGTCTCATGCCGAGGCCCAGTCCCAGACCAGCACCTGGAACACCACTGCCGGAAGCTGGAGCACCGCAGGAAACTGGTCTCCTGCGGCGGCGCCGGTCAGCAGCAGCGGGACTGCGCTCCTCTTTAAAGGCAGCACGACGTTCACCACCACGAATGACATCGGGACCTTGGTGCTGAACCAGCTCTCGTTTGCCAATACGGCGGGCACCATCACCCTCGCGGGCTCGCCCACCACCAATGCGCTGGACTTCACCAATGCCACCGGAGACCGCGCGATGCTCTCCGCCATCACGCTCTCTGCAGCGGGCAGCGCCACGATCTCCGCACCGACCATCTGGGATGGCGAAACGACCGTGACGAACTCCGGTGCGGGCACGCTGACCCTCAGCGGCACCACGCAGGCCTACACGAACGGCACCAAGCAGACCTTCCTCAACAGCGGCACCGGCACGCTGACCCTGAGCGACGGCCTCACCTATTCAAACAGCGGCAGCAACACCGGACTCGTGCTGAATTTGATCAACAACTCCACGACGGGAAAATTTCTCAACATCGGAGATCTCGGCGGCCTTTCCAATACGACCATCAACGTCAGCGGCACGGGCACGGTGCGCTTCAGCGGCTCGGCGGGGGACTTGTTTGGAAACTCGACCATCCTCAATGTGCTGAGCGGTGGCACCTTTGACTTCAACAGCAATGGGGAAACCTTTGGCGCACTCTCCGGCGGCGGAAACGTCCTGATGTCCGGGACCGGCGCCTCCAATGTGGGCCTCTCCATGTCGCTGGCGGGCTACTATGTGTTTTCAGGCAAGCTCTCCGGCACCGATCCCAATGCAGGGTTCACGCTGGCGGGCACCACGCAGACGCTGGTGCTCTCCGGCTCCGCCAGCGACTACGCCGGAGCCACCGTCGTGAATGCGGGCAGGCTCATCGTGGCCGCCAGCGCTCCAAGCGGCGCCGCCGGGGCTCTGGGAATCGCCACTTCTGATGTGCTGGTAGGAAATACCAGTGGCAGCAGCCTCGCCGCGCTGCTGCTGAACACGGACGGGACCAATGTGGGCAGAAACGTGCGCCTGCAGTCTGGCAACGCCGGCGTGATCACCCTGGGCGGGCTGAACTCCTCCGGCACGGTGACCTACAGCGGCAATGTAACGCTCGGCACTGACAGCGGCGCGGCGAAGGGCGTGATTATCACCTCCGCCAGCGGCGGCACCGTGGAGTTTACCGGCAGCATCCTGCGCGCGGCCTCCGCCACGGGCAGCACGGACACGGTGACGATCATCGGCGGCGGCACGGTGGCCTTTCGCGGTGCAAACACCTACACGGGAGCGACCACCGTCAGCGGCGGCACTTTGCTGCTGGATGACAGTACGAACAACGGCGCCAAACTCAGCGCCACGGCGGCGCTCACGCTCAATGGCGGCTCGCTCACATTCACGGGTAATGGAAGCGCATTCTCCACGGAGACGGTGGCCGGCCTCACGCTGGGAAACAGCGCGGGCGTTCTCGGCGGCGGCGCGCGCATCACCGTGACGAACGGCACGGACCAAATCGCGACGCTGATGCTCAATGCCATCACGCGAAACACCGGAGCGACGGCGAATTTCAATCCGGTGAGCAGCGGCAGCGGTGTGGCCAGCATCACCACCACCACGGTCAACAACACCAGCGTCAGCAGCGGCAATGACGCCATGAACATCCTCGGCGCGTATGCCACCTACAAGCTCAACGACTGGGCGGTGAACGATGGCAGCGGCAATGTCGTCGCGCTCACGGCGGGCAGCTATGGCACCGCCCTCGGCAGCGGTTTGCACACCAGCCTGAGCGGCACCACCACCACCGTCACCAGCAGCGGCGTCACCACCGCCACCACCAATACCCTGCGCCTCACCGGCACCTCCGCCGTGGCCTTCAATGCAGGCACGGACACGCTCACCCTGGAGAGCGGCGGCCTGCTGGTGGCTTCCACCGCAGGTGCCACCAGCATCGGCACCACGAGCAAGCGCGGCGTCATCGCCACCTCCACGGGAGAGCTCATCGTGCATCAGCAGAGCAGCGCCACGCTCACGATCAATGCCGTGATCAGCGGCACCACGCTCACGAAGTCCGGCGATGGCGCGCTGGTGCTGTCCGCCACGAACACCTTCACTGGCGCCACCATCATCAATGGCGGCTCCGTTTCCGTCTCGGCCACCGGGAATCTGGGAGTGGCGGCTGCGGGCGTCACGCTCGATGGCGGCACGCTCACCATAACCGGAACCAGCGGCATCGGCACCGTCAGCGCGACGAATCATCCCCTCACCATCGGCGCGGGCGGCGGCACCTTCAATTTCGCCACCATGCAGACCGTCCAGGGCGCGGGCATCACGGGCACCGGCACGCTGACGCTGACGGGCGTGGGCGGCATCACCGTGGGCACCAGCGCCAGCAGCTTCAGCGGCGATATCGTGATCAACAACGGCGTGGTGCGCATGAACAGCCAGCAGTTCACCAGCGTGCCCAGCATCACCGTGAACAATGGCGGCACCTATGAGGTGAATGACGACGCCACGGGCACCTTTGGCGCGATTTCCACCAACGGCCGCATCTTGATCAATGGCAACGGCTTCGGCGGCAACGGCGCCATCCGCATCACCGATCAGACCACGGGTTCAGCGTTTGCAGATCCGAAGACGACCATCGTTAATGAAGTGGTGCTGCAGACGACCTCGCGCATCCAGGTGGACCCCACTGCCGCCACGGCTGGCAGCACGGCGCAGCTCACCATCACCGGCAATGTCACGGGTGCGGGCGGCCTGGACAAAACCGGCAGCGGCACGCTCATCCTCACCGCGCGTGACAACTCCTACGCTGGCAGCACGCTCATCGAGAACGGCACGCTGCGCATCGATCTGGGAAATGACCGCCTGCCCACCGGCACCAGCGTCACGCTCGGCACCGGCGCCACCTCCGGCGTGCTGCAGCTCAACGGCTTTGCGCAGAGCATAACAGGGCTCGCCACCGCTGGCACGGGCACGGCCAATGCCGTCATCGGCGGCAGCGCCACCTCCACCAGCCTGCTGGATGTGACGGTCGCCTCCGGCTCGCAGACTTTCAGCGGCACGCTCGGCGCTGGTGCTGCGGGCGCGGCCAATACGCATGCGAACAACAACGTGGGCTTCATCAAAGATGGCGCTGGCACGCTGACACTCTCCGCAGCCAACACGTATGACGGCGCGACGACGGTCAATCAAGGCACGCTGGCGCTGGGCAGTGCCACGGCTCTCGGCAGTGGCGGCGCGTCTCTCGCCACCAGCGCAGCGGGCACCACGGTGAGTGCGGGAGCCACGCTGGACCTCAATGGACAAAGCGGCGTGCAGGAGGTCATCACGCTGAACGGCACCGGCGTGTCCGGCGCAGGCGCGCTGGTGAACAACAACATCAGCACCGCCGCCAGCATCGGCAGCGGGGTCTCTTCACTGAGCTTTTCAGGCGTCAGCACCACCGGCTGGTCCGCAGGTGCTGCCGTCATGATCGACTCCTCATTAGACGGCAATGCCACGGCGACCGCTCAGCTCGGCCTCGGTGCCGGCAGCCTTTCGCTCACCAGCGGTGGCGCGGGCTATGGCCTGGCCCCGGTGGTCACGGTGAATGGCGGCACGGGCTCCGTGGTCATCGCCTCGGTGGGGGTGACCAGCGCCTCTTATGTCGTCACATCAAATACCACGACCTACAGCGCCGCGCCCGCCGTGACGCTTTCCAATGGAGCGACCGGCGTGGCCAATCTGGACGCCAATGGCAAGGTCGTCAGCATCACGGTGACGAGTCCCGGCAGCGGCTTTACCGGCACCCCCAGCGCCTCCTTCAGCGGCGGCACGGTCCTGGTGTCCGGCACCGCGCCCACAGTGGCGGGAAACAACGCCAGCTACACCGTGGTGGGGCTCACGATTGTGAATCCGGGCACCCATTTTACCTCCGTGCCCACGGTGACCATCAGCGGCAGTTCCAGCACCTCCGCCACGGCGGTGGTCAATGACGGCGCGTTTGTGCTGAACGGGGTCACCCTGGACAGCAGCGGCGGCGGCTATGCCACGACCCCGGGCATGAGCTTCAGCGGCGGCACAGCCACTGCGACGGCCAATCTCACCACGGTGAATCTCGCCACCGACTCCAGCGTCGGCGGCAGCGGAGATCTCGCCATCAATGCCGTCGTCACCGGTCCCGGTGCCCTGACCAAAGTGGGCGCGGGCACCACGACTCTCACAGCGGCCAATACTTACTCTGGAAACACCACCGTCAGCGCAGGCACATTGCAGGTGGGCGCAAACGGCGCAGGCCAGACCGGCAGCGGCAGCGTGACGGTGAACGGAGCCACGGCAGTGCTCGCGGGCACCGGAACGGTCGCAGGAGCCACCTCCGTCATCCAAGGCACAATCAAGCCCGGCGACAGCGCAGGCGCAGGCACCGGCACTCTCAATACGCAGAGCCTCACCTTTGTCCCCGTGGCCAGCACCACCGTGGCCGAGCTGCAGATCACCGGCTCCACAGCCGGGGCCAGCCTTGCTGCGGACCAGATCAACATCACCGGGGATCTCACGCTCAACAGCTTCAGCAATCTCCTCGTCAACGGCAGCGGCTACACCGCCGCCGTCGGAGACAGCTTCAAAATTCTCGACTGGAGCGGCCTGCTGACCACCAACGGCTTCAGCACCGGCACCAACCTCCGCACCGGCGCCAACTCCGCCGGCAACGAAGGCAATCTCGACCTCCCCGACATCACCGGCATCGGCGTGTGGGACATCCTCAACTTCACCGGCAGCGGCGACCTCACGCTGACCGTCGTTGCCGTGCCCGAGCCTGCGAAGGGCGTGCTGATGCTGTGTGGTACGATGATGCTGGTGCTGCGGAGAAGGCGGAAGTGAGGGGCCGCATCGGCGTCCTCTTTTTCCACTTCCATCTCAGCCCATGTTTGAAATCCACCTGCATGACCGCTGCGCATGCCGTCCGTGGAGCGCGGGCCTCCGAGCCCGCAGCAGGTGGCAAACACCTGCAAGCCTCAGTATAACTCCCGGCAGGAGGCAAGCACGAGCACGTCGAGCAGCGGCAGACAGCAGCATGCGGCTGAGACATTGAAGGAAGCTGCGGTGCTGCAGCGTGCAGCGGAATGCTGCGGGCTCGGAGGCCCCGCGCTCCAAAAGCGCTTCAGCCCGCCTCTTCTCTTTCAATAGATGCACGTGCCCACACGGGAGTGTGCGGAACGTGATACAGGCTGCCAGCCTGTGGCTCGGGAGTTTCAGAGTGGTATGAAATGTGTCTTCATGACATGAAGTCGAGAGTAACCGCTCACCCATCAGCCCGGTCCAACCTGAAACTTCATCCCCCCCACGCCGAGCCACGTGCATGCCTTGGAGGAGAGGGATCATCTTGAATCCTTTGTATCGCCAGCGCTGTGAAGCCAGACTCTGAAACCACTAATTGGACACTAATAAAACACTCATAATGAGCCAAAAAGACTCCCCTCAGACTCTGATATTAGTGTTCCATTAGTGTGCGATTAGTGGTTCAACTATCCGGCACCTCCGGCAGGAGAGGGATCATCCTGATCCCTCAAAGCTCCGCGATCACCCAGCGTCCCCTTAAACCAAGAACAGTTAAAAATGGGTCTGATCTGGAATCTCTGTGCTCATCGTGCCTCTGTGGTGGAGGCATGGTTGAGTTAAAAGACCTCTTTTCAACCGCTGATGGGACGCTGATCAGACGCTGATAAAGACATTTCAGAAATTCTGAATGAGCGTCATGTCAGCGTCTTATCAGCGGTTAAAAACCTGGTCTTCATCTCTCAAGCGCTAACGGCACCAACCAACCCAGCGCCGTATTGTAGTACCGCCTTTAGCCGGAATGAGGGGCATGAGGTGCAAGCGCCACATTTTTCGCCCCGCCCACGCCCCGCTTCACTTTATCAGCCAGGGCTTCCCCAGCCTTCGCCCAAAAGACGACCCCCAAACCACATCCTACCACGCCATACCCATCCCTGCTTCTCCTCGCGTTTCCTTTCTCCCCGGCTCAGTCTTTTTCCATTTTCTGCAACTTTCGCTTTGACTCCTGAAAAACGGGCCCAATTAAAAACATCGGCATGAACAACTCATCACCGATACCCAGCACCGCTTCCAGCCTTCAGGCCAGGAAGATCACCCGCAAAGAACTCGCCGCCTACTGCGGCTTTTCCGTGCGCACCATTGACGAGCTGACACGCTCCGGCGTGCTGCCCTACTTCAAGATCGGAGGCGGCGTGCGCTACGACCTCGCCGAGGTGGAGGCCACGCTGCGCGGGCGCTTCCACGTGCAGGCCCGCATCCCCGCACCAGGGGAAAAGCAGTGGCCGCAAAAGCAGGGCGGCAATACCGGCAGCCACGGCGCAGGCGCAGGCGGCACCCCTCCCTCAGGACCCGACGCGACAACGGCCAATGCCACCACCAGCACCGCCACCTCCGCCTAAAAGGAAACGAAATACCAGAAAATACCACTCATAACACTTCCGCCAGACCAACCTTCTTCCCCTGACCACACCATGCACTACCCCGCCGAAAATGTCGGAGCCATGCTGACGGCGCCCGATTGCGAAATACAGATCATCGCCGCCGTGATGGACGATCACGCGGACTGGCTGCCCGGCATCGCCGCCATCATCCAGCACCCGGAGGCGTTTGTGGATCCCGGGCGCCGCAGCGTGTGGGAGCTGCTGCTGGAAATGCACAGCCGGGGGGAGGCCATCAGCGTGCAAACCGTCTCCGTGGCGCTGCGCCGGCGGCATGCCGTGCCAGAGGCCCATGAGCGCATCTGCCTGCTCACCGAGCAGCATGGCATCTTCAATCTGGAGCTGGCGCACTGGCATGCGCGGCAGATCGCCCAGGCGCACGCGCGCCGCATCCTGGCAGAGGTGGGAGAGCTGGCGCAGACGGCGGACGCCGGGCCGCAGGAGATGGCGGAGAGGCTGCGCGAAAATTTGAAACGGCTGGAGCACATCGCCTACTCCACCGGAGAAGATGCCCCGCGCCCGCTGCCACTCGGCGCGGCGCTGCCCCCCGTGAAGCCCTTTGACACCGCTTGGCTGCCCGCCCCTTTCCGCCCGTGGATCGCAGACATCGCCGAGCGCATGCAGTGCCCGCCGGAGTTTCCCGCCGTGGCCGCCATGGCTGCGCTCTCCAGCATCGCGGGGCGCAGGTTTTGCATCCAGCCAAAGGAGAAGGACGACTCCTACACCGAGTTTCCGCACCTGTGGGCCATGCTCATCGGCAGCCCCTCGCTCATGAAATCTCCCGCCATGCAGGCCGTCATGCGCCCGCTGCGCGAGCTGGAAAAGATGGTCTCCAAAGAGCACGAGGCCGAAGTGGGGCAGCGCCAGGCCAATGAGATCGAGGCACGCATGAAGCGCGGTGCGCTGGAGGCCGCCGCGCGCAAAGCCGCGAAAAATGGCGAGGCCTTTGACTACTCCCAGCTCGTGGAGTCCGTCGGTGGCGAGCCGCCGCCGCTGCGCCGCTTCATCGTCAATGACGCCAGCATCGAGGCCCTCGGCGAAGTGCTGCGGGACAATCCCACCGGCACCCTGCTTTATCAGGACGAGCTCGCGGGCCTGTTCGCCCTTTTGGAAAAGGATGGCAACCAGTCCCTGCGCGCCTTTTTGCTGCAGGCCTGGAGCGGCAAGGAGGGCTACACCTTTGACCGCATCGGGCGTGGCCGCCGCTACGTCGAGGCCTGCGCGCTCAGCCTGCTCGGCAGCATCCAGCCCGGCGTCATCGCCGCGCATGTGCGCGAGGCCAACGGCCACAGCGCCGGAGCCGATGGCTTCCTGCAGCGCTTCTCCCTCATGGTCTGGCCGGACGTGAATCCCCACTGGCAGGACGTGGACCGCCCCCTGTGCCGCGATGCCGAATGGGAGGCCTCCGATGTCTTCCACGCCTTTGAAAACGTCACCACCGCGCAGCTTCTCAAAAACGGCGTGCAGACCAACCGCGACAACATCCCCACCTTCCATTTTGCGCCCGATGCGCAGGAGCTTTTCAATGACTGGCGCCGCGTGCTGGAGCTGCGCCTGCGCAGCGGCGTGATGACCCCCGCCATCGAAGCCCACCTCGGCAAATACCGCAAGCTCGTGCCCGCCCTGGCCCTCCTCATCCACGTCGCCGAGCAGCCCTCCGGCGGCGTGACCCTCTCCGCCCTCCAGCGCGCCATCTCCTTCGCCGACTGCCTCGAATCCCACGCCCACCGCGTCTTCCTCTCCGCCCGCGTCGCCGAAAGCGATGCCGTGCGGACCCTGCTGAAAAAGCTGTGCGATGGGAGCGCGGGGCTGCCGGAGGAGTTTAAGGTACGCAATGTGCGCAACAAAAACTGGAGTGGTCTTACGCGGACTGAGGATGCCGAGTCAGCCTGCGAGCTTCTGGCTGAGCACCGCTGGCTCATCGCCACCGTAAAGCCCGCCGGTGCTCACGGCGGACGTCCTACCACAACCTACCATCTCAATCCGCAGGCGATCAAAGCCGCCGATCTGATCCAATGAGTTGGCAAAACCGAGGTTTTGCAGGTTTCGTTGGTTTTGCTGCCCCTTTTTTCGGGAGGGAGTTTTTTTCACGAAGGCGGCAGGGCGCAGTACGGTGGGCAGTCCTGCCCGTCGATCAGTGGCAACGCGGCCCCTCATACTCACATTGCAGGCCAAGCAAAACTGCTGCTGAAAGCCCTTCAATGCCTGGCCATGGCATCACTTAAACAAGAAGGAACTCCCCATGGCCACCGCTGACGCCAGCGTGACATAAATCACGACCTCGAACGGCTGATGAAGGTAGCCGAGGCCATCCTCATGCACCGAGGTGCTAAATCTGAGATCCGGTTTGAGCCTCACCGCCACTCCCCCCACAAGCAGCGCTGTGATGATGGAGGCAGCCCACGCCAAAGCCAGCGCTAGAAACTCATTCATGGCCAGCCGGTGTGCCAAGACCAAAACACCCGCAAATGCGCCCGCCGCACTCGAGTACCACAGAGTTGGTAAAGCCAGGGTTTTCATGTGAACTGACGGAAGATTGCATGATCCTGTGTCTGAACGCAAAAACAATGCGCTATATCCAGGGGCCTGCAAGAGATGGGACGATCACTCCTGGTGCACTCATTCCTCCTCAAGACACGCGCACACTGCCGCCGCCCCTCCTCGAAAACAATCTCACCCTCTCAAAAAGGGGCAGCAAAACCAACGAAACCCCCAAAACCCCCAAAACCTCTGCAGCAGGGGCAGCAGACGGTAAAAAATCTCTGTGCGGTTTCCTGTGGGAACGGTGGAGCCGATGCCGGTTGGGTGGTTCG
This sequence comes from Prosthecobacter sp., assembly GCF_044222565.1. Classification (GTDB taxonomy): domain Bacteria; phylum Verrucomicrobiota; class Verrucomicrobiia; order Verrucomicrobiales; family Verrucomicrobiaceae; genus Prosthecobacter. Next base: position 65,579 of record NZ_JBGANA010000007.1, read on the forward strand.
AGAGAGAATTTGGAGTGCGGCTGCGCAACGAGGAACGAGTGGAGCTGCCGCTTTCGAGCGTCTCGTGGCGGGCGAGGGGCTTGTGGAGCTGGCGTGGGCCGTGCGGCTGCCGTGTTCGAGAGTCCGCTGGTGTTCGCATGCTGGCACCGCCTGCGGAAAGCGGTAGCTGCGGTCGTTCCTCCCTGCGCGACCGCACTCCAAATAGGTGCGGTGGCCTCGCGTCGCCCCGTGGCTGTTTTTCACCCGCGGGGCTGGGCAGCGAGTTTCGTATTGGATCAAGCTGGTGCATGCGGTTACGCTTGGCGTCAGACGGCATCTCATTCACTTCTTCGACCATGAACACCTCTCTCAAAGACTACCTCATGAGCCTTTCTCCCGGCGCTGCGCTCGACGTGGGGATGGTGGAGTTTTTGCTGGAGGAGGCGTGGGGTTCTTTGCGGGGGGGGGTTATTTTGAGAGGGCGGAACTCTGGCTGGAGCGGGGCCATCCTGGTCCCAGTCTGGAAGCCGGTGGTTGAAAACGGAGTGCTGGGCGGGGCGGAGGGCGAGGGATCAGTAGATCCCTCTACCGCCTGGCATTCACTGGCACGACTGTGTGGTGGCAGCCTTCCTTATTCTTCGATGTAAAATTCGATGCATGGCTCCTCCATTGTGCTTGCTGATTCCTGGGCCGCATCAAGAAGAGCATCGATGTCCCGGAAGCTTAGGCGTGAGATGCCAATGTAAGGCTCATACTCCCAGATTCTGTGGGTGCGACGACATATTACAAGATGGTAGGCATCCCAGTTGGCAAACGGAACCAGGGCAGGGTGCCACCACGTCCATTCATTTTCCCCCGGCACTGAATCCGGGGGTGGAATTTCAGCTCCGGGAAAGCGCTGTGCGTCCTCATACATCTGCCAGGAGCTGGCTATCTCCAATGGACTCAGCAACCTGTGCGACCCCAGGACGCCCGTGATACCAGGGCTGATGTACTCCTGCCCCCCATACAGCTCATAGATGGGCCGAATGGGTTCAGGGAGGCTGAACCCGAGCAGCCTTTCAGCTTCTTCTATCACCTCCCGGCCTACCGGAGGCAGCATGCCATCTCCATTGTTCAAACCGCGAGCCTGATAGGTGGTGATGAGAGCTTCGAATTTGGCGGCAAGTGGGTTCATGTCAGGTCAGACGTTGCGTGGTCTTGCGTCAATGAGCAGACAGTCTTTGCTGGCAGAGACACGCTGCAAACTCCTCCACAGTTAAGAGCGGCTGCAGGTGTGTCAACCAAGTAGGATTCCAGCCTTAGCCGCGTATCCGCACATGCCATCACCAAGCGTGAAAAAAAAACACCCCTCTCCAAAATGAACCGCCAAAACCGCCAAAACCGACGGAACTGAAATGACTCGCGAAGCTGAGAAACCGCGCCTGATCGGCAGGCTGAAGGCAAGGTTCTTTTAAAGGAGGGAGCACAGTCCTTTGAGCGGTTTCCTGTGGGAACGGTGGAGCCGATGCCGGTTGGGTGGTTCGAAGGGAGAATTTGGAGTGCGGCTGCGCAACGAGGGACGAGTGGAGCTGCCGCTTTCGAGCGTCTCGTGGCGGGCGAGGGGCTTGTGGAGCTGGCGTGGGCCGTGCGGCTGCCGTGTTCGAGGGTCTCGCTGGTGTTCGCATGCTGGCACCGCCTGCGGAAAGCGGTAGCTGCGGTCGTTCCTTCCTGCGCGACCGCAGTCCAAATAGGTGCGGTGGCCTCGCGTCGCCCCATGGCTGTTTTTCACCCGCGGGGCTGGGCAGCGAGTTTCGTATTGGATCAAGCTGGTGCATGCGGTTACGCTTGGCGTCAGACGGCATCTCATTCACTTCTTCGACCATGAACACCTCTCTCAAAGACTACCTCATGAGCCTGACACCCGGCGCTCCGCTCGACGTGGGGATGGTGGAGTTTTTGCTGGAGGGGGCGTGGGGTTCTTTGCGGGGGGCGAGGGAAGGGGGGATGAAGGCGCAGAAGATTCGGGGACGGACGGAAGGGATGGGCTGGGAGCCGCCGCTGCTGAGTTTTGAGATCGAGCGGCATGGGGGCACGGTGAACGGATCGACCCGCGCGGAGATGCAGCGCTGGTGTGTGGATGTGGTGGCGCACACGGCGGAAATCGTAGGCACCCGCAAACGCCAGCTCCATGCCATGGCGCAGCGGGTGAACGTCAAAGGTCCGGCAGCGGAAGTAGCCGAAGCGATTTTAAACAACCAGGAGTGCTCACTTTTCAAACGGTATCCAGATGGCCGGGTGAGGATCCTGATCAGCGAAGTCGTTCCCTCGGAAGGAGCCTTCAAGCAGACCGTCTCAGGCCGCCGAAAGCGCTTCCGCGCGGCCTTGGAGGCATTGATCAAGCCACACGGCTGGGCTGAGATCTCGACCAACACCTACAAGAAGAGCGAGCCGGGGGCTTGAGCTTCGCGAAGCGTCGGCAGCTTGTGTCGCTGGAAGGGTGGTGCTCGTCGTTTTGCAGCAACGTGTTCCCAGGACACCGCACCCACACCCCACCCCATCAATCAAACACCACGGTCTTGTTTTTCACCACGAGGACGCGGTCGCTGGCGTGCCACCAGAGGGCTTTGGCGAGGACGGTTTTTTCGAGGTCGCGGCCGAGGCGGACGAGGTCTTGGACGTCGTCTTCGTGGCTCACGCGCATGACGTCCTGATGAATGATGGGGCCTTCATCGAGATCCGCGGTGACGTAGTGGCTGGTGGCGCCGATGATCTTCACGCCGCGCTGAAAGGCCTGGTGGTAGGGCTTGGCGCCGACGAAGGCGGGCAGGAAGCTGTGATGAATGTTGAGGATGCGATGCGGAAACTCGGCGATCATCGCGGGGCTGATGATCTGCATGTAGCGCGCGAGCACGACGGTGTCGATCTTGTGCTGGCGCAGCAGCTCGATCTGCGCGGCCTCCTGCGCGAGCTTGTTCTCCTTGGTGATGGGGAAATGGTGGAAGGGAATGCCGAAGCGTTCCGCCGCAGGGCGGAGGGTTTCGTGATTGGCCACGATGAGCGGGATGTCCACGGGCAGGTCGCCGGATTCATGGCGGGCGAGGAGATCGTAGAGGCAGTGGTTTTCCTTTGTGACGAAGAGGGCGATGCGTTTGCGCTGGCTGGCAAAGCTGAGGCGCATCTGCATTTCATGGCGGCGCGCCATGGGCTGCAGGCGTGACTCGATCTCCTCTTTTTCGAGCGTGAAGTTCTCCAGGCTCCATTCCAGGCGCATGAAGAAGGCGTTCTGCTCCTCGTCGATGTGCTGCTGCAGATCGATGATGTTTCCCTGATGCGAGAAGATGAAGCCGGTGACGTCATGCACGAGGCCCGGGCGGTCCGGGCAGTGAATGAGAAGGGTGGCGATGTCTGCGGAGGCCATGACGGGGTTTAAAGTTGGAAGTTTAAAGTTTGAAGTTTGAAGCTGTAACGCTGCTGCGGGAGTTCGGGTTGAACTTGAAACCTTAACCTTAAACTTTGGAGCCCGGTGCAGCGGGGAAGCGCGTGCAAATGCCTTCGCCATCGATCAATGAGGGGATCTGCTCGGCGTGGCGTCCGGAGGCGATGATGCACTCCACACCGCCGTGCACGGCGTCCTGCACGGCGCGCAGTTTTGAGATCATGCCGCCGGTGCCGAGGGTGGATTTTTCCTCCTCGGCGTGGTGGATGACGTCGTCCACATTTTCCACCACGGGGATGGGGCCTTCGGCGGGGTTTTTCATGTCGCGCAGGAGTCCGGGAGCGCTGGTGAGCAGGATGAGGACATCCGCACCCCAGAAGCGGGCCACGCGGGAGGAGAGCTTGTCGTTGTCTCCGTAGCGCAGTTCTTCGATGGCGACGGAGTCGTTTTCGTTGATGACGGGCACCACCTGGCTGAACTCCAGCAGGCGGTCCAGCACGGCCTTCACGCGCGGGGCGCGGTCGGCGTTTTCGAAGTCTTCATGCGTGACCAGAAGCTGGGCCACGTGCAGGCCGTGGTCTCGCAGCAGGGACTCATAGGCGTGCATGAGGTGCGTCTGCCCCACGGCGGCCAGCGCCTGCAGGGTGGTGACGTCTGTGGGGCGCTGCGTGAATTCCAGCGGCTTCAGCCCGGATGCCACGGCACCGCTGCTGACCACGACCACGGAATGCCCGGCGCGCCGCAGCAGTGCCACGGCCTCCACGAGCTTGCGCAGCTGCACGGGATCCGGCTCGGGTGCGTCTTTACGCGTGAGGATGCCGGAGCCGAATTTGAGGACGATGCGCTTGGAGGCCATGGTTAAGGGGGAAATCGAGGGGGCGGCGAATATGGCGGGCTGCGCAGTGATGCAAAGGGCAAATGGGAGCTGTGAAGCGGGAAATGAGAGACGTGGGGACGGAAAGGGGAGGTGTGGGGACGGAAAGGGGAGGCGTGGGGCCGCAAAAAGACGCAAAGAGGCGCAAAAAATGGGGGAGGGTGGAGGGCGGATGAAACGCTGAGCGGCAGGAGTGCGGGAGGTGGGCGGAATGAGGGCGCTGTGTTTTGGCAAAGGAATGAAGGAGCAAGGGAATGGCCGGAGATTTGCATTGCAGGGCAACTGGACCTTTTGCGGGCTGGATGGTGGAAAGACGATGAACTCGCGGGTCCCAGGCTACCGGAGAATTGGCTCACAGCGGGCGGCACGGCTTGTGTAGCGCGGTATTCCGATACCGCGACGGTTCCGACTCGGTATTGGAATACCGAGCTACAACCTCGCACGTTCGCGCAAGGAGTGGCTCGGGCGATTGGAGAACGAAGAGTTGGCCCTGAGTTCCTTTCTGGAAACCTCTGCGGCGTTCCGACCCGTGTGGTGTGGTTGTTCTGAAAAGGTGGGTCGCTCTGCTCCCGAGAGCCGTATTGAAAAATGCCGCCGTTCCTGGGAGCAAGCGCTCCTGCGCCCCTTGCGGGCGCTGTCTTTGGCAAGAGCATCCCAAATGCAGCCGTAGTTGTCTCACCCCTCCATGTTTTACAGCAGTCGTCATGTTCTCGCCCTCTTTTTGCTCTCCACCCCGCTCGCTGCGGAGGTGGCGAAGGTTCATCCGGCCCAGGCGATGGGTCTCTTAAAGACGCAGTGCCTCGGCTGCCACAATGCGGACAAGAAAAAAGGCGGGCTCTCTTTGGAGACGCGCGATCTCGCTCTGAAAGGCGGCGAAAACGGCTCGGCCATGGTCTCGGGCGATGCCGACCACAGCGCGCTCATCAAGGCCCTCAATGATCCCGGCGATGCGCACATGCCGCCGAAAAAGCAGATGCCGGAGAAGCAGATCAATCTGCTCAAGGCCTGGGTGAATGCGGGCGCGCCATGGGATGACGCCGCGCTGAAGAAATTTGGTGAACTCACGCCTGCAGACAAGCTGGCCGCGCTGCCTGCGGGCCACACGCCCTCTGCCGCCATGGCCCTGAGCCCGGACGGCAAACGCCTCGCCGTGGGTCGTGGAAATCAGGTGCTCATCCGCGATGTCTCCGCGCAGGACGCGCCCGTGCTTTCCACATTGGAAGGGCACAAGGATGTGGTGCAATCGCTCGCATGGAATGCAGACGGCTCGCTGCTGGCGGCGGGTGGTTACCGCAGCGTGCTGGTGTGGAATGCAGCCGACTGGAAAGTGGCGTACACTTTGACCGCACCGCTGGAGGGGCGTGTCACGGCGCTGACTTTCCTGGCTGACAAGAGCACGCTGATTCTCGCGGACGGAGCCATGAGCATGAAAGGCCTGCTGCACCGCTGGAAGCTCGGCGAGCCCAAGCCGGCGCAGATGGTGGAGGCGCATGCGGACAATGTTTTGAGCCTGGCCCTCAGCAAAGACGGCAAGCAGATCGCCACCGGCGGCGCGGACAATCTCGCGAAGGTGTGGGATGCCGCCACACTGAAGGAAGTGGCGAAGATCGAGGGGCACGTCGGGCACATCGTGGCGGTCGGATTCAATACGAACGGCAAATGGCTGGCCACCGGCAGCGCGGACAAGGACCTCAAGGTGTGGGACATCGCCAGCAAGGAGATGATCATGCTGCTGGGTGACAAATCCGCGCCGGTGAATGCGCTGCTGTGGTCTCCGGACTCCACCAGCCTGACCTATTTCATGGACAGCGGCAGCGTGCACAGCGTGACGGAGCTGAAGGAGCACGATGGCGTGCGCCTGGCCTTCACCTCCGGCAAGGACAAGAAGGCCGGAGCTCTCGAAGGCGTGCCGAATGCGGCGGTGATCACCGCTGATGGCAAAGGCATCTATGCCGCCACGGATGCGGGAGATGTGTATCTGCTCGATGACAAGCAAAAGCTCACCAAGCTGCCCGGACCTGCTGCTGCCGCCGCTCCTGCCGCGCCCAATCCGAAGGCGCTCTCGTTTACTCAGGACATCCTGCCCGTGCTGAGCAAGGCGGGGTGCAATCTCGGCAGCTGCCACGCGAAGTCTTCGGGACAGGCGGGCTTCAAGCTCTCCATCTTCGCCTATGATCCGAAGGGCGACTACATGGAGCTGGTGAAGGATTCTCGCGGCCGCCGTGTGTTTCCCGCTTTGCCAGAGGACAGCCTGCTGCTGCAGAAGTCCGTGGTGCGCGTGCAGCACGAGGGCGGGCAGCGCTTTGAGCCGGACTCGGAGTCTGCCAAAACCATCGCCGAATGGATCCGCCAGGGCATGCCGTATGAGACGCCGGGCCAGCCCGCGCTCACGGGCATCGAGGTGGCTCCGGCGGAAAAGACCTATCGCAAAAACGAAGCGGGTGCTTTGAAGGTCACCGCGAAGTACAGCAACGGCAGCACCCGCGATGTCACGGCGCTCACAGATTACATTTCCTCCGAGAAATCCATCGCCTCCGTGGATGAAGAAGGCCGCATGAAGACCACCAGCGAGAGCGGCGAGACGGTGATCGTGGCGCGTTACATGGGGCAGGTGGCCATCTCCCGCGTGGCGGTGCCTGCGGACAAGCTGCTGCCGCCTGAGCGCTACGCCGGGCTCACCGTGCGCAATGAGATCGACAAGCTCGTGTATGCACGCCTGCAGAAGCTCGGGCACCTGCCCAGCGAGAGCTGCACGGACGCGGAGTTCCTGCGCCGCAGCACGCTGGATGCCATCGGCATGCTGCCCACGGTTGAAGAGGCACGCGCCTTTGCCTCCAGCAAAGATCCCATGAAATACCAGCAATGGGTAGAGGCTCTGCTGCAGCGCCCCGAGTGGGCCGACCATTGGGCCGTGAAATGGGGAGACCTCATCCGCCCCAATCCCTCTCGCGTGGGCGTGAAGCCCGTGTATCTGCTGGACCAGTGGATCCGCCAGAGCTTTCGCGAAAACAAGCCCTGGGACCAGTTTGTGCGCGAGCTGCTCACCGCGCAGGGAAACACGCACCAATATGGACCCATGGCTGTGTGGCGGGACAAACGCGAGCCCGTGGACGCCGCCACTTTCATCGGCCAGATTTTCCTCGGCGTGCGTCTGGAGTGCGCGAAGTGCCACCACCATCCCACGGAGAAATGGGACCTCACGGACTACTACCAGATGGCCGCGTTCTTCACGCAGATGAAGCGGAAAGGGCAGGGCATCTCCGCACCCATCAGCGGCGAGCCGGAGCAGATGTGGTTCACGCCTGGCACAGCGGGCATCGAGCACCCCGTCACCAAGGCCACGCTCAAGCCGCGCCCGCCTGCGGACAAGGAGATCGCCATCGCGGAAAATCAGGACCCGCGCGCCGTGCTGGCCGACTGGATGACGAATCCGCACAACCCCTACTTTGCCCCCGCCGTGGTGAACCGCGTGTGGTCCAGCTTCATGGGTCGCGGCATCGTCGATCCCGTGGATGACTTCCGCGCCTCCAACCCGCCCAGCAACGCCGCGCTGCTCGACTGGCTGGCGCAGGATTTCATCGCGCACGGTTATGACCTGAAGCACCTCATGCGCACCATCATGCTGTCGCAGGTATATCGTGAAAGCAGCCTGCCGAATGAGACGAATGTGGCCGACGTGAAAAACTACAGCCGCAGCTACCGCCGCCGCCTTCCGGCCGAGACGCTGCTGGATGCCGTGTGCGCCGTGACGGAAGTGAAAGAGTCCTTCTCCGGCACGCCTGCGGAAACCCTGGCCAAGCAGACCTGGAATCACAAGCTGGAGAGCCAGTTCATGGACGCCTTTGGCCGCCCGAACGCCAGCTCCGAATGCCCCTGCGAGCGCGATGCCAAGCCCAGCGTGGTGCAGGCCCTGCACCTCATGAATTCCACCAAGCTGCAGGAGATGCTCATCAACGCCAAAGGCCGCGCCACCCGCCTCGCCAAGAGCGACCTCCAGCCCGCGCAGATCGTGGAAGAGCTCTACCTCGCCAGCTACTCACGCCTGCCCACCAGCGAAGAAGCTGCCATCGCCAGCAAAGCCCTGGACGTCGGCCCTCCCAACCGCCAGGCCGCCATTGAAGACGTGATGTGGAGCCTGCTGAACTCGGCGGAGTTTGTGTTCAATCATTGAGGAGAGCTTGTGAAATCCGTGGTCCAGAATTCCGGAATTTCTGACCACGGATAACACGGATGATCACGGATAACCGGAACCGGAGGGTCTGGATCTGATCCGTGCTGGTCGTGAAATCCGTGGTTTAAAACTCCGGAGTCTTTAACCACGGATAGCACGGATGATCACGGATAACCGGAACCGGAGGGTCTGGGTCAGATCCGTGCTGGTCGTGAAATCCGTGGTTCAAAACTCCGGAATCTTTGACCACGGATGGCACGGATGATCACGGATAACCGGAACCGGAGGCTCTGGGTCAGATCCGTGCTGGTCGTGAAATCCGTGGTTTAAAACTCCGGAATCTTTGACCACGGATAGCACGGATGAACACGGATAACCGGAACCGGAGGGTCTGGATCTGATCCGTGCTGGTCGTGAAATCCGTGGTTCAAAGCTCCGGAATCTTTGACCACGGATAACACGGATGATCACGGATAACCGGAGCCGGAGGGTCTGGATCTGATCCGTGCTGGTCGTGAAATCCGTGGTTCAAAGCCCCGGAATCTTTGACCACGGATAACACGGATGAACACGGATAACCGGAGCCGGAGGGTCTGGGTCAGATCCGTGCTGGTCGTGAAATCCGTGGTTTAAAACTCCGGAATCTTTGACCACGGATAACACGGATGATCACGGATAACCGGAGCCGGAGGCTCTGGGTCTGATCCGTGCTGGTCGTGAAATCCGTGGTTCAAAGCTCCGGAGTCTTTGACCACGGATAGCACGGATGTTCACGGATAACCGGAACCGGAGGCTCTGGATCTGATCCGTGCTGGTCGTGAAATCCGTGGTTCAAAGCTCCGGAATCTTTGACCACGGATGGCACGGATGATCACGGATAACCGGAGCCAGAGGCTCTGGATCTGATCCGTGCTGGTCGTGAAATCCGTGGTTTAAAACTCCGGAATCTTTGACCACGGATAGCACGGATGAACACGGATAACCGGAGCCGGAGGGTCTGGATCTGATCCGTGCTGGTCGTGAAATCCGTGGTTCAAAGTTCCGGAATCTTTGACCACGGATAACACGGATGAACACGGATAACCGGAACCAGAGGGTCTGGATCTGATCCGTGCTGGTCGTGAAATCCGTGGTTCAAAGCTCCGGAATCTTTGACCACGGATAGCACGGATGATCACGGATAACCGGAACCAGAGGGTCTGGATCTGATCCGTGCTGGTCGTGAAATCCGTGGTTCAAAGTTCCGGAATCTTTGACCACGGATAACACGGATGAACACGGATAACCGGAACCGGAGGGTCTGGATCTGATCCGTGCTGGTCGTGAAATCCGTGGTATAAAGTCCGGAATCTTTGACCACGGATAACACGGATGATCACGGATAACCGGAGGCTCTGGATCTGATCCGTGCTGGTCGTGAAATCCGTGGTTTAAAGTCCGGAATTTCTGACCACGGATAACACGGATGATCACGGATAACCTGAGGCTCTGGATCTGATCCGTGCTGGTCGCGAAATCCGTGGTGCATTCGGAGGGTGTGTCACTGCCTGCATCCGCCATCGCTGTCGGATGAATAGTCACTGAATCTGATACTTTTGTTCGCTTTCGCAAGAACCCCTGTCGTATGACGTAATTTCCACAGGTTTCCCCCCTCACGAATGTCTCGTATCACCCATAACTGCGCTGGTCACATGCGGCGCGATTTTCTGAAGCTCGGCCTCACCGCTGCGGGTGGTGGCATGGGCTTTACGGATCTGCTGCGGGCACGGGCGATGGCGGCGCAGGCACCACAGCCTTCGCTTTCACGTCCGGTGAACTGCATCCTGGTCTGGCTGGACGGCGGGCCTTCGCATTACGAGATGTTTGACCCGAAGCCGAACGCGCCGAGCGAGATCCGTGGCGAGTTCAAGCCGATCCCCACGAGCGTGCCAGGCGTGCATTTCTCGGAGAGCGTGCCTTACCTTTCCAAAGTGGCGGACAAGTTCACCGTGCTGCGCAGTGTCACGCACAAGGATCCGAATCACGGCGGCGGCAATCATTACATGATGACCGGCGCGCCCACTCCGGTGCCCGTGGGCTGCGGTGCCTTCGTGACCTTCCACCCCTCCTTTGGCAGCGTGGTCAGTTACAAGCGCGGCGTGCAGAACGGCCTGCCGGCCTACATGACGCTGCCCAGCATCACCCGCAGCGGCGGCCCGAATTTCCTCGGTGCCGAGCATGCGCCCTTCGTTGCCGGTGGCGATCCCAATTCCAAGGGCTTCAAGGTGCGCGATGTCGTGCTGCCTTCCGAAATTTCAGATGCACGCGGCCTTTCCCGCCGTGAGCTGCGCCACTCGCTGGACCGCATGAAGCGCCTGAACAATGCCGTGGCGGAAGATCCCGCCGTGAGCTTTGACACCTTCTACGGCCAGGCGGTCGATCTCATCGCTTCCAAGCCCGCCCAGGAGGCCTTTGACATTTCCCTCGAAGACGACAAGACGCGCGAGCTCTACGGCCGCAACGATGTGGGCCAGCGCATGCTTCTTGCGCGCCGCCTCGTGGAAGTGGGCGTGCCCTTCGTCACCGTGAACTACGGCGGCTGGGACCACCACCGCGAACTTTTCAAGACCTGCAAAGGCGAGTTCATGCAAAAGTTTGACCAGGGCATGGCCGGTCTGCTCACGGACCTGGACCGCCGCGGCCTGCTGGAAAGCACGCTCGTCGTCGCCCTCGGAGAATTTGGCCGCACGCCGAAGATCAACAAGGACGGCGGTCGCGATCACTGGCCTGGCGCGATGAACATCCTCTTCGCAGGTGCGGGCGTCCCACGCGGCGGCATCATCGGTGCCACCGACCCGAAGGGCTACTACGCCAGCGACAACATCTATTCGCCGGAAGACTTTGCCGTCACGCTTTACACGAAGCTGGGCATTGATCCGCACCAGATCCTCCACACCAACACCGGCCGCCCCGTGCAGCTGATCAATGGTGGCAGGCCCATCCGCGAGCTGTTTGCGTGATGCGCCGGGAAATGATGAAACTGGAATGCGGACTGCGGAAAGTCCGGAGCCCATGGCTCTGCGGTCTTCTGCAGGCATCGCTGGCCACTGCGGCGCTTGCGGCACCCCCCGGCTTTGAAAGCCTCTTTCCCGCAGGCGGGCAGGTGGGTGCGCGTGTGGAAACGACGGTGAGCGGCAAAGGGCTGGATAAGGGGACCTTTCTCGGCTGGAGCAGCTCTCCGCACGTGGTGGTGCTGGGCGGTGACAAGCCGAAGAAGTTCTTTCTGAACATCGCCAAAGAGGCCACGCCGGGGCCCTGCCTCGTGCGCATTTACAATGAAACGGACGCCTCGCCGCCGCGCATCATCGAGGTGGGCAGGTTTGAAGAAGTCCTGGAGAAAGAACCCAACGACACGCTGGCAGAAGCGAAAGCCTCCGAGGCCCGGATGAATGTGACCCTCAATGGCGTGCTGGCGAAAGCGGGCGATGTGGATACCTACGCTATCCGTGCGCAGAAGGGCAAACGCATCACGCTGGAGCTGCATGGCTATTCTCTGGGCTCGCCGATGGACCCCGCCATGCGCCTGCTCAATGAGAAAGGCGTGGAAGTCGCCGCCGGGCATGACAGCACCAATCTGGACCCGCGCATGGAATACACGCCCGCCGCGGACGGCACGCTCTACGCGCAGCTCTTTGCCTTCGCGCATCCGCCTGCGGCTGATGTGTCCTTCAAAGGCAGCGAGAATCATGTGTATCGGCTCATCGTGACGGACGAGCCGAAGCCGGCGCCGGTTCTCGATGAACCCAGGACACTGACTCCGCCCGCCACGGTGAACGGCTGTATCAGCAAGGCTGGCGAAGAGGATGCCTTCACGATCCCGCTGAAGAAAGGCGAGAGCGTGCAGATCAACATCCGTGCGCAGGCCATCCACAGCCCGCTGGATGCCACGCTGCGCATCGAGGATGCCAAAGGCAAATCGCTGCAAGTGGCGGACGATGCGGACAAGGACAGCCTCGATCCCTCGCTGCGCTTCAAAGCCGCTGAAGATGGCGAGTACAAGCTGGTCATCGCAGACCGCTTTCATCACGGCGGTGCGGATCATTTTTATGAGCTTTCCGTGAAACCGCCTGTCCCCACCATCACTGGCACGCTGGACACGCACGCCTATCATCTGGATGCCGGCAAAAGCGTGGAGGTAAAGCTCACCGTGAAGACCAGCGGCACCTTCGCTGGAAAGATCAAAGCCCAGGCCGCACAACTGCCCATGGGCGTCACCGCCGAAGCCGTGGACGTGCCCGCCAAAGGCGGCGAGGTGAAGCTCACCCTCAAAGCCGCTGCGGATGTGCCCGCAAGCCAGGGCCCCTTCGCCGTGGAGATCCTCACCAGCGCTCCCGATGCCGTGGAAACCGTGACCGCCAGTTACGTCGTGCCATTCACTGAACCACGCGGAGACCTGCTGATCATGACAGACACGCACCCCTGGCTCACGGTGGTGGGAAAGAAGCCGTGAGGAGATAAGTACGACAGACACTCCTGTCTGTCGATCAGCGTGCGGCAAACACTTGGGGTACGCGCATCGCCCCACATCGTCTGCTTGGCGAAGCCTTGGGATCATTCGAAGGCATGCCGGCCTGCGAGAGCGCTGATCGACAGGCAGGAGTGCCTATCGTACTTCTGGCGGCACATGCGCAGGTCTGGCTCATCAAGTGATGAGCTTTCATTCGCCTTTTGCTGATCCTTCGGAGAACGGGGCTTTCGCAGGCCTTGCTCCAGAGAATGAATCCCTATAGCCATTCGTTCACGACGTCATCACGGCTCGCAAAATTCATCCCAGTACTCTTGCTTTGAATCCGTTTTCAAGAGAGAGCGTGGTGTTAAGTGCATGGGAGCCACGGCCTGCTCTGGGAGTCAGCGGAACGTTTCCAGAACGAGCTGAAGCTCTTGACTACTTTAGCCGTCCTCAAGCCGGCACCGTCTTCGCCTTCTCGTAGTTTTCATTGATCAGGCGCAGTTCCCCGAGCGGATCGGAGAGCGTTGGCCATGGGCGAGGAGTCGAGGAGGCAGGGCGTCAGCAAAGTAGTCCAGAGCTTTAGCTCGTTCTGGAAGGCGCGCCGCCGGAGCCCGGAGTCCGGAACGAGCTGAAGCTCTTGACTACTTTAGCCGTCCTCAAGCCGGCACCGCCTTCGCCTTCTCGTAGTCTTCATTGATCAGGCCCAGCTGCCCGAGCGGATCGGAGAGCGTTGGCCACGGGCGAGGAGTCGAGGAGGCAGGGCGTCAGCAAAGCAGTCCAGAGCTTTAGCTCGTTCTGGAAGGCGCGTCGCCGGAGCCCGGAGTCCAGAACGAGCTAAAGCTCTAGACTACTTTATCCGTCCTCAAGCCGGCACCGTCTTCGCCTTCTCGTAGTCTTCATTGATCAGGCGCAGTTCCCCGAGCGGATCGGAGAGCGGCGGGCAAGGGCGAGGAGTCAAGGAGTCGAGGAGGCAGGGGGGCAGCAAAGTAGTCCAGAGCTTTAGCTCGTTCTGGAAGGCGCGTCGCCGGAGTCCGGAGTCCGGAACGAGCTGAAGCTCTTGACTACTTTTCAAGCCCCCCACCCGCCCCCACCCGGTGTCTCGATGACCACGCGGTCTCCGGCTTCCACAGCGAAGGACGTGCAGCCTTCGAGCGTGGTCGCGGTGCCATTCCTGACCAGCGTCTGCCGTCCGCATTCGCCAGCGCCGCCGCCATTCATTCCAAACGGAGCTTCTATGCGATGCTGCGTGAGCAGGCTCACCGTGAGCGGTTGCAGAAACTCAAACTCACGCACCACGCCATCGCCGCCGTTCCATTTTCCCAGGCCACCGGAGCCGCGACGAATCGCAAACTGCCACAGGCGCACGGGGTAGCGCTGCTCGATGATTTCGGGGTCGGTGATGGCGGTGTTCGTCATGTGCGTGTGCAGCGCGCTGGCTCCGTGATAACCCGCACCTGCGCCCGCACCTCCGGCGATGGTTTCGTAGTAGCCGAAGCCCGCGCCGCCGAAGAGAAAATTGTTCATCGTGCCCTGGCTGCAGGCTTGCAGGCCGAGCGCTTTGATGAGCGTGTCCACCAGCCGCTGGCTGACTTCCACATTGCCACCCACCACGGCGGGATCGCGCGCGGCATCTCCGGTGAAGGTGGGATTGAGCAAAGACTCGGGGCAGAGGATTTCGACGGGCTCGGTGAGGCCTTCGTTCAGCGGCAGATCTTCCTGCAGCATGAGGCGCATGACGTACAGCACCGCGCTGCGCACGATGGCCGTGGTGGCGTTCAGATTGCGCGGATGCACGCCCGAGGTGCCGGTGAAATCGAGCACGAGTTTGCCCTCCGCTTTATGCATGGAGACGGAGATCACCGCGCCATCATCCAGCTTCTCCTGCGCTGAGATGGCATCGGGCAGGCGTGCAATCTGGGTGCGCATGACGCCGGCGGAATGATCGAGGATGCTCTTCATCATTCCGGCCAGCGAATCGTCTGCCAGTGCGCGCAGGCGCTCGGCTCCGTGCAGATTCGCGGCGAGCTGTGCGTGCAGATCCGCGAGGTTGTCGGCGAGATTGCGCGTGGGATGCGCGGCGCTGGTCAGCAGCGTGCTGATTTCCTCAAAGCAGGAGACCCCGCCACGAATGAGATGGCGCGGTGCGATGACCACGCCCTCCTCGAGCAAGCGCGTGGCATTTGCAGGCATGGAGCCGGGCGTGATGCCGCCGATCTCCGCATGATGCGCACGATTGGCGATGTAACCGATGAGCCGCTGCCGCGCATCATGCACTGGCGTGATGAGCGTGACGTCCGGCAGATGCGAGCCGCCGTAGGCAGGGTGATTTGTGATGATCGTGTCTCCCGGCTGCAATGCGATGGCCTTTGCCACCTCCCGCACGCACACGCCCAGCGCTCCGAGATGCACGGGGATGTGCGGTGCGCTGGAGAGCAGCCGCCCATGCGCGTCCAGCAGCGCGCAGGAGAAGTCCAGACGCTCGCGGATGTTCGTAGAAATGGAGGTGCGGCAGAGCAGCGCGCCCATGTCGCTGACGATGGAGTGAAAGCGGTGCCGCAGCAGATCGCGCTCCAGCGTGGGCGCGGCGGTGGCCGCTTGCTGCCTGCGCAGCACATGGCCGAAGCCCGTGACCTTCTCCACCTGCCATCCGGGTGCGATGACGATGGTGCTGAACGCATCCTGGATCAGTGCAGGCGCGGGATCGAGCACCTGCGTGTGCAGCGCGGACTCCTGCGCGCTGCTTTGCGCCTCACGCGTGATGATTCGCACGCTCACCAGTTCCACCACACGGCTGGCCGGCGGCGGGTAGCCAAACAGACGCTCATAGGCTGCGGCGTAGAGTCGTGGCAAATCGTCCGCGTTCTCAAATTCCACCTGCAGCGGCGTATCCTGCCCCTTGAGCCGCAGCTCGGCGATCTGGGTGCGTAGCGCAGGCTTTGGCCCGTCGGTCTGCGCTAAATTCAGTGTGCCACTCTGCAGTGCCTCGCTCAGCGGCATGCGGATTTCCTTTTCCACAATCGTCTCCGGCACCGCCTCCTGCAAACCGACAGCGCTCAAGATGCCTGCATGCCCGGGCACGAGGATGGTCTGCATGCCGAGCGCCTCCGCTACGGCACAGGCATGCTGCGGCCCGGCGCCGCCAAAGGCCAGCAGCGCGTGCTCGGCGGGATCATAGCCCTCGCCGATGGAGATGCGGCGGATGGCATCGGTCATATGCTCCACGGCGAGGCGCAGCAGGGAGTTCAGCAGCTCGGTTTCCGTGCCGCTGCCATCTGTCTGCGCGTGAAGTTCACTGAGGCGGCGCTGCGCGGCGGCGAGATCCAGCGGAATCGGCGCAAGCGCGGGATCAAAGCGGCCGAGCAGGAGATTCACATCCGTGATGGTCAGCGGGCCGCCTTTGCCGTAGCAGGCGGGGCCGGGATTGGAGCCTGCGCTTTGCGGCCCCACAGCCAGACCATGGTGCGTCATCTGGCAGATGGAGCCGCCGCCCGCGGCCACGGTCTCGATGGCCACGCAGGGGGCGAGAAGCTGCATGCCCGCCACATTCTGCGTGAAGCGATAGCCGGGGCGTGAATCGATGCGCGCCACGTCCGTGCTGGTGCCGCCCATGTCGAAGGTGATGATCTTGGAAATGCCCAGACGCCGCGCTGCATTCGCAGCACCGATGGCGCCGCCCGCCGGGCCGCTGAGCAGCATGTCCTTCGGGCGGATGTCATCGGCGGTCTTGAGTCCGCCCGCGCTCGTCATCACCTGCATGGTGGCGGACACATGGCGGATGCCGTTGAGAAATGACTGCACCGGCGCGTGCAGATATGCGTCTGCCACGGTGCTCTGCGTGCGTGGCAGCAGCTTGGCAAAGGCGGCCGTCTGGTGCGAAAGCGTGAGGTGTGTGAAGCCGCACTCGCGCAGGATCTCCGCCACGCGCATCTCATGCCGCGGGTGCGCATGCCCATGCAGCAGCGCGATGGCCGCCGTGGTGATGCCTCTCTGAATGCACGCATGCGCCGCCGTGCGCACCGCTGCTTCATCCAGAGCCACCAGCACCTCTCCGGCCACGCTCACACGCTCCGGCACTTCGCAGGCCACCTCATGAAAAAGCACGCGCGGTGTGTGCTCCAGCGCAAAGAGATCACTCCGGCGCTGATCGCCGATCTGCAGCAGATCTCCGAACCCCCGTGTGATGAAAAGCGCGATGCGTCCGCCCTTGTGCTCCAGCAGCGCATTCGTGGCACGCGTGGTGGCGATGCGCAGGTCCAGCGGTGGAAACTCGTGTCCCGGCGGCGTGTTGGTGAGAATGCGCGCACCCAGCACGGGCGCCTCCTCGCCAGTGCTCAGCTCCACCAGCGTGCCATGAGGCCATGAGGCAGGCGCATCCAGGGCGATCTCTCCTCTGCTCGGGTCAAAGGCCGCGATGCTCCGCGCCGCAGCGCCGCCCACATCACTCAAACGAAAGCCGACGAGCAAACCGGAGGGCAGGGGAGGCAGGCCGGAAAGCCGAAACCGCAGGCCCTCACCAGCCGCCACCACGGCGCGCAGATGCCCGGTGGAGAGGACCTTGCAGCGCGATTCGCGGCCCTCGGGATCCAGCGCATGGCAGTCCGTGAAGGTGCCACCCGTGTCTGCTGCCACACGCCACTTCACGGCTTTTTGGGCGCGGCCGCTTCAGGAGCAAAGTCCATATCTGGCACCCAGCGCAGTTCCTTGAAGGCATCGTAATACGCCTCACAGTCACCGGGTTTGAAGGCCTGCAGGCCGCGTTTGATCCAGTCCGAGGCGCCGGCCTGATTGCCTGTGTCAAAAGCGAGCGCGGCCTTGCTGAAGTAGTAGGCCGGGGTGTCGTCCATGAAGGTGAATTGGTCCGCGATGATCTGCTCCGCGGCGGGGCGGTGACCCAGCTTCAGCTCACAGAGCACCCGCCGGTAATGCACCAGGTGGCGGATGACCATTGGCAGCTTGGGGAAGTCCGTGGTCAGCTTCGTGAAGCGCTCCAGTGCGGTGGCAAAGTCGTGCTTCACGAAATAGAATTCCGCGAGGTTGAACTGTGGCAGCGGGCTGCCCGGCTGGAGTTGCGCGGCTTTTTCAAACTGCTGCAGCGCCATGTCAAAGTCACGCCTCCGCGGTGCCAGATGGATGTCTCCGCGCAGCGCATACAGGTCGGCCAGATTGGGGGCGATCTTTTCGATGGCGTCGAGCTTTTCGAGCGCCTCCTCGTAGCGCTGCTTCACACGCAGGTCGCGGGCTTCCAGCAGCATCTTGCGGACCTCTTCAGACATGGGCGCCGGCGCGCCGGCTTTCGGGTCTTGAGCGAGCACGGCGGAAAGGCCGAAGGTCAGGAACAAAAGGGTGGGGATCAGTCGCATGGCCGCGAGTGTAGAGCGTGAATCGGAATCAGGCAAGGCGGGCGCGCATGCTCGATTCAGCGCCGTCGCACAGGCTGCGCAGGATTTCCGGGCTCACCCAGTCCGCACCAAGTGACAAAATCGTTTCACGCACCATGCCGTCCGCCGAGACCACGCGCATGGGCCGGTCCTGGATGTATTTGGCCACCAGGCGCTCGATGATCGTATCCGCCGTGGTGCCGGGGTCTGCGTAGATGATCTGCAGCCCCTGCGGCTCGCGCTCCTCGTTGGTGCCCTGCTTTGCGCCATCAAAGACCACCACCACCTGCATGCCGCTCATGTCCTGCAGATTCCGCAGGCGCTTCAGCAGTTCCGTCCGCGCCAGATGCCGCCGCGAGGCCACACGGTGCTCTTTCTTCAGCTCCGGCCACGCGTGAATGACGCTGTGGCCGTCCACAAGCATGTAGGTCATCATGGCAAAGGGGGAGTTACAGGTTAAAAGTTTAAAGTTAAAAGTTTCCAGAGCACACGGCGCGGATCGCCTGATGGCGGCCGATACGCCCCATGGGAGCTATACGCCTGTGCATGCCGCACGCCTCCGGCAACTTGAAACTTTAAATCTCAAACTTGAAACTCCACCTCAAATCGGCACCGCCTTCGCCTTCTCGTAATCTTCATTGATGAGGCACAGCTCTCCGAGTGGATCGGAGAGCGTTGGCCACGGGCGAGGAGGCAGGGTGTCAAGGAGTCAAGGAGGCAGGGCGTCAGCAAAGTAGTCCAGAGCTTTAGCTCGTTCTGGAAGGCGCGCCGCCGGAGCCCGGAACCCGGAGTCCAGAACGAGCTGAAGCTCTTGACTACTTTAGCCGTCCTCAAACCGGCACCGCCTTCACCTTCTCGTATTCTTCGTTGATGAGGCACAGATCCCCGAGCGGATCGGAGAGCGGCGGGCAAGGGCGAGGAGGCAGGGTGTCAAGGAGTCAGCAAAGTAGTCCAGAGCTTTAGCTCGTTCTGGAAGGCGCGCCGCCGGAGCCCGGAGTCCAGAACGAGCTGAAGCTCTTGACTACTTTAGCCGTCCTCAAACCGGCACCGTCTTCGCCTTCTCGTAGTCTCCGTTGATGAGGCACAGCTCTCCGAGTGGATCGGAGAGCGGCGGGCGAGGTCAAGGAGGCAGGGAGGCGGGGCGTCAGCAAAGTAGTCCAGAGCTTCAGCTCGTTCTGGAAGGCGCGCCGCCGGAGCCCGGAGCCCTGAGCCCAGAACGAGCCGAAGCTCTTGACTACTTTAGCCGTCCTCAAACCGGCACCGCTTTTGCCTTCTCGTAGTCTTCGTTGATGAGGCACAGCTCCCCGAGCGCTTCCTTCAGCGGATCGATTTCCTTGGCGCTGAATCCCAGGTGCAGGTGCCTGCGCCAGCCTTCGGCGTATTCAAATTTACCGGAAAGCCTGCCCACGGCGCGGGAGGACTCGTCCATGCTGATGAGGTAGGAGTCCATGCCCTGGCTCACGTCCAGCCAGTGCTTCTGGCTTTCGTGTGCCGCCAGCGCCTCGCGCTTGCGCGCATGCACGCTGGTGGTGTCCACATACTGGCCTGCCATGAGCTTCTGGCGCAGGGGATCGCACAGGCCGTGCGGCATGGCGTGGTAAACCGTCACATCGTGCGCATAGGAGGGCAGGTGCGGATCGGTTTGGAAATTGGGGATGCAGTGGGAAAACGCCGCTGTGACCGCCAGGCGGCAGGCCTGCATGTGGTCCTCCATGTAGTCGGCAGGTGCATGCGTGAGCACGATGCTGGGCTTTGCCATGCGCACCACGGCGGCCACCTTGCGCAGGTAGGGCACGGAATACGTCAGCTCCAGGTCATCGGCGATGGGCGGGTAAAACGCGGCCCCCAAAATGCGCGCCGCCTCCTGGCCTTCTTCGAGGCGCTTCTTCGTCGTGGTGGGTCCGTCCATCTGCACCGAGCCACCGTTGCCGGTGCAAAGATTGATGTAGTGGATGTCCCAGCCGCGAGCCTGCAACTGCAGCAGGGTTCCGGCGGCGACGAACTCGATGTCGTCAGGATGGGCGAAGATGGCGAGGGCGGAAGGCATGAAGAAAATAGTTCAGAGCTTTAGCTCGTTCTGGAAGCGCACAGGTGCTGCGGGAGCGAACAATGAATGGCCGCTCACATCGCAAAAATCTTGTCCATGCGCTCGGTCAGCAGCTTGAGGCCATTGGGATTGATGCCGCCGCGCTGCTCGCTGATGGCCCAGCCGGAGTAGCCTGCGGCATCCAGCGCTTTCATGATGGCTGGCCAGTTGTTGTCGCCCTGGGTGAGGTCGCAGTCGAAGCCCTTCCACACGCCTTCGTCCTTCATTTTCTTGGTGCTGTATTCTTTAACGTGGATGCGGTTGATGCGCTTGCCCAGCACCTTGATCCACTGCTCCGGCCAGCCGTAGCGCAGCACATTGCCGATATCGAAATGCCAGCCCACGATGGGATCGCCGATCTCATCGAGAAAGCGCACGGCTTCGAGCGGGCTGAGGATGAAATTGTTCCAGACGTTCTCAATGGAGATCTTCACGCCGAGTTCCTTGGCCAGCGGCACGGCCTTCTTGATCTCCGTGATGCTGCGCTCCCAGGCCACATCGTACGGCACCGTCTCGCTCACCACACCGGGCACCACGAGGATGGAATCCGCGCCGTAGGCTTTGGCATCGCGCAGAGTCGTCAGCACGCCTTGCAGGCCTTCCTCGCGAACTTTGGGATCATCATGCGTCAGCGTCTGCTTCCAGTGCGTGTGGCAGCACACGCTGGCGGCCTGCAGGCCGGACTGGCCGAGGGCTTCGATGACTTCCTGCTGATTCATCCCGCCACTCGGCTCCACGCCTTCGTAGCCTGCTTCCTTGGCCGCCTTGTACTTCTCGATCAGCGTTCCCTTGATGCCGAGCGTGCCGCCCATGATGGCCTTGCGCAGCTTGCGCGCAGCAGGCTTGGCGGCGTCTTGGGCAGAAACGCCACCCGAGGCGGCGAGAAGTGCAGTGGAGGAAAGCGACTGGAGGAAGCGACGGCGAGAGGTCATGGCTGGAGAATACGCACGAGCATGCCGTGTGCTGTCACCGCCCGTCAATACAATCCTCAGCGCGTTCGCCAAAGACTAACGACCAAAGTAGTCAAGAGCTTTAGCTCGCTCTGGAAAGCACGCTGCTGCTCCAGGGCGAGCTAACGCTCTCAACTACTTTTCCACTCAGCCATTCTTTGCCAGCAGCGCCTTGGCCGCTTTCTCGATCTTCGGCAGCAGGTTTGCTGGAAGCTCGGTCAGCAGCGGCAGCACCGGGCCGGTCTGGGCCACGCCAGAAAGCTCCACGGCATGGTGAAGGACAAGGATGGGGCTGTGCGCATTGCGCAGGTCTTCCAGCGCCACAAATTCCGCACGGATCTTTTCCGCAGTGTCCCAGTCCTTCTTCAGGATGGCCTGCAGCATGGCGGTGGAGCGGGAAGGGGCGATGCACACGCAGCCTGCGGTGAAGCCGGTCACACCGAAGTCACGCAGATGGATGATGGCAGGCTGCTCGCCGATGCCGCTGACGATCATCTTGGGATCCACCAGCTTGATGAGTTTCTTCAAATAGGGGTCCTTCTTCGGATCCGGCTCCACAATGGCGTACTTGATCCAGGAGATGAGGCCGTCATTCACCAGCTCGGCGGCGATCTCAGGAGTGATGTAGGCGCCGTCTTTGATGTAGAGCACGGCTTTGATGCCAGACTTTTCCACGAAGTGGCGGATGGCCGTGGCCACACCGGCGGGCTTTGAGGGGAAGAGGGTCGGAAGCAGCATCGCCGTGGGAAATGCGAACTCGCTGAGGATCTTGGCCTGGTCCATCGCCGTGCCGTACATGGGGCCCACGGAAGGCACCACCCACATGTCGTCAGGAGAAATATCCACCAGCATTTTCAGCAGCGCATGGTATTCGCTTGGGGCGATGTTGTAGAGATTGGCATTGCCTCCATACAGCAGCGTGCGGATGCCGCCTTTGTGCATGTGCTTGATCAGGCGGCTGTTTTGCGACTTGGCCAGAGACAGATCTTTGTTCCGGCACAGGGGGGGCACGGCAATGACGGAGGACTGCAGATCTTCAAAGGTGACAGGGGTGGTCTTCATGGAAGTGTCATGTGAGCGCAGAGAACGCCCGCTGCAAAGGAAAAACCACTCCGCAATGAGGGGGGCTCACTGTCCCTCAATGAAGCTAAGCAAATCCGCCATGTCCTGCACGCTCATGCCGGTCTCCAGACCCTCGGGCATGAGGCTTTGACCGGTGGAGGTGCTGCCTTTGATTTCGGAACGTTGTAAGGTTTTTTCTAGGCCGCCCATCATCTTCAGCGTCATGCTGGAGGCGGTGTCATTGGTGATGATGCCCGCGAGTGTCTGGCCGTCTTTGGTCACCACGGTGTAGGCGATGAACTGCGGCGCCACCTCCTTGTGCGGTTCCAAAATGGCGGTCAGCAGCGCGTCGCGCCCCTTTGTCTTCACCGTGATCAAATCGGGGCCCACCTGCAGGCCTGTGGTGCCCGCACGGTGGCAGGCCACGCAGCGCGCCATGTACTGCAGCTGCCCCTTCGCAGCGTCACCTTTGGCGGCGATCGCTGGCTTGAACTTGGCGGTGACTTCTTCGCGCGAAGGCGGGATCACAGACGCCAGCGCCGTCTTTGCCAGTGCGGCAACAGCAGGCGACTTGTGCTTAAGGAGTGCCTGCACCTGAGATGCAGAAAAGGACTCGGGCTTGACCGCCCCAGATTCCAGCAGCGCCAGAGTGCGGTCCTCACGCGCCAGCATGGCCTCCATCGCCGCCTCTTTTGCTTTAGGACCATAGCCTAGCCAATCGGCCAGCAGCGATTGGGTCACCGCCGGAGCGCTGGACTGCGCCAGCGTGCGAATGGCCGCCGCCTGAACGGAGTCGGGCTGATCTTTGCCGAGACATTGGGTCAGCGCAGCCGTGGCTTCCTTGGATGAAGTGAGGCCGAGGAGTTCGATCGCATCGAGCCGTGAAGCGGGTGCGGCTTTGCTGTCTGTTGCCGTAGTGGCTGCCTTGCCGAACACTGCTGCGAGCTTGTCCTTCGGATCGACATCCGCGATTTTGAGGCCTGCGCGGCGAACACCGGTGAGGTATGACTGAATGAGGCTGGTGTCCTGCCAGTCGGTGGTCAGATATTTGACCCACTGATTGTCGGTGCGGTTCTGCGGATTTTTAGCCACGGTCTCCAGCAGCTGGCCCACCAGCTTGATCGTGTCCGGCGACCTGTCCGTCTCGGTGCGCAGGATGTGAAACAAAAGCAGCGCGTCGCAATGGCCCGGTGCGGAAAGGATGGCGCTGATCTCCCGCGGACTGGAGAGGTCCTTTTTCAGGCCTGCCCAGATTTGCCCGATGCTCCCCTCCCACGCACTTCCCAAGCCTTCGCTTGGGGCAAGGATCGGCGGGAACAGCGCTGGCAGTGACAGTGTGGCCTGAAAGCGCACCCGCGCGGAATCATCCCTCAGCATCGCCAGCACCTTGCTCGTCAGCTGCGGTGTCCGCAGCTTCGCTTTTTCGAGTGTCACGATGGCTCGTTCCCTGACCTGCGCATCTTTGTCATCCAGCAGCGCAAGAAGGGTGTCTTTTGAAACGACGCCAAAACCCTCCAGCGCTCCCAGCGCATGCAGCTTCGCCAGCGCATTGTCTCCGCTGAGCACCTTCTCCAGCAGCGGCACAGCGGCTTTGTCATTGCGTTCATACAGCAAACGTTGCGCGGTGTCACGATGCCAGCCGTTCGGATGTCCCAGCGTTTTCACCAGTTCCTCGGTGCTCATTTTTCCCAGCGCCACTTTCTGGCCGATGCGCTCCGCACCTTTCTCAGGAACGATGCGGTAGATGCGGCCGCGGTCGTTGCCGTTGTTGAGGTCGATGTATTTTTTGATCTCATCCGGGATGCTCCAGGGGTGCTCGATCACCTCGCGGTACATGTCGCAGATGTTCAGGCAGCCGTCGGGGGCATTGGCAAAATTCACCACACGCACCCAGGTGTCCTTGCTGGCGGCAAATTCAAAGCCGTGCTCATCGGCAGGGCGCTCGCCCACGAGGCTGATGCCGTCGGCACTTGGCTTGATGATCTTGCGATGCACCAGCTGGCCACCTGCGTCTCCGGTGAAGCTGTTGTTCACAAAGTCAGCGCCGTAGGCATCGCCGCGGTAGATGGTGGTGCCAGTCGCGCCGGTGAAGTAACCGCTTACCCGGCCGCCGCCTTCCACGCCACCCTTCACCACACCAGCGATACGCCACCGCGTGCGGATGATGCGCCACGGCTCATCCGGGCTGAGGCGAAACACCTCCGCCGCACCGCCATCCGCCGCGATGCTCTGGCGCGCGGGCGGCATGGTGTAGTAGGGATTCCTGCTGGCGTATTTGTCGTCATAAACCCAGTACTGCAGGTGGTCGGAGTTCGAGCAGCCAAACTTGCGGCCGTAGTTGTCAAAGCTCATGCCATACTGCGCGCCGCCGCCTTCGAGGCCGAATTCAAACGTGCGCGGATCAAACCAGAAGTCCTTGCCGCCGAGTTCGATGCCTTTGTCTTCGGGCCGCTTCAGGCAGGTGATCACGCCGCGATTGCCGCCACCCGCGAGGATGTGGATGCGATTGTCCTGACCCCACATGGGGCTGTTCGCGAGGCCCTGCACATTGAGCAGTTTCAGGCCCGTGCCAAAACCGGTGAAGACCTTCTCGCGCACCTCCGCCTTGCCATCGCCATCTGCATCTTTGAGAAACCAGATGTCCGGCGTGGCAATGACAAAGACACCGCCATTCGCGTAGATGAGCCCGGTAGGCCAGGCGAGGTCCTCGGCAAAGACCTGGCTCGTTTCGAAGTGGCCGTCGCCATCCTTGTCCTCCAGCATGGAGATGCGGCCGAGGTGCGGCGTGACATCGCGCATCTCGCTGTAGTCGATCATTTCGCACACAAACATGCGCCCGTTTTCATCGTAACTGACCGCGATGGGAGAACGCACCTGCGGCTCATTTGCGGCGAGCTGGAGCTTGTAGCCCTTTTTCACCTGCCAGGTGGCGATGGCATCCTTCGGCTCCACGGCCGGATAGCGCGGCAGGTCCTTGCTGGGATCGATGGACGCACCACCGACGGTTTTGCCGTAGGCCTGCGCATAGGTCGTTTTGGATTTCAGGCCGTCAGCCTGCGCGAAGAGCGCGGAGCAGAATGCGAAGGGCAGGAGAAGGGCGAGGCGTGTCATGCCGAGAGCATACGGAATCCTCCGCCAGCATGAACAGCCGAAAGTGGCTCATGGTGGTATTCTTGTGATGGAGCAGCCGCTGCAAAAGGCATTTGCCGGGAGCGGGGTTGCCAGTATTCTTCACCATGCCCGCAGACACCGCTGCATGCCCGGAGACTCCACCTTTGAAACCCGCCGCCAAGCCTCAGAAGGCAGCGCAGCCGGTGAAGCCGTGGATTACCCGCGAGGAGATGCAGGCGTTGGTTTCCAGGCAGCCCTTGATGTCTTGGGAGGAGAAGGTTGCGCAGATCAACCGGAGTCTTGGACGCCCGCAGGGTACACCGTAATTCGGGAACAGCAGATCGGCCTCCTATCAGAATGGGCGACCGAGAAAGGCCTTTGGATTTCAGCCGACGCGCTTGGCGCACGAAACAGCGGGCGCATGGAGCATGCTGTTTTTCGAGGGGCGGTTTCGGAGAAGCGCGCATTTAAAGCCACGAAAGGTGCCAAGTTTGGCTTCTGGCCGTTTATCGACAGCGAAGTCGTATCCACACGGCTTGACGAGTATCTGGTCATGCGGCCAGCCACCCCGGCTCAGTATTTGGCACGCCTTTTATTGCTCGATACTCTTTATTTGGACATCAATCGCCTCAAGGGATTTGCGCTGCTCGACGGTCATTTTTCTATTATAACCTCGCAGCCATGGTTTGCGGCCCGCAACGCCACCTGGAAGGAGATCTCCCATTGGCTTGGCGGTCTTGGTTTCAAACCAGTGCGCGATGACATCTACGCCGATGCCACACGCTGGTATCACGCCGAGCAAAATCTGGCCCTGTTCGATGTCGGCGAGAGCAATGTCCTTTGCAGCGAGGGCCAGCTCGTCCCCATCGACATCATTCCCATGCGTCCCCAAGGCCTGCTGCGCGAGACTTTGGAGCGCTTTGGCTGAGCCTTCAGGGATGGGCAGTCCGCAACCACTCCCCGTCATTGACGGCGCAGCCACTTTGACTTCTTGACCTTGGTCGTTCGCCTCACAGCACCGTATCATTCACCACCTCGTTCCGCTCATTGAGCAGCAGGCGTTTCGGAATGATCGGGTTCTCGCTTTCGCCCCATGCCATGATGGTGACGCGGTGGCCGGTGTTGATGAGATGCGCGGCGGCGCCGTTGACGACGATCTGGCCTGAGCCATGCACGCCGGGAATGACGTAGGTTTCCAAACGCGCACCGTTGGTGATCGAGGTCACCAGCACTTTTTCGCCGTTCCACAGGTCGGCTTTTTCCATGAGGTCTGTGGGAATGGTGATGCTGCCTTCATAGGCGATGTTGGCATCGGTGATGACGGCGCGGTGGAGCTTGGATTTGAGGAGGGTTCTGAGCACTAAACAGAGTGCGTCATCTGGGCCGGGGGTCAAGTATTGGCTGCCTCCATGATTGGTTTGATGGAACCGCAGAACCGTGGAAGGTGGGGCCAATGAGATATCGCGACCAACGCCGCTCCGAAGCCCCGCCCGCCCGCCAGCACTTCACCCCGCGCAAGAGCATGGGGCAGAACTTCCTGCAGGACGAGGGAATCTCCCGCTGGATCGCCGATCAGGTGCAGCCGGATGGCGCGGAGATGGTGGTGGAAATCGGCCCCGGCATGGGTGCTTTGACGAAGCATCTCGCTGGCAGGTCCAAGAAACTCATCCTCATCGAAAAAGACGCCCAGCTGGGCCCGGAACTGCAGGGCCAGTTTGCCGGTCGTGGCGATGTGGAGGTCATCCACAATGACGCCACGCGCATCGACCTGCGCCCATGGTTCCGGCATGGGCCGCTGAAGCTCATCGGAAATCTGCCTTATTCCGTCGGCGGAGAAATTTTGAAGCACTGGCTCACGCCGCCTTCTCCGGTGGGCTGCGCCGTCTTCATGCTGCAAAAGGAAGTGTGCGACCGCCTGGCCGCCACCTGCGAGGACGACTCCTACGGCGCGCTGAGCCTGCTGGTGCAAAAGGACTGGAATGTGGAGATGCTGCGCGTGGTGCCGCCGGAGGTTTTCAATCCGAAGCCGAAGGTGGACAGCGCGGTGATCCGCCTCACGCCGCGGGACCCTGCCACGCTGCCAGTGTTTGACCATGTGCTGTTTGACCGCCTGGTCCGCATGGGCTTCTCCCAGCGGCGCAAGCAGTTGAAAAACCTCCTGCCCGAAGCCCCCGGCGGATGGGACTCATTAATCGAGGCGCTCGGGGTCACCCCCATGGTGCGTGCGGAAGCTCTTTCCCTGGTGCAGTGGATCCAGATCGCCCGCCATTACGAGCAGCGCCATGAAGCCGATGCCGGGCAGAAGGCCAGCGAGATGTTTGATGTGGTGAATGAGCGCAACGAGGTCATCGGCCAGCTCACGCGCGGAGAGGTGCACAAGCAGAAGCTGCTGCACCGTGCGGTGCACATCTTTGTCATCAACAAACGCGGCCACATCTACCTGCAGCAGCGCTCTCATCTCAAAGATGTTTCACCCCTGAAGTGGGACAGCAGCGCCGCCGGTCATCTCGATGCCGGAGAAGGCTACGCCAGCGCCGCCGTGCGCGAGCTGGGAGAGGAAATCGGCATCCACGTGGAAGCCACCGAACTCGCCGCCGAGATTCCTGCCGGAGACAACACCGACCACGAATTCGTCGAACTCCGCCTCGCTCATCACGATGGCCCCATCCGCTGCCTCCCCGAAGAAATCGCCACCGGTGATTGGTTCAAGCCCGAAGACATCACCGCATGGGTGGACGCAAGGCCGCAGGATTTCGCCAAGGGATTTGTGACGTGCTGGAAGGCGTGGATGAAGAAAAGTAGTCCAGAGCTTTAGCTCGTTCTGGGAGAACTCCGCCGCACCCCAATCTCCAAACCGAGCTGAAGCTCCAAACTACTTTCGGCGATGCCGCCTCCAGACCGACGATCCCGACTCGCGAAACGGCGAAGCAAAGTAGTCCAGAGCTTTAGCTCGTTCTGGAAAACTCCGCCACACCCCAATCTCCAGACCGAGCTGAAGCTCTAAACTACTTTAGTCATGTCCTTTCAGCCGTTCAATCCTGGCAAAACGGTGCACAATCACCGCGGCAGACTTCCGCATTGGCGGCAGTGGGGTACAACTTACTTTGTCACATCCCGGCTTGCGGATTCTCTTCCAGCAGACGTGCTGGCAGCTTGGCGTTCAAAAAGGGATGCATGGCTCCTGGAAAAGGGCATCGCCTCCGCGCAAGAACTCGATCACCTCAGCGAAGATCAACGTCACGCCTACCACCGCGAGTTCACAGCACGATTTCACGAACTGCTGGACTCTGGTCATGGCGAGTGTCTCCTCGCGAACCCAGGTCATGCCGCGATCCTTTCCACAAAGCTCATGTCGGGCCACGGAACCGACTACCAGCTTGATTCCTGGGTCATCATGCCAAATCACTTGCATGCACTCGTGCAGCCCGCCGAAGGCACACAACTTGGAAGCATCGTGCAGCGCTGGAAAGGCGGCAGTGCCCGGGAGATCAACAAAGTTCTTGGAAGTTCCGGTCAGCTTTGGCAGCACGAACTCTTTGACCACATTGTGCGGAGCGAAGCCCAAATGGATCATTATCGGCGCTACATCGCCATGAATCCGACCAAGGCGGGGCTGAAAAGCGGCTTTGTTCTGGGCATCGGAGCAGAATCAGGGCTGGCGGCCGAGACACTCCTGGAGCGCTTTGATCTTCAGCGCGAAGCGAAGCAAAGTAGTTCAGAGCTTTAGCTCGCTCTGGGAGAGCTCCGCGAGCCTCCCAGAGTCCAGAACGAACTAAAGTTCTCGACTACTTTCTACCTCAAATTCGGCGGCACAAACACCCACTGCATCCCAGCGGCTTTCGCGGCTTCAATACCACTCTGGCCATCCTCCAGCACGAGGCATTCGCTCGGTGCCACGCCCATTTGTTCGGCGGCCAGGAGGAACATGTCCGGCGCGGGCTTGCCGTGCTTCACTTTCTTCGGGGTGATGATGACAGGGAAGAGGTCGATCAATCCGGTGGCTGTGAGGCAGCCGCGCACGGTGGACTCCTCGCTTCCTGAGGCCACGGCGATGGGGAATTTGCCAAAAAGTGACCGCGCAAACTCCGCCACGGGGCGCACCGGCTGCACCTGTGGAATGTGCTTGGCAAACAGCTCCATCTTCAGTTCATCCACGCTCACCGGGTCCAGATTCGTGCCGTGCTGCGCGTTGAGCTTCTTCACCACATCCTGCTCCTTCATGCCGGCGCTGGCGTAGAATTCCGCCTCGGTGAAAACAAACGGCGCAGCATGCTGATTGAGCGACTCGGTCCAGGCGACGTAGTGCAGGGGCATCGAATCGACGAGCGTGCCGTCGCAGTCGAAAATATAGGCTTGAAAGGGGTAGTCGGGGATTTGCAGAGACATGGGGCGCGTGTCTTCATAAACCGCAACTGGGTGCTGCGGGCAACCAAAAGTAGTACAGAGCTTCAGCTCGTTCTGGGAAGCTCCGCCAGCCCCCCAGACCCCAAACACGAGCTAAAGCTCCTGACTACTTTTTTATGCTGCACGATTCACCGCGCTCAGCACCGCTTTGATGGATGCGAGTTCGATGTTTGTGTCCACACCTGCACCCCAGATAGTCTTGCCGTTGGCGGTCTTGATCTGGATGTAGGCCAGCGCGCTGGCTTCGGTGCCGGAGCTGAGGCTTTGCTCGCGGTAGGTGGCCACTTCAAAGGCGGGTGCTCCCGCATCCTGGATGAGCGCCTGCGCAAACGCGGCGATGGGGCCATTGCCTTTGCCGGCGACGCCGCGCTCCTTGCCGTTGATGACGAGGCTGCAGCGGCAGGTGAAAACGCCGTCCACGCCATCTCCTTCCAGAACATGTTCTTCAACTCGGTAGCGGTGACTTCGCGGCCCAGCTTGTCCACGATGTCGTTGGCCAGCGGGCCAAACTCGCGCTGCATGTCCTTCGGCAGTTCGATGCCGAATTCGCTCTCCAGCAGGTAGGCGACGCCACCCTTGCCGCTCTGCGAATTCACACGAATGACCTCGCGGTATTCGCGGCCGATGTCGTTGGGGTCGATGGTCAGGTAGGGCACGTCCCAAACAATTTGATTCTCTGCGAGATAATCCCTGACTGTTGCTCCAAGCCAAGGGCAGCAAATATTGTTCGGACATTCTGCCCATTTTGGATGATTGTACATGCCCGCCGTCAGCTTGTTTGCATCTGGTAAAGCATGATACCGGTCCCAAGTCGCGTGGGCTTGCGCCTTGGTAAACGGATTGTCGGCATGTCCTGCGGCGGCCTTAATGGTGCCTCTATCGCCTTTCATCGTGACTCGGAATGATCCATGCCCTCCCAGATTTTGGAACTCCCGATCTTCGTTCAACAGCCAATTCCAATACTTATCAAAGAAAGCGGCCAGCCCCTTCTTGATCGCATCCTGGTGGCTGCCGCTGAAGGCGGTGAAGACCAACTCTCCGCTGTAAGGATGGCGCGGGGCCACGGTCATGCCGGTGGTGCGCTCGTACATGCTGATGAGGCCGCTCATGTCGCTGAAGTCCAGGCCGGGGGAGATGCCGTGCATGTACAAATTCATGGCCACCTGCACGATGTCCAGGTTGCCGGTGCGCTCGCCATTGCCAAACAGCGTTCCTTCCACGCGGTCGGCGCCTGCCAGCAATCCCAGCTCCGTGGCGGCGGTGCCGGTGCCGCGGTCATTGTGCGTGTGCAGGCTGATGATGAGGCTCTCGCGATTTTTGATGTTGGTGCAGATCCATTCGATCTGATCCGCATACACGTTGGGCATGGCCACCTCCACGGTGTCGGGCAGGTTCAGGATCATCTTGTGCTGCGGCGTCGGCTGCCACACGTCCATCACGGCCTCGCTGATCTCCTTGGCAAATTCCACTTCAGTCGCGCTGAAGCTTTCAGGCGAATACTGCAGCGTCACCTGCGTGCCGCCTTCGGTCAGGCGATGCAGGCGGTCCTTGATCATCTGCGCGCCTTTGACGGCCACGCCGATGATCTCCTCCTTGGTCTTGCCAAACACATACTTGCGCTGCGCAGGCGAGGTGGAGTTGTACATGTGGATCACGACCTTCTTCGCGCCGATGAGCGATTCGACGGTCTTCTCGATCAAATCCTCACGCGCCTGCACCAGGCACTGGATCGTCACATCGTCGGGGATGCGCTTTTCCTCGATGAGGCGGCGGTTGAACTGAAACTCGGTGTTGGAGGCGGAGGGGAAACCGACCTCGATCTCCTTGAAGCCGCATTTCACCAGTGCATCGAACATCTCCAGCTTTTGGGAGACATTCATCGGCACGGCAAGCGCCTGGTTGCCATCGCGCAGGTCCACGCTGCACCAGATGGGCGCGTGAGTCAGATGACGGGAAGGCCACTGACGGTTCGGGATGTTGATCAGCGGAAAGGGCTGATACTTGGAAGACGGATTCTTTAACATGATAAAAACAAAGGTAACAAAGATGGTAGGACCAATGGAGGTGCCTGAACGGAAAAGGAAACAGCCGTGACGTGACGGCAAGAAGCATGACGAGGGAACGCGGGCCGCCTACCCTAGCGTAAGTCGCAGGGGGAGCAGAAGCAGAGCCGTGGCTGGCGTGGTCATGACGAGGGGAAGAAAGCAGGGAAGAGGCGGAGGTCAAGGGGGCAGTCAAGGGTCAAGCGCTTCGCGTCTAGGTGGTCAAAGGGGGCATCAGAGGAGGGTGCAGATTGAGGGAAGGGGAGATTCACCGGAACTTCACTCGGATTTCACATTAAAAGAGATGACTGGCGGGGACTGTGTTTCATAGGCTCAGCTAAATGAAGGGTGTTTTGAAATTCATCAGGCGGTTGCTGCTTTGCGCGGGCATCGTGTTTCCGTTGGTCTCTCTGGGCATGGAGCTTTCCACGCACAGCTGCGCCTCTACGTTCTTTGACCCCATTCCCACCTGGGCGCATGTGGCTTTGGTCCTGCTCATGCCAGCGTCCATTTTCTTTTCCTGGACAGGCCGAAAGCTGCCGGGCACTGCCTGGGAAACAGCCGGGACCTTTTTGCATGGGGCGGGGCTTTTCCCTTCCATCCTTTATACTGTGGCCATGGGCTTCCTGAGCGCCATTGGACTCATGATACTGCCATTCATGCTCTTTTATGCATTTGCTAATCCTGGCACGCTTGCCGTCGTCCCCTTCCTTATGGCCTTGACCGGCCCCCTGGCTGCATTGGTGGCGTGGCTCATCTCATGCAAAGCAGTGTGGAGTCAGCCTGTCCAAAGAAGGCGCACTCCATGGCGCGCCGGGCTCATCGTCGGCATGATGGCGGTGGTGGCCACAGAGTGGAGCATGGTGAGCCTGCGTGGAGACATTGACAAGGCCATCAAGGCTCAGTCCAAGCACGATGGCAGCCACGCCCGTTCATTGGCCGGGCTGCGGACGAACAGCCGGGAGACCTTTCTGCTGAACCTTTGCTATAATGAGAGCCATGCGGGCGCTTTTGGGCCGATGTCGCACATGCTTTTTCGCTCTTCCTTCAGCCGCGAGGATCTGCGCTCCCTCTATTTTCGCGTGACGGGGATTCCCTTCAGCGATGCGCCTCCGCCACGTGGGGTGAGGCAGAGTCTTGCGGGCACGCGGATCAGCAGGGATGAAACCTTGGATGGTTTCGCGTGGGATGAGGATCGTGGCGGAGCCGAAACAGGCGCTCGCATTCGAGGGCTGTCCATGCAGTCCTCCCGCATGGACTGGCATGTGGATGCGGACTCTGCCCTGGCGCATGGGGAATGGACGCTGGAGTTTCACAATCAGCACCGCAATGCGCAGGAGGCGCGCTGCCAGATGCTGCTGCCGCCGGGTGCGTGTGTTTCACGGCTCACGCTTTGGATCAATGGCGAACCGCGAGAGGCGGCCTTCGGCGCACGTTCGCAAGTGACGGAGGCGTACCGCCAGACGGTGTCGCAAAACCGGGATCCCGTGCTGGTAAACATGGCAGGGCCGGATCGTGTGCTCACCCAGTGCTTTCCCGTGCCTTCGAATGGCCGCATGAAAATCCGGCTGGGCATCACCGCGCCGCTGGATGCGCAGGCTCCGGCGGCTTTGTTCATGCCTCTGATCGTCGAGCGCAATTTCAGCATTCCAGATGGGACAACGCAAACCATCTGGGTGCAGTCTCCGCAGGCGCTGGAGGTGCTGCAGGAGTGGCGCAGCGCCGCCATGAGCAAGGATGGCGCATGGACGTGGCAGGCGGAGGTGACGCAGGCAAAGCTGGCCAACCTGAGCTTCGGAGTAAAGCAGCCGCCGCTGCCCAAGGTATGGACCAAAGACAAGCTGGCGGGAGACGAGCCGCCGGTGGTCATCGTGGAGCGCACCCAAGCCGCGCCGCCGACAGATGGCACCGCCGTCTTTGTTGTCGTCGATGCCTCCTCCACCCTGCGACCGCACGCCGCCATCATCCGCGAGGCCTTGAAGCAACTGGCCAAGAAAGCACCCGTGACGGTCTGGGCCAGCACGGATGGGGAAGCCGTGGAGATTCCCGTGGCAGAAATCGATGCCCGCCTGCAAAACTCCGCCTTTGCCGGCGGACGCGATGCAGTGCCACCTTTCAAGGCGGCGCTGAAACGCCTGCGCGAAACCACCGCTCCCGCCACCCTGATCTGGCTGCATGGTCCGCAGGCTGCCAAAATTTCCGGCGCTGAAAGCATCAAGCAGCTTTTTGAACGCGGTGCCGCAAGGCCGGTCATTCATGCCCTTGAACTCGAGCATGGGCGCAATACTTTCCTGGAGGAAATGTATGACTCAGCCCCCATCGTCAGCGGCCTGCGCTGGCAGGAGGGTGGCGGCGCGAATGCTCTGTTTGAGACTCTGATGCAGATTCACCACGGCCCCGCGACGGTGGCGAAGACGACTCGCGCCGCCACGCCTCCCGCCGATGGCAGGGAAGTCTGGGACCAATTGGCGCGGCATGTCGTATTTCGTGAGGTGATGGCGGTATTTCAAGGACGTGACCATGTGCCGGAAACTCAGGCGAAGCGTGCTGCGCAGCATCAGCTGGTGACGCCATACTCCGGTGCCGTCGTGCTGGATAATCAGGCACAGTATGACCGCGCAGGCCTGAAGCCGGTGGACTCGGGCAGCGCTCCACAGATTCCGACCTTGGGCACGCCCGAGCCCTCCCGCATGCTGCTGATCATGCTGGGAATGTCCGCGCTATGCCTTAGACGTCGGCGGGGACTGTCATTAAGATGAGACACAGCCCTTGAAGGGTGGCAGAGTCGGAGTAGGAGGAAGAGGAAGATTTTAACACCTCCATGACCCAATTCCGCCCCTGCATTGATCTCCACGACGGTCGCGTAAAGCAAATCATCGGCTCCTCGCTGCGGGATGATGGCACCGGGCTGAAGACGAACTTTGTGAGTGATCGCGGTGCCGCGTGGTATGGAGAACTTTACAAGCGCGATGGCCTCACTGGCGGGCATGTCATCCTGCTGGGCAAGGGCAACGAGGAGGCGGCGAAGGCGGCGACTGGGGCTTTTCCCGGTGGCCTTCAGGTGGGCGGCGGCATTCGCTCCTGCAATGCGGCGGAGTATCTGGAAGCCGGGGCCAGCCATGTGATCGTGACGAGCTACCTGTTTGAAACGGACGGCACCTTCAACCAAACGCGGCTGGACAAGATGGTGGCTGCGGCTGGAAAAGAACGGCTGGTGATTGATCTGAGCTGCAAGGCCACGGCCACGGGCTGGACGGTTGCGATGAACCGCTGGCAGACGCTGACGACGCTGGATGTGACACCGGAGTCCCTGCGTTTTCTGGCGGGGCATTGCGCGGAGTTTTTGATTCATGCGGTGGATGTGGAGGGCAAGTGCGAGGGCATCGACGAAGCTCTCGTGACATTTCTCGGCGAGCATTCGCCCATTCCCATGACGTACGCGGGAGGCATCCGCCATCTGGACGACCTGAAGCGCATCGATGAACTGAGCCATGGCCGCGTGGACGGCACCGTGGGAAGTGCGCTGGATCTCTTCGGCGGCACGGGCGCGAAGTATGAGGAGCTGGTGGCGTGGAATCGGCGTGGAGTGTGAGGAGCGCGGACTTTAGTCCGCAGAAGGTCGTCCTCGGGGGACGGGTGTTTGCCTGCTCTGCATGCAGCAAACCGGAGGACGCTGGAGGTGAGAATGGAAAGAGGCAGTGCGGAGCGAAAGTTCTTCGCGGAGTTCTGCGGAATAAATTCCGCGCTCCTAGGCGCTGGGGCTTGCGGTGGCACGGTTCTCGTTGGAAGTACGTGTCGATGTCTGGATCTCCGATTCATGATTCCCGATTCCCGAAAACAGGCTCAAGACGACTGCACTACTTCCACCCATGAAAATCATCCGCTACTCCGACTCCCAGGGAAACATCGCTCACGCAGCGCAGCAGACCGATGGCTCGGCGCTGGTCATTGAGGGGGATATCTACGGTGCGCATCGCGTCACCGAGCAGAAGGCGGAGGTGGCGAAGTTGCTCGCACCAGTGCAGCCGTTTGCGATTGTTTGCATCGGTCTGAACTACAAGAAGCATGCGGAGGAGACGAAGGCGGAGCTGCCGAAGCATCCGGTGGTGTTCATGAAGCTGCCGAACGTGGTGCAGCATCCTGGAGAGCCCATTCTGCTGCCCACGAAACTCAAAAGCGACAAGGTGGACTACGAAGCCGAACTGGCCGTCGTCATCGGCAAGACCGCGAAGAACGTGAGCAAGGCGGACGCTCTCAGCTACGTGCTGGGTTACACCTGCGCCAACGACGTGAGCGCGCGCGACTGGCAGAAGCACGGCGGCGGCGGCCAATGGTGCCGCGGCAAATCCTTCGACACCTTCTGCCCGCTGGGCCCCGTGCTGGTTACGGCGGATGAAATGCCCAATCCCAACACGCTCGGTATCAAGACCGTGCTCAATGGCGAGACCATGCAGGATTGGAACACGAACGACATGATCTTTGATGTGCCCACGCTCATCGAATTTCTCAGCGGCAGCACCACTCTCATGCCCGGCACCGTCATCCTCACCGGCACGCCCCACGGCGTCGGCGCGGCACGCACGCCACCCGTTTTCATGAAGGACGGGGATGAAGTAAGCGTCGTGATCGAGAAAATCGGTACGCTGACCAATCCGGTGCGCGATGAGGCGTGAGCCAAAGTAGTCTAGAGCTTTAGCTCGTTCTGGGAATAAAGTACTTGTGAGCTTTAGCTCACTCTGGAAAGTGCGGCGAGTCTCCCAGAGCGAGCTAAAGCTCACGAGTACTTTTCCAAACCAATCTTCCAAACCCGAGCTGAAGCTCAGCACTACTTTGCCTTTTCAAGCTCGCTGATGAGCTTCTCATACCGCCGCTTCGGGCAGCACTCTTCGAGGAGCATTCTCAGGGCGGCTTTTTTGCGCACGAAGTGGAAGGCGATGATGTCGCAGACGGCTTCGGCTTCGTCCATCTCTTCCAGTTCCTGGCGCATCTGCAGCATGCTGCTGCAGCTGTCGTCCGTGGGCGCGGGCAGCAGGGCGAGCGCGCGGGATTTCAGCACACGCAGAACACTCAGCGGAGCATGCTGAGTCAGCACCGGCTCTACCAGCGCGATGCGAAAGGGTTTCAACTGCGCCCAGCCGGTGATGCGTACGCGGCAGACCCCGTACAGCATGACCTGGGAGGTGCCGTCGGGATTCTTGATCGAGGCACGGACCAGGCCCGCGGTGGTCACAGGCAGGACGTCGTCATCACCATTGGACACTCCCACGCAAAACATGCGGTCCGTGTGCAGCGCGTGGTCCAGCATGCGGCGGTAGCGGTCTTCAAAAATGAAGAGCGGCAGGTGGCATCCCGGAAAATGGTAGCAGTCATCGAGCACGATCACTGGCAGGCTGTGAGGCAGCACAAAACCCTTGGCAGAGAATGTTTTCGACAAGATGTCCATGAAGCAGATGCCACGGGATACGCACGCAGGTGGCTGATGGTTCCTTGATTCCTCCCGGAACGCCAGCGAATCATGCCCTGGCGAAAGAAAAGAAGACAAAACCCCAGGAAAAGGGGAATGCAGAACTGGACCAACTCTCAAAAGTCTTGTCACCTTGCCCGGACGGCGGAGCGGCCCCATGGGCTGCGTTAGTCGCTTGCCTGTTATTCTTCAATAGCAGACGGCGCTCCCGCCTTGCCACTGGGGCCGCTGCGCTCGCCGGTGCAATAGGACAATTTTTTCGAGAACTGGCCTAAAAGGGCGCATTGCTGGACCCCGGCCCTTTTTCCACGCGGTGCGGAGGCAGACAAAAGGGGCATGCGCGGCAGGTCGTGCGCCTCCCGGTGCGAGAGCTGATAATCGCGAGTACTTGGGTTACTCAAACCGGAAGGAAAACACATCCGCGTCCCGCAGCACCCAGCGCAGGCGCACGGGCTTGCCGGCCAGGGCGGAGACATCGCTGCCTGCCTTCCAGGCGATGACGCGGTCGATGGAGTCGTAAGAGACCGCCTGACAGTCCGCCAGTGTGAAGCCGGGCAGGGGCTTGCCAGCGGCGTCCAGGATCTCCACAGCCACGGAGCCTGCTGCTCCGGTGGAAAGGTTCAGGTGCAGGGCCTTGCCGGTAAAGGTGAAGGGCTTGGTGACCATCGCTGCTTCGGCATAGTCCGCATGCAGGGAGGCAAAGCCGTCCACCCTCAGTGTCAGGCGCTCCAGCCAGGCCGCCGTCTGGCCGTAGGAGCGTTCGACAAAGAGAGACATCTCCGCAGGCCCGGTCCGCACCACGCCGCAGGCGGGGTAGTTGCTGCGGCTGGTCCAGTTGTGCAGGTCACTGCCCGGGCGGACGAAGCCCTCCATGAAGCTGCGATTGTAGGCCGTGGTGCCGGCGCGGCTGGTCATCAGCACGGCCTCGGAGCAGTCTTTAATCAGGGCAGGGTAGGCCTTGGTGTCTGCGGCCAGCTCTTTTTTGGTTTCTTCGTCCAGCACGGCTTTGCCAGGCATGTAGCGTGCGGCGGTGGAGATGTAATGGTGCGGCGCATTGAAATAGGGATTCGTCTGGCTGATGTAGATATGGTCCACCAGCGGCTGATCGCAGGTCATCTGCACGGCATCGGTCCAGGTCAGGAAATCTTTGCTTGTGGCGCGGCTCACCCAGCGCACGCCCTTTGGCTTCCAGGTTTTTTCATCCACCCCGCCACCGGTGAAGACGCGGAAGTAGGCCACGTAGCACTGCTCCGCCTCGGACCAGAATGAAACGTTCTGCGAATCAAACGCCCCTTTGGTGATGACCGCCTTCTCCTGCATTTTCTGCCAGTGCAGGCCGTCTGCCGAGACGAAGGCGCTGAGGCCGCCGTATTTGCCGCCCAGCCCAGCGAGGGCCTTGTAGCGCTGCTCTTTGGGCACGCCGGGGCGCTTGTCGATGAACGGTGCAAAGTTGTGCGTGTAGGGAGCCAGATTGGCCAGCATGACGTTGTTGTCCTTGCTGCCATTGATCTCATGCAGGCCCAGCTTCGGCTTCACCCAGGTTTTGCCGTCGGCAGACTCCGCGTAGCAGGTCACCTCGCCGGTGGTGCCGTCCTTGAAGCCCGCATTTCCCCGGTAGTACATCTGGTATTTTTTGGCCTCGTCATTGTGGATGACCGTGATGTACGCGCTGAAGCGGCCCTCCCACGGCTGGTCAAACTTCACTGCACTGCCTGCGCTTTCCGGATGATGCAGCCGCAGAGTAGCACCCTCCATCTGGTCGATGAGCAGCTTGTCCACAAACAGCTCCCGGCGTGAACCCAGAGAGATGGGTTCAGCAGCAGAAGCGAGGCTGAGGCCGAAGGCGAGGCAGGGGAGAAGAGTGCGGCACATGCCCACTCATACTGGCGCTGGCAGGGGTATGTTGCAGCGAAGCGTGCTCCTTTACCACCGCACCACGGAGCTGGCCCAGGTAAAGCCGCCGCCGAAGGCCACGAGGAGCACGACATCGCCCTTCTTGAGGCGGCCGGCCTTGTTGGCTTCGTCGAGCGCCACGGGAATGGTGGCGGCGCTGGTGTTGCCGTATTTGTCCAGATTCATGAACACTCGCTCCAGCGGCAAATTCAGACGTTCGGCAATGGCGCTGATGATGCGGGCATTGGCCTGGTGCGGAATGACGAGGCTCACGTCCGAGGCGCTGAGTCCTGCGATCTCCAGCGCCTGCTGGGAGGCCTCCAGCATGCGCGTCACGGCGTGCTTGAAGGTTTCACGGCCTTCCATGTGGATGGTGTTCGGGTAGGACGCCACGTTCTCCGGGGTGATCGGGCAGGCCGAGCCGCCGCCGGGGACTTTGAGCACATCGGCCAGGGTGCCGTCCGTGCCCATGACGGTGGAAAGCACGCGCCCGGGAGCATCCACGGACTCGTCCGCGCGGCGGATCACCACCGCACCCGCGCCATCACCAAACAGCACGCAGGTGTTGCGGTCCTTCCAATTGATCAGGCTGCTGAGCTTCTCCGCGCCGATGACCAGGGCGGTGGTGCGGTTGCCGGTATTGATGAAATGGCGCGCGACCTGCAGCGCGTAGAGGAAGCCGGAGCACGCCGCCGAGATGTCAAAGCACACCGCATTGGTGGCGCCGATCTTCTTCTGCACAAAGCACGCGGTGGAGGGGAAGAACATGTCCGCCGTTACGGTGGCCACGATGATGAGCTGGATTTCCTCCGGGGAAACTCCTGCGCTTGCCATGGCACGGCGCGCGGCTTCGGACGCCAGATCGCTCGTGGCCTGCTCCGGTGCGGCGATGCGGCGCTCTTTGATGCCGGTGCGGGAGGTGATCCATTCGTCCGAGGTCTCCACGATCTTGGAGAGATCGTCGTTGGTCAGCACTTTTTCTGGCATGTAACTGCCGGTGCCAATGATGCTGGAAGTGCAAAAAGGCTGGGAACTAGGAGCGGGCATGGAGGGAGATTGAGTGGGCGGTGGCTGCTGCTTCGATGTGCGGGCCTACCTGATGTTGGATGGATTCACAAGCCTGACGGATGGCGTTCTTCATGGCAAGCGGAGATGCACTGCCATGGGCGATGATGGTGATGCCGCGCAGGCCCAGCAGCGGCATGCCGCCGACCTCGTCGGGATTCGTGCGGTGGTGCACGCGTTTGAAGGCGGGCTTGGCCAGCAGGCCGCCGATCTTCGTCCAGAAGCCGCTCTTAATTTCGCTCTTCACCATGCTGAAGATGGTGTGGGCCAGCGCTTCGGCGTTTTTCAAGATGACATTGCCCGTAAAGCCATCGCACACCACGACGTCCGGCGGCGTCTCCCACACATCGTGGCCTTCCACGTTGCCGATGAAGTTGAGCC
Organism: Prosthecobacter sp.; assembly: GCF_044222565.1. Classification (GTDB taxonomy): domain Bacteria; phylum Verrucomicrobiota; class Verrucomicrobiia; order Verrucomicrobiales; family Verrucomicrobiaceae; genus Prosthecobacter. The sequence continues at coordinate 106,346 of NZ_JBGANA010000007.1, forward strand.
CGGCGGTGTGGCGCAGCAGCTTGCTGGTCTCTTTGCAGAGGGCGTTGCCTTTTTCCTCCTCCGTGCCGTTGGACATGAGGCCCACGCTGGGGTTTTGACGGCCCAGCACGTGGCGGGCAAAGGCGCTGCCCATGATGGCGTTCTGCACCAGATGGGTTGGCTCGCTGTCGGGATTGGCCCCGGCGTCGATCAGCACCCAGTGCTTGGTCAGAGAGGGCATGATGGAAGCGATGGCCGGGCGCTCGATGTGCGTCAGCGTGCGCATTTTAATCAGGGATGCCGTCACGGCGGCACCGGTGTGCCCGGCGCTGACCACGGCGTCCGCCTTGCCAGCCTTCACCAGGTCCACAGCCACGCTGATGGAGCTGTCCTTCTTCTTGCGGACGGCGTCCAGGCCGCTGTCCGCCATGTCCACCACCTGGCTGGCGGGCACGATCTCCAGCTTCGGGCTGGACACCCCCTGGGCTTTCAATTCCTTTTCGATGGCCTCCGGCACGCCCACTAGAAACAGCGTGGTGATGGCAGGCAGCGACTCGAGGGCGAGTTTGACGCCGGCGATGGGGTTTTGCGGGGCGAAATCGCCCCCCATGACATCCAGTGCGATCTTCATTCCTGCGGTTGCGTGAGAGTCTTCAAAAGTATCGGGAAAGAAATCTTAAAGCGTGCGAAGCGGGGAATGCAAACGGGAGTTTTTGGGGCGGGGGCAAAATGGGGTTCGGAGGCCAGATCTGACTTGGAAAAGTTATGGCCGCGCACCATGCGGGAGGGCTGCCGGAGGCCGCTCCCCGAGGGGCGCATGGCTCGGCCCGGCCCTAAAAGAAATCGGGGGTGCCAAGATGACACCCCCGACGAGAAAAAACGCTGGTTCCTGCGGCGGGCCTAGTACACGCCTTCCACGATGGTCTTTTCCATGGCGCCGAAGGGGCGCACGTCCGCCACGCCGTCCCACGCATAAGGGGCGCGGGGCTTGCGGCGCATGGCTTCGTCGCGCTCCAGGAAGCGGGGCATGAAGAACTCCTTGGTCAGGGTGGTCAGTTCCACGCGGCCCCAGGTGTCATACTCCACGGTCTTGTCGGTCTCTTTGGGATCGACCACACGCAGCACGGCGCGGGGCTGCGGCGCGTAGTAGGTGATGGAAAAGTTGTCCTCGGGGGTGAGGGGGACGCTGGCGGCCAGGCCCATGAGGGTGTTGCCGTAGGTGGGGTAGAAGCCGATGCGGTTTTCCAGCACTTCTTCCACGATGAAACGCACATACTGCGGGGTCATGGTGGTGCCGCCCACGAAGCAGCCTCGGATGCCGGCGGCGTAGAGGTCCACCTTCTCGGCGAGGGCTTCCAGGAGCTTCGGCGTGGTGAAGATGGCGGAAATCTTGCGGTTCTTCAGCAGCAGCACGGCCTGATCAATCACATGGTCCATGTACTGGCGGGCCACGTCTCCCTGCTTGTTGGAAATGAGCTTCTTCACGAAGCGGGGGTCAAGATCCACGAAGTAGCAGGAGCTGCCACGGTAGTTGGCCAGATGCTCCACGGCGAGGCGGAGGCGGCGGGGGCCGGTGGGGCCGACCATGATCCAGGATTCACCGGGCGGGAAGTGCTTGTCGTCCAGCTTGTGGCTGAACTCCTCGTAATCCACGCGGAAGTCGTTCCAGCCGATGCGCTGCTTGGGCATGCCGGTGGTGCCGCCGGTTTCAAAGATGTTGAAGGGCTTGCCCTTGAAGGCGGCAGGCACCCAGACTTCCGGCTGCTGATCGCGCAGCCATTCGTCCTGGAAGTGGGGGAAGTTTGCCAGAATGTCCTCGTAGCTGTTCACCTTGCCACGGGGATCGAAATTCTTCTTCGCCCAGTCGAGCCAGAAGGGGCAGCCGGTCTCCGGGGAGAAATGCCAGTTGATGATTTCGCGGACTTGGTTGTCGAGCTGGGCTTTGGCTACGTCTGGGGTCATGGAGGTCGAGGGTAGGGGAAGGGCGACTTTGAAAAGGGCGGCAGTAAACGAAAGTGAAAAACGCTGCCTTTCGAGCAATCCGCCTTGAATTTTTTTCCGGCGAAACCGCCAAACGGTGCGAATACTCATTCAGCAACCATGAAACTCAATCACCTGTTCTTCTCCGCGGCCATGCTGCTGGCCCTGTCTTCCTGTGTGGTCGGTCCTGGCTACAGACGCCCCGTTGTGCGCGGTCCTGTTTACGGCGGTCCTGTGGTCCGCCCGGTCGTCGTGCCGGTGGGCGCGCGTCCGCACTACCATGGCGGCGTGCGGTATTACCACCATAACAACGTCTGGTATCGCCCCCATGCCGGCGGTCACATCATCGTGCCCCGTCCGTATTGAGCCTCGCCGCAAGGAGGAATGGAGCGCGGGCCTCCGAGCCCGCAGCACTCCTCAGTATGCATAAACCCCGCACTATCCAGTTTCCTTCGCCACACCCAGAACCAGTGTGCTTGCGACAGCCGGCGATGGAATAACCCACGTTGCGCATGCACCACCTGCTGCGGGCTCGGAGGCCCGCGCTCCGGGAGTTGCGCATTTCAAGGAACACTGGCGTGCGGGCCGAATGATGCTCTCATGCGGCCCGCATGAAGCCGCATGACGCTGAAGCAGAAGCTTTCTCCGCCGCCACCTACCGCAAGGTGGCTTGGCGGCTCATTCCCTTTCTCTTTGGCTGCTACATCCTGGCCTACCTGGACCGGGTGAACGTGGGCTTTGCCAAGCTGGGGATGAAGGTGGAGCCGTGGTTTTCGGACGCGGTGTTTGCCACGGGCTCGGGCATCTTTTTCATCGGCTACTTTCTGTTTGAAGTGCCGGGAAACATCGTGCTGCATCGGGTGGGGGCGCGGCTGTGGATCGCGCGGATCATGGTGGGCTGGGGCATTGTTTCGGCGCTGATGGCGTTCTGCGACAGCCCGGCGATGTTTTACTGGATGCGGTTTTTGCTGGGCATCGCGGAGGCGGGGTTCTTCCCGGGGATCATTCTGTACCTGACCTACTGGTTTCCGCGCGAGCATCGGGCGCGAGTGGTGGCGTTGTTCATGACGGCGATCGCTCTGGCGGGGGTGTTTGGCTCCCCGCTCTCCGGCTGGCTGCTGGAACGTGCCACGAACTGGTATGGCCTCAAAGCCTGGCAGTGGCTCTTTATCATCGAAGGGCTGCCGAGTGTGGTCATTGGCTGCACCGTACCGTTTCTGCTGACGGACCGCCCGGCGCAGGCGAAGTGGCTGACGCCGGAGGAAAAGGCGCTGCTGCAAGCCCGGCTGGACGCCGATGAAAAGGCGAAGGCCGGGGAAGGGCATGAAAACCACAGCGCGTGGGATGCCTTCAAAAGTCCGCAGGTCTGGCTGTGCAGTGTCATTTACTTCGGCATCGTGGTGGGCATCTATGGCGCTTCCTTCTGGCTGCCGCAGATCGTGGAAAACACCTTCACGAAAGACAAATGGCTGGTGGGTCTGTACTCCGCCATCCCATGGAGCTGCGCGGCGGTGGGCATGGTGCTGGTGTGCCGCCACTCGGACCGTACGCGCGAGCGCCGCTGGCATGTGGGCCTCTCCGCGCTGGTGGCTGCGGTGGCGTTTGTGGTGAGCGGGCTGCCGGGCCTGCCGCCGGTGGCTGTCATGGTGGCGCTCGCGTTTGCGATCACCGGAGTCATGGCTGCCGCGTCCTGCTTTTGGGCGCTGCCCACGTCCATCCTCTCCGGCACTGCAGCGGCGGCGGGCATCGCTTTGATCAATTCCCTCGGCAACCTCGCCGGCTACCTGAGCCCGGAAATGGTGGCCTATCTGAAAAAACACTACGACATGAGCATGGCGCTCAATGGCATCGCCGCCATGGTCGCCCTCAGTGCCGTGACCGTTCTGTTTGGCCGCACCGACGCCGCACCCTGCAAAAAATGACTCTCACCCAAGACGACAACACCGCCCTCTTTCGCAAAGCCTGGACGCTTTACGACACCATCTCGGAGAAGAACTACATGTTTCACCGGGAGATTTACGCGCAGGTGGCCGACCTGCTGCGGCAGCGCCACGCGCAGGGGCCTTACCACCTGCTGGATCTCGGCTGCGGCAATGCGCGCTTCCTTGCGCCCTGCCTGCAGGCCGCGCCGCCGGAGACCTATGACGGCGTGGACCTTTCCGCCTCCGCGCTGGATGAGGCGCGTGGGTATCTAAAAGGGGTCGCCAATGCCGGGCTGCACCAAAAGGACATGCTGCAGGCCATTGAGAATGCGGACACCGCCTTTGACGTCATCTTCAGCGGCTTTGCGATGCACCATCTGGATGCCGCAGGCAAGCAGCGCCTCTTCACCGCCTGCGCCGAGCGTCTGGCCCCCGGTGGCAGCTTCATCCTGGTGGATGTGGTGCGCGAGGAGGGGCAGACACGTGAGCAATACCTGGACGGCTATCTCGACTTCATGCGCACCCAGTGGACGGAGGTGGCCCCGGATCAACTCGATGAAGCCTGCGCGCATGTGGCGGCCTACGACTTCCCCGAAACCCTCGCCGATCTCACGCAGATGGCCCGGGCGGCAGGACTGTCGCAAGCGCGGGTGCTGGATCGTTTTGCCCAGCACCATGTGATGGTTTTTCTAAGTTAGTTTTGGAAATTCTTATTGCCAGTTTCTCGGGCTGTTTGTTAGGTTCGCGAAATGCGATTATTGCTCTGCTGTTTCTTGCTGACCTGCATGGCTGCAGCCCAGGATTTGGCCTCAAAGCTGAGGCGGGATGACGCGCCGCTGGCGAATCCGGGCACGGTCGTGCTGAGCTATCGCAAGGCCGTGGGAGCCGTGCGTGAAAGTGTGGTGACGATCTGGGTCCGGCATTGGAAGCCTAGGAACGAATGGTTGGATGACCGATATGATCTCATGCCGCATGACGCACGCCGACCCGCAGGCAACGGCAGCGGCATCGTGCTGACCAAAGATGGACTGGTCATGACCAACTACCATGTGGTAAACGGAGCCCAGGAGATCATGCTGCGGGCACGTGGCAGCACGGAGGATGTTCCGGCTGAAATTGTGGGCATGGACGGGGCGACAGATGTGGCGCTGCTGCGGGCAAAGAGCGGCACATGGCAGCCGGCCACCATGACAAACAGTGACGGCACGGAGCCGGGCGATGTCGTGCTGGCTCTGGGCAGCCCCTTTGGCCTGGAGCAGACTGTGACGCAGGGCATCGTCAGCGCCACCGGACGTGCGGAAATCCGCGGGCTTGCCAGCAGTTTGCAGGACTTCATCCAGACCGACGCCGCCATCAATCCGGGCAACTCCGGTGGTCCGCTGATCGATGGCCTCGGTCGCGTCATCGGCATGAACACAGCGCGCTATGGCGGGGAGGGGATCGGACTTGCCGTTCCGGCGAATCTGGCGCTGAAGGTGGCGGATGATCTTCTGAAAAACGGGCAGGTGCGGCGCGGCTTCCTCGGGGCTCGACTGGTCGATGTAACGGACGACGTGATCGCGGAGTTGAAACTGGGATCCGCTGTGAAAGGAGCCGTGGTGATGCAAGTCGAGGAAGGGCAGCCGGCGGCGCAGGCCGGTCTGCTGCCTGGGGATGTGATCACCGCGGTGAACGGGCAGGCGGTGACGAGCCGTGCGCGCTTTCTCATGCGCATGACGACGTTTCAACCTGGAGAGCGCGTGAAGCTCGCGTTTACGCGAAACAACAAGGTGCAGGATGTCACGGTAGCCCTGATTGAGACCCCCGGAACCAAGTCGCCGCCCAAGACGCTGGAATGGGAGCTGATCCCGGGACTGCGGGTGGCGCTGGTGGACGAAAAGCTGCGCAATCAGCTTCTGCTGCCGAAGACCTTTCAAGCCCTGCGGGCGCTCACCGACTTCAAAACGGCGGACGGCACACTCAAAGTGGCGGCGGGGGATTTTATTTTGCGGGTTAACGGCTACGGCGTCACTCGTTTCCTTGAGGACAGCGATGAGCAGTACCTTGAAAGGCTGCGCCCCAAGAAACCTCTCGTGCTGCTGCGACTGCAGCAAAAGTCCGGTGCAGAGACGGACATCGGATTCCCGCTGCCTGCCGTGAAGTAACCTGCCGCCAATCACCTCCCCTCATGAAGACGCCTCTTTGGTCCGCACTCCTGCTCACAGCCTGGATTCTCATGCCCGTGCATGGCGCTGAGCCCGTTTTGGAACAGGCCAACGGGAACAATCCGGCGTTGCTTGGATTTTTGGGCACCCCTGGTCCGGGAAGCTTCCTGCGCGGCACGCCAGTCTGGCATCGCAGCGGACAAATATTCGCGCTCGAGCCACACGCCGCCGGCCTCCACCGGTTGAGCATCTGGAAACCAGATCCGAAAACATTTCGTGCCGCACGCACGGCCATGTTCAATGTCGGAGAGTCATGGTGCGTTTCGCAGCGCGGAGACCTGCTCTGCGCACAGTCGCCGCGCAAAGACGACGAGGCGCTTGACCCTGCCACCAACCGGATGGCCTGGAAGCCGGGGGCGTTTGGTTGTTTCCGGATGCAGGACGGCAAACGGCTGTGGAAACTGCCGATACGCCAGAACGAATTCGTGACGGGAGCAGCGTTCACTTTGGATGACAAGATGGTGGTCGTGCTGAGCATCTGGAGCAATCAGAAGAGCCTGCGCCTGCTCGATGCCGCCAGTGGCATGCTGGTGCGCCAGCATGACTTCGAGGGGCGGGAGTTAGGGAGCGAATTCCGGTCATCGCGGCTGATGCTGCGTGCGGACGAGGTCTGGATGCAGCACAAAGAAGAGGATAAAACCGTCCTGCTGCGCCTGCCGCTGAGCACTTTGCAGCCGGTGAAGGTGAACTGCCCGCCGCTGGAGGAGTTCCGCGGCGAAGTCTCTGTGGCACCGGATGGCAGGCACATCCTACTGCATGGAAACGGCTACGTTGATTGCCTTGGCCTGAACAACGGCAAATGGAGTGCTGTTTATGAAGACCACGACTACACCCCGGTCACTGATGGCGCGGGAGGTGGAGACTATCTGCATGACGCCTTGTTCACTCCGGATGGTCGTGGCATCGTCCTTGTCTCCGATGACTTCGTGCGTGTGACGGATCTTGCCACGAAGAAGACGCGAAGCATCAAGCTGGATGTCTGCCAGGGGGGTACCCTTTCGCCTGATGGCGGACATCTGCTGCTGGAGTATGAGCATGGGCTTGAGATCATCAGCCTGCGTGAAACGGATGCCACCAATCCGGCGCGGTATCGCCAGTCGGTGCGCTGGCCCCATCTGCTCCGCTTTGCCAAGGACGGCGGGACGCTGTTTTGCAACGATGCCGAAGGGATCTGGGTCTGGGACATTGCGACCCGCAAGCCGCGTGCGTGGTTGAAGAGCCAGGACAACCATGTATCGATCGACAGCACCTTTGACACTCTGTCCTTGGTGGCAAACGAGACGGAGGCCATCTCGGAGGAGAATGACGATTATGTGCGGTGGAAGCTGCCCAAACTCAGCGGGCCACCACCCGAGGTGCCCTTGATGGTGAAACCGGAGCTGGCTTTCGGCGGCGTGCGTACCACTGGACGGGGGCCGTCGTCCTATTCCGGGGTGTTTGTCGATCCTACGGAGAAATGGTTCCTCGCGTCGAACAGCAACATGCAGACGGTCATTTATCGGGGGCTGGGCGCCGGCACCTCACACGCGGTGAAGGGCAAGATGAATTCGGTAAGCGCGGAGCATTGGTTTTTCGGACAGGATGACAGTTTTACGTTTTACAGCGAGATATCCAGTGGATGGCAGCGGCTTGATTTGCAGCAGGGCACGGTTGCCGAAGTGCCCGCCACCCGCTACGAGCCCATCGCAGTGCTGCCCAGGCGGCAGTTCGTGATCTGTGAAGCCAATGCGCGCATCTGGGCCAGCAGCTTGGACGGCAAGACAAAACTGCCCGACTTCGAAAAACCCGCCCGCGGTTATTCTACCGATCTCAATGGCAGGGCCGCGGTGAGCGCGGATGAAAAACGCTGCGCCTGGATGCTGATGGACGATGTGCGGCAGCGGCAGCACTTGTTTGTGTGGGAGATCGAAACGGGCAAACTGATCGGTCAGACGCCAATGATGACCAACGACATTACCTGCCTGGCGCTGCAGGCCGAGGGCACCATGGTGGCGTGCGGGCACCAGAACACCGCCATCTCGCTGTGGGATGTGGCAAAGCTCACGCCGCTGCCTGCTCCTGCTCCTGCCGCCACGCCGGCGACTGCGCCCCCCAGACCGGCTGCCACTCCCACGCCGAATTCACCAGCGCCTTCTGCCACGGTACGGCGTGAGCAACGATTCGGCAGCGGGTTGTGGGATTTTCGTGAAAACGGCACGGTGACGAAGGGCGCAAGTCTGCCGGAGGCCGGTCTGCTGCGTGTCGATTCCGCCCTCTTCGAATCGAAGGCGCACCACCTCGCGCATCCGTTTGATTTGAGCCGTTTTCAGAGCGCACAGTTAAATTTCGACGCCGAAACACGCCCCCGGCCCGGAGACCCGAAGTTCAGGCCGCTGACAAGCCGCCAGTACGTCGATGTTGCCGCCGGCCTTATCCAAATCAGCGAAGGGCGGGCGGGAGAGGTGTGGGTCTCCCGCCAGGTGGGCAATCCAGGAGGCTCAGGCGGTGCGTTCCTGACTTTCACCGACTCCCTCACGCTGCTTGGCAATGAGGAGAAGAATGTCGTGGTCGAGTTTGACGTGCGGTTTCCCGCGCTGACCAAGTCATTCGTCGATTCCAGTTTCAAGCCGGTGGGGATCGAGCCGGATGGCGCGCTGAAGGTCGCGGCGGACACCGTTTGGATCGCCGCATTGCCGGAGAAGGGCGCGGCGGCAACCGTGCCGGTGTTCATGTTTCGCAGCGCCTCCGGCAGTGCGACGGCGCGGCTGATGTGGAAGCCGGAGACCAGCACGCTCACCGTGCGGCATCCCGTCGCGCTTGCGCCTGGAGAGACGCGCCATGTGATGCATGCCTTGCGTGTGGTTACCTTGAAGGATGGCGAGTCGCCCGCGCAGATCACGGTGCCGCAGGTTACTGATCATGGCATCCTGACGGTGGAGTCCGTGCGGCGACGTGGTGTTAATTTTGGCCTGACAAGTGAGCACGACTCCACTCAACGCCATCCCAACTCACGCCGTATCCCCGACGAGTTTGGCGCGCAGTGGGAGATCGATGTTGGCGGCAGTTTCTCCAATGACACCACCACGTCTTCGGCGCATCAGTTGTGGATTGATGGAGCACCGCTGCCATTCAGCAGCCCCGGCATGTTTATTTTTAGCGGTCTGTCTTGGGCGTCTCTAGAAAAGATGACATTTTTGACCATGGTTAATGGTTCGTCGCTGGACAAACGAGTCACTGTGATGCGGGTCATCATGCGCTTGGGGGATCAGTCTCTGCCCCATATCATCGACCATGTCATCAATCAAACGGACCAGCCGGTGGTCGCGCATCTGGCTTATGTCAGCACTTTCGCCGAACCGGTGAAGGCGCTGTATGATGCCGGCGGACGTGCGGTGCAGCCGGCAGCGGCGCCTGTGGCGGGCGCGGCGCTCGGCGGTTCACTGATTGTGGAGTTCTCCGGGCCGACACGGCCGGCGACGGCGCTGGCATACTATCAAGAGGGTGCCGCCGCCGAACCCAAGGTTTCCTGGCCCTCGGCCAAACTGTTGAAAATCGAATATGAAATCACGCTGCCGCCAAAAAAATCCGTGGAATTCTGGCATGGTGCCACACAACGCGACCTAGCAAGCTTCAGTTCTGTCTCGGAGGCCTTCACCGGGGTGCTGCCCTTCAAGCGAAATCCCGTTTATCAACGGGAAGGTCTCATGAATGTGAAGTGAGCTGGCGGTTGACCGACTGAAAGACGCTGCAAACGCGTCTCGTTTGCTCCGAACCCCTGATGACCCGTCGCGCCCCTGCCTTTGCCTTTGCCATCGCCTCCCTGACCACCGCCGCCGGAGCTGTGGACATGGCGCATTTTGAGCAGCGCATTCGCCCGCTTCTCATCGCCAATTGCATCGACTGCCACGGCCCGGACAAGCAGAAGGGCGGGCTGCGCCTGGACTCTCGCGCCGGGTGGCAGGCAGGCGGAGACAGCGGCCCTGCGGTGGTGCCGGGGAAGAGTGCGGAGAGCAAGCTCTGGCAGGCCGTTTGTTATACGGACCGCGATCTGAAAATGCCGCCGAAGCGCAAGCTCAAGGACAGCGAGATCGCGGACATCAAGCAGTGGATCGATGAAGGGGCGCCCGATCCGCGCGAGGAAGTGGCCGGCACCGGTAGCAAAAGCAAGTCTGCCCGTGCTGATGCCAGCTTCTGGTCGTTTCAGCCGCCCAAAGCCTCTCCCGTGCCCGCCGTAAAAAACACCGCGTGGCCTGCGAATGACATCGACCGTTACATTCTTGCCAAGCTGGAGGAGAACAAGCTCGCTCCCGCGCCGGATGCCAGCCCGGCCACGCTGCTGCGACGTCTTGCTTTTGATCTTACCGGACTGCCGCCAGCGAGCACGGCACAGGATTCTCTGAGCGGCCAGAGCTACGAGAAAAAGGTGGACGAACTCCTCGCCTCCAGCGCTTTTGCCGAGCGCTTTGCCTCCCACTGGCTGGACATCACGCGCTTTGCGGAGTCGTCCGGTGGCGGGCGTTCGCTGCCGTTCAAGGATGCGTGGAGGTTTCGTGATTACGTCATCGAATCCATTCGCGACAATGTGCCGCTGGACCGCATGATCACCGAGCATCTGGCGGGAGACATCATGCCCGCCACGGATTCCGCCGCGCGCCGCCGACAGGTCACCGCCACCGGCTTTCTCGCTCTGGGGCCCACCAACTACGAGGAGCAGGACAAAGGCATGCTGCGCATGGACATCGTGGACGAGCAGCTCGACACCATGGGCCGCGCCTTCCTGGGCCTGACCATCGGCTGCGCACGCTGCCACGACCACAAGTTTGACCCCATCTCCGCGCGTGATTACTACGCTCTGGCGGGCATCATGCGCAGCACCAAGACGCTGAGAAACTACACCGACAACGTGGCCCATTGGATCGACACCCCGCTGCCGCTGGATGGCGCGGCGGAGACCGAACTGCAAAAGCACGAGAAGCAGGTGAACGAGCTCAAAGATCAGATCGCCCAGCTCAAGGACAGCCTGCGGGATGCCGGCAGCGCGGATCTCAGGGCGCGCAAGAACATCGCCCTGAGCGATCTGCCGGGCATCGTGGTGGATGACAGCGCGGCGCAGAAGGTGGGCATGTGGAAGCCGTCCACCAGCTATGCGCCCTACATCGGTGCGGGCTACCTCAGTGACAACAATGAGGGCAAAGGCGAGAAGACCGTGACCTTCACGCCGAAGATTCCGAAGACCGGACGCTACGAAGTCCGCGTGGCCTTCAATGCCGGACCGAACCGCGCCGAGAGCGCCACCGTGACCATTCTGCATGCGGATGGCGAAGACCTGAAGACCATCAAAATGGTCACGGACCGTCTCAGAGGGCTGCAGTTTGCGTCGTTGGGCACCTACCGCTTTGAAGCGAACGGTCAGGGCTTTGTGCTCATCTCCAATGCCAGCTCTCAGGGGTATGTTACGGTGGATGCGGTGCAGTTTCTCCCGGCGGATGAGGCCGTGCCTGCCGAGCCCGCAGCCAAAAAGGAATCTCCCACGGCGATCAAGCTCAAGCGCGAGCTCGCTGAACTCGAGAAGGAGCTCAAAGCGCTGCAAAAGGACCAGCCTGACCGGCCTGAGGCCATGTCCGTGGCGGATGACACCGCGCCGGAGGATGCGAAGATCCACATCCGCGGCAGCACGCGCAATCTCGGCCCCAGCGTGCCGCGTGGTTTCATCCAGGCCGCGCTGAAGGGGAATGCACCCACCATGCCGGCAGACGCCAGCGGCCGACTGCAGCTGGCGCAGTGGATCACCTCTCCGGAGAATCCGCTCACCGCCCGCATCATGGTCAACCGTGTGTGGCACTGGGTGTTTGGCGCGGGCATCGTGCGTACCACGGACAACTTCGGCTCCACGGGAGAAGCGCCCAGCCATCCGGAGCTGCTCGATCATCTGGCGCTGAAGTTCATCGAAGACGGCTGGAGTTTGAAGCATCTCGTCAAGCAGATGGTCATGAGCCGCGCCTACCGCATGAGCTCCAGCGCGGCTCCGCTCGCCCAGGACCCAGACAACCGCCTGCTCAGCCACATGAACCGCAAGCGCCTCGATGCCGAATGCCTGCGCGATGCCATGCTCAGCGCTGCGGGCACCCTGGACCGCACGTTCGGCGGGCCGGGAGTCAGCGACGTCAAAACGGTGGATGCCAATGACCAGAAGATTCAGAACATCGAGTACGGCTACCAGTTTCTCGACACCCGCCGCAGCCTGTATACCGCCGCCTTCCGCAACGTGCGCCACCCTCTTTTTGAAGTCTTCGATTTCGCGGACATCAACCAGCCCATCGCCCAGCGCACCACCAGCACCGTGGCCACGCAGGCGCTGTTCCTCATGAATTCGCCCAAGGTGATCGAGCAGGCACGCTTTGCGGCGGATCGCGTGCTGAAGTCCGCAACGGAGACGGACCCGCGCATTGACAACGCATTCCAGGACTCACTCCAGCGCAAGCCCACGGCGAATGAGAAAAAGCAGGTGCGCGAGTTCCTTGAGTCCAGCCTTTCCGGCAACGCGACTGCGGAAGATGTGCGGGACCTGTGGGCGCGGTTCATTCAGACCCTTTGGTCCACGCCGGAGTTTCGGTTTTTGGATTGAGGCTGTTTGTGGCTTTAAACCACTATCTGTGGAAAACAGGGGGGCATGCAGGATCGTAGGATGGGCGTGGCGCCAGCACGCCCGTCTGCGAGCGTGCCGCAGCCAATGTGACGCACGAACGTCCTCGCAGTCGGGCGGTTTGTCGGAGGTCGCGATGAGACATGAATCACTCTCGACGCCAAACACACCCAACCTGCGGCCCGAGCGAGTTCCTGAAAGGATGCGCCACTCTCAAGGTGCTGCAGCAAACAGCTTCACAATCTCCAGCGCATCCAGCACGCACATGAGGCCGGAGCCGGAGGTGACCAAGGCGGTGAGCCTTGTGGTATGGCGGTGTTTCTGCAGCCAGGCCTGCGAGTATTCCATGTCCAGCGGATGCACGTGCAGCCAGCCCTTCAAGAGCGTGAAGTTGAAAAATGCTATCGCGAAAAGAAGGAGGGCAACCAGCCAGCCGATCATAGACAGGGAAAGGGTTTAGAGGGTGATGAGATGCCTCCTAGCACGTGTTAGGCCGGACGGCAAGAGGGTGAAAAGGGAGGGAGGCATTGGCCCATGGAGCGGTGGAGGGCCCGGGCGCTTCTGATCGCAGGTTTCTCGACCAAGGAATGATTCTTCTTTGGGGGCTTGCTTGCTGTGAGAGCCCGGAGTCTTGCTAGATCAAATGGGGGAAACGGCAGGGATTTGGCGCTGCATCGTCTGCAGGCTCGTTTTCGCTGTCGTCTTCACTGACGGTGTGCGTTTTGATCCAGAGCTTGAGCATGCCTTCATGGGCGGTTTGCTCGCAGGTGTAGCATTCCGGGACTTCGGCGCAGCTGCCGTAGTAGGTGACGATGCGGGTGCCGAGGGGCTTGTGCTCGAGCTGGGTCTGCACGTGGAGGGTGTAGTCGTCGTAGAGCTGGGATTTCATCTCCACATCGTGGTCGATGCGCAGCATGGGCAGGATGTTTTCCTCAAAGGGATTGAAGAGGTAGAACGCGTCGAAGGCGGCAAACGACACCGAGGTGATGTTGCCGTGAATGATCTCGACACGGGGGATGCGGTGGCGCGCCAGCATGTTGCGCGCGGCTTTGACGAGCCTGAGGCGCTGCTCGACGCCGGTGAAGTGGCCCTGGGTGGTTGCTGCACCGATGGCACAGAATTTTCCAGGACCGCAGCCGATGTCCAGCACGCGGGTGCCGGGTTTCTGGACGAGCCATTTCGCAGCGAGCTGACCCACATCCACCGGAGTCCAGTGGCAGGCGGACTGCTGGTAAACATCCGCCGGATAATCGCGGTCAAACTCGTGGTCTTCGAAGGCGCGCAGGACGTCGGTGTCTGAATCGACACGCCGAAGGGCGCTGTGAGGATAAAGACGGGTGGGCATAGTGCAACAGTACGACAGACACTCCTGTCTGTCGATGCCCAGAGCTGAGTTTTGGTGTCAGGCGATTGAGTATCCCAGCGTGGCGTGGTCCGCACTCTCCGAGTGCGGCGTTTGGGTGTGGGCCATGTGTGGTTCGCATGGCTCCGGGACGAGCGTGCCGCACACGGAGTGTACGAATTACGCTGCGCCGGGCCGTTGCCTCACGGCTTCCACCACGCATCCAGCTTGGCGCTCAGTGCCTTCACTTTGTCGGCGTTTTCGGCGGCGAGGTTCTTCTCTTCGGTGGGGTCCGCTTTCAGGTCGTAGAGTTCCACCACGTCGTCGGGCTGGTTTGCCTTTTGAGGCACGATGAGTTTATCAAAGCCATCCACGATCCAACGCCACTTCAGGCTGGAGGCGGGGACGTTGAGATCCACGAAGTTGTGCGTGAAGCATTCGCCGTAGAGGGTTTTGCGGGAAGTCACGGTGGTATCGTCCAGAAGGTTGATGCCGGGGAAGGTCTTGGTGGGCTCGATGCCGACGGCCTTGAGCAGCGTGGGGACGAGGTCGATGGACTGAGCGAGATCGTCGGTCATTTTTGGCTGCACGTGGCCGGGCCAGCGGATCATGATGGGGGTGCGCAGGCCGCCGTCGTATTGGCTCTGCTTCGACTTCTCGGCATACCGGCCGGTCTTGGGGTTGGTGATCCAGCCGTTGTCGCTGAGATAGACGAAGATGGTGTTCTCCTTCATGCCGTTGTCATCGATGTGCTTGATCAGCTCGCCGCAGGTTTCGTCAAACCATTCCACCATGGCCCAGTATTTGGCCACGGGCAGGCTGGGGGTTTTGTCCTTGTACTTTTCCAGCAGGCGCTGCGGCGGCGTGTGCGGATCGTGCGGCATCATGGGCGCATACCAGACCATGAAGGGCTTCTGCTGCTTTTTGGCTTCGCTGATGAAGTCATAGATGGGCTGCATGGTCTTGCGGCCGATGTCCAGGCCCGCATCGCCATGGCGGCCGCCGTGGGTCATGCCATGGGTGAAGCCGCCGCGCTCGTAGCTCTTCTGCCACCACTTGCCGGTCTGCAGGCTGAGGTAGCCTTTTTGTTTCAACATGGTGGGCAGCGTGCCAGCTTCTTCGAGGTGCTTGCTCACCACTTCGCGACCCGCATCAAACTGCGGGCTGCTATGAAAATCCTTGCCCTTCATGCCGGCGGGGATGGGCGGGTCATTGCTCGTCACCTTGTGCTGGTGCGGATACAGGCCGGTGATCATCGTGGCGAGGCTGGGGCAGCACAGGCTGCACGGCACGTAACCGCGCGTGAAGGTGCGGCTCTCCGCAGCCAGCCGGTCCAGGTTCGGCGTCTGCACGACCTTGTTCCCCATGAAACCGTAGTCGCTGTACAAATGATCGTCCGAAATGATCATGACGATGTTCGGCGGCGCATCAGCAGCGCTGAGGAGGCAGGGCAGGGCGAGCAGCGAGAGGAAAAGGCGGCGGATCATGAGCGTGGCTAAGCGGGGTTGGGCGCATGAGAACGAAGCTGCTGCAACTCATCTTGCCAGAAGTCAGGGAGGGTGATTGAATGCGGCCATGTCTGATTCCCCTCAGCTCCCACCCTCGGTGCCTCCTCCTGTTCCGTCTAAACCGCCTGCGAGGGGTGGATGGTGGGTCGCGTGGATTTTGGCGACGATGATCGCGCCCGGATTGGTTGTCCCTCTCGGCAATAACATGGGGCAAAACAATTTCATCTTGGCCTTTGGGTGGGTGATCTTGGGGGTCATTCTGATACTGCACATCTATTCTTCCGTGAAGCTTGGCAGGAGCCACTCGGGCTGTCTGATTGCGGCGCTTCTTCTAGGCGGCTGGGCGCTGATGCTGGTCTGCTTTTTTGTCGGCTGTGTCATTGTCATGAATAACGTCGGGCATCATTAATGACCACCACCCTCCTCAAACGCACCACCTCCCGCTGCCCGAAGTGCCACCGGCCATGCCCGGCGACTGTCGAGCAGCGGGATGGTAAGGTGTATATGAATCGGCGCTGCATCGCGCATGGGGAGTTCAGCGCGTGCATCGCCAGTGATGCGCGGTTTTACTGGCTGGCGCAGGGGAAAGAGGAAAACCGCTGCTGCTCGGGCGGTGCGTGCTGCACGGCGGAAGGGAAAACAGCGGGCACTCTGGGGCGCAACGCGGCAGGGCGTGGTGCGAATCCCATCGAGACGCTTTCCACGTGTTTGGCGCTGATTGAGATCGTGAACTCCTGCAATCTCGCATGCCCTACCTGCTACGCAGATTCGCCCGTGGGCATCGGCTCCAAGGTGGATGCGATCCCCATGGCGGACATCCAGGCGCGCGTAGATGGCGTGATCGCACGCAAAGGGAAGATCGAGATTTTGCAGCTCTCCGGCGGTGAGCCGACGCTGCACCCGCAGCTCACGGAACTTTGCCGCTGGGCGAAGGCGCATGAGAAAATCGACTTCCTGCTGATCAACTCCAACGGCGTGCGCTTTGCCAAAGAGCCGGCGCTGTGTCAGGAACTGGGCGAGATCTTCCGCAAGGGCGGCCTTCAGGTGTATCTTCAGTTCGATGGATTGCAGGAGGCAGGGCACCACGCGCTGCGCGGTGCGGATCTGCGCGAGGTGAAGCAAAAGGCGCTGGCCAATCTGGCAGCAGCGAACATCCCTGTGACGCTGGCGATGACGGTGACGCATGAAAACCTGCCGCATCTCTGGCAGACGATCCGCTTTGGCCTGGATGATGCCAACATCCACGGCATCACCTTTCAGCCGGAGTTTCTCAGCGGGCGCAATCAGACGCCATCAGTGAAGCAGCGGCTTAATACGGCGGACATTCTGATGGCCGCCGTGGAGCAGTCGGAGGGGCAGCTTCGCTATGAAGACTTCACTCCGCTGCCGTGTGGAGATCCGAACTGCGCCACCATTGGCTACCTCATCCGGCGCGAGGATCAGGTATTTCATGTCAGCGACTTCCTGGACTTCAGCAAGCTCCAGGGGTTTCTTCAGGACAAGATCCACTACACGCTCGCGGACCTGGCGCAGTGCGGCTGTGAAAACGAACCGCTGGGCGAACTGCTGAAAACCATGGAGCAGACGCGCAGCATGGCCTTTCGCCTGATGGTGAAGCCCTTCATGGATGCGTGGACCTGGGACGAGGACCGCATCGACCGCTGCTGCACGCATGTCATTCGGCCGGACGGCCAGCTCGATTCCTTCTGCCGTTACTACTCCGGCTTTGCGGACACTCGCACCCCGCTGTGAACTCGGAGCCCTCTCCCCAGCATCAGTTTCTACCCGGCAGTCCGGTTTACGCCCTGTGCATGATGCTCGGCATCTTAGTCGGTGCTATCTTCTGGTATCGGCGTGCGCAGGGGCGCAGCGACATGCTGCTCATCTACCTCGGGGCGCTCATAGGCGGCTTCGCGGGGGCGAAGGTGGCCTACCTGCTGGCGGAAGGCTGGCTGGAGTGGCAGCAGCCGGACCGCTGGCTGCGCTGGGCCACGGGCAAGTCCGTGCTGGGCGGTCTGCTGGGCGCGTACGCCGGTGTGGAGTGGGTGAAGCACCTCGTGGGCCACCGCAGCTCCACCGGAGACGCCTTTGCGGTCATCGTGCCCGTGGGCATTCTGCTGGGGCGCGTGGGCTGCTATGTGAACGGCTGCTGCCTCGGCCGGCCGGTGGCGGGTGTCTTTGCCGCGCGGGATGTGCAGGGCGTGGCGCGCTGGCCTGCGCCGTTTGTGGAGGGCGCATTTCAGGTGCTCGTCCTCGTGGTCATTCTGCTGCTGCAGCGGCGCGGGCTGCTGCGCGACCGGCTGTTTTTCCTCTACCTCGCCGCCTATGGCGTGTTCCGTTTTGTGCATGAATTTATGCGCGACACGCCCAGGATCTGGCTCGGTCTCAGTGGCTACCAGTTCATTTCAGCGGCGATGGCGGTGCTGGGGCTTTTCATGATGTGGCGGCGCACGAAGTCCATGCGTGACGATATTGGCAATGCGGAATAGCGGTGCCATGACGTGCTAATTCTTCGCCACGATGGCGGCGCGGTAGTTGGCCAGAGCGCGGAAGTATTCGGCCTGAGCCTCCACTTCGAGGACCTTGGCGTCAAAGCTGGCCTGTTCGCGGATCTGCAGCGCGAGCAGGTCGGTGGCGCCCTGTTTGAGACGCTCGGCCTCGGCGTTTGCGAGCTGCTGCGCAAGGTCCACGTTTCGCCGGGTCATCTGCAGCACCTCGTGCGCGGCATGCAGGGCGCTGTGGGAGTCACGCACATCTGCAGTGATCCTCTCCCGGGCAAAGCGCATCTCCTGCTCCAGGCGGTCGATCTGCGCCTGCGCCACGTCCACGCGGCCCTTGGCCTCGCGGCGCTGCAGCGGCAGCTTGAACTCGATCTTGGCCTCCACCTCCGTGCGCTCGATGTCGCGCGGGGTCCGGCCATTGAGCCCCTGTGCGGCCTGCACGCCCACCTCCACGCTGGGCAGCAGGTTGTTCTTCGCCAGCTTGAGGTCGATCCCCGTCTTCTCCAGCGTCAGCTCGATGCGCCGGATCTCGGGCCGAAAAATCCGAGCCTGGGCGATGTCGATCGTGAGCTGGGACTCGCTCGGGCGGTCGTGCACCGGAAAAGCGGCGGGCACGCGCGAGCGCTTGGCCAGGATGGGGTCAGCCGTGACGACGTCCCGGTAGAAAAGCGATAGCTCGATGGTGGCGGCCTGAAAGCGGCGGCTCGCCTGCACCACGGCGATCTCGCGGCTCACCACCAGACGCTGATTGTCCACCTGCACGATGGGGGCGGAGGCGCCCTTCTTCACCTGCTCGGCGATGGCGGAGTCGCGATCCCGTGCCACGCGCAGCAGCGACTCTGAAAGTGCGAGCCGCTGACCCGCCGCCACCCAGCCATAGTAGGAAATGCTAGCCGCCCGTACAAAGTCCAGATACTGCCGCTGGATAAAAGGGTCCGCCAGCTCCTTGTCGATCCGCGCCTGCCACAGCGCGGCCCGACGACGGTCGATGGTGCCGTCCCGCAGCAGCGGGATACGGAAGCCCAGCAGACCCTCCCCGTCCACGCTGGTGCGTTCCTTGTTGTAGTTTGGCAGAAAGCCGCTGCTAAGGCGGTAGCCGCCGTACACGCTGCCGCCCCAGTTGGTCAGCGGTTGCTCCAGCACGGCGTAGCCTGTCTGCCCGTCATAGTAACCCGCCGGCGCAAAGGAGCTGCCTGCGTTTAGATTGAGGTCAAAGGAACCCTGTGCCTGGCGCACACGTCCGTTGGCGATGTCCTGCTCGATCAGCGCCGCGAGATAGGGCGGGTACTGCGTCTGCACGCTTTTGAGCACCTCCGGCAGCAGCAGCGGGCGCACCTTTTCCTCCGGCGCGGCCTCCAGTCCGGTGAAGGGCAGCGCCAGCGCCACCATGGCGGCGCGGCAGTGGCGCAGGGGTGAGGGTTTTGCCATGGGCATGGGCGGAGTGTTTTTCCGGGTCTTCATCATCGTCTTCAGTGTCATGTCAGGATGTTATTTCTTGGTAGGGTCCAGCTTGCCGTCCGCGTCCGAGTACACCGGAGGGAAGCCGTTGATCTGCCGCCAGAGCTCAAACCACAGCGGCACCTCGTTGAGGAGAATCCACGCATTTGCGCGCGTGCCCTGGCGCAGCCAGCGCTCGTGGTCCGGCCAGCCTACTTTTACGGGGCCTTTGCCGTCTCCGCGGTCCACCACATCCTCCGCAGGGCCGATGAGCACGCGGAAGCGCCCGTGGCCATCGTCGCTGGCGTCTACAAACACCACCTCTCCGGCAAAGGTGCCGATGGCCAGCTGCGGCCAGCCGATGGTCTGCACGGCGGGCCAGCCCTCAAAGGCCAGGCGCACGGGGCTGCCGGGCGTGACCACGCCATTCTCCTCTTTGCGCGCATGCACCAGTGGCATGTCATTGCCGTCCACCCACACCTCGACATTGCGGCTGTCGCTTTCAGGAATGATCACGCAGATGAGCGAGCCGGGCCGCAGGTAGGTGCCGTCCGTCACCGCCACCTGCAGCACGATGCCGTCCCGCGGCACCTCCACCACCTGGCGGAGGTTTTGATTGATCTGCACATCGATCACCGAGAGGTCGCGCTCCGCCGTGGCCACCTCGGCCAGCGCACTGCCCTTGGAGGCATGGATGCTCGCGATCAGCGCGTCCATGTCATTGCCCGTGCGTTTCAGCGCCGCCTCGGCGGACTTCAGGTCCGCGCTGGTGGCATCCCGCTGCAGTTTGGCCAGCTCCATGTTGCGCTGGGACTCCAGCTGCTTGTTAAAAAGATCCTGCGTGCGTGCGAAGTTCAGCTGCGCCGTCTCCGCCGCTATTTTGGCCCCGGCCACACGCTGCTCCGCGCCATCGATGGCCTGCGTCTTGGACAGCTCCTGCTGCGTGATCTGCGCCGTCAGCGACTCCACGCGCCCCTGTGCAAAGTCACGCCGGCTCTCGATCGCCTCCCGCTGCGCCTTGAGGTTGTTGATCAGGTTCGGGTCGTTGTCCTGGATCTCGATGATCAGCTCCCCCTTCTTCACGCGCTGCCCCTCGGTCACGTGCAGGTTGCGCACACGGCCGGAGACCTGCGCCTCCACATTCACCCGGCGCTCCAGCGGATTGAAGGCGATGACCCGCCCCGTGCCAGACACAAACTGACGCCATGGCAGAAACAGCAGCGCCAGCACCGCAATAAAGAAGCCCGCCACCAGCACACGGCTGAAGATGCGGATGAACCGCGCCGGGCTGGCCAGGCTGAGCGCCGGCAGCCGCGCCGCAGGCGGGGTGAAATAGGGAAGGGTGGCAGGGGAAGGGGCGTTCATGGTCTCAGATCGGTCAGGTCAGTCGTGTGCGTCTTCAGTGTCTGGTTTGGCATGGCATCGTGCCGCATGGACTGCATCAAATGGCATGGGGCAGGGGGATGCTGCTCTCGCTCAGGTGGCAGGGGGCCAGCTCGATGACGTGGCTGCAGCGGGCGCGCACGCGGGCATCCCGCGTGGCCACCACCACGGTCCAGGGCTGTCCCTTGCCCATGATGGCCTCGGAGAGCTGCGCAAAGGAGGCGTCGTCCATGTGGTCCAGCAGTTCATCGATCAGCAGCAGGCGCGGGCGCTGCGCCAGGGCGCGTGCCAGCAGCAGGCGCATGCGCTGGTTTCCAGAGAGCGGCGCACCGCCGATTTTGAGCCGCAGGCCCAGCCCCTCCGGACGCGCCAGCAGCTCCTCCAGCAGGCCCGTCTGCTTCAGCGCGGCGCGGATCTCGTCCATGCCGATGTCACACCGGCCCAGGCGCAGGTTTTCCACCACCGTGCCGTCCATGATCTCGTCCCGGCGCAGCAGCTGCGTGCTCTCCCGCAGCGCCTCCAGATCCCAGGTCCGCAGGTCCACACCGTCCACCATCACATAGCCGCCGCCCGGCTTGCGCAGGCCGAAGAGGATGTCCAGCAGCGAGCTGGCCCCCGCGCCATGCGGGCCCACCACTGCCGCACGCGCCCCGGGAGGGATGCTGAAGCTGCGATCCTCAAAGAGAACCGCTCCCGCGTGGTGCGCAAAGGACATGCCCCCGGCCACCACCTCCGCTCCGCCGCCATGCAGCGCGGGCTTTTCACCGCCCTCGCGCTCCGTCTCCAGGTCAAAGATGTGGCCCAGCTTGTCCATGGCCGCCATGGCGTCGTACCAGGCCTCCAGCTGTTTCCCCAGCTTTGAGAGGGAGGTCACGATGCCACTCATGATGATCTCGCTGGCCACCAGCTGGCCCAGCGTGATCTGCTGGCTGATCACCAGATACCCGCCCACCACCAGCAGCGCCGCCGAGGCCACCACCTGCAGCGTCAGCAGGCCCGCGATCTGCCGCATCAGCACCCGGAAGTGCCGGCTGCGCGCCATCACATAGCCTGTGCTCAGCTCATTGGCACGCTCGTGCGCCATGCGGCTGCCGCCCGGTCCTTTGAAGAGAAACGGAAAGTGTGCCACCTCCTCAAACCAGTTCACCAGATCATACTTCAAGCGCGACTCCTCGATGCTGGTGGCCACCGCACCGCGTCCCAGCAGCCAAAGGCTCAGCAGGATAAGTCCCAGCAGCACCGCCGCAAACAGCAGCAGCATTGGATGGTACAAGGACAGCAGCAGCATGCCGATGAGTCCGCCAAAGACGAGGTTCACCCCGTCCAGCAGCAGCATGGCGGTGGACTTCTGCGCCGTCACCACATCCAGAAAGCGGTTCACCATCTCCGGCGCGTGCACCTCATCATGCACCTGCGCCTTCACGCGGGGCAGGCGATGCGCCAGGTCCGCCGCCGCACGCACAAAAATGCGCCGCTGGATCACGTCAGACACATAATACTGAAACGCCGTGACCACCGCCTGCAGCCCCAGGCAGCCAAACAGCGCCAGGGACACCACCACCAGCGCCTGCACATACGGCTGCGACTGCCCGCCGAAGGCCAGATTGCTCACGATCGCATCCACCGCCAGCGGCACCGCGAGGTAGAGCAGCGCGGAAAAAACGGAAAACAGCAGCAGCGTGCGCACCTCCTGCCGCTCTGCCAGCAGCAGGCCGATGAACCGCCGCGCCGGACTCAATCCGCCATGGCCATGCCCGTGGCCGTCGCCATGTCCGTTCCCATGCCCTGCGGAATCCGCCGCTGCAGGCCCGTGGGTATGCTCCGCATCCGCCGCGGCACTCATGTCCTGCGCAGGCCGGCTCGCATGCACGATCCCGGCCTCCACCACTGCCTCCACACTTTCGTGTCCTAGCAGTCGCGCCAGCGCCTGGCGGGAAAGCGTGACGCGATGGTCCGGGTGCTCGCCCTCCGCCATCCGCAGGCGGAACCACCCCGCGCTCGTGATCACCCGCCAGCGGCCCTCCGTGTGGCTCCACAGCACCACCGGAGAGTCCTCCCGCGCATGCCACACCACCTCCCGCAGCGGCAGCCGCACCGGAGACACCTGCATGCCCGCATCTGCCGCCGCCGTGCACAGCAGCTCCAGCGGATCTCCGGACGGCTCCTGCTGCTGCAGGGCATGCTCCGTGGCCAGACGAGCGCGCTCCACGTCCAGCCTGCTGCCCAGGATGGCGGCCAGCTGCAGCAGCGTGGTGAAAGAAAGAGATGAGTGGGGTTGGATTAGGTGTTTCAAAGATTTGAATAGGCTCGTGTCCTATACGCCTTGGTAGCACGGTTGGACGCGTGTGGTGAAGTGGAAAAAGCCGCTGTGAATGTAACGGCGCCATCTCTCGCGCATCCAAATCGGCAGACAGCTTAGCGAGGCGTAAAGCCGCCTGTTTTTATCCGCCTCAAGACCTGAGATTCGGCATCCCACGGCGCTCGGTGAAATCAAACTTGCGCACGCGGGCGGTAACGACAGCCTAGGGAGGTCATGATTTGGAAATCCCCCCGGTCTTTGCTGCCGGTTTTATGCCTTTCTCTCCTCGCTCTCACCTCCTGCAAAATGCATGAGGGCTCGCTGGCTCACAGGGCCATGCGCAGTGTGTCCGATCCGCTGACCTCCGGCCCGCTGGACCACCTGCCGTTTCCAGATTTGAAGCAGTGGGCTGCGCTGCCCGGCCCCATGCTGGAAGTGCAGGGGAACAGGCTCGTCTCCCGCAGCCTCTTCATTACAGATGCAGAGCTGCCCAAAGGCTCGCCGAAGGCCAGGCGCCCCGGTTCCGGCATCACCGGGAAGGCGGGCGATCTCATGGGCATGGTCACTTATCTGCTGGCCATCGCGGCGGGATCGAGCACGGACGGCACGCTCGGCTCCATCGATGACACGCGCCGCCAGCTCGCGCTCAATGAATTTCCCTTCGTGCTGCTGCAGGGGGAGGACCTCGTCTATGTGAAGCAGGACAAGCAGCCCTGGCCCAGGCTCGCCCGCGCCAGCAACCGCAGCAAGGTCACCGTCATCACCAAGGACGGCACGTTTTTCGGCATCGCGCAGCGCATTCACTTCCGCAGCAATTCCACGGAAATCGTCCTCGAAGGAGATCCCACCGTGCAGTCCGGCGAGCAGCACATCAAAGGCGCGAAGCCGGATGCCCTCATGATTCTCGACTTCGCCAAACGCAAGGTGCTGGTGAACGGGCCGGTGGTGGAGAAGAAGCTCTACCGGTGAAGCAGGAAACTTGCACCGCAGAGGCTGGAAAAACGCAGAGACTTGAGTTGAATCGTTTCTGAAAACCTCTGCGTTTTTCCAATCTCTGCGGTGTAAAATGAGCGCCTCCCAGAGCGCCGCGTGCGGGTGATCAGGCCAATGCAGGCTTGCATAAGCAAACCAAAAACGGCAGCCTCATTCCATGAAACGCGAAAACCTGCACCGCTTTCTGTTCGTCTCCGCCGTGTGTCTGCTCTCCATTCCGTGGCTGACTCCGTGCGCCGGTGTCATGGCGTCTGCGGCTCTGGATGGCGTGACTTCTGGAGCGACGCAGCGCGCTGCACCAGGCGTGCCCACGCAGCAGCTCAAGGAGTGGGCTGCGAAACCGGGCCCGAAATTCAAGGTGGAGCGCGTGCGGAGCATTCCGAAAAGCCTGCTCATCAGCGATGAAGAGGTGTCCGCTGCGCGCGGCGGACAGAGTGCGCCGCGCTCCGGCGCCGTGCTCGGGCGCGGCGTGGTGGCAGTCACGGAAGGTGTGTCTGATACTTTGGCGATGATCGATCCGCTGACCTGGATCGCGGGTGATGCCACGGATCGTGGAGTCGGAAAATCCCGGCGGCAGCTGGTGCTGTGCGAGTCTCCTTACGTCGTCCTGCAGGCACGCGAGATCCGCTTTGTGCGTGAGGGCAAGAATGGGCCCGTGCGGCTCGTCAAGGCGCGGGATGCCGTCATCACCATCATCACGGCTGCGGGCAGTTACTCAGCCAGCGCGGGCTTCATCCATTACCGCGGCCCCTCGCAGGAGGTGATCTTGGAAACCGCCTGCACATTGAAAAGCGGCACGCAGTTCTTCTTTGGCACGACAGAAAAGAACGGCCCGGTGATGCGGCTGAACTTCGTGAAGCGCACCGTGCAATCGATGGGCGATGAGGGACCGATGACGTTTGAGTGATGCGTGGCGCACCATGCAACGGCCTGCGCGGCGGCGACGAATGCAGGCTTGCGTGTGCGAATCAAAAACGGCATGCTGCGCTTTCATGCAGCGAGAAAACCTCCGCCGTTTTCTGTTTGTGTCAGCAGCCTGCCTGCTCGCCACTCCATGGCTCACGCCTTGCGTCGGCATCTGGTCGGCGATGGCGGTGGATGGCACGCACAATGCGGTCACGCATCGGGATGAGCGCTACTTCCGGCTGTCTGAAAAGCCGCTCAAAGAGTGGGCCGCCAAGAGCCCTCCTAAACTCAAGGTGCGGGAGAACCAGCCCATCCCTGCTGCCATGTGGATCGCGGATGCAGAGCTTTCTTCCGCAAACGGCGGCCGCAATGCACCGCGACCAGGCACGATGGTGGGCAAGGGCGCTTCCGCTGCGGTGGACGGCCTCGCCTCGACTCTTGCCTGGGTGGACCCCGTGACCTGGATCTTGCCCGATGAGTGGCGTCAGAAGCCCTCCACACCATACCGGCGGCTGGTTCTGCGTGGGTCCCCGTTTGTGATGATGGAGGCCGATGAGATACGCTACACCAGTGAGGGGAAGGATGGCCCCGTGCTGCTGGCCAGAGCCACAAATGCCTGGGTCTCCGTCATCACCCCTGCGGGTTCCTATTCATTTCATGCGGACTCTGTCCATTATAGGGCTCCGACGGATGAGCTGCTGCTGAGGGCTGGCGAATGGTTTCAAATCCAGCATCACCAGCTAGGCAGTTCCCAAACGCTCATGCCTTTGGCTGGCGGTCAGGCTTTGTGGATGAGGCTGTACTTTGCAAAGAACATCCTGTCCTGTGCCGGGAAGGTGAGGGATCCCACGATTCTGACCAAAGCAGAGATGAAGAGCTTGACGGAGAAGTTGCGCAATCCCGCCCCATTTCCCTATGGTGCGGCTGCACCGCCGCCGAAATCGCGCTGAGGTTTCGAGAAGCAACACCGCAGAGGCTGGAAAAACGCAGAGAATTGTTTTGAATGAACTCTGGAAAACCTCTGCGGCGTTCCTATCTCTGCGGTGTAGAGTCTGGTAGTTTGGTGTGGGCTGACTTTGGGCGGAAATGAGCCGGAATTTTACACCGCAGAGGCTGGAACGCCGCAGAGATTTTTTTGAGTCTGTTCCGGGAACCTCTGCGTTTTTCAAATCTCTGCGGTGTAAAGTCTGGTAGTTTGGTGTGCGCTGACTTTGGGCGGAAATGAGCCGGAATTTTACACCGCAGAGGCTGGAACGCCGCAGAGATTTTTTTGAATGAACTCTGGAAAACCTCTGCGTTTCTCAAATCTCAGCGGTGCAATTTCTACTGCCCCGCAAGCCCGCGCCTCCTCGAAGCGTTACTTTCCCATCATGGACCCCTTTCTTGAATATCACCGCCAGCAGACCCGCCGCCAGTTCTTTGGGCAGACGGGGTTGCGCATGGGCGGCGTGGCGCTGGCGAGCATGCTGGGGGAGCGGTTTGCCAACGGTGCTTCCTCTTCCTCCTCGCTGGTGCAGCCGTCGCTGACGGGGCTGCCGCATTTTGCGCCGAAGGCCAAGCGGCTGATCTACCTGCACATGAACGGTGCGCCTTCGCAGCTCGATCTGTGGGACCACAAGCCGCAGCTGCATCAGCATTACGACAAGGACCTGCCGGACAGCATTCGCAATGGCCAGCGCATCACCACCATGACGAGCGGGCAGGCGAGGTTTCCGGTGGCGCCGAGCATGTTCAAATTCACCCCGCATGGGCAGTGCGGTCGCTACGTGAGCGAGCTGCTGCCGCACACGGCGAAGATCGTGGATGAGATCGCGGTGATCAAAAGCGTGAGCACCACGGCGATCAATCACGACCCGGCCTGCACCTTTGTCATGACGGGCAGCGAGGTGCCGGGCAAGCCGAGCATCGGCTCATGGCTCAGCTACGGTCTGGGCAGCGAGAGCAATGACCTGCCGTCCTTCGTGGTCTTCACGCCCACCTTTCCCGCCGCCAGCCAGGCACAGGCGCTTTTCACCCGCATGTGGAGCAGCGGCTTTCTGCCCACCAAGTATTCCGGAGTGGCGCTGCGCGGCCAGGGCGATCCCGTTCTGTATGTGAAGAATCCTCCGGGGGTGGACTCCAGCGACCGCCGAACGATGCTGGATGCGCTCAACAAGCTCAACACCATCAATCACAGCCGCATTGGCGATCCCGAAATCCAGACCCGCATCGCGCAATACGAAATGGCTTTCCGCATGCAGACCAGCGTGCCGGAGCTCACGGACCTGAGCAAAGAAAGCAAGGCCACGCTGGAGATGTATGGCCCGGACGTGAGCCGCAGCGGCAGCTTCACCCACAGCGCCATCATGGCCCGCCGCCTGATCGAGCGCGGCACGCGTGTGGTGCAGATCCTGCATCGCGGCTGGGACCAGCACAACAACCTGCCCAAGCTCTTGCGCGGCCAGGTGGAGGACAGCGAGCGCGCCTGCGCCGCCCTCATCATGGACCTGAAACAACGCGGCCTGCTGCAGGACACCCTCGTCGTCTGGGGCGGTGAATTCGGCCGCACCGTGTATTCCCAGGGAACGCTGACCAAGGAAAACTACGGCCGCGACCACCACCCGCGCTGCTTCACCATGTGGATGGCCGGCGGCGGCATCAAAGGCGGCATCGAATACGGCGAGACGGACGACTTCAGCTACAACGTCGCCAAAGACCCCGTCCACATCAACGACCTCAACGCCACGATCCTGCACCTCATGGGCATCGATCACCGCAAGTTCAGCTTCAAATTCCAAGGCCTCGATCAGCGCCTCACGGGAGTGGAGCACCACGAACCGGTGAAGGCGCTGCTGGCGTGAGGCGGGGCGATGAAACATCTGCCCGGCTGGCGCTTGCAGATCCGAAGCCGGTGTTATTCTCATATCAGCTAGCGCAGGTAGTCCGCCGTGATGAAGGCAGCCTGCAAAATGTCACTGGCTTCGAATTCGGGTTTGCCAGTAGGCTTCCATACACCGATCAGACGAGCGGTGCCGCTGGGCATCATGATGGACGTGGAGATTTTGGCCGCATGGTAGTGGGTGAGCGGGAACTCCAGCTTGCGTCCCTGAGTGTCCGTTATCTGTTCCAAGTTTTCCTGCGGGTCCGCCGTGTGAAATTCGGGAGCCAGCGTCGCGGCGATGGTGGAGCCATCCGTCAGTACCATCGGTTCCAAGGACATCAGAAAACCCACCTTGCGCATGTCCCGTTTGATCGTGAGCCCCCCTTTTTCGTCAGATTCGAGTGCCGCCAAAGCGATGTGCTCGATGACTTCTTCGGAGGTGGCGTTTACGCCTCGTTTTGTTTCGATGCGCGAGGTTGCCAGATGTTTGATCTCAGCCGAGGCGAGGAGTTGATTCATCTCCGGCCGGTGGTCGCAGTGCCCGGCGATTTGACCCATTGCCCGACGAATGACGGGGCCCGGTGCCTGGATAACGTGAGTGGTGAAAACCACCGTCTGGGGGTATGGGGGAGGGTTTGGGTCCACGAAAGCCTCCACCAAGTCCATGTGCTTGCGCTGGGTGCGCACAATGAGCTTGTTCGCGGCGGAGTTAAAATAGGCTTTAGCACCCCGGGGCAGGGGGATGCCGGCCTCCTCCAACAGCTGGGGCGCCGTTTTGCTGCCCGAAGCAATATCCGAGGGGACACTGAAAACCTGGCTGATCCATTCATTCTCGTCAGGCGGTGCTGTGCTTTTGATCTCCGTGGCGGGCGTGGTTTTTTCTGGTGCTGTCTGGCGCAGCACCTCGCCATGCAGGAAAGTCGCCCAGAGGACGTCCGCGCCGTCGTGGCTTGCGGGTTGCCAGAATGTGAGCAGCCGCGTGCCACCGTGAGCCAGGGTGAGGCACGTCTGCACATGGGCAGTATGGAAGTCCACCAGAGGCATCTCGAACTTCTGCCGGGAACCGGGATCAAGAAAGACCTCGCGGTGCGAATGTGGCGGTGCGGTGTGCAGTTCATAATCAAGGGTCACACCGATGCTGAGTGCGTCATGGCGGATGACCGGCTCCAAGGAGAGGCGCGAGCCTGCCGGGCGCATTTCAAAAGTAATCTCGGGCCGCCCCCTGGTGTCCGTCTTGAAGCTGGCTGGGTAGCTCCATTCGCGTGAAGCACTGATCTCCGCTTTCACGCCGGACTGGCTTTCGAGCAGGTGGCTGTCGAT
This sequence comes from Prosthecobacter sp., assembly GCF_044222565.1. Lineage (GTDB taxonomy): Bacteria > Verrucomicrobiota > Verrucomicrobiia > Verrucomicrobiales > Verrucomicrobiaceae > Prosthecobacter. The sequence continues at coordinate 135,602 of NZ_JBGANA010000007.1, forward strand.
GAAGGCAGCTTCACCGCGTGCAGCAGCGGTTTCGATTTCCTTCCACACTGCGGCATGATCACTGGTGGAGGCTGCTTTTGCAGCGAGAGCGCGGATGAACGGTGCCGGAGCCTGAACGGTGTGAAGGGTGAAGATGGAGGTGAGAGGGCGCGTTAAATCAAACATTCCCACACCACATGTAATGGGTATCAATTGTTTCGATGGCTTGGTGCTCGTGGCCTGCGGCGAAGGCTCGGGAGACAGAGGGGACATGTTCACGACTGGAACAGGGGCCACATGCCCGGTCAGGAATGCGATCCAGAGCACATCCTCGCCTGCGGCATTCATTTTGCCAGCAGGCCTGGCGATGCCAAGGATTTTGGTGTCTCCGCCCATCATCAAGAAGGCGGTGGTGAAGTTCACATTGACCGCATCCGACACAGGAAACTCGACTGCGTTGCCGCTCATGGGGTCGGACAGATGCAGCTGACGTGGGTTCGGCTGCGCAGGAAAGAACTCCAGCCTGGTGGTAAGGTCTATCAAACGACTGTCAGCACCAAGGATGGGCTCCAGTTCCAGCCGCAGTCCGATCTGCCGCATTTCAAGTTCTAGAGAAGAGCGGCTTTTATCATCAAGCCGCACCTGGCTGGAATAAATGTGCTCACGGGCGGTTTCCGTAACTGATCGGGTGCCTGAATGGGCCTCCAGCCAGGTATCTCCGATGACTTTAATGCCGGACCTCGCCTGTTCTGCCTGGGAGAGCAGGGCTTGCAGCTCTTTGACGGCGCTGCTCTTGCTGGCCGCGGCGGCATTGGCTTCACGGATCACCTTTCCGGGACCTTCAAGGACCATGACCTGGAAGGTGATGCTGCGCGGTGCTTTCTGCGTTGCCTCATTCAGCAGGGCGCTGACCAGTTCCATGTTTTCCTGCGTATTGCGCACGATCAGCAGGCCGTTCGCCAAGTTTAACGAGGCCGAGGCTCCTGCTGGAAAGGGCAACCCCCAGGCCTCCAGCACTTCCTTGGCAGTCTTGCGCTCAAAGGGGTTTTGCTTGTCCTTTTCACCGACGGTGGAGACTAGAAAATCGAGAGGGACTTTGAACTCGCGCGTCAGCAGCGCAGGTGCCTCTTGCGCTTTCGATTTCGGCTCAGCCTTGGCCGACGGTTGGATGCATCCTAGGAAGATCAAGCCGATGAGTACAAGCCGGAAACATGCAGGGATCATTGCATCAGGCTAACTGAGTGGTTTGTGGGTTGTCGAGTGTTAATTGGCTCGGAAGGACACACAGAGCAAAGGCCCGGTCATTGAAGGAAAGTGCTGTCAGCCTCCGTTGCCAAGGTCGCCATTGACTGCCTCAGGTTCGGTATCAAATTCCAAGGCCTCGACCAACGCCTCACCGGCGTGGAGCATCACGAGCCGGTGAAGGCGCTGCTGGCGTGAGGCGGGGCAAACAAGAAGCGCATGTCAGAACCACCGGCCAACCCACCCAAGAAAGAGATTCCCCGGGGACACATCATTGCTGCAGTGATCATCGTCGTGATATGGTCGATCCTGATCGGTCTGACCATTCTGTTTCTTTTCTGGTTACGTGAAATGAGCGGGATGTGTTTTGAAGACTCAAGGCCATCCATCACACAGCCAACGAGCATCCAATTTTCGTAGCTATCTGTCAGAAAGTTGCGGCCTTGCTTCACCATTTTCCATTCAAATGCCTTCCATCCGACACTCTTTCACACTGTGTATTTATTATGAGGATGGCGGGGAGTTGGTGCCAAATTCGATTGGAGTCGAACTGCCATCGCGATCCATGGTTGAAGAGCTGGGAAGTCTCGTGGGCTTGCCCGTCAAGGGGAGCGGCACTTCCGGGCGTGCGATAGATGTCGATCTTGATGAAAATGACCCGCGTCTTGCCATGCTCTATGCGGCTATTGAGGCGAAGTATCAGCTTAAGCCGAGCCCGCACAGGGTCATACCCGTGGCTGATCGTCAGAAGTACTTTGGAGTGAGCCGCAAGGTGGAATGGACGCCTTCGGAAATAAATTCGGCCGAGTTTTTGCTGTTTTCTGGCTCCAGACAAATAGCGAGCCATGCAAACCCCGACGATGAGCAATGGGCACGCGAGCACTATGTGGCGGAACTCGACAAGAAACAGTACACTGCGGTCCAACTGGGTATCATGTCGCCATTTCAAGGAATTGCAGTGGCGGAGCCTCTCAGAACGAGTTTGCTGGCGGCGAACCTCGCCGGATTGAATCTGACTCCGGTCACCTTTGTGGGTGGAGGCAAGGTTAAGAGGCCGCTTTGGGCTTTGAAAAGTCACGTGATTCTGCCGGACATGCTGAACCCAATTCAGAATGGTCAGGGTGAAGTCGTTGCCTTCGACAAGAAGTGGGATCGTTTCGAATCCCGTCATGTGGATGATGGCAAATGTGATCCGCCCGTTCTGCGCTACCGGCGCGCTGAGATGGAAGCCCTTCAGCCCTTTGATATCGCGATGACGCGAGCACGTCTTGGCAATGGGGATAAAATCGCCTATCGATGGTGCATCGTGTCTCAAAAGTTTCGCACCGAAATGAAACGCCTCAAGGTTCCTGCCTTGGGATATGCCCCTGTTGTTTTGGAGTGAGAGGTTAATCCATGCCTGCCACCACCCTCATGAAGCCCCACTCCATCCTGCTCATCCTTCTGGTCGGCTTCGTGTTTCATCTGCCCGCACTGCGAGCCGAAGAGGTGCCGACGATGACGATGAGCTTCCTCGGCAAATACCAGGCGGTGACGATGACGGCGGTTTCGCTGGAATCGGCGTCGTGGTTTGTGCCGAATGAGGATGGCAAATTCGAGGCGGGGTTTGATCATGCGGCCGAGCTCATCGCGCATTACCGGACCAAGCCGGCGGAGCGGATCTCGGACGGGATTTTTGTGGTGAGCTACACGCACTCCATCCCGCTGACGGAGGAGGAGAAGAAGCGCATGTCTTCGCACCTGCTCATGCTGCAAAGTCACAAGCCCTGGCGCGATGCCGAGAACAAGCTGGTGGAGGAGCTGGTGGCCGCGGCGAACAAGGAGGGCATCCCCGTGTGGATCAACACGAGTCTCAACATGGCCGGCACCTACCAGAACAAACTCCTCACCGATCCCAAGCTGACACTGCGGAAGTAGGGTGACGAAGCGGGGGGCGAGAATGGGGAAAGTTCGCCAAGTTCGACAAATTCACCGGGTGTGTCTCTAACGCGGTGGCAGCTCGGGCAAGAAAGTTCGCCAAGTTCGACAAATTCACCGGGTATGTCTCTCTCGGGAAGGTGGCGGCGGTGGGACACTTCACCCATTTCGCCAAGTTCGCCAAGTTCGCCAATTTCACCAGGTCTCACTCTCTCGGAGTTGGAGGTGGGAAAGTTCGCCAAGTTCGACAAATTCACCGGGTATGTCTCTCTCGCGATTTGGCTGCTGCGGGTAGCTTCCTCAAAAGCCTCAAATACCTCGGGAGGGTATATCCGCAGTTCATCTCGGGCTCTTCCGTCCTGTCGGATGCTTCACGGGTGTGTTCGAGCATGGCCAGTCAGGGGCTAGGTTGGCAGCGCGCTCGCACCCGGGCTGTACTGTCTATGAGGTGATGAAGTATGCCATGGGATGATCTTTCTTTCCTCTTCCTTCACTTGGAATGCACCAAAGGTTGTTTCGTGTCTGTGATCATCTGCCAGATGCTCAATCAAGGAGGGAAAGGCCAGGAACAGAAACTTGGCTGAAAGCCTGCCTTGGTTTCAGGTGTTCGGTCTATTGTGGTATGGCGTTCTTCCATCTACGTTTGGCTGACGGAGAGAGACCCATACCCGGTGAATTTGTCGAAGTTGGATCACTTGGCGAAATGGGTGAACTTGGTGAACTTGGCGAAATGGGTGAACTCTCCATGTCAGACCCGCCACGTGCGGGAGACATACCCGGTGAATTTGTCGAACTTGGCGAACTCACTCCGTCCGCCCCTTTCGCCACCGCTGCTCCGCGGGTACACCCCCCCCGAGGTATTTGAGGTTTTTGAGGAAGTTTCTCCTTCCGGTATGGCTGTGAGTTGGCACCCCAGGTGTTGATACGGTGGAATTTGCAGAAGTTACCGGCCCTCCAACCGGCTCATGCTAGATGCCCGGGCGGCGGAGCGGCCCCATTGGCTGCGTTGGTCGCTTGCCTGTTATTTTCAAATAGCAGGCGGCGCTCCCGCCTTGCCACTGGGGCCGCTGCGCTCGCCGGTCAAAATGACAATCTTTTCGAGAACTGGTCTAGGCTATCGCTTTCTGACTTCACCGCACAATCTCCACCAGCACCGATCGGTGATCTGATCCAGCGTCGGGGCCGATGGTGCGCTTTTGGATGATGAGGCCGCCTTTGGTGAGGACGTGGTCGATGGGGATCATCATGGGCAGGTTCAGGCCCCAGGTGGGAGGCCAGACGGGATCCACGGAATGGAAATCGAGGCCGCTTTTTTCGCGCAGCAGGAGCATGCCTTCGCACCAGGGGGTGGCATTGAGATCTCCCGCGACGATGACTTCGCCCTGCAGGCCGGAAACGAGGGTGGCGATGGCGGACAAATGGTCCCGCCATTCCTGCGCCCGCGTATTGTTCATCGGCGGGATGGGATGGGTGCCGATGAAGGTGAGGGGGCGTCCGAGGTGATCGAGATTGAGGATGAGGGTGGGCAGGCGCCACTGGGAAAAGCGCCGGGCTTCGAGACTCTTCAGCGGCAGCCGGGTGTAGCAGGCGATGCCAAAGTGCCCGTCGGTCAGCTCCTCCGCCCGATGCGGGTATTTCACGCGCAGCGGTTCCAGACTGTGCTGCCAGGTATCATCGACTTCCAGCAGACAGACGACGTCCGCATCTGCCTTGAGCACGTGATCAATGGCGGCGACGTGGTTTTTGTTCTCGGTCAGCACATTGAAGGTCATCACTCGCAGCGGTTTCTCTGCAGCGGGGGAGGGCAGGGGACTGGCGGTCTGGTGATAGGCGTGGATGATGTGCACATTCCACAGCAGGGAAAACAGCGCGAGCAATGCCAGCCAGGTGCGGCGGCGGAGCAGCGCAAAAAGGAAGGCGAGGGCGCATGCGATGACATATTGCAGCCGGAAGTGGGACATGAGATCGCACACCCAGTGGTAGCGCCCCAGGCTGCCGAGCCAGGTGCCGGCCAGGGAAAGCGTGGCCACGACCTCGCACAGCCCGCCGAGCGAGACGAGTTTCTTCCGTGGGGCGGAGGGGGTGGGGTTGTCGGCAGGCGGCGCGTCGTCACTCATCGGCAATGGGTGGGGGATCATGGCGCGCTCCGGACGGGTTGCACCTTCTTCTTGCACGCCGGTGCATGCCGTTCATGGGTGGGTGCATGGGTAAACTTCAAGACCAGATCGCAGTCGTCACCGGAGCCGGACGTGGCATCGGCAAAGCCATCGCTGAAACCTTCGCCGCCGAGGGCGCGAAAGTGGCCGTCGTCAGCCGTACACAGGCCAATGCGCAGAGCGCCGCGGACGCCATCAATGCCAAATACCCGGATGCCGCCAAGGCCTACGCGCTGGACGTGGCTGACGGCGCCGCCTGCGCCGAGGTGGGCAAGCAGATCCTCGCCGATTTTGACCACGTGGACATCCTGGTGAACAACGCCGGTGTGACCAAGGACGGCCTGCTCCTGCGCATGAGCGAAGAAGACTGGGATGTGGTGCTGGATACTAATCTGAAAGGCGCCTTCAACATGGTGAAGGCCTTTCAGCGCAGCATTTTGAAGCAAAAGGGCGCACGCATCATCAATATCAGCTCCGTCATCGGACTCATCGGCAATGCGGGACAGGCCAACTACGCCGCCAGCAAGGCCGGCCTCATCGGCTTCACCAAATCGCTCGCCCGTGAGTTCGCTGGCCGTGGAGTGACTGCGAACGTCATCTGCCCCGGCTTCATCGCCACGGACATGACGCATGTGCTCAATGACACGCTGAAGGCTGAGATCCTCAAAAAGATCCCGCTCAACTCCCTCGGCGCCGCCGAAGACATCGCCGAAGCCGCCCTCTACCTCGCCAGCCCCGCTGCGAAGTACGTCACCGGCCAGGTGCTGGCGGTGGATGGCGGGATGGTGATGTAGGCTGGATGTCGAGGAGATGGCCAGGAAGGCCAACGGCCTTTTTTAGCTAAGCCCAGGGTTGGAACAACCCTGGGTTTTCGCCATAGCGTCCCCTCATATGAAGGGCGAACCACAACGTGGTTCTGTCCTTGGCCGCCCTACGCATCGGATCTTTTAATCCCAGACATACCTCTCATCCCAGGCCTGGCCATGGCGGCGCAGCAGTTCGCGATATTCGTCTTGGAACGTGATCTTTCGGTGGTGCTCTTCCTGCCGCAGAATGTAACGCGACACGGCTTCCAGATTCGATTCAGACACCGAAAAACATCCGTATCCAGCCTGCCAATGAAACTGGCCGAAGATGCCGCCGCGTTTTTGAATCCAATTGGATGAAACGCGTTTGATCTCCTTCACGCACTCCGCGATGGAAAGGGTGCGAGACAATGTGGTCAGCAGATGCACGTGATCCGCGACGCCACCGACATGGACCGGCAGGCAGTCCAGAGTCTTTGCGCATCCGCCCGGATACGCATGTGCCTCGGAACGAAACGCCGGGTCATGGAAGGCTGGTTCACGCCCTTTGGTGGAGAACACGGTGTGAATTAGAACTCGGGCCAGAGATTGTGGCATGGCGCAAGTTTTGGATCATGCGGGCCATGGACGCAACACCGTTGGTGTTGCACGGAATGGGAACGACGGATGGTGCGTTGAACCCAGGGTTGTTCCAACCCTGGGCTTAGTTACGGAAGGCCGTTGGCCTTCCAGAGCAAGCATCCGAGTGAACCACACCGAGTATTCAGCCAATGCAGCATCCGAGTGAACCACACCGAGCATTCATTCAATGAGGCATCCGCTATAACTAGAACCGAGCACACAGCTAACGATCATCCGCTGCGACCCACTGTCCCTCGCGTCTCCGCCACTACTTCGAACTCCATGTGCGTCAGTCTTATTTCGCGGTGCTCCATAGCATCCAGCCTCAACCCTCCCCAAACAGCATCATCACGATGCTCACGCCATTGAAGATGGCGTGGAGGATCATGGGGACGAGCAGGCAGCCGGTGATCTCGTAGGCCAGGCAGAGCAGCACGGCGAGCATCCACAGGGGCATGAGGCTGCCGATGTGCATGTGGATGATGGCAAACATCAGTGATGAAGCCAGGGCGGCAAAGGGTGCGTCCGTGTAGCGTTTCAGCACGCCATAGACGAAGCCACGAAACAGCGTCTCCTCCGCCAGCGGCGCGATGACCACGGCGAGCAGCACGACGAGCAGCTTGAGGCCGTAGCCGCCGGACTGCTGAAAGGCCTTCACGGTCTCCTGCGGCTCCATGTGGGGCCAGAAGCTCTGCAGCCACGAGGAGGAGAGCGAGGCCACCAGATTCACACAGACCAGGATGACGACGGTAAACACTGCCACCGTCACGGCCAAGGTGCGCCAGTGGATGTTTTGCAGGCCAAACAGCTCTCCAGGGTTCATGCCACGCAGGCGAAACAGGTAGAGCAGCACGCCCGCGCAGACGATGAGATGGAAAAGCATGCCCGCCACCAGGGTGGCATCGTTCACTTTGCCTTCACCAGCAGCGGCGGCTGCGGTGGTGTCCGCGGGCTGCATGAACACGAGGATGTAGAACAGGCCCAGTCCGGCCAGCGCCACCAGGTCCGGCGCGCCGTAGGGGCTGGACATGACGGCACCTTCCCGATTCCACGAAACTTCCGGGCGCAGCTCCCGCATCATGCGATAGGCCACCAGAGACAGTGCCGTGACGATGCTGGCAAAGATTGCCAGGTCATGCAGCACGCCGAATGAGGATGCGTCCACCATGATCAATCAATGCGCAAAGCTGGGTGGCAGGTAGTAAGGCACGCCGGGCAGGAGCTTGGGCATCAGAGCGCTGCTCACATCCAGCTCCATTTTGGCCGGTGCGGCGCCCGCTTTGGCGGAGGCCATGCCGAGGGCGTCAAACAGGCTGACCTCATGGCGATACTTCACCACGCCTGCATCGGCGGATTTGCCCAGCGTGCGGGCCAGCGCATACGCGTCCTCCACGTAGCCGATCTGGTCCACCAGCTTGGCATTGAGGGCCTCACGGCCGGTGACCACGCGGCCGTCCGCCACGTTTTTGAGCTGTTCTTTTGGCACTCCGCGAGACTCGGACACGATGCCGAGGAAGCGGTCGTACATCTGCGTGACCAGATTTTGCACGTAGGCCTTTTCATCCTCGCGCATGGGGCGTGCGCCGCTGAGGGAGTCCTTGAAGGCGCCGCTGGTGAAGGCGGTCATGGAGAGGCCTACTTTGCCGAACAGCTCGCTGTAGTTCATCGTCTCGATGATCACGCCGATGCTCGCTGTCAGCGTTGTCTCGCTGGCGACGATCTTCGTGGCGCCGCAGGCCACGTAGTAGCCGCCGGAGGCCGCCATGGCGTCCATGTAAACGACCACGGGCTTCACTTTCGCGGCTTTTTTCACCGCATTGTAAATGATGTCAGAGGCCGTGACCTCGCCGCCGGGGGAGTTCACCCGCAGCACGATGGCCTTCACGTTCTTGTCGTTCACGGCCTGCTCCAGCGCCTGCTTGATGGGCTCCACGCCTGGCATGGCCTCGGCGAAGATGCCGCTCACGGACATGGAGGAGATCACGCCTTCGAGGTCGATGTGGACGATCTTGTCCGCGGAGGATTTGGCGGGGTTTTCCACCACCACCTCATGCAGGTGGCGCTTGGGCCGCGCGGCGGTGAAGGTGGCGTCCGTGCTCACGTCAAAGTCCAGCTTTGTCACAAACAGGCCCACATTCAGCAGGATGCTCCCGATCAGCAGCAGCAGCATAAAGAGGGTCAGACAGCCATAGGTTTTATTGCTCATAGTGGCCGGATGCTAAGCGGCACGCACTGCCTTGCCAAGCGCTCACGCCACTATTTCTTTCACCACGCTGCCATGCACATCGGTGAGTCTAAAGTCCCGTCCTGCATGCCGGTAGGTAAGCTTTTCATGGTCCATGCCCAGGAGGTGCAGAAGCGTCGCATGCCAGTCATGGATGGGGACTTTGCCGGCCACGGCCTCGTAGCCGTAGTCATCGCTGGCACCATGACTGAAGCCTGCCTTGACTCCGCCGCCGGCCATCCACAGCGTGAAGGCTTTCACATTGTGGTCGCGTCCGTCCGTGCCCTCCGCATGAGGTGTGCGGCCAAACTCTCCGCCCCAGATGACCAGCGTGTCCTGGAGCAAGCCACGGGCCTTGAGATCCACCAGCAGGCCGCGCAGCGGAAGGTCCACGGCCGCGCAGTTTGCGGGCAGCTTTTCACCCAGGCCGGCATGGTGGTCCCAGTCGCCATGATTGATCTCCACGAAGCGCACTCCAGCCTCGACCATGCGGCGGGCCAGCAGGCATTTACGGCCAAAGTCATCCGTCACCGCATTGCCGATGCCGTAGAGCTTCTGCGTGGCCGCGCTCTCCTTGGCCAGATCCATCACGGCGGGCATCTCGCTCTGCATTTTGAAGGCGAGTTCATATGAGGCAATGAGGCCCTCCACCTGAGGCGCGTCCTTTTCCCGTGCGAGCTTGGCGCGGTTCAGTGTCTGCACGAGATCTAGCTCCGCACGCTGCGCGGCGGCAGGCAGCCTGGGCCGCAGATTGGCCACCTCCGCCTGGGAGATGGGGCGCTTCTCCGCGCCTATGCGCGTGCCTTGATACTGCGCCGGCAGAAAGGCGCTGCCGTAATTCTGCGCGCCACCAAAGCCGCTCGCGGGGGTGAGGGTGATGAAGCCCGGCAGGTTCTCATTCAGCGAGCCCAGTCCGTAGAGCGTCCAGGCTCCGAGGGAGGGGCGCACAAACTGAGAGCTGCCCGTATGCATCTGCAGGTAGGCCTGTGGATGCGCCGGCAGCTCCGTCTGCATGCCGTGCAGAAAGCAGAGGTCATCCGCGCTTTTGGCCAGCTCTGGAAACAGCGAGGACATCCAGCGGCCGCTCTGACCGTGGCGTGAGAACTCCCAGCGCGAGCCGAGCAATTGCGTGCCTGCGCGTGTGCCTGGCCTGCCGCTGTCCGCATTGAGCTTCGGTTTGTAGTCAAAGGTGTCCACGTGGGATGGCGCGCCGCGCATGCAGAGAAAGATCACGCGTTTGCGCGACTTCACGGCTTCACTGGCAGCCAGCGCGGAGAGCCCCAGCCAGCCAAAGCCGAGCGAGGTGTGTTGCAGAAAGTGGCGGCGGTTCATTCAGGGAAAGTTCAGTTGAGAAAGAGAAAGTCAGCGCTGGCAAACAGCGCACGGCAGATGCTCGTCCAGGAGGCAAGGTCATTGCGGTCCAGCCTGCGTGCGGCCTCCGCCTCATCCGCGTGCGGCTCGCGGCCGTAGGTCAGGCGGCAGGCCAGCGAGAAGCGGCGCTCAAAGCTGCCCTCAGCCATCACGCGCCTGGCCATAAGCCCGGCCTGCTCCGCAGCAAAATCACTGTTCATCAGATACAGCGCCTGCGGGGGCACGAGAGTGGTCTCCCGGGCGCCTGTCACGCTGCTGGGGTCTGGCAGGTCAAACACCGCCAGCACCTCCGGCTGCACGTTGCGCGCCACCGGCAGGTACAGGCTGCGGAAGCGCCCGTTTGCCTTCACGATGGCCTCCTCCTGCAGCACCTGGTAGCGCTCCCCGCCGATGGGGCCGTCTCCTGCCAGACCGATGAGCGAACCCACCACCGGCGTGCGATCCAGCGTGCCGCTGGCCGCCAGCATCGCATCGCGGATCTCCTCCGCATCGAGGCGGCGCATGCTGGCATGCTGAAGCAGCGCATTGTCCGGCTCCGCAGACTGGCCCTGCTCATCCTGGGCGGGTGAGGACGACGCCTGCTGATAGGTGCGGCTCATGACGATGTGCTTGACGAGCTTTTTCAGACTCCACCCTTCCTGAATGAACTGCTGTGCGAGATGATCGAGCAGTTCGGGGTGGGAGGGCCTGGCACCGCTGGCGCCAAAGTTGTCCACACTTTCCACCAGTCCGCGGCCAAACAGCCAGTACCACACCCGGTTCACCATCACGCGGGCGGTGAGCGGGTTTTGCGCGGAGGCGATCCACCCTGCCAGCTCCAGCCTGCCGCTGCTGCCCGGCGGGATCTTCAATCCGCCGCCCTGCTGCTGCGCGAGGAACTCCGGCAGCCCGCGAGGCACGGCACCGCTTTCTTTTTCGATGCTGCCGCGCACGAACAGCGGGCTGTCTGCAATGGCATCAAAGCCGCTGCTCCGGCGTCCGCGGGTGGCTGGCCCTCCAGAGCTGGCGCTTCTTCCCGGGCGGCGCTGCACGGGGGCGGTCACCGGCTTGTCAAACACGCCCATGATCAGCGTCTTGGGCGAGCCATCCGGATTGAAAGCGGAGATCTCCGTCTCCACCTGCTTTGCGCGGGTGATAAGGCGCACGACATCGAAGCTGGACATCTGCTGGCCCATCGCTGCGCCGCCCTGCTGCGCACCGCCTGGAGCACGTGCGGCCAGCGCGGCGTTCCGGCGGGATACCAGATTGTCATATTCAGTCTTGCTGCGAGCCCAGACGGCCGGGTCCATGCGGCGGGAGGTCTTTGGCAGGCCCGCCGAGGCTGGCACATCAATCAGGCTGGTCGCATTCCGCCCCTGCACGCCGCCCACGGTGCCAAAGCGCGTCTCGGTGCTGAGAAAGATGCCCGCCAGCGCCGTGTAGTCCCGCTGGGAAATGGGGTCAAACTTGTGATCATGACAGCGGGCGCAGGAAACCGTCATTCCCATGAAGGCCTGGGACACGGCATCGATCTGCTCGTCCGCCAGATCCACCGCAAACTGGCGCGGGTCCGCCCCGTTGAGCGGCTTTGGCCCCACGGCGAGGAATCCGGTGGCGACGAGCTTGCGCGCACGGTCCGCGTCTCCGGTGTCCGGCAGCAGATCTCCCGCGATCTGCTCGCGAATGAACTGGTCAAAGGGAATGCCGGCATGCATGGCATCGATGACGTAGTCGCGGTAGCGCCACGCCTCGGGCATGGTCACATTCACATCGCGCCCGGTGGTTTCCGCAAAACGTGCCACGTCCAGCCAATGCCGTGCCCAGCGCTCGGCGAAGGCGCGGGAGGCGAGCAGTTCATCCACTTTCTGCTCGTAGGTGCTGCCGGAAAGATTTGAAGCGGCGGCGGTTGCGGGCGGCAGACCGGTGAGGTCAAAGGAGAGCCTGCGCAGCAGCGTCGCGGCATCCGCATCTGGCGCGGGGCTTAGCTGCTTCTCTTCAAGCCTGGCCAGGATGAAACGGTCAATGCTGGTCCTGGGCCACGCGGCGTTTTTGGGCTGCGGCACCGCCGGCTGTGTGAGGGGCTGGTAGGACCACCACGCCCGCGCCGCCACGGGATCATACGCTTTGGTGATTTTCACCGCTCCTTCCCGCGGATCTGGCGCTCCCATTTGAATCCACTGCTCGAAGTCAGAGATCACGCTCTCCGGCAGTCTGCCGCCTTTGTTTTTCGGCGGCATGGCAGTGTCCGCATCGGTGGAGCGAAGGGCGGAGATGAGCAGGCTTTTGCCCACATCTCCCGGTACCACGGCAGGGCCGTTCTCACCGCCTTTGCGAATGGCTTCGCGTGAGTCCAGCAGCAGTTCTCCTTTGATTTTCTCTGCCTGCGCCGAGTGGCAGGAGTAGCATTTTTCCACCAGCACGGGACGGATCCGCGACTCGAAGAAAGCGCTCTGCTCCGGTGTGGTGGCGGCCGCGCTGGTGACCGCGCATAGAAAGAGGAGTCTCATGGTGATGCTGCTCTGAAACCGACGCCAAGGGCGAAGTTGTGCAGGTGCCCGCAGATAAATGAAGATTAATGCAGCGCGGACACATGGCACGTCAGGCTCTGGCAGCACCGGATGACGTGAGGGTTCCGGAGTTGCCCCAGCCATCTGCACCGGGACAGGGAATGCGTCTCCGCTGCTTTGCCGGCGGTGCTGCATGCAGAAGCAAGCTGCCTTGTCAGTGCGCGATTATTTGAAAAGTCCCTTCAGCCCCTTGAAGGTGTCGATCAGTCCCTTGGCCTTCTCCTCGATGCCGCTGCCCAGAATGTTGTCCAGCTTGATCATGGCGTCTGGCTTCACTTCTGGATGAGACAGCGAGCCGGTGACGGTGAGGTCAAAGGTCAGGCGGCCGTTGCTGTCGGAGAGGCCTTCGACGATGAGCTGTGAGAGTGTGCGGTTCACACCATGGCTGGCGATGCCCTGCACAAGGCTTTGCTTCAAGGCCTCCCCGCAGGACATCCGGGTGAGCAGGCCCTGCTGGTCTTTGGCAAAGTCCATCCACGAATTGTGCTTGATGGTGTACTCGTAGTCCGGCAGTGCGAACTGCGTGTCCTCCCGAAAGGAAATGGACTGCTCGCGGTAGAGGATGTGGGCGTTCACGTTTTGAGCCAGCGTGCCGCCGATGCGGATGCCGCTGATGTCGATGCCTTTCTTCTTGAGCGAGTCCAGATGCGTGCCTGCGGCGTCGCCGATGGTCATGTTGCCGCCGATGGTGGATCCACGGTCGATGACGACATTGAGATCTGCCGCGGGGGACCAAAGGCGTGTGGCGGGGTCCACGGGATTCACCATGCCATCGCCATGCAGCGTCATGTCTGCAAAGCGCACCTGGCGTGGCTGCCCGCCGATCTGCGCCACGCCATCCACCACGACTTTGGCTGCCAGGCGGACCTTCAGGTGATTGTGAGCCGTGAGGTTTTCCGGATCGATGTCCATGTCGGTCAAAGCGAAGTTGAAGTCGCTGATGTCCGCATTGAACTGGGAGTCCACACCCTGATTGGAAATGTGGAAGTGGCCCTGTTCGATGGCGATTTCCTGCAGGGACAGGCGCGTGGCGGTGGGCTGCGGCGTGGTAGGTGCGGAGACGGGGGGCGTGGTCAGGGCAGGGGGCGGCTCCCCGGGAGGCGGCACAGCAGCCACCGGTGGCGGGGACTGCAGCGGGATGGCACGCGGCACATCGTCCTGCTGCTGCATCAGCGCCAGCTTCTCCGGTGGAGGCTGGAAGAGCTTCTGCAAAGAGCTGCCCTCCCGCGGGCTGATGGTTTCATTCACATCCACGCCGATGAGGCGCAGCACCCTTGGCATGAACTGCCGCTGCCACAGGCCATCCGGCTCCAGTTCCAGATAGGCCATGTCCACCTTCACCGGTGCGTGCTGCATCGGCGGCCGCGAAGCCACGGGGGTGCCGACGTATTGATCGCGCGGGCCGATCTTGAGGCCGGAGAGGCGGAGGCTCGGCGGCCAGGAAAAGAGGGAGAGAGTTACATCCTCCAGCTCCACGCGGGCATTGATGTTCTTTTCCGTCTCCAGGGTCAGCCGCTCCTTGCTCACATACTGGCGCAGCCACCAGACACCGCCCAGTGGCGCCGCCACGGCCAGCAGGACGCCCAGTGCAAAAAGAACGAGGATGATGCGGGTGATCTTCTTCATGCCCCTGATCATAAGAGGAACACCGCACAAAGCAAACACCGCAGATCAGATCAGACGGCGCCGCTGCGGCAGGTGTTTGTGACCTCGCCCAGCATCCGTGTCTTGCACCGCAGAGATTTGAAAAACGCAGAGGTTTTAAAAAGGAAATCTCTGCGCCGTTCCCAGCTCTGCAGCGTTTAATCTGAAGCGAGGGGTGAAGTTTGAAACGATGAATGGAAAACAATCTCCGCCGGATCTTGCACCGCAGAGAGTGGAACGCCGCAGACATTGGTCTGAATCCCCTCTGGAAAATCTCTGCGTTTTTCAAGTCTCTGCGGTGTGGAATCCGAGTGCCAGCGTGTCTCTGAATCGCCCCGCGCCGCTTTGGAAATGTGAGATTTGAAATTTGCATTGGCGAATCCCGGCTATTGTCACCACCCGTTTTTCAACCGCCGCCCAGAGCGGGCAGATTGCCCGCGCTACTTCTTTTCATCCACCCATGTCCATTCGCGTCCGCTTTGCTCCTTCCCCCACTGGTGACCTCCACGTCGGAGGTGCCCGCACGGCCCTCTTCAACTGGCTCATGGCCCGCAAGGAAGGCGGTACCTTCATTCTCCGAGTGGAAGACACCGACGGCGCACGCAACACCGCCGAAGCTGCCGCAGGCATCATCAAAGGCCTGCGCTGGCTGGGCCTCGACTGGGACGAAGGCCCCGAGGCTGGTGGCGACTGCGGCCCGTATTTCCAGAGCCAGCGCAAGGACATCTACGACGCCTACTTCAAGAAGCTGGAAGACGCAGGCCGCGTCTATGCCGAGCCCGATGGCGCGCAGCGTTTCAAATTCAGCCGCACGGCCATCACCGTGCACGACCTCGTCTGCGGAGATGTCACCTTTGCCCCCACCGAAGAGCCGGACATGACCATCCGCCGCCCGGACGGCAGCTACATCTTCCACTTTGTGAACGTGGTGGACGACATCGAAATGCGCATGACGCACGTGCTGCGTGGCGAGGACCACCTCTCCAACACCTGGAAGCACATCGACCTCTTCAACGCCTTCGGTGCCACGCCGCCCACCTACGCCCACATCCCGCTGATCCTGAATCCGGACGGCACCAAGATGAGCAAGCGCGATGCCGGCAGCGCCATCGAGCACAGCTACATGAATGCCGGCTTCCTGCCCGACGCCGTGTTCAACTACCTCTGCATGCTCGGCTGGACGCCCAAGGCCGAGAGCGAAAAACTCAGCCGCGAACAACTCACCGCACTCTTTGACGCCAGCGCCATCCACAGCAGCAACGCGAAGTTTGACCTCAAGAAAGCGCAGTGGTTCAACGCGCAGTATCTCCGCGAACTGAGCCCCGAAGCCCTGCTGGCAAGCGCCCGCCGCTTCCTCACCGACGCAGGCCTCTTCTGGACCGATGACGCCATGGCCGCCGCCGCCGTGCACAGCGTCCGCGAAAAGGTGAGCCTGCTCACTGAGTTTCCGGAGTGGGTGCATTACTTCTTCCGCGAAGACTACCCCTTCGAAGCCGACGTCGTCACCAAGCTCAAAGCCAAGCCCGAAAACCCCGGCCTCCTCAAAGCCGCCAGCGAGCAGCTCGCCCTAGCCGCCGAGTGGACCGAGCAGAGCGTGCACGATGCCGTGGAAGCCGCCGCCAAAGCCCTCGCCGTGAAACCCGGCGCGATGATGCCCCTGCTGCGTTTTGCGCTGAGCGGTCAATCCCGTGGACCGGGTGTGACGACCATTGCGCATTTGATTGGCAAAGAGAAGACGCTGGCGCGGATTCAGCGGGCGCTGGGTGAGGTAATGGAGGCGTAGGAGACCGGATTTTACACCGCAGAGATTGGATAAACGCAGAGATTTCTGATTGGAAAATCTCTGCGTTTTTCTTATCTCTGCGGTGTAAGGTTCTGGTTTCTTATGCCTTCCTCATCACACCCCGATCTTGGCAGTGATCTCACCAAGCGCGTCATCGGAGCAGGCATTGCAGTTCATCGTACTTTCGGGCCAGGGCTTGATGAGGCGGATTATGAGCATGCATTGCACCTGGAATTGGATGCTCTCGGGATCGAGCATCAATGCCAGGTCCCCCAGCCTCTTTCGTACCACGGAGAGGAACTCGACTGCGGCTATCGCCTGGACCTGGTTATTTCCGGGCAGTTGGTGCTGGAACTCAAAGCTGTGGAGAAAATTCATCCCGTCCATGAGGCTCAGGTGTTTACTTATCTGCGTCTTTCCTCTCTGCCATTGGGGCTCCTGATGAACTTCAATACACTGATTCTCCGGGACGGGATTTTTCGCAGGGCTTCTTCGCTGAAACCTGCTTCTCGTTTTCAGAACGGAATCCTGAATTCGGAGAATTTTGACGACCTTTCCCGCGAAGTGCTCGCCGCTGGTTTGGAGGTGCGGTATGAACTGGGCCATGGACTGCTTCGAAGCGCCTATGAGGCATGTCTGGTGAAGGCGCTAAGCTTGAAAGGCATCCGCACGGAGATCAATCTGCCCGCAAATCTGATCTATCGTGATCAGCTGATACTCAGCCGCAAAGAAGTGCCAATGATCGTTGAGGATAGTCTGATGGTAGTCTGCCACTGCGTGAAGGAGCTAGGCCCCCTCCAACTTGCGAGAGATCGGTCTCTGCTGAAGGCATCTGGCGTCAACTCGGGGCTCTGTCTCAACTTTCACTCCGATTCGCTCGTCACCGAAATTCACCGAATTCATGCTCACGCAAAAGGATGAAAATTTACACCGCAGGGATCGGAAAACGCAGAGGTCCAGAATTTAAAATCTCTGCGTTTTTCCAATCTCTGCGGTGTAAAAAATCAGTCGAGCGCCTCCGCCTCACCCCACACTCCCCCCACCCACCGCGCATACGCGGCGCTGACCTCTTCCGGCCTCAGTGCCACGATCTCCGGCACCTCATACGGATGCAGCTCCTTCCAGCCGCGCCTCAAATCGCGGCCACGCTCCGCTCGTCGTCTTAACAGCGCTAGCACCTCAGCCTACTTCTCCACCTTGACCTGCTGGCGGTAGATCGATTCCACAGCGGCAAACAGATTCTCACAGGCGGCTAGTTGCGATTCCACCGCACCGTGTCAGTCTAGGAATGCAGACACCACCATCCAACAACGAATCCGTCACGTTATGACCCAGCGGCATAAAACCTATCTGGCCCCTCTGGACCAGTATGCTGCTACCTTTGCTTACTATTGGACCGAAGGCATGCGGCAGGAGGCGCAGCTGTATGGGGAGCATGAGGTTGCCATGGCGGAGTCACGGATGCAACGCACCCCACGACTGTGTGATTTTCCTTTTTTTGCCATCATTCAGCGGCCTCACCGGTTGTTTGTGCCCGGAGATCTTGTCTTGTACACCTACGACAATGGATGTGCGGACCGCTACCGTGTTTGGGCTGTGTCATCCAAAGGCTTCAAGGTCAGCGGCTATTACATGTTGTTTTTTCGCTGGGATGGGAGAGTTTGCAGGTCATCAGGCCTGTTAAAGCAGATATGGCGGCCGGGTGATCTAGCTCCGTCAGAGGATCGGACTTGCTGTCACAAGCTAGATCACCCGGCCACCCAGTCTTATCTCGCGGACCTAGCGGCTCGCGAGACACTTACGCGCAGGTGAAGGCCGCATGTCGGGTAGGCGCGGGTAGCCCGACACCTTTTTCATTACGACTTCAACAAACAGACATTAATCGCAACACCGGGATCAAAAGCCTGCCGCCACACCTTGGCCGTGGCGGAGAGGTCCCGCATTTTCAGAGGACTGATTGCGTGACCCACCGCGCATACGCGGCGCTCACCTGCTCCGGCCTCAGCGCCACGATCTCCGGCACCTCATACGGATGCAGCTGCTTCAGCCGCGCCTCAAATGTCGGCCACGCTCCAGCCGTCGTCTTAAACACGGCCAGGACCTCGGCTGAGGTCTCGACTTTGCCCTGCCAGCGGTAGATGGATTCCACGGCGGGGATGAGATTCACGCAGGCGGCGAGTTGCAGTTCCACCAGCGCCGTGCCAGTCTCGCGGGCTTTCCCGAGGTCGGGGAAGGTGCAAAGGACAATGAGGAGGTCGTTCATTCCCGCCAACCTATGAGATCTGCGTTCATCGACAAGCTTATCAAACGCATGGACCGCCTGGAGCCGGGCGAGGTCCAGGGCATCGTGCTGGAGCTGGCGCGGGAAAAGAAATTTCAGGAAAAGGTCTTCGATGCGCTTCAGGAGGGCGTCATCCTCCTCGATACCGAAAACAAGGTCACCTACGTGAACCGCGCCGCCTGCACCTTCTTTGGCCTGGAGCGTGATCAGGTGCTGGGGCAGCGCCTGGCTCAGGGCGTGCGTGGGCTGGACTGGAGCGAGCTGCTCATCCCCGGCACCATCGTCAGCCGCGACCTCGAGGTCTTCTACCCGGAAAACCGCTACCTCAATTTCTACATCACCAGCATCGACGACGACGCCTCCCAGGGCTTCGTCATGCTCATCCGCGATGTCACCGAGACGCGGAAGCGCACCGAGGAGCAGCTGGAGAGCGAGCGTCTCAACGCCTTCACCCTCCTCGCCGCTGGTGTGGCGCATGAGCTGGGAAATCCGCTCAATTCCCTCACCATCCACCTGCAGCTCCTGGAGCGCCGCCTGAAGAAAATGGGAGCCAAGGGGGCCAGCCTGCAGGAGCACCTGGACGTGGCCACCGGGGAGATCAAACGGCTGGACTTCATCATCGGCCAGTTCCTCGCGGCCATCCGCCCCACCAAGCCCCAGCTCCAGCGCGTGCAGCTGCGCGAGCTGCTGGACGAATGCGTACGCTTCCTCCAGCCCGAGATCGAGGCCTCCAAGGTGAAGCTGAAGCTCGACCTCCGGGCCGATCTGCCTCCCGTGCTGCTGGACGCAGGGCAGATGAAGCAGGCCGTGTACAATCTCATCCGCAACGCCTGCCAGGCCATGCCTCAAGGAGGTACGCTCACGATCAACGGCACCTTCACCGACTTCGAAGTGCGCCTGAGTTTTGAGGACACGGGGAAGGGGATCAATGCCGAGCAGATGGGCAAGCTCTTCCAGCCTTTTTCCACCACCCGCAGCACCGGCACCGGCCTGGGCCTGCTCATCGTCCGCCGCATCATCCGCGAGCACGGCGGGGAGATCGACATCGAAAGCCGGGAGGGCCTGGGGACGCGCGTAAGCCTGTGGCTGCCGCTGGTGGAAAAGAGCATACGGATGCTGGAGGCGGGTGAAGATGCCGAAAGAAAAGGCGAATTGTGAGTCGGGCGCCTATCTTGCATTTATAGAAATTGCAGATGTTGGTGTATTTCTCGCATAGAATCGTTTCAATGCATGACTGTGGTTGACCGTGGCCCCGGATGCTGCAAGCCTCTACCCCCCATGTCTGACCAACCTACCTCCAAACCCGCACGTAAAGCCAATCCCGCCCTCAGCAAGCCCGTCCAGCCGGACGAGGCCCTCGCCAAGGTCGTGGGTTCGGAACCTCTCTCCCGCGGTGAACTGACCAAGAAACTGTGGGACTACATCAAGGCAAACGGTCTCCAGGACCAGGCCAAGAAGACCAACATCAACGCCGACGAGGCTCTGAAGGCCGTCTTCGGTGGCAAGAGCCAGGTGACCATGTTTGAGATGACCAAGCTGGTGAATCAGCACGTCAAGTAAGCACCCACCTTCCGCGGATTCCCCTGACTTTCAGGGGAGTCCCAGCGGATGGTTTTTATACAAGGGCCCGCCCGGCCCGATGCTGCCGCAAAGCGGGAGCAACGTGAAACTCAAAGCCTTCCACTCGAAGCAGCGCAGCAGGAGCGAGGACGAGGATTAGGACGCGCCTAAAGAAGCGCTTGTCCCCGCAATCGAGGTCAGCAATTCCCCCTTGCATCGCAGTGGCTTCCGCGTCATCTCAGGGGAACCTGCCTCCCAACACACTTTGGCATCCTCCGACTCTTCCTCCTCCCGTACGCTCGTCGCCATTCCTGCCCGCTGGGGTTCCACCCGCTTCCCAGGCAAGCCGCTCCACCTCATCGCCGGAAAACCGCTAGTGCAGCACGTCTGGGAGCGCTGCCAGGAGTGCAAACAGATCGACGATGTGATCATCGCCACCGATGACGCCCGCATTGCCGAGGCCGCCGCGGCGTTCGGGGCCAAATACGTCCTTACCTCCCCGGATCACCCGAGCGGCACGGACCGCATCGCGGAAGCGGCGAATTCCTTCCCGGACCACCGCGTCATCATCAATGTGCAGGGAGACGAGCCGCTCATTTCCCCCGCTTTGATCGACGAACTGGCCCGCACCCTGCGCGACGACCCCAGCGTGCGCATGATCACCGCCGCCGCGCCCATCCAGGATGCCGCGCAGATCAGCGATCCCAATGTGGTGAAGGTCATCTTCGACACGCACGGAGACGCGCTTTATTTCTCCCGCTCACCGCTGCCCTACCTGCGCAACCCGGAGGCGTGGCCGCGCAGCTACCGCCACCTGGGCATCTACGGCTTTCAGCGCAGCTTCCTCTTCCAGTTTGTGGCCTGGCCGCCCTCGCGGCTGGAACAGACCGAATCTCTGGAGCAGCTGCGCGCCGTGGAAAACGGCACCCGCATCCGGGTGGTGCTGACGGACGAACTCTCCCCTGGGGTGGACACACCGGAGCAGGCGGATGCTATCGAAAAGCATCTTCAAAAACAATCTTCTTGAACTGCACCCCGACAACCTCCAACCGAGAAGGATCATGAAATACATTTTTGTCACCGGCGGCGTCGTCAGTTCACTTGGCAAAGGGCTTGCCGCATCCTCCCTGGGCACGCTGCTCGAGCTGCGCGGCCTGAAGGTCATCATGCAGAAGTTTGACCCGTACCTGAACATTGACCCCGGTACCATGAATCCGTACGAGCACGGGGAAGTCTATGTGCTGGATGACGGTGCGGAGACGGACCTGGATCTCGGCCACTACGAGCGCTTTACCCATACCAATCTCTCCCGCCTCAACAACATCACCTCCGGCCAGGTGTACCAGAGCGTGCTGGACAAGGAACGCGCCGGCAAATACCAGGGCCGTACCGTGCAGGTGATCCCGCACGTCACCAATGAGATCAAGGCCCGCATGCACGAGGTCGAGTCGAAGATGGGCGGAGACGTCATCATCACCGAAATCGGCGGCACAGTGGGAGACATCGAAGGACTGCCCTTCCTGGAGGCCATCCGCCAGTTCGGCCATGAAGTGGGCGCGGGGAATGTGCTTTACATCCACGCCACCCTTGTGCCTTACATCAAGGCCGCGCAGGAACTCAAGACCAAGCCCACGCAGCAGAGCATCGCCAAGCTGCGTGAGATCGGTATCGCCCCGAACATCATCCTCTGCCGCACCGAGCACCCGCTGGACTCGGACGTGCGCGAGAAGATCTCCCTCTTTGGCAACGTGCCCATCGACTCCGTTGTCGAAGTGCGCGATGTGAAGCACACCATCTACGAGGTGCCCTTGAAGCTCCACGAAGAGCGCCTGGACGACAACGTCTGCCGCCAGCTCAATTTGACCACCCCGCAGCCGGATCTCACCCGCTGGCGTAACTTTGTGCAGCGTGTCATTCATCCCACACACCACGTCCGCATCGGCGTGGTGGGCAAATACATCGAACTGCAGGATGCCTACAAAAGCATCTACGAGTCCCTCACTCATGCAGGGGCTGCCAACGACTGCAAGGTGGACATCATCCGCGTGGACGCCGAGAGCATCGAAAAAGCCGGACCGGATCTTTATCTCGCCGGACTGCAGGGCATCCTCATCCCCGGTGGCTTTGGTGATCGCGGCACGGAAGGCAAAATCACCGCCGCCCGTTACGCTCGCGAGAAAGGCATTCCTTACTTCGGCATCTGCCTCGGCATGCAGATCGCCGTTATTGAGTTTGCCCGGAATGTCTGCGATCTCAAAGGCGCGACGAGCACCGAGTTTGACAAGACCACGGCGCATCCCGTGATCAGCCTCATGGAGGAGCAGAAGAAAGTGAAGCAGCTAGGCGGCACCATGCGCCTCGGCTCCTGGGTCACGGATCTCGTTCCCGGCAGCAAAGCGTTCGAGCTCTACCACAGCGTCACAATCACCGAGCGCCATCGTCACCGCTTTGAGTTCAACTCCGACTACAAGGAGCTCATGGAAAGCAAGGGCATGCTCATTTCCGGCACCTCGCCAAAGGGAGATCTGGCCGAGATCATTGAACTCCCCGCGCATCCCTTCTTCGTGGGCTGCCAGTTCCATCCCGAGTTCCTCAGCAAGCCGAACAACCCGCATCCGCTCTTCCACGGCTTCGTCAAAGCCGCGATGGCGCACCATGGGGTGGCTGAGCCGGTGTGCTAGGCGGATCAAGTTTCTGGCGGAGGGGGGCCATCCTGGTCCCCTCGTTCGGGTACTCTGGGCAAGGCGGGAGCGTGAGGGGATCACTATGATCCCTGTCGTCCAAGGCCTTGCTTTCTTATACCATAAACTATTGAAAAGGGGTCTATTATAATGGGCCTGATACAAGGGTAAAAGCCGCAGCGCGCTCGCGTGCGCACTGCGGTTCGCAATATCTTTTTTCCCACACGGCCTAACGTGAAACAGGCTGCCACTGATTCCATGGGGTCGTGCGGGGCAGCTGGGATTCGGCGCGCTCGGCTTCGGCGATCTCATACGGGGAAAGCTCCTCGCGCGTTTGGCGGACCATTTCGGCGGCACCTTCCTCGTCTTGGGATTCGGCGCGGATGAACCATGCCAGGGCACGCACGGGATCTGCCGGCAGGCCGGGGTGATCCTCCAGCAGGAACTTGCCCAGATGCATCTGCGCGGGGCCGTGGCCCTGGGCTGCCGCTTTGGCGTACCAGCCAGCGGCTTGCTTGGGATCTTTCCAGATGCAGTCTCCCCGGGCGTAGGCGGTGCCCAGGTAGTCCTGCGCATGGGGAAAGCCCTGCACGGCGGCCTGCTGAAAGTAGTGGATGGCCAGGCCTGAGGTAAACGGCACGCCACGGGCGTTTTGGTAGCAACGGCCCAGCGCTGCCTGGGCGGGGGCGTAGCCCAGCTTAGCAGCCTGCTCGTAGGCTTCGGCGGCCTTGATCTCGTCCTTTGGCACGCCCTCGCCTTTCGCATAGCGCAGTCCCATCTGGTACAGAGCGGGCGGATGGCTGTCGACCACGGCTATGTGCAGCCATTTCAGGGCTTCGGCATCGTCCTTGGGCAGACCGCAGCCATGCTGGTACATGAGGCTGATGCGGTATTGCGCGGCGGCCTCGGACTGCCAGTCATCGTAAATGGAGAGGGCGTACTCGTAGTCGCACGGCACGCCAATGCCGTCTCGGTGGCAATCGGCCAGCCGGAGGTCTGCCTCGGGAAAGCTGCGGCCGTCTGTCCGGCCGTCTGTCAGGCTTTTCAACATGCTCACGCCTTTCTTCGGGTCGGCGGGTCGGCCAATGCCATCCAGGTAGGTGCATGCCAGCATGTAGCGGGCCACGCGGTGCTTCTGAGCGGCGGCTTTTTCCAGCAAACGGAGGCCCTCCGGCACATCGGAAGGGGGGCTGGGCGGGGACAGAAGAATCTCGGCCAGGAGGTATTGCGCCTGGGCATACCCCATGTCAGCGAAGCGCTTCAACCGAGCGCGGGCGGCGGGGTCTGTACCCGCGCCTGGGGCATGCTCCCGAAGGAACTGGGCATCGGCACCTGAGGGGGGAAGGCCTTCGATGGGGAAAACGGGGGGACAGCCCTTCGGACCAAAGGTGAGGTGTTGGTTGCCTCCCGGGGTTTGGCGGATGGTGGCGCCGTCCGGCATGTGGGCGACGATGCTGCCGTCTGGGGCCGTTTCCACGACTAGGCGGCGCGGAGTGCCGCCATCGGAACCAGTCCCTGATGGGTCGTCGCTTGGGGAGATGCCCCGGAGGCCTATTGCGTCCGAGGGGCCGACAGGCTGCACTGCTGGCTCCGGTGGCTTCGAGGAAAGAGTACCCTTCGGACGGGGCGCGGGATTGCCCGAGGGGTGAAAATGCTGGACGCCGTACCAGATGCCGACACCACAGGCGATGATGACCACGGGCCACACGAGTATCCTCGCCCAGCCTGGAAGACTCTGGGGGGGCGCAACCGGACACCGGACAACGGGCACTGTAGCCCTCGGTGCGGGTAAAGGCGGCGGGGTGCTGCGATCTTGAGAGGCAATCTCCCAGGCTGGCAGCGCAACCGGGGCCGGGTGGGGCAGCGGCAGCCCGCCTGCCTGCGCGACCTCCGGTGGAAACGCCACTGGCACCGGAGCGGGAGCCTGCCCAGCCATATGCAGCGTGTTCGCCTCCGGAGCGGGTGGCACCTGCAGCTCCGGAGGCGGGGCCACCATGCGGTAAGGGTACAGGTGCTCGGGGCGCTCCCGCAGCAAAGCATGCGCTGCGCGGACTTCGCCCGCATAAGCCTGCGCGCGGGCGTTCAGGTCTGCATCCGCAGGCGATCCTCGCACGAGATCCTCCAGCCGCTGCATTATCGCATGCCCAGCCCTGTCCACCCCATCTCGAGTGATGGGGGCCTCAAGCTCAAGAATGCGCAAGGCGTCAAAGAGAGTCATGTCCGGTGCGAAGAGGGGGCGGGGTCAGGTAGGAGGAGGCAGAAGTCCGGAAAGGAAAGAGTCAGTGCGGCTTCGTGACCTCTGTCACGCGACTAGAGTAAGAAAAATGTGGATATATTGATGGAATATATTGATTTTATACTTGGTTTCCACCAAAAGAAGTCGAGGCCGCTAGGAAATCCGGGGTGAGGAGGGGGCAATCAGGCCTCGCCTCACACGGTAATCTCCAGTGTCCGCTCTTTAAATGCGCTCGAAAGTCACCTCTCACCCCCGTGAGTCTCAGAAGCTGGGCATCACGCCTATCGAATATGAATTGACTCAAAGCCTCTCATTGACTCTTCCCCGGTATCTCTTGTAGTCTTCCGGCGAATCAGACCTACACCCACATGCGTACCTCGAATCCCACACTCAATGATGATGTCTTTGATCGTTCACGCACCGGCAACCTTGCCGATGGCGTCATGACGCTCAGCGGCACGGTGCTCAAGACCGGCGTCCTCACGCTGTTGCTCGTCGCCTCCGCCACTTGGAGCTGGAAACTGGCCATGAGTGGCAATCCACCTGCATGGGTGGGGTCGGCGCTTACGCTCGGGTGGATCGTCCCGTTCCTCATGGCGTTGATCATCTCCTTCAAGCCAGGGACGGCTCCGGCCCTCGCTCCCGTCTATGCTCTGACCAAAGGCGTCGTTGTTGGCATCGTCTCCGCCCTGTATGAGCGGCATTACGGTGGCATCGTTCTTTCCGCCGTTCTGCTCACATGCGGTGTCCTGTTTGCCCTGCTCGCGGCCTACTCCACCGGCCTCATCAAGCCCAGCGAGAACTTCAAGCTCGGTATTTTTGCCGCCACCATCGGCGTGTTGCTCTTCTACCTTGCGGTGATGGTGCTCAACATGTTTGGCATCCACGTTCCCGGCATCTTTGACAACGGCACGATTGGCATCTGCTTCTCCGCTTTCGTCGTCATCCTCGCCGCGCTTAATCTGGTGCTCGACTTCGACTTCATTGAAAACGGCTGTGCCGCCGGTGCGCCGAAGCACATGGAGTGGTATGCTGCCTTCGGCCTGCTTGTCACGCTGGTGTGGCTCTACCTCGAAATTCTGCGCCTCCTGGCCAAGCTGAGCAGCCGCGACTAACCGCCGCTCCCACTTCCAAAATTCTGAAACGCCGCCGGGATTATTTGAAAATCTCTGCGGCGTTTCCATTTTGACGCTGTCAAAACCAGTCCACACCCCAACCCCTCACCGCCCACCTGTCATGAAAACCACCCTCTTTTTCAGCTTCCTGCTTGCCAGTGCCACGTTGAGCCACGCCAATCCGGAGATCGCCACCATCATCGATCAAGAGTATGGTGCCGCCACCGCCGAAGGCGTGGTGCTGCTGCAGTCTCCCGCCACCGCCATCGCCACCGATCCCGCGCAGTGGTCCGTATTTGCTCGCGATCCCTTCCGTCCGGGCGAACTCGTTTGCGCACTCCTCACTGCAGGCACCAACGGCTGGGCGCCCCGGCCTGCCGGGGCGGGCGCCAAGCTGCTCACCCGCGTGCCACCGCAGGTCATCGTTTTCAACCGCATCAAGCTCCGCTCGTCCGACGTGCTGAAAATCGCCCAGCAAAACGCCGCGCTGGCGAAGACCAACTTCGTCACCGTCTCCTATCAGCTCGCCGCCAATGTCACCACCGGCGCGCCGGAGTGGGGCCTGGCGCTCAATGACACCAACAACGAAGAAGTGGGCTTCATCGTCATCTCCGCCGAAACGGGAGCCGTGATCAATCAGCAGTGGGAAAAAGACCTGGCCGCCATGCCTCCAAATGCTCCACGCAATCCGCCCAATTCCAAAGGCGAAAAAGCTGCCGACGATGTGCGCCGCGCCGCCCGTCACGCCTGGGAATGGACCGGCGACACCGGCCTCGAAGTCGGCCACTTCTTCAAGCGTCTGTTCAAGGGCGACAACAACTGAGCCGCCCACAAGTGAGGGAGATAGGGCCCGAAGCGTTCATCGCCAAACACATCCACGGACGGAACGCTGCTCGTGTTCCCGAACCGGTCTGCCGCAGCGGGAATGCAGACCCGTTTTCAATGGGGCGTGGTGAGAGGAGAGATGCTGCGCGCCGCAGAGGTGGCTCCGTTCTCAACCCGTGGTGCGCAGACCAGATGCGATCGCGTTGATGGAAATCAGCAGGTCCGTCACCATCGCGTCCGCGGCCTCCGTTTTGTCCGCGGCCACCAGCGCGCGCCACTCGCGCAGGAGGGCGATCTGCTGGTGGTGCAGCACCTTCAGCGGTTCTTCGCGAATGTTCAGCGTGTAGGCCAGGCGTGGGCGGCGATCCGCAAAGGTGCCATGGAAGAGCTCGTCGATGATGCTGCGCGTGGCTTCGTATTCGGCCAGGATCATGTTGAGGAAGCGGTCACGCACGACCGTGTCCTCAACCAGACCTGCGTAGGCGCGCATGAGGTCCGTGTTGGCACTGACCAGGGAGCTTTCGATGTTCGTGAGGACGTAGCGCAAAAACGCGGACTCTGGCAGTGCGGTGGCGAGCGTCTCGAACCCCTTCGGGTCATCCTTTTTGAGCTTGTTGAGAGCGCTGCCGGCCCCGAACCAGCCGGGGAGATAGAAGCGCGACTGCGTCCAGGAGAAGACCCATGGGATGGCGCGCAGGTCATCGATGGAAGCCTGCCCCGTGCGGCGTGCGGGACGCGAGCCGATGCGTGAATTTTCCAAGGCATCGATCGGCGTGGCCTGACGGTAAAACTTGATGAAGTCCGGGGCGTGAAGGAAGGCGCGATAAGCATCGCGGCTGTCTGCGGCGAGCTTGTCAAACAGCACCTCCAGTTCCGGATGCGCGCAGGACTCCGCACCACGATGGCGCACCGTCGCCGCCGTGGTGGAGGCGATGAGGAGTTCGGCATTGTACACTGCGGAACCAATGTGCGCGTATTTCTGCGCGATGGTTTCTCCCTGCTCCGTCATGCGCATGCCGCCGCTGAGCGAGCCGTGAGGAAGCGCCTCCATGAACCAGTGCGTGGGACCTGCTCCGCGGCCCACAGTGCCGCCACGACCATGGAAGAAGATGGGCCGCGCCCCGTGACTGTGAATGGTGTCGGACAGCTCCCGCTGCGCACGATGCAGGGCGCACTGGCTGGCGACGATGCCGCAGTCTTTGTTGGAGTCGGAGTAGCCGACCATGACCTGAAACACGGGAGAGCTGCCTTGGCTCGTCTGGGCGGTGAGGCTGCGTTTCACCACGGGATGAGACAGGAAAGCATCCACAATGCCCGGGCCTGCTTCGAGGTCGCCCATGGTTTCAAACAGCGGCACCACCGGCAGCGGACAGACGAGGCCTTCCTCGCTCCACTGCATGAGGCCGGCCTCACGCGCCAGCAGGAAGACCACGAGCAGGTCCTCCACGCAGCGTGTCATCGAAACAATGAGTGAGCCGAGTCCGGCGTTGCCAAACTGGGCGCGGTGATCCGCCAGCACGCGATGGCATGCGATGACGGTATCCGCCTCGTGACCCGCGGAGATGCCCGGGGCAAGGAAGGGCCGCGGCGAAGTCAGCTCGCGGTCAATCAAGGCACGCTTTTTCTCGATGCTCCAGTCGATGAACGAGCCACCCTCCAGCAGGCCTGCGGCACGTAGAAGCTGATCGAGCGCTTTCTCGTGGAAGGCAGAGTTCTGCCGCACATCGAGAGCTGCGGAGTGGAAGCCGAACGCGTTGAGATTCCGGCGGAACGGAACGATCTGTTCTTCGACCACCGCCTTGTCTCCGACTTCGAGCAAAGTCTGGGCGAGGGTGTCGATGTCTGCCCGCAGCTCCTGCGGCTGCACATACGCAGCGGGCGAGGAAGGCTTTTCCACGGCCAGCAGCACCTTGGCCCGCATGAGGTAAACGGCGGCACGCCAGGGCTCCTCCTTGTTGCGCTCCAGGATGTAGGCCAGATCCACGCTCGGCTCGGCTTTTAGCTGCGTGGTCAGCGTGGTGATCAGCTCCGTGAGCAGCGGCGGGGTGACCTGAAAGAGCGAGCTCAGCGGCAGATGAAAGGCCAGCGACTCCAGCGCACGGCGCTGTACACGCAGGGCGTTTTTGCGCAGGGCCACCAAGGCATGCCGAGTCACATCCGCAGTCACAAAAGGATGGCCATCGCGGTCGCCGCCGATCCAGGAGCCAAAGCGGAGCAGGGGAGGCAGCTCATCGATTTCTGCGGTGTTGTAGCCATTGGCCTGCCAGGCTTCGCGCAGGTGGGTGTGCGCGCGGGCGAGAGCTTCGGGAAACACATCGCGCAAGTAGTAGAGGGCGTTTTGCAGTTCGGCCTCAATGCTCGGGCGCGTGACGTGGATCTCACCGGTGCGCCAGAGATTTTCCAACTGGGTGCGCAGCTGGCTTTGCAGCCGGGCCTGTTCACGCGGGGTGTAGGCCGGGTTCTCATGGCGGTTCATGAGACTGTAGATCTCACGATGGAGCTCACGCACGGTCTCGCGCTTGGCCTCCGTGGGGTGCGCGGTCAGTACCGGCTCCACGCACACGTCCTTCATGGCGGCCAGGATGTCGCTTTCCTTCAGTCCCAGCTCACGCAGCTGCTTCAAATAGTCTGCCCACAGGCCTTTTTCAGCCTCGGGGCCGCTCTTCTTCTCACGCAGGCGGCGGATTTGGGAGGCGGCGCGCTCCTCCACCACATTGAGCATCTGAAAGGCAATGGAATAGGCCTGGCCAAGCGAACGGTTCGTCTGCTGCGGCACACCTGTGCCAATCCAGGGAAGGCTGGAAGCCAGCTCAGGTTCCCCCAGTTGCTTCAGCACTGCGGAAAAGGCTTCCATGAGGTAGCGCAGGTCGTCTTCGAGAAGTTGAAAGCCGTGGGTGCGGAGGTTTTGCGGGGGTGTTTCGGACATGGCTGGGCTGGTGCGGACTGGTCAAAGCAGGAAGGATGCCTGATTCACAGAGCCATGTCGAAAGCTGGCGGAAATCGCAAGGTGAAGTGAAGATATTTTAAACCCTGGACCCTGGGCAGGGCAGCGGCAGCATGGCATGCGCTGACGCGTCGAAGAATTAGTCGGTTTTAGGCAGGTCGGCGGCGGCCACGGAACATACTGCCGCAAACGTCAAAAGGAATGCGGGAATTTGCGTGAGACGGAGGCGATATCGGGGGCATTAAACCGGATACACCCACGGCTTGCGGTATTCGCGCTCCATGAGTTTGCTGGCTTCCGCATCGCCAAGGATCAGTTCCTTTTCAGGATCCCACTGGATGCTGCGGCCTGCTTTGTAGCTGAGCATGCCGAGAAGCGGCAGGCAGGTGGAGCGGTGGGCGCTTTCGATGTCGGCGACCGGCTTCTTTTTGTTTTCGATGGCGTCGATGAAATCGGCCCAGAGTAGGGCGATGTTGTGGCCGTCCGGCTCCTGCAGCTTGTGGTCGCCGTGCTGCTGGGTGCCTTTGGGGTCGGCGGGATAGAAGGTCCAGCCATCGCGCCAGCCGATGTGCAGCACGCCTTTCTCGCCATAGAAGTAACAGCCGATCTTGTGCTTCTCGTTGTTGTTCTCGGCGAACTTGCGGTGCTCCCACACGGCGGTGAACTGTTCAAACTCAAACGTGGCCACCTGATGGTCGGGCGCATCCGTGGTTTGCTCTTTGTCGGTCAGCACTGCAGGTCCTGCGATGGGGCGGCCGCCGGTGCAGAAGATCTTCTTCGGTCCCTTCTCGTTGCTCCAGAGGAGGATCTGGTCCAGCCAGTGCACGCCCCAGTCGGCCATGGTGCCGTTGGCGTAGTCGAGGAAATTGCGCCAGCCGCCGGGATGCATCTTGGAGTTGAAGGGGCGCACGGGTGCCGGGCCGCACCACAGGTCCCAGTCCATGCCTTCGGGAATTTGGCTGTTTGGTTTCGCCTGCTCGGGGCCGCCGCGGCTGTCGGCAAAGGCACGCACCATGCCCACCTTGCCGACGGCACCGGATTTGAGGAAGTTCATGGCCTCGACGTGATGGGGGCCGATGCGGCGGTGGAGGCCGACTTGCACGACGACGCCGGCTTCGCGGGCGGCTTTCACCATGGCCTTGCTTTCGTTGATGGTGTGGCCGGTGGGTTTTTCGACGTAGACATGGGATCCAGCTTTGCAGGCGGCGATGGTTTGCAACGCGTGCCAGTGGTCCGGTGTGGCGATGATGACGATCTCCGGCTTCTCCTTCTCCAGCAGTTCGCGGTAGTCTTTGTAGAGCTTGGGGTCGTCTCCGGAGAGGCCGTTGATGGTGTCGCCCGCGTTGGAAGCGACGTCTTCATGGACATCGCACAACGCGCAGACTTTGACGCGACCGCCAGCCACAGCCTCCTTCAGGATGTTCATGCCCCACCACCCGGAGCCGATCAGAGCCGTGCGGTATTTTTTGGCCGGGTCTGCTCCAAAGATGTGAAATGAAGAGGAGGCAAATGCGGCTGAGGTGGCGGAGAGAAAGTGGCGGCGGGAGGTCATGGTCGGGCGCGATGAAAGCAGGCGGTCGCAGAATACGCCAGTTGTTTGCGCGGCTTGCGGGGAATTGGCCTGGTTAAGGAGTCTTGAGAAAGCTTGCTAGATTTAGCCCGCCAATATTTTCCTGTGTGCAAAATAGCCTTTGGGGACTGGACTAATGACAGCCAAACCATCTGCGATAGGACTTAGGGTTGAAAGGGCAAAGGCTTTGTTGCTATCCCCACCGCCGGCACTCAATTAAGAACGTCCGGCGTAGCCCGACTCATTTAGCGATGAACACTCAACTCGATCCAATCTTTTATAAGCGTTGCGAACACGCCTTTCTCATGGAGCTCTCGAGAACGGTTGGCTTGATAGTTAATCGTACGGCACAGTTGGCTCAGGACGAAAAGACGGCACTTCTATCATCATTAACATTCGCGATTGCGGCTCATTTGAGCGGCAGTGCTTTCGGTGGGCGAGTCGAGGAAGATGAGATCTATCCCAAGCTCGGATTCTACAAGGGCGAGAGCGACGAAGCCCTCTATTTTGGAGAGGGTACCGCACTTCACGAGATGATCCCGAGGGTGTTGGAAGAGCTTTCTACGCAAACACATCCATCACCGCCTTGCCCTTGTCTCCGACCGTAAACGGCCGGTTGCTCGGAGACATGACGACTTCGTCGATGGGCAGGCCGAGGCTCCAGCCGATGGTGGAGAGGAAATCCTGCGGGCTGACCTGCTTGTCAGCCACTGCCATGCCTTCCTTGTCGCTGGCGCCGTAGATAAATCCGCCTTTGACGCCGCCGCCGGCGAGGAGAGTGGAGAACACTTTCGGGTGGTGGTCACGGCCTCCGTTGCCATTGATCTTCGGACCACGGCCGAATTCGGAGCAGAGCACGACAAGTGTGGTTTCCAGAAGCCCGCGTTCTTTGAGATCCTCCAGCAGCGCGGCGAGCGCCTGATCGAGTTCAGCGCCGTGTTCATCGAGGCCGTCGTCGATGTTGTTGTGCATGTCCCAGCCGCCTTTGGCGACTTCGATGTAGCGGATGCCTTTTTCCACCAGACGGCGCGCCAGAAGGCAGCCCTGGCCAAATTTGCCCTTGCCGTACTTTTCCTTCAAGGCAGCAGGTTCATCGTCCAGCTGAAAGGCCTCCAGGTCCGTGCTGGACATGATGCTGATGGTCTTGTCGTAGAACTGCGTGTAGCTCTTAACCTCGGAGGTTTTGAAGCGGTCGCGGAATCCGGCATCGAGCTGGTCAAGCATGACCAGACGTTTGATCATCACCTCCGGAGAGGCTTCGCTCTTTGCATATTGCAGGCCCGAATCCGGGTCCAGGATGGGCAGCGGGGAGAAACTGGAGGGGAAGAAGCCGTTGCCATTCTGCGGCTGGCGGTTCACGCACACGCTGGAGGGCAGGGTCTTGTGGCTGGAGCCGAGGAAATGCTGGGCCCACGCGCCGATGTTCGGGTGCTTGATCGTGCCGCGCTGCTCATAGCCCGTGCGGATCACGTACTGGCCGGCGGCATGCACCCCGGTCTTGGAGGTCATGCTGCGGATGATGCTGATCTTGTCCGCCTGCTTGGCCAGATTTTCCATGGTGCCACCGAGCTGGAAATCCGCCTTTGTTTTGATCGGCGTCTTCGGCCCCTGGGTGGGTCCATCTTTCGGGTCCAGCGTGTCGATGTGGGTCATGCCTCCGACCATCTGCAGGAAGATGACGTTCTTGGCTTTGCCAAATCCGGGGCCCGAGGGGGCGGCGGTGGTTTTCGCCGTTTCTGCGGCAAATGCGGATCCGCCCAGACCGTGCAGCACGGTCACTCCCAGGGCGGCACTGGCCCAGCGCTCACAAAAGGCACGGCGGGTGATGGGATCGAGTTGGTTCTGAAGTTTCATGACGGGGAAGGGGGCAAAGGTTTTTATTCCACAAAGATGAATTCGCGGGTGTTGAACAGCACCCAGGTCAGGTCACGCATCGTCATTCCATTGCTCAGTCCTGCGACGGCATTGGAGAGTTCGTCGGGCTTGGGTTTGCGGCTGAAAAAGCTCAGGTACAGGCTTTCCACCTTCTTCTCCGGGGTGTCCATGGCGTCTGCTGTCTTCACCACGAGCGAGTCATCCTGACCGATGACGCGCTGGGCCTCGCCATTCATGAGCATGAGCACCTGCGGAATGCTGCCTTCCTCGCTTTCGCTGTCGGCGATCTGGCGGTCGCTCTGGCCAAACATGCGGAGGAAATGCTGGTCCTTTTCCGGCTGCGGCAGCTCCGAGGCGCGTGCCAGCACCATGCCGTTGCGAACGGGCGGCGAAACGGTGAGGTCTTCCTCGCTGTTCGGGTTCATCATGCGCTTCTTCTTCGCGTTGTTCTTGGGATTGCCACCAGCGCCGCCAAACTGACGCATGCTGGCCACCGCGTTTTCGATCTGTCCCTTGATCACATCCGGCGATGCATTGCCGCTGAAATCAATGTTCATGGCCTTGGCATACGTCGTGCCGCGATGGCCTTTGAACTTCTCCACATCGGCACCCACGACCAGCGTGGCGCAGGAGTCCCACGCCTGCTCCGCGGTCATGCGGCGGAGGATCGGGCCGGGGAAGAGGTAGGGTGTGTTGTCGGCGAGTTCATGGCTCGTGGCCTCGCGTTGGTAGGTCTGGGTGTTGCACAGCACGCGCAGGAACTGTCTCAGATCAAACTTCACCCGCACCATTTCATTGGCCAGATGATGCAGCAGCTCAGGATTCACGCTCGCCTTCGGATCATCCAAGTCTGTGACCGGTTCCTTGACGCCGATGCCAAAGATGTGCTTCCACATGCGGTTGGCGATGGTCATGGCAAAGCGCGGATTTTCAGGAGAAGTCATCCATTTGGCAAACTGGGTACGGAGCTGCTCGTCGTGCTTGGTGGTCTGGATGCCCTGGTAGGCTTTCTTGGATTTGTCATCGCTCCAGGTCACCAGCTTCGGCGTCACATGGTCGCCGGGTTTGGCATCCGGGTATTTATAATCATCCGGGAGCTTCAGATCGTTCTCGCTCGTATCTTCCACCATCAGGCCGTTGACGCGCAGAAGGTTTTTCGCCTGCTGCTGCAGCCTTTTGTCGCCCAGGGATGCCAGCACCTTGCGCATGCCCTGCATGCCAGCGCCGGCATTGCCCTTGGCCCCGTAGGTTTCTGTGGCGCCAAAGAAGGCCGCCATTTCGTAGAACTGGTGCTGCGTCCAGTCCGCGAAGGGATGGTCGTGACACTGGGCGCAGGAGACATTCGCGCCGATGAAGGTGCTCAGCGTCAGGCTGAGATTATCCAGACGCATGCCCGCATCTCGCAGAAGGTAGCCGGTGGCACCGTTTTCCAGCAGCTTGCCGTCCGCGGTCATCATGCTGTAGACGATCTTGTTCCACGGCACGTTGTCCGCGATCTGCCCTTTCAGCCAGTCCTGGTAGGTGTAGAAGCGGGCCTTCTGCGCCACATCCGCCATGCGCAGCATGTCGGCAAAGTAGTTGAAGAGGTGGCTGTTGTAGCCCTCGGACTTCAGCAGGCGGTCGATCACCTTGGCACGTTTGGAAACGCTCGGGTCATTGATGAACTCCAGTGCCTCCTCCCGTGTGGGAATGCGTCCGGCGAGGTCCAGAAACACCCGCCGCACAAACTGCTCGTCCGAGGCAAGGGGATTGGGCTTTTGCTCGGCCTTCTTCAGCCCGGCTTCCACCAGCATGTCGATTTGCGCCGCTGCCTGAGCGAGATTGGGGTCGGCTGGGATGCCGAGTCCCTGCGGCTTCAGCGTCCGGGCTGCTTCCTGATCCGCTGCCGAGAGCTTGTCCAGCGGCAGGCGATAGACATAGCCATTGCGCACCTGCAGGAAGACATTGCCGTTTTCGATGCCCCGGAAGGTGGCGTCCAGTTTGCGCCCCTGGGCGTCAGTCCAGGTTCGATAAACTTCGTTGTCGGCGTGAAGCGGAGCGGTGACGAGCAGAACGCAGGCAAGGGGAAAGAAGAAGCGCGTTTTCATGGTGGGATCGTCCGGTGGTCCGGGCCGATGCGGGGTTAAACGATGAGGTTTCTGTGAAGTTGCAGTTCTTTTTGAATCTCAGGACTAGGAGGCTGGACCCGAAGAGACATGGCGCGTGGTGGGACGGCTACCACTGCTGGTAACGGCCTGTGTGAATGCCTCCTTAGAGTTAAGAAAAAATGTTCTTTGGCAGAGTTGCGTGGTCGAGTCCCTTGCCTTTAGCCTCGCTAGGCGCGGCGCCTTGCGCCTGCCCTTGCCTGTTTGAGGAGTTGCGGCAACGAGGCAAATTGCCCGTAAGGAGCGCCCGGGAGCGGGATTGGTTCGCGATCCTCTCTTGAGACAATCTGGACGCTTGAACTACATCTTACTGAATCGGCTCGCCAACAAAAATGAGGCAGCCGTCCGGATCGATGATGTGAAACTCGCGCATGCCGTACTCACGGTCGAAAAGATCTCGGACCTTATGACGGTCTTTGAAGGTGGACACGTGAGCCCACAGTGCCTCGATGCCACGGATTTCCAGATAGCACGACAGATGCTTGCGGGTGAATTCCAGGACCGAGGCATCCGCCGCCATGGTCAGATGCAGGGACGCTCCCTCCCGGGTCAGGATGGAATAGTCCGCGGATTGCATGGACGTATGAAAGCCGAGCACCTCGTGGTAAAAACGAATGCTTCGGTCCATGTCGGCGACGGGAATGACCGGACTCAGGGTTTTGGCCTGGCAGGCTGGCGTATTCATGCGGGTGGCGTTGCTTGAGGGGTGCTGTTTTCCAGCAGATAAAACACATCGGTGCGGATCTTGGAGGCATCTGCATTCCAGCTTTCCTCCCAATGGCCGTAGATCTCCCACGAAACACCCGTGGGGATGTGCCCTCGCTGAGCGCAAAACTGGCGTATTGCGGCATGGGCTTTTCCCAGGCTGCCATAGGGACCCAGGTGGACCGCTGTGGCCACCAACCCCGCGGGAAGTTGGGAGCATTGCACCCGCTCATTGCCTGCAAAGGGCGCGGACACCTCGGCACCTACCTCGATGTTTCCTTGCCCATCGAGATAGACGGCCACATGGCGTCCGGGTTTGGGCAGGCCGGCTGCCTGAATGAAGGACCAGACCTCGCCACAGGCTGCGGGCACAAACCGGGACAGCTCCTGCGGCGGCACGCGGCTGCGGATCACTGCGGTAGGGGTGGCCTTGGAACGAGTGATCTCGATGGAGTGGCTCATGCGGATTGAGGCCCTATTATTCGCTCTTCGTTCTCAATGTCGAGTGTGCGATTGTCACGGTGCTTTCCCCGGGGCCGCCCCTAAACGCTTGACGAACGGAAGTCATGAAGTCTCTTCTGTTGGATGAACTCCATCTGCAGCCTCTTCCGATCTTCGTCGTCCAAACTCCAACCGCTTGGCTTCGTATTGCTCGGGATGCTCTTTCTCTCCGGCGTGACACGGGCGGAGGACGTGCCTTTTCCGAAGCTCCCTCCCGGAGCGGGAGAGATCGACAAAAGTGCTGCGAAGACCTTCACCACCACTGAGTCCGGACTCAAATATCGCATCCTGCGCAAAGGCTCCGGCCCCAAGCCCACCACCCAGAACCGCGTGGAGGTGAACTACCACGGCTGGCTTTTCAATGGCAGGGTCTTCGACAGCTCCTACGTGACGGGCAAGCCGGTCACTTTTGGCATGTTTCAGGTCGTCAAAGGCTGGACAGAAGGCCTGCAGTACGTGAACAAAGGCGGCATGATCGAACTCGAAATCCCCGGCTATCTCGGCTACGGCCTGCAGGGCAGGGAAGGCAGCATCCCGCCGAATGCGACGCTGCACTTCGTGGTGGAGATGCTCGAGATCTACGATTGAGGAGAGAGAAGGGGATGCGGCAAGTCATGCATCTCAGTTGGCCTCGCAGCACCCACCTCAGCGCGTCCCCCGTTAAGGCGCCCGGCAGGCGGAATCGTGACTGCCGTCGTTTTCATGCAGGCTGAAGCGTTATAATGAAGGCCACCTTGTCTTCATGGGAGATTGTCGCCGCTGGATCATGCTCCATTTCAGCTTCTCTGCTGACTGCAATAGCTTCCAACCCGGTATCGCTGGGGTCTGCCAATGGTTGGGACAATGACTCGATAATTCGGGAGACCAGTGCGCCCAAATCCGGACGCGGCAAAGAGCGGATGGATGGCTAGACTTGGTCTAGTGTCGCTGGCATGGGGCAGGATAACGAAAAACGGAAAGATGCTCAAAGGCGGAGCTGATGAGATTGAAAAGCTGGCAGCAAAAGCCGCGAATCGCCCTTCCTACCACCCGCTCTTCACATTCCACACCTCCACCAGATCCTTCGGCAGATCGGAGATAAATCGTGAAGGCCGCATCATGATGTCGCCATCGCGGGCCTGGTGGTTGATGACGGGGTAGGTCAGGTACAGCTCATTCTTCGCGCGCGTCACGGTCACATAAAAGAGACGGCGTTCCTCCTCCAGTGCGGAGTCGCCGCCTTCATCGATGGCGCGTTTGTGCGGAAACATGCCGTCCGCAAGCCAGACCGCGAAGACGACGTTCCACTCCAGGCCTTTGGCCTGATGACCGGTGGTGAGGGTGACGGCGTCACGCTCCTCCTGCTGCCGCTGCGCGGGGTTGTTGTCCGTGTCCACGCCACTGAGGAGGCTGAGCTGGCTGAGAAATTCGAGCGGGTCGGTGAAGCGGTCGCTGAAGTTGCTGAGCTGTTCCAGGTCCTGCTGGCGCTGTTCGTAGTTTTTAAACTTCGCCTTCATGTAGTCCTCGTAAACCCCTTCGGTGATGCTGCGGATCATGAGCGCCGGCGCCGTGGTTTTCCCTTCCTTGTCGATGAGTTCATCGAGCGTGTAGGCAAACTGTTCCCAGGTGGATTTGGCCTTCTTCGGCACCTTCAGCTGGAGCAGGACTTCTGAGAAGCTGCCGCTCATGGTCTCCGCCTTCGCGGCATCGGACTTGAGCCACTCCTGCCAGAGCTTGGCGGCACTGACATTACCGATGCCTTCGACCAGCCTGACCATCCGCATGAAGCTCACTTCATCCTGTCGGTTCACCGCGAACTTCATGAAGGCGGCCACATCTTTCACATGCGCCTGCTCAAAGAACCGCAGGCCGCTGGTGATGTGAAACGGTATGCCCCGCTGAGTGAGCTCCATCTGGATTTCCATGCTGTGGAAATGCGCCCGGTAGAGGATGGCGATGTCATTGAGCTCGGTGCCCTCGTCCAGCAGTTCCAGGATGCGCTGCGCCACGAAGGATGCCTGCGAGCTTGAACTGTCGAGCGCCACAAGCGCGGGCAGCACGCCCTTGGATTCGCGCGCAGGCAGCAGCTTCTTGGGGATCTGCCCGCGGTTCATGGCGATGGCGGCATTCGCGAGGTTCAGCACCTCCGGCACGCTGCGGTAGTTCACCTCGATCTTGTGCACCCGTGCCCTGGGCCAGTGCTGGTCAAACTCAAGGATGTTCGAGACATCCGCCCCGCGCCAGGAGTAGATGGACTGGGCATCGTCCCCCACCACCATGAGGTTTCCCTGCGGTCCGGTCAGCAGTTCCACAAGGCGGCATTGCAGACCGTTGGTGTCCTGATATTCATCGACGAGGACAAACTCAAACTGCCTGCGGTAGCGCTCCAGCAGGTCTTCGTTTTCCTCCAGCAGCTGCACGGTCAGCGTCAGCAGATCGTCGAAGTCCATGCAGTTCGTCTCACGCTTCTTCTCCTGGTAGAGCTTGCGCATTTTCAGAATGCCGGACGCCACCTCTTCAAAGTAGGGATAGCGTGTGTGGATGATCTCCTTCAGCTCGCAGAGGGTGTTGTCTG
Source organism: Prosthecobacter sp. (assembly GCF_044222565.1). Lineage (GTDB taxonomy): Bacteria > Verrucomicrobiota > Verrucomicrobiia > Verrucomicrobiales > Verrucomicrobiaceae > Prosthecobacter. The sequence goes on from NZ_JBGANA010000007.1 coordinate 174,882, forward strand.
CCAGGGAGAAGATGTCTCCCAGAACCTCGGCCTTTGGGAATCGGTAGGTGGTGGTGTCGATGCCGCTGGTGCCCAGCACGGTCTCCATCAGGTCCTTCTGATCTTCACGATCCATGATGGAAAAACCTTTGCGGTAGCCCAGACGCTCCGCGTTGTAGCGCAGCAGCCGGTTGCCTATGGAGTGGAAGGTGCCGCCCCAGATGCGGCTGGCATCTTGCGTCACGAGCGCCTGGACGCGCTCCTGCATCTCGCGCGCGGCCTTGTTGGTAAAGGTCAGCAGGAGGATGGACTCCGGCTGAATGCCGTTGTCCAGCAGCCACGCCACCCGATAGGTCAGCGTGCGAGTCTTGCCGCTGCCCGCGCCGGCAATGACCAGCGCCTGTCCCGGAGGGCTCGTGACCGCCGCATGCTGCTGCTCGTTCAGCTCCGCCTTGTAGTCGATGCGGGTGCTGGGTTCGTGCGTGCTGTGCAGCGTGTAATTGCGGGCCATGGGGGAAGTAGGGTCAAGAGGTCAAGAGGTCAAGCTCGCTACGCGGTCAACGGGGCAGGAGTTGTTGGAAACGTTGCTGCCTTGACCTCTTGACTCGGCTTTGACTTTTACTTCGGCAGCTGGATCAACCCCGCCCCCACCGCCGTCGCCGGGGCCTTCAGCGGCTCGGCCGTCCTCGTCAGCAGAGGAATGATGCTGGCACCGCTGTAGCCGCGGCCCAGGAGGTAGGCCACGACGCCGCTGGTGATCGCGGTGGCCTGGGAGGTGCCGCTGCCGATCACAAATTTGCCATCGGAATAGCCGGAAACGATGCCCACCCCAGGCGCTACAAGCACGAGTCCCTGGCCCGAATTGGAAAAATAGGCCTGCGTGCCGGTGGCATCGACCGCGCCCACGCTGAGCACGCCGGGGATGCCCGCAGGAAATGAAAGCGCCGTTTCCTGGCCGTTGCCAGCAGCTGCCACGACCACGATGTTGCGGCTGGTCGCATAACGCACCGCTTCATCGAGCACCGGAGTATCCCCTTCGGCGCCGAGGCTGATGTTGATCACTCGCGCGCCCAGGTCCGCGGCCTTGATGATGGCGGAGGACACCATCGCGGTGTTGCTGTTGCCGTTGGTGTCTGCCACACGGATGTCCAGCAGCTTGGCGGAAGGGGAGACCCCGCCCACAGTCGGGTCATTCCCCGCGATGAGCGAGGCCATCGCCGTTCCGTGGCCATTGAAGGCGCTGCCATCATTCAGCATGTCATAATGAGTGACCTGCACATTGGCCAGCGAGGGATGAGCGGTGACGCCGGAATCAATGATCGCAACGGTCACTCCCTGGCCCCAGCCGGAGCGGTCTCCAGCGGCCCCAATGGCATCCAGCCCCTGGCTGCGGAAAGGCTCCCGACCGCCTGCGTTTGCGGTGTCTGTCTGAGCAGCCGGGGCTGGGAGTCTCGGGATTCTCGCGATGAGATTTGGGCCGATGTAGCTGTAGTCCGCCGCATGTGCGTTCAGCTCGCCCTCCAGCGCCGCCGGAGTGCGGAAACGCACGCGGGCCATGCGCAGTTTGGGGTCATAGCCCAGTAATTCGAGCCCCAGCGCGGCGGCGCGGTCTCTGAACGCGGCCAGAGCCTCGACGCTGCGAAAGGTGAGAAGCGCCTCATTTGGCATCGAGCCCGGCACATTGAGCGTGGCGATGGCAGGAGAGGCCGTGGTCGGCGCGGTGTCATCGGGAGCGGCGGCCTTCTTCGGCTCGGCGGCAGGGGTGGGCGGCATCGTCGCGGGATTCACTCTTTTCCCGTGATTCAGCTGTTTCGTGTGCGCGAGTTCCGCGGCCAGGGCGGACTGTTCTTTGGACTCATACATCAGCCATGCCACGGAGCCTGCCATGAGCAGCAGGGCGGCGGTGAATGCAATGACGGGCAGACGGCTGGTGCGCATTAACGTTGGGCAAACCTCGCACATTAACTCCATGGTGCGAGCTCTATTGAACGCTGCGCACTTTCTCAAACTGCCATCTTGTCGTCACTACGCGCACTGCCTACCTTCGGCCCATGTCGCAGAAGAAAGAATCCTGGAGCTCACGTCTGGGCGTCATCATGGCCGTCGCGGGCAGCGCGGTGGGACTCGGCAATTTTTTGCGGTTCCCCGGACTCGCCGCGCAGTATGGCGGCGGTGCATTCATGATGGCGTATGCGATTTCATTTTTGATCATCGCGCTGCCCATCGGCTGGGCGGAGTGGGCCATGGGGCGTTATGCCGGAAGCCGTGGCTACCATTCCGCACCGGGAGCCTTTGCCATCATCATCCAGAAGCCGTGGGCAAAGTATGCGGGTGTCATTGCCGTGATCATCCCGGTCGTGATCTACCTTTATTACGTTGTGATCGAGGGCTGGTGCCTGGGCTATGCGGTGAACTTTTGGTCCGGCCGCCTCGATTTGCACGATGCGCAGGGAACCGTGGACTACTACAACGCCTTCACCGGCGCGGCGGCGGATGCGGCTTCGCTGGAGTTCAGCATGGACAAAACCTTGCCGTGGCTGCTGCTGGTGTTCGTCTTCAATTTCTGGCTGATCTATCGCGGCCTTTCCGCTGGAATCGAAAAGATGTGCAACTTCGGGCTCCCGCTGCTCATCGTGCTGGCCATGGTGGTGCTGGTGCGCGTGCTCACGCTTGGCGCACCGGATCCCGCCCGTCCGCATGACAATGTCGGGAACGGACTCGGCTACATGTGGAACCCCAGCAAAGTACAGGTGGTGCCGACCGCGCCGGGCGCTGATGCAAAGCCACGCGAAGTCGTGGGCTCAAAGGCGATTGCCGAGGCTGAAGCCGAGGTGGCGGCCAGCCATGGAACTCTCGCTTTGAAAACCACCTCTCCCTGGATGCAGCTGGCGAATCCCAGTCTCTGGCTCGCGGCGGCGGGACAGATTTTTTTCAGTCTCGCCGTGGGCTTTGGCATCATCATTGTCTATGCCAGCTACATGCGTCCGAAGGACGATGTCGTGCTCAGCGGGCTCACCGCCAGCAGCGCGAACGAATTCTGCGAGGTGGCGCTGGGCGGGCTCATCACGGTGCCGGCGGCGGTAGCCTTTCTGGGGGTGGCCGGGATCGCGGGTCAGGCGGGCGTGGGCCTGGGTTTCAAGGTGCTGCCCCTGGTGTTTGCCCGCATGCCGGCCGGAGCGTTCTTTGGCGGCGCGTTTTTCTTCATGCTGTTCCTCGCGGCCATCACCAGCTCCATCGCCATGCTGCAGCCTGGCATCGCCTTCCTCGAAGAAGCGCTCGGGGTGGGCCGGCGCATTTCAGTGGCCCTGCTCGCGTTTCTCACCACGGCAGGCACCAGCCTCGTGGCTTATTTCACCCGTGACTTGAAAGCGCTCGACACCCTGGACTTCTGGGGAGGCACCTTCCTGATCTTCACGCTCGCCACGATTCAGATCATCGTATTTGGCTGGGTGTGGGGCATTGACCGCGGCTTTGCCGAGATGAACAAGGGTGCGGCTTTTCCTGTTCCGCGCCTGTTTCGACCGATCGTCCGCTGGGTTTGCCCGGCCTTTTTGCTCACGATTTTCGCCATGTGGCTCATGAAGGAAGTGCTGGGCATCGACCTCGTCACCTTTCAGTCCGGCGCGGCTTCATCCTATGTCACGGATCTCATTGGCCGTGACGCGAGGCTGCCGGCCCAGCTCAGCATCGGTCTGCTGGCCGCGCTGCTCCTTTTCTTCCTGTTCTTGGCGGCACGCTCCAAAGCCTTCCGGCGCGCTGAGCAGGGGTTGGACAATCACTCAGACAAATCACACCTATGACCACTTCAGGCCTCATCGTCATGCTGCTGTCTGTCGGCACTGTCACCCTCTTGTTCGGCTGGTGCGTGGTCAAAGTGCTCACCACCCCTCATGAGTCCGAAAAGATTCATGGCGTGGACCTGCACGAGCCGGACCGTGATTCGGAGGGCTGATCAGACGGGCAGGTGGAAATAGCCGTGGATGTGCGGGTAGCCGCGGAAGTACCAGACAAACTCGGGGCTTTCGATTTGCCAGGTGTCCCACACCTTGTCTTCGCCGATGTCGAATTTGCCGCCGTAGCAGGAGACAAATACGCGCTCCACCAGCTTCTTGTCCTCGATGGTCTTCATCGTCGCGGCTACATCATCCGGACGGAAGCACACCAGCATCTGCCGCATGGTTTCCAGCAGTTTGGCCTGCTGATCTTTGCTCAAGTCCGCGCCACAAATGCCGGGAAGGTCAGTCTTGCGTTTCTCGATCACCTTGGCCGGATTTTCTGGGCGCGGCTCCATGCCTACCAGGATCTTTTCCCGCTGTTTGCCGTCCAGCGTCTGGACAAATTCATTGAAGAGAAGGCCCTGATACCAGAAGGGATTGCCTTCGTGGTCCTTGGACTCGTTGAAGGCTTTGGCGAAGTTGCCATAGAAGATGGGCCTTCCTCCAAAGCCCAGCCCCCGGTCCGTGGCCGCATGGCAGCGGCGCGTGACGTGGTGGCCAGTGTAGATGAACTCAAAGTCCTTGTCCTCCGGCGTGCCAAAGAAGCCCACGGAGGGCGTGTTTTTGATGTTGCCCATCAGGTCCTTCTGCACCTGCCAGTTCATCTTTTCGCGGTGGTCAGGGTGATGAAATGACTCGAAGATCTGGCGCACCAGATCCTGCTGGTCCTTGGTGTAGAAGGTGTGCAGGCGCTGGTCTGGGCAGATGTACCACCAGTTGCTCACAAATCCTCGCTTTGGATGATCCAACGGCAGCAGGATCTTTGCCCGCTGCTCCTCGGTCAGGCTCTTGTAGAACTGGACGGGCAGGGAATCCTTCTCGGCATTGACCGCGCGCAGGGAGGGGAAGGCGGTGAAAGCAGCCGTGGCGCCCAGCGCGCGCAGGATCTCGCGGCGGCTGACGAACTTCCCGTCGATGGGGGAGAGAAAAGTGTTCATCCCAGCATCCTCTCAGAGTCTTCCGGAAAAGACCAGCGGGATTTCTGGCGGCTCGGAACTTCCTTCATTTTGGACTCAAGGCCGACCGGCTGGATATGAAGCAGAATGCGCGGGGTTTGGTGGAAATGGACACCACCCCCACGGTCAGCCTCGAGATTTTGGTGGCTGTCCAGACTGGCGGTTGTGTGGTGATCAATGGTGAGGCCTCAGAGCGTGCCACCAACACGAACGGTGCAGGCACTGGCCCCGGCTGCCAGGTTCGTTCGCTTGAAAGTCACCCCTTGATCAGAGGCGGAGCGCTCTGCTGTCAGGCAGGCGTTTTCACATCCGCCATGTATTCACGCACGGCACGCAGTGTCTCGCCGGCCACGTCCGCGCGTGCTTTGGCAAACGGGGGGCGGAACCAGGGAAAGCTGCCCAGCAGGTCGGGCGTCACGAGTACCTGGCCATCCGTGCCGGCGCCAGCACCGATGCCGATGGTGCAGGCCTTGACCTGGCTTGTGATCCGCGTGGCCACGTCTGGCACGATGCTCTCCAGCACCATCGCCACGGCTCCTGCTTCATCCAGCGCCTGCGCATCTGCGATCAGATGATCGATGGACTCGGCGGTCTTGCCTTTCTTCTTGTACCCGCCCTCCTCCTTCACGCTCTGCGGCAGCATGCCGATGTGCCCCACGAACGGAATGCCGGCCGCGATGATGGCGCGTACTTGCGGCAGAACGCTCACACCTCCCTCCAGTTTTACGCACGCGGCACCGCAGTCCATCAGCTTTCTGGCATTTGCCACAGCCATCTCCGGCGTGGTGTAGCTGGCAAAGGGCAGGTCTGCGATGACAGGCGCGCGCGTCACGCCGCGACAAACGGCCGTGGTATGATGCAGCATCATCTCCATGGTCACACCGGTGGTGTCCGGCAGGCCAAGCACCACCATGCCGAGGGAGTCGCCCACCAGCAGCAGATCTACCCCGGCATCATCCAGCATGCGTGCCGTGGGATAGTCGTAGGCGGTGAGAACGGCCAGCTTGGTGCCGTGGGTTTTGTACGTGGGGAGTTCGGAAAGGGAGGTGAGCATGAACGGTCGAGTCAAAAAGGAGAGCGCACCTTCGTGCGCATGAGCAGGATGAAGGCAGTCAGAGGATAGAGCACGCCTAGAGCAACGCCGATGTAGCCCGAAGCGAGCGTGATGTTTCGCGTCGTATTCAGCATGTCCGGGTTTTTCACCTGCTGCAGTGTGTAGGCCAGCGTGAAGGGCAGGGTGTAGCTGACGGTGAGCCAGCCGGTGAAGACGGCGGCTACGATGCCATAGAGAGCGCAGCCGATGGCGGCTTTGCGCGCAAGCCTGCTGGCGCGCAGCAGGCCCACGCCTGAAATGAACTGCGCCAGTGCGTAGAGCAGGCCCGGCAGAAAGAGCGTCCGCATGGTGGCGGCATAGCTGTCATTCCCGCGCATCATTTCCGCCATCAGTCCTGTCTGTCCTTCGAGCGGAGCAAAGCACAGGGCCGCGTTCTTGAGCAGGCTGATGAGACCAAAGCTGCCAAACAGGATGTACAGGCCGCCAATGATCTGAAGCAGGGCGTTTGGCTGGGCGGATGACGGAGGGGAAGAATCCATGAATGCCGCACTAGGGCAGGCGCGGCATTCTCTGTCACGCTGAAAATCATGCGTGACATCTCAGAGCGCATGCGTTGAATATTGAGGCTGCCTGTTTTTACCCAGCCCGACCAACCATGAAAACACTGCTTACCCTCCTCGCCGTCACGGCTTCTCTGACCCTTAACAGCATCGCCGCGGACGCTCCCGTAAATTCGGAATGCCCCGTCTGCCACAAAGATGCACGCCTCATTTTCCGCAGCAACACAAAGGACGGCCGCGTCATTTTCGCCACGGCCGAGTGCAAAGAAAAATTCGACAAGACTCCTGGCAAATATCAGGTGAAGAAGAAATAAGCGGCCAGTAGCCTACCACGGGGCGGCTGACTCCCTCAGCCGCCTTTTCAAATCATCACTCCGTCCTTGAGTCGCTGGCAGGCTGACGCATAGACTGCCGATTCTCTCTCATGTCATCCAGCCTCACGGACACTTCTCTACACACTGCGGCGCTTGACCGTGCTCGGCGCAAAGCCTACTGGCACCTGCTGCCTCTGCTCTTTGTCAGCTACATGATCGCTTATGTGGACCGCCAGAATGTGGCGGTGGCAAAGCTGACGATGACCAAGGATTTGGTCGGCTTTGACAATGCGGTCATCGGTTTTGGAGCCGGTATTTTTTACATCGGCTACGTATTGCTGGAGATCCCCGGCACCCTCATGGTGGAGCGCTGGAGTGCGCGGAAGTGGATCTGCCGTATCATGATCTCCTGGGGCATGATGGCGGCGCTCACAGCGGCGGTGACCTCTCCCTGGCAGTTCTATTCGGTACGCTTCCTGCTGGGACTCGCGGAAGCGGGCTTTTTCCCAGGCGTGATCGTTTACCTCACCCACTGGTTTCCCAGCCGCGACCGCGCGCGCGCTCTGGCCATCTTCCTGGTGGCCGCCCCGCTGGCGCAGATCCTCAGCCCATGGCTTTCCTTCAAGCTGCTCAAAATTGGCGCGGATGCAGCCCATCCGCCGATCCTTGGCATGGTCGGCTGGCAGTGGGTGTACGTCTTCTGGGCGCTGCCCGCCATCGCCCTGGGGGCCATTGTCTTTTACAAGCTGGTGGACCGCCCCGGGCAGGCGGCATGGCTGACGGCCGAGGAGAAAACGGCGCTCGAAAGCGAACTCGAGCGCGAGCGCGGACTGACCACCAAGGGCAAACGCCTGACAGTGCTCGAAGCTCTGCGCAACCCCAAGGTGCTGATGCTGGCGCTGGCGTATTTTTGCATGACCACCGGCAGCATCGGCATGGAGCTGTTCATGACCAGCATCCTCAAGGACTGGTATAAACTGAAGGATGAAATGCTGCAGTGGCTCATCATACTGCCGCCCGCCGCAGCGCTGGTGGGGCAGCTCGTGGCCGGCTGGAGTTCGGACCGGTATAAGGAACGCCGCTGGCATGCTGTGGTGCCCATTGTCCTGGGAGCCGCCTCCATGGGCCTGCTGCCGCAGACGCAGGGCAGCCTGGTGCTGACGGTGATCTGCTTCATGGCCGCATTCACCGGGTTTAAGAGCTACATGCCCGCCTTCTGGGCTCTGCCGAGCATGTTCCTCACTTCTGCCGCGGCTGCGGGCAGCATTGGCCTGATCAACTCCCTTGGAAATCTCGGCGGCGCCTTTGGTTCCACGCTGCTTGGCACCGTGCAGACCATGACCGGGTCTTATGTGGGCGCCCTGTACTACATGTGCTGCTCCGCGCTTGTCTCAGCCTCCATCATCTTCGGCTTCTTCGCGCTGAGGAAGAAGGAGGCGGAATCAGATCGCGCCTGAAGCGAGTGATGCGCCTGCATTTCCCATGAAACCCGGCCAGCATAACAAGCCAGACCCGCCGCTGGAGCGCGATATCGCCATTCACATCTTCACCGCCTCGGCGGCCATGGTAGGCGTCTGCCTTACGGTCATCAGCATCGTGCAGACCTTCACCCGTTCCCACCTGGTGCAGACGCTGGTGGATGAGATCCTTGCCGTGAATGCCATGCTCTTTCTTGGCGCATGCTTTCTCTCCTACTGGGCGCTGCGCACTCGCAGCTCCAGGCGCATGCACCGCGTGGAGTCCGCGGCGGACGTCATCTTCCTGCTCGGCCTCTCTGGCACCGTCCTGGCCTGCGGCATGATCGTCTGGGCCGCTGCTGGCTGAGCGATTTGCTTCCTTTCTCGAAAGGGCGCAGTAGATTCCGCCAGCCTTCCTGATGCTCGGTGATAACTCACAGGGGCAGGCGAGGTTTACCAGTGACTGTCCATGCGCTCCACCCCCGAGGATTTCAATCACCTGCCGTCCGCGGATGACGAGTCTGGGAGGGGGACGCCCCAGTCCGCGCCCCCGCGAAGGGCGGATTTCAAAAAGAATCGTCCCACCGAGAGAATACCCGCCACACGCGGCGTGGCGCTCTCCCCGCCCGCCACGACTCAAAAGACGCCCAAGCTGCCGCCACTGCCGCAGCGCAGAGCTCCGGTCAAACGCCACGTCATCACGCATGTGGATGCCGCCATTCTTCCTGCGGGCACATGGCGTCAGCGCTGGGAGAAATGGGGCGGACGCTCGCTGGCCCTGAGCGTCGGCCTTCATGTGCTTATCCTCACAGCGGCGACGTTGATCGTGGTGCATCAGGTTACTGACCGGCAGCTGGACTTTCTGCCCGGCGGCGGCACCGTTCAGGGACAACAGGCGGAGCAGGCCCTGCTGCACAAGATTCAGCAAAAGAAGAACCCCTGGCTGAAGCAGCCAGTGCCGAATCGCAAGCTGACCGTGGCCAGCAGCATGAGCAAGGTGGTGCTGCCGGCGGATATGCCCGACCTGCTCGACATGTCGCAGACGCCCAAGCTCTCGAGCAGCAGCAGCAGCAACGGAGGCTTCGGCCTCGCGGGCGCGGGAGGTGGCGCTGGCAAAGGCCTGGGACTCGGCTCGCTGAACGGCCAGATGATCGGCCCTTTGTTTGGCCTGAACCTCAAATCGAAAAAACTCGCCGTGGTGCTGGACGTTTCTGCCTCCATGATGCCGCAGCTGGAGCGCGTGGTGAAAGAGGTGGACAAGGTGGCCAAAGGCAGCGTCGTCGTCCTGTATTTCGGCTGTGGCCTGGATGAGCCCAAGAAGCCCCTCGTCGGAACCAAGGTCTTCCGCACTTCCACCGTCGAGTTTGAAAAATTCTGGCGCATGGGGGGAGCTACCTTCATGGAAACCGCAGCCTACAAGATCAAGCCCAACGACCCCATCCCGAGCAAGGACCTCTTCCTCCAGCTCTCACGGCGTCCGCAGACCTACTTCATCCACAATGTAGGCGTCAGCTATGCCTGGCTGGCGCTGCTGAGCGATGAAGTGCGCAATGCCGACGGCTTGTACTGGTTCTCCGATTTCCAAGACACCGTGTCATTCAAGCAGGTGTCCATCGTGCTCGAAAACTTGAAGCGTCGGAAGCAACGTCTCTACATCCACTCCTACGGCAAAGGTCGGTCCTTTGAACTCATCAAAAACCAGCTCGTCATGCCCACCGACGGTGACTCCTACTCGGAGGAGTGAAGCGCAAAGTCAGGTCATCAAGGACGCGAGCGCCATCGCGAGCATAAGGCCGTCTTCGATAATGGTGACGGTGGACATCGGCAGATTGAAAACGGTGCCGAGGCATGCGCAGCGAATGCTCTTTTTTGAAGCCACAGCCCTTAGCACGCCCACGAGGCTTATGAGCATGATGACTGCCGCGGCCACATTGACTCCGCGCGGCTGCCAGTCTGCCAGATAGGCAAGGCCGAGGGCAATTTCGATGAACGGATAAACAAGACCATAGGCTGGCACAGCCTTCGCCACCAGATCATAGCTGCGATAGGCATCGCTGAAGCCGCGCAGGTCCAGCATTTTAAAGAATGAGAACGCGATAAAAAAGCCGCCCATGAAGAGACGCATGGACATCGCGGGATCAAAAATTCCGCGCGCGATGTTCGCCGCGGTGATGACCAGCAGCAGGTAACCCAGCAGGATGAGGAGCGGACGGTAAGTCTGAACGTTCTTCGCCGGCGCCGCCGGGGCATCGGGTGCCGGATCGGGCACGCGGTATTTGCCGAGAGGTTTCAGCCAGTCGTTGATCTCCTCGTTGCTCAAAGCCGAGCGTGTGGTGATGCGTGCCTCCTGCGGCTGGAGGGTGACTGAAGCCTGGATGATGTCCGGATGCTCGAGCAGACGCGTGGAGATCTTTTGGACGCAAGAGCCGCAAGAAAGGCCCGCAAGGGGGAATGTTTGAGGGAGTGACATGGTTGTTTGGGAATGGTTTGCCTTCATGTCGCCGTTGATGGCGCATCTGGCGTGGGCCGTACATGGCCGCCTGCGTGGGTGCGCAGGCGGAGGTGGGAGTTGAGTGGCTATTGAAGCTTGGCTAGATACTTGGAGGGATTGGCCTCAAATTTTTTGAGGCAGGGCTTGCAGCAGAATTTGATTTCCTGGCCGTTGTAAACGGTGCTTACGGGGCCGCCCATGCTGTTGAGGTCATTGCCCGTCACCAGGCAGACTTTGAGCGGATAAGGCTTGTTCCCGCCGGACGCTGAAGAGCCCGGAGTGCCCGCACAGGAGGCAAGGCCAAGGAGAAGTGTGAGGAGGAAGAGGCGTGTGTTGGTTTTCATGGGGCTTTATTGGGTGTGTTTTTGTTGCGTAGGTTCGATGGATTGCGTCCATCAAAAGCGGATGATGAGGCCGATGCCGGGGCCGTAGTCGCTGTGGTAGCTGGCGGAGAGAGAGAGATTGCGCATGAGCGTGTAGTCCGCCCCGGCGCTCCATTCCCAGCGGCTGCCGGTGTCGTAAAACGCATAGCCGGAGGTGCCCAGACGTGAGGTGAGCTGAAAGCGCTTGGAGATTTGAAAGCGGCCGTTGCCGTTGCTGTCCACGGTGAAGTCGGCCAGAAACATGAGCGGCAGACGGTAGTTGAATCCAGCGATGGCCCGGTTGCCTCCGCCGTGATTGGCAAAGCGGAAGCCTGCGTAGGCCTGGAAGTTCATGTTGAAGTAGCGCTGGTAGATGGAGTCCACTTCGTGCTCGGTGGTGGGCGTGCGTCTCCAGCCCAGTTCCCAGGAGAGGAGCAGGTTGTTCTTGGGATTCATCCAGGAGAGCAGGCCGGTGCTCATCTGCGTTTGCAGCGAGGCCGCGCCCCAGAGGTAGCTCATGTCATGGCTGTGCTCTCCAAGCTGCCCGTCGTGATGGTGGGAAGCCATTCCCGGAGTGGCGGCTGCCGACATATCCCGCTTCAGTCCGGCCGCATGGCCAAGGCTTTCCGCCGGAGTCGCGTGGGTGGGAGGGGAATCCTCATACCGAAAGACACGGGCCATGCCGCTCATCATATGGTAGAGAATGTGGCAGTGGAACATCCAGTCCTTGTCCTCGTTCGCATCGAACTCCACGGTGCGTCTGCTCATGGGGGGCACGTCCACCGTGTGCTTGAGAGGAGATCGCGCTCCATTGCCCACAAGCAGGCGGAAGAAGTGCCCGTGCAGGTGGATGGGGTGATGCATCATGCTGTCATTCACCAGCTCAAGCTCGATGACCTCGCCCTTCCTGATTTTTACGTAGGGATCTTCGGCGATGGTTTTGCCATTGAAGCTCCAGATGTAGCGCACCATATCGCCAGTGAGGTGAAGCGTGATTTTCCGATGGGGCAGCTTCGCGGGGAGCGTGGTGTCCTGCGTGGCCTTGAGCAGTTTGTAGGGGGAGCCGGGCCGAGCGAGCTTCAGGGGCGCACGGGGATCGCTCTCCTGCTCTTCCAGCGAAAGGGAGAGCATCTGGTCCATCTGATAGAGATTGGGGCGCGGCGGACTCAGGGCCGGATGGGGAACTCCCTGTCCCATCATGGCGGAGGCATGACCGCTGCCGTCCTGCGCCGTGGCACGCAGCTCATACTCACCACTGGCTGGGATGGTGATGATGAGGTCGTACGTTTCAGCGATGGCCATGAGAAAACGATCCACCTGAACCGGCTGCACGGGCGGCCCATCAGCCGCCACGATGGTCATCGGCCCCGCGCTGGAGGTCAGATGAAAATACGTCGCAGCGGCGGCATTGATGACGCGCAGCCGCACGCGCTCCCCGGGGCGTCCCTCAATGCGGGTCTGCCGCTGCCCGTTGATCAAGAAGGCAGCATAGCCGACGTCGGCGACATCCATGGGCACCATGCGGCTCCATTCGCGGCGGAAGTAATCCTTCAGATTGCCACGCTTCCAGGCGCCGAGAATGGATTGCGAATTGTGGCGCATAATGCCGAAGTAGTCGCTGCCTCGCATGAGCATGCGCATGACTTCATGCGGCTCGATGTTGGTCCAGTCAGAGAGGATGAGCACCTGCTCCCGGTCCGCCTTCACCGGCTCACCGCCGCGTGGCTCCACGACGATCCCGCCAAAGACCCCGCTTTGCTCCTGCAGATGCGTGTGGGAATGAAACCAATAGGTGCCGCTATGCCGCAGGGTGAACTGGAAGGTGTGCGTCTGTCCCGGCAAAATGGGCGGCGTGGTGACGTAAGGCACGCCGTCCTCCTTGTTGGGCAGCAGCAGGCCATGCCAGTGCGTGGATGTTTCTTCGTCTGGCAGATCATTGTGCACGCGGATGCGCGCGAAGTCGCCCTCTCGAAATCTTAACACGGGGCCGGGGATGGTGCCGTTGATGGTCAGGGCGCGGACTTTCCGGCCCGATGGGGCAAGACGTTGCTCAGAAATGTGCAGGTCGTATTCGACCACACGCTGTCCGGGGGTGGGAGTGCTGTGCGCGGAGGAGTCGCGGGCTTGCGTTGCAGCGGGCGCCATGAGCATGGCGCAGCCAAGGAGAAGGAGAGTTTTCACTGGAAATTTGAATCAGGTCGTTGTCACGGGAAACCACGTCCGGGACATGGATGTGCCTGTGAACTCAGGCGCACGATGCGCGGACACAATGCGTGTGTGTCGAACCTGTCTTCAAGTCAGCAAGGAGCAGAACAGCACTGCGAGACGGACGTGCGTCCCGGCAGGAGTGTGTTCATCCAAAGCTGGCCGTGTCGTGCGGCCCTGAACGGCTGAGAAAAGCCGGGATGGCGGAGAAGCCGTGCCGGTCTCCATCCAAAGGATCTGCGGCAGAAGGTCGCGTCCGACTGCTGGAGGCTGGCCGCTGGAACTGGGCTGCGGAGTTTCCCCGGCATCGCTGATGCAACCACAGGCCGCTGCACAACAGGGCATCGTGCAATGCTTCTCTGTCGAAACCCCACAAGCAGAAGCAAACAGAGGCGCTGTCTGCGAAAGCAGCAGCACCACGGTCATCAAAGCCTGAAGAAGCGTTTTCATCGACGTAATCTGGATACGTCACTCGATGCCTGCCTTCAAATTTATTTTTTGCTGAGAATGTGCGGCAGTTGGCGCCTGATGAGCCGTGGATGCCCTCAGCGCACCGGCACAAAGCGCACGATGTTTCGGTGATACACCTCGCATTCTTTCTTGTGCATCCAGATGCTAAACCAGAACAGGAAGGCTCCAAAGATCACGACCACGAAAACGGCCAGCCTGCCTTTCGGCGAGCGCGTCATTGCCAGCGCAGTGGCGCTGCACAGGGACATGAGGTAGTAGGGCCAGGACCAGTCTTTGCGCCGCTGTGTCTGCTCCTGGATCAGCGGGGAGAAATCCGGCGAGCGTGTGGCGATGATGCGGGGCGTCGCCTTGTCCCGCAGATCGATGTAGGGCCACACGCTGGCGCAGGAGACGCAGATGACCCCCAGCGCGAGCATGCGGCACTTCTTTTCGCCAAACAGGAAGGACACGATCAAAAACGTCAGCCCGATGCCCAGGCCATAGAGCGGCAGCGGCTCCAGCAGCAGGTGCAGGTACTCGGGGTCGCAGATGCTCTGCCAGAGAGTGGTGAGTTCGCGCCACATGAGAGGGGAAGGCGGATGCTGAATGACGAATGCCGCAGGCGCAAGGGCTTGCTTAGTTCAGCCCGGCCTCGGCCAGACGCTCCTTCAGGTCACTGGCCAGCAGGGACTGCAGGATCTGCTCCACACGGCCTTCCATGAACTGATCGAGGTTGTACAACGTCAGCTCGATGCGGTGATCGGTGACGCGGTTCTGCGGGTAGTTGTAGGTGCGGATCTTTTCTTCACGACCGCCGCTGCCGATGAGGCTTTTTCGGTTGGCGGAATACTTCGCCGCTTCTTCCTGCTGCTTCTTTTCCAGCAGGCGTGAGCGCAGAATGCTGAGGGCCTTCTCCTTGTTCTTGATCTGGCTGCGGCCGTCCTGGCAGCGGACGATGGTGCCGGTGGGGATGTGCAGCACCTGCACGGCGGAGTCCGTGGTGTTCACGCCCTGACCGCCCGCGCCGGAAGAGCGGCAGACTTCGATGCGGACTTCATCGGGCTTGAGTTCGAAATCGACTTCCTCGGCCTCCGGCAGAACGGCCACCGTGGCGGCGGAGGTGTGGATGCGCCCCTGCGCCTCCGTGGCAGGCACGCGCTGCACGCGGTGCACGCCGCTTTCGTACTTCATGACGCGGTACACATCTTCGCCGCTGATTTTGACGATGACTTCCTTCAGGCCGCCTACTTCGGAGGGGCTGCTGTCCAGAGACTCGATCTTCCAGCCGCGGCCTTCCGCAAAGCGCGTGTACATGCGCAGCAGGTCGGCGGCAAACAAGGACGCCTCATCGCCGCCAGTGCCGGCGCGGATTTCGAGAATGATGTCGCGCCCTTCCAGGGGATCGGGCGGCAGGATGGACTCCTGGATGGCTTTTTCCAGATCCACCAGCCGCTGCTCCAGCACGGGGATTTCGGCGGCGGCCATCTCGGCGAACTCTTTGTCCTCCTGCGACTTGGCCATGACCTTGCTCTCGGCCAGTTCTGCCTGCGTTTTCTGAAACGCATCCCAGCTTGTGAGCAGGTTTTGCAGGCTGCGGTGTTCGCGCAACATGTCGCCCGCCTTCTTGGCATCGTCGTAGAAATTGGGGCGGCCGATGATGTCTTCGAGATCGGCGAAGCGGGTGCGTTTGCCGGCGATGACGCCTGAGTAGTCCATGGGAAAGAAAGGGAAGGGTGGGCAGAGACAAAAAGAAAACGGTGCCCAGCACGAGGCATGGGCACCGTTTGGCTAAAAGGAGGGGGCTGTGAGCTAGGCTTCGGCAGCGGCAGGAGCAGCGGCTTCCAGTTTTGGAGCCGTGCGGCGGGCGCGGATGGAGCCGTAGCGCTGCGCGAACTTGTCCACGCGGCCGGCGGTGTCGATGAAGCGCTGCTCACCGGTGAAATACGGATGGCAGGCGGAGCAGATGCCGATACGAAGGTTCGGCACGGTCGAGATCGTGTTATACACAGCACCGCAGGTGCAGGTGATGGTCGTCTCGGAGGTTTTGGGATGGATGTTTTCTTTCATGGTGGTGGGTTCCACGTGGTCAGGCGAGGCGCGGAATGCAGCTTTCGCCAGGGCGTGGGGGTAAGCAGAGTAATTGATTTTGGGGGTTGGTCAAGGGGGAGGGAAAGGGAATGCGGAGTTGCGGACCGTACACTGTTTGATAGCTCGGACTTTTCTCCCGCGTTACCGCGCACAACCATGATCCACCGCCTCTGTCTCTTCCTCGCCTGCGTCTTTTTTTCCCAGCTCCAGGCCGCTCCGCCGAATGTGGTGGTGATGCTGGCGGATGACTCGGGGTGGGGGGATTACTCGATCAATGGAAACACCAATCTCAAGACGCCCAACATCGACGCCCTGGCGAAATCTGGCGCTCGCTTTGACCGCTACTTCGTCTGCGCCCTGTGCGCTCCCACGCGGGGTGAGTTCCTCACCGGGCGCTACCATTCCCGCGGCGGGGTCAAGGGAGTGTCCACGGGCCTGGAGCGGCTGAACACCGATGAAAAGACCATCGCGGACGCCTTTCTCGCCTCGGGCTACTCGACGGGGGCGTTTGGGAAATGGCACAATGGCAGCCAGTGGCCGTACCACCCGAACGCGCGCGGGTTTCAGGAATACGTTGGCTACACCTCCGGGCACTGGGGCGAGTACTTCGACCCGCCGCTGGAGCACAATGGCGTGATGTTTCGCGCCAAAGGTTTCATCGTCGATGTGCTGGTGGGAAAGGCGATGGAGTTCATCGAAGCCAACAAGGCCAAGCCCTTTTTTTGCTACATCCCACTGACCACGCCGCACTCCCCCTTCAGCGTGCCGGATGAGCACTGGAACAAGTTCAAAGACTCGCCTGTGGCCCAGCGTGGCGAGGAAGGGGACAAAGAGGACCTGGCGGTTACCCGCACGGTGCTGGCCATGATGGACAACATCGATGTGAACGTGGGGCGCGTGCTCAAAAAGCTCGACGATCTGAAGCTGAGCGATAACACCATCGTGGTCTATTTCAGCGACAACGGCCCCAACAGCTTCCGCTGGAACGGCGGCATGAAGGGCAAAAAAGGCGTCACCGATGAAGGCGGCGTGCGCTCCGCGCTCTTCATGCGCTGGCCGGGCAAGATCAAGCAGGACACGCTGATCACACCCATCGCCGGGGCGATTGATCTGCTGCCCACGCTCACGGCACTGGCCGGGGTCAAACCCGTCAGCACCAAGCCGCTGGACGGCTGGGACTTCTCCACGCTGGTTCTCGGCGGCGAATGGAAGCTCGGCCCGAGGGAACTCATGAACTACAACGGAGGCCGCCTCAGCGTGCGCACCCAGACCCACCGCCTGGATGCGAACGGCGGTCTGTTTGACATGATTGCCGATCCCAATCAGACCAAGGACATCGCCGCCGAACAGCCCGAACTCGCCAGTAAACTCGCCGCCAGAGCCACCGCATGGCATCAGGAAGTGTTTGGCAAGCCCTATGCCCCAAAACCGGCTGGCGCGAAAGGGAAGGGGCAGGGGAAAACGAAAGGAAAAGCCCCCGGTGCCGAACCCTTCGAGGACAACCGCCCTTATCCCGTGGGCTACACCGAATTTCCCATCACCATGCTGGAAGCCCGCGATGGCGCCCCGTACGGCGAGGTCAAGCGCAGTTCCAGCGCACCAAACTGCTCCTACTTCGTGAATTGGAAGACCAATGAAGATGCCATGACCTGGGACATCGACGTCCACACTGCGGGTGATTACGAGGTCACGATCGACTACGCCTGCCCGGAGGCGGATGCAGGTTCCACCGTGGAGCTGAGCTTTGAAGGCGGCACCACCTCCGGTAAGGTTACGCCCGGCTGGTTCCCCCGCCTGCTAGACGATCAGGACCGTGCTTCGCGCAAAGGCGAAAGCTATATGCGCGACTTCCATACCCTCTCCCTCGGCACCCTCAAGATGCCAGCCAAACGCGGACTGCTCACCCTGCATGCCTTGGACGTCCCCGGCCAGACCGTGATGGAAGTGCGGCGTGTGACTCTGACGCTCAAGACGAAGTGATTCATGGCATGAATCATGATGTCATTCTAAGCTGCCCACCCATGGGAAAAATCCCTCCGGCACCAACCATAATGAAAACATCCCGCGTCATTTGTCTGCTGCTCTCCACCTTTCTCATCACCGCCTGCGGCTCCGTCGCCCCTGCTCCCAAGAACGCACCAGCCATTGTGATCGGCGCAAATGAAGAACGGGAGTGTGGGCAGGGAGTGGTGCGGTTTCCGGCGGGGATTTATGTGGCGGATGTGGTGTCTGTGAAGGGGACGTATTATCTTGCACCCCAGAGCATTAGGACGGTTGGGGTGCTGCTCGGGAGGAGCGAGAGAGGGGGGATATTTGTGTCGAATTCAGCAGGAAATCCGCAGGCGGCCTGGTTTGGCGACACCTCGGATGTGGGCAGCGACAAACCTGGAACTTTGTTTGGGGCCATCGGGATCAACGAGCCAAAACTGTGGCCCTACAGCCCTCGGATTCCCTTTCAGGTGCAGAAATAATTGGGATTTCCCACTCCGCAGCGGGGGGACTCCCCCCAACTGCGTTCGTGGTCTGTAAGGACTTTGTCATGGACAGGGTTTTTATTGCGCGTCATATTATAAAAACTATAATTCGACGAGTATGAACAGCCGTCTCATCACTTGGTTAGTCGTCTCCGCCGTCCTGCTGGCGGGGGGGATTGCCGCTTTCAAGGAAGGATGGCTGAACGGCTGGAAGATGCGCCTGAGTGAACTGATGACCAGCCCCGGCGCCCAATACAGCGCCGCCAAATTCCGCCTCGATTTGGTGGACCAGTTCAACTACTCCCGCATGGCGAACAAGACGCCCACGCTCCGGGTGGATCCCGAAATGGAGGCCTGGCTGGACAAGGAGTTTCCCAAGATCGACACGACCGATCTCAATAAGGTCACCGAATTGGTGCAGGACGGCATGCCCCGCTACTACCGGGTCTCCGTATGTTCCGCCAGCAGCCCGAGCCTGCGCGAGCTGCTGCAGCGCTTCCACGAGTATGCGCACCGTGCCCAGCCGGAGATGACCCACATGGCCATCGCCCTGAGGCCACGTGCCAGCGGACTGATGCATGAAGCGCTGCTGGTGCTGGGCCAGCGCCTGCGGGATTTCACGCCCGAAGCCCTGTCTCAATCAGGCGACGAACCCTTTTTCAGCACCTGCGTCCACTGCAAGCAGCCGCACTTCATGAAGCTCTCCCGCGCCCAGCGCAGCATGGCGCTGGAGTGCCCGAAGTGTCACCGGAAGTATGCTGTCATCGCCGCGGACAGCGCCGGACGTTTCCATTATGTGAACGAGTTTCTGACCGGCTATGCACCGCCGGCGGTGTTTGCCAAAAACCAGTCCCGCGTGCAGCAGCTTTTCACCATCTGGTCTGCCGTGCATGCAAACTGCCGGTACACCAACGACCCGGGGGCCAAGGCGGGCAGCAGCTTCGCCAAGCCGGAGCAGACGGACTGCTGGCAGTTTGCCGATGAGACACAGCGGCTTCAGCGCGGCGACTGCGAAGACTCCTCCATCTTTCTGGCAGACTGGCTGATGTCTCGCGGCTTTCAGGTGCGTGTGGCCCTGGGTCGCTACGGAGATCTCGGAGGCCATGCCTGGTGCGTGGTGAAGATCGACGACAAAGAATACCTGCTGGAGTCCACCGAAAGCCGCCCGGACCCGAGCGATCCGCCTCTGGCCAGCCGTGTGGGCAGCCGCTACGTCCCCGAAGTGCTGTTTGACCGCTTCGCCATCTACGTACCCACCAGGGCCACCCCTTCATGGAAGGGCGACTACTGGTCTGCCAATGCCTGGACCCGGGTGGAGCCTCGGGCTGAACTTGGGGGGGATCCCATCCTCGCCCGTGCCCCGGCAGGCGGGCTGGTGAAAATGGGCACTCAGAATCTGCTCGAATCCGGCGCCGCTCCTGATGCCTCGCGCCTGAACCGCGGCGGCTTTGCCAGCCCAGCATCCCCCACCTTCCTCAATTTGGGCACCATTCCTTCGGGCTCCAAAGACTGGCGCCAGTCCATGGTGCCTTTGCGGACTCCCTGATCGTTTTTCACGCTGCAAATATTTGGACTGCCAAATGCCTTGCAATCGCTGTGCGATCTCGCTATCTAAAGGGACCTTCTTTGAGACATGCCGGCGTGGTGAAATTGGTAGACGCGCTAGACTCAAAATCTTGTATCCGTGAGGATGTGTCGGTTCGAGTCCGACCGCCGGTACTCAAAGAAGCTACAGCAGGGTTTTTGAGAGGGGCAAAAAGCCCACGAAAAAAGAGGCGGAAAAAATCCTGATGGCAGTTTGATGGCAGTTTTGGAAGGCTCCCTCCAAGAGGGTCACTATCACACCTGCAGGGCAAACTTTGTGCTCATAAACCGCATTCCACCCCTCTTTCTACCCACGGTGCGTGTGCTTTTTGATTTGCAGAGGGCTGGCCTCATGCCAAAGCTTCAGGCACCGCATGCTTGTTGATGTCGCCAAAGCGTTTTGAACGCTTGGGAGACAGAGGGACATGTTCAGGGTAACCCACGTGCGATTCGATAGGCTTTCTCGACGGGGGAGGGCACGCCTTCGGACGGGTCAATAAAACTTCATACACGGGATCTCCGAAAATGGCTGCTAGAAGAACAGCGAAAAAGACTCAACCTAATCGCTCAAGGCAAAAACGAGCGCGCTGGACTTGGAATAGGCAATCCAAGTATGTCTTAGACTGCCTGCGCGAATTTGTCGCGACGGGGAAACCCCTTCCTAGAAAAATTCTTCCCAAGTATGATTATGCAGTCGAGCAGATCTTGGCGTGGTATCAAGAATGGGTAGTCCAGCGTAGCCGAATTGATAAGCAATCGAACTCAGTAGCCGCTAAGGTCATGAAGAGCTTAGCGGCGCAGGTGGGTGGCAAGGTGGTCGAGAAATGGTATCGTGAAGCCAGAGACCGGAGCCGTCGTGAGTTTTTCGACTGCGTGATGCGCACGGTGCTTGTCACGCGTGGTGGAAGCGTTTCCAATGACCTCAATGAGGCAGTCATGATTCGAGCCATTGTGGAGGAGCCGATGACCATCGATTCCGATAGTGCTGTGTACGAGTGGTT
Organism: Prosthecobacter sp.; assembly: GCF_044222565.1. Taxonomy (GTDB): domain Bacteria; phylum Verrucomicrobiota; class Verrucomicrobiia; order Verrucomicrobiales; family Verrucomicrobiaceae; genus Prosthecobacter. The sequence continues at coordinate 195,852 of NZ_JBGANA010000007.1, forward strand.
TCTTGAGTCGATGCAGCAACGACGTTCGAGTTTCCTACTCGACGTAGCTGCGGATATGAAAAACTACGATGAGCGCGCCGACAAATTGGACGTAAATCCTCTGCTGCTTGAAGTTGCTAGTCATTGGGTTGATTGCCACTGCCCCATGTGGCTAATGAGCAGAAAGGCCATCTTAAAAGCAGCGAAGGCCTTTGCTCCTGGGAATACTGGTTGGAGCGAAGAATCGCTCAAGCGAGTGTTGCGCGATGCTAAATTGAGTGGGAGCGCCAAGCGACCGATTGAGGACGTTGTGATCAAGAACGGCGAGATCGCGGGGTTTTACGTTAATGCCGACGTGATCAGTGGCACTAAACCGACGCTGGTGTTGTTCAATCCAAAGGGGGCATCGAAGACGCTGCGATATTTCATTGTCCCTAAAGCCTCCGAGAAGCGCGAATCGGTGGTCCGAGTTGGCCGACGCGGAAAGACATAACGAGCCCACATCAGGGGGGGGCTCCGGAACGAGGACGGCGGCTGAATTAGCGAATGAGCAAGGGGCGGTTTTCTCAGGAAAGTGACCCTCGTTGCGTTCGAAGGAATGGTGATTATCCCGGCGTCATGAACACCGAAATCACCGAATCAAACCTACATCACCGCCAGCGCACGACGTCGGCGATACCATCCACTTCACGTCCTAACGCTTGCACCGCCCACCCATCCCATCAGCCGGAATTTATACGGCTGCCACGAGCTGGCAGTCGATGCCCCTGGACAAGTCTCAGTAGGGCGAGCTTAAACACATTGGTGCTGGGAAGAGATGCTCCGGTTAAATCCGTCGTGCTCCGACAACGGGGAGCGAACCGAGGTGTACGCCTCATTTCATTGGAGAGCCTGCTCGAACATCTGCACGGTCAAGCAGAGGGAGCGCAAACTTTAGCAGCACCAGCTGATCACCCGGAACTACCGGGCATTAGCCAAAACGAAGTGGCCTGCACCGGTGCTATTTCAACTTTACTCCAAGAATAAAAAACTTCCGGGGACGCGCGGGCCTGCGAAGCAAATCGCGTCCCCGGACAAGCATCTTTCGACTATGAATACTAACGCATCTTCTCCAGCTTCTCAAGCTCACAGCACAGCCAATTTCAACGTTGTCAGCCTTGACATCCCTTCCCCATTTCCAGCCACAGCTATCGAGGCTGCGGAGCTGTACATAGCACAGGGTGTAACGGTCTTTCCACTCTACTCTCCCGGCACTGGCACTGGAGAACAGAATGGAAAAATTCCAGCGGTAAAAGACTACAGACAGCTTCGCACAGACTGGGCCACTGAAGCCGACAAGAAAAAGTACTGGGGCGGTACACCTGCATACAACATGGCCATTCTTCTGCCTCCAGGGCATGTGGTCGTGGATCTGGACAGCAAGGCTGACGAAGGCTCAAGCGTAGTCCAGTGGCTAGAAGCTCAAGCTTCACTACCAGCAACACTCCAGGTTAAGACTTTGGGTGGACGTCACCTCTACTTCCGGTGCGAAGATCTTCCGGTGCTCACCAAGTCTGATGGTACACCAAGAGGCACTCCACTCGTATCCCTCATCAACGCAGCCGTCACTGCTGAACTGATGCTGCCAGGAATGCACATCACGGCTCCACCATCAAGGCGTCAGCGCGGATTTGTGTACGCATGGCAGGGCTCAGGCCAGCCAACGGTCATCTCCTGGAAAACGCTCCAAGACGTTTTTGGCTTCAAGGAGCCTGCATCAGGTCATACAAGTGGTTCAAGGGCAGCTTGTGATTGGGAGAAACTTCAATCATGCCATGCCGGCGATCTTCAGTCGCTGGACGTGGTGAAGCTGTTCACCAAGGCTGGAATCTACGGTGGGTGCATCAGCAGCTCAGAAGGTAAGCACAGCGTGAAATGCCCGTTCTCTGAGGAACACAGCGATCACGGCGATGGCTGGTCGGCTGCCGACACCTCAGCCGTCATTTATGAGCCCAATGAAGGGCGACGGCCAGCGTTCGATTGCAAGCATGCGCATTGCCAAGGCCGCAAGCTCCTTGAGGTCATCGAGCGGTTCGACCTTTCCAATCCCGGACTCGTCGATAGCTGCTGTGCAGAACCCCATCGCCCCAAGGTCATTTTGCCCGGCGAAGGTCAAACACAAAGCATGTTCGTTCGATCCGTAGCAGAAGTGATGGCAAAGGCTGAGACCTATTTCCTTCTGGGAGATGAAGTGGTGGAGGTGAGTCACTTGCCTGGCAATGGACACCAGCGCCGCTTGCGTCCATTGACGCCGCGAGACGCCATCACCTCTGCTGAACAGGTCGTTCAGCTTGGCATATACAAGCCCAGCCGGGGAGGTGATGTCCGCTTCGTGCCCAAATCGATGAATGCAGAGACAGCTGCGATCTTGTTGGAATCGCAACAGTTGAGGCAGCGCTTGCCACAGATCAGACGCATGCTGCGAGTGCCAATTCCAGTATTCTCAGACGATGGAAGCATTGTGTTGCCGCGCCATGGTTACGATGAGAAGCACCAGACATTTCTGGACTTGTCGGCCCCGAAAATCAATAGTCTTTGTTTTGAGGAAGCCATCCAGACCCTTGATGAACTCTTTGGGGATGCAGATTCCGGTGGCTTTCCATGGCATGACCACCATGCGAAGACCGCTGCCATCGCCCGCGTCCTTACCCCGTTTTGTCGAGGGCTGATGGAGTGGGAGAAGGCACCCGTTTTCCTGATGTTTGCAAACCAGCCGCGACTGGGCAAGGACACCATCGCAATGCTCGTGAGCATGCTTTACACCCGCGATAGGTCTGTTGGTCCCCCTCTAGAGAAGCAAGCCGACGCCGAAATGAAGAAGAGGATCACATCAGCACTCCGGACCGGAAATCCTTTCATTCACTTCGCCAATCTTCGCGGGTATGTAAATTTTCCATCGTTGGAAGCAGCCACGGACGCGTCGGTCGTATGGAAGGATCGACTGCTTGGACACTCCAGTGAACTAACCCTCCCCAACGAGGCGGAATACTCCCTTTCAATGAACCTCGGAGCTACACTCACATCGGATTTGGACAAACGGTCGGTCATCATCCGTCTACGTTATGCTGGGGAAAATCCCAATCTGCGTACATTCCGTCATCCTGACCTCCTCAACTGGGTTCGGCGGAATGAATCCAGAATCCTGGGGGCACTTCATGCACTTGTGCTACGGTGGAACGAAATGGGACGTCCAGCAGGACCTACTCCGTTCGCTTCGTTCCAACGCTGGAGCAGAATCGTTGGAGGCATCATGACGGCATGTGATCTCGGAGACCCTTGTGTCAGACCACCAGACCTCAAGGCGCAGATCGGTGACCGTGAGACGGAGTACATGCGCATGATCTTCATCTTGGTCCACGAAACACACGGGCACGCGTACATAAAAAAAGACCGGCTTTACATATTGATGCGCCGGGGAGAGGAATGGCCATTCCCCTACCTTAAGCTCGACAACAGGGATGATCAGACCAAGCTGGGCATGATTTTGGAGCGCTACAGGGACCGCGAGCTTTCCGGTATTACCATGCGTATAGACGACAGTGACAAAAAGCGGAAGAGATACGCCTTCATTCGGAGACAAGACGGTGACGCATCAAGGACTGGTGGACCAGATGTGCAAACCTCGCAAACCTTGCAAACATGCAACCTGGGTCAGAGCTGTCCGAGCGGTGGCGACAGCAACTTCTCTGCTCCTCCAGGGACAGCAACCCCGGAAAATCTTCACGGACAGACCGACGAAAAGGTTTGCAACGTTTGCAATGTTCCCACCGCAGTAGGTGGATTCACGAAGATCACCACGTCTGATGGCCTTCACGACGTGCTGGTGGCATTGGCTGCTCACCCTGATGCTGAGGTATGCCTAGACATCGAGACATACGGCAAGAACCCCGGTGATGCTCTGGCCCCCCGCAAAGGATCAATACGATTGCTTCAGTTGGCCGTCGAGATGCACGTCTATGTGATTGATGTGCGAGCCGTCGGCGATGATGTCAGGCCAGTTCTTGCTAGTCTGGCCTCACGTCTCCTTATTGGGCACAACCTTGTCTTCGACCTGTCCTTCCTCGCCCGGCACTTCGACTTCAAAGCCTCATCGGTTTTCTGCACCATGACTGCATCCAGAACTCTTGGTGCTGGTGACCTGGACCAAAAACACGATCTGGGGGCTGTGATGGATCGAATGCTCAATGTTGAGTTGAAGAAAGAGCACGGCGCATCTGACTGGAGCGGTGTGCTATCCGAGGAACAGTGGCAGTATGCGGCGAACGATGTTGCCCAGTTGGCGCGCCTGAGGAGCGAATTGCTCTTGAATCTGAAAGATGCCGACTTGGACAGAACCGCTGACTTGGAAATGAACACGGTTCTGGTCACGGTGGCGCTCCAACGAAACGGTATTGCACTAGATGTGCCCAGGGTCTCAGCCCTTCGCGACAAGCTGGTGATTCAGCATGGCGATTCAATCGCTGCACTTCGGCGTATGGCTGGTAACATGTTCAATCCGAACAGTCCTGACCAGGTGCTGGAAGCACTCAGCGCAAGAGGGCACCTGGTTTCCGACACGAAGGAGGATACCCTCAGTCAGTTAGCCGACCCACTGGCCTCCTCCATCATCGAGACCCGCCAGATCAAAAAGCAGATCGAATCATGCGACGCCTTGCTGGACCGGGTTGAGGTCGATGGCAGAGTTCATGCACGCTTCGATCCCATGCAGGCACGCACTGGCCGATTCAGCAGCAAAGAGCCGAATATGCAGAATATCCCACGAGGGGAGCTGCGCACATGCATCAAGGCGCGTGCTGGTTACAAACTCATTGGCGCTGATTATTCTCAGATTGAACTGAGGGTCGCTGCCGTCATCTCAGGTGAGGAGCGCATGCTGGAAGCCTATAGAAAAGGGGCGGACCTTCATGTGCAGACTGCTGCACTGGTCTTGGGGAAGGAGATCAGCTCAATCAGCAAGGATGAGCGGCAACTGGCGAAGGCGGTAAACTTCGGCATGCTTTTTGGCCAGAAAGCCAAGGGACTTGTTGGTTACGCACGCTCCAATTATGGTGTGCACCTTGACGAATCTAGAGCTGCCGATATTCGACAGGCATTTCTGCTGGCATATCCAGACCTTGATTCATGGCAGCGTAAACAAGCCGACGCGGCAAACCATGTCTGTGAGGCGAGGACCGTCATCGGAAGGAGGCGTCGTTTGCCGTCGGGTCCTGACTCATGGTGGATGCGTTATTCAGCATTGCTGAACACACCCGTACAAGGATCTGCTGCAGATGGTCTCAAGTGCGCTCTTTGGCGTCTGTACAATGAGCTGCCCCAAGACTGCTACCTCGTGAGCTGCATCCACGACGAGATCCTTGTCGAAGCGCCTGAAGAGCGAGCGCAGGAGATCAAAACGATGGTCGAGCAGATCATGGTGGCAGAAATGCATAGCCTGTTTCCTGACGTTCCCATCGAAGTCGAAGCCAAGGTCTTTGAAACCTGGGGCGACAAGTAAGCACCTGCATTTAGTCCCATTCAATCATTCCTGCACCACCATGAAAACCAAAGCCAAAATCAAATCACCCCAGCCGGGTAAGCCTCGGCCTGCACTGTACATACCCAGCCCTCGCTTCGTCCTTGTCCCATTTTTCGGCCGCCAGCTGCGTGCTGTGCTCGAAGGTAAGGAGACATGGTACGTACGCGAAGACGTGCTTCGGGTCCTCTCCATGAATGAAGCGCCATACTGGAACCGAAGGTTGTTCCCCAATCAGCGTCGAACAGCTCTCGTCCCAGATGGCGACGGTGGTGCAACCCAACATCAAGTCGTGAGTGAAGCCGGTTTTTATAAACTTTTGTGCCTCAGCAAGATTGATTTTGGCCTGACTTTCAAGATGAAGGGCGGTTCGCGCATTATTGACATGCTGGGACCGGATCAGGATTTTGATGCGGAACAGCGTGAGTTCTTCCGCGACATCCTTCGTGAGCTGCATGTCAGTTGGCGACAGAACGAGGTGGCTAACAGCAATATTGACGAGTGGGAAATGCCACGGCGTGGAAAAGTAAGAACGTGGCTGCTGAACTAGCTGACATCTGCGCTCATTGCATCTGGGCTGATCCACTCATCAGGCGCACGTGGTGGCTGGTGATGGCCCGGCCAACTCCTTCCGAGCCCGTCGTGATCGCTAAGCACCAAGCGTGGTCGCAAAGCCGGTTGTCCCTCATGCGAATCCTCCAGTGCATACACCTTAAAGCGTCGCAATTACGGGCTAAAGCCCCACCAGCCGAACGGTGCATCGTGAGGTCTGTAATGCTACTGGCATTGAGAACAATCCACCGCTGATACGGACGAATGGAGAATTTCGCCTCGGATTTCAAAAATCAGGTATCCATCGCTCCGCCGGAGAAGAACAGGTCACCTCCTCCCGGTTCAGCACGGCTTTGCAGAGGGGCGTGTAATAGCTCTTCATTTTAAAATTCCAGGTAAATTCGTACTAATGGCCTGGACCGTGTCTTCACGAACCTCGGTGCTACCGATTTTTAAAAAGGTGCGTGCAAGAGCGCTGCCGTTGAAAAAGACGAGCAATTTTCACGTCGACTGAACGATCACAACCGCCCTTGCCGGGCGTACGCACAACGACTTCTGGCTGGATGTCTCAGTGTTGTCGTGCAGAAACACTTCACTTCGCCTTCCCGGTCCTTGGCTTGGTAGCAGCCAGGTGAGGGGCCAGACATTCTGAAAGCAGTTTTCCAACATCAAGTTTCATGGCCAGTCCGTACCGGATCAGATTCAGGAGGGTTGGATTCTCGTCAGGGTTTTCGATGTAGCGGGCTGTTGCCCGGTCGAAACCTGCCATGGCCGCCAATGCCTTTTTGGACACACCCGCAGCCTCACGTTCCTGGGCAAGACGCTTGCTCAGGTCGGAGACAATCTGACTGGCAGTGTCGTCGGGCACCCTCTGACCATGATTGACAAAATCGACCGTGTGGATGAGGATAAATCCCCATCCCCCCCCCAATTTGACCATAATTCGGGTCTCACATTGCCTCGCATCTGTATCAACCACTCGTTCTTTCCATGGAACCAGAGATCAAACACAAACTCGATGAACAGCTCGCCTCAGGGCTGCTTTCGATCGAAGAGTACCAGCAAAAACTGGACGCGCTCCATGCTGCGGACGCAATGATGGGGAGAGGAGCACCTAGTTCTGTGGGGCAGAAGACCCCGGCTGCATTCTCCGCATCAGCAGCAGCCCTGCGCGCCTTGCCTCCAGTTGGATATGATGGAAAGGGGCTTGAAGCATCTGCTCGCAGAATGCGCGCATGGTTCCGAGAGACGCCATTTCGGTGGTCAATTGCCATGTTTATCGTGCCTTGGATCATACGGTGGCCCCTGAGCAAGCTTGCTGAGAAGCGCCGGGCGGGTCTTAAATATTTCTATGCTGATGAGGAGAGAATCGAAGGCCCCCTGTCCTACGAGGAGATTGAAGCATGTGTCCTAGCCGGGAAAATCGGGCGTGAAATGCTTGTCATTCGAGAGGATTCCCGAAAATGGCTCCCCCTTGAGCTGTCGGAGTTCTCTTTCCGATTCGGTGATACTGATCGGCAGCCGTGGCTGGGAATCAGGGAATGTTCAGCATGCCCTCAAATGGCCCTGGGTTGCCTTTCGCCATTCATGGCGGTCGGTCTGCTTGTGCTCATTGTAAAGCTGGCAGGTATGCCTGCTTTGAGAGATACCCTCGATAACCGGTCTGCCGGAGCCGCGTGGTGCATGACGATTGCTTTACTCGCGACCTGCTCTGCGCCGCCCGTTTGCCGTGCCCTGAAGCGGGTGAATCGGTTAGGGGCACCTTGGGCCAAATGTTGGATGCGGCTGGCTGTTGCCGCTCTCACCATCACTGCCCTCTGCCTTTTTGGTTTGGCTGGATATTTCATGTTTGCGGATCTCAGCCAGTACGGACGCTAATTGTAGCTCAAGCGGCGGAACACACGGCATTTAACCCTTCACTGAAATGGATTCCGAATTAAAAAAGCGCCTGGACGCCAGATTGGTGTCAGGAGAGATCACCACCGAAGAGTACCAGGCAATTGTTAAGGCACTGACATCGGCTGTTCCGCAAGCTGACCCCCTGGTTCCAAAGGACTCTTTAACTGTGAGGCAACCGCGAGCAGCTACCAAGAGGCCAGATGGAATGACCGAAGGAAACCGTACAATTCCTGCGCACACATTTAATTGCCCGAAGTGCAACACGCCCCAAAAACCGGGAGTGACCTACTGTTCATGGTGCAATCACAGTTTTAATCCGAAACCGGCCATCGACATCAGCCCAAGGGCGATAGGAGCATATTTCACTACTGGTTTCATCGCCATGCGGTTTGGACATGCGTTCGACCAAGGCTTTCTGTATGGAGTCATCAAGATTGCCCTCTGGCCTATCTTTTTCTTGAAGGGATGCGCGGGTGGATAGTGAGAGAGCTAAAAAGACTCCAGCAGGCCCTAAGGCCTGCTGGAGGGATGCGGGTCAGGCGGACAACCCAACGTACGTATCGAGCAGTCCATGCAGGGCTTCAGTCCGCTTTGGCAGCTCTGCTAGGTTGCCCTCCTTCAGCGATTCAGTGAACGCATTGAACAGGCTCCAGACGTTGCGTCCCACAAAAGCATCATGGCGTGGCTCCCGCCACTCATGGAGCACAGGAGGAATCAGCCGGTTTGAGCAGACCCCGACATCCGTGGCCCGGATGACCAGATCGTGCGCATTGATGTCGGTGATCTCAGCCTCCTTGTAAGCAGCAATTCGTTTGTCCTGATGATGCCATTTGGCAACCAGCAGGCCGATGGAGCGGCTGACCAACTGAGGGAGGTCACGAACGATGAACCGAGTGTGTTTGCGCGCGAATTTGATCTCCCCTGAAAACGAGAGATTATCACAGACGAAGACACTGGCTCCAGCGACAATTCCTGCGGGAAAGGTTTTGTCATGGCTGTTGCGGAGGCCGAGCACCCAGCAGTAATCCACATTGGACTTCTGAGCGTGAACTTCCATGAGACCGAAGTATCGCTGACCTTCATGGGACAGAGAGTGGGCCTGCGTGCCAATGCGGAGGTTGGTGGCTGCAAGCGTCTTTTGGACGGTGGTGATCAGCTGGTGGTGAGGGATTGGGCACCAACTGTCGGTTGAACGTGGTGTATGGACAGAGCGCACGTCATTGAGATCCACGGCTTGAGCGCCACAGTGAAGGATCAGATTGGGACTGCGACGTGGTGGGATGACGACGACGGGTTCGGGATCGAGATGGGCAATCATGATGGTTTCCTTGGTTGAATGTTGACCAAAACAAGTCGGGCCGGTGCATCGCAGAGACGCAGCCAGCCCGAGCCTTGAGTGGAGGTGATGGTGTGTAGGTGACTAGATGCGTACGCCTTGGAGAGAGCGCAGAGTCTGGCGCACGCCTTGGATTTCCTTTTCACTGGCTTTCTGCTCACGTAGGGCCTGGCGAATGTGGTCGCCCAATTTTGTGAGCCCGTTGATGCCTTCCCGGAACCCGGTCTTCATCGCCTCGATTTGAACGAGGGCGGCTTCGAGAGCAGGTTTGGTTTCTGGTTTGTCCGTATTGGCTGGGGCCGAGGTGCTGGAGACGTTGGCTGCTATCGGGTGGCGATTACCGTTGATGGATGTCTGCATGGCTATTGGTGTGGGTTGGTCCGCTGGTGGCGGAGGTGTTGGTGGGGCTGATTCTTTGGTGACGGGTGGTGCCGATGGTGTCGTCGGTGACGCCTCAAGGCGGACAGGCATGACAATGAGCTGCTTGCCACCACTGGTGAACCGGAGTGGTGAGATGGGATCAATGAGGCTGAGGGTATTGAGGCCAAAGCTGAGGGCTTTCTGCACGTAGTTGCGATCAACGAAGATCGTCATTTCAGGGCCTTTGCCGTTGACGTCCGGCACCGGAACGCGCAGCCATGGTTCCTCAGCTTTGTCCTTTGCCATCAGCATGAACTGACCGTCTTTCCAGTCCAAGCCGAGCGTGTGGTAACGATCATCGTGGCATGGCATCCGCTGGATGAGCTTGATGAGGGTGTCCAGCTTCGCAGGGTCAAGAGTGATGACTGTTTGCGTATTGGCAGGATCAGGGACCGGCGCTCGCCAGTCAGGATAGTTCCCTTCGATGGTCTTCACGATGAAGCGCCAGCGACGGGTGCTGAGCTGAAGATGCTGCTCGCCAACCCGCAGCTGCCACTCTCCGTCATTATTGAATTCCCGCCACTCAAGAAACTTGTGGGCCGGGATGATGACGGATTCCTTGAGTGGGAGAGTGAACGAGTTGGCGGAATACAGATGCCTGCCATCGGTGGCGACAACGTAGTTGGCCTTCGGGTCCCTGGCGTCGATGAACGCGCCATTGAGCACGTAACGGGTCTCATCAGTGCTTGCGCAGTCCATGGCCTCCATGATCGAGTCCCGCAGGCCCGAGGGCAGGGGAATGGCCTCGTTCTTCATCTTGGGAACAAGTGGGAACTCATTGGGCGAGATTAACGGCACCTTCGATTCTCCCATGGTTTCACCAAGGGGGAAGCGGATGATGCTGGCGTCCGGGGTGGACTCCACTTCAATGGATTCGCCCTTGCCGCAGCTTTTGACCAGCTGGGTGAGCTGATCGTAGGGGAGAAGCACAGTGGCGGGAGGGCCTTCGGTGGGATGTTCAAAACGAACGGTGACCCAGCGGTCTAGGTCGGTACTGGTCAGAGCAATCCAACCGTCGGCAGTGCGCTCGACTTTGATGTTGCCGAGTATTGCTAGGGAGACCCGTGTGTTGATGATCTTGCCGAGGCCGACGAGAGCGGGTTTCAGTTCCGCGATGGGTAGTGTGATGGGTTTCATGGTGTTGGTGGTGGGGGAAAGGCAAAAGCCCATGCACCAGAGGTGGTGCATGGGCTTGAGCGTTGTTGAGTTGGTCAGGCGGTCGTCGGCACCTCAGCTTTGTACTTGAGCTGGGCTGTGGTGCATTCTTCCGCACGAATGTCTTCACGCGTTCCGAGGAAAACCGGCTGGTAGATGCTGCCGGACTCCTTGAATGCGTACAGATAACGGCACTCCGCCACGGTCCCCGGTGCAGGAACGTCGTGGTTGGGTGGGATGGTGACGTTGCCAGCCGGGCGCACTTTCTCGCCCTCGAACAGGATCAGTGAAACGCTCCTTTGATCATTCACCTTGGTGACGACGAAGGAAGCGGTTTCGTAGAACTTGTACTTGAGCTGGCTGCCACCGCTGTTGGGACGTCCAGGTGTGTATGGTGCATCTTTGTGTTTGAACACCACGCCTTCTTTCCCCTCGTTTTTGAACTGCTGGAACCAACCGGCCGATTGAGGTGGGAAGAACACTCTCACCTCCCGGATATGGGGATGATCGAAGGCATTGAGCATGTCACGCATCCGAAGATACCGCACGGAGAAGCACTTGGTGCGCATGTTCTCAGGGCCGATGGTGAGCAGGTCGAAGGCGTGGAAGGTGTCTCCGACCGCTTCACCATCGAGCAGGAAACTGCGCGGGTATTTGGCGGCACTACGGACAATTGTCTCGGGAATTGCGGTGGGGTAGCCCAGACGGTTGATGCCGGTGATTTGGTCACCGTCTTTCATGATGAGCAGGCGACGGCCATCGAGCTTCTCCTGCATCCAGTAGTCATGGTTGAACAGGAGCTGGTTGAGCTGCTGTTCGTTGATGGGATTGAGGACCTGGCAGTGAATGCCGCTGTGCTGGCCAGGTGATTCTGGGGGCATGGCAAATCCTGCGTCGGTGCCGGGAGTATAGCCCTTGGCTGTCTTTTCTTTGATGAGCTGGTCGTAAATGCCCTTGGCGATCTGATACTCGACTGGTGCCGGTGTTTTGCTGCCAGTGGTGAGAGTGGAGCCGCGACGGCCATACGCAACGTGGACCATGAAGCCGTGGTCCTTGAGCTGGATGCTGACACGGTACACTTTGTCAGACGGTCCCTGTCGGAAATAGAGGGTGGTGGAATCCATGGGTGGTGTCCTTTCTAAAATGAAGGAGCCGGACAATCGCGAGATCGTCCGGCTCCTATAGGGTTGGAGATGGTAGCCTCACTTCATGAGGCACGTGCTCAGCTTGGCGATGATCGCGCAGATGACGTAAACAAGCGTGCCAAGAAGGTCGAGGGCTGTGGTGAGAAGGGTCTGGAACATAAGGGTAAGATGATTTGAGTATTGGGGTTGAGGGTGGGGTCAGTGCCATTTGCGGCACTCGTTTTGGAATTCGCAGCTGGCGCAATGCATACCCGGCGAAGGCACGAACTGCTCATGCTGGAGTCCCGTGAGGTAGGCCTCCATTTGCCGAAACAGCCGGGTTTCCTGCTGCTGGCTCATGGGTGGCAGAGTGGTGATGACCACCTTGGGGTTCTTGAGTTTGACCAGGTGGTGAAGCTGGATGCCTGCCTCCTGCTTGCCGGTGTTGTGGCGGTAGAGGATGGAGTACGAGGTGGTTTGGATCTCGTGACTGTGGGCGATCTTGTCCGCATTGGGCGTGGTGGCCGCCGTCTTGTAGTCGATGATCTGGCGTTGTTGCACCAGATCCAGGACACCGATGAGCTTGGGCAGACCGTGCTGATGCAGATCTGCTTCAACCGGCACCTCGACTGCATCGGGCTTCACCTCTGCGGGAACATGGGATTCACGCAGGTAGGTGTCCACCAAACGCCAGCCCGTGGTCTTTTCATCGTCCTCCTCTCCCGGCTCCCAGTTGACGGAGCCTTCGGAGGTGTCTGCCCATGCTGCTGTGTACGCATCATGAGCTTGTTTGAGCGTCAACGGCTTTTCGAGCCACCGCGCTTTGTTCCATCCCTTCAGCACTGAATGCACCGAATTGCCGAGATGGAGCGAGGCTGTCTTGGGCTTTTTGAGCTTGAGCACGTAGCGAAAGAACCACTTCAGCCTGCATTGCAGGAACAGTGACAACCGGGAGGCTGACACCGTTCTCTGCAAGGCTTCGATGATCTCCTCAGCGCTCTGCTCCTTGACGGATGGTGGAGCTTCAGCGGTGGCATTCATGCGGCTTGACGGTTGGTGGGTTGTTGCTGCCAGCGAGATTGGCGAGGTGCAGGCTTGCCGGCTTTGACCAGCAAGTCCTCAATCAATTGTGAGGCCTGCATCTTGTTGAGCTGCTTCACGCCAATGCCGAAGAGCTGCTGGGACAGATCCTCCGCCACCTGCTTGGTGATGCTGGGGTTTTCATTGACGATCCGAAGGATGAAGCCCTTCTGTCCATCGGTGCAGTTCCAAGCATCAGTGCTGGCAGCACGAGGCGGTGATTGCCCATTGGAGCCATTGGTATCGGAGTGGCCACCACCGTTGAGTTGGTAGGTGCGCCCATTGTTCTGGGGCTTCCCATTGCCATTTGCATCGGGGACGTAGCCGGGGTGCTGGATTTCCTGATCGACGGAGTGCTGCAGAAGGACGTAAAGCTTCTGCACCTCGGCTTCGACCTGTGTGATGTCGCTAAGTTCGACTTCGACGGATGCAGAAAAGCTGTGGCTGCTGTATTGGGGCAGGCCGAGCTTCTTGCTGTAGTTTGCGCTGAGTTTGATGGCCATAGGGGTGGGTGTGTGGGTGGTGGGTTGTGATGAAGACACGAAAAATCCAGACCGTGATTGGCCTGCTGCTGCGTGTTTCTGGGATGTTTAGACTCCCTAAGCCGCTGCTTTGTGAGCGACGTAGGGCGATGGGTCTTCAGCCACTTTGAGGGTGGTGGTTTGTTCCCAGCCGGGTGAACCCTTGAGGGATTCACGCAGCAAGGTGTCAGCGAGACGCGTCATGGAGATGCCCCGGTGACGAGCTTCGTGATAGAGCAGGCTCACCGTAAAACGTGTGAGCGCTGGTGTGTAGTGGGTGGGGCGGGCCATGGTGGTGAGGATGGTTCAGTCCACCAACAAAAAGCCCAGTCTGAAATGAATCAGACTGGGCCTGCTGACGGATGGATCTTGCTGGAGGACGGCAACCGAAGCTTCCGGTGGATTGACGCGAAAGGCTTCAGCTTGTCATGATTTCATAACACAGAAAGTGGTGCTGTTGCAATTCCCCTTCCTCTCATGCATCAGTAGCGAAGGAGAATTTGAATTTTCGTGTGCTAGTTCCGCGAGAAACTGCTTTTTGTACGGAAAGTTTCACTGATGCGGACAAGCGGTCTTTGATAGGACTGTGTACTTATCGACGGTGACGAGAACGGTTCGTTGGCCGGTGAGTATTTGCACGTCTGAAAGTCTTAGTTGCCCTGTAGGAAAATTCTGTCTCAGACCATCCTCTGTAAGCCAAGCGTTCAAGTCCGCTCAAACCGGTGTGGTTTATCGGGGCTATGAATTTTTCTAGCCTGCCTGCCTACGCAAGCATTCCTTTAATAATGTGCAGCCGCCTCTATCAGTTCGCAAATATCCCAGCGCTTTCTATCGCGGGAAACGCGCTGGATTTCGCTATAGCCGTCGCAACTCAGTTTCTACCCCGCGAAACTCCGCAAGGCACTCTTCTAAATCTTCAATGATACCGGCGGCCAGCACTTCGGGTTTAGGCAGGTTCGCTGTTTCGGTTATGCCCTCATCCGTCAGCCAAAAAATGTCGATATTGGCTTTATCCCGCGCCATCAGTTCATCATAGCTGAACCGTTTGAATCGTTCCGTCTCCATGCGCTTGGAAATTGGCTTGGCGGCGGCATAGCACTTTACGAAATCCTTCATGTCTTCGTCCGTGATTGGATTCTGCCGCAGCGTGAAGTTTTTGTTCGTGCGGAGATCGTAAATCCAGAGTTCTTTCGTCCATGGCTTCTTCGATGGCGGCTTTTTGTCAAAGAACAGCACGTTCGCTTTCACTCCGGGCGAATACCACACACCGGTGGGAAGACGTAACAAGGTGTGAACATTGCACTGTGCGAGCAGTTCGCGCCGAATTTTTTCCCCTGCACCGGCTTCGAAAAGCACATTGTCAGGAACGACCACAGCCGCCCGTCCATCCTCAACCAGCATGGTAAAAACGTTCTGAACAAAGTTCAGCTGCTTGTTGCTCGTCGTGGCCCAGAAATCCTTCCGCTCATAGTATAGCTTCTCGGTGTCCCGCTTTCCATCATCGTTGATCACTGTGAAACTGCTCTTTTTGCCGAAAGGCGGGTTGGTCAGGACCATCTTCACTTGGACAGGTGCTTTGACGAGGCTGTCGCCGATCTCAACCAGTAGCTTGTTGCCCCCTCCCATCCCATGGAGATAGAGGTTCATCGCGCACAGGCGGGCCACGCTCGGCACGATGTCGATGCCATGGATTGCCGATTCATTCACAAAACACCTTGTCTTCGTTTCCATCTTGGGATACGCACGGAGCAAGTATTCGTGGGCGGCCAGCAAGAAGCCGCCAGTGCCGCAGGCCGGGTCGGCGATGGTGTCCGTGGGGTGAGGCCGCATCACCTCCAAAATTGCGCGGATGATTGGGCGCGAGGTAAAATACTGCCCAGCCCCACCTCGCACATCCTCCGCATTGCGCGCCAGAAGCCCTTCGTAGATCTCGCCCTTCACGTCCAAATCCAAAGAAGACCATTCTTGCGCATCAATCAGTTCCACCAACCGACGCAGTTTCGCGCTGTCGCTGATCTTACTCTGAGGCTTGGTGAAAATCAGTCCGAGAAGTCCTTCTTGATTGCTGAGTTTCTTGAGTGTCGTTTGATAAATTGAGGCAAGCTTGGCGTTATTTGCAGTTCCAATCAGCCTGCCCCAGCAATATTGGGGCTGGCCACTCTTCCGTAGCATAGAGTCAGCCTGCTCCCATGCGATTTTCAGGAAGAGGAGGTAAGTAATCTGTTCCGTGTAGTCCAAAAACGATAACCCGTCATCCCGCATGACATGGGCGTAGTTCCAGACTTTTTGCACGAGGGCCGATGCGGTTTGGCTCATGTAAAAATAGAATTTCAGAGCCCTGGGACAATATATTCCAGCAACCCCTTTTCGCGAACAACCTGAAGACAGGCAGAAGAAAAAGGAGCAAATGGACCGATGTATGCCACAATATCGTCAATCTTCTGGTTATATGCGACCTCGTCGCGCGGCACTGCTATAGCGATATCCTCAAGCTGATTACAGTGCGCCCTCACTTCGGCCATCAGGTCTGCACGCTGCTTGTTCCAAGTGCCCTCGTCCAAGTGATAGTAATCAATCGATTTGTCCGCGCGCTCGTGCAACCATTGGTTGTCGCCTCTGTTGTAGCGGGGAGACGGCGCACCTGACGCTTCGTCGAAGCAAAGCAGGCGAGTATCTGAAGGAACGGCGGGGTCTAACAACAACGGAGTCTCATTTGCCTCCTCAGCTGCATTGTGAGCTCGATTGGCAGCCACTTGGAGCGGAAAATACGAGCCTTTGCCAGCCTTCTTCCCGGTCAAGTAATCGGTTCTCCGAAGGTTTACCGTGGAGTGAGCCAGACGAAGATTTCGCCAATCGAATGTCCTCCATGGATAGCCACCGTGTGCAGCACCTGTCAGGCGCTTTTTCGGACGAAAGTGCTCAATTTGTCCTTCTCCTTGTTGTAAAATTGCTTCGGAAAACCAGCACTTCATGTTTCCGACTGCCCAAAGTCCAGTGCGCAATGCTCGCGAATATTCCGTGTCATTCCGAAGGAAAGTGTCCCAATCCACCTCGTCAGGCCTCCCAATGGATGCGCTGGCGGAGGCTAGTGGTCTTAGGTCAACCGCTCTTCCAAGTTGGGTATTGTCAATTGGTCTCATGATGACTTTTCGAGTTTGAGAAGTCGCTCCGCAATGTCTTTTGCGATCTTCTGGCGTTCACGCCACATTTCAATTTTGGGAGCGGGTTTATTAAGCTCTGGCTTGTCTTTTGTTGCTGCAGTAATCGCTCTGATGAATTCCTCATAGAGCGGGTCTCGAACCGAATGTGAGAAATCAAGACGTCCAAGTTCGCTATTGAGTTCTTCCAGTTCCTTTCGGTCGTCGTCCGTCTTATTTTGCTTCAGCGCAATCTGGCGCTTCTTGTCGATTTTAGTAAGTGTGTCTTTGTCTAAGGTTGAGCGAAGACCAAAGAAATCGCTTGTGAGGATGGCGGCAAAGCCCATGCCTTTTGGCGGGCTGGTGGGATGTTCAGCAAAGATGCGACCGTTATGATTTCTTTCCATTACGACCACCTCGTTTTTGTCCATGCCTGCAAATGTCAGTGGGCTATGGGTTGTCATGATGATCTGGCTATTCGGCGGCTCAGCGCCATACATTCGAAGGTTGTCGAGGTAGTCCAAACACCATGCAGGATTGAGGTGTGTGTCTGGCTCATCCAACAGAAACAGTGCCTCTTTGTCCGCCGTGAAACGCATCAATCCCAAAACGGTTAGCAACTGGCGTTCACCTTCTGCGAGGTCGTGGTAAGTGGCGGGTCCTTTGCAGCCTTTCAATCGAATCCACACTCGGACGTCAGCCCCGCCCCCATCAACAAGGTCGCTGAAGACTAGGCTTTCCAGCCGGGCGAAGAATTCTTTGTTGCTCAAACCCTCGGCTAGCCCTCTGAGCGCCTTCACGTCTGGAAGAAAGCAGTGACGGCGTTCCTTCTTCTTTTCCTGGCCAATGCTAATCTTAATCCTACCTTCGCCGGCCATTGGTGCGAACGAATGATCGAACAGTGAATCTAAGAATGGAGACACCTTTCCACCGGCGAACCAGAAGCGCGGATCCCCTTTGGTGACTCGTGTCTTGGAGGCCTTAGACTGTCGCCAGTAGGGCTCCCGCAGAGAGAAAAGTGCTGAGTCAAATCCCTCGATTCGGAACTCTTCTGAGAGGAACCTCTGTGCTGGTTCGTCGTGAGTCGCGAAGAAGGCAAGAAGAGCAAACTGGCTGTGGTGCGGCTTGGCCTGAAACAATGGGCGCAGCGGGGCTTCCTCCCCTGAAATTTGTTCTTTGAAGTAACGTTCTTCGTGCTTCTCAAAAATCCTAGAGAACCGCGACACTGATCCGGAATAGTAACCAAATACGTAAAGAGGCAAGATTCGCTCGGGATTAGGTTGGTCGCCCACAGCTGCGTTGCGGCGAAAAAACTCTTTCTCCGAAATCTCCACGTATGGCTTTTCTGCACCAGGCCGAAGTGCAGCGCACGCTGTCTCATGGGCGGCCCAATACTTCCGTCTAAACCGCTTCGGCTGGTTCGGCTTTGCTTTGCATTCGTCAGCGTTTGCTTGGACGCAAGCAATTTTTATACAGTGCTGATTGCAGAGATATTCGATCTCATAGGCGAACTGGGACTCTACCTCCAAATCCATGTCACGAAAGATCCACGTGAGAGCCTCAAGAAGGTTGGATTTGCCAACGCCGTTTCGGCCGACGATGACCTGCCGAACACTGGATTGGTCAAAGTCCACCTCGAAATCTACAAGGTTGCGGAAATCAGCTAGATAAAGACGGTCAATGCGCATGGCTCAATGTTTCTTCAATTCCAGCAAAACTTTTACGCGTTGTGGCCAAAACCGAGCCGCCGCACTTTTGGGCTTCGTCTCCAGCAGCTGTTTACGAAGCGACGTTAGTTCCCGATAAAATGCATCTGCTTCGTCGGGGTGAAATCCGGCGTCACCAAACAGCTTCTCAGGAGAAATTGGTTTCTTGTGCTCTCGAAGAACATCAAGGAGTGGCCGACGCGTAATTTTGGCTTTGGGCATACGTTTGGGTTTTGGTTTCTTAGCTTCGGATTCGCGGGCGGCGCGAATGCGTTCGAGAAGGAATGCTGCTGGCTCGTCCTTCGGGTCTTGTGGCACAAGGCTTCCAGCGAAAGCTTCCCGCAAGAGAGATTGGCGAGTGTCTTGTGCGCGGTCGATTTGACGGGAAAGTTTACCAGCCAAATTTTCTACTGCTGTAAATCGGCGCTTAATTTCATCTCTCAATTGAGACTGTTCCCTTATGGGTGGTAGTGGAAAAGCGAATGCCTTAATGTCGGGAAGATTAATGTGAGGATGTGATGTGCCGGTCGAAGCACGTTCCGCTTGATGCCTTCCCCAACTGCCGTTCAAGAGAGTGTGGAAGAGCCATAAGTCGAGATCGGGATGGGGACGAAAAAGACACATCCCTTGAGATAGACACAATGATTCTCCTGGCTTGACAACTGCGCCCCAGCCAAAACTTAATTCACGACTATACACGATGTCTCCACCTTGGGGCGTACGCCTTGCCGTCTGAATTGCGAATTCCTCCTTGTTCACCTTACGGGCGCGGTGAAGATCCAATACGCCTCCGACTACATCTCTCGGGCCAATGGCTGGCGTGCCAGAGCTTGAATACCTTGGCGTTCTGTGGGCACTATCGACAAAAACCAAGCAAAGCTGATCCAGAGACGCCCATGCCCACTCGTTAGGAACATCAAATAGGTGGTTCTTCTTTGGCTGTTTCGGTTCCTGGTAGCGCTTCTTCCAGAAGTCGTCTTTGGGACGTTTACCGGCAGCATCTAGGCGTTTGGCTTCACTTTCCTCCCATTGAAAACGGCGATCTTGTAGCATACGTGCGAGGAGTTGCGCACCCGTTTCGTCGGCGGGGTGGGATTTGCGCCAGTCGCGGGTGAGTTCGCCGGTCACAGCGGCTTGAAGAACGGCAGCGCGATAACGCTGAATTCGATCCAAGGCACGACGCGCGGCGGCTTCAGCCTTGTCGATTCTCGCCATCATCGCATCCAGCTTCGATACGATCCGCTGTTGTTCGGAAATGGGTGGTAGAGGCAGAGGAAAGCGTGCTACCTGCGGCTGATTCACCGATGCCATGCCTGCTACCTGCTGCGCGTTCCGATTAAAGTATTCCGAGCCTGCGAGCAGAAGACGGTAGTTCACGAAGGCAGGCATCACGGCTTCTTTCCAGAGACGAACCCGGATGTTCTTGCTCTCAAACACGCAGCGCTCGAAGCCAGTAGGAATTTCGGCAGCCTTGCCAACTAGTTCTCGGCTGTTCACCCGGTTTATCAACAGGTCACCCGGCAGCAGGCCGTACTCGGCGATTTCCTCTTCCGTCAGGTCCATGCGCTTGATGTCCTTCCACACGATTCGTCCTTGGCCGATATTATACATCCGCAGGCAGGCTGTGCCATCATCTGAATAGGACGATGCCGGGCGGTAGATGCCATTCTTCATCGACTGGGCGACCTCGCCCAGCGTCGTCATCACCCATGCTTTTGGAAGTTTGTTAGGCATGGTCAGGGATTCAGGCGCAACGAGTGGCGAAGGTAGCGGGTTTTGGCAATGTTTTGGGATTCATTCGGGGATCGCTCATCCAAGCTGGGAAGGCTTCGCATGGCAAGGAGGAACGTCAACTTCGTTGCCGGTTCGGCCTGACTGGAAGGCGAGATGAAAGCTTTTCTTGTATGTTTTGAATACAGCACGGGACACATCCTGCAAATCTGCGATGCCTTCGTGGGATTACCCCCCCCCCCGGTCGTGCGGACGTGCTACGGCGTACGCTGGTGAAATAGGACCGCGCCAAGATCAGTGAGGTGAAGGCTGAGTTCATGCAGGCGGCTAAGGAACGCCGACATGAAGCCCGCAGCATCACCTACGTCTGGGATCTGGTGGCCGAGTTCCAAGGGTGCGCCTTCTGTCGCGCTCACAGCACTGCCTATGCCGTCGAGGCGTATCAAGGGGCCTATGCCGAGCACTACCACCCAGCAGAGTTCATGGCCGGGGTGCTCACGAATGGCAAAGGGTTCTATTCATCGCTCGTTTATACCCTAGAATGCCATCGCCTTGGGATTGGCTTCCTCTCCTCGGATGTGAACACCCCTGCGGATGGCTTCACCGTCGAGTTTTCCACTGCCCCGCATGGGACGCCTGCGGCACCCATGGGCAAAGCGATACGCCTTCCAATCCAAGCCATCAAGGACCTGGGTGAAGCCACCTTGGCCCGTTGGCGAGCTGAGGTTGCCCGAGCACCCTACACCAGTATCCGTGATTTCTGCGAACGTGTCTGCCCTGAAGGCACTGAAGCGCTAAACCTCATCTGTGCCGGGGCCTTTGATTCACTTGGCGGAGGGCGTACAGAGCAGTTTTGGCGCTGTATGCACTGTTCTCGGGATGTGAACGCAGGAGCCGACTGGCTTTTCCGGGAAGCCCGAGAGGACGACATTCGCGCCACTTTCCGCGAGGAACCGACCCTGCTGCAGATGCTTCAATATGAGTTGGAGCTCTTCGGCTACACCGTCAGCGGCCATTCGTTGGACCTGCACCCGCAGGTCGCGTGGAACACATACTGCCCCATTTCCGAACTGCACCGCTACCCCAATCAGCGTGTCACTGTCTGCGGCCTCATCATCGTCAGCCGATCCCACTTGCAGCAGGACGGCCAGCCGATGAAATTCATTTCGATCTGCGACCGGACCGGCATTGTCGAGTGTGAAATTTTTGCCGCTGCTTACCGTAAATACGGATTGAATACCGTTCGTTACCCAGTTGTTGAGGTCACCGGGGAGGTGAAGCCGTTTGACAATGGCGCGGGCTACACGCTGGACGTGCTGCGGGTGGAGAGGGCGAGGAATGTGAACAATGAAGGGGAGAAATGAATGAAAATAAATGCCAACATCGTATCGTTACGGGAGGAGATGGCTCGTTTGGCAGATCAACATTCCCGTGAGGAAAATGCCAGCTTAAATAAAGCAAATATTTTGGTGGCAATGCGTGCCTGTGCTTACATAAACTGAATAGCGATGCCTCATCTACCTAAATTCTGAATCACCCTCTGTGCCAGTTTGAAACACACTTTCATCGACCTTTTTTGCGGATGCGGCGGTTTTAGCCTTGGCATGGAACGCGCCCAATTTCAGTGCCTCGCTGCCATCGACTTCAATCCCGAGGCTGTGGAGGTTTTCAAAGCAAACTTTGGCCACGTTCCTCATGCGCTGGAGAGAGACCTTACGCAGTTCACGCCGCAGGACTTAGAAAAACTCATCCGCACCCGGCATGTGGATGTCATCGTTGGCGGTCCACCATGTCAGGGGTTCTCTCAAGCTCGCCAACGTGATGGAGCCAACCACGGCCCGCGTATAATTGATGATCCGCGCCGCCATCTGTATCAGCGCTTCCTTTCCTTCGTGGAGCACTTCAAACCCAAGGTCTTCGTCATGGAGAACGTACTCGGTATCCGCAGTGCCAGCGGAGGCGACTATTTCACCCGCGTGCAAGCTGAAGGGCGCAAGCTCGGCTATCGCGTTACTCCGCGTGAGGAAGATGCGACGAAACTTGGCGTGCCACAGAATCGTAAGCGCCAACTTTTCATCGGCATCCGGTTGGATGTGCCCGGCTATCTCGCTAATGAGCTTCTGCCAGCGCCTCGTGCCAAGCCTTGGGTCGGGGTCACTCTCGGGGATGCCATCATGGATCTTCCCATCGTCAGAGCGGGCGGCGGGGCTCAGGAGATGGATTACGACATGGAGCGCCGCTCCGATCATGTTGGCACCAATCACCATCATTACATCTATAAGGTGCTTGAGGTCAAAAAGGCGGCGAAGCTCACTGCTCACGACTCACGTCCGCACAGTGAGCGCGATCTGCGTGATTTTGCCCTACTGAACGAAGGCGAAAATTGCAAAAACGCCATGGTAAAGCGCGGCTTGAAATTCGAGTTTCCCTACGACAAGACCAGCTTCAAAGACCGCTACACGCGTCAGAGCCGTTTTCGTCCGTGCAGCACCATCGTGGCGCACATGAGCAAGGACGGCCTAATGTTCATCCACCCCACTCAGAACCGCAGTCTTACTCCGCGAGAGGCTGCCCGCGTGCAGACTTTTCCAGACTGGTTCCAGTTCCCAGTCACTCGCACGCACCAGTTCCGAGTCATTGGTAATGCCGTTCCTCCTCTGGTTGGCGAGGCAGTGGGCCACGCAGTGCAAAACCTGCTGTACAGCGCCACCGTTGTCTATGCTGGTGCTGAGACCAACGTCATCGCTTTTCCTCAAGCCGGCACTATCCCTACTAATCGCAACGAAGCCATGAGCTATCTCGTCGCACTCGGGGCTATGACCGGGCCAGAGCTACGCAAAGCTGCTACTGAAACCTTTCTCAAAGGCTGGCATGCTTTGCTCTACCTCTTCCCTGACCTACATCCCTACAACGCCTTCGACCACGGCGATGCAGAGCAGATTCAGTACTCGTCCTTGGATGGATCACTTGATTTGAGCCGTCGCTATCTTCGCAGCAATTGGCCGGTGAGTTTGGAGCCTCTTGGCAGAGAAGCTTGGCGGCGATACAAAGATGGGTTGATCAGTGATAAACAAATGTTCTGCGACCAAGCTCACCGCGCTGGATTCACGGCAGCTTGAGCAAGCACGATCATGGATGCGCTTATTTCCCATCTCCGAGGGCAATATTCTTGGTTGAGCGAAGTGATGCTCAATGATGGAGGGGTTTCCTTTGGCGTTCCTCTTTGGCTCCGCGCTGGCGCGACTGCCGTGATTGCATCGGAGCAGCGCCCCATCGTTCTAGTTTCGCCTTTCACGCGTGACTCTGCAAGATGGACGGCACTAGTTTGTGCGCTCGAAAGCTTCCGATCCGGCTTCGATGAGCGAGTATCAGCATTATGCGGCGGGGAACCCCAAATTGGAGCACGAGTTGTCATTCAGCCGGAGAATAAATTCTTCTTCTACCAGGGGACAAAGCCTGACGGCCAAGTCTTGCTGCGCTGTGCGGACGGCAATCAATTGTCGATGCGGCTATCTCGTTTGCGCATCCGGGCGGAAGCGGCAGGCGGCGCTCAGGGGAGGATCAATTCATTGCATCGTCATCCTGCCAGTCATCCTTTCGCAGACTTTCTTGCCTGCGACCCACTTGGTAATCACGCAATGTTCGGTGACGGCGTTGTCCTGATTGATTCCAAAAGTGGTATAAAAGACTTTGCTTCAAGGGCCTGCATCTCAAGAAAGGGGCAAACAGGTGTCTTTCACGATTTTGACCCCAAGGGGCACTTGCTGAAGGTATATCGCACGGCACTCGACTTCGTCGATTCAAACCCGGTGAAAGGCAAAACAGTGATTGTTAACGGCGCTCGCCGCCTCGAAACATTAGCAGAGTTGCATAAGCTTGTCGGTCCGCATCGCTTAGTCATTTTCGCAAACCCCGATGACCTTGCTTACTTGAAGCGGTTCGAAGGCAATGCCGACTTTTGGTTCTTTCAGGATGATCCCTGGCTCATGGATGGCTCCGACGAGACCAGCGTGCGCTGCACGCACCTCGCCCATGGAGACTGGTCGCCACACCTCGCAGCAAATCAGCTTGTTGAATCCGCAGCGTTGCAGCTGGGGAAGTTCTGCGCTTTGATGGAAGAGGCGGATGATTCTACGGCACAGGGCTTGCGCGGACCGGCCTGGGGATTATTGCTTGAGGCTTCATCACGAACACGAGGCTACAGCGAGAATCAGCGCCGAGCATTTCAAGCTCAGTTGGGCCAGTTTCGCCAAGCGATTTCCACAGAGATGCAATCGCTGACCCCGGAAATGCAACAGTGTATCAATGAAGCGTTCCGCCTTCTCACGGAACTCGTGTGCGCTCAAGGGGCAACCAACTCCAAAGGTATCCTGCTCCACGAATTGGTTCATGGGGCGCAACGAGTCGCCATCATCACTCGCTCCGAGAATGAGGCCGTCTCCGTGCGTGGGCGGTTTCTGAATGTTGGAAACAGCCTGCACATTCTGGCTCAGTCGGAGCTTCCCCTATCTGCCTGCTACGACTGCGTTATCGTTTGCGGCTGGCTCGGTGCGCGAGCAATGGCGCAGCTCTACTCATCAGGTGCGGCGCGGCGATTGACGCTTATTGGTTATTCGTTTGAGATCGCTTGGCTTAAGTCACTCACCTCGCGTTTGGTGCGTCGCGAAGGCATTGGCGGAGCTAATTCAAATGACAAGCTCGACATCGTCAAGGCTCCAGAGATCCTTGATGAGTGGCCACATCCCCACCAGCCCCCAACGATCAACTGGCCCACCTCGATTGAAGTGACCGGGACTACCCGAGAACCAAGCGATGTCGTGTGGAATGGCATCGACATCTGGGACTTCGAGTATCGGATTACGCATCAGCGCAAAGAACCCCTCCTTGATACTCTCGGCGCTCAGTCGTCCGTCGATCTGCTTCCCGTGCGATACGTGAGCTTCAAAGGAACGGGCTATGCATTCTTCACCACCGACCGAAACGTGCCGGTCATCACAGAACTTCTTCGGGAGGGATCGAAGGCTATCAAGCCTCGGCGAGTGCTCGAACTGCAGCTGGGCGATCTTGTCGTGTTCCCAAGGCTTGGAGGTTCGGATTTGATCGTAGATGTGGCGGACAAACTGCTTCAGGGTCGCGCCGACAGGCTTCGAATGACGGCAAACCAATATGCAAAGCAACTTCAGTCAAGCCACCTGACACCTGAACAGTTCCGAGCAAAAGCACAAGGGTATGGACTCACGCGCAGCCTTGCTGCAGTGCGTGATTGGTTCGCAGGAAGCCGTGTTATTGGCCCTGATAGCGACGAAGACATCGAGATCATCCAGCGTGTTGTCGGCGGCACGACTTGGGCTTGTCAATGCATTGAAGCACGTCGCGAACTGCGTCAGGCTCACGCTACTGCAGAGGGGCGCATCAGGGAGGCCTTGCTCTTAAAGCTCAGGCAAAACCTCGATCAAATCGAAGCATGTGGTTGCCAACTTGAACTCGGCGAACTCGGCAGTGTGTGGGTGCAGTGTGTCGAGTCAGTCAGTGAGCAGGCCGAAGAGCAGCCGAAATCCAAAACCAACCGCCTGCTTGGCGTGGCGTAAACACTATGGCCAGAATGATTCCTTCTCTCTTGAGCGATGATACGCGAAGTGATGCGGAGCGTGATCTGTTTGTCGCCTTGCGCGATGCACCGGGAACGGACGATTGGGTTGTCCTTCACTCCCTGAACCTGACTGTGCGGGACAAGAAACCCTTCGGCGAGGTAGACTTCGTGCTGCTGGTCCCCGGCGGCGGAGTGTTTGCCCTCGAGGTCAAAGGGGGAGGCATCGAGTGCTCGGATGGGGCCTGGACCACGATGGATCGCAATGGCCGCCGCTGGCCGATGAAGCGCAGTCCTTTCAAGCAAGCGCAGGAGGGAATGTGGCAGTTGCGCGACAGCCTTCTCAAGTCCGTTGGTGTGGCAACGATGGATAAAGTGGTGTTCGGGAGCGCTGCCATCTTCCCTGACACCGAGTTCATGATTACCAGTCCCGAGTGGGCGGAGTGGGAGGTGCTCGACAAGCGTGCTTGCTCTCGTTGTCTTGTCACAGCTTTGGGAAAGATGATGTCCGGTCACGCCGCACGCCTTCGGCTTGATGGGACTGCATTCACGCCTCGAGTGCTCAGTCAAACGCGGCAGGTGCTGCGTCCCGACTTTGAGTGCGTAATGGCAGCAGGCACAACTTTGAAGCTTGTGGAGCAACAGCTTCTCAAGCTCACTGAAGAACAGTTCGGGGCGCTTGATTTGATGAAGTTCAACGAGCGCATGCTCTGCCAGGGTGCTGCGGGTACAGGCAAGACGATGCTTGCCCTCGAACTGGCAAGGCGCGAAGCCCGATCCGGCCGGAAGACCTTACTGCTCTGTTACAATCGGTTGCTCGGAGCTTGGCTGGCAGCTCAAACCAAGGGCGACCCAAACCTCACCGCGGGCAGTTTTCATCAGCTCGGGCGTGAATGCATCGAGGCGCAAGGATTACTTGCTGACTTCAATGCGGAAGCGAAGACGGCAATCTTCTGGGAACGCACCTTTCCTGAACTTGCTTGGCAAGCCATTGCTGAATCCGGAGACTCTTTTGATGTACTGATCGTTGATGAAGCCCAGGATTTAAGTGCCTCGCTCATCCTGGATGTGCTCGACGCTTGGCTCGCTGGAGGAATGGAGAGTGGGCGATGGGCCTTCTTTGCGGATTTCGAGCGGCAGGCCATCTTTGCTGGCGAGCAGCATCGGGCAACCCTGCTTGCACGCGGCCCTGGATGTGTGCGCTGGCATCTCACCTTGAACTGCCGGAATACCAAGCGCATAGCCCGCGAGACGGCGTTACTTTCCGGCTTTGAACGTCCGCCCTACCGCATGGGCCAGATCGACGGGGTTCCGGTGGACTCGACTTTTTGCGTTGATGAATCAGAAGCCGCAACCAAACTCGCAGCGAGAATCACCAAGTTCATTGCTGATGGCGGCAACCCTGATGACCTCGTCGTCCTCTCATCGCGACGACTGGTTAACTCTTGTGCCGCCGATGTTCAGAAGGGACATGGCTTTGTTTTGCTGGACGCCCATGAAGTTGCGCCTGAACGCAGCCGCCAACCCATAGTGCGGTTCGCTACGATTCAGGCATTCAAAGGCATGGAGAGCCAAGCGGTTATCCTCTGTGATGTCGCTTCGCTTGGTGATGATGAGCAGCAATCGCTTCTCTACGTGGGCATGTCGAGAGCACGGCTTCAGCTCACGCTGATTTTAAAATCCGACTTGCGTGACGCCTTCGACGAGTGCCGGGCCAAACAATTCTCAACTGAATGGAAATGAACAATTTATCCAATTCTACCACCGTGCGCGACTGTTTAGAGCAGGCCTTGCGCGAAGAACTAATCGGACCCGGACCACTCCGCGAGGAATGGACGGAGAAGCACACGGATGAGATACTTGGTCCACAGGATAAGCCTCGCCAACGTTACAGCGCGGGTGTTTTATTTCCGCGAAAAGCGCTTGTCCAAGATGATGACGACGATCGGGATGAGATGGAGGTCGCGACTCCAAGCGACGCGCCTGATGCAGACGAACTGCAAGAATCGACGGATGAACTGGTCGAAGAAGGGCGTGCTCGAAGACGCTTCCAAAATGAAAGCGATGGCAGGACTCCATCCGATGCGGATGACCGCAGCGAACACAATCCAAACGAGCAAGAGGTCAATCGAGCAAATGAGTATCTTCCGAGTGCCATGGGGCTCACCTGCCTCGTCGAGGTTCCAAAGCGACTTCGGGTAAAGGTGAGTGCGGCCCTATACCACAAAGTCGAGCAAGAAGGTCTTGGCGAACTGCATAGCAAGACGTTGAAACCTCAGCCTCATTTCTTCCGTAGACTGATCGAGGCAGTGGTCGAGATCAACGGCGACACGTTGCTACGAGAAGAACGAATCGTGTTAAGCCATGACGTTGACGCGGGACTCCGCATAAAACTTGGTGAAGAAAACACTGAGTTGGTGGTTCACGTATTTAGCCGCTGCATCAAAGGAAGGACGAGCGCAACACAACGACTGATCACGGTGACGCTAATGAATACGAGGACGTGTGAGGAAGGCGAACGACCTGGGGACGACGACTGCTACTTTCAGTGCGGTTTTCGTCTGATTGATGTTGATGGAGCGGCTTGCATACTTGAATATCCTGAGCGGCGGCTCAGCAGCGATAGCAATGCCTCGGCTGACGAGGTGGAAGAAGAACATCTGCTTGCCTTGCTGTATCGAGAGCATCGTGTGTTTGCGATTGGGCATGGCTGCGCAGCGGAATGGGTTACGCCAGAGAATGGTAGGACCAAAGAGGTCTTCACTGAGGTGTTGCCACGCCATGAAATATTCCCGCTGAACTTCGATGCGGGCGGACTTGTGTTGCCAATGGGCACGCTTGCTAATGCGAGTGATCGAGAAATTCTGCGATCTTGTTTGTCGCTCGCAGATGCATACGAAGTGTGGATCAATGAAAGAGCAAACGAAGTGCCTGCTGAGCATCGCGAGGCTGGTGAACGACAGATCCTCAAGTGCAAGAACTGCCTGAGCCGTATGCGTGAGGGAATCAAGGTGCTCTCTACGAATGCGGATGCAATGCAGGTGTTCCGTTGGATGAACGAAGCAATGCAAAAGCAGGGCATCCACTATGGGCGAGCAAGCGAAGCCAAGCACAAGCGCGCTATGGTGTTTCCAGATATGCCCCGCCCTGTTGCTCGTGGCGGCAGGGGTGGTCGTCACGCTCCACTGATGGCGCAAGAGGTTTTTCCGGAGCGCGCCTTTGAGCCTCCGACTGAGATTGAACTCAAAGCCCGCAGATGGCGTCCCTTCCAGCTCGCATTCATCCTGATGAACTTGCAGGGGCTCGTGGATCCCACCGGCCAAGGCAGAGCGGACAGAGAGATTGTCGATTTGATCTGGTTCCCGACTGGTGGTGGTAAGACCGAAGCCTATCTCGGACTCACCGCGATGACTATCTTTTGGCGCCGCCTCCGCAATCCAAAAGACGATGCCACCATAGTGTTGATGCGTTACACTCTGCGACTCCTTACCACCCAACAATTTCAGCGCGCCGCTTCTCTTATTTGCGCTTGTGATCTCATTCGTCAACGCGAAGCGCGCTTGAAGGGCGAGGCAATTTCTATTGGGCTTTGGGTTGGAGGCAGCGTGACTCCCAACAAGCACAGCGACGCAGTGCGCGCTTGGAAGCGACTGTGTGACGAAGGGAAGCCGAATCCATTCGTGCTGCTGAATTGCCCTTGGTGTGGATGTGGTTTGGGCCCGATTCCATGTGGTACTGTGTTCCGGGTGCCTGGCTACATTCGTGACGGTTCCGACGAGAATCCTACAATCGTGTTTCGTTGCCCAGACAAGGAATGTGAATTTCACTCTTCCCTGCCAGTGCATGTGGTTGATCAAGCCATCTATCAGGCGAGGCCAACGCTGCTCATCGGCACAGTCGATAAGTTCGCGATGATGCCGTGGAACCCTGAAGCGATGCGCCTATTCGGATTAAGCATTAAGCTGGGCCGGCAGCACGCCCCACCCTCGCTCATTATCCAAGACGAACTTCATCTTATTGCAGGTGCGCTTGGCTCAATGGTCGGCCACTATGAGATGACAATCGACGCGCTAACCCACGACGGAGATGTGCCAGCAAAGATCATTGCTGCAACTGCCACCATCTGTCGTGCAGCCGATCAAGCAGAGAAACTCTACAATCGCAAGGTTGAGATATTTCCGCCACAGGGACTGCTGGCTAGTGACTCGTTCTTTGCGCAGGAGGATAGATCCAAGCCTGGGCGCGTCTATCTGGGCGTCATGGGCACAGCACTTGGATCTCATGTGACGGCTCAGGTGCGCACTTTGGCAGCCTTGCTGCAAATGCCTGCAACATTGGGTCGCGACGGCTTTGTGGCCGAGGCCATAGACCCCTACTGGACGCTGATGATTTACTTCAACAGCCTGCGTGAACTTGGCCACGCTGCAACACTGATGCACGCCGACATACAGGAGCGCTTGTTTTATTTGTGGTCGCGCATGGGCATCAAACGTCCCACGGTTTCAGAGCAGCTTGACCCAAGACGCTTTTTGAATCGTGATGAAGAACTTACCAGTCGTGTGTCTGGAGACGAGGTGTCCGCCACATTAGCTAAGCTCTTTGAGAAGTGCAGTGATGCCTTAAACGAGAAGGGCATCCGTCAGCACAAGGCCCTTGATGCTTGTTTGGCAACGAACATGATTCAGGTGGGCCTCGATGTTCCTAGGTTGGGTCTGATGGCTGTGATCGGCCAGCCGAAAGGCACGAGCGAATACATCCAGGCCACGAGCCGGGTGGGTCGTGCCAGCGCAGGTTTGGTGGTGACAATCTACAACGCCTCGAAACCCCGCGACCGATCACATTACGAGCACTTCCGTAGCTACCATCAAAGCCTGTATCGATGGGTGGAGCCCACTAGCGTGACACCCTTTGCTCTGCCGGTGCGGGATCGCGCACTCCATGCGCAAATGATCACGCTGGCCCGCTATTGGGGCAGCATAGACAGCTTCGCCCAGCGCAACTTGGTTGCCAATCCAAGCATCCCGCCGAGAGGTGCGCTGCTGGATGCAATACGTGACATGATCATGACGAGATGCCGGAAGATTGATGTCGATGAACTGGCGGGCGTGCAAGGTCGCTTCGATGACGTATTGAAACGCTGGCAGACCTTCACGCCCATGACCTATGGAGGCTTTATCCTCAATGACGATAGCCGGCTGATGTATCCCATGGGACCACCTCCGCGCGATGCATGGAGGGACTATGCACTAAAGACACCCACGTCGATGCGAGGTGTTGATTCAACCTGTGACTCAAGCGTTCATGGGCAGTTCCTCTCTAACCCTCAGACCTCTATTTGATCATGGCCTTCCCCAATCGACCTGTCCGTCGTGCCCAGCTCATCTCACCCTTCGGTATCGGTGCGATGGTTAACTTCCCTGGCGATGAATCGTTGATGCCCGTCGTTATCGACGAGTGGCCTGAGGGAATGAAGGACTGTCCGTCTGACTCTGGTTGGAAGATTCGCGACGAGCGTCTAGAGGCTAGGCTAGGCGTGACGCATTTTCGTTTTCCACCAGACTTCCGTGATGCCGACGGCGACAACAAGCACTTTGCCTATCAACGCGTGCCGATGGCGCGCTTTCCTCGGTGGCATTACTGCCACCTCTGCGGTGGCATGGAGTATGTGAACCTGCACGAGTCGAAGCCTCCTCGGTGCAAAGGTTTTGCCTTCACTGACGGACGCAGTTGCCAAGGGCTCCCAGAGAAGAGGCGACCGAAGCTCATGCCTGTGCGCTTCGTAGCGGTGTGCGAACTCGGTCACATCGAGGACTTTCCCTTCATGGAGTGGGCGCACAACAACGACGGCCATTGGGGCGGCATCAAAGGCGCGTGTCAGTTGCGTTTCCGCGCGGGTGTTTCGGCCGCAAGCCTTGCTGGTGTCGTGATCGAATGCGTAACGTGCAAGCTGAAGCGCAGCATGGTCAATGCATTCGAATTCAAGCGCGGCCAAGGAGGACCGCTGGCTAGGATGGACCCGGCACTTCATTGTCAAGGCGGCGCGCCCTGGACTGGCGTGGCCCTGCCCAAGTGGCGCGATGGCACGGCGACAGGTGCAAGCTGCGGGCAATTGCTGCGCGTAGTGCAGCGGGGTGGTTCCAACGTGTATCTGCCCAGAGTGGTGAGCAGTCTTTATTTGCAAGGGTGGGCCAAGATGGTCGATCCGGTGATCATTGAACTGCTAGAGGATGCGGAACTATGGGAGCATCTGAGCGGCACTGTGGACGGCGAAATCCCACTCGCTGATTGCCAAGCTCTAGTGCGTTTCCGCAAGCTCACAGGGAAGGTGGATCCAGTGGCACTACGTGACGCTGCACAAGCCAAACTCACCAAGCGCCCTGCGGGCAACCAACCGCTGCCCAAAGCCATGACCGAAGCTGAGTATCGCGCCGCCGAATACAAGGCACTTTGCGAGGACGAGGGCGACATGAAGACAGACTTTTATGTGGTTCACAAGCGCCGCGACGATTACGAGGCTGATGTCTCCAAGTTCTTTAGCCGCATTCATCTGGTGCCAAAGCTGCGAGAGACGCGTGCACTAGAAGGCTTCAGCCGTCTAAATCCCACCGAAGGCGGGATCAGTGCCAACATGCGTCCCGTGCGCAACAACCCAAAGCTCGACTGGCTGCCCGCCACGATGGTCTTCGGCGAAGGTATCTTCCTCGAACTCAACAGCACCGAACTCGCCGACTGGGAGAAACGCTACGACGATGGTCGACCTGAGCACCGCAAATTGTTCGAGCAACTCAATCAGCGTCGCACCAGCCAGGGGCTGAGCCAGCGCGAACTTTCGCCAACCTTCCTACTCCTTCACGCGCTGACCCACGCTCTTATCAATCAACTAAGCTTCGATTGCGGCTACGGTAGCGCGTCTCTGCGTGAACGCTTGTTCTTCCAACGAAACTCAGGCAAGCCGCCAATGCACGGCCTGCTAATATACACCGCTAGCGGCGACAGCGAGGGTAGCATGGGCGGCCTAGTTCGCCAAGGCCAACCAGGACGCCTGGAACCGACAATTCGGCGAGCTATAGAGAAGGCGACTTGGTGTAGTAACGATCCCGTCTGCCTGGAGTCCACGGGCCAAGGGGCTGACAACTGCAACTTAGCAGCCTGCCATGGTTGCTTATTGTTACCAGAAACGAGCTGCGAGGAAGGTAATCGTCTGCTTGATAGGGCGGCTCTCGTTGGATCTCATGCAAACCCAGAGTTTGGCTACTTTTCTAGCTTGATCTAATGAATTTCAGCATAGCGGTTCACTGCCGGTAAGCACATTGCTAGGCTATGTGAAGATGCAAGAAGCCGGGCGAAGGTTGGACCAACATGGGCAATCTTGCGCCCCGTCCTGATTCACCTTGTTCCAGGACGTTTTTGTCTCTGCTTTTTTAAAACACATAATTTATGACTTTGCCTTGTGTGTTTCGGAGTCCATCAGCTTTGTTTAAGAGGCGCATAATTGCTTCGGACGTCTCTGGAACTACATGAATATTCATGTCGAGCACGCCCTTCACTTGGTCTTCCGACTGGCATAAGACGTTGGTTTAATCCAGCAGCACAAGAGCCAATTCAACGCCTAACGCTGTTTCGAAAAACGCCTTTTTCAGGGACTCATTATCTCTGCCGTCGAACACCTGTGCATTGGGCGGGGAAACCAAGGCGCAGCCCATTTCCGCGTCAAGACCTGCGCAGAGGCCGTTTGATGATTCCAAGCGCCATCGAACAAGTGACAGAGCCTTGTTTCGTTCCTGTGTATTTGGCTTACTTGTGGCGCAAGCAGTTGCAATCCTTTCGCCAAGAATTTCGATTGGTGTTTTCATGACATGTAATTTGGTGAATTTTAGTTTAGTCGTGGATTCTTTTGCACAGCTCCCATGTCCACGAGCCCGCGCCAACTGGATAGACCATTTCCTGACCGCCGTCTGGCAGGTCGATGACCTGACCTGTCCAAAGTTCCTCCTCATCTCCGGAGGAGCCGATGAAGGCATCCTGCGAGGAATCGTAGCGGAGCTGGCCCTGCAATAGTGCTACGAGTTTCAATGCCTGTTCCATCCCAAAGCAGGGCATTGCCCAGCCGTTCCAGCGTTGGTCTGCGGTCCACCCAATGAACTCAATGCCTTCGAAGCATTCCAAACAGAATCGTGCTTGGCGATAAATCGGTGTGGCTTCATCTCTCGTCACAATGGAGAACCGTGAGACATCACGAGCAGGGATGGTCAGCTCAAAGCCTCCTCCCAGTGGATACGCCTGCAAATTCCCATTGTCGCAATGTTGAACCACAACCAGTGTTCCTGCGGGATGCCGGGTGTCGTCCCTTACAATTTGATCTCCTTTTCTGAATTTCATGATTTACCTCCTGCCATTTTGTACGTGGCTGAAGAGCTTGCATCCACGTTTGTTGAAGTGAGAAACCGCATTTCAGAGGAAGATGCGGGGTGTGCTCAAAAATACATGACGCAACTCAGGAGCTCATTGCAGAAGCCCGGATGGTTGTGAATATTCCACGCATGCTTCTCCTTGCCAACGATCTCTGGCCCGTGCTGACACGAACTGTCCGGTCCAGCAAGCGTCCCTGCCAAGTAGCGGTGGCTTATTTTGGACAGGGAGCGGCGCAAATGCTGCCTCTTCCAAAAGGCAGCCGCCTCGTGGTGGATGCCAGCGAGCGCACAGTGAGGTTGGGGCTGACTTGCCCCGCGGAGCTCTTAAAGCTACATAAAAGGGGGGTGGAGATCTTTTCCGTCATGAACTTGCATGCCAAAGTATATGTGGTCGGGAGGAACGTCTTTGTTGGCTCCGCAAACGTCTCTAGACATTCGGCGGATACCTTGGTCGAAGCGATGATTCAGACAACCGACTCGGAGGCGGTAACGCAGGCCCGTCAATTTGTGACCGGGCTCTGTCTGCAACTCCAAAGACCAGAACAGCTCAAAGCCCTGAGAGTGATCTACCGTCCTCCGCATCGACCAAGCAAACCTAAGACGAAGTCAGCTAAATCAGGTCAAGCTGTAACACCAGAGATAGCAGATTTGCGGCTCGCGCAGGTGAGCACATCTGCCAAATTGCCCCACGATGAGGAGAGGGTAAGAAGCGAAGGGGAAGCTACCGCAGCCAGAATGCGTCTCCATCGAAGCTCCACTCATAGCCTGGATAATTTCCGTTGGTGGGGATCATGTGGATTTGAGAGGGGGCAACAGATTGTCAGAGTGGAGGAGGATCGTGGTTTTTACTGGGTCTATCCGCCTGAGTTTGTTCTGCACGTTGAGAAGGTCCCTAGAAAATCGGTTTGGTATGTCCATGTGGAGGGCCCCAAGCGCCGGAGAAAGTCACTCAATCATCTGGTTGCGCAGCTTGGACGCGGGGCCAAAAATAAACTGAGTGTTAGTGGCCCGGTGAAAGACGGTGTCTTCGCCCAAGCCCTGCTGCGCGCTTGGAATGCTTAAAAATGTGGCGTTTGCACCCTGAATTTTTCACACTTTTGAGGGCTTGTGTGAAGGTGTAAGGGCATAGCAAAAAGTTGAGCTCCTGCGCGTCAACAAGTGAGAAGTCCATCGACCTCCGAGTGGGAAAAACGCAACTGGCCTCCAGGCAGCCGCTTTGGGTTCAAGTGGTGCTTCTTCAAGTGCCTGTGGAGGGCGGGACGACTGATGCAGAGGTGCGTGCACACTTGTTCGCTTGAAAGCCTGGCGGAATAAAAATCAAGCGGCTTGGGGAAGGGGAGTGGAGGGCAGATCGGCTGGTTCAATGGCGGAAGCGCTTTTTGAGGAAATTGCCAGGATTGAACCCACCCCTGGCACCTCTACGGCTTCACTGTTCGAGTAGTACTTCGAGGTGATCGCGGGTGTCGTGTGTCGCAGAAGTCGCTGTGCAGCATGGATTCCGTGCTTTTCAGCCATGAGTGACCCGATGGACTTGCGCAGGGCATGAACAGGCTTGGCGTCTTCGATGCCTTTGGCGCGAAGCCATTTCCTGAGCGCCTTCCACGTAAGGTTGCAGCGCGGCTTGCCGATGCCTGTGATGTTGACACCATTATCCGATTTCAAGACGAATTCTGCCTTGGGGGACTTTTCGCGATAGGCCTTCAGCAAGGCGGCAATCTCTGGGTCCAATGGGATGGACTTTGCGTGGGCCTTGTTCTTGGCCTTGAAGTGCTCGGTGATGTCGAGCTGGATTCGAGGTCCACAGGAGTGGTCCAGGTGAACCTGCTGCCACGCAAGGAGGTCGCTCTCTCTGCGTCTGAGGCCTCCACAGAAGCTCAGCAGAAAGGCAATCCACTGCTGCTCTCGAAAGGCGTACTCCTCTTCAGTCTCGTTGCCAGCGCGAGGTGCTCCCAGTTCCTTCTGCGCCGAGAGCAACAGAGCCTCTGGATCTACGGAGGGGGTGAAGCGTGCCGAAGAGTCTTCTTCGAGCAAAACGACTTCAGAAAGCGGTGTCGGTCGGGGGAGATGGTCCAGTTTTGATTTTGCGACCTTTCGTAGCACCTTCTTCTGTGAAAACAGGGCTTTGGCCGAACGCAGGACGTGATTCACCGTATGCTTTGCCTTTTCTTGTGCCCGGGGATCGGTGCCGGCATTGGAAAGCCTGGTTTTGATCCATTTGGCCACCACATCGGTGGTGAGCTTCTCCAAGGGAACTTTATCCACCTTGGCAAGCCAGCCAGCGTGCTGCTTGATCGAGTAGGTGAGCCCCAGCACCGCCTCAGCAGCAATTCTTCGAAGAGCTTGCTCATAGCTGAGCAGCGTGAGAGCACGGACCAGGGAAACCGCCCGCACCTCTTTGATCCATCCACCAACGGTGAGCACCACTCGTTCCGGCTCGGGAGCCTGAACCCTGAAGTCAGGGTTCTTCTCAGCCTTTTCCCACCCGTGCGCCACTACATACTTGTATCGTTCGGCTGCTCGTTTCTGAGCCTCGACCTTGTTGGAGGTATTCAAGTCGAAGAACCCCCTGCGGCCATTGTGCGAGAACCGGCAGCAGTAGTCGGTGCTGCCACGCTGACAGAAAAGCCGACCCTCCTCCTTCCAGTAGAGCATGTGGCTCTTGGGATAGCGGATCAGTTCTGATGGCAGTTTGATGGCAGTTTTTGCATCGGCGTTTGAGAATGTCTCTTTTTGTTTGAGCATGTCTGAACTCTTGTTAAACTTTATGTATCAATTGGTTACGATGGGTGCGAGTCTAGCATGCGAAACGTCCATGAACAACTTGAAACGGGGTCTTACTAGACTCAAAATCTTGTATCCGTGAGGATGTGTCGGTTCGAGTCCGACCGCCGGTACTCAGAGAAGCTACAGCAGGGGTTGAGAAGGGGGCGGGCCCGAAAAAGCGGGGGCAGCATTGGAAGTCTCTGTGCAACGGTGCAATCGCACGTTGCGTTTGAAAAAAGATGGGCCTGCTGAAATCTGCAGCTATCGAAATGGCGGTGTGCCGCCCCTGACACTGCCAAAAGCTGGAAAGCACTGAACCATTGAAAAGTCGACGCCAAGGGGGGATCAGCACAGTGTGGGCTACGCCACAGGAAAATCACGAAATGGCTTTGAGGTTCTCGAAGTTACGGAAGCCGCGATTACGACGGCAGGCAGTGTGAATGATGCCTTTGATCGGCTCGATGGCTTCTGATGTGGTGCGATTGGGGTAGTGAGAAAGGATGCCGCTATACTGGACACGGATGCTCTGAGCCAGTTCTTTGAAGGCGGCCAAAAGAATGAGCATCTCCCATGAACGCCAAGTTTTCAGGGGCCCCTGCGCATGTAGGCAGCTGCCTGCAAAACCAACGCGCACAATCTTCCATGGCGCGTTCAATTCCAAAGCCATTGCAAACAGGTCGTTCTGATCCATCTCCCAGCCTGATATCTTCCCACCCTCTTGCGCAATCCAATACCTTCTCAATTTAGTGTGGGGCGTGTTATTTGGTTTCCGAAAGTGGTTGATCCTCCAAACCCCATGAGGGGAGGATCGGCACTCGAAGATAGTTCAAGATGGTGGGGACTACCATGCTTTGAAACACTTTCCCGCTGCGCTCTTCAACAGGTGGAAAGCTAGCGGCATGAAAGAATGCGAAAATATCACGCTCTTCAGGAGTTTGACCGCCATGACTCTTCTTGATTCCACCGTGGTCTGTCATGACCACGATGAGCCATGATTCTTCAGTGAAGCGGGGGCGCTTCTTCATGGCTTCCAGCACGGCGCCGAGGTGTGAGTCGAGGCGTTGCAAAGTTTTGATGTAAGGATCACTGGCCGGGCCGAAGCCAAATTGATGTCCTGCATGATCGACATCTAAAAAATGCAAAAATAGCACGTCGGGGTCATCCATTTCGAGGCAGCGGACAGCTTCTTTGGCAACGTTGCCGTCATTGAGCCTTCTTGTTTTTCCCTGTTCCTCATCCTGTTCGGATGGAACGGTGGTGGTTCTACTGGTCAGCATTTCTCCACTCAGCGGGATCAAGATTGAGTTCACTTCAGGCCAAGTGTCACCCACCACGGAACCCAGCCACGGATTGGGCTTCGACTCACGCAATCTGCGAAAGAAGTGGGGGAAAGATTGAAAATTGCCCTTTTTAAATTTTTCTCCATTTCCGAGCACTCCGTGTTTGTTTGCAAAAACGCCGGTAAGAAGTGTGGACCATCCAGGTCCGCTAATGGTCGGCTGATTCATTTTGCCGATCAATGGACCGCCTGCTTCCATGTTCCAGCAGGCATGACCTTCTCGTGAAAGTCTGGCCAGATTCGGTGCGCTGCCGCCGGCTATGACCTGGGCCATGGCGTCGCGTCTGCAGCCATCGATTCCAATCAACAGGACGCGTCTTCCTTGGAAGTCATTCTGATTGCCCGGTCCAGATGCGTGAGCCTCAGGTGAAATGAAGATACTGAGACATGCTACTAGAAACGAGAGAGTCAGGGTGGGTAGTATGGTATTGACCTTGGAATGCATGCCAGAGCTGCATATGTCGCGGAAGTTCGCGAGGTTTCAAAAAAATCTTGATCGGCTGTGGCCGGCAGGGAAGGTGAAAGAGTTTTCAACTCTCTGAGTTTATTTCTTCGCGTTCATTCAACAGTCCAACGAATCCTGGCGAATGCGCCGTTTGTCTGCATAGAGACTCGTTGGTGAGAATTAATCGTTTTGCCAGGTCAAGCCATTGGGTGCTTGTGTGGCATTGGATTTTTAAATTGTACCTATGGCCGATCCGGCACCCTCATCATCAAGCTTCCACATTCAGGCAACCTATGCGGGAGCAGGTGATGCCGGGGCGTTTGAGGATCTTCTGGCGCAGCATACGAGCGCGTTGAAGCTGTATGTTCGATCGCTGCTGCCTGGACAAGCGAGCGCAGAAGATGTGGCCCAGGAAACGCTGATCAAGCTCTGGGAAAAAAGGAGCCAGTTTATACCAGGGACCCATTTCAAGGCATGGGCTTTTCAAATTGCCAAGTTTCTCGTGATGAATCAGCGGCGGAAACTGGCGCGCTCAAATGAGGTGCTGCTGGATGATGAAGTCATAGACCGGATCGATCAACGCTGGCAACAGCAGGGAGAACCGCTGATCACGGACGAGCATCACGAAGCGCTGGGGATGTGCATGAAGGCACTGAAACAAGAGGACCGTGATCTTTTGCATGCGAGGTATGCAACCGAAACCTCGCTGGAGACATATGCAGGCAAGACGGGCATCCCTCCGGGAACGCTCAAGGCACGCTTGTTCCGCCTGCGGGACGCCTTGCGCGCGTGCATCGAACGTCGACTTTTGAAACCATGAACACAGTAGCATCCAGTGAATCAAACCGGTGGGCGCGCAGCCTGGACCTGCTCATTGATGGAAGTCTGAGCGCGGAGGAGGCGAACGAACTGCTGGAGCGGCTGAAGACTGACGAACAACTGCTTGGGCTGTATCTGGAGAAAATGCGGATGGAGTCCCTGCTGAGGGATCATGCCTGGCAGGCAGGCGAAACGAAGAGTGCGGCGCCGCGGCCGGTCGTGTGGCGGGGTTTCCACAAAAGGCAACTTGCCTGGGCTGCGGCAGCGGCTGTGGCGCTTGTTTTTGCACTCGGGGGGCTGTGGCAGATGCAGACGTCCGGGACTGGCGGCGCAGTGGCTACGCAGGGTCTTCCTGATGTACAATTTTCTGCGGCATCCGTTTTTGAGACGGCATCGCCAGCCATCTCTGAAGACGGTCGGTTGCAATTTGGTGACGGGGTGGTGATGAGCGATGGTACTGTGTCCATCCGGCTGCCGAGCGGGGTTGAAGCGGTGCTGAAGAGTCCTTCGCGATTTGCGATCACAGGGCCGAACCGGTTCAAGCTTGACCAGGGAACCGGCTGGTTCCGGGTGCCAGCCAAGGCGAAGGGATTTGCGGTGGACCTGCCAGGGATGGAGGTGGTGGACCTGGGAACGGTTTTCACGGTACAGGCGGATGAAACGCTGCAGCAGGTGCAGGTGGAGCAGGGGACGGTGGAGGTGAGGCAGCGAACCGGCGACCAGCCAGTGCGGCGTCTGCTGGCCGGAGAGATGCTGATGCGCCGAGCGAATGCCAGCGTGGTGGAGGTGGTCTCGGGCACGGCCTTATACAAGCCTGACTCGGCCGGGGACAAGCAGGAGGTGCTGTTTGAGGAAATTCTGGCGCATGTGCCGAACCAGTCCTTCTTGGAACGCAAACCGCTCATCGGCAGCTGGCAGGTGCTGGCAGGAGAGGCGCACATCATGAATGGCAAATTTGTGGGCCGCCAGAAACCATTTACGCACCTCATGGGCCGTTTTTCACGGGCTGTGGAGCCGCGTGAAAATGCGGTGATTCTTCTGACTTTCCGTTCGGTCTCGCCGATGACGCTGTTTCACTCGGAGGGCTATGCGGGGATCAGTTTGTTCGACGGCGATGGAGAGATGTTCTTCTTTGGAGACAAGGCGCGCGACTCCTACTCGTGGAACGTGGTGACGTATGGGAAGATGTTTCGCCGTGAAGGGGTTCAGGAGAATCGTAAGTTTTACGACCTCGCGATACAAGGCAGTCAGGAGACCTTCACCCTGCGCTATCGTCAGCGGGACGGCCGGTTTGATGTGTTTCGTGGCGATGGGGTGAACGGGCTTCCCATCGTGATTGGGAAAACGGATGCAGGGCTGCGCTTTGACGGAGTCCGAGTGGCCACGGGTCGCGGCGGGGATTTTTCGTTTGATCGCCTGCGGGTCTCCGTAATCAAAGATTCCGGCAACTGAGCCGGCCGGGAAGAGCTAAAAGAGTTTGCGATTCTGGCAACCGTTTCTGCAGACACGACATCTAAAAGGATGATGTTCAAGCTGTCTTCTTTCTGCTCCTTCTGCGCCGGTCTGCTGCTTTCATTCTCCCATGCGCGTGGAGATTCCAGTGAAGACGCCGGAGTGGTCCGTGAACGTTATCTGCAGTGGGTGCTGGGCGGCGGCGCAGAGAGCTACCGCCACCCGCTGGCGGTGCATAAACTCAAGCAGGCCGTGTCGAGTGCGGGGCGTGTGATGCGCGAGCTGAAAAGCATTCCGCTTGATGAGTCAAATCCGGCGCTCTACAACACAGCGAAAGCCGGGGCGGATGACAAGGAGATGCGCTTTCTGGTCACGACTGCGCTGCCGGTGCTGAGTGTGGCTTTCTGCCTGCCGGGCACTGACCAGTGCCAGAATCCATGCTTTCAAAAAAGCGAGGTGAAGGAGCTGATCATGCGGGTCTTTGACCGCTTGGACAAGCGCGGATTCCGCCATCCCATGCAAATGCCCTGGAAGCCAGGGCAGATCAAGAAGCCTGATCCGAAGCAGGCCATGATTGTGGACTTCATCCTGCGGACGTCCGGCTACCCGCTGGCCACTTTGCTGATGCGTGATGAACTGG
Organism: Prosthecobacter sp.; assembly: GCF_044222565.1. Classification (GTDB taxonomy): domain Bacteria; phylum Verrucomicrobiota; class Verrucomicrobiia; order Verrucomicrobiales; family Verrucomicrobiaceae; genus Prosthecobacter. The sequence continues at coordinate 237,499 of NZ_JBGANA010000007.1, forward strand.
CTGCGACCGGCCGCCTGGAGCGTGCACTGGCCACCTGCTGGGACATCGAGAGTCATGATGAAAAAACAGGCTGCATGACAGCAGACTACCTGCAGGCGGACGGGATGCGGGTGGTGCTGAACCTGAGCCTGCCTGCCGCGCTGGCGGAAGGCAATGTCGAACGCTTGAGACTTCTCAAAAAGCAGCTCGACCGATCCTTGATGATGGAATCCAACGCATTGGACACGATCAAGCCGGACGGGCTGGGGCATCACCATCGGGGAGTTTATTTCGGCGGCTATGCCGCCTACACGATGGCGCAGGCGGCCTTTGCTGCCTGGTTGCTGCAAGGCACGGAGTTTGAGTGCGAGGCTGAGACGGTCAGCCACCTGTGCAAGGGGATGGAAACTCTGCGCGTGGTGTCCCAGAAGTATGACATGCACCGAGCTCTTTCAGGGCGGCTAGGGGGCACCCAAGTTATTCCTGATGTGATGCTGGGGTATGCGTATCTGGCGGATCTGCAGCAGCCGCGGCGGAAAGAGTGCCAGGGAATGTTCGCCCGGCTTGCGGATGAAGCTTTCATGTCGAGCCCGCTGCCACGGAATGCCCTGGCAGGTCATCGCGACGAAGTCTCGCCTGGACCTGGTGCGGTGCTGCATTTCATGAAAACCCTGGAAGATGCACGCAAAGTCGGAGCTGAGGCTGATCCATCAGGAAACTGGGCGCTGAATTATGGGCCGCTGATGATCCACCGCCGGGATGACTGGATGGTGAGCATCAAAGGCTACAGCCGGTACTGGTGGGCGTTTGAGCGTTCACTTGTGGATGCGCGCAAAGATGCGCGGCTGGAAAATGTTTTCGGATTTCACGACAGCTCAGGGAGTCTCTTCATTTACGGGCGAGGTGAACCGTGGGTGAATGCCAAGGACAGCGGCTATGCGAAGGGAGGCTGGGATTGGTGCCGGGTGCCAGGAACCACCACAAGATATTTCACGCCTGCAGAGTGGAAGGAAATCGACAAAAATGAGGAGTATAACCGCCCTTTCAGTGACAGAAGCTTCGCTGGCGGGCAGTCTCTGGAAGGACGGTGGGGCATGTTTGTGCTCGATTATATGGAAGCGGCTCCGGACGAGCGCAAGACTCCGCTGCGGGCCCTGAAGACAGCTTTTTTCTTTGATGACCAGATCGTGATGCTGGGCAGCGGCATACGTGACGGAGACGGCAGCCATGGGGTCAGCACGACTTTGTTTCAGACCCATTTACCGGACGATCAAATTCCGACCTTCATTCAAAGGGAGGCGCTAACCGAAGTGACCGACCAGGAGTTCAGTTTTGAAGAAGGGCCTTTGGAGCTGGTGGATGCCGCGGGCAATGGCTACTTCATCCCTGCAGGACAGCAGACGGTGCTGACGCGCCGGATCCAGAAGTCCATGAACGACACAGGCACTCGCGAAACGAAGGGTGCGTTTACCTCGGCCTGGCTTGATCATGGCACCTCGCCTGACAACGCGGGCTATGAGTATGTCATTTTAGTGAGGTCTGAGATGAAAGGCCTTGCCAGTTTTGCCGCCCGAGCTGGCGATGAGTACAAGGTGCTCCGCAAAGACGAAGTGGCGCACATTGTGAGACATCATCGACTGGGGGTGACCGGATATGCTGTGGCGAAAGCGGACACTGACACAGCCGACTCGCTGGTGAAGTGCGCCTCCTCTCCTTGTCTGATCATGACCCGTGAACTGCCGGATGGGGGAAGGAGCATGAGTGTGTGCAATCCGGATTTAGGATGGGAGAAGGGAAAGCAGTATGCCCTGAAGGGCAAGGAAGAGGTCGGTGAACCGATGGGGCCTGTTTCCATGCCAGTAACGCTGACTCTCAACGGGCTTTGGAATTTGAAGCAGCCGATGGATCGAGCGGAATGTGTGGTCTCCGAAGGAGTGACCACGATCACGCTTCCCTGCCAGGATGCGCAGGGCATTGGTTTTGAACTGGTCAAAGTGAATCCCTAAAAGTCCCTGTTTATGCAGCGTGTGTTTCTTCTGTTATTGTGCGCCATTTTCGTGGCGGATGTCGGTGCTGCGGAGCGGCTGGCGCGAAATGTTTTGCTGATTGTCTCGGATGACCTCACGGCATGCCTGGGCTGTTATGGCAATCCGGTGTGCAAGACACCCAACCTGGACCGCCTTGCGAGTCAGGGGGTGAAATTTGAGCGGGCGTACTGCCAGTTTCCAGTGTGCGGCGCTTCGCGAGCTTCTTTCATGAGCGGACTGTATCCGGCCACGACAAAGATGCTGGGAAACCGGCAGGACCTGGGTGCCTACAAGGTCAGCAATCCGGAGCTTGCGGATCATCCCAGCATCGGAGGGCTGCTGCGGCGGCAAGGTTATTTCTCGGCACGCATCTCCAAGATTTATCACATGAGCATTCCAGGAGGATTGGAAGCGGGAAGCGCGGGCGGGGATGATCCGGATTCCTGGGACTGGACTTACAATGTTCTGGCGCCTGAAACGTACAGTCCCGGCAAGCTGAAGCTGCTGACCCCGGAGCGCTTGGCATGGGGTTCGAATTTTGCCACGCTCCAAGTGCCTGATGAACTCGCCGTAGCGCAGGCTGATGTTCTGTCCGCGAGGCAGGCGGTTGGTTTTCTCGAGAATCGTGCCGGCGTCCTGCCTTATCAAGGAGACTACAAGGAGAAAAGCCGGCTGAAGGCGGACAAGCCTTTCTTTCTTGCGGTGGGGCTGGTGCGTCCGCATGTCCCGCTGGTGGCGCCTGAGAGGCTCTATCGGAAGTATCCTGCCGAGGCCATGCGCCTGCCAGTGGTGCCGGAAAATGATCTGGCTGATGTGCCTGTGCCTGCCCGTTCAATGAACAATGCGGAGCGCTACAAGATGAGCAGGGCGGGGCAGCAGGAGGCGATAGCCGGCTACTACGCCAGCGTCAGTTTCATGGATGAGCAGGCGGGCCTGATTCTCGATGCATTGGACCGTCTGAAGCTGCGTGAAAATACGATTGTGGTGTTCACTTCTGACCATGGTTACAGCCTGGGCGAACATGACTGCTGGCAGAAGTTGAGCCTGTTTGAAGAAAGCACCCGAGTGCCGCTGATCATTTCCTCCCCTGATCATGGTGCGAGCAAGGGGCGTTCCACCGGGGCGGTGGCCGAACTTGTCGATCTCTATCCGACTCTTCTGGAACTGACGGGGTTCATGGAGCAGACACCAGCGCGTGTGCAAGGCCAGAGCCTGCGTCCGCTGCTGGAAGATCCTGCAAGAACTGACTGGCCAAAGACATTTGCCTACACGGTGACACATTCCCACGGTGAATCGATCCGCACGGAGCGATGGCGCTACAACACCTGGGGGGATGCCGGTGAGGAGCTCTACGATCATGAGAATGACGCGGAAGAATTCATTAATCTGGCCGCCAGGCCTGAGCATGCGGCCACGCTGGCTGAAATGCGGGCGAATCTGAAGATCGCACAGCAGAAAGCCGGAGGCCCTCCGTCCGAGGGCGCTGCCAAAGGGGGCAAGTCTGGCGACTGATTCTGCCCCGTTTCCTTGCCCCTCATCGTCTCAATAGCACCCATTCACCAAGCCAACCAACCGTCTCCACGCACCATGTCCTCCACCCGCCGCCGTTTCATTCAAGGCGCTGCCTCCACACTTTTTGCCGCCCCATTCATCACCTCAGGACTGAGGGCTGCATCTCCCAATGGGAAACTCCGCCACGCCGCCTTTGGTGCCGCAGGGATGTCGTGGAATGACATGACCGCCTTTGCAAACCATCCCAGATGGGAGCTTGCCGCAGTTTGCGATGTGGACACAAGCCACTTCGGAAAAGTGAAGGAGAGGCATCCCGATGCCAGGCTCTACCAGGACTGGCGCGAGATGCTGGAGAAAGAGGGGGATGCGATCGATGCAGTGAATGTGTCCGTGCCTGATCACATGCATGCGCACATGGGGCTGCGCGCCATGGACCTCGGGAAACACGTCTACGGGCAGAAGCCACTGGCGCAGACTTTGCATGAATGCCGGAAGCTCATGCTTGGAGCGCGTGAAAAGGGTGTGGTGACCCAGATGGGCATTCAAGTTTCATCGGACTTTACCGAGAGGCATGCGGTTGAACTGATCCATCAAGGCGCCATCGGGAAAATCAAAGAAGTGCATACCTTCTCAGGAAAAAAATGGGGAGACATGACTGCCGTGCCGGTGGAAACAAATCCGGTGCCGGACACTCTGAACTGGGATCTCTGGCTGGGGCCGGTGACAGAGCGTCCTTACATCAAGGACTACTACCATCCTAAAAACTGGCGGAGGCGGCGTGATTTCGGCACGGGAACGCTGGGGGACATGGGCTGCCATATGTTCAGCGGCTGGTTTCGTGCGCTGGAGCTGACGGCGCCCGTATTAATCAAGTCCACGGGCAATGCTCCTTTGAACGCCACGAACTGGGCCACCGAATGTGTGGTGGAGTACACCTTCAAAGGAACATCCCGCACGGAGGGAGAGACGATCAAGGTGACATGGTACGACGGTGCTGCGCGGCCACCGGCAGAGATTCTTGCGCTCGCTGCGCCCGGAAAGTTTCCTGACCAGGGCAGCCTTTACATCGGTACCGAAGGTGTGCTGCTGCATCAGCACACAAGCACACCGCTTCTTTATCCGCGTGAAAAGTTCGCCGGCTACAAGTATCCCAAACTGGAGCCCAAAGATCACTGGTTTGAATTCATCGACTGCTGCCTGGAAGGTGGAAAGAAAAAGCCGGGAGCCAATTTTGATTACGCGGCTCCGCTGACTGAAGCGGTGCTTCTGGGCTGCATCGCCACGGCATTTCCTGGCGAAAGCCTCGAGTGGGATGCCGAGGGGGGGAGAATATCCAACCACGCTGAAGCCAACAAACTGACGACGCGGCAGTACCGTGCCGGCTGGGAGCTGTAAGTCATTTAAAGTACCGTCTGCCATGAAAACCTTCTTGTTGATGAGTGGTCTGTTCTGTCTGGCGACACTGCCCGCCCTCGCGGCCGACAGTGTCCGCAAGCCCAATGTGTTGTTCATCGCCATTGATGATCTCAATGACTGGATTGGTTGCATGAAGGGGCATCCGCAGGCATTGACGCCGAACATGGACCGCCTCGCGGAGCAAGGCATCCTTTTCAGCAACGCGCACTGTGCGGCGCCAGTATGCCTCGCGTCCCGAACCGCCGTGTTCAGTGGTCGTCGTCCAGAGAAAACCGGAGTGTACAGCAACTGGGGTGAAACCCAGGGCAAGCCGCCTGCGAGTGATCTGCAGCTGCCTCTGCATTTCTCTGCGGCGGGCTACAAGACGCTGGGGGCCGGCAAGCTTTACCATGCCAATGCGACGAGGTACTTCGATGAGTACTTCACCACGGAGCAGCGCTGGAGTCCCTTCACGCAGGAGCAGGCACGCTACACTCCGGAAGAACTGCCGAGCAAGGGAACAGACAGGCCGCGCCATGTGCTGAAGAACGGGCCTGGTCACCGCGACTGGGTTCTGCCTTTGCATGGGCTGGTCAGTGAACGCCATCTGGATGTTCCGGAAGGAGACTCCTTTGACTGGGGGCCTGCCGATGTGGCAGATGAAGAAATGGGTGATGCCCGGATCACCACGTGGGTGATGGAGAGGCTGCAAACCGGAGGAGCGCAGCCGTGGTTCATGGGCGTTGGATATTACCGGCCCCATATTCCACTGTTCGCGCCGAAGCAGGATTTTGACCGGTTGCCGCCCGTGGAGAAGATTGAGCTGCCTGCTGTGATCGAAGACGATTTGTCGGATCTTGGGAAGCAGGCGAAGAGCATTGCCCTGGAGGCGCTCACGGCCGGTACGCATGCTCATGTGGTGAAGCATGACCAATGGAGGCAGGCGGTGCGTGCCTACCTGGCATGCATCACTTTTGTGGACCGGCAGATCGGTCGTCTCATCAAGCAGCTTGAAGAGTCAGGAACGGCTGACAATACGTGGATCATCCTCTGGAGTGATCACGGCTGGCAGCTGGGGGAAAAACAGCACTGGGGCAAATGGACCGGCTGGCGGCAGTCCACACGCGTGCCGCTCATCATGGTGCCACCGCGGTCGCAGAGTGCCACGCGTGGGCGCGTGTGCATGGAACCTGCCAGCCTTCTTGACCTGTATCCGACATTGATCGAGCTCTGCGGGCTGCCCCCGAAGGATGGGCTCAGCGGCGTTTCACTGGTGCCATGGCTGAACAAACCTGACTTCACGGAAGATCGTGCCGTGGTGACCACCTTTGATCCTGACAACCTGGCGCTCAGCACGCGGGACTGGCGGTACATTCGATACAGCGGTGGAGACGAGGAACTGTACGACCTGAGCAATGATCCCCACGAATGGCGCAACCTTGCCCGTGAGGAAACAAGACACGGCAAACTCGAGGAAATGCGCGCGCGACTCGATTTGGAAATGCAGCCGGCGGCCCGCGTGCGTGGCACCAATTCAAAATAACGACCTTATGAAAACAAGCATCGACCACCTTTGGAAAAGCATGGTTCTGGCAGGTTTTTTTTGTGGCGCACTTTTCCAGAGTGCTGCTGCTGAGGATGCCGAGAAACGCATCGTCTTCATCGCCGGAGGGCCTAGCCATGGGCCGGGAGAGCATGAGTACCGCGCCGGTAGTCTGCTGCTGGCCAGAGCCTTGAATGAACAGAGCGGACTGCGCGTGAAAGCCGAAGTCATTTCGGGCTGGCCGGAAGACGCAACTGTGCTGAAAGCGGCTGCTGCCATCATTGTCTTCGACAGCGCCACCAAAAGCATCGGGAGCCACCTGGATGAAGTCGACAAGCTCGCCAAAGAAGGCCGGGGCGTGATGTTTCTGCACTATGCCGTGCATCCCAGCGCGCAGGTGGGAGAGAAGTATTACCGCCCATGGACCGGCGCTGCTTTTGAATCGGGATTCTCCGTGAACCCCTTCTGGATCGCAGACCTGGAGCCACTGCCTGCGCACCCGGTATCACGTGGCATCCAGGGACCGGTGAGAGCCTACGATGAGTTTTACTACAACATGCGTTTTCGCCCGGAAAAGAATGGTGTGCTGGATCTGGCGACCGCCACACCTACACGGGAGAACATCGTGATGGTGAACAATCTCTGGACTCAGGCCGGCTATGAAGGGCTGAATCAAAAGCAGACGCTGCTATGGGGTACACAGAGGGAGGATGGTGGGCGCGGTGCCGGCTTTACCGGCGGGCACTACCACAAGAACTGGGCTTTGGATGACTACCGGAAGCTGGTGCTGAATGCCATAGTCTGGGTGGCAGGCATGGAGGTGCCCGAAGGCGGGGTGAAATCAGATCCGATCACAGTCGAAGATCTCAATGCGAATCTCGATGACAAGGGCCGCGCTGCGAATCTCGCGCTGCCGACAGAAACGGATCTTGGCAAGCTCAAGCATTCGCCCGTACCAACTGCGGAAGAGCATGCCGCAGCCTGGAAAGCACGGCAGGAAAACCGTGGAAAAGCAGGGAAAGAAAAAGCGAAAGCCGCAGCACCAGAAGCTGCGAAGGCAGCAATGCCGGAAGTGCCAAAGGCAGCACCTGCCGATGCGGAGAAAAGCCCCCCCAACAACGAAGCTGGTGATGCACCTCGCGTGGTCCCTCCCACGGCTTTCACGGTGCCGGAAGACCTGGAGGTGACCCTGTGGGCCACTTCTCCCATGTTCTTCAATCCAACAAACATGGATACTGACCGTGAAGGACGCATTTGGGTGGCTGAGGGCGTGAACTACCGAAAGAAAAAGAACCGCCGGCCCGAGGGGGATCGCATTGTGGTGCTGGAAGACGCGGACAAGGACGGCAAAGCCGACCATTCGCATGTGTTTGTGCAGGATCCTGAACTGGTCACACCGCTCGGCATCGCGGTGCTGGGAAACCGCATTGTGGTTTCGCAGCCTCCTCATTTGATCGTCTATACCGACGTGGATGGTGATCTCCGTTTTGATCCCACGAAGGACAAGCGTGAGAACCTGCTGAGCGGCTTTTTGGGGAACAATCACGATCACAGTCTGCATGCTGTCGTCGCCGGACCTGACGGCAGGTATTATTTCAACCAGGGCAACACGGGGGCGGATTTCACCACGCGTGAGGGCGTGCGCTACCGTGTCGGCGGGCCTTACCATGAAGGGCAAAAACTCGCAGGTGCCAGGAGCGATGACGGACGCATCTGGACAGGCGGATTCGCCGCGAGCATGAACCCGGATGGCACAGGGCTGCGGATGATCGGGCATGGCTTCCGAAACAGCTATGAGCAATGCGTCAATTCATTGGGAGATGTTTACCAGAGCGACAATGACGACCCGCCTGCGTGCCGAAACACGTGGCTGATGGAGGGCGGTTTTTTGGGATTCTTCTCCCGAAGCGGCATGCACACCTGGGAGGCCGACCGCCGCCGTGGACAGACCGTCCCGGTGGCTGAGTGGCGTCAGGAAGATCCCGGCACCCTGCCTCCGGGCGATGTCTATGGTGCGGGCTCTCCCACTGGAGTCACCTTTTACGAGAATGGTGCCCTGCCAGACAAATACCGCGGACTTTACCTCAGCGCTGAGGCGCGTAGACAGGTGGTGTTTGGCTATTATCCCAAGCCTGATGGGGCTGGCAAAAAGTTGGAACGTTTTGATTTCTTCAAGGCAGCCGGCAAGACGCTCTTTCGACCCAGTGATGTGATGGTGGGAGCGGATGGTGCGCTGTATGTGGCAGACTGGTTTGACGAGGGTGTGGGCGGACATGGGACCCGCGATGATGCCTTTTCAGGAAGCATTTACAGGATAGCGACCAAAGGGTTCCGTCCCTCCATCGACACTGCCGGCATCCCGCCCGGCACTGAGCTTGCGGCTGAACAAGCCGTGCGCCTGCTGGTGAGTCCTGCTCCCAATGTGCGGCATGACGGTCTTGTCGCTCTCAAAGCCATGATGCAAAAGGGGGACGGTGCAGCCATTCAAGCCATCGAGAAGCTGGCGCAGCATGAGAATCCCTGGATTCGCAATCGCGCAGCGTGGCTGCAGCCATGGCGTGGTGCCACGGGTGTGGACTGGATCAAAGACAAGTTGAACAGCGAGGACGCAGATCAGCGCATCCTGGCTCTGCGAGTGCTGCGCAATGCAGGCCTGGCCAAGGCTGATAATACCGAACTCTGGCAAAAAGTGACACGAGATGACAGCCCTGCTGTGCGCCGGGAAGCGGCGGTGATGCTGCGTGACATGCCAGCAGCATTGAAGCAGACACTCGTCGTCGAACTGCTTCGCCGCTATGATGGCAGGGACCGTGTGTATCTTGAAGCCTGTGGTCTCGCCGCAGAAGGTGTTGAGTCGGCTGTTTGGGCGGCTTTGCGCAAAGAACTGGATCAAACAAAAGAGCTGTCATGGTCTCCCGCCTTTGCGCGAATCACCTGGCGGCTGCAGCCGGTGGAGGCCGTGCCTGCGTTGCTCGCCCGTGCCGATGCGACTGCGCTTTCCTTTGAGGACCGCAAGCTCGCTGTGGACAGCCTTGCTTTCACCCAAACTCAATCTGCCATGGATGCCATGGTCCGTCTGCGAAAAGCAGAACCGGCGATCGCCGAGCTGGCCACCGCATGGCTGCTGATCCGAGCGACCGATGAATGGGAAGGCTTTGGAGGACGTAAAGTCCTCAAAGACGAAGGACTCTATGATCCGGAGAAGGTCGTCATCCAGGAGGTGGTGATGCCGCCGAAGGCACGTGAGAGCCTGCTCCCGCCAGCCGGTGAAATCGCACGTTTGAAAGGCGATGCGGTCAAGGGGCAGATGATCGCAAACCGATGCACGATGTGCCATCGCATCCAGGGCAATGGCGCCGAGTATGGTCCGGATCTCAAAGGCTGGGCTGCCCAGCAGGGGGTGGAAAACTTCATCAAAGCCGTGGTGAATCCATCTGATACCGTGGCGCTGGGATTCGAAGGGCAGACAGTGCCGCTCAACGATGGGCGCAAGGTGGAAGGCATCCTCATCAGTGCCGGCGATCCTCTGACGGTGCGCTCGATGGGCGGCCTGACGCAGATGATTCCCCGTTCGATGTTGTTTCGCCGCACCGCGCCGATGAACCGCTCACTCATGCTCTCGGCGGAGGAGATGGGTCTGACTGCGCAGGATGTGGCGGACCTGGCTGCCTACATGATGATGTACAAGTAATCCAGCTCTCGAATGACTTGTCACATCGCCCTGCGGATGAGCGGGGCTCATGCGAGGATGTCCTTGACCACATGGCCATGAACATCGGTGAGACGGTAGTCACGGCCTTGGAAGCGGTAGATGAGACGCTCGTGATCGAGGCCCAGCAGATGCATGATGGTGGCCTGGAGATCGTGGATGTGGACTTTGTTTTCCACGCCTGAAAAGCCCAGCTCATCCGTGCTGCCGTAGTCAAAACCTGACTTCACGCCGCCGCCTGCGAGCATGAGAGAGAAGCAGTCGGGATAGTGGTCGCGGCCGAGGACCGGGCTCTTTGCCGTGCGCCCCTCTCTGAAAGGGGTGCGGCCAAATTCACCGCCCAAGACGACGAGGGTGTCCTCCAGCAGGCCGCGCTGTTTGAGGTCGCGGATCAGAGCTGCGGCGGGTTTGTCAGTGGCGGCCATCTTGGTGCTCAGGCCGGCACGGATGTCTTCACGCGGATTGGTGCCGTGGAAGTCCCAGCCCCAGTCAAACAGGTGGACGAAGCGCACACCATTCTCGACCAGACGCCGCGCGAGAAGGCAGTTGTTGGCAAAGCTGGATTCGCCGGGTCTGGCGCCGTAGGCATCGAGCATGGAGCGTGGCTCTTTGCTGATGTCCATCACCTCAGGTACGCTCGTTTGCATGCGGTAGGCGAGTTCGTACTGGGCGATGCGGGTGAGGGTTTCGGGATGCCTCTGCCGTTCCCACTGGCGGTGGTTGATTTCCTCCATGGCATTCAGCTGGCTGCGGCGCAGAGCGCTGGTGATGCCGGAGGGATTGCCGGCAAAGAGCACAGGGTCGCCTTTGCCGCGGCACTGCACGCCCTGAAACACGGAGGGCATGAAACCGCTGCCCCAGAGATTCTGGCCGCCGCTGGGCTGAGTGCCGCTGGAAATGAGCGCGACAAAGGCTGGCAGATCCTGGTTCTCAGTGCCGAGTCCGTAGGTGGCCCAGGAACCCATGGATGGGCGGCCCTGGCGTGCATGGCCGGTGAAGAGGAGAAGCTCGGCCGGGGCGTGATTGAACTGATCCGTGTGCATGGAGCGCACGAGAGTGATGTCATCTGCGATGCTGTGAAAGTGGGGCACGGCATCACTCATCCACATGCCAGCGCTGCCGTGCTGGGAGAAGGTGCGCGGGGTGCCCAGCAGAGAGGGGACTCCGGATGTAAACGCGAACTGGCGGCCTTTAAGAAATGAATCCGGACAGGGCTGGCCGCTGCGTTTTACGAGCTCCGGCTTGTAGTCGAAGATGTCAAGGTTCGGCGGTCCGCCTGACATGTGAAGGTAGATGACCCTGCGGGCTTTGGCTGGCTGGTGTGGCGGGTGTGCCCCAGAGCTGGTCTCCGCTGTGGCCTTTGCAGCACCAAGCTCCAAAGCCTGCAAGGCCAGGGCGCCCAGGCTGAACTGGCCGGTGCTGCCCAAGAAATGGCGACGTGTCTGTGCTTTGAGGGATTCGTGAAAAGGGGAGTTCATGGGGGAAATGGGGGAAATCAAAGGCGCATGATGAACTCATCCAGATTCATCAGGACATTGGCGACGGCAGTCCATGCGGCGAAGCTGGCCTTGTAGCCGCGGTGATGGGGATCGGCAGTGATCTGGGATGCGAGCGCGGGGTTGCTGCGGTAGAGAGCGAGGGCTTCTTCATAGACCGAACTGAGGGTGCGAGTGTCTTGCGCATCTGGCTCGCGAGTCAGGCAAAGTTTCCAGGCAAGGTGGAGGCGTGAAGCTGTGTCGCCGCTTTCCGCGACCAGACGGCGGGCCAGCGACTGGGCAGCTTCGACAAACACCGGGTCATTGAGCGTGACGAAGGCCTGAAGGGGCGTGTTGGAGCGGCCACGCCGAAGGGTGCAGACCTCGCGGCTCGGTGCGTCGAAGATGGAGAAGCTGGCATAAGGGCTGTTGCGGCGTGTGTCGGTGTAGATGCTGCGGCGGTGCTGATCCCCGCCCTCACTGATCTGCCAGTCGCTGCCTTGGCCACCGAAGGCGACGCCCAGGCCGGTTTTAGGAGCGAGGGGGCGCACCGGGATGCCACCCATCTTTAAATTGAGCAGACCGCTGACTAAAAGAGCCTGGTCCCGCAGGACCTCTGCTCCAGGGCGAAAGCGCGGCCCGCGGGTGAGAAGGCGGTTTTCGGGATCGCGTTCATCAAGTGCTGGTGTGCTGCGGGAGTCCTGGCGGTAGGCGCGGGAATTGAAGATCAGCGTGAGCATGTGCTTCACATCCCAGTTGCTCTCCATGAACTCTGCCGCCAGCCAGTCGAGCAACTCAGGGTGGAGCGGCATCTCCCCCTGGCTGCCGAACTCTTCGCTGGTGCGGACAATACCGATGCCAAAGACGGCTTCCCACATGCGGTTGACAGCGACTCGTGCGGTCATCGGATTGTCCTTGCTCACCAGCCAGCGGGCGAGGCCAAGACGGTTGCGTGGTGCGTCAGGCGGCAGGGCGGGGAACACAGCAGGAACACCCTCCTGCACCTCATCTCCCAGGGCCTGCCAGTTGCCACGCAGCTGCACCTGTGTCTTGCGGCGCTTTTCTCCGGCCAGATCCATCATCACCGGCACTGTCGTGGGCTTGGTGGCATTGAGCTGTGCTTCCAGCGACTCGAGTTGTGCGCGTATTTCTCTGGCTGCCTCGGACACACGCAGTGCGTAATGCCGCCGAATGATGGACTCCTGATCCGGACTGCGTTCGTGTGAAGGGATGGCGAGCGCCTTTTTGATCGCCGGGAATTTTTCGGGGTCGACTTTCTGCCCGGACTTCAACCATTGCTCCAGCCCGGCGAGGTATTGAGGCTTTGGCCGGGCAAAGGCAGACTCCAGTGCGGCTTTTTTCTTCTTCAAGGCTTCCCGCAGCGTTTTGATGTCTGGCGGGATGAGTTCCAGCACAGGGGATTCGTCCTTCTTATCTGCATCCGCGCTTTGATTGAAGAAGGCGTAGGCCTGGTAGTATTCGTTGATGGTGATGGGGTCGTATTTGTGAGTGTGACATTGGGCGCAGGCCATGGTGGTGCCCATCCAGACAGCAAAGGTGGTGTTCACCCTGTCTATCACCGCAGCGACGCGAAACTCCTCGTCATTGGTGCCGCCTTCGTTGTTGGTCATTGTGTTGCGATGAAACGCAGTGGCGATGAGCTGATCCTTGGTGGGATTTGGCAGCAGGTCTCCTGCGATTTGCTCAATGGTGAACTGGTCAAAACCCATGTTCGTGTTCAGCGCACGAACCACCCAGTCACGATAACTCCAGATCTCACGGGGCGGATCGCTGGGATAGCCTGCACTGTCTGCGTAGCGTGCAAGATCGAGCCACTGACGAGCCCAATGCTCACCGTAGGCAGGTTTGGCAAGATAGTAGGCCACAATTTTGTCATGCGGCAGCGGGAGAAGCTGAGCCAGTTCCCGCAGTGTGGGCGGCAGGCCGGTGATATCGAGTGACAGGCGGCGGATGAGCACGGTCTTGTCTGCCTGTGGAGAGAAAGTGAGATTCTCCCTCTGCAGGCGTGAAGCCAGAAATGCGTCAATGGGGGTGCCGCCATTGTTCAGCGGCACCGGCGGGCGCTTCACAGGTTCATAAGCCCAGTGCCCACCCCATGGTGCTCCCTGCAAAATCCATTCCTTCAGCAGAGCCACCTGCTGCTGGGGAATGGTTTTGTGCAGCTTGAGTGGCGGCATCTTCTCATCGGGATCGGTGCTTTCGATGCGTTGGATGAGCGTGCTTTGACCAGGGTTTCCCGGGTTTACAGCCACAGAGCCTTCGTGGGAAGCTTTTGCATGAGACTCAAGATCGAGCCTCAGCCCGCCTTTTCTGCCCTTGTCATCAGGCCCATGACAGGAGATGCAGTTCTCGGACAGGATGGGGCGAATGTCGCGACTGAATGAAATCTCGGCACGGCAGAGTGAAGCGGGGATAAGGCCAATCAAAGCCAGCGTGCTGGATACCAAGGAGGACTTCAAATTCATGAGGGTGGGAAAAAGTACTCAGGGATGTTTGCGAATGCGCAGATGGCGAAACTAGGCGGGAAAGCCTGCACTTTCGAGACAGGGTGCACTCCACCCTTCTCCATAGATGACTATGCTGGCTTGTACCTCGACGTCCGATGCCTTCAGGCCGGAGGTGCAGAGCAAGAGTCCGAGAATGGGGGGAGTAATGGAATGAGACGGCATGATTGAAAGCAGCCCTGCCGAATGTCCTGCCGTTCACTTCGGTTGTTATTTTCTTTCTTGTCATGATGTAACTGGCAGCCAGCAGCCCAGGCGGATGATCTGCGCTGTTGGTGAAGGATTTTCGCAACGGTAATCATCGTGGAGACATTGGCTCAGGGACACACATCCACCGCCCATGATTCATTCCCTCAAAAAGACTCTCCTCGTTAGTTTCGCAGCCCAGGCATTGCTTTCAGTCTCCTGGTGCGCAGCCAGCAATCCCATGGTCGGAAGCTGGGGCTTCTTCACACCGAACCAACGCGCGGGCTGGCTGGGCATCGAGCAAGATGAGAAGGGTCTGGCGGCCAAGCTGCTGTGGGCCAGTGGCAGTGTGACACCAGTGGAGTCAGTCAAAATGGAGGGCGATACCCTGATCCTGGAGCGTGAGATGAAGACCAAGCTGGGCAGCACACGGCACAAGCTCGTGGCGACACAGCAAGGCGATGATCTTGTGGTTCGAAGCTCCTTCACGAAGGAAGATGGCAGCCCGGGAGAGACGGGTGAATTCATCGCCCATCGGCAGCCACCGTTGCCAGCCAAACCCGACCTCAGCCAGGTGAAGTTCGGCAGTCCTGTCTCCCTGATCGCAAAGGAAGGAATGAGTGGATGGCAATCCTCCAATGGAGTGGAGCCGAAGTTTTGGTCGGTGAACGAGGGCGTGCTCTCGAATCGAGTGGTGCACGAAAAGGGCGTGCGCGGTGCCAACCTGCGGACGGCGGAAGTCTTTGAAGATTTCCGACTTGTCACGGAGGTCCGAACGCTGCCCAAAAGCAACAGCGGCATCTATTTGCGCGGCGTGTATGAAATTCAGATCATCGACAGCCATGGGAAGCCGCTGGACTCCCATAACATGGGAGCTCTCTACAGCCGCCTCACTCCCGCCATTGATGCTGAAAAGGCCGTGGGTGAGTGGCAGACGCTGGAAATCACCCTTGTCGACCAGCATGTGACCGTGGTGCTGAATGGTCAGACGCTGATTGACAACGAGCCTGCGCTGGGATGCACGGGCGGTGCCTTGACCTGGGATGTGACCAAGCCCGGGCCGATCATGCTGCAAGGAGACCACAGCGACATTGATTACCGCAACATGGTCCTGACCCCGGTCCTGAAATAACTGCCAGGCGACGAGCCCTCCCACCATTCCAAAACATGACAGCCAGCCTTCCATTGATGAGTTCACCAGTTTCCTCCGGCCTGAAGCTGCATCATCCCAAAGCGCAGATTTTTATTCCAGACCGTGTACCTGAGGCAGAGGCGATGGGCCGAGTCACTCATCTTGGGATCGGCGCTCATCAGGATGATCTGGAGTTCATGGCCTTCCATGGCATCCTCAACTGCTACCGAAGGACGGACCGCTGGTTTGCGGGAGTGACGTGCACGGACGGGGCCGGCAGCGCACGTGCAGGGCGCTACGCGGACTACACTGACGAGCAGATGCAGGCGGTGCGTGTCGAGGAGCAGAACGCCGCGGCCATGGTCGGCGGCTATGCCGCGATGATCCAGCTGGGGCATCCCAGCAGCAGCGTGAAGTCTTCCAGTGACAGGAGCCTGCAGGATGATCTGCTGACCATTCTGGAGCACACGCAGCCGGAGGTGGTGTATACCCACAATCCGGCGGACAAGCATGAAACCCACATCGGCGTGGTCATTGCGGCCCTGGATGCCATGCGTGCACTGCCAGCTGAGAAACGACCGAAAGCGGTGTATGGCTGCGAGGTGTGGCGCAACCTCGACTGGATGCCCGATGAGGAGAAAGTCCTGCTCAATCTCTCCGGCAACGCCAACCTCGCGGCGGCTCTCAACAGCCTTTTTGACTCCCAGATTGCGGGCGGCAAACGCTACGATCTCGCTGTCACCGGGAGGCAGCACGCCAATGCCACTTTTTTGGATGCTCACAGCATCGACGAGACCACCACGGTAGCCTATGCCATGGATCTCACGCCCCTTGTCGCGACCCCCAGTCTCGACATCGCAGATTTCGTCCTCAGTGCCATTCATCGTTTTGAACTCGATGTACGGGGGAAGCTCATCCGCAAAATGGGCAGCCGGAGCGGCAGCGGCAAAGCCGTCCAGGACGAAGGCCATGCAGGCGGGCACGCGGAGAGAATGCGGCGCTTCGAGCGAGGAATGGACAGCATCACCGTCGGGCATTTGACCGCGACCTCCGCCAGCTAACGACTGCTTCTTGATTTATGAAATGCGTTCAATCATTCTCAGCCGCAGCCCTTCACCTGATGGTGGCTGCCACATGGATGCCTTTGTCGGCCGTGGCCGGAGTGGAGTTTAATCGTGATGTGCGGCCCATTCTATCCGACACCTGCTTTCACTGCCATGGCCCAGATGCGGGAGAACGCAAAGGAGGCCTGCGGCTGGATGTGCGTGAAGAGGCCCTGAAGCCTGCGAAATCAGGCGAGACTGCCATTGTTCCGGGCAAGCCAGACGAGAGCGAGCTGATCCGTCGTGTTCTGACGGATGACGACAGTGATTTGATGCCACCGCAAAAGCTGCACAAGCCGCTGACCGCGAAACAGAAGGAGACTCTGAAGGCCTGGATTCAGGAAGGGGCGGTGTATCAGGGACACTGGGCGTTTACCCCGCTTGTGAAGCCTGCGGTGCCAGCGGTCAAAAGCTCTGAAAAAATTGAAAACGGAGTGGACGCTTTTATCCGCGCGCGACTGGACAAGGCGGGGATGAAACCTTCCGAGGAAGCGGACCGTGCGACCTTGATCCGCCGGGTTTCGCTGGATCTGACGGGGCTGCCTCCTGAGCTCAGTGAGATCGAGAGGTTTGAAAAAGACAGTTCGCCGGACGCCTATGAAAAAGTGGTGGATCGTTTGCTGGCTTCGGACCACTACGGGGAGCGCATGGCCATGCAGTGGCTGGATTTTGCGCGCTACGCAGACAGCCATGGATTTCAGTCGGACAGCAGCAGGCAGATGTGGCCGTGGCGTGACTGGGTGATCCAGGCATTCAATCACAACATGCCGTTTGACCAGTTTACGATCGAGCAGCTGGCCGGGGATCTGCTTCCGCAGGCCAGCCAGAGTCAGATCATTGCAACAGGCTTCAACCGTAATCATCGGCTGAATGGTGAAGGCGGGATCATTGGCGAAGAATGGCGCATCGAAACCGTCATTGACCGTCTGGAGACCGTTGGCAGCACGTGGCTTGGACTGACGTTTAACTGCTGCCGCTGCCATGACCACAAGTATGACCCGATCCGGCAGAAGGACTTCTATTCGTTCCTCGCATTCTTCAACAACGTTCCTGAGACAGGAACCTTTGACGACAAGTCGAAAACGCGCAGCGGCAACATCACGCCTGTGGTGGAGGTGACGACACCTGAGCAGGGCCAGAAGCTGGCCGCATTGGAAGCTGCGGTGAAAAACGCCGAAGCCGACCTGGCCAGGGCTCGCCAGTCCCTTGGCCAGCTGGTTTCAAAATGGGAAGCGAAGGTGACGCCTGAAAAAATGCAGGCCATCCAAGTGTGGAAACGGTTTGATGCCGATTCGGTCGAATCCCAGGGCGGTGCGACATTGAGCCAACGTGCGGATGGCAGTTATCTCGTCAGTGGCAAGGTGTCGCGAGGTGACACCTATGTGATCAAAGGCCAGCTGCCAGAGGTTGAGACCACAGGCCTGCTGATCGAGTGTCTTCCAGATGCCAGCCTGCCCGCGGGCGGACCGGGCCGTGGGCCGAAGGGAGCCTTTGTGCTCGACAACATCGGTGTGGATGTGATCACTGACGATGCGGGCAATCCCATGCAGGCGCCCATTGCGAGAGTGGTGGCGGGGGCGTCTGCGAAAGGTTGGGATGCCGGTCTGCTGGCCTCAGGTGAAAGGATAAAAAAGATTCGAAAGGGCTGGAATGTGCCGGCGGGAGATCGGAAGCCCCAGCGGGCGATGCTGGTGTTTGAAAAGCCGCTGCCCGCGGGCGCGCGCATGGTGATCACGCTAGGGCAGTCGGCGCTGCCTGGGCAGAGCATCGGTTGCTTTCGGTTGGGGGTGTCAAGCCTGAGGCGGGGCGAGCTGACCCTGACGGAGGAGCAGGAACGTGAGGCGCTGGTGGCGGCCATGAGGCTGGCGCCCGCACGCCGCAGCAAGGTGCAGAGAGAGGCGATTGAATCGTATTATCTGACTCATGTGGCCAATCCTGTCACTGCTGCAGATGATCTGCTGAAGGCCGCCAGGAACGCCGTGGAAACTTTTCGCAAAGGGCTGGTGGACGTCATGGTGATGCAGGAAATGCCCCGGCCGCGTGATGCCTTCGTGCTGGAGCGTGGCGAGTATGACAAACCACGGGACAAGGCGGAGATGGCCACGCCAGCCTTTCTGCCACCCATGCCACCGTCCGCGCCGAAGAACAGGCTCGGCCTCGCGCAGTGGATCACAGATGCCGCGAACCCTTTGACCGCCCGTGTGTGGGTGAATCGCACCTGGGAGAAGTTCTTTGGCATCGGGCTGTGCAAGACGACGGAGAACCTGGGATCGCAATCGGAGTGGCCCGTGCATCCCGAACTGCTGGACTGGCTGGCGTGTGAATTCATGAGCATGAAATGGGACATGAAAGCATTTCAAAAGATGCTGGTCATGAGCCGCACGTACCGGCAGTCATCAAAGCTGAGCCCGGAAGCCATTCTGGCCGATCCAGAAAACCGTCTGCTGGCACGCGGGCCGCGTTTCCGCCTTGATGGCGAATCGGTGCGTGACCAAGCATTGCATGTGGCGGAACTGCTGGTGGGTGAAGTGGGCGGGCCCAGTGTCAGGCCTTATATGCCAGCGGGGGTGTGGGACGAGACGAGCAAGTACGGAAACCTCCTCAACTACACGATGGACAAAGGTCCGGGCGCGCACCGGCGCAGCCTTTACACCATCTGGAAACGTACTGCGGCCCCTCCTTCAATGCTGCTGTTTGACGCGCCGTCCCGGGAAACCTGCGTGGTGAAGCGGAGCCGCACCGACACACCTCTGCAAGCTCTGGCGCTTCTGAATGAAGTCTCGCACGTGGAGGCGGCTTGTGCGCTTGGTGCCTTGATGCAAAAGCAGTGCGGCCAGATGGAGGATCAGATCGCCTATGGCTACCGCAAAGCCACCTGCCATACGATCGTGAAAGAAGACCTTGAGCTCATGGCCGCAGCTCATCGCCAGAGATTGAGGCATTTCAAAGAGCATCCGGCAGAGGCGGCTGCATTCCTATCCTTCGGTGGAAGCAACAGCGACCATGGCTCGCCGGAGGCTGCAGCCATGGCTGCCACCGCTGCGGTGCTCCTGAACTTGGATCGAGTCGTCACACGTGATTGAAATCAACCCTGCGTCCACTTCAACAGACATACCATGAAAGACTCCATTCAACTGCGAGATCAGATCAACCGGCGCATGTTTCTGGGACAAAGCGCCCGCGCCTTGAGCTCTGCCGCGCTGGCCTCGCTCCTGGCCGCCCCTGGCAGGGCCGCGGGTGCGGCAATACCAGGACAGATGCAAAATCATCCAGCACGCGCCAAACGGGTGATCTATTTGTTTCAGTCAGGTGCTCCGTCTCAGATGGATTTGTTTGACCCAAAACCAGAACTCGAAAAGCGACGCGGGGAGGACCTGCCGGCTTCGATCCGGCAGGGGCAGCGTCTGACTGGCATGACGGCAGGACAGAAAACCTTCCCCGTGGCTCCCTCCATTTTTTCGTTCAAGCAGCATGGCCAAAGCGCGGCCTGGATCAGCGAGCTGATGCCTCACCTCGCGGGTGTGGCGGATGACTTGTGCTTCATCAAGTCAATGCATACCGAAGTCATCAATCATGATCCGGCGATCACGTTCTGCCAGACGGGTTCCCAGCTGGCCGGGCGGCCGAGCATCGGCGCGTGGCTCAGCTATGGTCTCGGAAGTACAAATCAGGATCTGCCAGCCTATGTGGTGCTGACCTCATTCGGAACTGGGCGGAAAGATGACCAGCCACTGTATGACCGCCTCTGGGGCAGCGGCTTTCTGCCGACGCTGCATCAAGGCGTGAAGTTTCGAAACAAAGGGGACCCGGTGCTGTTTCTTTCCAATCCTGTGGGACTGGATCGTGCGCTGCGGCGCGGGCAGCTTGATGAACTGGCGGCCTTGAACCATCGGGATTATGACCGGTTTGGTGATCCTGAGATCCAGACACGCATCGGTCAGTACGAGATGGCGTTTCGAATGCAGACCAGTGTGCCTGATCTGGTGAACATTTCTGACGAATCCCAGCACACACTGGACATGTATGGTCCTGAAGTAAAAACACCGGGAACTTATGCCGCCAACTGTCTGCTGGCCCGCCGCCTGGCTGAACGTGACGTGCGCTGCATCCAGCTCTTCCACATGGGGTGGGACCAGCATTCAAACCTGCCCAAAGCCATTCAGGGGCAGTGTCATGACACCGACCAGCCCACCGCAGCACTGATCAAGGATTTGAAGCAGCGAGGTCTGCTGGATGACACGCTCATCGTGTGGGGGGGGGAATTTGGCCGCACCGTCTATTCACAGGGAACTCTCACTGAAACCAACTATGGCCGGGATCATCATCCTCGCTGCTTCACCACTTTTCTGGCCGGTGCGGGCATCAAGGCCGGGACATCCCTTGGAAGCACGGATGAGTTCTGCTATAACATCGTCTCCGACCCGGTGCATGTGCACGATTTAAACGCCACAATCCTGCATCTGCTCGGGGTGGACCACACGCGACTTACTTTCAGATTTCAGGGACGTGATTTTCGTCTGACCGACGTGCATGGAAATGTGGTGAAGAAGATACTCGGCTGATGACTGGATCTTTAGCGTCATCTTTATGGCGTTTTGCGCGGTTGGATTGACTCGGAAATACGGGTGATATTCGATGAGTGGAAATCAATCTATTATTCAAAAATAGAGGGATTGATGGACTGAATATTATTCATCAAAGGAGCATGAGAACACCCATGAAACGACTACCACATCACCGATATACGTCAGCGTTGTTTGGAATAGCCTTCGCCTGCGCAAGCATGACAATGGCGAGGGCTGAAACCTTGTTTGGCAATTATTTCGACATTAAAACAGGAAGCGCGGGGAGGACGGAGGTGAATGGTAAAATCCATCTTCTCAGCAACAAAGATGCACATAAGACTCCGGTGCCTTCCACTTATCACTTTGTCATCACGAGTGATCCGTCCGGGCTGTTTGAGGTGGTGGACCAGCGGGATTCCATCTCACGGCTGTGGGGGATGCTGCGAGTCAAGACGGGGCTTTCTGTATCAGCGAATGCGCTGGATTATCCTGTCTCAGTGTCTCTTCTCGATGGCAGCAACTCCGTGGCCCAGGCAAATGTGGTCATTCATGCGGTAAGCAGCCCGTTGTATGATGGATTTTTAGATTCTGCAAAGTCCAGAGCTCGTGGGGAGCCCCGGCTTTATGGATCTACGAGCTACATTGACAGCGCCGTGGCCTCATTGATCACGGAAGTGGAGAACAATGGCGGCCGGTTTATCGACGTTGCCGCACCTTTGGTGAACGGGCAGCCTCAAGTCTATGCCTTCTATACCACTCCAATCTCGACTTTCATCGCCAACCACTCCTACCAGGGGGACAACTGGGCGGCTGTTGCCTCAAAAATAGGGGGGCTGGGCAAAGCCTATGCAACTTCGCCGAAGTATGGCCCGGGTGGAACCGTGACGGACCATGCCCGGCTGAAATCTGCCATCTATTCCGCCATGCGAGCATTCCTCGACCGGATCATGCTGGATCCAGCCGCTGTCATAGTTCCGAGCATGACTGTCAATAATGTATTGGTGCCAGCGCATCCCATTGGCACGGATTATGGAGATGGATTCTACAGACTAAGTGAATATGGAGTCGTCAGTTATAATGATCTGACCCATCAATGGAGGTTCACCGATCCCCTGTTGGGACCTGCGGCTTGGATCATGGCGGATCTTCTTGCCGAAATGCGCACAGGAGATCAGACTGCCGCCGATCTGCATGAAAGGCTGGTCCGTTTCTTTCAGATCTGCTATGGTAACCAGCCGTCCTACCGCATCATTGACAGTCCTGATGCTCGATGGGGCAATTTAACGGACACGCAGCATACGGAAGGTGCATTCTCAGACGCCAATCTTGGGCACCGCTTTCGAGGCTGGATGATGCTGCCTGCTGTTTGGGCAGACTATAATCGTCCGATCACCTACATGCCTTATTGGTATGGGGATTATTACACACAGTATCCCGGCACGTTATACATGCCCGGATGGACCCCTCACGGGGTTCTCGATGACTTTGTGTTCTGGGTGCGGCATGCTTTTCGCAATGCGCACATGTATGTGCAGTCCGGCTTTCAGCCAGATGGAACGGTGTCCCATCACACTGATTTTGCGACAGACATTGCCATGAACGCTTACGGTGGAGAATGGATGATCGAGCCCATTTACAGTTACCAGATGCTGCAGGGCAGCGGATTCGATCTTGGGAGTTATGGGTATCAGTTTATTTCGGACCACTATCTCTACACGTATGACAAAATGGTCTATCGTGGAGACTTTGATTTCACTGTATCAGGGCGCGGATACTACGCGGACTTTAAAAATAAATTTGTAAACGCGATGCCTGGCAACATCACTCGATTGCTGGCTGCCAAGCAGCCGGGAACGTTGATAACAAACGAAGCACAGTTGTCAGCCTGGGGAACTTCCATCACCCAAGGTGCGCAGCAGGCCACTGGAAACTTTCCTTTCTGGGTCGGGAACTACATGGTGCACCGCAATGGCGGGGCGAGTTCGAATCCCGCCTCGTTTTTCTTTTCTGTAAAGATGGCCAGTGATCTGACTACCGGCGCGGAGGATTTTGACTCGGTCGGCAAGTCCTGGCATGCCGGCAGCGGAGTTCTGCAATGCAAGGTCGGCGGTGCTGAGTACGACGTCAATGTCAAGAAGCGCTGGGACTGGCACGCTTTGCCGGGTGTCACCGAGGAGTGGCGAAACGACGCCATCCCCTCGGGAGATCAAAACAAGGCTGGTGGCAGCAATTTTGCAGGCATGGCATCAGACGGCGTCACTGGTTTTGCCGCCATGGAATACCGCTCCTATTCAGGTCAAAGCTATTCCGTGGCGCAGGCGGACAAGGCATTTTTCTTCCCGGGTTCCGAAGCCATCGCCCTGGGGGCCAACGTGGCACGCCGCGCCACGGGCCAGGGGCGGACGATCATCACCACCGTGGATCAGACGGCCTGGGTCTCTAACCTGACCTACTCTGTGAATAATGCTACTCCCACCACTGTTATCCAGGGGACTTCGGTCGATTTCAGTCTTCCACTTTCGGGGCCTACATGGGTCCATCAAGGAAGCACGGGGTATGTCATTTTTCCCCAGGGACAGCAGCCTCTGCACATTTGCGGAGGTGCGGCGGTGGTGGACACCGACACATCCGATACTTCAACCACGCCCATCATCCACCTGGCGCTTGAGCACGGGAGGGATCCTGCTGCTGCCAGTCTCACCAATTATTATTACATCATTGTCCCAAACATCACGGCTGCAGAAATGCCGGCTTACCTGGCTGTGGTACAAAGTAACATCGAAGTGGTCAGCAATGGGAACGGTGTGCAGGGTATTTACGACCATGCTCTTGGCACCGTGCAACTGGCCTTTCACGCTCCAACGTCGGTCATGACATCCACAGGTTTGCAGGTGTCTGTAGATCGTGCGGCGCTGGTGCATCTACGCCGCAACGGAGACAACTGGGAGGTCAGTGCCAGCGACCCCACGTCCACCTACGAAAACACTGAAATCAACATTACCCTCAACTTGTCACTCAAAGCCGGCAGTTATTCCAATGTTCTACCCGGGTTATATCCAATGATGGGTGAAGCTGTGACTGTGAAGGAGGTGAGCAATGGTGTGACGGTGAAATTTCCGCTGCCGGATCCCACGGATGATGCCAGCCTCAACTACCAGGCAGAGCTGTATGCGGGTGTTCCCATGCATGTGAGCATCCCCTCAGTGCCTGCTCCTACTGGGCTGGTGCACTACCTGCCGCTGAATGAGAACAGCGGCACGGCATCTCAGGATGTGACCGGCAACGGATTGAACGGCACGCTTGTCAACGGGACGGCCTGGACCAGCGGAGCACAGGGGCGCGCGGTGAGCCTGGATGGCCTGGATGACACAGTGACGACGCCTGTGCTTTCAGACTTAAGCACCAACACCCTCACCATCACTGGGTGGATCAAACGGAGCGGGAGTCAAACTCAGTGGGCGGGTCTGATCTTTTCACGAAACGCAGCCTACACCAGCGGGCTGATGCTGGGCGCCGGAAATGAACTGCGCTACTCATGGAAAGGGGGGGACTACAACTGGGGCTCAGGTCTCATTGTCCCAGATGACACATGGACGTTCGTTGCCTTGGTGATCCAGCCCGCATCTGCCACTTTGTACCTGGATGGCGGACAGGGGATGCAAACGTCAGTGCATAATGTCGCTCACGCTCCAGGTGGTTTCAATGCCGCCATCCAGCTGGGATGGGACACGTACAGTGCCGCCCGCAGATTTCGCGGTGCGATAGATGAGGTGAGGTTTTATAACCGGGCGCTGAGTCCGGAGGAGCTTCAGATTGTGCGGCAGCCCTGGCGGGTGTCCGCACCCAACCTGCCCTGAGCATGGCCACGAGGGATGCCCCGGTCCGCAAACTCATGCGGGCCTGGGCATTTGCTTTTTTGCTACCTCTTCCATCGTCTAAAACATTCAATGGCTTCGTACTGCGCGAGTCCGAGCGCATCGTAGCAAGCGGCCATGGATCGGTTTTGCTGAGGCACGGATCGTTCCTGGCTGCTGAGTGACTGGAAGCGGTTGATCGAACGGTTTTTGGTCTCCAGTTGAAGCGGGCTCATGGGCACAGCCATGTCAATCTCATGGGGTTCGAACATTTTTTCCTTGGCTGGAAACAGCCATGTCGAGCTAGTTTGCAGATACTCTGCATCCTGACACTGAGACCAGGCTGCTTCGATTAGACGAAAAGTCAGGGCGGGGACAGAATTGGGATCAGCCGAGTGGCCGGTGAGGTAGATTTGGTGCGGCTTCACCTGACGTAAGATGGCAGCAATCTTGTCCACGTCAGCCGGGCCGGTGCTAAAGCGGCGGTAGCGGCCGTTTTCATAAAAGGGCAGGTCGGCGAAAATGACGCGTTCGACAGGAATGCGGAGCAGGCTGCATGCATCGCGGGACTCTCCGCGAAGTACCAGACCTTTGAGCTGACGCAATGAGGGTGGATCTTCCCCGAACTCGCCTTTGGCCTTGACGACTTCGAGCAGATCGCTGGCATACTTCTTTTGCACCGCCCAGGAATCTCCGCCGCAGCCGGTGGCCGCTAGTTCTGCGAGAGTGCTGACGAATTTTTCCGCCTCGCTGTCATTGACCCTCAAAGAGCCGTTTGTCAGACAGATGAGCCAGACTTCATTGCCTTGCTCCTGCAAGCGGTCGATGGTGCCCCCCATCGCGATGAGAGCGTCCTGAGGTTCGGGACTGAAGACAAGACAGCGCTTGGGGTAGGGGTGGGCTTTCTCAGGTCGGAAGGTGTCGCTTTCGCGGGGTTTGCCACCCGGCCACCCTGTGATGGTATGCTGCAGGCGATTGAAAATGCGGATGTTCAACTGATAGGCCGGGCCTTGATCGCTGAGGAGGTCTGAGAGGCCGTGTTCATTGTAGTCTTCATCCGTTATTTTGAGAACGGGACGGTTGAGTTTGTCACTAAGCCAGCAGACTGCACGCATCGTCTCTGCCGGGGGCCACTGCACCGGCCCGACCAGCCAGGGCAGCTTTTCGCGGGTGAGTTCTTTCCCGGCCGCGTGGTCAATGAAGAAGCACGCATTGGCGTGTTCTTGAAGGAATGAGGCCGAAACTGCGTCGGTCACGGGCTTCTCAACAGCGCGGGCCACGATCGCCGCTTTTCCCTCTCCCCAGGCCATCAGTACAATTTTCTTCGCACGTAGAATGGTGCCAACTCCCATGGTGATGGCAAAACGGGGCACGTTTTCCTCGCCGCGAAAATCGCCGGCGGCATCCAGCCGTGTCAGCCTGTCGAGGGTGATGCGCCTTGTCTGAGTTTCTTTGGTGGAGCCAGGTTCGTTGAACCCAATGTGTCCGGTGCGGCCGATGCCCAGGATCTGCAAGTCGATGCCTCCGGCGGCTTCGATCTTCTCTTCATAGTCACGGCAGTGGGCGAAGATTTGATCGCCAGGAATGCTGCCTTTGGGGATGTGGATGTTGTCCTTTTGGATGTCGATGTGGTCGTACAACTGATCCGCCATGAATCTGGCATAGCTTTCGGGATGGTCTTCCTTGAGGCCATAATATTCGTCAAGATTGAAGGTGATGAGGTTTCTAAAACTCAGTGACTCTTCGCGATGCAGCCTGATGAGTTCACGATAGAATGGGAGGGGGGTCGAGCCCGTGGCCAATCCCAGCACGACGGTTTTATTCTTCTGGTGACGCGATTCCAGCAGCTCGCGAACTTGGATGGCAAGTTCACGAGCTGCCTCGACGGGACTGTCGAACATGAAGGTCGGTATTTTTTCGAATACCTCAGCGTGAGAACGGGGGGCGGATGACATGGGTGAGAAGAAACGACGGCAGTAGGATGAATGGAGAGAGCGCCAGGACGCCGCGCCAAGGTGGGTTTAAACCGGCGGGTCTGACTGCATTGGAAGGGACTTTGCAGATGTCTCGCTGCTGAAACGGTTGTGTGATTTTGTGACCGTTTTTTTCGGGCCGGAGGATTCCGTTAAAATCAAAAAAGATGCTGCCTTCCAGCAACCGGAGCCAGGGGGTGAACATATGCAGATGAACCCCGGAACTGTTATTGCACTCCCAGTTACAGCATCACCTCCAGTCTTCTGGTGTCAAAAAACCCGCTAAAGCCGCAGGCCTGCAAGTCGTCGTACTTATCGACGATACCAATTCATACGCGCGTGACCTGCTGCGTGGGATAAGCCGGTATCAGCAGCAGAGCCTTCATCCCTGGAGTCTTTACATCATCCGCCGTCGCAGGTTTGAGCCGCCTCCTGAGTGTTTGAAGCGATGGGGAAGCCGGGGTGTCATCGCGCGGGTGGATTCTCTGGAGGTGGAGGAATCATTGAAGGAGACCGGGCTGCCGGTGGTCAATGTAAGCGGGGCATTAAAGAATCCATTTTTTCCAACCTTCGTGCAGGAGCCCTTTCTTGCGGCCAAAATGGCCTTGAAATGTTTTGAGGACCGAGGCTTTCGACATCACGCTTTTGTAGGCGAATCGCAGCAGCAGTGGTCATTGGAGCGGTGCCGGCATTTGTCAGATCTGCTTGGGCTGAGAGGCAAAGAGCTTTCAAGACTGCTGATCCATCCGGATGATTTTGCCGCGGAAGGAATTTCGAAACTCATCTTGAACTGGCTGGTGAAACAACCGCGCCCGCTTGCCGTCTGGGCGGGCGATGACGAGATGGGCATCAATGTCATCAATGCCTGTCTGAGAGAGGGGATTCGCGTGCCGGAAGATGTGGCGGTCCTGGGAGTGGACAATGACATTTCAGTGGTGGAAATCTGCACGCCTCCGTTGTCCAGCGTGATTCTGGACGGGGAAGGAGCGGGCTACAAGGCCGCCCAGACCCTCGATAGCTGGATGGCGGGGCATCAACCCCCAAGCGGGATCATCTCAGCGCTGCCCCCGAGGGGAATTGCCTTTCGAAGAAGCACGGATGTATGTGCGGTCGAAGACCCGCATGTGGGCCGTGCGTTGCGCATCATCCAGAAAGAGGCTTGCCGGGGGTTGCGTGTCAGCGATCTCGTGGATCGTGTGCCAATCTCAAGACGTCAGCTGGAGGTGCGATTCAAAGGCTTGCTGAATCGCACTTTGCTGGATGAGATCTGGCGCGTGCAATGCGAGCACGCATGCCTGCATCTTGAGCAATCCGATCTCTCCATGATCGAAATAGCCGAGCGCTGCGGCTACGAGCATCTGGAGCACTTCAGCAAAGTATTCAAAAAAGTCATGGGGCATCCGCCGGGCAGACATCGGCAGATGCATGTGTTCAGAACGGGGGCGGCATCAGCTCATCGGTCACGCAATTGTTCATAAGGATGACGCCAATGTTCATGGTTCATCCCTGCTGATGGGGCAACCACAACATGCATAAAGAATACTGCCTGATCAATTATGAGCCGACGCGACAACACTCAAAAAATTTGCCGGATAGCCATGGGCATCACGTTCACGTTGAACTTGTCTTTTGCGCAATTGAGAGCAGCGGTGATCTTGAAGGCGGACAATGCGGATAATCTCAATCTACCTTCCAGTTGGGTGGGCGGGGTCGTTCCAGGTGCGGGAGATGTGGCGCGCTGGGCCGCGGGGGTGAGCTCGTCCAATACGGTGCTTCTCGGGGCGAATACAAGCTGGCAGGGTATTTCCATTTTGGCGCCTTCCGGGCTGGTCACCATCGGATCGGGAAATACTCTGACGCTTGGGCGCGCAGGAATTGACATGAGTGCAGCGACACAAGACCTGACCATCACATCGGGCCTGACTTTGCTGGGCAATGCAGCCCAGACATGGAATGTCGCGGCAGGGCGGACGCTCACTCTCAATACGGGGCTTTTTACCCGGGGGAGTGGTTCCATTCTAAATATCCAGGGGGCAGGAACCCTGGCTGCCAGCACGATTTCCAATGATGCCACCGGAATCATCGGGCCTTGGGCCAGTCTGGGGACCGGAGGGGCCACGCAGTATGCAATGGTGAGCGGTGGTAACATCACAGGTTATACCGGGACTGCTGCGATCACGGCGGCAGACATCACTGATACTACAGGGACGATCAATTATGACTTGGCTGCCGCTGGCGCTTCTGGGGCTGGAGCCTCATTCAACACGGTTCGCTACACCGGGGGGGCGGGCACAATCACGGGGGCAATTACGGCGAATGGAATTTTGAACGTCGGCGGCGGCCTTCTTACCTTTGGCAATGGGGTCAACATCGGAGCCAGCAAAGAGTTAGTGGTAAGCACTGCCAGCGGGGATGTGGCCTTCTCGGATCTGGTGAGTGACAACGCTTCCGGTTCTTCCTCCTTGATCAAATCGGGGGCTGGTACGCTCAGTGTCAACGCCGTCAGCACCTACACAGGACTAACAGTCATCAATGAGGGCATATTCAAAGCAGGGGCGAGTGCGTCATCCTCTGGCTCCACATCATCGGCACTGGGAACCAATGCCTCGGGGACTGTGGTGAGCGACGGAGCCACCTTGGATATCAATGCGAAAATGTTGGGATTGGAAGCAATTACAATTTTTGGATCTGGTGTGGGCGGGAACGGAGCGATAGTGAGCGGTACTGCCACTCAACAGAGCAACGCGCTGAGCTTTTTGACCCTGGGATCCGACGCGACCATCGGAGGAGCCGGCCGATGGGACATTCGAAATAATTCGCCGTCGCTCAATATGAACGGTTTTACCCTGACCAAGACAGGGGCAAACTATGTAGGCCTTGTGGGGGTAGCGTTCAGCAATACGGGAAACATTGATGTGGTTCAGGGGGAGCTGAACTTCGCGGGAGTGACGGGAGGGACTGCCGCCAGCACGATCACTGTTCGGAACGGAGCCACTCTGTCTGTTTTTGCACAGGGCACCGCAGTCGCATGGACTCTCAATTTGCTTAATGGCGCCATTCTGCAGAGTGAAAATGGAGTCACGACGCAGAATAATTTTTCAGGTCCTGTCAATTTGACGGGTGTTGTTACTTTTGACACGATTGATCGTCAATTGACAGTCACCGGCAGCATTGGTGAGCAGGCAGCGGGCGCCAGCATCAGCAAGATAGGTTCCGGAGTGCTCAATCTATCGGGTGCGAACAACACTTTCACCGGTGGAATCACGATATCCGCAGGTATTGTTTCACTGCGCAACACAGCAACCAAGCCCGGCGCCGGCACCATTAGCGTTGGAGCATCAGGAGGTCTCGGTCTGGGGACTGGCGGCGCGGGATTCTATTCTGCCGCGGACGTTGATTCTCTTTGGAACAACACCTTCTCGGGGGTGAGCATGAACGCGACCTCTGTCGTGGGCATTGATACCACGGCGGGAAACTTCACCTACAGTACTTCGCAGTCGACGCGGGGGCTCACGAAGCTGGGAATCAATATTTTGACGATTACAGGCGTGAATACTTATGCCGGAAATACGACCATCAACCAAGGTACTCTCAAAGCAGGCGTGGCTGGTGCTCTTCCTTTCGGTGCGGGCAAAGGCAACGTGGTATTTGACAGCTTCGAAACTGCCACCCTTGACCTGAATGGGTTTGATGTATCGATCAACGGTCTGGTCCAGGCGAACAACAATTCCAACAGCAGGGTCGTGAATAATGCAACGGGTACCGCAAAGACGCTTACCCTTGGAAACGGAAATGCGACGGCGGTTTATGCGGGCGTGATTGTGAACAACACCGCAGGCACCGGCACAGTGGCCGTGGTCAAAACGGGTTCGGGCACACAAACACTCCGTGGAATCAACACCTACACCGGCGGCACGACGATTCTGTATGGAACGCTGACGTTGGATTTTGCAAACAACGCCACCAATCTTCTCTCGAGCACAGGGGCTGTAATCCTTGGAGGTCCGATCACGTCTCAGCGCCAGCTTGGGCTTGCAACCGTGATGCCTACGCTTTCGATGACAGGCAAGGCGAGCACTACCAACAGCCAGACGATCAGCGGCCTGACGTTGAATGCCGCCAGCAACCAGGTTTCCGTCACAGCAAATGCGACGGCGAATCCGATCGTTTTAAATTTGGGAGCGATCACCCGAAACGTGGCTGGATTGGTGAATTTTGTCACACCCACAGGCGCCGCCTCTGCCACCAATGGCATCACAACAAGCACGGCTGTGGACGCGACCAGCGGGATCATAGGCGGATGGGCGGCCGTGGGCGGCAACGATTATGCGGCTAAAAGCGGCAGCAACATTGTCGCCTACACGGGCTACACGGCATTGGCAACAGGAGGAACGATCTCCGGCAATGCAGCAGGCAATGCGAGGGTGACCACGGCCGCAATCAGTGCGTCCACGGCAAATGCGGCGACCACCGACATTGCAACTCTGAGCTTTGGCACGGGGGCTTCTGGTGCGAACACGATTACGGTGGGAGCAGCGGGCACTGGCAGCACTGGCATTTTGAGGCTCGGTGCGCAGGGCGGTATTCTCATCGGCTCGGGGACGGCTTCAAACACCACCCTGTCTATTGGCAATGTCGTGGGCAACGGCAAGCTGACTGCCGGAGGAGCAGACAATGTTGCCGGGGAGATTGCCATCCTGGATTTCGGGGCCGGTTCGTCGAATGGTGTGACTGTTAAGTCCACCATTGTTGATAATGGAACGGGGGCGGTCAGGCTGGTGATCGGTCAATACAATGGTGGAAATGTCGGCGTCGCCCTTAGCGGTGCGAACACCTATTCGGGTGGCACATGGCTGAACTCTGGGCGAGTCCGGATTGATAACTCGGGTGCATTCGGAACGGGAGTTGTCAACGTGAGTGCCGGAGCTCAGGTCTATGTCAATTTGACCAATGCCACCATCTCCAATGATTTCAATATCGCGGGAGGCGGATCAGTTTTAGGCGTGGATACTGCGGTTGCGATACGGCTGGGAACCAACACCACGCTTAGCGGAACGATCACGCTCAAAGCCGACTCAGCCATCGGAGGCGGATCAGGTACTATCAGCGGACAGATTCAGGGGGTATACCAGCTCACGATTGGAAGGGCTGCAACGGGAGGGGCCGCCACCGGGCTGATCACGCTAACAGGGGACAACACCTACACCGGCGCGACGAACATTGCAGAAAGCACGCTGCAACTGGGCAATGGAGGGACCACAGGGAGCATCAACTCGACCAGTGGGATTAACATTGCCAGCGGAGCCAGTCTCAAAACCAGCCGCAGCGATAGTTTGGCAGTTACCCAGTCCATCACTGGCAGCGGGACCGTTGAGGTGGCAAATACGAGCACCGGCACCACGGTATTTACCAGCAACTCCAACACGTACTCGGGTACAACGACAGTCACCAGCGGAGCACTGCAGGTTGGCACCGCCGGTGTCGGGGCTACTGGAACGGGAGCCGTAACCGTGCAGAACGGTGGCACAATATTAGGAACAGGGGTTGTCAAAGGCGCCTCTTTTACGGCCAGCAGCGGAGCAATGGTGCAGGCTGGGGATGGCACAGCTCAGTCCAACTATGGAACACTCACTTTTACGCCAGTTTCCGGTTCCGGCAATTTCAGCTTCCAATCTGGAAGCTCCGTCATTCTAGGCATCAATCCGGGTGGTACAGGAGACAAGCTGGTCTTCGACGGACTTTCAGCCGGCACGCTTTCATTCAATGGGAATCTAACGGTCACTGCTTCAGGCTACACGCCGGTGCAGGCCACCACTTTTGACCTCATCGACTGGTCGAACGTGAACACGACAAGCTTTGACAGCCGCTTCAGTGCCAGCTCTTACGCCGGCTATCTGCTGGGAAACGGAGATGACAATCTTGGTTTTGATCTTCCGGACATCAGCGGTTCCGGCTTCGCGTGGGACATCAGGAATTTCATGATCAACGGCAGCATTTCCACCATTTCTATCGTGCCGGAGCCGGGGCGCATGTTGTTTCTAGCCCTGGGCATTGGTGGACTGCTGGCGCGCCGCCGACGTGTGGCATGAGGAATCAAGATGAACCCTCCTACTTTAAGCCATGCCTCCTCCTCCTAAATACTCTGCGGAACAAAAAGCCAGCTTTCTCAAGATGGCGCGCGAGATGCAGCGTGCGGGTGTCACGCGCCAGGTCATCGCCCTGCGGCTGGGCGTTAAACAAACATCTCTGGCCGCATGGCTGAGGGAGCAGACGCTCAATCTGCTCTATCCGCCTGCTCCTCCCAGCATGCCCCACAATCGTGCAAAGCCCATCAAGGCATCCCGACTTCTATGAGGAAAAGAGCGAAGACACCTCAAGCTGAAACCAGGAAAAACCAGCCAGGGCGCGCCGCGAAAAGGCCGTTCAGCAATTTGGTGTCTCGCATGCGGTCCTCTTTGGCCGGAACTTTTCGCGACATTCTTCAGATCCATTTGCCTGTCACACTTCGAACACCCCACTCTTGTCCCATTCATGAAACCAACTCTTGTTCTCAACGGCCAGTTTCCCAGGGTGAATCTTGAAGAGCTCGACGCCATTCCTGGTGTGCGTTGTGTCGCGGTCTGGTTGACTGTTTCGACTGCGCAAAGACTTTTGGAGCGGAACGTCCACAACCGCAAATTTTCCGAGAATGTGGTGCAAAAATACGTGATGGAAATCAAGGCGGGTGAGTGGCGTCTGACTCCAGCAGGCATAGGTTTTAATGACAAGGGAGAACTGGTGGATGGACAGCACAGACTCCATGCAATCGTCCGCGCCAAAACCGCTGTCCCGATGTTGATTACACTGGGGCTGCCCAGTTCGAGTCAGGAAAAGGTGGACCGCCAGCGGCGTCGCACACTGTTTGATGCCTTGTATCTCGCCGGTCTGGCCATCAGTCGTCAGGAAGTGGAAATTGCCGCATGCCTCACGCGCAGATTTGTCCGCAGTGAGAGTGGCGTGGTGCCCTCCGACTTTCTGGTCAAACAGACTCTTGAATGCCACATTGAACACATTCGAGCAGTCATTGCCGCGATGAAAGGGGCCAATAAAAACACCCGTGGCCTGAGCCAGGCTTCATTCCTTTCTGCCGCGGTGCTGTATCATGAAATTGACGCCGTCAAATCGCTCGAATTTTTGGAGGGTGTGCGCACGGGAACGATGCTGACAGAAGATCATCCGGCGATGCGGCTGCGCCGTTTTCTGCTTGGGGAAACGACCGTTAAAAGCCTGCCGCGGGGCGGAGCCAATCAGAGTTTTATTTTTCGCCGGGCCGTGTTTGCCATGCAGGCTCACCTTGAGGGAAGAAACATTTCGGGGCTTCGTGAGGCCGAAGACTTTCAAGTGAAGAAACAGCCGCTGGCCGCCAATGAGGTCCGCTCCCTGGCCAGAGGTCAGCAGCCATCGCTCATGAGTCAATTGCTTTCAGAAGAACTGCTGCAGGCTGATGAAATGATTGATTTGAAGGCACACTGAATGCCGTCGGCAGGTGGCCAGACCTTGGAACTTATGACGCTGGCGTGAGGCAGATCCGTTCTGCGAAGAGCTTGGAGACGGCGGCGCTTTTGATGAAGGCTATGAAGCAGAATACACAATCTAAAAACCAGCTGGAAGAACAGCCATGAGCATTTCAATGAGCCAGTCTTCCATTCGCGCACGTCTGTCATGGGTGATGTTCATCCAATACTTCATATGGGCGTGCTGGTATGTCAGCATGGGCACCTATTTGGTGAACACTCTGCACTTTGACGGTGCGCAGGTGGGCCTGGCCTACGGAGCATTTGCGATTGCAGCCATGATCTCTCCTTTCATCACCGGGCTGATCGCCGACCGCTGGTTTGCAACGGAGCACATCATCGGCGTGCTTGGTCTGCTGGGCGGACTGGTCATGCTGGTGATCCCGCAGTTGCGAAATTTCGGTGCTTTTTATCCAGTGCTGATTCTCTACTGCATTTTGTATGTGCCCACCCTGGCCTGTGGAAATGCGCTGGCGCTGCACCACCTTGAAAATGCCAGGCGGGATTTTCCCCGCGTGAAGCTTTTCTCCGCCGTGGGTTTTATCGCGGGACTGGTCGTTCTCAATCTGGTGGACGGTGCGGAGTCGAGCATTCAGTTCTATCTGGCGGGCAGCGGTTCGCTGCTCCTGGGTATCATGGCCTTCTTCCTGCCCCACACACCGCCGCCGAAGAAGGGCGGGGATGTCCGGCTGGGGGAGGTGCTCGGTCTGGATGCGCTGGCCTTGCTGAAGAGGCCCTCATTTGCCGTGTTCATCATTGCCATGTTTTTTCTCTGCATCCCGCTGTACTTCTATTTTGTGAACCTTGGCATCTATCTCACTGAGTTGAAATGGGAGAACATGCTGGTAAAGACATCCCTCGCGCAGCTTTCGGATGTGGTGTTTTTCCTCCTGCTGCCCTGGTTTCTGCAGCGTCTCGGTTACAAAAAGACGATCCTCCTGGGGACGGCCTGCTGGGTGGTGAGGTATTTCCTGCTCGCGGGCAGTGTTTCAGCCGGAACTTCACAGGCAGCCCTCATCTTTGCCGCGATATTGCTGCATGGGGCCTGTTATGACTTTCTGTTCATCGCCGGCCAGTTGTATGTGGACGAGACGGCCGGTGCACGCATGCGCGGTGCTGCGCAGGGGCTGATTGCTTTTGTCACCTGGGGGGCGGGTTCTTTCGTGGGCACGCTGCTGGCTGGAGAGGTGTTGCAGCGGAAGGCGCTTTCGCCTCCAGCTGTCGGCCTGCTGCATGAATGGCAGTTGATCTGGCAGGTTCCCGCGTGGTGTGCCGTGGGAGTGTGGATCTTTTTCGCCGCTTTTTTCCGCGAGAGCCATGCTCTGCCTGTCGTGGTCGAGGATGCGTGAAGGCGATCTGAAAGCCTCGCCCAATTGAGAAGCCTTTGGTCAGGGACATCCAAAAGATATCAGGCATGCCCGTGATCGTCAGAGAACCCACCCGAAACAAAAATCCAGACCCATGCTTCAAACCAAAGGACTACTCATCGACATGGACGGGGTTATCTATCGAGAAAACCATCTGCTCCCGAAAGCGGCGGAATTTATCCAGCACCTCGTGGAATCATCCACGCCGTTCATGTTCGTCACGAACAACTCGGCACCCACGCCTGAGGACTTGGTGGTGAAGCTCAACCATCTCGGCATCAAGGGCATTGCGGCGCGTCATTTTTACACCGCAGCGATGAACACCGCTGAGTTTCTGGCGCAGACGCATCCCTGCTGCACGGCCTTTGTCGTCGGAGATGCCGGGCTGACGCTGGCACTCCAAAAAGCAGGGATCGCCAATGATTCGATCCGTCCGACGTATGTGGTTGTGGGTGAGGGAATGCAATCCAACGAGAAGCTCTCCAAGGCGCACGAGTTGATCGAGAAGGGGGCAAGGCTTGTCGCGACGAACCCGGACAACTGGTGTCCGGTCAAAGGCGAGGTGACGCGGCCGGGAGCGGGTGCGCTGGCAGCCTATCTGGAAGCCAGCACAGGCCAGCGGCCATATTATCTTGGCAAACCCAATCCGTACATGTTTCAACGTGCGCGCCGACTTTTGCAGCGCAGGACGGAGGAGGTGATGATGGTGGGAGACACGATGGAAACGGATATTCGGGGAGCCATTGAGGTGGGCATGCAGGCATGTCTGGTGCTGACGGGCTCGACGCGTCTGGAAGACATCCGCGACTATGTGTACCAGCCTACCTGCGTCATGGAGGGGGTGGCTGAGCTCCTCGAAGATCTCCGTGGCACTGGCGGATCTCGTTCATTGATCAAGCGTCCTGCAACTGAAATGGCCCACCACAAGGCAGGGCCCAAGCATCAGAGTGATCATGGACATCGGCTGCGTCCCCGGCCTGCCATGACGAGATAATATTTCTCGATCCATGAGCGGGAGGCCGGACACCTCCGTGGGACCGAAGATTCTGGCCTTGAGTTGCCCTCAATGTCTTCCGGGCAACTCCAGCGGACACTTTTTAATTTGCAGGGAGGTCTTTGAGCAAAGGAAAGAAGTCGATGTAATGACCGGAACTGAAGCCCGACTGTGTGGCACGCAACTGCCGCGCACATGCGAGGCGCAGCTGCTCCAGCCTGGCGCGATGAGCGGGCAGGAGGGCGAGATTGATGATCTCTTCCGGGTCTTCGGCGAGGTTGTAGAGTTCCTCCTCTTTCGCGTCGCCGCAGTAGCACACGTATTTCCAGACGCCGCTGCGAATCATCGCCCAGTCTGGCATGGCGGCTTCGCCTTTGCCGCCGCGTGCGATGATCCTTTCAGTTTTCTTCACTCCTTCGGGGATTCTTTCGCCCATGTGGTTTTGCACGTTGGTCATCAGCATGGCGTCCCGAGCCAGCTTGCAGTCGGGATCTTTCACGGCTGGCAGCAGGCTGGTGCCATCCATGGAGGCGAGGGGTGTGAGGCCCATGATCTCATGCAGGGTTTTGACCATGTCCGGTCCGCTCACCGGCTCTTCGCTGACGCGGCCCTGCGGGTAATGACCAGGCCAGGAGAAAATGAGAGGGGAGCAGAGTGCGGCATCGTATG
Organism: Prosthecobacter sp.; assembly: GCF_044222565.1. Taxonomy (GTDB): domain Bacteria; phylum Verrucomicrobiota; class Verrucomicrobiia; order Verrucomicrobiales; family Verrucomicrobiaceae; genus Prosthecobacter. The sequence goes on from NZ_JBGANA010000007.1 coordinate 275,060, forward strand.
GAGCGTCCTTTTTGCTGACGAGGCCGTGCTGCCCGTGAGCGAGTCCCTGGTCCCCGGTGAAGATGATGACGGTGTTGCTGAGCTGATCGGTTTCCTGCAGAGCTTTCGTGAGCCGTCCCACATTTTCATCGATCGCCATGACGCACTCATGGTACTGGCGGATGGCCTCCTGAACACCTTTCCAACGGGGCATGCCGTAGTCTCGGATGTAGGCTGGCTTGCCATCGCGCAGCTTCATGCTCGCGGGTTCTGGAATGTCGGTCACCGCCGCGAGGGCGCCCTTGTGACGCTCGGCGGGGTCTGCGGGCTTGTGAGGGGAGGAGTAGCAGAGCCAGAGAAACCAGGGCTTGTCCTTGCTGCCGAGGGCTTTCATGAAGTCGATCGCCAGATCGGTGTGGCGGTCCACGCTGTAGCCGTCCAGACTGGTGGGAGCGCTGCCGTTGAAGATCATCTTCTGCCCGTAGTAGTAGGCATTGACGAGGCTTTTGCTCCAATGGATGGCGGTGTCCCAGTCGATGCCCAGGGCTGGTGGACGTGAGGAGATGTGCCACTTGCCGATGATGCCGGTGCGGTAGCCGCTTTCCCGCAGGCGCTGAGGCCAGAAAGGATGCTGAGCGATTTCTTGCTTCAAGGATTCGCCAGTGAGCTGAGGTCCGGTGAAGTTCCCTTGAGCGGCATGAGGCAGGTTGCCTGTCATCATGCTGACTCGGGACGGGATGCAATACGCGGCCATGTAAACGCTGTGAAAGCGGACTCCTTTGGCGGCGAGTGCATCCATGTTCGGCGTCTTGACCCAAGGGCTGGCTTGTGGGTAACAACTGACGGCGCGCACAGTCAGATCATCCGCAAAGATGTAGAGCACATTGGGTTTCTTCGGTGCGGCCGCCGAGGCGGGGGAAGAAGGAGGCAGCAGCGTGGTCCAGAGGAGGGGCTGGGTGATGGCGTTGTTCCGGCGGATCTCGAAGTCCTGCGGGTCGGTCTTCAGCGTGCGCCAGAGCTGCAGATACTTGTCTTCGTGAAAGGCGATGCCGCCGAACAGCAAAGCGGGCTGGCGCACGGGCCAGCCTGCCCAGGCGTGGATGTCTGGCTTCAAGGGCCAGGCGGATTTGTCCGCGAGATAGGGATGGAGATAGGCCACGGCCCTGGCCATGCACCTGCCGTCTGGCGCGGTGTAAGTCCACAGATTGTCTGACTGCGTGCTGAGTAGCTGGCAGAGCGCAGCCATGTTATCGAGCTGGAAGATGGAGTAGGCGTAGGGCTTGGTGCGGCCGAGTTCCAAAGGGAAGCCGCCATCGGGGGCGAGCTGCACAGCGAGGAAGACTTCCTTGAACTGGTGGCGACATTCGGCGAGCAGCGCGGCGTCTCCGGTGAGTGTGGCGAAGGCGGCCACCTGCAGCCAGTAGGCCACGGCGTGGTTGTTCTTTGCCTTGGCTTCATTTTTGCCCTTCGTGCTTTCGACGAACCATTTTGTATAATCGGTGAACCACTGGCGCAGGGCATCCAAGGTTTCAGGCGTCATGGCCTTGGAGTCTTTGAGCGCGAGGATGGAGAGCGGGACTTCGATGAGATGGAGCGTGTCGATCAGCCCAGTGCCGCGGTCGGGGGTGGACTTGCCGATGATGGCCTGCGCGTGATCGAGGCTGGGATGCATCCGCGTGGCGGGATCGAGAAAAAACACGCGGAGCAGTTCGACGGCTTTCTGCGCATATTTTTCGTCCTGTGTGAGAAGGTAGGCCGAGGAGAGCGCGGAGGTGGCATCTCGCATGGCCATGAGCGCTTTGCGGTGCTCGTTGAAGTTCTCGGGGTTCGACTGGCCGTCCCGCATAATGTAGGGCCTGCCGTCCGGTTTGTCCGGGTCCGGCCAGAAGTAGTCGCTCATGGAGAAGAACTCATGGGCGGTGCCGGGATTGAGCGGGGAGGGATGCTGGGTGAGGCTGTCCGGCGGCATGAAGAGCGCCTTCTCCGCCAGCGCTAGGATGCGTGCTTGATCCTGCTCGACGACGAGCGAGGGGGCCGGACTGGCGGCATGTGCGTGCAGCAGGAAAGTGAGGCCCAGCAGGGCGGCGCAAAGAGTCTTCATAGGCATGGGGGCACCCTGTGAATGTCCGGGCCGGCGGTGCGGTTGCTTTTCTCTTCACTCACGCGCTTTCGGAGCTTTGCCGTAGTAGGGGAAGTGGTCCCATCCATCGTAGGCGGGATCGAGGCGCGGGTCGTGGGTGTCTTTCATCCACTGATCCACGCGGGCGCGCAATAGCTGGAGCGTTGCGGCGGCTTCGGGCTGGGCTGCGATGTTGTGGATCTGCGCGGGGTCGGCGCGGAGGTCGTAGAGTTCCTCAGCGGGGCGCTTGCCAAAAATGAGCGCGATGAAGTTTGCGTACGCGGCGTCGTTTTGGTGCTTGAGCAGGAAGTCTTTCACCTGCGTGGTGTCAACATCTCCAAAAGGGCGGTCGTGGAGAAAAAATACATCGGGGTCTCCAGCGGGCCAGCGGTCGGGACGGAGGTTGCGGATGTACAAGAAGTCGCGGGTGCGGACGGCTCTGATGGGATAGCTGAGATTGTCCCTCCGCACATCGGCGTGGCGTTCGCGCTCGATGAAGACGGCGTCCCGCACGGTGGGATCGGGCTGGTCGAGGAGGAGTTTTTTGAGGCTGTGCATGCTCATCTCGGATGGAGGAGAGATGCCAGCGAGGTCGAGGAACGTAGGACAGAGATCGGCGACGTTGACGAAGTCGTCCACCTGGCGCCCGGCGGTGACCTGGCGGCCCCAGCGAATGGCGAGGGGCACGCGGGAGCCGGAGTCGTAGCAGTTGGCGAGGCCACGAGGCATCTGCCAGCCGTTGTCGCTGGTGTAGATGATGACGGTGTTTTCGAGCTGTCCGGCTTTTTCCAGCACGGCGAGGGCTGCGGCGGCGGTGCGGTCGAGCTTGATGATGCCGCCATAGTAGTTGAGCAGGTCGTTGCGCAGCTCGGGGCAGTCGGGGAGTTCTGGTGGGATGGGCAGGGACGCGGGGGCGATATTTTCTTCACGGGCGTATTGGGCGAAGTCCATCTTCCCGGCGTGCGTGGCGGTGTCGGTGTTTCCCAGCCAGAAAAAGAAGGGTTTTGTGGCGTCGTGCCTGGCATGAAAATCTGCGAAGCTGGCGAACTTCGGGCCGACGGGATTTTCTTCCCAGCCGGAGATGGCGTGATTGCCTGGGGCCCAGGGCTTGGCGGTGTAGCCAATGTCGTAGCCGGCTTCACGAAGCATCTGGGTGACGACGGGGGTGTCTTTGGGAAAGGCACTCCAGAGGCTGGCGCGCTCGCCGAGCTGATGCGCGGCCTTGCCGGTGAGCAGGCAGGAGCGCGTGGGCGAGCAGGAGGGCACGGGATTGAAAGTGTGGGTGAAGACGACGCCTTCGCGGGCGATGCGGTCAAAGGCTGGCGTGTGCGCGTGAGTGTCTCCGAGTGCACCGGCATTCGGCCAGCGCCAGTTGTCGCCGAGGATGAAAAGAATGTTGGGCCGTTGATCAGCGGCGCGCAGCGGCATGCCCATGATGAGGGCTGCACCGAGAATGAAGAGGCGGCGGAGAAATGCTGGAGAGCTCATAAACGGATGAAGATTTTGCGCTGATAAAGGAACCGGAGAAGCAGCACGGGGAGCAGGAGACCAACGAGGGCGATGGTGAGCAGGCCCGCACCCGAAGCGAGGTGAGTATCGAGAAACACACGAACATCCCCGCCGACGAAGCGAGCGGCGAGTTCTTCGAAATTCACCACGCTCACGAGGAGATAAGCAGTGAGCGCATTGGCCCCGATCCAGAGAAAAGGCGTGGCCCAGCGCTGGCAGCGCCAGACATCGATGACGAGATAGAAGACCCCAAGGAACAGGGAAGAGACGCCGGCGGCGAGGAGGCAGAAGGAGGAGGTCCAGATGCGCTTGATGATGGGGAAGTCGAGCCCCCAGAGCAGACCCAGCACCACGCCGACCGCACCTGCGCCGAGCAGCCACGCGGCTTTGCGGTACCCGCTCCAGCCTGCGGTGGTGAGCACCCATCCGGCCATGATGCCAAACAGGGTGGTGGCCACTGCGGGAATGGTGCTGAGCAGGCCTTCGTTGGTGTAGTAGAAGTTGCGCTTGCGGCCAGGCAGCATCGTGGCGTCCACGTAGTGGGTGAAGTTGCGGCCTTCCTCAAAAACGCCGTGCGTAGTGGCGGCGCCAGCGAAGAGCTGCGCGGGTGTCCGGGCATCGGCTGGCGGGCCTTTTTTCCCCACCGTCGGGTGCTTCAGGCTGACATCGGGAAAGGGCGCGAAGGTGAGCAGGGCCCAGTAACCCATGAGACAGGCGAGCGCGGCCATGATGATGCCCTTGCGCGGCAGAAAGAGATGCAGTGTGGCGGCGGAGAGGTAGCAGAGCGCGATGCGTGGCAGCACGCCGGAAAGCGCAACATCCGGCCATGGGCGCGCGATGCCGCCATAGTACAACACGCCTATGCCGAAGAGAAGCGCACTGCGCCGGAGGATGCGCATGAGCGCGGGTCTGCGCCCGTCCGCCGTCTTTGCGGGATTCAGCGAGAGGACGATGGCGACGCCGACGAGGAAGAGAAAGAGGGGGAAGATGGCGTCATAAAAATGAAACCCGGCCCACTCCACATGCTGGAGCTGGGTGGCGAGGGTGGAGATGAGGGGGCCGCCGCTGGTTTGCTCCAGCGCGTGCGCCACTTGCTCTCCTCCGATGATCCAGAACATGTCGAAGCCACGCAGCGCATCCACCGAAACGAGGCGTGCTGGCCTTGGGGCGGAAGGCGTGGCTGGGGTGATCGACAGTTCGTTCATGCGCGGGTAGAAGAAGGTTTGCTTGTCGCCAAGGCAAATGTTCCGATCAGTGTTTTGGTTTCGTAAATTCCAAGATTTGGTGGTGCTGCCTAAACTCAGCAACACCGCGGAATGTGGGCATTCCCTGCTTTTCATGGCCCTTTTTTTCCTCGCGATGTCCATCAGTACAGCTCATTCTTACCCCGGCAGCCATGCAGAAAAAGTCAGCACTTCACACTTCAAAAGTTAGGATCGGACGGGAAGGACCACCACACAGCCCGACAACCACGGCTTGAGTGATTGACTGCGCTCCCCATGGGGAAGCCAAGGGGGACCGAAAGCTGTGGACGACAACGGTCTATGCAGACTTTGAGCTGTGGGTGGACTGACGCATCAAGAATGCGTCCAAATGTGAACAAAAAAGCACGGATTATTGGTGCTCTTCGGTTGGATCTTGGGGGCTACAGGACCGCTCCAGCCTATGTTGCCAAGATTCATGGCGTGGTGACAACTAAAGTGAAGGCGGAAAAACCGATTGGCGAGTGGAACACGTTCCACGTTGTCATAAAGGATGTCAGCAGCGCGGCAATTGCGATCGTGGATCAACAAGGATACATCAAGGTGAGGTGATCTTTAAGCGCACGAAATGTCGTGCGTTTCCGCTGCTCATTGCTGGTCCGATGCGAACGGTGACTGTCTCTGTTACGCCGTCTCCATTCGGAGTGGCACCAATCTCCGTGACTTCGCCGGCCGGAGTGCCCCAGCTTCCGTTGCTGAGATCCGGCGACGTCTGCACCGTGTAAGTGAGATCGCTGGCTGCGATGCGGCGCGGGTAGGTGAACATGAGGTATTTTTATCCATCGCCGGGATTGATGGCCGTGGTTTGGCTGTAGGGCAGGGGATTCCTGCCATGAGGGTTTAGATTAAAGGCGTACTCTGCGAGGTTCGGGATGCCATCGCCGTCATCATCCCCCGTGAGAGTGGCGGCGTTGTTGGCAAGCTGCCAGTCTTGCAGGAGGGTCCGGCGCGTGAGGGTGATGGTGTAGGTATTGACCGTGGCCAAGTCGGCTGCGGTGACGAGCACATCAATGGTGTTGTCCCCCACATTGAGCGAGAGAGCAGCGCTGGCAGCGCCAGAGGTGAGCGGGGAGTAAGCACCGCCGTTAATGCGCAGCTGAAGCGTGGAGCCTCCGCTGAATGCGTTCGCGGTGACGGTGGTGTTTGTGACACTGTTCCCCACACTGCTGGTGTAAGCGTTGGTCGTGGGGGCAAAGGCCGGACTGAGCGCCCCTGTGCACAATGTGAAGCCGCTGAGGTAGGCGTCGAGCGTGGTGAAGGTGAGATCATTGCCTGTGCTTGTGCCTCCGGCGTTGGTGGCGCTGGCACGGAAGTGATACGTCTTGCCTGGGGCGAGTCCGATGAGAGTGGTGCTGAAGTCTTGCGGTGTCGTGCTGCCCGGGGCCCCGAGTATAACGACCGTGTCGGTGCCGTAGCTGGTGCTGATGCCGGACTGGAACTTCGCGCTCGTGGTGAACGCCAGCCACGTTGCGCCAGGTGGTGGCGATGACGCGCTACATCCGCAGCCGTCACTGAAAGCGATAAGGCGATAACAACCAACTCATCCTTATGTCACGAGGAGACAAATCCACCTACACGGACAAACAGAAGCGTAAAGCCGAACACATTGAAGAGGGCTATGAAAAGCGGGGCGTCTCCAAAAAGGTGGCTGCCAAGCGCGCCTGGGCCACGGTTAATAAAACCTCCGGGGGCGGCAAGAAAAGCGGTGCAGGCAGAGGAAAGGCAGAAAACAAGGCTCCTTCCCGCAAGGGGGGCAAACTCGGCGGAAAAGCTGCTGCCAGCCGCCCTGCCTCAAAGCGCTCCGCTTCCGCGCGCAAAGCGGCGGCAACGCGGAAGAGAAGTGCCGCCATGTCCTAGGTCCGCACCGCAGCGTGTTGCACCAAGAATTCGAATTCCATGCAAAGACGACACAGACACGAACGTGACGCCGATGCAAGGGGGGGGCTTAAGCTGGCCGCCTCATTGCTCATCAGCGGAGTTGCGGGTGTCTTCATCGCCCGCAATTTCTTTGAGACGGACAAAAAGATCCAGCACCTCATCGATCCGACCTATTCGGTGGGAGACCCTTCTTTCTGCCGCACCGTGAGCCACCTGCTCGGGCCGCCTCTGATCGCTGGGAACACGGTGGAAACCCTGGAAAACGGACGGCAGATTTTTCCCGCGATGCTGGATGCCATCGCAGGCGCGCAGAGAACCATCACCTTCGAGAATTTTGTTTTTGCCGAGGGGAAGGTCAGCACACGGTTTGCCCGAGCGCTGGCCGAGCGCGCGCGTGCGGGTGTGAAGGTGCATTTCCTGCAGGATGCGATGGGCTGCAACTGCCTGCACGGTGAGGAGATGGCCATGATGAAACGCGCGGGTGTTCAGGTGGAGATTTTTCGCTACATGAAGCTCACGCGCTTCAATCAGCGCACCCATCGCAAGATTCTCGTGATCGATGGCCGCGTCGGTTTCACAGGTGGAGTGGGCATCTCAGACGACTGGGATGGTGATGCGGATGCTCCCACGCGCTGGCGTGATACGCACTACCGACTGGAGGGCCCGGTTGTCGCCCAGCTTCAGCAGGCTTTCATGGACAACTGGATGGAGACGCGCGCCGTCGTTCTTCATGGCGATGACTACTTTCCTGCGCTGAAACCAGCGGGAGAAACCACCTGCCAGGTCTTCAAGAGCTCGGCCAGCGATGGCGGGGAGAACGCCCGGCTGATGGTGCTGCTGTCGATCGCCGCCGCACGTCGTTCCATTCACATCGGGAATGCCTACTTCATCCCCGACGATCTGACCATTCAGACACTGGTGGCCGCGCGCCGCCGCGGAGTCGAGATCGAAGTGGTGGTCCCCGGTCCTTTGATCGATGAGAAGCTGGCGCGGATGGTGAGCGTATCACGCTGGGGCCCCCTGCTGCGAGCAGGCGTGCGCATTTACGAATACGGCCCCGCTCTCTACCATTGCAAATACATGGTGGTGGACGGCTGCTGGTCCTCGGTGGGCTCCACTAATCTGGACAACCGTTCGCTGCGTCTGAATGCGGAAGCGAATCTCAATGTGCACGACACCGGATTCGCCGAAGAGCATGAGCGCTTGTTTGCAAAAGATCGCGCGGCTTCGCGTGAGATCACGCTGAAGGCCTGGCGCCATCGTCCCATGCGGGAGAAAGTGTGGGGCTTGCTCGGATCCGTGCTGCGCACGCAGATGTGATTCAGGTGATGTCCAGATCAGCGATCAACGGCAGATGATCCGATGCTGCTCGTGTCAGTTCATCGCGCGGTACTCGTACATCCACCACGCGGATGTCTGGAGAGACAAACAGGTAGTCCAGCCGCACCAGAGGAAAGCGTGAAGGAAAGGTGGCGCGGCGTCGCATGCGCGTGTGCAGCGCCGAATCCCGCAGCACGCGGCTGAATGTGCGATACGCCGCGAGGCAGGGGGGAGTGTTCAGATCTCCGCAGAAGACCACCCGCTGCCGGCAGCCGGGATGGCCGAGCCACTCAGGGCCCACGAGCGCCTGAGCCTGCGCGTTGCGCTCTCGCAGGCTCAGGCCCAGATGAGTGTTGACGATCTGCACCTCATGGTCTCCGCAGGCAGCCGTCACCCACAGCGCGCCGCGCGGCTCAAAGGCCAGCCGCGACTTCACGGTGGGCAGCTCCCCCGCATGCCGCAGGGTCAGCGGCCATTTGCTGAGGATGGCGTCTCCATACATTTCCTCCTTCACCCGCAGGGCAGGGTGGAAGTGAAACCGCATTTTAAGATGCTCCGCAATCACCGCCGCCTGATCCAGACGTCCGCTGCGCATGCGCGCCAGATCGAGCTCCTGAATCGCGACGATGTCCGGGTCCTGCGAGGCGATCACCTCGGCGATGCGCACATGGCTGAGCTCACCATCCGTGCCCACGCAGCTGTGCGCATTGTAGGTCATCACACGCAGACGGGATCTCATGCCCAAACATCGCCCCAATCCCATTCGCCGGATGCTGCAAAAAAAACTAGGAGTGATGCCGAGAAAGCACTGCTCCCACTACTGGCCGATATTTCATCCATAAGCCATGCAGCAGCGCTGAGCAGTTCCACCTACGTCTGGTGCCGAGGCATGCTTTGCCCCCAACTCTCAGTCCAGAGTATCGCACTCAGGAGTCGTGGAATCGATGTTGCGAGCCGCTGTGCGAACGCGAGCGCGGCGGGTTTTACTTTGGTATCACGCCCGCTGAAATAGATCCGTTTTCAATAGCCGTTGGCTTCACTTCGCCTTCTTCTTCGTGCCTTTCGCCGCGGGTTTCTCGGCGGGGGCCGGCTTCTCCGGTTCTTCATCAAATTTTAGCACCTTGGGCGGCGTGGGAGAGGGGCCGTCCCATAAGAAATGCTCGAGGCGGATCTTGGTGGCGCGGTCACGCGCCTCCACGGCCCTGTCTCCCGGACGCTGGGCGATCTGTTCGGCCAGGCGTGCAGCGGCCTCCCACTGGCGCGAGGCTTCCAACAAGTCCACGCCGAAGAAACCGGCCTTGGAGAACCAGAGATAGTCCGCCGGACTGGCGGGCGGTGTCTTGTCCGCCTCGCGTAGCACATTGTAGCAGGCCTCCAGAGCTTCGGTGTCGCGCTTGGCGTCATGGTGGATGGACGCCAGGGTGAATCCCGCGCGTGCCTTCCACAGAAAGGGCAGGGCATGATTGGTGAGAAACTCGTCCAGCAGATCCGCCGCGGAATCGAGGCGCACGGGTTCAGTCTTGCCCAGCAGCAGCAGGAGCTCGGCCTTTTCGCAGATGGTGGCCAGGCGCTCTTCTTGATCCAGCGCTTTCATGGCCAGAACCTTGTCCAGCGCGGCGAGGGCTGCGGCGTGGTTTCCCTGTAGCCGCTCCGAGAGCGCCTGCTGTCGGCGTGAGGCCACGGCCAGCGGACCGTTCTTCTGCGCCAGTTCCTCCCAGATTTCCACCGCACGCTGCCGCCCCTCCACACTCATCACCGAACTGGCGGACATCGCGGCGAAATACAGGGCGGAGTCCGCCTGGGCGCCATCGGGAGCGTCGCGAGCGATGATCTCAAATTCCGTGCGCGCATTGGCAAAGTCCTCCAGCCGGTAATACGCCCCGGCGATCTTCATGCGCACCTCCGGCAGCAGAGCGCTTCGCGGCCACGCCTTGGTGAAAGCGGCTCCCTGGGTGACGAGTGTCTTCAGGTCTCCGGCTGCATCGCTCAGCCACATGCGTGTGTAGTCGATGCGCTGCATCTGCGCTGGTGACAGGGCGGTTTTGCCAGTGGTGGCATTGTCCAGCGCCTTCCGGGCTTCATCGATGCGGGGCGGCACTATCATCAGCTGCCACTCCGCCAGGGCCACGCATGCCTCCGCAAAGCGGGGGTGTTTCGGGTGGGCGCGAATAAAGGTGCGGAGTGCAGCCTCCGCCTCCGGTTTGCGACCGGCGGCCTGAGCCAGGGCTTTTTCGAGCTCCAGCGTGGCGGCGGAGTCGTTGCTGTCCACGCCTGTCGCGGAGGTGTTCGTCAGGATTTCCAGCTGCCCCAGCAGGCTTTGGTACAAGGTGAAATCGCTCGCTGCAACGGCCGACACTGCCGCATTGAAGAGAGCACGCCGGCGTTCCGTCAGCGTGGCGGCCAGGTTGGCGGCGTTTTGAAACACCTCCACGGCTTCTTGATGGTCTCCACGTCGGTAAAGCAGGCTGCCCACGGCAAAATCCACCGGCACGGAGGACCGGCTGAATTTCTCCCGCCACGCATCCGCCAGCACCATCACGCGCTCGTCGCTGTGGTGGCTGGCGTAGATCTCCATGGCCAGACTCATCGCCTCGCTCAGGCGCGGGTGACTGGAATGGGACTGGATCAGCGCCTCCAGGAGGCCCACGGCCTCATCATCGCGCTTCTGTTCAGCCAGCCACCGGGCGGTAAGGTACATCGCATGGCCGCGAAACTCCGCCGTGGCGGCCGCCAGCGCCGGGGGCGGGTCAGGCAGCTGCTGCGCCTTGTTTCCGGAGGAGATCCAGCGCAGGACGCCCTCCGGCAGGGTCGTGGACTGTGGCGCCTCCTCATGCACGTGGTTCAGCAGATCAAAGGCCTCCACCCACAGGCTGCTTTCTGCCGTGGAGTCCAGAAAGTTCAGCAGATGCGCCTGCGCTTCCGCCACAAGCCGCTGCCGAAGCAGCGCCTCTGCCTGTAGAAGAGTTGCGGCCTGATGCATGCGCTCCCCCCCCTTGGAGGATTCCAGCACAGACTGCAGAATCTCCTGCGCAGGCCCCACCTGCCCGCTTTGCAAGAGCGTGCGTGCACGCAGGAAGCGGGTGGGCGCGTCCTCCGCTGTGTCAGACAGTCCTGTGGCGGGCTTGCCCTCGTTGATGTCGATCTCGTTCTGCAGCAGGCGTGCATGCTTTTGCAGTCCGGCGTCAGCGGCGTCCGCCAGCAGAGGCGCCAGGGTGTCGCGTGCCTCGGCATTTTCTCCCAGGGCAGCCAGCACCTGCGCCAGCAGCAGCTGCGTGCGGGGGTGGCGGGCTGTTTCAGCGTCTTCCGCCAAAGCGTCGCGCGCCGCCGGGAGATCTCCTGCCAGGGCCAGCGCCTGGCCGCGCCAGAAAGCTTCGTCATCCAGATCGTAGGCATCCGCCAGCACGAGCACGCGCGCGCCTTCTTCGGCCCGCGTCCAGGCCTCCGCCGCAAAGGTGGCCAGCTGCCGCGTCTCCACCCGCGTCCAGCCTTTGCGCTTCAGAAGCCGCTCAGCCTTTACCCCGCCCACCCCGGGCAGGCCGTCTGCCAGCGCCTGCTGCGCCGAGACAAACTCCGGCGCGTCCTCCAGACCTGCGGCACCAAGGGCGGCGGGAAAAACAAGAAGGGCTGCTGCAAATAGAAAACTCCGGGACTCAGGCATGCTGCGGGGAGCCTATCGCAGCATTCGCTGCACGGCAAAGAAGAATGCTGCCTCTGCGGCGCCTCGTCTTAAAACTGGTCGAGCAGATACTTGATCAGGTCGGTCGTGGTGACGATGCCGACGAGCTTGCTGCCGGAAACGATGGGAAGGGCGTGGAAAGTTCCGCCTGCCAGCAGCTCCGCCGCCTCCCGCACAGTGCCGGTTTCAGCCAGTGTCACTGGGTTTTTCCGCATCACCTGCTCCAGGGTGAGGGTGTGGTCCAGCGTGGCGTCCACCGTGCGTTCATCGGTCTGGAATGCATCGCCAAAGCTTACCCGCAGGATGTCGCTCCAAGTGATGATGCCCACAAGCTGCTCGCCATTGACGACGGGGATGTGGTGCATGCCGTTTGTGCGGAAAAGGGCACGGACTTTGGAGATGGCATCGCCGTGGTGGGCGGTGATCACTTGGCGGGACATCAGGTGGGAAATGGGGTCGTTGCGTTTCATGGTTGGTGATGAAACATGGAGGAGGTTGAAGCGCCCTGCTCCGCGCCGCTTGGGCATGCACACGCCGATGTTGTGCGGGGCGGAGGCTGGAGACGAGCGCAAGTTCATCCTTCCGTCGTGCCGGTGTTCACGGCCTGAGGCTTCCGATGCTCACTGCACCTCAACGACCACCGCGCTGGCGTTATCCTTGCCGGATTCGGCCACGGCGTATTCCACGATCGCTTTTGCATCATCCTTTGCCAGCATGTCCGCCAGCCGGTGGTCCCAGATTCCGTCGATCACGCCGTCCGTGCAGAAGAGAAAACGGTCCCCGGTCTCGCAATTCACGGAGCCGACGTGGGGCTCCAGAAACTGGCGGTTGGCCCCCAGCACCTGCATCAGTACGCTCTTGCGCGGGTGCGTGCGCGCCTGCCGTTCATTGAGCTCCCCTTTGCGCACCAGATGGCCCACATAGCTGTGGTCATGCGTGAGCTGCTTCATAGGCCCCGCCTTGGGCAGCCAGTAGATGCGGCTGTCTCCGATGTGGGCAAAGTGCAGCCACCCGGGTGTGAACCAGCCCAGGCTCAGCGTCGCACCCATGCCGCGGCATTCCTCGTAGTAGCGCCCCAGCTTGATCAGCTCCGCGTGGATGCGGCTGAAAAGCTCCTGCAAAATATCGCCATGGCCGATGGCAATGTGCTGCGCTGACTGCTTGAAGCTCTTCGGCAGAAGCTGGGTGATTTTTTCCACCGCAATTTTGCTGGCAAACTCCCCGGATTTCGCCCCGCCCATGCCATCGCTCACCGCAAAGACGAAGTCCCCGCGCTCCAGGCTGGAGTCGCCGATCTTGCCCAGATAGCGCACCTCATGCGCGTCAAAGTTCAGGCACAGAAAGGTGTCTTCATTGTTCTGGCGCACACGACCACGGTGGGTCATGCCGGACCAGCGGATGTGGCTTGGCGGTTGGTTGGGTTCTGGTTCGGTCATGCAGCAGGCTTCGGCGGCTGGTCAAGAACGGTGGCCAGCTCGAAATCGATCAGGCAAAACCTGCCGTCGGTGCCGCGGTAGGTGATGTTCCGGGCAAAAGCATCTTCATGGCGCACGCCATAGTCGCGTTCCAGATCGTCAAACAGCTCCTTCACCCGCTTCTCGCTGATGTGGGTGACGATGGAGCCGCAGTTCGTGGTTACGATCTTGAGCGCCGCGGGGTCTGCCTCCAGCAGGTGGGGCACGTAGTTGCAGCCGCGCTCCTCCAGCACCTTGAGCACCCGCACCTCGTTTTCAAAGCGCCCCTGCGCATTGTGCCCCTTGAACTGCTTGTACACCTTGCCGTCATAGCCAATGTGCACAATGGCGCGGGCGGTGTTTTTGGCTTCTTGCATGGCGGTGAGAGGGCAACGTTCCAGCCTGAGGCAAGGATGCGCAAGAGCCCGCGACTTTCTTTTTTAGCAGAGAAGGGGAGCGGGTGCGCGGGGCAGGGGGCTGGCCTGAATCACAGCCTTCCATCACCCCGAGAAGTCGCAAAAACCGAAAAAACATCTGGCTTCTGGCATGCAACATGCTCAAATCCCGCCTTGCCGACGCCGAGGAGAGGTCTCCAGAGGCCAACAGCAAGACTAAATCCACACACTCAACCATGGCCAAATACAAACTCGAATACATCTGGCTGGACGGTTATCAGCCGGTCCGCAATCTTCGCAGCAAGACTCAGCTCAAGGACTTTGCCAGCTTCCCTAAGCTGGAAGAACTGCCCGATTGGGGCTTTGATGGATCCTCCACCAAACAGGCCCCCGGCGGCAGCTCTGACTGCGTGCTGAAGCCTGTGGCCGTGTACCCTGACAGCAGCCGCAAGAACGGCGTGCTCGTCATGTGCGAAGTTTACAATGCTGATGGCACCCCGCACTCCTCCAACGACCGCGCCACCATCCTTGATGATGCGGACGCCTGGTTCGGCTTTGAGCAGGAATACTTCCTTTATCAGGACGGCCGCCCCCTCGGTTTCCCCGAGCACGGTTATCCCGCCCCCCAGGGCCCTTACTACACGGGCGTGGGCTACACCAATGTGGGCGACATCGCCCGCCAGATCGTCGAGGAGCACCTCGACCTCTGCCTTGACGCCGGCATCAACCACGAAGGCATCAACGCCGAAGTGGCCAAGGGCCAGTGGGAATTCCAGATCTTCGGCAAAGGCTCCAAGACCTGCGCCGACCAGGTGTGGGTGGCCCGCTACATCCTGAACCGCCTGTGCGAAAAGTACTGCGTGGACGTCGAGTACCACTGCAAGCCCCTCGGCGCCACCGACTGGAACGGCTCCGGCATGCACGCCAACTTCTCCACGAAGTACATGCGTGAAACCGGCGGCGAGCCCTACTTCCTCGCCCTCATGGCCCAGTTTGACAAGAACTGCGCCGAGCACATCGCCGTGTATGGCCCGGACAACCACATGCGCCTCACCGGCCTGCATGAGACCCAGTCCATCGACAAGTTCTCCTGGGGCATCGCCGACCGCGGCGCCTCCATCCGCGTGCCACACAGCTTCAAGAAAAATGGCTGGAAAGGCTACCTCGAAGACCGCCGTCCGAACAGCCAGGGCAATCCTTACCAGATCGCCTCGCGCATTCTCAAGACCATCTCCGAAGTGCCGAAGCCTTAATTGGCTGCCGAGGCATCACCTCTCCACGAACGCCGCCTGGAAACAGGCGGCGTTTTTTGTGGTCGCGCGCCTCATCTTTCCGTTCTTGGTTTGCTGCCTTTTCGACCTTTGAGTGCCTCAAGTTCAGGGAGGAAGAGGCGGAGTAAGAGGAAGTGGAGGATAAAAGTCGTTTCACTTTTGTCTTCTCGCGCTAGTTGAGACGTATCCCAACCCCCATGCCCACCGAACAAGACATCCGCAACGCCCTTGGCAACGTCCGCTACCCCGGCTTCAGCCGCGACATCCTCTCGTTCGGCCTGGTGAAAGGCATCGTGATCGAAGGCAAAAACGTCACCATCGACATCTCCATCGCAACCAAGGATCCGAACATCCCACGCCTCATCCATGAGCAGGCCACGGACGTGCTGAAAAAGGTCGCCGGCATTGGCGAGGTGAAGCTGAATTTCGACATCAAAGACCCGCCCGGTGCAGGCGCCACCGCTTCTGAAAAGCTCGGCAAATCCAGCATCCCCGGTGTGAAGAAAATCATTGCCGTCGCCTCCGGCAAAGGCGGCGTGGGAAAGAGCACCGTCGCCTCCAATCTCGCCGTGGCGCTGAGCCAGAGCGGCCTCCGCGTCGGCCTGTGCGACTGCGACTTGTACGGCCCCAGCATCGCGCACATGTTTGGCACCGACGAGCGCCCCTACCAGAACGATGAGCAGCAGATCGTCCCCATTGAAAAGTACGGCATCCAGCTCATCTCCATGGGTTTCCTGCTCGATGACAATTCTCCCGTCATCGTGCGCGGCCCCATCGCCACGCGCTACACCCAGCAGTTTCTGCGGCAGGTCGCGTGGGACAATCTCGACGTCCTCGTCCTCGATCTGCCACCTGGCACAGGCGACATCCAGCTCACCATCGTGCAGACCGTCTCGCTCGATGGCGCGGTGATTGTCACCACGCCGCAGGAAGTCGCGCTCATCGATGCGCGCAAGGCCGTGGGCATGTTTCAGAAGGTCAATGTGCCGATCATGGGCATCATCGAAAACATGAGCTACTTCCTCTGCCCCAGCGACGGGCAGATCTATCACATCTTTGGCCAAGGTGGCGGCGAGCACGAAGCCAAGCGTCTCGGCGTCC
Organism: Prosthecobacter sp.; assembly: GCF_044222565.1. Taxonomy (GTDB): domain Bacteria; phylum Verrucomicrobiota; class Verrucomicrobiia; order Verrucomicrobiales; family Verrucomicrobiaceae; genus Prosthecobacter. The sequence continues at coordinate 291,024 of NZ_JBGANA010000007.1, forward strand.
CGCTCCTCGGCCAGATCCCCATCGAAATGCACGTCCGCGAATGCGGCGACGAAGGGCACCCCATCGCGCTGGAAGACATCGAAAAATCAGCCTCCTCCAAAGCCTTCCGCGACATCGCGGCGAAGCTTAAGTAGGGCGCTGCTGCGGCCAGGAATTGACTACGCATCTTCCCAGACGCGGCGCTATACAAGCGTCGGATCGCCTAATGCGCCGGACCGCTCGAGATCAGCCACCGCGAGCGAGAGCTGGCGGTGAATGGTAATGTGCGTCAACTCCTGTGGCGGCTGCGTGGATGGCGTCTCGTGCGCGCCAGAATTCCATTGGACGCAGATCATCCAGCACATGCCGGGCGCCTGCTTTTCTCAGTCGTTCCTTCCGGCGGCCGACCCCGATGAAGGGAATCCCCAGACGCTCGCAGGCCCGCAGATCCCACAGGCCGTCGCCAACATAAACCGCTTCATCGAGCGATCCGCCGGCCTTGGACACAGCGGCCAGGACGATGTCTGAGCGCGAGTAATGCTCCGAGGAGGTCACGATGGGAATGTCTTCATGCGGAATGCCAGCGGCACAGAGCTTGAAAGTGATGGATTCACGCCAGTCACCTGTGGCGATGGCGATGCGCAGCCCTGCGGCTTTCAATTCGTGCAGCAGCGCCACAGCGCCTTCGATGGCCGGAAAGCATTCACGATCTTCTTGGTGAGCGGCCTTCAATCGGCGCAGGAAGCCTTCGGCAACGGCTTGTTCTTTGAGCTGGCGCGCCGCAGGATCGAGATCAGCCAGCGCCTGATGCACCAGGGCCTTGGCGGTGACTTCGTTGATGCTGTCGTAAAAATCGCCGGTCAGGGCGAAGCCCGCCACATCGAGGAACGCCGCCTCAAAGCTCGCCCAGTCGGTGGATTCTCCACCGATCAAGGTGCCGTCGGCATCGAAGACGATCATGGTTCGTGGGCGGGGACCGGTGTCGCTGCAGGCGTGGTCGTGCATGTCTGTCATAGCTTCAGAAGCCATTGGAGAGCCCGGGGCAGCTCCACGCCCCAGCATGCAGGATCGTGGCCTCCATCGTATTCGTTCAGGTGCATATCGTGTCCGGCTTCGGTCATGCGTTTGTGCAGCCGGCGGACGGATGCCAGCTGGCTGACACTTTGAATCAATGGCGTGGGAGGATGCGAAGCGCTCTCTGCCACTTCACGGGTGCCTACGCTGAGCCAGAAGCGCCCACGGGATGATGGATGCTGGTCGAGCGAAGACGCCAGCCGCTCGTTCTGCCACCAGGCGGAAGGTGATTGCGCCAGCACTCCGGCAAAGATGTCCGGATGCTTCAACGCGGTGAAGATGGACTGAAGTGCGCTCAGGCTGAGCCCGCAGAGGAACAAGCGCCCAAATCCACCCACTTCGCGCTCAATCCAGCGCGGCATTTCCAGAGCCACAAACGAGGCGAAGCGATCATTGCAGGTGTAAACTTCATGCCGGTCCGCAGCGCCAAGATTTGGAAGATAGACGCAGGTGAGCGGCGGCAGCATTCCGGCTGCCTGAGCCTGGGTGATGACATCGGGGGACTTCACGCGGTCAGCGTAGAGTTCACCGTCGAGAAAGAGCAGGCAGGAGTCCGCTCTCTCAGCGTGGTGAATCCGCACCTGGCGTGGCGCGTCCAGCAGGGCGCTGCTGATCTGGTGCTCAGAGGTCATGCGATGGAATGTTTGCCTGAATCCGCCTGCCCATGCTCACGCGCGGCTCAACAGCGTATCCAAGCGATGCGTAGAAGGTGGCAACGGCCTCATTGCCCGCCACGATCTGAAGGTTGATCTTCATGCATCCACGCTCTGTCAACGCACGCTCCGCATGAGCGACAAGCTGCGAGCCAACGCCCTGCTTTCGATATTCAGCATGCACCGCGACGGAGTAGATCCAGCCGCGGTGCCCGTCATATCCAGCCATGATGGTGCCGATGACTTTGTTCCCGATGATCGCGACGAAGAACAGCCCATCCTCGACCGCCAATTTCTTGTCGATGGCCGGCGCAGGACGGTTGTGGGCTGTTTCATGGCCGAAGACAGACTCCCACAACGCGATGACCTGATCACGATGAGCTTGATTGTTGAAGAGTGTGATCGTTGCTGTCATAAAGCTTGTTTCCACGCGTCCCTCCACATGTCGGGGTGCCAGCGTCCCTCGTCCATCTCGATGAGGTCAAAGTCCGTCAGCACCGTGCCGTTGTCCGGCAGGCCGTAGTGCCTGATCATTGCCGGGATGAAGCCATCGGTCTCGTCATCGTGCCAGCCGCGCTTGCTCATGAAGCTGTTGTAGATGAGCACTTCCTCCTCGTTGAGAAGGCGGCCATTGGCAAAGCACCAGTCGAGCACCTCTTCGTCAGCCTTTCCTGAGAGCACCTGGGCTTTCACATCTTCGTAGCAGACACGCAGGTAGCGGCAGGTGCGTCCTTCAAAACCCTGGCCGAGCATGTCGTGATACTCGACGGGCAGGCTGCCCTGGGCGTGCAGCCGAATCTTGGAGCACATGCGTGCGAAATAGAACAGGCCGCGAGTCTTCTCGAAGCATCCTTTGATTCCTTCCAGTTTCATGGTGGTGGTTGGTGATGGCCTGGCTCATGCCGTCAGGCGGCGAGTTTCAGAGTCGAGCGTCTTCATGCCGGAGATGAACCGGGCGGTTGCGATCTTCCCATCGTGCACTTCGTAGATCGCCACCAGCTCGATTTTGCCAGTGCCTTCAGGGAAGGTACGGGTCACTTCTTCGTGGTCGATCACCACCTGCCCAACCACGGTGCGGTGGATGAGCCGTGCGTGCAGATTCGGCTCGCGAAAACGATCCGCGATGCGCTCGCGCATCTGGGCGGTGCCGCTGGTGAGCAGCGTCGCGGGATATTCGAACTGCCGGGCGTCCTCGGCATAGGTCGCCAGCCACGCGTCCGCATCGCGCGCGTTGTAGGCATCGAGCTGGCGCTGCACGACAGCTTCTGGAGTGATCGAGAGAATCAAGGGGGTGAATGAGGTTTAGTTTTTGGACAGATGGGCGGCCGGGAGCGGACGGGCAAGGATTTGAAGATCATCCAGCAGCGCCGCGCCTCCGGGTCCGTGAGCGCGCAGCGCCACCCTTCAGTTTTCCTCCTTGGCAAGATAGACGCGAGTCCAGCGAGTCGTGAGGAACTGTGGTGAATGAGCTGACGACGGGGCATGAATGCTACAATGCTGCCATGGGTTCATGATAATCTGGCGTGGAAGGGGGCGCGTTCACTCGCTTTTTACTGGCGCATTTGCGGCGGATGCCGATTTCACGAAAGCCACACCTGCTGCCGCAGCTCCTGCAACAGCCGATAAAGCACGGTTGGGGACATTCAACGTTTGCTGCATTCTGTTTCCAGCGTCCGGCGCTTTGCCTTCGTGCCCGGGCGATCATTCTCGCCATCCGCGAAAAAATCTTCCAAGATATTCCCATTCCATCCGTGATGCCCGCCGAACACACCCACATGAGCGAACCGCACGACCTCTTTCTCGAAACCCTGCAGCGCTACGAGCGGCCCCTCATCCGCTATGCGCATGGTTACACGGGCGACCTGGAAGACGCGCGGGACATCGTGCAGGACGTGTTTGTGAAGCTCAGCCAGCACATCGCCACTCTTGATCGCGAGCGGCTCGCCCCCTGGCTCTTCACCGTGTGCCGCAATCGTGCCCTCGACCATCACCGCAAACATCAACGCCTCGTCGTTATGGAAACCGAAACTCTCGACCTCGAAACCTCCGCCGATCCCGCGCCCAACGATGCCATGGAGCAGCGCGAGACCGCCACGGCCTTGCGTGAACTCATTGAAACCCTCCCGGTCCGCCAGCGTGAGGCCGTGCGCCTCAAGTTCATCGCCGGACTCGACTACCAGCAGATCAGCGCCGCCATGCAGACCAGCATCGGCAATGTGGGCTACCTCATTCACCACGGCGTCGCCGCGCTGAAGACCAAATGGCATGCGCATGAGCAGCCTCCGCAGGCCGCGAAGCTCAAGCACGCCCTCGCTTAAAAAACACCCTCTCACCTTTTTTGCAGATCATGAAACCGGAACAAATCACCGCCTGGGCGCTCAATGAAGCCAGCGCCGAAGACCGCCAGCAGTTCGAGGCGGCGCTGCTCGAAAATCCCCAGGACAAACAGAAGGCCGATGAAACCAAAGCCTTCTGCGACTTCCTGCTGAGCGAACTGCGGGACGACTCCCTCGCCCTCACCGACAAACAGCGCGAGCGCCTTGTCGCACACGCGTCCCGTCCCAAGGAAGCAGAGCCATCGTCCCGAATGCCCTCTGCAAGCGGGACGCCTGCACCCCAGCCCAAGTCCGCTCCCAGGCCAGCGGAGACGCGGTGGAACTTCGGCGTCATCGTCCGCCTCGGCATCGCCGCCTGCGCGGTGCTGGGCGGCTTTTGGACGTGGCAGACCTTTTCACACAAATCAGAACGCGCCTCGCAACTGGCCATGGCCCCCACGCCTGCCGCTCCGACGGACCCGCACATCAAGGTGCAGCTCCCGGAATCGAAGAGGAAAGCGGCGGAGCCGCGCATGATGGCGCAGGCGGAAAAAGAGGCGGTGAAGGCCACCGTGGTGAAACCACAGCCTCCGGGCAAACTGCCGCCCCCTTCACCCATGGCAGCCACCGCGCCTGCCTTGCCCACGATCGCTCTTAAAAAAGAGCAAAGCGTCATGACCCCGGGCGATGTGACCAAGCTCAAGCAGATTCAGGATCAAAATGCCTACGCGCTGAATTTCGGCGATGCCAGCAAGACCAATCCCGCAGCGAATGCTTCGAGCACGACGACCATCGATCTCTCACTGTCACCAAAAGTCATGGAGTTTGAAGGTTTCGTGAATATCGGCAGTCCCATCATGACACCGGCTTCCGCCGCAGAGCAGACGGGTACCACGCTGGGAGGTACGATTTCCGGTTCCGACGGCCTCGTGAGTCAGGGCACGGGGCAGGTGGCTTTGACGGTCACCGGCAGCATGGCGGGTGCGAACCCGCCCGTCGATCTGATGACCAGCCCCTCCATCACCATCAAGTCGGGGACGAGGACCACGGTGAATGTCACACGCGAGATGACCTACCCCGCTGACGACACGATCCTACGCGAGCTTCCTCGTGCACCGGCTGAATCTGCGCCGGTTGCCTTCGGAAAGAATCAGTTCCAGGTGGGCCAGTCCATTTCAGGTACTGCCATTCCTGCCGGCGTTACCGTGACGAGCCTCACCTCAAAAGACTCGCTCTCAAACAACTTCACCGGAGGCGTCACCATTAATGGCGGCGTGGCGGGAGGTGTCTCGTCCACCACAACGATCAACAGCACTTCCGCGATCCCCGCCTCCTCCATGGCCGGAACCGCTGCTGCTCCCGCGAAAGGTGACCTCAGCCTCACGGCGGAGAATGATCGATCAAAGACTCTGAACAAGACGGGCGCAGGCACTCTCACTTTGGCTGGCACCAGCTCCTACTCCGGTGCCACGACCGTCAGTGCCGGGACGCTCAGCCTCGACCGCGCTGCCGCCCCCCCTGTCGCCAGCCTGGCACCTGCCGCACCCATGGCAGCCGGTGGCTCTGGGGCGCTCCTCCATCCCGACATCAAATCCGTCGAAGAGATCAGAAAATACATGGCCTCAAACAGGTTCATCGTGGGCGATCAAAGTCTCGATCGCGGCAGGTTGAGCAGGACTGCTACCAGCCAGGCACCGGCCGCACCCGCTGTGGACAGCATTTCTCCGACGATCACTCCCACGATGCCGAGTGATGACATTGGCGCCACCAGCGTGAGCTTCGGCTACGCCTTCGTTCACAACATGGGCCAGCTTGCCAGCGGCGGCGGTATCAACTCGTTTGCTCCCCCTGGTGGCTACGGCATGAACGACATCCAGCAGCTGACCTTGGGCGTTTCTACCAATCTTGGGCCCACCGCTCTGTCCTCCAGTTCCAACTATGACTTGAACGGTTATGCCGCAGCAATTCCGGCAGAGCCTGAGTTTGCGCTGAGGGGCAGCGGCGAACTGGGCTGGACTGCAGCCGGTTCTACGGTCCCAACCGCTACCTCGCCGCTCACACTCAGCGGCGCGGTAAACACTACGGCACCAGCGGCGGGTGCGGTCACGTTCACCACTTCCGGGGCCAATACCCTCACCACCGCCACGCCTGCGCAGCCGCAGACGGCCTCGATGACTTTCGGTGGTGTCATCACCACGCACGCAGGCGCGCCCATCGTGCACAATCCGCAGCCGCAGTCCCTGGTAATCACTGACCCCGTTGTCACACGCCAGGCTGGCGGAAACACGAACTTTGCTACCCTCAGCGCTCCCCCCGGACCAAATGCTTTGGGAACTGTCACCCTTTCCGGTGCGGGTGTTATCACCACGAGCCAGACAGTTGGAGGAGTGACCACGGTGACCACCACCGCTGTTCCTCAGGGGAAAAATCCACAGCCAACGAATCCAAACGTGGGCGCGAACGTCGTCACAGCCACCGCCGCCTCCCCCGCCACCCCATTGCCCTGGGCCATCGTGGACACGGCTGGAGCAGACACCCGTTACTTCAGCATCGACACCTCTTCGGCATCTGATTTCTCCAAAGACATGCCGCAGAAGCAGGAGGCAGCCTCCTTCCGCAAACAGGATGTCGCAGGCGAATCCTACACCCGCATCATCGAAAACGAGATGAAGGAGGTGCAGCGCGAGCCGCTCTCCACGCTCTCCATCGATGTCGATACCGCCTCCTACGCCAATGTGCGGCGCTTCCTCAATCAGAACATGATCCCGCCGCCCGATGCGGTGCGCATCGAGGAACTGGTGAACTATTTCCCCACCGCCGAAGAAGGCCCTGCGCATGAAGCCAAAGAACCCTTCGCCGTGCGGGTGGATCTGGCTCCCTGCCCATGGCAGCCGGTGCATCGCCTCGCACGCATCGCCATCAAAGGCCGCGAGATGGACAAGAACCGCAAGCACAGCAACCTCGTCTTCCTCGTGGATGTCTCCGGCTCCATGAACGAGCCCGCCAAGCTGCCGCTGGTGCAGCAGTCCCTGCGCATGCTCACCGAGCAGCTCGGGGAAGGGGACCGCGTGACCATGGTCGTCTACGCCGGCAGCAGCGGCGTCGTTTTGCCTCCCACCAATGGCGAGAAAAAAGGCGAAATCCTCGCCGCCATCAACCGCCTCAGCGCCGGTGGCAGCACCCACGGCAGCGCCGGGATCAAGCTGGCGTATGAGCAGGCCGTGGCCGGATTCATCAAAGGCGGCGTCAACCGCGTCATCCTGTGCACCGATGGCGACTTCAACGTGGGCGTCAGCTCCCCGGAAGAGCTGGAAAAACTCATCAAGCACAAGGCCAAGACCGGCGTTTTCCTCAGCGTCCTCGGCTTCGGCACCGGCAATCTCCAGGACCGCACCATGGAAACCCTGGCCGACAAAGGCAATGGCAACTACGCCTACATCGACAGCCTCAGCGAAGCCCGCAAAGTGCTCGTCGAGCAAATGGGCAGCACACTGGAAACCATCGCCAAAGACGTGAAAATCCAGGTCGAGTTCAATCCCGCCGCCGTGCGCAGCTACCGCCTCATCGGTTATGAAAACCGCCTGCTGGCCAAGGAAGACTTCAATGACGACACCAAGGACGCTGGCGAGATCGGCGCCGGCCACAGCGTCGTTGCTCTCTACGAACTCGTCCCCGCCAATCTGCCCGCCGGAGCCGACGGCCGCTCCGCCGTGGATCCCCTGAAATACCAGACCCAGCCCTCCGTCTTCTCCCCCGCCCAGCTCGCCGAAGCCGCCAAAAGCGGCGAGACCATGACCGTGAAGCTGCGCTACAAAGCCCCCGACAGCGACCTCAGCAAGCTCATCGAAGTGCCCACCAAGGACGAAGGCAAAACCCTCACCGCCAGCAGCGAAGAATTCAAATTCAGCGCCGCCGTTGCTGGCTTCGGCCTCCTCCTCCGCGACTCCGCCTACAAAGGCAATCTCAGCTGGGAAACCGTCCGCCGCCTCGCCCTCGACGGCAAAGGCACCGACAAACTCGGCTATCGTGGGGAGTTCCTGCAACTCATCGACAAGGCACGCGGCTTGAAGGAAACGCGGCCGTAAAGTAGCCCAGTTGCGCCGCAACTGGGGCGGGGTGTCTGCGAGGTTCGCAGGCACATGAGGGCAGAGGAAGTGGGGAAGGTTGCATTCTGGTTCTGGGATGGCTCTGCCATCCATCGTTGTTACGGCACGCGCACTGCCTTGCTTCAGTCTGCCCCATCATTCCCATCGCATCCAAGCTTGCCCCACCTCCACCCCCGGCTAAAGGGCATCCATGGACCTCATCAACAACACCCCCAACGTCCCCGCCGCTGTCGGCCCGTATTCCCAGGCCGTGAAGCATGGCGGCCTGCTCTTCTGCTCCGGCCAGATCCCCATCGACCCCGCCGCTGGCAAGATCGTCGCCACCGATGTCGAAGGCCAGACCACCCAGGTACTCGCCAACATCCGCGCCCTGCTCGATGCCCAGGGCCTGCGCATGAGCGACGTCATCAAGGCCACCGTCTTCCTGCAAAGCATGGCCGACTTCCCGAAGGTGAACCCCCTCTACGAAGCCGCCTTCGCCGGCCACAAGCCCGCCCGCTCCACCGTCGCCGTCGCCGGCCTCCCCCTCGGTGCCTTGGTGGAGATTGAGGTCATCGCCGCCTTGGGTTGAGCAGCTGCTTTGGCAGGGCTTCGTTCGTGGTTGCCTAACTGCGGCTGCGAATACCCCATGCAGTTTGCGTTGTCCTGACTTTCAGCCGGAATCCGCGTTCGAATGGGAGCCTTAGGAGACGATAGACATGCAGCCTTATCGCATAAAATGTAACGATAGAGTAACGTTAAAGTAGCGTCATGAGATCTCCGAGCCGCCGCTCCCGCAGCCTGCGGAAATGTTTGCTTTCCCACCACAAACCTTTCAGGATCAAGGACCAAAGCGTTCTAACATGACTGCCATAATCCCGGCCGGATTATAGGATCATAGGATCCGCACCCACATTTGGGTGCGGATCTTGTGATCTTAGATCCCACCACCCAAACCGGCAGGCCAAGGAATCAACAAAGTCTCTTTCACCACCGCCGGCATACCACCCAGAGCGTGCGTCTTGGGCTCGACATTAGGGGCGGTGTCGCGAAAGCCCGCCCGCCTCTGAGCGTGTGGAGTATAGTTTGCTGCGGGGCTTCATAGGAAATGTGCGTGCAGAAATGCGTCGCCCCCTCACAATGCCCTCTTCATAAACCTTTTCTCCTCTGGCAGCAGCAATCCCGGGGAAATTCGCTCCACCAGGCGGAAGGCCTGGCCGTTGTCTCCGCCGGAGAGCTTGAGCAGACCTGCGAAGACAGCGCGCTCGCCCGCGGTGAGCGCTTCAGGCTTGGCCACGCGGCTGATCGGATCGTTCACCGCCTGCAACTGCCCTGCACGGAAGGCGGCCAGAGCCTGTAACAAGCATAGCCGGTCCGAGGGCGCTGCGGTGTCCCTCGAGACGCTCCGCAGCTGCTCCCCTGCCAGCTCCAGCTCGATCCCCAGCAGCAGCTGGAGGTACAGCGTTTGAGCCAGGATCATGGGGTTGTCGGGCTTGCAGGCCAGCAGGCGGGCGCTGGCGCTGAGCATCCCAGGGCCGTCATGCTGGTAGGCGGCCATCTGATACAGCCTGGGCAGCAGGGCAGGGCTTGCCCGGGGGTGTTTCGTGATCACGGTGGCATAGCACTTTTCCGCGAGGTCCCACTGATTGAGCTGCTCGGACAGGCTCGCAACGTCCAGGGTGATGACCGGATCGTCCCCGCGGCCAGCGTCTTCAAAGATGCCCAGCAGCAGCTGGCGGATGCGGTCGTTGTCCGGGCGGAGGTGCGCCTGGGTCTCCACCTGCCAGAGGCGGATTCTCAGCTTCGAGTAGGCGGCGTCGATCCCGCCGGTGGTCAGCAGGGTGTTGAGTTCCTGCCATTTTTTTCTGGCTCTCAAGGCATCGACATACGGCGGCAGAAGATCGGTATGGCGTGCAGCGGTCTGCGCGGGGACCAGGCGCAGGATGCGGTCGTATTCCCGCTCGGCCGCCAGCCACAGCACCAGCGGAGCCGTTTGCGTGGGCGTGCGGTTTTTCCAGCGTCTGATTTCCTGGTCGATGAATTCGTTGCGCAGATGTGGCTGGAGCCGCAGACGGGCGGACTGCACCTTGAAACGCGTCGGTTCACGTTCGCTGGCCGGTCCTGCGAGTGCCTCCACCAAACCGGAGAGTTCCTCAAGCTGCGGCACCGTGAGCGCGGTGGAAGCGGCCAAAATTTCGATGGCGACAGGAGCTGCCGCATTGCCCGCGCGTGCCACCTGCCAAAGGCGCGCGGACATGGCCTCACGGCGGGATGGTTCAAGACTCTGCAGATCCATCTCAGCCAGCTGCCTGAGGCTTTCGGGATCGTCGGGATCGCAGAGCAGGGCCTGGCGCCTCACGGCCTCGGCCTTGGCAGTGTCACCGGCTGCATGCAGCAGCTCCGCCTGCAGCTCAAGACCCTGCCGCTGCTGGCGCGTCTCTGGCGGGAGCTGTGAATAGATCTGCCTGGCCCTGGCCACCTCCCCCTGGCGAAGGTGCGTCATACCCATGAGCGTGAGGTCCTCAGGCGTGGCCGCCCCTGCTGCCTGAAGACGGAGCAGGATGTTGAGCGTGGCACGTGTGTCCTCGGCTGCGGCGGCGTTGAGGAATTCCAGGGTGACCCGGAGGACTTCCGGGTCATCCGCCGCCCAACGCCGGGCATCACGCAGAGAGGTGGCGGCCTCCATCCAGTTCTTCTGCTGAATTTGCCGACGCGTCTCTGGCAAGTGGCGGTGGGCCAGCCAATTTTTGACCAGCGGGGTGATGTGCGGGTAGGAATACCAGCAGGCCGTGCCAAACACCACCATGCCCAGGGCCAGCAGCAAAATCTGCCTGCGTTCCCGGCGGAGATGGACTCCCTCCTCGCCTCCTTCATCAGGGTGAGTGTCAGGGGAGGTGAGGGGTGGCTGGCTCATGGCCATTCGAGGCAGCTTAAGGCATGCCTAGATCCAACATACAGCGGAAACCTAAATCTGCACGTGTTACGCTTTTCAGCGCATGGTTGCGGGCGGAGGTTAGCAGCGCATCTTTGTCAAAACTCAGCCAGCTGCCACCGCGGATGACGTGCTCCTCCGCCGCGCCAGGCCATGAATCTTCGCACCATTCGGAGACGTTTCCGCCCATTTCATACAGGCCAAGGGCGTTGGTCCGCGCGCTGTCCACCGGCGCGGTGTAAGAATAGCTGTCCGTGGTGCCAGGGATCTTGGTGGCGTCCAGATTGGCCATGAGTGCCGGTGGCTTCCAGTCGTCCGCCTTGGGGGTCCAGGGATAGTGGGTCTTGTTGGAAAGACTTCGCGCGGCGGGGTCGGCTCCAGGCTCATCCTTCAATCCCGCTGCGAGGCTCCATTCGACATCGGTGGGCAGGCGGTACGAAGCCGTGGCGGGGATGAGTTTGCTGGCGCGGTCGCGCTCCGTGAGCCAGGCGCAGAAGGCTTTGGCATCGTCCCAGGAAACGCCGGCGGCAGGGTGATTTCCCCCCAAAAGGAAGGAGGGTTTCTGCGTCCAGGTACGCTTGGTGTCAGTCATCCACGTCTCGACATCGCGCACGCTGGTCTCGGTGGCGCAGATGAGCGCGGTGCTTTTATCAGCCAGCGGCACAAAGCGCATGCCCAGGGCGTTGATGAAGCTGCTGCCATCCGCTGCGGCGGGCTTCAGTGTGGAAGGGTCGGGCAGTCCGCTGTCATCCTTTCCCTGCATCTTTTTGCGCAGGGCTTCCACGGCCGTGGCATCCACCTTGCGGCTCGCCGTCATCTCCTTCATGCGCTCATCGAGGGCCTGCTTTTTCTCGGCATCAGACGCGGCCAGCAGGCTGGCGGTGCGCCGTTTGTCCTCATAGACCACCCGGAAACCCGTGGTGGGTGCGCGCAGATCCGCGGGCACGACATACTGATAGGTGGAGGTCAGGCATTCCGGCCGGAAGTAGGCCCAGGAGCCGCCGCGCAGGATGCCCGTGGGCTGTGCCCGCACCTCCGCCGGCTGCGTCCACTCCCAGACATTCCCGGAAAGATCATAGATGCCTTCCTTCGTCGGGGCAAAGCTTCCAACAGGCGCGGTGTAGGGGTAGCCGTCGTTGTATCCGGGGATCTCTCCGTCGGCAAAGTTGGCCACCTTTGCGGGCGGCGGCCAGTCCTCGCCCCAGGGAAAGACGCGGTCGTCCAGCAGCTTTTCCTCGGTGCTGAGGCTGAGCTTCTTGCGTCCGCGGGCCAGACCCACCGCCGAGTCCCACTCCTCCGGCGTAGGAAGGCGGTAGCTCTGCGAACTGTCGATCAAGCGTTTCTCACGCTCCGTCTCGGTGAGCCAGTTGCAGAAGGCCACGGCGTCCTGCATGTTCACGCCCACAACTGGATGCTCAGGCGTCTGCTGGAAGTGAGTCTGGTATGACCAGGGATACTTCTTCTGCCGCAGAAACTCATTCCACTCCGAGATCCGCGTCTCGTAGATGGCAAACATTACGGTGGTGCCAGGCACGCTGGTAAATTTGGTGCCCAGGCTGCTCACATGGTCCACGCCCTCGCTGCCACCGGGCTGAGGGGTTTGTCCTTGAGCGGAGGTAAACGCCCCCAGGGACAGGACCAGGGCGGACAGGGAAATTTGGAGAAGGCGCATCAGGACTTGGTAGCTGCAAACGAGATTTGGTTCATCCAAAAAAAATAGGTCGAGCAATGGATGCTTTCACGTTGTCGAAAATGTGAGGCAGGTTCCAGGAAAGGATGGTGTCAAACTCTTAACACCGGAAGACACTTTATCCTTTGCGCTGTGAATCAGCATGGTACAGTCACCCTCCTTTTTGTGAAAAATGCCGTCCCAACCTCGGCAATCAAGCCCGGCCGCCGTGTAAGCGACCATTGGCGGCAGCTTGGCTTTATTTTACTGGCAGCATGATCGTACTCGGACTGAATGCTTATCACGGCGACTCCGCCGCCGCCCTGGTCAAAGATGGCAAACTTGTGGCCGCCGCAGAAGAGGAGCGCTTCCGCCGCATCAAGCACTGGTCCGGCCTGCCCACCGAAGCCATGAAATGGTGCCTCGCCGATGCCGGCCTTGCGCTCGGCGACGTCGATCACATCGCCATCAATCGCAATCCCAAGGTCAACAACCTGCGCCGCGCCCTCTTCGTTCTCCGCAAGCGCCCCAGCCTCGGCCTCATCATGAAACGCCTGCGCAACATCAAGCGTGCAGGCAGCTTTGAAGACGCCGTGCAGGCTGCGTTCCCTGGGGAAAAATTCCGCGCCGAGGTGCATCGCGTGGAGCATCACCTCGCCCATCTCGCTTCGGGCTTCCTCGTGTCCGATTTCGACGAGGCCGTCTGCCTTTCCGTGGATGGCTTTGGCGACTTCGCCAGCTCCGCCTGGGGCATGGGGAAGGGGAACGACATCCAGATCGACGGCCGCATTTATTTCCCGCACTCGCTTGGCATTTTCTACACCGTCATCACCCAGTTCATCGGCTTTCCCTATTTTGGCGATGAGTACAAGGTCATGGGCCTCGCCCCGTATGGCGAACCCAAGTACCTCAAGGAGATGCGCGAACTCGTGCAGGTGCAGAGCGACGGCACCTTTAAGCTGAACCTGAAATACTTCCGCCACCACAGCGACGACGTTCATTATACCTGGGACAACTGCTGCCCGGAAGTCGGCACCCTGTACAAGAAGGAACCCATGGAGGCCCTCTTCGGCCCCCAGCGTGAAAAAGGCGATGCCCTGGAGCAAAAACACCGCGACATCGCCCGGAGTGCGCAGGCCATGTATGAAGAAGCCTTCTTCGCCATGCTGCAGTCCCTGCATGCCCGCTACCGCTGCGACAACCTCGCCCTCTCCGGCGGCTGCGCCATGAACTCCGTCGCGAATGGCAAGGTGTACATGAACTCCCCCTTCAAGCGCATGTACCTCCCCGCCTCCGCAGGCGATGCCGGCGGCGCCATCGGCTCCGCCTTTGTGGTGGCGCGCAGTTCCGGCAGTGATGTGGGCACTCCTGCCCGCAGTTCCGCCTCCGCCTCACCCACCCGCTACGTCATGGACCACGCCTACGTCGGCCCGCAGGCCTCCGACGCCGAAATCAAAACCCTCCTCGACTCCCGCAACGCCGACATCGTGTCCGAGCAATGCACCGTCCGCCGCATCGACGACGAGTCCGAACTCTGCAAGCTCACCGCCACCGCCATCACCGAAGGCAAGGTCATCGGTTGGTTCCAAGGCCGCATGGAGTGGGGCCCGCGCGCCCTCGGCAATCGCTCCATCCTGGGCGATCCCCGCCGCGCCGACATGAAGGACATCCTCAATCTCAAGATCAAGCGCCGCGAGTCCTTCCGCCCCTTTGCCCCCAGCATCTTGCGCGAGCACGTGAGCGAATGGTTCGAGCAGGACGACGACGTCCCCTTCATGATGGAAGTCTTCCAGGTGCGCGTGGATAAACGCCCCCAGATTCCCGCCACCACCCACGTCGATGGCTCCGGCCGCCTGCAGACCGTCCACCAAGAAACCAACCCCCGCTACCACCGCCTCATCTCCGCCTACCGCGAAATCACCGGCGTGCCCATGGTATTGAATACCAGCTTCAACGAAAACGAACCCGTCGTCTGCACCCCGCAAGAAGCTTTGGACTGCTTCCTGCGCACGAATATGGATGTGCTGGTGCTGAATGATTGGATGATTACGCGGTGAGTTTCCCCGTATTGTAGTACCGGCTTTAGCCGGTCCGTCGAAGAGCCGGCTAAAGCCGGTACTAGAATACAAAGAACCAGAAGCGCTGTCCCACACTCCAAGCTGAGCCGAGATATAAGACTCCAGATGATCCCCCTCGATCAACTCCCCGGCAGCGAACTCATTCTTCGCGGACTCACCGATTACGCGGAAGGCCGCGTGACCAAGGAGTCCTGCCTGCTTGCGGTGGCTTGGACCCGGCTGCAACGCGGCGGCCTGCCGATGCCTGCAAGAACCCCGGAGCGCTTTCCTGAACCAGAAATGCAATTGTATTCCATCCTGCGTTCCGAACCCGGCGATGCCTACTCACGCTACAACTCTCTGCTGCGGCGTCTCATCAGCTTTGAGCAATCGCTGGAGCACCAGAAATCCCACGCCGCATGAAAGGCCTCATCCTCGCAGGCGGCGCAGGCTCGCGTCTCTACCCGCTGACTCAGGTCGCTTCCAAGCAGCTGCAGCCGGTCTATGACAAGCCGATGGTGTACTACCCGCTCACGGTGCTCATCGCTTCCGGCATCCGCGAGATCTGCCTCATCTCCACTCCGCATGACTTGCCACGCTTCCAGCAGCTCCTCGGCGACGGCTCCCAGTGGGGCATCACGATAGAATACCGCGAGCAGGCTAATCCCGAAGGCATCGCGCAGGCGCTCATCATCGCCGCTTCCTTCATCGGTAGATCCGCTGTCACCTTGATCCTCGGCGACAACATCTTCTTCGGCGGCGACGCCTTCCCGCGCGCCTTCGCCGAATTCAAATCCGGCGCCACCATCTTCGCCTACCACGTCAACGATCCCAAACGCTACGGCGTGGTGGAATTTGACGCTGCAGGCAACGCCGTATCCCTCGAAGAAAAGCCCGCGCAGCCGCGCAGCAACTACGCCGTGCCCGGCGTCTATCTCTACGACAACGACGCCGTCGCCATCGCCCAGGGCCTGCAGCCCTCACCACGTGGCGAACTCGAAATCACCGACGTGAACAAAGAGTATCTCCGTCGCGGCACCCTGCGTGTGCAGCGCCTCAGCCGAGGCACCGCCTGGCTGGATGCCGGCACCAGCAGCAGCCTTCACGAAGCCTCCGCTTACGTGCAGACCATCGAAAAACGCCAGGGCATGAAACTCGGCTGCCCCGAAGAAGCCGCCCTGTATCGCGGCTTTCTCTCGCTCGACCAGTTCGACACCCTCGTCTCCAGCATGCCCCGCTGCGAATACCGCGATTACCTTTCTGAAGTCGGCACCGAAGTTCGGCGAGTTGGCATCAAGAGCGCCTAAGCAAACGCTTAAACCAATCATTGCACCGCAGAGGTTGGAAAAACGCAGAGATTTTCAAAAACAAACCTCTGCGTTTTTCTAATCTCTGCGGTGTAACTCCGGCTCTCCCGAATTCCCTCATGACTCCCCACCCGGTCCTCGCCCATCGCTACGCCCAACCTGAAGAACGGCAGGGCTATGTGAAGCAGCTCTTCGACCAGGGCGCTGAGCACTACGATCCCATCGTTGGCTGGGGTTTCTTCGGCACGGGCAATCTCTACCGCAGGACCGCGCAAAGCCGCCATGGCTTGAAGCCCGGCATGCAGCACCTCGATGTCGCCTGTGGCACCGGACTCGTCGCCGTCGCCGCCAGCGAAGTGCTCGGTGGCGACAGAACCATCACCTGCGTGGAGCCCAGCGATGGCATGCTCGCCGTCGCCAAAGGAAAACTGCCCAACGCCCGCTTCATCCAGAGCCGCGCCGAAAGCATGCCACTTGAGGATAGCAGCTACGACTTCCTCACCGTCGGCTACGCCTTGCGCCACTTTGCGGATCTTGAAGCCACTTTCCGTGAATTCCACCGCGTGCTCAAGCCCGGCGGCCGCGTCCTCATCATGGAGGCCACGCGCCCGGCTGGCAAAATCGGCTCCGCGCTTTTCAAACTCTACTTCGGCATCGTCTATCCCTTCTTCGCCCGCCTGCTCACCCGCAGCGCCAAGGCCGAAGAAATGATGGTGTATTTTTGGGAAACCATGGACACCTGCGTGCGCCCTGAAGCCGTCGTCTCCGCCCTCAAGGCCGCCGGATTCCAAGACGCCCGCCGCATCGCCTGCATGAACGTCTTCAGCGAATACGCCGCCGTCAAAGCCTGATGATGAACCTCCTCATCACAGGTGGCGCAGGCTTCATCGGTTCCAATCTCATCCGCCATGTCATCGACAAGCCGGAGATCGCCAAGCTCGTCAATCTCGACTGCCTCACCTACGCCGGTCATCTCGAAAATCTTGAAGGCATCCACGCCACCCATCCGCGCTACCTCTTTGAGCAAGTCGATCTCCGCAACCAGAACGAAGTCACCCGCGTCATCCGCCAGCACGACATCACCCATGTCATGCATCTGGCCGCTGAATCGCACGTGGACCGCAGCATCACCGCCCCCGGCGACTTCATCACCACAAACATCAAAGGCACCTTCTACCTCCTCCAATCCTGCCGCGCTCATTGGTTCAATCCAGCATCCAGCATCCAGGATCCAGCATCGAGATTTCTCCACGTCAGCACCGACGAAGTCTTCGGCTCCCTCTCTCCCGACGCCCCCGCCTTCACCGAGGCAACGCCCTGCGCGCCAAACTCTCCGTACTCCGCCAGCAAGGCCGCCAGTGACATGCTCGTGCGCAGCTACCACCACACTTACGGCCTCCCGGCCATGATCACGCGCTGCTCGAACAATTACGGCCCGTATCAGTTCCCTGAAAAGCTCATCCCCGTGGCCATCCAGAGCATCCTCGCCCGCCAGCCTGTCCCCGTTTACGGCGATGGCATGAACGTGCGCGACTGGCTCCACGTCGCCGATCACTGCGAAGCCCTGTGGACCGTTCTCACCCAGGGCGTGCCCGGCGAGACCTACAATATCGGCGGTTGCAACGAGCACGCCAACCTCCACCTCGTCCAACAGCTCTGCGACATTATCGATGACCTGCAGCCCGCCCTCGGCGGCAACTCGCGCAGCCTCATCACCTTCGTCCCCGACCGCCCCGGCCATGATCGCCGCTACGCCATGGACGCCGCCAAGCTCACCTTCGAGCTCGGCTGGCGGCCCGCGCACACGGTGGAAACCGGCCTGCGCGAAACCGTGGAGTGGTATGTGCAGCACCAGGACTGGGTCAAATCCGTGACCGCATCTCCAACCCACTGATGGAAGAACTCGTCATCGAAGCAGGCCGCAGCGAAGCGCATTACTGGCGCGACCTGTGGCGTTTCCGCGAGCTCTTCGGCATCCTCGCTTGGCGCGATACCCTGGTGCGCTACAAGCAGACCGCCATCGGCGTCGCCTGGGCCGTCCTCCGTCCGCTTCTCACCATCCTCATCGGCACCGGCATCTTCGGCAGCCTGGCCCGCCTGCCGGACGATGGTGTGCCCTACGCCGTCATGGTATGTGCTGGCACGCTGCCCTGGTTCTTTTTCAGCAGCGCCCTCAGCGAGTCCGCCAACAGCCTCGTGGGCAATGCCAGCCTCATTTCCAAGATCTACTTCCCCCGCCTCCTCCTCCCCATGAGCGCCGTGGTCGTGGCCTTTGTCGATTTCGCCGTTTCCCTCGTCATTCTCGCCGCGCTCATGATCTGGTATGGCGTGGCACCCACCTGGCGGCTGCTCACCCTGCCGCTGCTCACGCTGCTGGCCTTCGTCAGCGCCATGGGGCCCGGCCTGCTCTTCACCGCCCTGAATGTGAAGTATCGCGACTTCCGCTACGTCATTCCTTTTGTGGTGCAGTTCGGTCTCTTCGTATCGCCCGTGTTTTACAGCACCACCGCCATCGCGGAACGCTACGGCGACTGGGGCCGCCTGCTCATCGCGCTGAATCCCGTCGTCGGCATCATCGACGGCTTCCGCTGGGCCATCTGCGGCACCACCGATCTGCATTGGCAAAGCTTCCTCTTTTCCATAGCGGTCAGCCTCATTTTCCTCCTCATCTCCATCGTCTGCTTCCGGCGCATGGAGAAGAGCTTTGCGGATGTCATCTAGTGTGGCGCACGCTTCTTTGAAAGCCTGCGCGCCCAGACCGCCAGACCCGCCGAGATAGTCGTTTGTGATGCCAGTGATGACAACAGCACCCACGCCGCAGTTCAGTCCGCTGAGAGCATGTGGGGCGAACCCGCCGCCGTCTGGCGCTACGAGAAGGCCGTCCGCACCGGCCTCGCCCCGCAGCGCAACCAAGCCGTGGCCGCAGCCTCCCAGCCCTACGTCTGGTTTCTCGATGACGATGTCATCTTGGAGCCGCAATGCCTCGAACAACTGCACGCCACCATGGCAGCAGATGCCAGCATCGGCGGCGCCACTGCCACCATCACCAATCAAGGCTACCAAGCTCCCGGCAAATGGTCCACGCTCCTTATGCGCTGGTTCGACCATGGCCGCGTGCGCTCCACCTACGCCGCAGCTTGTGTCGGCCCTTGCTGCACCTTCATGCCCGACACCTCGTCCGACATTTCGCCCGTGGTGAACGCTGAATGGCTCATCGGCTGCTGCTCCCTATATCGCAAATCCGCGCTGCCCGTGCCTGCCGTGCCCGAACATTTCGAAGCCGGTGGTCTGGGCGAAGACCTCGCCGCTTCTCTCAGCGTCGGCCGCACGCACCGCCTGGTGCATGTGCGCGATGCCCGCTGCTTTCACGACTCCCAAGGTGGCGACCACAAGAGCAGCCTCACCCGCACCGCCGACCACTGCATCTCTTTTACCTCACTTCACTGCTCTTCAAGCGCTCCGGGCGCGGCCAGTTTTTCCCCGTCCTCTCCGGCTGCCTGCAAGGCTTCGGCAAACTGCTGCGCGCTTGAGCCATTCGCGATGAAGTCCGCCGTCAAACAGCTCCTCACCCGCACGCTTGCCATCAAGCCCGTGCGCGATGTGCTGGTCGGCATCCTCTCCCGCGAAGGCTGGGTCTCCGGCATCCGCACCAGCCCCCTCGCCAGCGAGACTTCCATCCATCGTCCCAACCTCGCCCAGTATTGCCAAGGCGATGGCATCGATCTCGGTTTCGGTGGCGATCCCATCAATGAGACCGCTGTCCGCATCGATCTCCCCAGCCCTTACTCCACCGGCATCTTTCCCACCCAGTTTGCCGGAGACGCCACCAAGCTGCACTGGTTTGCCGATGCCTCACTGGACTACATTTTCAGCTCCCACCTGCTCGAAGATTTTCCCGACACCACCGCCGTGCTGCGCGAATGGCTGCGTGTCCTCAAAGCAGGCGGCCTTCTTATCATCGGCTGCCCCGATGAAGTCCGCTATCGCGCCTACTGCACCGCCCAGGGCCATCCGCGGAATGAGCACCACGTGCACGCCGACTTCTCGCTCAGCTTCGTCAAACGCCACCTGGAGCAGATCAACGCCACGACCCTCGTCTATGAGAACGATGCCGTGGGTCCATACAGCTGGGAACTTGTCGTCAGAAAGAATGGCTGAAGACCTCCAACGCACCGATGCCCTGGCTTTCTCCCGCTCTCAAAGTTCTGGCCTGGCTCTGCCGCCGACCCTGGGAAGCGCTCAGCGTTGTCCGCACCCTTCGCCGTGCCAAACGCAGCGCCCATCAGCGCGGCGGTCGCGTGCGAGTGCTCGCCCGCGCAGGCGGTCTTGGCGATGTGCTCTGGGCCGCCGCAGCCGCAGATTTGGCCGCGAAACACTCACCGCAGGACGTGCTGCTCTTTCTCACCCAGCCCGCCATGCTGGAGGCCGTG
Organism: Prosthecobacter sp.; assembly: GCF_044222565.1. Classification (GTDB taxonomy): domain Bacteria; phylum Verrucomicrobiota; class Verrucomicrobiia; order Verrucomicrobiales; family Verrucomicrobiaceae; genus Prosthecobacter. The sequence goes on from NZ_JBGANA010000007.1 coordinate 311,525, forward strand.
CGACTCGCTTCGCCGGACATTGCGGTCATCGCCCCGCACCTGCCCAATCCCCACATGCAGTCGCTTCTCCGGCGCTTCTGCGAAGTGGTGGAAATGGAGTACGAGCCCCACGACACCGCCGGCACCCACATGGTGCACACCTATCTTCGTCAACTCGGCTGCCCGCAGGAAATGCAACATCCAGCGTGGCACTTCGAGCGCGTACCCTTGTTCCGTGCCGCACAGCCCTTCGCCTGCATCTACACCGGCCCCTCCTGGCCCGTGCGCGAGGCTCCCATGGCGGTGTGGAGCGCCGTGATCCCCCGGCTCAAAAGCGAGCTAGGACTTTGTGTGCTGCATGTCCTGCCTCATCCCTCACCCGCACAGACCATCCCTGGCTGCGATGAACTCGTGATCGGCGCACCACTCGCTTCCCTGTGCAATCTCTTCGATCAAAGCGCTCTCGTGCTGACCATCGACTCCATCATGCTTCACCTCGCCGCAGGCACGCGCGCCCCGCTCGTCGCCATCTTTGGCCCCACGCTCGCCTCCTGCCGCATGTTTGAAACCCCACGCCAGCGCGCCCTCTCCGCGCAGGTGGATTGCGCAGGCTGCCACCATCGCACGCCCCGCCTCCACTGGGAAACCGGCTGCCCCTACGACATCGCCTGCATGCAGCAGATCAGCGCCGATGCCATCATGGCCGCCGCCTCCCAGGTGCTTGCCCTCCCTCCCCGATGAAACCCGAGTCCATCATCGGCATCGAATCTCTTGGCAAAAGCTACCTGCTCAGCCACCAGACCGAGCGCGCCCCTTATCAGCGCCTCAGCGATGCCTTGGTCCACTCCGCCAAAGCTCCGCTTCGCTGGCTCTCGCGCAACAAGCCGCAAACCACCCGCGAAGTCTTCTGGGCGTTACGCGATGTCAGCTTTGAAATCACCCGTGGCGAAGTCGTCGGCATCATCGGCCACAACGGCGCAGGCAAGAGTACATTGCTGAAGCTTCTCTCCCGCATCACCGCGCCCACCATGGGGCGCATCACTCTGCGCGGCACCGTCGGCTCTCTTCTCGAAGTGGGCACCGGCTTCCATCCCGAACTCACCGGCCGCGAAAACATCTTCCTCAATGGCGCCATGCTCGGCATGACCCGTGTGCAAGTCAGCGCAAAGTTTGACGAGATCGTCGCCTTTGCCGAAGTGGAGAAATTTCTCGACACGCCCGTGAAGCGCTACTCCTCCGGCATGTACGTGCGCCTCGCCTTTGCCATCGCCGCGCATCTCGATCCCGAAATCCTCATCATCGATGAAGTGCTCGCCGTGGGCGATGCCGCGTTTCAGAAAAAATGCCTCGGCAAGATGGAGCAGTCCGCGCAGGGCGGAGGACGCACCGTCATCTTCGTCAGTCACAATCTCAGCGCCGTCTCACGCCTCTGCTCCCGCGTCATCGTGCTGGATCACGGCAGGCTCGTCTTTGACGGTCCCACGCAGGAAGGCATTGAAGTTTATTCCGGCCTCGCCCCCACCACGGGTGCCGTCGTTAATCTCTCCGACAAACATCGCCCGCAGCCCGTGCTTTCCGGTGTCAAACTCATGTCCATCAGCCTCACTTCGCACAACGAAGGACAGCAGGCATGGATGATCGATTACGGCGTGGACCTTGAACTCCAGATCACCGTGCAGAGCAACGGCACCGTGCATGAGATCGAGCCCGGCGTCGCCGTGCATTCCGGCAAAGGCTTTGAGATCGCCTCATGGACCAGCGCCGTCACCGGCGGCAATGTCCCCATCCAGCCCGGCCTCACCGCCTTCTCCTTTCGCTGGCAGAATTTCCGCCTCGTCCCCGGTGTTTATCACCTCAGCCTCGGCATGCGCAGCCCGCGCGGTTTTGAAGACTACCTGCCCGAAGTGGTGCGCTTTGAAGTCGTGCGTACCACCGACTCCGCCGCCCATGGCGTGGAGACCTTCAGCGGCTGCATCGTCCCTCTCGTGGACTTCAAAGTCGCTTCCTTACCCGTGGCCCCATGATGCAGACGCATACCAGCGCCTCTTCAATACTGGGACTGCCCCGGCGGATTCAGCGTGGCGTCCTTCATCCAGCTCTCAAAAGCCCCCTGCGTGACCAGCGGCGGCTCGGCCCAGAGGGAATGAATCTGCAACTCCATCCCTGCTGCATTCAGATGCCAGTCGATCGCTCGGCTGAACGGCGGATGCGCAAACCGGCTGCCCAGCACCCGCTGCGCACAGCGCGGATGAATCAGATAAGCCTCCGTGCAGCGCGAGCAGCCACCGCCACCCCACAGCAGGCCGCGTTTCCAGCCACGCCAGTAGATGCGTTTGCCCGCACGCCGTTTCCACCACGGCACATGCAGATCGCAGCCCAAGCCCACAAAGCACAAATCCCACTCGCTCGGCAGCTCGCTCATGCAGCCCTCCAGCGCAGTCAGGAAGCCGGGACGGATCAGCACATCATCTTCCAGAACGAGATGCCAGCACTCCGGCTCAGCCACCACCGCGCGGTAAACTTGCAGGTGCTTCAAAATCAGCGAAACCGAGCCCGCCGAAATGACCTTCGGATCTCCGAACTCCCCACGCTCATACGCGCCACCCGCCAGCACCTCCTCGCGATCATGCGCCGTCATCCAGCTAATCGGGAAACGGTCCAGCCCATGCTCGCGCAGCGTCTTTTCCATGTGCGCCCGGCGCTCCGTGAACTTCGTGTAGTGAATCACATGCACCCGCAGATTCTCCGGGTTCAACTTCACAGGTCGGGTTTGCGTCACATCATTCGCCACGCCGCACTTCTGCCACAGTTGACCACGGAAGAAAAACCCAAAAAGGGCCATGTTGCAGGGCAGGGGAGATCCTGCCTCCCATGACCTCCTCCGGCACATTGCAGCGTCTGCGCAACAAAACCAGCTACCTGCTCTCCAGCGCAGCCAAGCACTTCATCGGTGGCCATCGCAACTGCCCCTCCTGCGGCTCCGCCCCCGCCGAGCAGCTCGATCAAAAATGGCTCGTCACCACCTTCTGCCGCTGCTCTCGCTGCAAGCTCCTTTACCGCATCCCCACCTCCGATGCCCAGGAGAATGAAACCTTCTACCAGGAAGACTACACCGAAGGCTTCACCACCGATCTTCCTTCGCCCACGGAGATTCGGCATCTCATCGCCACCCAGTTTGCCGGTTCCGAAAAAAACTACGCCCACTACATCGCCGTGCTACGTGCCCTGCGCATCAGCCCCGGCGCCCGGCTCTTCGACTACGGCTGCTCCTGGGGCTACGGCAGCCATCAACTCGCCGCTGCGGGCTATCAGGTGGACGCCTTCGAAATCTCCCGCCCCCGCGCCACCTACGCCCGCGCCCAGCTCGGTGTCTCCATGCCCGCCCTGGACACGCTCCAACCCGCCAGCTACGACGTCTTTTTTTCCGCCCACGTCATCGAGCACGTCCCTTCGCCCGCCGCCATGATCGCCACCGGCATGCGCCTGCTCAAGCCCGGCGGCCTCTTCGTCTGCTTCTGCCCCAACGGCTCCCTCACCTTCCGCCACCGCGCCCCGCGTGACTGGCACCTCATGTGGGGCCAGTCTCATCCCCAGCTCATCGACGAAGTCTTCCTCCAGCAATCCTTCCCAAAACAGCCTCTCCTCCTCCACTCCGCCCCCCTCCTGCACTGGAATTTCCCCGTGCATTTGCAAGCGGTGAGCGAATGGCAGCAGCAGCCAGGCACATCCGCCGGCAGCCTCGATCACGTCGAGATGCTCTTTGCAACGGTCAAGGATGCTGTCTCACCCTGAAGGTTTCCCATTGCGGCAACCTGCTTATCTTCTATGAAACTACTCGTAACCGGATCCTCCGGTCTCATCGGCTCCGAAGTCGTTGACTACTTCTGTCAGCAGGGATGGCAGGTGCATGGCGTGGACAACAACATGCGCGCCGACTTCTTTGGCCCCCAGGGAGACACCCGGTGGAATCAGGAGCGCCTCAAGGCAAAACATGCGGCTTTTCAGCACCATGAGCTCGATATCCGCGATCGCAGATCTGTGCTCGCCTATCTTGCCACGCTGCAGCCCACGCATGTGGTGCACACCGCCGCCCAGCCCAGCCATGACCTCGCAGCTTCGCGCCCTTTCGATGATTTTGACACGAATGCCGTCGGTACGCTGAACCTGCTGGAGGCCACCCGCCTGCACGCGCCGGAGGCGGTGTTCGTTCACATGAGCACCAACAAGGTCTATGGCGACCGGCCCAACACCATCAAGCTCAAGGAGCTGGCCACCCGCTGGGACTATGATGATGCGGCGTATGAAAACGGCATCACCGAGGAGTTCCCGATTGATCAGAGCAAACACAGTCTTTTCGGCGCCTCGAAGGTGGCTGCGGACGTGATGGTGCAGGAATACGGACGCTATTTTGGCATGAAATGCTGCGCCCTCCGTGGTGGCTGCCTCACGGGACCCAACCACAGCGGCGTGGAACTGCACGGCTTCCTGAGCTATCTCATCAAGTGCAATCTCATGGGAAGAAAGTACAACGTCTATGGCTACAAGGGCAAACAAGTGCGGGATAACATCCACAGCCTGGACGTGGCGCGCTTCATCCACGCCTTCTTTGAAAACCCACGCTGTGGCGAGGTGTACAACATCGGCGGTGGCCGCGCGAACAGCGTTTCGATTCTCGAAGCCTTCGATCGCATCGCCGCGCTCTCCGGCAAAGCGATGCAATGGGAGTACGTGGACAAAAACCGGGAAGGGGACCACATTTGCTACCTCAGTGATCTCTCCAAGATGAAAGCCCACTACCCCGGCTGGGACATCACCAAAAATTTGGATGATGTGTTTGGGGAGATTTATAGCGCCACTTTGGCCAGTCTGTGATGAATCCTGAAAGCATCCTCATCACTGGTGGTGCGGGCTTTATCGGCTCAAACCTTGCCTGCCATCTGCGGTCACGGTATCCCCGTGCTGTAATTGTGTGCATGGACAATCTCTACCGGCGCGGATCCGAGATCAATATTTCCAGGCTGCAGGAAATGAGCATTCAGTTTCACCTTGGAGACATCCGCATCCCGGCAGAATTTCCAACGGGTCCCTTCGAGGTGCTCATTGAGTGTTCGGCGGAACCGTCCGTGCTTGCCGGGCAGGACGGCTCTCCCGATTACCTTTTCCAAACAAATCTGGTAGGAGCGTATCACTGCCTGGAGAAGGCCCGGCTGTGGAACTCGCGTGTGATCTTTCTTTCGACTAGCAGGGTTTATCCCGTTGCACCACTGGAGGCGCACGGGTGGGTTGAAGACGAGACCCGTTTTCGCTGGTTGGAGCAAGGCACGGCGGGCATCAGCAGACAGGGAGTGAGTGAGGCCTTGGACCTCCGGGGCGCTCGCTCTCTTTATGGTTTCACCAAACTGGCAGCGGAGCAATTAATCGAAGAATATCGTGCGAGTTTCGGGCTGCGGGCCGTGATTAACCGTTGTGGAGTGGTGGCTGGACCGTGGCAGTTTGGCAAAGTGGACCAGGGTGTTATCGCTCTGTGGGCAATGGCTCATTTGTTTAATCGCCCACTTTCTTACATTGGCTATGGCGGCAATGGCAAACAGGTTCGCGACGTACTTCATGTTCAGGACCTCTGTGAACTCATCGCCCTGCAAATATCCGGGTTCGATGCTTGGGATGGCTGGGTTGGAAATGTGGCCGGCGGCTTGGTCCAAAGCATTTCTCTCCAGGAACTCACCCAGCTGTGTAAAGAACTCGGCGGACATTCGATTTCCGTCCGGTCTGACAGTGCGCAGCGCCCGTTCGACCTGCGCCTTTTTGTTGCTGATTGCACTCATCTGTTTCAGCGCACTGACTGGCGGCCCGCCAGAGATCTCCGGAGGATTGTAGCTGACACCATGGCGTGGGCTGTGGAACATCATACGTTGCTGCAAAAAATCGGCTAAAATCCGTCTTTTCGTTCCATCATGTCGCCCACCACCCTCACCCGGCTCGGCCTTTTGAGCATCATCATTCCTGCGCGAGATGAAGAGGGCTGCATTGCCTCCACGGTCAGACATTTGAACTTGGAATTGAAGCTTCAGAACGTTCCCCATGAAATTGTGGTCGTCGATGATGGCAGCAGCGATGCCACCTGGACCATACTCACGGACCTTGGCAAAGAGCTGGCAGAACTTCATCCTGTGCAAAACACAGGCCGTCACGGTTTTGGCTGCGCCATTATCAAAGGACTCGACTCAATGACAGGAGATGCTGCAGTCATTATGATGGCCGACGAATCCGATGACTGCCGCGATGTCGTGCGCTACTGGAATCTTCTCAATGAAGGCTGGGACTGCGTCTTTGGCAGTCGCTTCATGAAAGGCGGGGGCATCATTGATTACCCGTGGCTGAAGCTTCGCATCAACCGGCTTGCCAATCTTTTCGTGCGCTTGTTGTTCAATATCAAGCTCAACGACACCACCAACGCTTTCAAGGCCTACCGAAGGACGGTCATCGACAGTTGCCGTCCGCTGCTGTCACCGCATTTCAATCTTACGGTGGAGCTGCCTCTCAAAGCCATTGTGCGTGGGTTCACTTGGACCACCATGCCCATCACGTGGAGGAACCGCCGCACCGGCGTTGCCAAGCTCAAAATTCGGGAGATGGGCAGCCGCTACTTCTTCATCGTTGCTTATGTGTGGCTGGAAAAGTACTTCAGCCGTGGGGATTACCGGCAGCAATGATCTGAGAGGCTTGGCAAAGGCAAACGGACGACGAAAACGGCAGGGCGGCATGGAAGGAAAGCTGTAATTTATGAAATGTACCAAGCTGTATCCTGCTGTGTTTGTTTTGACGGCGTTGTTCCTTTTTGCCTTCAAACTGACCGTCAGCCAGCCCGCGCAGGTGGATGAGATATTCTTCAAGTCTCCTGGGTTAAGCTGGGCCTCGGGCACCGGCTGGCGTTCACCTGAAGAGCCGCACTACGGTGGTTGGCAGCCGCCCTTGAATGAAGTTTTCGCCAGTTACCCTCCGGTCTATCCTTTCCTGTTTGGTTGTTGCGTGAAGATCTTTGGCTTCAGCTGGCGCGTTTGCGCCGGATATGATGCAGTCATTCACATCCTTCTTTCGGGAGTTCTTATTTTGTTTTTGCGTTCAGCCGCACCATCAAAGCAGGGGATGGCGTGGAATGCAGGCTGGCTGTTTCTCTTGTCAGGCTACCCGCCGCGTCCTGACCAGCTCGCCATGAGCTTTGGATATGGCGCACTCGCCTTAATACTCGGGCTGGATGAGAAGTGTGGGTGGCGGCGGCTTGTGCTTTCGGGGGTGCTTTTCGGCTTTTGTTTGGGGACCAGCGTGCCATGCTCAGTGGCTCTCGCGCCCCTGCTTGTGGCCTTGATGCTGCGCAGGCACAGAGTGTTTGGACTGACGTTCAAACGCTTTGTTGTTATATGCGGAGTTGCTACTGCCACTGCTCTGGTTATCGTCCTGCCGGTCTGGCTTTATCACCATGGCGCATTGGCGCAGAACTTGAATGCTACGGCTTCGATCACGGGTTATACATTCAGCACATCGCTGGGCCACTTGTTCCGTTATTGGTATCCTGTACTCATCGCGGTTGGCATTTTCATGCTGCCCGGGGTCATGGCCCTTTTCGTAAATTTGAAACTACGGCAAAAAGAACAGGTGGTGTCCTGGTTGGTCTGGTATGGCTCCATCTCCCTTCCATTGGCATTCTTCTTTCTCAAGAGCACGTTTCAAGGTTCATATTACTGGTTTTTCATTCCTTGGCTCATTGCGGCGCTCTCACAGTTTCATCTGTATGGCCCGCAGGTGCCCCGGTGTACGTTGGCGATTCTCTTGGTGGGTTTTTTACCGCTCACAGGGCTTAATGTTCGAATGATGCTGGGCGCATATTTGACCCCCTCGGACCAACGTATCGAGGCGTTCAGGCAAACAGTGGAGGGACTCGTTCCTGAAGGGGCTTCCGTGGCATGCGGGGGAGACTATTGGTGGCTCTTTGCCCATCGGAACCAGGTTTATGATCTGTTGAATCATGCCGCCTTGCAGGCGGATCAGGTGGATTATGTCGTTGTGACTGGCATCGGCTCGGGTGGTGCTGATAAGCACGGATCACTGCCTCCATTTGCTGGCGGTGAACGCTTTCAGTTGATCCACTCCCAGCCCGGGCCATCACTGCCGTCGCTGTTAGGGATTCCTTTGTTCCGCAGCACCTTCAGTCCTGCCCCGGCGGTGTTTCGCAGGAAAGACGCGCATGGGCGGTGATGATTGATTGATCAAATGATTTCATGGCTGTCATCTCGTCACAATCGTTCCCGCATATTTGGCTGGGTTTCGCTGGTGATGAGCTTTGCTGCTGTGCAGGCATTGGTTCAGGTCTTGAGCATTCTCACCGGTTTTGTCCTCGTTCGTCATCTCACGAAGGAGGACTATGCTTGGTTCACCATCGCTAGTGGTATGACGGCCGGGCTTTCTATTCTTGCGGATTCAGGCATCGGGTCGGCGGTGACGTCGCTGGCCGGCTCTGTGTGGGAGAATGGCAAAAGGCTTGCAGACCTGATGGCGGCAGCTCTTTGTGCCCGCGTCCGTTCGAGTGCCCTTGCCGTCGTTCTTTTGCTGCCTACCACCTTTTATCTTTTGTGCCGCAATCATGCGCCTGTTTTGACGGCAGTTGTGATCACCGTGCTGGTCGTGTTGCCGCTGGGTTGGGTCACCCGAATTTCGGTCCTAACCGTGGTAAATCGCATGCATCACCGTACCCGCGAGATTCAAATAGCTGAGCTTGCTGCCGCGTCATCAAGGTCAGTCTTCACCATTCTGCCCACCGTGATGGGCTATGGCAGTGCCATCGTGGCGATGGGGGCCATGTGTGTTAGCCACTGGTTTCAGGCTCGAATGGTCAAACGCCAAGTAGAGCCTCTTTTGGTCCATGGGGCGGCAATGCCTGATGAGGAAGACTTTGCTCCACGCATTCGGCGGATCATGCGGCAGATGTTGCCGTCCTGCCTCTTCGTGGCGTTTCAGGGACAGCTTTCGATCATGCTTATTAGCGTCTTTGCCAGCAACAGTCAGGTGGCGGATTTGGGGGCTCTGACTCGGCTTGGGATTGTATTCACCATCGCCGGGGCACCAATGGCTCAGTTGGTGCCGCCACGAATCGCCAAATGTCAGAGCGCACGTCGTCTTGGCTGGATGATTGGACTGGTGGCAGGCGCTTACGCAGTCTTTGCCAGTGGCGTGTTATGCCTGATCTATTTCGAATCGGGCTGGTTTCTCTGGCTGCTCGGTCCAGCTTATGCGCATTTGCACCACGAACTGTTGCTGGTGACGGTGGCTGCCAGCCTTGGTGGCATGAACTCCGCGATGTGGTGTATGAACTTTGCTCGCGGCTGGACTCGATATGCATGGCTGAACGTCCCCGTCTCCCTGGTGTTGCAGGTGGTTGGAGTCCTTGTCTTCAGGGTCGATACTGTGGCCGGGGTGGCCATGATGGTGATTGTGGTGTGCTCGGGGCAACTGCTGCATTCTGTTGGAGTTGCGATTTGTGGACTGCGGTCAGTATTTCGCCAAACATCAAAAAAAATTTACTCATGAAACTGCGCACGCGACTTGGGAATTTCTACCGAAACATTTTTGCTCCATTGCACTTCCAGCTCGCAAAGACTCAACTACATGAACGGCTGAAAAATGCTGATCACACGGCCAAGTCGCTTGTGGAGATAACAGACTCTTTTGCCGGATCAGGCTGGTTTTCAGAATTGAGGTCATGGCAGGTGCCTTCGGAATTCATCAGCATGATCGATTGGGCCATGGGCATCAAGCCCGCTTGTGTGCTTGAGATTGGCACAGCCAAAGGTGCGACATTGTTGGCGTGGTGCCGAATAGCGTCGAAGAAGATCGTCTCTGTGGATCTTCCAGGGGGCATTCATGGTGGCGGTTATCCCGCCATCAAACAAAAGCTGTATCAAGAATTTTTGTTCGACCGCCCCGAGGTTTCTCTCACCTGCATTCAGGATGACAGCCATTCGGAACAAACGAGGCAGCAAGCCGAAGTGGCGCTTGCTGGTATGAAGCTCGACATCCTCTTTATTGATGGAGATCACTCCTACAAAGGTGTTAAAAGGGATTTTGAACTCTGGTCTCCTTTGGTCAAGTCCGAGGGGTACGTCGTTTTTCATGACATTTTACGTCATAAACATGTCGAAAAATGTGAAGTGGATCAGCTTTGGACGGAGTTAAAGGTGAGGTTCCCTTTTTTTGAATTCGTCGAAGATCCCGACCAAGGCTGGGGAGGTATCGGGATTATCAAATTGACTCAAAGTGAGTGCAAAGTTTCCTGATCAATGAAGAGTGTTTTAAAAAAACTACTGGATTTTTTGGGCGTTCGGCTCACGCGAATTGATGGCATCAAGCGCTACGACAGCGATGGGATGCAGACGCTGCACAACCATGAATTCCTAGACGATCCAAAATATCAAGTGGCTTTGGCCCGCGCATTGATGGCAGATCCGACACTCGGGTTCATGACCTGGAGACTACATGTGGCGCTTTGGGCAGCATCTCACGCCGTGAGACTCGGCGGTGACTTTGTCGAGTGCGGCGTAAACCGTGGATTTCTGGCGTCAGCTATCATGAAATACCTTGATTGGAACAGTCTTGACCGCAGTTTTTTTCTCTTTGATACCTTTCAAGGGATCGCAACCGAGTTGCTTTCGTCCGAAGAAATCAATGCGGGCAGATTGAGCTTTAATAAGCAATATAGTGATTGCTATAAAGATGCTGTTGATAACTTTTCTGAATTTCAAAGGGTGAATCTGATTCGTGGAAGAGTGCCTGAATCGCTCTCTTCAATTCATATCGATAACGTGGCTTTTCTCTCAATCGACATGAACAGCGCAAAAGCGGATGTGGCTGCGTTTGAATTCTTTTGGCCCAAGCTTGCGCCTTGCGCTGTGGTTCTCATTGATGATTACGCTTATAGTGGGTTTGAGAAGACTTACTCAAGTTTTAATGATATCGCTCAACAATATGGTGTGCCTATTCTTTCCCTTCCAACCGGGCAGGGAATCATGCTCAAGGGAGGCTCAGGAACCTTTTTGCCTGAAAATCGAGCTAAGGAAACCTGATGTCTTTCGGCGGAGCTTTTGCTGAAATGCGTAGTATTTAAAGGTGGCCACTGGAGTTAAAGTTTTTCTTTTTAATGAACAATCAAAAATCACTCAGCGTTCTTGTCACCGGCGCGGCCGGTTTTATCGGCTCCCATGTCGCGGAACATTGCCTCAAGCTCGGCTTTCAAGTCGTTGCCACGGACGATCTTTCGGGAGGCTTTCTAGCCAATGTTCCGGATGGCTGTGAGTTTATCCAGGGAGACCTTCGCGATCCCGTATTTGTCGCATCGCTCTGGGATGGGAGGCATTTTGATACGATCTATCATTTGGGAGCGTACGCTGCCGAAGGTCTTTCGCATTTTGTGCGGCGGTTCAATTATGAAACCAATCTGGTGGCCTCCATCAATCTGATCAACCAGGCGGTGAACCACGCAGCTTCCTGCTTTGTCTTCACCTCGTCCATTGCTGTCTATGGAGCCGGTCAGACCCCCATGTCAGAAGATATGACACCTAAGCCCGAAGATCCGTATGGCATTTCGAAATATGCGGTTGAACTCGACCTCGCTGCTGCCCACGAGATGTTCGGTCTCGATTTTGTGATCTTTCGTCCGCACAATGTCTATGGCGAACGCCAGAACATCGCGGACAAGTACCGCAATGTCATTGGCATCTTCATGAATCAAGTGCTGCAGGACTTGCCGATGAGTGTGTTTGGTGACGGTCTGCAGACTCGTGCTTTTTCCCATGTGGATGACGTAGCTCCGATTATCGCTCGCGCTCCGCTGGTTCCAGCAGCCCGCAACCAGGTGTTTAACGTTGGGGCTGACACGGCCTACAGTGTCAAGGAACTCGCGGAGGAAATAGCGCGTGCGTTTGCGGTGCCGTGCCAGCTTCGGCATCTGGAAGCCCGGCAGGAAGTGGTGCATGCTTTCTCCAACCATGCCAAGGTTCAGCGTGTTTTCTCGCCTCCTCCTGCGGTTACACTCAGAGACGGACTGCGGCGCATGGCCCAGTGGGTGAGGTCGCAGGGGCCTGCAACGCCGGTGCGCTTTGAGGATATTGAGGTTCTTAAAAATCTCCCACAGTCCTGGCGGCCCTGATTCAATCAGGTCTTCTATTTGCTTTCTCATTTTTCACGCCGGCACCATGTCAGCCTCGACGCCTGTTTCTTTTATCGTCAGCAATTTCAATGGCGGGAAATACCTGCCACGCCTCATCCAAAGCCTGCGTGAGCAGGAAAAAGTCGCTGTCGAACTCATTATTGTGGACCGTCAAAGCACGGATGATTCGCCGGCCTTTTACGCACAAAATCCTTGGATCAAAGTTATTCAGCACCCGCCGGAAAAGGGCCTTGTTTCAGGCTATGCAGAAGGTTTCAAGGTCGCCAGTCACGATCTGCTGTATTTTTCCAACGAGGACATGTGGTACGCTCCCGATTGCCTGAGGCTTTGCGTCGAGGCGCTGCTGAGCGATGACAAAGTGGGGGCCGTGATGCCGACTCAATGTCTTTATGATGGCAAGACCTTGCTGAACTGCGGAGTCTGGTATCAGCGAACGACTTGGTGCCGAGCAGTTCCATACCCATTTCTGAGGCCCGAGTACCACCGTATAAGTAGTACGGTGCAAGTAAGCTTTGCGAATGCTGGTTCCTGCCTCATAAAGCGGAGCGTCTATGAGGAGACTGGAGGGTGGGATGTTTCCTTTTTTCTGGACGACGAAGACACCGATCTGGGAGTCCGCTTGTGGCAGTTGGGATGGAAGTGCCTTTCAGTTCCTGCCGCTATCGTGGGGCATGCTCTCGGGGCAAGCAACGCCCAAACTTTGCCCAACATTCGCTCGAAAGTCGGACAAAAGAGATATATTCATGCTCTTTCTAACTTCATGGGGTTGGGGCTTAAGTACTTTAGCCTTAGTCACGTGCCATTAGTGTTTTTTGTGTGGCTGGACCGGAGTGTCCGTGATTTGCTCAAAGGACGCTTTGGTTTCCTGTTGTTGGATCTAAAAGCCTTGAGTCTAACGTTTCGACGTTTGCCAGATTTCTCGAAATACAGAAGCGCACATTGGAATTTAAATCAGTCGAAACCTGGTGAGAATTTTTTCAAAGACTCGGCGTTCGATTACTCGCGGATAAGGGACAATCGTGCTGAGGCCGATTCGTAAGGATACGCTCACACCTGGACGCTTTGACCCATGCTTCATAGCTGATAATGATCTGCCAGAAATGACATACCTATCTCATTTTATCCGTCGAATGGTTGAAATCTGGCGGTCAAGCCGGTTCGGAGTCGTGGCTTTGCGCCGCGGATCTTTTCAGGTCCCTTCCTCCATTCGTCTTGATGGCCGTCGGGTTCCCCTTCAACACATGGGCGATCATGGCACCAAAGAAGACTTTTTCAGCTGTTTCGTTGATGATGTCTACGGTTTGACAAAGCTTGCTCCGCAACCACGGACTATTCTAGATATCGGAGCAAACGTGGGCTTTTTCTCGTTGGCCGCCCGGGGTATTTTCCCCGAAGCTCAAATTCACGCATACGAGCCCAATCCCCGTGTCCTGGACGCGTTGCACGCAAATTCGCTCGCGGGTGGTTTTCAATTCTATCCGGAAGCGGTGGGGGCTGCTGCAGGATGGGTGTCGATGATCGACCAGTCCGATTCCAATCAGGCGCAAACTTCAGCGCTCGGAAGCGCCGACCAAGGGGGGATTGCACAGGTGGATCTAGCAACGGCCATTGAGCGGCTCGGGGGGCAGGTGGATTTGTTGAAAATGGACTGCGAAGGGGCTGAATGGGATATTTTTAAAGCCGTGGATGCTTGGCACGGCGTCCGTGAGTTGCGCATGGAATACCACCTGACGAACGGACGCACTGTCGCAGATGTTCGACACGCTTTGAACGCCCTCTCGTTTGACATCACCCGCCAGATCGACCAGCAGGGTTTTGGACTCGTTTGGGCGACTCATACGCGATGATTTAGGAGTGATGCAGCGCCGAACGCCCATCCGCAAAGGCTCCAACATCCGCAAAAACTGCGCCCCCTAGGCGGCGTCCTGATGATTGCCAACCATTCTTGAATATGTTACCCTTCTTTCGTTACCTTCCATGTGCGGTTCGACTTCCTGTTTTTTATCGGATGTTTACACACGCTGCAGCAAGCCGGCCTCAGCTCTTTGCAAGGGCGCCTTTGGCTCTGGTTCCGGAAGTGACAATGAATCTTCTTCCAAAGGATTGCGGCCATCAGCCAATTGCTTACACGGGAATCTACGAATGGCCTGTAACCAAACGCATGGCTAAGCTGGCGAGAGCGGGAGGCTGCTTGGTCGATGTGGGGGCCAATGCCGGGTATTTTTCCCTGCTTTGGTGCGGCTTAAACAGGGCCAATCACGCGGAGGCATTCGAAGCACTTCCGGCAAATGTGGACCGCCTGCGAAAGAACATTGAGATAAATGAAATGCAGGACCTCATTCGTCTGCATGCTCATGCTCTTGGAAGGACCGATGGCGTGATCGCCTTCGAAACTGGCCAGTCAGAGCAGTCGGGATGGGGCGGCATTGCATCGGCTGAATCCAAGGCAATTATTGAAGTGCCAGTGCGGCGTCTTGATCCAATGTTCAATGAAACGGATGGTCCGATCACGGTTAAAATCGACTGCGAAGGCGCTGATTCTTGGGTGATGGAAGGAGCTAAGGAATTGCTCTCGCGACCAATGGTGCGAAATGTCTTTTTTGAAGTGAACGAACCCCGGCAGTTGGCATTGGGAATACCCATGGATGCATCTCAACAAATCTTGCGGGGATTGGGGTTTTGCTGCGAGCAGATCGACGCCAACGACTGGCATGCTCACAAAAAATGAATGGGGTGGGGCCGCGCTGGCCGAGTGGTGAAAAAAATTCTTTGCTTGGACGGCGTCGAGCCAATGAATGCAACGCGCCATGTGGTCCAAATCGTCCCACGATTTTTTCCCACTGCCTGCGGAGTGGGGGATTATGCGCGCTTGCTCGCTGCTGAATGGCAGCGCCGCCCGGGCTTGGTATCAAGCTTTCTGGTGGCCGACGAGCATTGGTCCGGCTCTCAGCAGCCGGAGAGCGGAGGGGCTCGGCGAATGATGCGTTCTGTCTGTGAAGACTGGACGGACTTGGTTGGACAACCGCTCTCGGGCGTTGTACTTCAGTATTCGGGTTACGGCTATGCCCGGCGGGGGGCTCCACTATGGCTGGTGCGCACGCTGCGGTCCTTTCGAAGGCGTTTTCCGCAGGTGCCGCTGATCACGATGTTTCATGAGGTGGCGGCTGCGGGGCCGGTGTCCACGAGCTCCTTTTGGCTGCGCCCGTTACAACTCTACGTGGCCCTCTGTTTGAGAGCGCTGTCCGACAGGGAGATGACCAATTGTGAGGTGAATGCCCGTGTGTTGGAAACCCTGCCAGGAATGAAGCGCCGGAAATTGGTCGTTCAGCCGGTGTATTCCAATTTTGGTGAGGTTAGCAGTGGAGCCTCATGGGTGCAGCGAGTACGCCGAATCGTGGTGTTCAATTCCAATTTTGGCGAACAGGCACCTACTGCCAGATTTTGGCTGGAACTAGCGGCTGCTGCGGGCATCGTCACAGCCTCGACAGTGACAATGATTGGACGTCCTGTGGAGGTGCCGCCCGGATTGAGTTTTCAAGTAGTGCAGCCCGGCTTTCTGGCAGCAGAGGAGGTTTCGGCGATTCTGGCGGACTCAGCCTTCGGCTATGTGTTTCATGGCCCGCTGTTGCTGGGAAAGTCGGGCGTGTTTGCGGCTTTTGCCGCTCATGGAGTAGTGCCTTTGATTCAAACAAACTCGGATGTGCTACCGGACGGTCTGATTGAAGGCAAAACCTTTCACGCACTCCGGCACTCGCTGCCTGCCGATGCTGCCGCCTATTTTGAGCAGATCCGCCTCAATGTGCAGGCGTGGTATCTACCCCACAGCCTTGCGGCCACTGCTGAAGTCTATGGTGGCTTGCTGGATGGCCATCGACTTGTGGGAGGAGGGGTATGAGCATTCCATTGGCATCCGATCCTTCCGGTGGGGTCGAGCTTGCCTACATCGGTGTACACGAAATATTCCAGATGGCCATTGCAGCGGAGGAACTGGGGTGCCTCTCTGGTCTCCAATGCTCGGTCTTTGATGCACCGGGCAAGTGGGGGCATTTTCTTTCCCGCTTTGCCTACCTGCCTTCTGCTTTCCCCCTGGGTAGTAAGGCGCTGCCACCGGGCAAGGTTCATGAATTACCGCTGCCCCAAATGGCGCGGCAGATGATGCAGAAAGTGTTCAAACGCCGCCGTGCTGATCCGCTGCCTTACCTCCAGGCTTTTGAGCGACAGGCGGCGCGGCGCTTGCGTCACAGCAATGCCCGCATTGCTGTGGCGGCGGAGACTTGCGCACTCGGGTATTTTCGTGCGGCCAAGGAGCTTGGCATGCGCTGCATGCTGGACAGTCACGGCATTCCTGCGCCTTTTCTGGATGCTGCCGTGCAGCGGGCTGCCGCTGAATTTGATTTGTCGATTCCTCCGCCAAGTGACTCTGCCGCAATGACCGCTCACAAGGAGCAGGAACGAGCATTGGCTGACGTGATCCTGTTTTGTTCCGAACTGCAACGGGAACACTGGGTGCGCCTAGGCGTACCTGCGGAAAAGTGTCAAACCGCGCCCCTGTGGGTGGATACCGAATTCTGGAAACCGTTGCCGCGAAAAAGGAGCATGGATCAGCCTCTTCAAGTGGCAGCTGTCGGCTGCGGCAGCCTCGCCAAGGGGCTGCCCTATTTGCTTACCGCTGCTGCGCCATTGAAGGGTTCCATCTCTTTAACCTTGGTGGGGCACGTGGATGCGGTGATGTTGCCCCTGCTTCAGCGCTGTCCGGTGCCGCCCAAGCGCCTGCCTTACATGAGCCGGCCACAACTGCGTGACTTCTTCAATACTCAAGACGTGCTTGTCATGCCTTCGCTCGGAGACTCTTTTGGTTTGGTGGCCATGGAGGCCATGGCCTGCGGGCTTCCGGTGATCGTCACTACGCACTGCGGGCTGCCCGTGCCGGATCCCGCCTGGCGGGTGCCTGCGCTCGACAGTGGCGCGATCACGGAACGCCTGAACTGGTATGCAGAGGATCGTGAACGTGCAGGTAAGGACGGTCTTGAGGCCAGTTTGTTTGCCGCGCAGTTTACACCTCGGCGTTATCGAGACCAGATCAAAGCAGTGTACCGTGGCCTGCTCGATGGAATTCCGGAGGCTTCTTTACGGTGAAAATGGTGATTTATTCGCCGGCATTCCATCCGATGCTCGGGGGGCTGGAAACGGTGGTGCAAGTGCTGGCAGCGGAGTGGAGCCGTCTGGGGCATGCGGTGACGGTGGTCACGAATGCAGTGAATACTGAGCCGGACGTTTTCCCGTTCAAGGTGCTGCGCCGTGCAGGCATTGTTGAAGTCGTCAATGCCGTAAGAGGATGTGACGTGTTTGTGCATGCTAACGTGAGTCTCTGGGGTTTTTTGCCCTGGCTGCTTTGCGGTTGGCGGCGTCCCGCCTGGGTGGCAACCCACCATGGCTGGTATGAGGACTTTGGCAGGCCGGTGACCATGCTCAACCGGCTTAAAAAGTGGCTCTGCCGTTTTGCCGCCGTTAACATTTCAGTGAGCCATGCGGTGGATCAATTTCTCGGTGTGAAGGGTGTGGTCATTCCCAATCCGTATGACAGCCGGCAATTTCGCCGCCTGGAGAACATACCCAAAACGCGGGACTTGGTTTTTCTCGGTCGCCTTGTCTCTGACAAGGGAGCGGATCTGCTCATCCGGGCGCTTGCTCTTCTGGGCGAACAAGGCGTGCGCCCAAGCCTCACGATCATCGGTTCCGGTCCAGAGCGTAAGCCCTTGGAAGAACTGGCTGTCCAATGCCGAGTGGGCGACCAAATCACTTTTTTGGGGGCTCAGTCGGGAGAGAAATTGGTGCAATTGCTCAATGAACACCGCATCATGGTGGTCCCTTCGCGTTGGAACGAGCCTTTCGGTGTAGTGGCACTTGAGGGCATTGCCAGTGGTTGCACTGTGATCGGCTCGTCGGGGGGCGGACTGCCGGAAGCGATAGGTCAATGTGGAACTAACTTTCCAAATGGTGATGTCAAAGCTCTAGCTTCGGAACTGCTGCATTTGCTCAATGACTTCCCGGGTCAGATCACAAATCCTGAAATTGCTCGCGCTCATCTCGCCCAACACATACCTTTCCAGGTTGCCCAGAAATACATCGCTGTGTTTTCGTCGGCTCTTCGACAAAACTCTCCGACGGTGCTGGCTCAATGCCGAACAAGTAATAATTAAAAAAACTTCTTTATGAACAGGCTGTGTGAATCGTAATTATTACCTCGATATTCTTCGAGCCTTTGCCGTGATTCTCGTTCTCGGTCGGCATATCGATATATTTCCAACGCAGTCAGACCTCGTGCTAACGATAGTTGAATTTTGGCATAGAGGGGGGTGGGTCGGCGTCGATCTATTTTTTGTTTTGAGCGGCTTTTTGATATCAGGCCTTCTTTTTAAAGAGTATAACGTTTGGGGGCGAATTCAAATCGGGCGATTCCTTCTTCGTCGAGCCCTGAAGATCTACCCTCCATTTTGGGCTTTGATGGTTTTTATTATCTGCCTCCGAGTCATTCGGCATCAGAGTTTGGAATGGGATAAAATCGGAGCGGAACTTTTGTTTTTTCAAAACTATTGGCCGGGCATCTGGCGGCAAACATGGACGCTGGCGGTTGAAGAGCATTTCTACCTCTTGTCCGCGGTGGGAATTTTCTGGATGACTCGAATGTATCGAGATCGACCGTTTCGGTTTCTACCCGGGGTGCTGGCATTTGTGGCAGCGGCTTGCCTGTATCTTCGTATTTCAAATGCTAATCAGCATGCTTTTGAGTATATGACGCACACATTCCCGACCCATCTGCGGATGGACAGCCTGGGGATTGGTGTTTATTTGGCGTATTTGTGCCAGTACAAGTTGAGAGTTGTTGAACGCATCGCAAGACACAAGATTTTTTTGGTGGGAGTAGGAACTGCGCTGTTGTCACTGCCGTTTATAGCTGACCTTGAGTCTTCGCCCTTCATCTACACGTGGGGTTATACACTTGCCTATATTGGAAGTGCTTGCTTGGTTTTGGTGGCCGCGAATTCAAAAAATTCGACGCGCACAGGTGTTAAGGCCATAGCTTACATAGGCTCCCATTCTTATTCGATCTATCTTTGGCATATGGTAGTAGAAATTGGGGCTTCGAATTATTTTAATCAATTGCCAAAAAATTTCTTTTGGTGGATGGCATATCTTACAGCCTACATTTGCGGCTCTCTCACTCTCGGAATTTTCTGTTCTAAATGTGTCGAAATGCCAGTTATTCGTTTTCGTGAGCGCATGTTTCCTTCACGAAGTCGGTTTATGCCGTGAATGCCGGACCGATTCTATGTTTGTATGGCTACGCTCTGTCTAGTGGTAAGCAGGTTGCTGTTAAACAGTCTGTGCATCCCGAATGCTTGGTCTGCCAATCGCTTGCCTCTAGACCGGGGCATTGGCTGCTGTTGTAGGTGGAAACATGAAGGATCGAAGTTAATATTATGACATTAGGCGTCCTTGTTACGAACTACCGAGCTTGGCAAACAACTCTGGCCACGCTTGAAGCTGTGATCGAGCTTTGTCCGAATGATTCTGAACTGGCTCAGATCACTGTGGTTGATGATGCTTCGGATGCTCCTTCCATGTGGGAAAAGGATAAGCGGGTCACCATTCATTGTAATTCTCAAAATCTCGGGTACGTTCGCAGCGTGAATGTGGGAATGGCATTGATGGAGGTGGATGTTGTCATCCTGCTCGACTGTGATGCACGCCCGCTCACTGCGTTCGCACAGGAGGTGCGGCGTCAGTTCGACGTGGACCAAAAACTCGGTGCTTTGGGTTTCACCCAGACAGACGATTCACAGCTCCTGCGGCCTTCGGGTGAACCCACGCCCACATTGCTTGAGTTCCTGATCGGTCCAGCTTTTTTTAGCCGCCTGCCAGCTTTTATCGGGCGGCGGATGTTGCCTGCAGGCAGGCGTCTGTGCATCCATTCCTGTTGCATGGCGGTCCGCCGGTCAGCGTTCCTTCAGGTGGGTGGGTTCGACGAGGGCTTTGATTTTTTGGATGGGGACATGGATTTTAGTTGGTCACTGCTGGAGCATGGCTGGAATACAAGGATCACACCTGAGATCCTGTGCTTTCATCCTGGCGGCGGTAGCCCGCAAAGTACAGGTCAGCGTGTCCTGCGCTTTCATCGCAATCGATGGCGCCTCCTTTGCAAACATGGGCGTGTGCATTGGCTGGTGCCCGCCAAACTGCTTCTGATGTTGCGTCATAGCATGGAGGTGGTTGCGCTTGCAGTTATCTGTCTTACGCCATTGGCCCGGCGACTCAGGCCTAAACTCAATACGCGCTGGCAACTTCTGACTTCGGTTACGAAGGACTATGCGAGATGACGGCATCTTTTCTGTGCGCTCTGCTGATGCCCCGGTTTCGTCTCAAGTGATTTCTAGTATTATCGAAATAATTCCTGTCGAATTGTCATAAGCCTTCGTCTGTGAAAAAGTACAGCACCTCTTTTGAGATTAAATTCATTGAAATTATACATCACTCACTAAATGCCTTCAAATAACCATTTACGCCGCTTTGCCTGCTGGGTTGATCTTCGGATTCGAGAGTGTTATATCCATGTCTTGTCTCTTGGAGTAGTACGAGGGTTGATAGCTTGGTTCCGCATTCGAGTGCTAAAACAGCAATTTGAGATTTTTATCGATGTTTCAGGATTGCAAAGCCCTATCGCATTGCGCGCCGGCAGTTCAGATCTCGAAGTATACAAGAAAATCTTCATCAATCGGGAATACGATTTGCCCTTTGAACTCCAGCCGAAAACCATATTGGATCTTGGTGCCAACACTGGGCTCGCCTCCCTCTTTTTCCATATCCAATTCCCAGCTGCGCAAATCGTGGCTGTCGAACCAGACCCGGCTAATTATGCTTTGTTGCAGCGGCAACTGGCTGGCTTGCCAGGCGTCACATTGATTCAAGCGGCAGTCTGGAAAAATGATGGTGAAATCAACTTGGTTGACCCGGGTATCGGTGCCTGGGGGATGCAGGTGAACGAACGAGCCGAGGATCATGGCAATCAAGGCGCTGTGCCTGCTATCTCAATGCCTTCATTATTGAAACACTTCGTCACCGGTCAGATTGATCTCCTCAAGGTGGATATTGAAGGTGCGGAAAAAGAGGTGTTTGAATCGAGCGAAGCGTGGATTCACAAAGTTGGAGCAATCGTCATAGAACTACATGACTGCTATAAAGTGGGTTGCAGTCGCGTTTTTTATAATTCAATTAATAGTTTGCCCAACGAAAAATGGGTCGGTGAAAATATTTTTGTGTGGAAGTGAGCCACGTGGATTTACCAGATTTGAAGTCTTCTAGACTGTCTGCTACTGGATGGCTGGCGATTTAAACATTAATATTCTCTGCGTTTATTCTCCCAGTTTATCGAAGTGCCAAAACTTTAAATATATCGGGAAGTGACCAACATAAAAATTAACACCGCAGCGATTCGTGGGTGGTTGAAAACGCTATTCAACTGGTTTGTTCCGGAGCGAATCCAGGTGCTTTTTTGGTCAGTGCGATCAAGGCGCTTAAGCCATGCACGACTTCGTGAATGGGGTATGCCGGAGGTCAATGATAAGTTGCTTAAAGCTTTTGGCAATCGATGTGTGCAAGGGCTTTTTCCTGACATGGTTTTGCCGAACTTTCTTCGTAGCGAACAGATGGGCCCCTTCTTGCTTGGAACTTACGAGCAGGAAATTGCGCCCTGGTTCATTTTGCTGAAATCGCGCCAGTTTTCGATGATTCTTGATATTGGTTCTAAGTTTGGATTTTATGCGGTTGGTCTGGCACAATGGTTTCCGCCGACCCGAGTGATTGCATTTGATACGGACCCATGGGCGCAGAAGGCAACGCGCGATTTTGCTCAGATGAACAACGTTCACAACGTGGAAGCGCTGGGTTATTGCTCTCCAAAGTGGATGTCATCTCATTTGCTTCCCAATTCGCTCATCATCAGCGATTGTGAAGGGTACGAGTTTATTTTGTTTCATCCGGAGAGTATTCCGAATTTGAAAACTGCGACAATGATCATTGAATCACACGACGCTTTCCCCTGGGAGAAACACGGTAAGCTAATCGAGCGTTTTCGGGACACGCACGAGGTGGACGAAATTTCATTTGACCCGGGTGATCGAAGCAAAAGAACGGGTATGGATTTGTCATTTTTAAACCCTTCTGAACTTACCTTGGCAGTAGGTGAGCCGCGTTACCCTTGGCAAAAGTGGCTGTTTATCAGACCTAAAGCGGCAGATTCCCTCTGAAAATAGAGGGGGCGCTTCCATGAAGAGCATGGCCGCGAAGCTACATTATCAATTTCGTGCAGGTTTTAATCTCTCATCTTACCGGGAATTTGAACAGTTATGCCGCCGCCCAGGCTTATGCGGAAGCTGGTATGCTGGCTGAGTTCCATACTTCCCTTGTGATTCCATGCTGGCTGCGGAGGTTGAGTGTGGGACTGGGCTGGAAAAAGGGAGTTTGGAATAGGCGTCTGTTTCCGAATGAGGTCCGCCCGATGCTGCGTGCGCATCCGTTCCCCGAATTGCTGCGACTTGCCTGCCGGAGTTCTGCCCGATTAAGAAGCAGTCCTGTGGGGAAGCGGTACGGGACCTTGGACCAGGCCGTGCGGCGTTTCGATTTAGCCGTCAGTCGGGCTGTCGAAAGAAGAAGCGGGTTGAGTACGGTGCATGCCTACATGGACACGGCAGAGCAGACCTTTTTGGCGGCACGGCAGCGTGGTATCCGCACAATTTACGAACTGCCTACCCCTTACTGGCGCTTCACCCGTGATATCGTCGCATCGGAAACTAAACACCAGCCTGAGTGGGCCGTGACGCTGCCGGTGATGGATGAGAATAGTGAGTCCATGCGGCGGCGGGATCGCGAACTGCAACTGGCGGATTGGGTGATTGTCCCAAGTGATCTGGTGCGTGACAGCCTCAACCTGGCTCCTCCTTTTAAAGCCAAGGTCCACGTAGTCCCCTATGGCTGTCCGGAGTTTCCAGTTCCGATCTCCGATCTCCCTTCGCCCGTGGCGCAGCCGCATTCGGTCCTTCGCGTTCTTTACGTGGGCAGTTTGAATCAGGGAAAGGGCCTGGCTTATCTGGCTGAAGGGATGACTGGACTGGAGGAGGTGGCCACGCTGACCGTGATTGGCTCGCGCACCAGCGTTGAACCCTGTGCGGCGCTCGATCGTTTTCTCTCGGCCAATCGGCACCGGTCCGGTCTCAGTAACGAGGAGGTACTGGCGGAAATGCGGCAGCATGATGTTCTGGTGCTGCCGACCCTCTATGAGGGACTGGCGCTGGTGCTGCTGGAGGCCATGACCTGTGGCATGACGGTCATCACCACACCGCATTCAGGTCTGGCGGGTTTGATCCAGGATGGCAAGGAGGCTTTTCTCGTTCCCATTCGCAACGCCACCGCCATCCATGACCGCTTAAGACAGTTGGTGGGAGATGCGGATTGCCTGAAACGCATGAGACAAATGGCTCAGGTGTGGAGCCAGAAACATTCATGGCGGCGTTACCGGGAGGATCTCCTAGCCCTAATAACGTCAGCAACCAGTTAACCCCTGCTCGCGAAAGGTGCTGTTTTTCACCTGAAATTTGCAGGCAATGACAAATTGCAGGATGAACTCAATGTGGTTCATATGCGTTAACTCCTTTTGACATGAAGCTGACTGTTCAACAAATGATGATGCTGGGTGCTTTTGGCACGGCAGTCATCGTCCTTCTGGCCATGATGAACTGGCGTAGGGCGGTCTATGCCGCTTTGATCGTGGCGCTGTTCGAAGGGGCCATTCGCAAATGGATTTTACCTCAGGCTTCGGAACTGGTTTATTTCTTCAAGGACATCATTCTGTTCGGGGCCTACATCAAGTTTTTCATGTTTCCCGATCCCGACATTCGGGCCTGGCGGGTAAACGGGCCGGTTACGCTGATCTCCATCGTCTGTATCACTCTGGTGATGTTTGGGGCATTGAATCCGAACATTGGTTCCATTGTGCTGGCCGGATATGGTCTCAAAATCTACCTCTGGTACATCCCCCTGGGCTTCATGCTGCCGCTGCTTTTCCGCAATGAGGCGGAAATGACCACAATGCTGTTCCGTTACTCCCTGTTTGCCATTCCCATCTGCCTGCTGGGGGCGGCGCAGTTTGTGGCTGGACCGGGGTCCTGGCTCAATGTGTATGCGGCTACTGATTATGTGGAAATGCAAGTGGCCACCTTTGGAGCAGGGCAGGAGGCAACGGCTCGTATCACGGGGACCTTCTCCTATATTTCCGGCCATGCTGTGTTTGTGCAGTTCTTTTTCATTTTGTCCTTGGGCTTGCTGACAGGCATCGATGACAAGCGCCGCTGGATTCTGCTGTTGGGCAATTTGCCCCTGCTGGTGGCCAATGGACTGATGGCGGGTTCGCGTGGTGCCGTGTACAGCATGCTCATCGTGGGGGCTGTGGTGGGAGCCACTTCCACTGTCTCCAAAATGAGCAAGAGCCGCAGTACCCTCCCCTACCTTCTGCTCGGCGCGGTCCTGATCATGATCGGGGTGAATGTATTCTTTAGCAAGGCATTGAAAGCTTTCGAGACACGACGCACCTATTCCGATGATACCACGCTTGGGCGAATCATGTATCCGGTCAATTCAGTACTGGAGGCGGCTAAAGAGGTGGATTTGATGGGCTTTGGCATTGGCATGTCCCATCCGGCTTCCGGAGCTATGCGCAGTGCATTGAAGATCGACCCGCCAAAAAAGCGCTGTCCCGTCTATGATGCTGAAACCGGCCAGGTTTTGGCTGAATTGGGCTGGCCAGGCTTTCTGGTCTGGTACGTTTTTCGCACAGCAATGGTCTGGCAGTGCTGGCTGGCGTTTCGGCGTTCTCCGCCTTCCATGTTTCGCTCCTTGGCGCTAGGATTTTTCTGCTACGAATTGCTCCTTTTGACGGGAAGCTTTATTCTCAACCACACCGCCAATGTGTTTGCCTGCGCTGCCTGGGGCTTTTGCATGATTCCCAATCTTGAGACACTGGTGCGGCGGGCACGGTCGGTTCCGGATCCGCTACCTCAGCGGCAGGTTCTTCGTGGGCGTGGCTCCCGTGTCCCAAGGCTGCACAGCTAGTTTTTGTGACATGTCTCATCATTTGACCATTTCCAACATGCCTTCCCAACAACGAAATTCAGTCCGATCAATTCCAGCATGAGCAGTGATCCTCCTGAGCTTTTGGTGGTGATGCCAGTGTATAATGAATCAGCGTCTGTTCGCAAGGTCGTGAACGAATGGTTTACCGAGATCGAGAATTGGACAGGAAAGTTTGTCTTCCTCGCCATCAACGATGGTTCGACGGACGGGACGGGTGACATTCTGCTGCAGTTGCGGGGAAAATTTGGCGAGCGGTTGGAAATTGTGGACCGTGAAAACCGTGGACACGGCCAGAGCTGCCTGCAGGGCTATCGACTGGCGATTGAGCGGGGGATTCCGTTTATTTTCCAGCTTGATTCAGATGGCCAATGCGATCCGCAATATTTCTTTAGATTCTGGCGGGATAGGAATAAATTTGATGTGATTTACGGGGTGCGCAAGCGCCGTGACGATGGTTGGCGGAGAGTGATAGCCAGCATGGTGCTGCGGCTGACACTTCTGGTATTCACTCGTGTGAACTGCGCGGACGCGAACGTGCCCTACCGGCTCATGCGGACGGCGGCGTGCGCCGACACGATCAACCGCATCCATGCGCAGTTCTTCCTGGCGAATGTCGGCTTGACTGTCCTCCTGCGGCACCAGCCCGGTATTATGGAGGGGCTGGTGCCAATCCGCTTCCGGGAGCGCTATGGCGGCGAGCCTTCCGTCCCTCTGGGCAAATTCGCCACGCGTGCCGTCGAAATGGTGCGCCAGTTGCGTGATCTCCTGCGTTGAATGAAGAATCCATACTCCAACCGCTGGCTGCAACTCATTACCTTCGCCGGACTGGCGCTGCTGTGCTGGAATGCCGGGAACACAACAGTCTGGGATGATGAGACCAACGGTTTTTTTCTAGCCAAGGAACCGCTACCGAAACTGTTGAAACTGATGTCTGCCAATGTCCATGAGGACCCGCCGCTGTATGATCTGACGCTGCATTACTGGCAGCTGTGGGCGGGTTTTGAACCTTTCAAACTGCGCCTGCTTTCGATCCTCTGCTGGCTGGGCGCCCTGTGGGGGCTGTTTAAATGTGGCATGCGCTGGGGCGGGGAGCGGGCTGGTTGGATAGTCCTGGCGGTGGCGGTGTGGATGCCTTACCATTGGATGTTTCCTGCTGCCATACGCTGGTATTCAATGTTTGCAGGTCTGACGGTGTGGAATTTATACGGCCTGCTGTGTGCTCTGAATCTGCCCCATGATCGATCCAGGGAACCCTTTCGATTTCATGGGCCGGCCTTTGCTGGGTATGTTTTTTCGGGAGCGGCGATGTGGTACTGCAATTACAGCGCGCCAGTGGTGTTTCTGGGGCAGGGGGCAGCCTTGTTAATGGCCATGGGGCTGAAGAAAGGTCCCTGGTTGTGGACCATTGCTGCCTGGGCGGTCATTGGCGTGTGCTATCTACCCTGGTTGCCGGTGTTTTTCCGCCAGCTTGGCCTCTCGGGCTCGGTCTTTTCATTCCCGCTTACAGCGGCTTCTCTTTATGCCATCGTGGCCGGTGAAGTCTCGACGCCGTATGACTGGTGGGTTTCGCTTCCTGTGGTCGTGTCGGCACTATCCGTCGCAATGATGGCTGTCCAAACCCGTCGAGTGACCCAGTTTCTGACTGTCGTGGTGGTGGTCATTTTGGGAGTGTTGGTGGTTAAAAACGTTATCTGGACCAAGCGCCTTTTGATTTTTACGCCTTTTTTGGCCTTGATGACGGGTGCTGCGCTGGCGTCCATCTCACGCAGCAGCCATCGTGGGCAGCAAAGGGTTAAGACGGTGTTTTTGGCTGCGGCGGGGCTCATGTTGACCGGAAGCCTTATCAATCTCGTTCGTCGTGAGGGCTGGCTCACCTACCGCTGGCTGGTCCCGACTGGACAAGCTGTGGCCGACATTGAAAGACAACAACCGGATGGCGTGATTTTGTCCAATTCGAATGTGGTGGCATTTTATTGTAAAGACCCGGTAGGTATGAATGTCGCGAGCCACTCTCCTGACCGTGTTGCAGAGATGAAAATGCTGCCCTTTTATTCAAGCTTGACCGCAGATGCGATGAGGGTGGTCAAGGACAAGCTCATGCGAAAAACCGAAGCTGTCTATATTCATGACAGTTCGAGTGTGAGCTATTCAACTGTCATGCCATGGGTTGAGAGCCAGATGCAGGCGGCCGGGTTCGTGAGGGGCGAGGTGGTGCCGATGGCCATGGCTTCTGCGAGTTACCTGAAGCACCATCCAGGCACGGGCGACAAGGCCGAACCCATCGACCGTGCTCGGCTGGTGGTGGTGCATTTTCGGAAAATCTCTGTGCCTTGATCGCCCTATGAATCCGGATGTTCTGATTGTCGGTGCTGGCTTTGCTGGACTTGTGATGGCCGAGCGGCTTTCCAACGTGCTGGGGCTGCGCTGTCTGGTGGTGGACAAGCGGGCGCACATTGGAGGCAATGCCCATGACGCCTACAATGATGCCGGGGTGCTAACGCATGTCTACGGCCCGCACTACTTCCGTTCCAACAGCACGAAGGTGGTGGACTATCTCTCGCAGTTTACGGAGTGGCTGCCGACGAGCTACGAAATCCGGTCGTTTGCGGAGGGACGCTACTGGCACTTTCCCATCAACCTTAACACCTTTGAGGAGCTGATCGGCAAGCCGGCGACGGAGGAGGAGTTCAAGGAGTATCTGGAGAACAAACGAGTGCCGATTCCCAAACCACAAAACTCGGAAGAGGTGATTGTTTCCCAGGTAGGGTGGGAGTTGTACGAGAAGTTTTTCAGGGGATACACTCTCAAGCAGTGGAAGAAGCATCCGCGCGAACTGGATGCGAGTGTCTGCGGCCGCATCCCTATTCGTACGAACCGCGACAACCGCTACCTCCAGGAAACTTTCCAGGCGCTGCCGGCAGCAGGATATCACCGCCTGTTCCAAAACATGGTTGAGGCGAGCCCTGGTGTGCAGATCATGCTTCGAACGGATTACCGGGAGCTGCTGCTGCACGTAAAGTTTCGCCACATGGTGTACACCGGGCCGGTGGATGAGTATTTTGACTGCCGGTTTGGCGCGCTGCCTTATCGCTCGTTGCGATTCGAGACGAAGTCGTTTGAAGGTGATGAACTGGCATCACGGTCAGGCATTGCAGGCAAGCAGGGATTCTGGCAGCCTGCGATGCAGGTCAATTATCCGAACGAGCATGATTACACCCGAATCGTGGAGATCAAGCATGCCACGCGACAACGCTGTGAGAACACATCCATTGTTTATGAATACCCGGACGATTACCGGTCGGGGAAGGAGCCCTACTATCCTGTGCCGACGGCGGAGAACAGCCGGCTGTATGCTCAGTATGCAGAACTTGCGGCGACGACGGCGGGGGTGAGTTTCATCGGGAGACTGGCGACCTATCGCTATTATAACATGGATCAGGTGGTGGGCATGGCCCTGCATGAGTTTGAAAAGGTGCAGCCGTTGCTGAATGCGAAACCATACTGAAACTACGGGGGGAGGATGGCCGTGTCCAGGATCCCCATAAGCGTGGCGGTTCCGGCGTGCCGGCGGTTGGACCAGCTACGGTTGACATTGTCGCGGCTGGAGGCTTGTGTGCCACGGCCAGCGGAAATTTTGGTGCATCTGGACGGCAATGATTCGGGTCTGCGAAGACTGGTGGAGGAAGAGTTTCCCCAGGTGAAACTGCTGCACTCAAACGTGCTCCTCGGGCCCGGCGGAGCACGCAACCGGCTGATGAACGAGGCGCGTAATACTTGGGTGGCTCATTTTGATGACGATTCATTTCCGGTAGACCTGGATTTTTTCGCGCGAGTCTGGCGGGTGATCGATCGATTTCCGGAAACAGCGGTTTTTGCCGCCACCATTCTGCCGGTCGATAACCCGCCTGATCCCCAGGGCTTGTGGCTGCACGCAATGTACATCGGCTGCGGGCATGTGATGAACCGGGATTGGTTTTTGCGCACTCAAGGGTATCTGCCGCTGCCGTTGGCTTACAATCTTGAAGAGGTGGATGTGAGCATTCAGCTGCACGAATTGGGCGGACGTTGTCTGCAATCGGGCGCATTGCGTGTGTTTCACGATCATCCTGTTCCCACCCGCGAAACAGAGGAAGTCCAGGTGGCGATGATGATCAATACGGTGGTGTTTCCGCTGCTGCGTTATCCGATGACAGTGCTGCCGCAGGCCTTTGGCAGCGTTCTGCGCCGTCTGCTGCGCCTGGCGCTGCATGGGGAATGGCGTGTGATCCTGCGTTCGCTGGGGGCGCTGCCCGGGGCCTTGCGCAGGTATCTTCCTTTGCGTGCGCCTGTGCACGCGGCCACTGTATGGTCGTGGCTGCTGCTGCGGCGTGCACCGCAGAGGGTGGCTGGTGCGGCTGCTTTCATTTTCTCTTTTTCGCATGACTGAATCTGCTTCGCGTGAGTCTCAGGTTGGTCAGCCGGGTGAGCAGCGCTTTAGCGTCTGTGTCGTCACCTATCTCACATCCCCGTATCAGGTGGAGTTTTTTAATGAGATCGCCGCCAAGGGCGAGGTTCGGCTGAGGGTGATCTACTTGCGGCGTCAGCATGGGCAGCATCCGTGGGGCAGGGTAACGCTGAAGCATGAGCATCTGGTGCTGGAAGGTCACCCGGAGGTTATCGGGCTGGCATTCAAGTGGGTGCTGGTTGCGGCGCTGACCGTTTGCAATTATTATACGCACTGGTTTGCGCTGGCTGCCCTGCACATGCGGCACCTCAGTGCGCGCCCGTGGGTGTTCTGGGGAGAGCGACCGGGCTTCCTTCGTCTGGGCTGGTTCGGACGGCTCGCCAGGTTGCTCCTGCTGTATCCGATTTCGCAAAGCGCCGCTCCGATCTGGGCCATTGGCCGTGCCGGAGTGGTGGGCTACATGAATGACTGGGGCGTTGACAAGACTTATGTGAATCTGCCCTATTTCTCGAACCTGAGCCGGTTTCGCGATCAGCCGCGCGTGGCGCATGCTCCGGAACGGGTGGTGCTCTATTCCGGGCTGCTAAATTCTCGCAAAGGAGTAGTCGGGCTGGCAGAGGGGTTTCTGGCAGCGGCGGGGGATCATCCCAATCTGCGCCTGATCATCCTGGGCGCCGGGCCTCTGGAGCAGCAGATGCGTCGGATTCTCGCACCTGTGGCAGCTCAGGTAACCTGGGAAGGCTTCCGTGAATGGCATGAACTTCCGATATTTTATTCCAAGGCGGATGCACTGTGCCTTCCTACGCGTCATGACGGCTGGGCGATGGTGGTTCCAGAGGCTTTGGCTGCAGGCGTTCCGGTGATCACCACAATGGATGCAGGGGCGGCGCTTGAGCTTGTCACTCATGAGGTCAATGGCTGGCTGCTGAGAAGTTCAGAGGCTGGGGAGATCGAGGCTGCCCTGCGCCACCTCGCGGAGCTGCCTGCGACGGAGTTGGCCCGCACCAGCGTGGCAGCGCGGGACAGCGTCAAAGACCACACGCTGAAAGAAGGAAGCGCCAGATTCGTGGCGGCAGCACGAGAGGCGATGGCGGAGTTCCACTGCCGGAGCGCAGGGAGGCAGGACAAAGAACGGCATCTGCTGATCACCGGGACCTACGCGCCGGACCGGCTGCAGAGCATGCAAAGATACGCGGATCTCGTGGAGGCTGCGGTCAGACCAACCTTCTCGGGCGTCGTCGAGCGCATGGAGCCCCCGGTGGTGCTGGGCGGGCTGAGATGGCTGCCCGAGCGCTGGCGCAAGCAGCTCGGTTACGTGGACAAATATGTTCTCTTTCCGCTTAGCCTCCGGCTGCATGCGGTATTTCAGTCTCGGCAGGGCGGGGAATGTCTGATCCACGTCACCGATCAGGGGATGGGTCCGCTGATTCCCTGGATGAAAGGCTTTCGTGTGATCGTGACGGTGCACGATCTGATCGCCGTGCGCGCCGCCATCGGCGATATCTCTGGTATCCCCCGGGCGGGCTGGTGGCGCGGGGGGTTCCAGCGGTACATTTTTTGGGCGCTCAGGTTTCCCTCCACCATTGTTTGTGTTTCTGAAAAAACGCGCCAGGACTGTGAGCGTCTTGTGGGGCATGATCATCGCTTTCATGTCGTGCTCAATCCCCTTGATCCAGCTTTTGAGGAACATGGTCATGCTGGGGTTACCAGTGCGCTGCCGGCTTCGTTTTTGCTGCACGTCGGGAACGGGCTCTGGTACAAAAACCGGAATGGGGTGCTGTGTATTTATGCCGCGCTGAGACGGCGCATGAGCACGGAGAACGTTCCTGCTCTGGTCATGATGGGGGCGCCCGCCACGCCCATCGAGCTTGCTCTCGCTGCGTCGCTGAAGATTGAAGACCGCGTTTGCTGGGTTCCCCGACCTCCGACATCCTGGATTACGGCTGCTTATGATCGGGCGCAGGCGCTGATCTTTCCCTCGCTGGAAGAAGGCTTTGGCTGGCCGGTGCTGGAGGCCATGGCCCGGGGTTGTCCGGTCTTTGCTTCCAACCGTGCGCCTCTGACGGAAGTCGGCGGGGAAGCTGTCGAGTATATCGACCCCGAGAACGTGGAGCAAGCCGCTGGAGTCATCGCTGACTGCCTGAATCAGGGGGAGGCTTGGCGAGAGCAGAAGTCCGTCGAGGGCCGTCTGCGAGCCAAAGAGTTCTCAACGACCCGCTTTTGCGCCCAGATGTGCGAGGTCTATGATCTTGTGCTGAAGACACCTCAGCCGGGCCAAGACTTTGTGAAATGAGTTTGTCGATCCTCCACGCCATCCACTCCATCGATCCCGCCCATGGGGGGACGACGGAGGCTGTGCGGCTGCTGGCGCGGACACTGGAGCCGGTGAAGTCGGTGGTGCTGAGTGCGGATGATCCGGCGTGTGGCTGGGGAAAGGAATGGCCCTGTCCGGTGAGGCTGCTTGGGCCGGCGAAGACGAAGTTTGGCTGGACTCGAAACTGGGATGCAGGGTTGCGCGATCTGCTGAAACCAGGGGCGGTTTTGGTGGTGCATGGGTTGTGGCAGTACCATGTGCTGGCGGCCTTTAGAGCGGCGCGACGTGCAGGCGTGCCGGTGCTGATTTATCCGCACGGGATGCTGGACCCTTGGGCCCTGCGGCAGTCGCGATGGCTCAAGCTCGTGACGTGGTGGGCGTTTAACCGCAAGGTCTTCCAAGAGGCTGCCGGTGTTTGTTTTACCACTGAGGATGAGCGCCGTCTGGCTGCACCAAAGCTGGGCAGGATTCGAGGAGAGCCGTTCATCGTGCCTCTCGGGGTTGAGGAGCCGCCGGACTCGCCCGCCGTCCTACAGGCTGAGTTTGATGCCGCCCATGCAGCCCTCGCGGGACGGCGGATTTTTGTCTTTCTAGGCAGGCTGCATCCCAAAAAAGGTTGTGACATGCTTTTGGAGGCCTTTGCCAGGTGGAGAGCGATTGGAGATACGGACAGGTCAGTGCATCTGCGTCTGGTCGGGCCGCCGCACAGCCCGCAGTATCAGTGCGAGCTGGAGCAGCAATGCCGGGCGCTGGGGCTGCAAATCGAGCAGGACGTTTCCTTCGCTGGGAACGCGGCCGGGCGGGACAAGTGGCGCGAACTGGCCGCCGCCGAGGTACTGGTGCTGCCTTCGCATCAGGAGAATTTTGGGATCGTCGTAGCCGAGGCGCTGGCTTGCTCTGTGCCCGTGCTCCTGTCCGACAAGGTGAACACCGCGCCTGCTGTGGCCGCGAATGGGGCAGGGGTGATGGCGGATGACACCGTGGAGGGCACGCTGCGACTGCTCCAGATCTGGCAGCGAATGTCCACTGCCGAGAAGGCTGCTGCCAGAGTCAGTGCCCGCCGCCTTTACAAGGAGCAGTTCGGCGTGGAGCAGGCACGCCGTCGTTTTCTGGAGGTGGTCGAGGCAACGGCAGCCCGTGTCTGATGCGGGCTGGCACTTGCGCGCCAATGCGCCGATGCACTGGGGAAGAGCAGCCGCCGGATGACGCTACAAAGGCTGTTCCCATATCTAAATCAGGTCCGCTCCGTTTTTGTCTTTCTTTTTCCCTGAATCAGAAGCTTTCATTCGCAGCCCCTGCCGCCTAGAAATTCGTTTGAGCATGCAGCGCGTTAGGCTAAAGCCATCTTCACCAAGCAGTTAGGAATTCAACCACATGTCACAAGACCATCTCATCACCGTCGGCGGCGCCGGCGGATTCATCGGCGGCGCGCTTGTCGCGGATCTTCTTCGCAAAGGGCACACGCGCATCCGTGCCATCGACATCAAGCCGTTCAGCGAGTGGTATCAAAAATTTGAGGAAGTGGAAAATCTGCAGCTTGATCTCGCGGACCTGGCCAACTGCCGGGTGGCGGCCAAAGGGGCGCACACGATCTACAATCTCGCTGCGGACATGGGCGGCATGGGCTTCATTGAAAACAACAAGGCGCTGTGCATGCTGAGCGTGCTGATCAACACCCACCTCTGCATGGCGGCCAAGGATGCCGGGGTGGAGCGCTTTTTTTACGCCTCCTCCGCCTGCGTTTACAATGGCGACAAGCAGAAGAACTATGACATCCCCGCGCTCAAGGAGTCGGATGCCTATCCTGCGCTTCCAGAGGATGGCTACGGCTGGGAAAAACTCTTCTCTGAGCGCATGTGCCGCCATTTCCGCGAGGACTACGGCATCGCCACGCGTGTGGCGCGCTACCACAATGTTTATGGCCCGCTGGGCACCTGGGATGGGGGCCGCGAAAAAGCTCCCGCCGCCATCTGCCGCAAGGTTGCGCTGGCCAAGATCAGCGGCGATCACGACATCGAAATCTGGGGCACCGGAGATCAGACCCGCAGCTTCATGTACATCACCGACTGCGTCTTTGGCACGCAGATGCTGCTGAACAGCGACTTCGTGGAACCCATCAACATCGGGAGTGCGGAGATGGTCAGCATCAATCAGCTGGTGGACATCGCGGAAGACATCGCCGGCATCAAGCTCAACCGCCGCTACAATCTGAGTGCGCCAAAGGGCGTCAATGGCCGCAGCAGCGACAACACGCTGATCAAGCAGGTGTTCAACTGGGAGCCCAGCACCCGCCTGCGCGACGGCCTGGAGATCACCTACAAGTGGATTTACGATCAGATCCAGCAGGGTGCGAAATCGCTTTGAGCCGCGCTCGTCCCTGCACTGGGCTGGCTGACGGCCCCTCCTGAATCCGACCTGCTGCATGCGCATCCTGCTGCTCAATCAGTGTTTCCATCCGGACCATGTTGCCACTGCGCAGCATCTGACGGATCTCGCTGTGGCGCTCTCGGAGGCCGGGCATCAGGTGACTGCGGTGGCCGCATCGCGTGGCTACGACAATCCGGACATCCGCTACCCGGTGCGCGAGACATGGCGTGGCATTGATATCCGGCGCATCTGGACGCCGGGCCTGGGCAAAAAGGCCAAGTGGCGGCGTCTGGTGGATTTCGGCATCTTCTGGGCCAATGCGTTGCGCATTTTGCTGCTGCTACCGCGGCAGGACGTCACCGTCTGCCTCACCTCGCCGCCGCTCATCTCCACGCTCGGCACGGTGATGGCCAGGCTCAAAGGCGGAGCCGTGGTGCCGTGGGTGATGGATTTGAATCCCGATGAAGCCGTGGCCGCGGGCTGGCTCAAAGCCGGTGGCTTCGTCGAGCGCACGCTCACGTTCATCCAAAACTGTAGCTTCCGCCGGGCCTCACGCATCATCGCGCTGGACCGCTTCATGGCGGATCGCCTGAAGGCCAAAGGCGTGCGCGAGGAGGTCATCCATACCGATGCGCCATGGTCGCACGATCAGGCGGTGCAATACGATGTGCGGGCGCGGGATGCGTTTCGCGCCGAGCATGGACTCACCGGCAAGTTCGTGGTGATGTATTCGGGCAATCACAGTCCCTGCCATCCGCTGGATGCCGTGCTGGCGGCAGCGGCGGAAATGAAGAGTGAAGAAAGGCTGCATTTCCTCTTTGTGGGCGGTGGCAGCGAGTTCAAAAAAGTTCAGGCCTTTGCGAAAGAAAGGGCGCTGAAGAACATCACCTGCCTGCCGTATCAGCCCATGGAAAAGCTGTCGGGTTCGCTCTCATCGGCGGATCTGCATCTGGTGGTGATGGGGGAGCCGTTTGTGGGCATCGTACATCCCTGCAAGATCTACAACATCCTCACGCTGGGCATTCCGTTTCTCTTCATCGGGCCGGATCAAAGCCACGGCTCAGACCTCGCGCGGCGGCTGAATGATCCCGTGCATGGCCGTGTCGCGCGCAATGGCGATGTGTCCTCGATCGTGCGCCAGATCCGCGAGGCGATGGCGCTGGGCACTCAACCGGTGAATGCAGCGGCCAGGGCGCTGGGGACAGAGTTTTCCCATGGGGTGTTGTGCCCGCGGCTCGTGCAGGTGATCGAGCAGGCGGCGGCGGAGCGGGATTGAGTCGTCTAGATGCCGTGGTCTAGAGCCCTTGTGGCTGTGGTGGATCAATGGCGTGAGAGGGGTTTGAGCAATGGCAGAGCCATGGCTGCGTGGCGGGGAGGTTAAATTTTAGCGTCAATCGACAACTGTTTATTTGAACAGTTAAAGGATTGCGCTAGAGGTGCGGGATGAACCCAAGCTCCCACGATCTCGCTGAAATGGCCGCTGCAATCCAAGGCACCGAAGTGGCCGCCCGCCAATGGCTGAAAGCGGGGTTTTCGCCGGGGGATGCGGCTGCGTATGTTCGCGCGGGCTGTTTTGATGTCAGCCGGACGGAGGAGCTGCGGCAGGCGCACATCTCTCCCAGCCACATTGCGGCGCTGGGGCTCGGCTGGGACTTCTGTGCGGGGAAGGTGCCGCTGGAAGATCTTCTGGCAAAGCCGGTGCAGAAGGGCATGGCACCGCCCTTTGCCCATCTTTGGTGATGGAGGGTTGTGGACCGATCACTTCTGGCTGATGATCTTTTTGAGCTTCTCCTTCTGCGTGATCGCCTGGAGGTGACAGGGCTCCCAAATCCCGGGTCTGTCCTCACTTTCCGGCGTAGTGTAGCCGGGGTTTTTGGTCGTCAGCAGCCAGATATGAGGTTCCCTGACGTCATCTGTAATTGGTATGTCCAGGCCGCCTGTGTCCCAAATGCCAATCACCGTCGGGTCACCCAAGGCTACCGGGCCGCGGCTCTTGTCCCACTCCCATTTCGTGCTCAGACACTGGCCTACCACGGGATCGAGACCGTAATGGATGGTGATCTCCAGCAGTTTCTTCTCTGAATGTCCCTTCAAGAACTCGACGACCTCAAGGGTGCATTGGTGCTCCCAGCTGAGTTTTTTGGGATGCTCTATGCGCTTGATTGAGCCCGGAATGATCTTGCCACCACAACAAACTCAGAATGCTTCACCGCCTGCTGATCGGTGATCATTGGCCGCATCCAAGCGAGAGCAGAACCTGTGGTCAGCAGCAGGCAGAGGATCCATCTGGTAGCGACTCTCATGGTGATGAAGAGCAAGAGCATTCCACGGCGGGACTGGCCTTGTCGAGATCAAAAGCCTGCCTTTGGCAAAGAGGGAAGGTCACTCGGCAGGCCGTAGCACACGCTCGATCACCTCATAGCTCGCCTGCCGCTCGGCATCCGGGAAGTCGTGGTCGGAGTCGGGATGGAGGACTTTCAGGCGCGACTCGGCACCGTGGAGGCGGAACACGGGCAGAGCTGCGGCTGCGATGCGGTCCACGCTGTCCCAGCGGAAGTTGCTGTCCTTCAGCGGGGCGTTGATGAAGACATGTCGCGGAGCCAGGCTGGCGATGAGTTCGTAGTAGTCCCAGGGGCAGTCCTGCGGGCGGCCGAGGTAGTCGGCCATGCGGAGCATGTAGCGCTCCTGCACGTAGCCTTTGAGGTCGCCGCCTTTGTAGTCGAGCACGGAGTCAAAGCCGCAGCTGGAGACGATGACCTGGATGCGGTCGTCAAAGACGGCGGTGAAGATCGCATTGTGCCCGCCCAGCGAGTGGCCAATGGCTGCGTAGCCGTGGCTGCGATCCACGAAGGGCAGGGAATCGAGGTAGTCGAGGCCGCGCAGGTTGTCCCAGATGGCCTTCAGGGTGCCGCTGGGCATGCGCAGCGTTTTGAGATCGGGCTGGTAATCGGCGAGGAGGGGATAGCTGGGGGAGAGGGTGACAAAGCCGCGCTCGGCCAGTTCCTGCGCATACTGCCGGTGCGGTTTGCCACCGAGACCGACAACCACCTTGAAGCCGATTTTATTCTCGGTGGGGTGCAGGCAGAGCACCGCGGGCGTCTTGGCCCCGGCCAGCGCGGTTTTGGGGATGCACAGATACGCCGGCACCTTTCCACCGGGCTGCGAAGAGTAAGTGATCAGCCGCCGCACGTAGCTGCCGCAGTCGGTTTCCTCCAGCACCTGAGGCTCCAGAGGGCTGCGCACCTCCGGGCCCGGCAGGGGACCCGCCACCTGCTGGAAGGCTGCCAGCGCCTCCTTGCGGCGGCCCGCCCATTCAGCGGGTGTGGTGGCGGTTTTGACCGTACCGTCGGGGGCGTGGTATTCCAGCAGGTCGGTGCGGCTCAGCCCTCGAAGCGGTGGGATTTCCTCGGCCAGGGCGGGCCGGCTGGGCAGGGCAAGAAGAAGGGAAAACAAAACGCGGCGCATGGAAACCCATACGCCGCGTCGATCTCGGTTCTTCGGCGGCTCTCTGCGGCCGCTGCGCGTCAGTCATTCCTCCGCCCGCCGAGCATGATCATGACGTAGTAGAGGAACTGGGCGAGGGCGCTGATGAAGGCAGCCACGTAGGTCAGCGCGGCGGCGTCCAGCACACTGCTCATGGCGGCGGTTTCCGCGCCCGGGGCCACGGCACCGGTGCTGGCCAGCACGCGCTTGGCGCGGGCGGTGGCATCAAACTCCACCGGCAGGGTGATGAGCTGAAACACCATGACAATCCCGAAGCAGAGGGCGGTGATCGGGAGGAAGACTTTGGGCATGAGCCACAGGAGCCCCATGCCCATGAATGGAATGATCTGCCCGGCGATGGTGGTGATGCCCACCGCCGCCATGCGCCACTGCAGCGGCGCGTAAAGCTGCTGGTGCTGGATGGCGTGGCCGCACTCGTGCGCGGACACTCCCAGCGCCGCCACGCTGGTGCCATAGTAGTTCTCCTCGCTCAGCATGAGCTGCTTGTTTGAAGGGTCATAGTGGTCGCTTAGCACGCCGCGTGTGGGACGGATGACCACATCCCGGATGCCGTTCAAATCCAGGATGCGCTGCGCCATCTGTGCACCGGTGAGGCCGGAGCGCGCCGGCACCTGGGAATACCGGGCATAGGCGGACTTCACGCGCCAGGAGGCAAAGACGGACAGCGCCATCGTGCCAAAAACGATCAGGAGGTAGAGTGGATCAAAGTACATGGATTCGAGATTCTGATTGGGTTTGCGAATAGATACGCGTGAAGTCTGCCGGCGGAAGTGCGGCCGCATTGCAAAACTGCGCGAAGATTGTCACACAAAATCCCGTGTTGCTTCCTCTGCGCCCTGCGATTGAATCTGACCTTTCATGGAAAAGAACGCCCCTGCCGCCATCTCCGCCACCGAGCCCATCGTCTGCCACGTCACCCGCTGGTACTACCGCCGCATGAGCATGATGTCCGGGCTGTTCCTGGTGTTTGGCGGTCTGTTTCTGTATGACGGCATCTGGGGCTATCCTGAGGCCGTGGTCATTGCGAAGGAAAAGGAGTGGTTTCAGAAGGAGTTCCAGCCCTCCTTTGAAGCCGCGCGGAAAGAGGGGCGCCTGCCGCAGTGGATAGCCGAAAACGAAGCCAAAGGAATGCCCACCGGTGTGGATGGCGAAATGCCACGCTGGAGCAGCTACGCCGCCAAGAAAGGCTGGCCTGAGGAGACCACCCACTACACCGCTGAGGAGATCGCCGGGCAGTTCCACTGGGCCTACGGATGTTTTGCCGTGGGGCTGATCCCGCTGGTTATGATGCTCATGAACCGGAAAAAGGTGCTGCGTGGCGAGGCAGACTTCTGGGTCACCCCTGAAGGCGTGCAGATTCCTTACGCGGAGGTCTTCCGCGTGGACAAGCGCAAATGGGAGGTCAAGGCCCTCGCCTATGCATGGTATCGCAAAGATGGCGCGGCCGCCAGACGTGCCGTTTTCGATGATCTGAAGTTCGCCGGGGCGGACAAAATTCTCGACCGTTTGCTGAGTCGTTTCAGCGGTGAATTGATCGAAAAAGTCATCGAACCAGCCCCTGCGGAATCTGCCTCTGAGCAGCCAGAAAAATAGCGGCATTTCTTTGAGTTTGAAAAAGGCGGGAATTTCCCCTTGCCAAAGCAAACTCAGCCGCTAAAGCTCCGCCCCATCCCAACAACCCCCATCTATGGCAGAAAACATCACAGAAAAAGTCCGCGACATCATCGTTGAACAGCTTGGCGTGAATCCCGAGCAGGTCACCCAGGAAGCCAAGTTCATCGAAGATCTCGGTGCCGACTCCCTCGACACCGTTGAACTGGTGATGGCCTTTGAAGAAGAATTCGGCATCGACGTCCCTGACGAAGAGGCAGAAAAGCTTCAGTCCGTGGGCGACGTCGTCCGCTACGTGGAAGAAAACGCGGAGTAATTCGCTTTCTCTTTTTAGAACACTTTTAAAAAAGCCAGGCGGGAAACCGGCTGGCTTTTTTGTTGTTGGGGGGGGCGGCTTGGGATTTGGTTTGGAGTGCGGTCGCGCAGTGAGGAACGAACGAAGCCACCGCTTTCCGCAGGCCAGCAGACTTTACGAAGAGGCTATGACATTCCCAAGCAGCCTCCACCAGGTGCTCGCAAGCCGCGTCAGTTTACGAGAACCTCGAGACGCTCGAAAGCGGCAGCTTCGCGTGCCGCATTGATTCGCTTTCGCTCACCCCTTCAGGGCAGCCTTCGGTTGTCTATTTGCCTTCGGCGGTCTTCGACCCGCTTCGCGCCGGTTCCAAATTCGCTTCGTGTGACTGCGGCGTCTTCTTTCCGATACGGTGATCATGCGGACGTTCGCCTAGCAGCAGGGGCGGAACGGCATGGGAAAAACATCGGGCGAGATGCTCTGCGAAGCGTCAGCGTTCTGAAGGAGGAGGGGGACCATCCTGGTCTCCTGGATTGGAAGCCGTGGGCGAAGCGGAGCGCTGAGGGATCAAGATGATCCCTCTCCTGCCGGAGGTATTGGGCAAGCGCATCAGCGTTCTGGAGGATGGGGACCATCCTGGTCCCCTGGTTTGGAAGCCGTGGGCGAAGCGGGGCGCTGAGGGATCAAGATGATCCCTCTCCTGCCGGAGGTATTGGGCAAGCGCGTCAGCGTTCTGGAGATAGAGGTAGGGACGACGCATTGAGTTGCGCCGCCCCTCCCTCCGAACCGGACTGGCAGATCTCCCGCATCCGGCTCTCCAGTTAGAGAGTGACTGCCTCGAAGATTGCTCTTCTCTCTGGCAGACAGTTCATCAAAGCCTTTGGACAGATGAGGCAATCGATCCAATGGCCAGTCTTTGTTTTGACTGCGTTCTGCACTCGTTTGCTCGCTTTGCAGCAGGCTCTTCGCCATGCGCCGTATAGCCCGGTGGGCACTAACGCATTGTTTGTGGCCGCTTGTCGCTCATCACGAGTTCTCCTTCCAGCCCTCCTTCGCTCCACGATCGTTACTCGTTTCATCGCTACTATGACGGCTCTGACTCCCACACGGCTGCCGTTTATGGCAGTCCTCCCCTGCGGGTCTCCTGTGTTCATGGCACCACCCTTGCCTGACATACTGCCACCAACCACCCCAACAGTCTCCGAGACGAGTTCCGTGTCTCGCCGTCCCGGTTCGATGCACGAGGCATCGAGACTTCGCCTTTCCCTCGCGGGCTCGTCGTTCTGTTGTGGCCGAATCGTGTTCACTTTTGTTGCGGTCTGTCAGGTTCTTTCCGTTGCTCTCCACCCCGCCTCGCGGCGACGCAGTTACTTCAAGTTCTCACCCGGAACACGGTTCCAGATGGCCGGGGTCTTTCACCCCGG
>NZ_JBGANA010000008.1:0-346576 GCF_044222565.1 Prosthecobacter sp.
TACCACCCGTTCCCATTCCGAACACGGAAGTGAAACGCTGTTGCGCCGATGATAGTATGGCGAAAGGCTATGCGAAAGTAGGACGTTGCCAGATTAAACATCATCCCGCATCTCGTAAGAGATGCGGGATTTTTTGTGCCCGCGTGGCGTGCAGAAAATACCATCCTTCACCCGGAGCAGCCAATCGCCAGCAGGTACACAGACCGCAAGGTTCCCATAGAGTCATCTGTTAATAACTGCCATGAAGGTCCTGCCTGGAAAAGTCATCATGTTCTGTGGTACTCCTCGGGGGGATCCGGCAGACTGTGTGGAGTGGGCGATGGAGGCTCTAACTGAGGGCTACGACACCCCTTCGCTCAGGATTCTCGCAGGACTTGCCTCGCCGCTTGTCATATTTGAGGTGCGTGATTATGCGAAAAGGGCTCTTCGTGAGTTGGGCATCTCTATTCCCAATGGTCCGGCCGCAATTTCCGCCTATGCCAGAGACCTTGTCTCGGACATCTTGGTTCAGCCCCCATTGATGCAAAGCAGACTGAGGGAGCTGTGTGATTTGTGCATCGCTGAAGACTATCAAAACGACATCTACGACTTCTATTTGCTGCGCTGGGCGTACGATGACTTGAAGAACGAGACAGTGCAATGGTACTGGGACGGTGCGGATCGATCCAACATCGATCAAATCATTCTCCAGAAATGCTCCTCCTGGCTGGAGGAGTATGACGCCAAAAAAATCTAAAAATCTGCCGGCGCTCGGGTGTTATGGTTCAAGCACACTTAGCTGCATCGATTTGATCGGCGAATATCCCGCCTTAAATTCAGCGATAAATGTGCAGACCATATCTCTGCATTAGGTGCTGAAGTGCCCGAGTTGAACTGAATGGGCAGGTTCTTGATCTCACTGCTATTTGCGCTCCAAAAACAGCACAAAGATCAACCGCCCGTCTTTCCACGGTGGTCCGCCGATGAAGAGGGGGCTGTCTTTGCGCAGCACGGCGTCGCTTTTGACCAGCACCTGCTGCTCACGCCAGACCTGCAGGTGCAGGTTTACGCCGTCTTTGTCGGCGGGGCCTTTGGAGTCGATCTTCATGAACAGATCCCGAGAAGGGACCACCCAGGATTCGTATTCACGAAAGATATCCTGGCGATGCTGCCCCAGGATTTCAAAATGCTTGAAGGGGAAGACTTTGCCCAGGCGCTGGGTCAGATTGGGCAGGTCGGAGTGCGCCTGTTCTTTGGCTCCTGTGAGCTGCTCTGCGTTGTTGGTGGCAAAGATCAAGGCACCCCACACATGCCCATCTGTGGCATGTTTGGCGGTAGAGATCACAGGTGCAGCCGCTTCCTGGGCACCAACGAATGCTGTGCAGCAGAAAAAGGCAAGAACTGGCAGAAGCGCTTTCATCCGCGGGGGGAGAATACCGGATTGCCAAGGGAATCACGGGAGATCTGCAGCAGGGCGGCCCCCTGATCGTCATACATCGTTGTCTCGGCCAGTTCGGGCTCCACATCGCTGTGGTGCACCCGAATTCCAGAAATCTTCTTGGCAGCCGGCACGGCATCCAGGCCATCCAGCATCAGCACCGTGGCGTCCGCATTGCTGTCATGATAGGCATGGGCCTGCACATGGATGTTTGGGGTGTAGGAGCTGAGGATTCTGCTCTGCGTGGTGTCGGCCCCGGAGGGTCGCAGCAGGCCAAAGCTCAGCACCGCGAGGGCGGTGGTTCCGGCGAGGGCAAACCACGGCTGGCGAATCCATTGAAGGATGGAACCCCAGCTAGTTCCTCCCTGCTTTGCGCGTGCGTCATCCAGAGCCATCTGGGTGATGCGCACCCCGATCTGCGTGTTGAAATAATCACCGTGCGGCACACGGATTTCAGCGGGGAGATGGGCGCGGAGGGTGTCGCTCAGGGCGCGCATGCTGCGGGCTTCTCTGGCCAGGGATGCGTCCTGTTCGAGGCTCTTCTCAAAAGAAGTGCGTTCTTTTTCACTCATTTCGCCGTCAAGCCAGCGGATGAGATCGTGTTCTTCAGAGGGATGTTTCATAAACGTCGTGGAGTTGTTCCTGAAGTTTCTTGCGGGCGTAAAAAAGGCGGGACATCACGGTGCCGAGCGAGCAGGGGATCAGAGCGGCGATGTCTTCATAGGCCAGCCCCTCGACTTCGCGCAGCACAATGACCTGGCGATGTTCTGGCGAGAGCTTGGCAATGGCCTCCTGGATGCGCTGGCCCAGCTCCGCATTGCGCAGGGCTGTGTCGGGGGCCAGATCTCCCTTCGGCGCGGCTTCAGCACCCGCTGCCACGCGATGTTCAGTGCGCTCATCGTCAAACTCTCCATCCCCCTGAATCTTCTTCTTCCGCAGCCAGTCATAGCTCACGTTGTGGGCGATGCGGTACAGCCAGGTGTAGAATCCCGCATCGTGCTTGAACGTCGGCAGCGCACGCCACGCCTTGATGAAAGCCTCCTGGGCGAGGTCCCATGCTTCGGTTTCGTTCTGGATGAGGTGATAGGTCATGGCATAAATCCTCCCGCGATAGCGAGTGACAAGTGTGTCAAAAGCCCGCGTGTCGCCCGCTTGGCTGCGTTTGACCAAGTCGAGGTCTGAGACTTCGCCAGGATCAGGCGCGGCTGAGGCAGGCATGGATTTTTATTGGCAGGGGATGGACGGCTCTAACTGGGGAAATATTCAGTTCGCAGCACATTTTGCAGCCAAAAAGTGCCTGAAAGCCGAATCACGGTATCTTTAAGGCCTGCCCGGGGCGGATCATGTCGCTTTTCAGGCCGTTGGCAGCCTTGATTTTAGCCACCGAAGACCCCTTTTTCCTCGCGATGGCGGACAGTGTGTCGCCCTTGGCCACGGTATATCTCGAACCTGTTGACTTCTTAGCGGTCGATTTCGAAGGAGTCGTCGTCTTCTTCTTGGTGCTGCTGGAAGCCACCGTCTTTTTGGTGGTGGACGACTTGGTACCGGAAGAACTGCTCGAAGGAGGCGTCTTCTTCGCGCCGCTGAACGCGTAGGGATTGGCCGGCGCTTCAGGTTCGGACGGGAAAGAGTTTGGGGCGGG
This sequence comes from Prosthecobacter sp., assembly GCF_044222565.1. Taxonomy (GTDB): domain Bacteria; phylum Verrucomicrobiota; class Verrucomicrobiia; order Verrucomicrobiales; family Verrucomicrobiaceae; genus Prosthecobacter. The sequence goes on from NZ_JBGANA010000008.1 coordinate 3,060, forward strand.
CGGCGTCTGGTACTTCGGCGTCGTTGACGAGGCGTAGCCAGTCTGACCCGGATAGGGGTTGTAGTGGCCGTCGCTGCCGTAGTTCGAGGCGTAGGGATCGCTGCTGCTGGACTTTTTTGTATTCTCACACGCAGCCAGTGCAAGGCAGGTGGCGGACATCGCAAGGAATCGAAGGGCAGTCATGGTGGGGTGGGTTTCCGGCTCGAAAGGCAGCACGGCAGGGGAAGAGCACACTATTCAAATCTGGCGCACCCTTTTCAATGCCAAATTTGCCGCTGTTGCGCCACCGCTGGGATTTATGCAGATCCGCGCAATAGAAGGCGCGGCTGGGGCGTTGCCTGCCATGAGGGAAATCTTCCGATACAAACCTTGCCAATTGGCCCGCCATTCCCTAGCTTCGCGCCCCACCCCATGAAAATCGGATTCAATCTCCTGCTTTACACCGGCCACGTCACCGAGGCGAACTTTCCAGTCATCGAAAAACTCAAGGCCACGGGCTACGACGGCGTGGAGGTTCCGATCTTTGATGTCAGCAATCCCGCTCATTTCAAAAGCATCGGCCAGGTGCTGAAGGACAACGGCATGGAATGCACCGCCGTGACCGTTCTGCCGGATGAAGCCCACAATGCCATCAGCCCGGTGGCTGCAAACCGCCAGGGTGCCGTGGATCATCTCAAGCGCGTCATCGAATGCGCACACAATGCCGGCGTGCAGACCCTCGTCGGTCCTTACTACCAGGTGCTGGGCCAGTTCACCGGAGCTTTCCCGACCGAGGCTGAACTGGAAGGCGCTGCCGAAGTGCATCGCGCCATCGCTCCCGTGGCAGAAGCCGCTGGTGTGAAGTGCGCCATCGAAGCCCTGAACCGCTTTGAGGCCCACCTCCTCAACACCATGGAGCAGGCCGCTGCCTACGTGAAGCGCGTCAATCATCCCAACTTCGGCACGATGTACGACACCTTCCACGCCAACATCGAGGAGAAGAACCCGTTTGCGGCGATCGACACTGTGTTTGCCACCGGCAAGCTGAACCACGTGCACATCTCTGAAAATGATCGCGGCACCCCAGGGCGCGGCCACATCAACATCGTGGAGCAGATCAAGCACCTCAAAAAGATCGGCTACAACGGCTGGATGACCATCGAGGCCTTTGGCAGCGCCCTGCCAGACCTCGCCGCAGCCACCCGCGTCTGGCGCGATTTCTTCCCAAGCACCGAACAAGTTTACACCGAAGGCTTCGCTCTCATCAAAAACGCGCTCGCCTGATTCCGTCTATTAAATCAAATCCATTCCATCCAATGAACACACCGACCACCACCTCCGCTGCGGCCACCTCCCGCCGTCAGTTTATCGGCACCACTGCCGCCGCCAGCGCTCTCACCGTCGCCCAGTCTGCCTGGGCAGCTGGCAGCGATGAAATCAAAATCGGCCTCATCGGCTGCGGCGGTCGTGGCACCGGCGCCGCCGGCCAGGCTCTCAGCACCAATCAGCAGGGCATCACGCTCCACGCTGTTGGAGACGCCTTCAAAGAAAAGGCCGATGGCGCGCTGAGCAATCTGCGCAACAAAGCCCCGGACAAGGTGAAAGTGGACGACTCCCGCGTCTTCGCCGGCCCGGACGCCTACAAAAAGGTCATCGACTGCTGCGACCTCGTCATTCTCACCACGCCTCCCGGCTTCCGCCCCTATCATTTCGAAGCTGCGGTGAACGCTGGCAAAAACATCTTCATGGAAAAGCCCGTCGCCGTGGATGCTCCCGGCGTGCGCAAGGTCCTCGAGATGGCCAAAATCGCCGATGAAAAGAACCTCAAGGTCGTCTGCGGCCTTCAGCGTCGCTATCAGAACTGCTACCGCGAGGCTCTCACCCAGGTCAAAGAAGAAGGCGTCATCGGCGACATCGTTTCCGGCCAGGTTTACTGGAACGGCGGCGGCATCTGGTTCCGCGACAAGCGCGAAGGCCAGTCCGAGCTCATGTATCAGCTCAACAACTGGTACTTCTTCACCTGGCTTTGCGGCGACCACATCAATGAGCAGCACATCCACAACATTGACGTGGCCAACTGGTTCCTTGGCGGTCCTCCCGTCACTGCCCAGGGCATGGGCGGCCGTCAGCAGCGCGTGGACAAGAAGTTCGGCCAGATCTTTGACCACCACTACGTGGAGTACACCTATGAAAACGGTGTGCGCATCAACAGCCAGTGCCGCCACCAGTCCGGTGTCAGCAATGCCGTGCGCGAAGAATTCACCGGCACCAAGGGCAAGATCTATCTCGACAACAGCGGCCGCTGCTACGCCAACAACCACAAGGGCGAAACCATCTGGAAATACCGTCCAGGCGGCAAGGACATCGGCGAAGCCAAGGGCAAGAACGCCAAGCGGCTTGATCCAGATCCGTATCAGACCGAGCACGACACGCTGCAGGCCTGCATCCGTGAGAACAAGCCCATCAACAACGCCTACTACGGTGCCGAATCCACCATGACCGCCCTCATGGGCCGCATGGCCACCTACTCCGGCAAGGAGATCAAGTGGGAAGACGCGCTCAACAGCAAGGTGCAGCACATGCCCGCCATCATCACCGCCGAGTCCGAAGCTCCGGTCAAGCCAGACGCCGAAGGCTGGTATCCTGTCGCCATGCCCGGCTGGGCTGCGAAGGACTACGCAGAGCACGGTCGCCAAAACGTGGAGATCATCTGATCCCGCAGGCTGATGTTTTGATCAGGCCCCGGTCGCAGAGATGTGGCCGGGGCCATTTTGTGGAGGGGGGAGACGAAATCCTTGCCATTCCCGCACCCCATTCGCTACAACACCCTTGTCATGACCACCAACCGCCGCACTTTTCTAGCCACCTTCGCCGCTTCCGCCGCCACCACGACACTGCTTTCCCGCGACTGGTCCGGCCAGACACCGGAACGCTATCCTGATCCTGATGTCATCGTGCTGGAGCCTGAGTTTGAAAAGCTCATCCAGGGAAACTCGCCCATCCGCCGTCTGCACACCGGCATGCTCTGGGCGGAAGGCCCGGCCTGGAACGGCACTGGAAACTACCTCGTGTGGAGCGACATCCCCAACAACGCGCAGATGCGCTACCTGCCCGAGGACGGCCACGTCTCTGTGATGCGCAACAACGCCAACAACAGCAACGGCAACACCTTTGACCTCCAGGGCCGCCAGATCAGCTTTGAGCACGCCACGCGCCGCGTCGTGCGCTATGAACTCGACGGCAAGGTCACCGTCCTCGCAGACAAGTTTGATGGCAAACCACTCAACGCACCGAATGATGGCGCTGTGCATCCTGACGGCTCCATCTGGTTCACCGATCCCGGCTACGGCAGCATGATGGATTACGAAGGAAACAAAGGGGAACTGCTGCTGAAGGAATCCGTTTACCGCATCGATCCCAGCGGCGAGATCAGCAAGATCACCGAAGATTTGGAGAAGCCGAACGGGCTGTGTTTTTCGCCGGATTACAAGAAGCTCTATGTCGTGGACAGCGGCTCGCCGAAAAACATCCGCGTCTATGATGTGGATGGCAAGAAAGTGAAAAACGGCAAGGTTTTCACCACCAACAAAGGCGTTCTCGCGGACAAGAAGGCCAAGGGAAATTCCGACGGTGTGCGCTGCGACGTTGAGGGAAACCTCTGGGCCAGCGCCGGCTGGATCGGCGATGGTTACGATGGCGTGCATGTCTTCAATCCTGAAGGCAAAATGCTCGGACACATCAAGCTCCCAGAAACCGCCAGCAATCTCTGCTTCGGCGGGCCGAAGCGGAACCGCCTTTTCATCACCGCCTCGCAGAGCCTGTACTCGCTGCATGTGAACACACGCGGCGCGCATCATTGCTGAGGTATGTTGGCAATGCTCGATTTTGCCGCAAAGGAGCAAGGAGGCTGAGGCAGCGGAGAATCGGAACTCAAGGCGGCTTGATGTTGGACAGAAGATTAACTCTCAGCGAATCTGCTCACAGCATGTGGCATGGGCGATGTAGCTCGGTATTCCGATACCGAGTCGGCGCCGTCGCGGTATCGGAATACCGCGCTACATCCCCGCACCTCTGCTCCTCTGCGGCAAAGTCGAACGTCTCGCTGTAAACGTGGGTTCTTGATCTTCCGTCGCAGGCGTATTACACGAGCGCATGGATGAATCCTACACGCAGCGTTTTGGCGGTATCGGGCGGCTCTACGGGGCCGCTGCTCTGCCGCGTCTGGCCGCTGCACACGTGGCCATCGTCGGTGTGGGCGGAGTGGGCTCCTGGGTGGTCGAGGCGCTGGCCCGCAGCGGCGTTGGTGAATTGACGTTGATCGACATGGACGACGTCTGCATCACGAATACGAACCGGCAGCTCCCCGCGCTCGCCCACACCATTGGTGTCTCAAAGGTCGATGTGCTGGCCGCACGGGTGGCGGAGATTCATCCCGCCTGTCGCGTGAACCGCGTTATCGAATTCCTCACCGAATCCAATGCGGATCGTCTGCTTGCGCCGGACTTCAGTTTTGTGGTCGATGCCGTGGATCGCACCTCGATCAAGGCGCTCATCATTGCCAAATGCCATGCGCGCGGCATGCCGGTCATCACTTCCGGTTCCGCCGGCGGACGGCGCGATGCCACGGCTATCCGGATCGCCGATCTCGGCCATGCAGGAGCGGACCCGTTGCTCCGTGGCGTTCGCCAGTGTCTGCGCCGCGAATATGGATTCGCCAAAAGCGAGCAAGGCCGGCCGATCACGATGGATATTCCCTGCGTTTTCTCCACGGAGAAACCGGTGTTTCCGTGGGCCGATGGTTCCTGCTCTCTTGAACCTGAAACCGGAGCCGAAACCGGCCTGCGCCTGGACTGCGCCGCCGGTTTCGGAGCGGCAACTCATGTCACCGGTACGTTTGGGTTTGTGCTGGCGGCGGATGTGGTGAAGGGGTTGGCGGATATAAGAAAAATTAAAAAAATGGGCAGCAGCGGCTAGGCCGATGCTGCCCATTTAAGATAAGAACAAGGTGAGTCCTTATTAGCCCGCTACGAGTTGAGGCTCGTGGTTGAGGTCGCGGATTGCGATTTTCTTTTTGACTATCTGAAAACGATATCCGTTGTCGATAGCGTCTTCGACTACTGAAGTCACATACTCATCCAGCGACATGCCTGAGCCATCGGCTAGTGCCTTCAGCGATTCCTTCATTTGTGGAGGAATGCGAAGATACAAATTCCGTGGTCGCAGAACTTCTTTCGCTTGGTTTGTCATATATCTATTGCTCCTGGTGATTGAGTTTTACTGCTTTGTTGTTGTTGGTTGCAGGTACGTAATAGAATCATTTGATTCTGTGGCTAAGAATCTGTTCAGATTCTGTAATATCGCAACAAATTTCTCGAATAATTTCGATTATTTTGCAACACGGTTGACACAAAATGATATTTTTTTGAAATTTTTTACGCCAAAATGTGTGGCGTATATGCCACAAATGTTGTTGACATTCTTTGCCGTTTATTCAGAATAACTTTGCCAAGTCCGGTCTGACTTGGACTCCAGAAAAACTCTGGAAAAGAAAAAGTAATTAACTATGAAATCACACCCCACTCCCTGTGAAATCCAGCCCACGATGGATGGAAGCGCAGTGATTCGTGTGGGTCTTACCGAGGAGAAGTGGCAAGCTCTTCAAAGGCTCACACACCGTGAGGGAGCACAACCCGACCAAAAGGTCTTCGACATCCTTCTTAACCACGTTCAAGAGCAGTCTCGTGAATCTGGTCAGTTGGTGTCAGGCAGTTTTGTTGGATTGACTGTCGGTGAGTCTACGTCCCAATATGGGGCTGTAGGCGGCCATAGTCGACGCGGCTTCTTTGCATAATCTCTGGTCGGCTTTCCTTTATTGGTTTGCTTGCTTCTTAGTCAGTTGTTGATGTTGTTGATAATTCTCAGAGTAGACCGTCACTTCCATCAGGGAGTGACGGTCTTTTAATTGAAGAGTGTGTACAATCACTTCTCCACCGGCTTCCCCGCCGCTGCCCAGCCGCCGAAGCCGTCGTCCAGATGGATGACGTGGGTGAAGCCGAGCTTCTCAAAGGTCTTCAGCGCACGGGTGCTGCGGCCGCCGGCCTGGCAGTGGACGAGGGTGGGCTGGGTCTTGTCGAGTTTCGCCACCTGCGCTTCGAAGTCTTTGGACATGATGTCGATGTTCTTGGCGCCTTTGATGTGGCCGTCTTTAAACTCGTCCGGAGTGCGCACATCGACCACGGCAGTCTTGCCGTCGGCGATGATCTTGGCGGCTTCTTCGGATTTCACATGTTTGACGGGATCGGCGGCGAGCATAAGAGTCGGGAGAATGAGCAGGAGGGTGGCGAGGAGTGTTTTCATAAGGTTGGAGAGTTTCAAGTGGGCGTCGAGCAGTGGACTTCCACAGGCATACGGCTGAGACTTTGGTAAAGTTTTCTCAGGGTCAGCAGCGGCCACCAGCGGTAAAGGTAGATTTCCAGCGGTTTCCACATGGCCACCCAGCCGATGATGGTGAGCCCTTCGCGCGCCACGGTCTGCCAGTTGGCGGCGGCCGGGGCGAGCAGGGTGGCGATGAACTGGCAGAGACCCAGAAAGAGCAGGCCGATGACCAACGAGGCCCGCCCTTCCCGCATCAGGCGCTTGAATTCTCGCAGCGTCATCGCGGCACGATAGTCGAAGTAGTGCGCCACGGAGTCGGCAACGAGTTTTCGTGCATCGGCCACATCGGCGGGGTGTTTCGCCAGATGCACGACCAGTTTGAGCTCATGCTGCTGGGGGTGCTCCTGCGCCCAGCTGACGATGAACTCCTCCGCGTCATGATCGAGGTCGCGCTCATGAAACGGGGAGGGGTCCATGGAGTTGAACAACTGGTTCAACTCCATGACCTTCACCTCGATGAGTCCTGTCATGGCGCGGTGCGGCGTGGGCGCTTAGGCCTTTCCTTTCGCCGCGGCGTAGCCCTTCGCCACTTCGGCCCAGTTCACCACATTCCACCATGCGGCGATGTAGTCAGGGCGCTTGTTTTGATACTTAAGGTAGTAGGCGTGCTCCCAGACGTCGAGGCCGAGGATCGGAGTGCCGAGATCGGCCTCATCGACGATGCCTTTCATGAGCGGGTTGTCCTGGTTCGGTGTGGAGGTGACTTTGAGCTTGCCGTCCTTGGTGACGATGAGCCAGGCCCAGCCGGAGCCGAAGCGCTTCACGCCTGTTTCGCCGAAGAGTTTTTTGAAATCGTCCACGCTGGTGAAGGTGCTCTGGATCGCCTCGCCGAGCTTGCCCTCGGGGCCTTTCGGGCCGCTGCCGGCGGGGGCCATCCATTTCCAGAACCAGGTGTGGTTCACATGGCCGCCGCCGTTGTTCCGGATGGCCATCTGGGAGGCTTCTGGCAGAGATTTGATGTCGGAGACCAGCTCGATGGCGTCTGTCTTGGCAATGTTCGCCGCTTTGAGGGCATCCCCCAGCTTGGTGATGTAGGCGGTGTGGTGCTTGCCGAAGTGGATGTTCATCGTCAGGGCGTCGATGTGGGGCTCCAGCGCTTCGGCGGCGTAGGGCAGGGGGGCCTGGGTGAGGTCCAGCGCATGGCTGCTGGAGGGAACGAGGAGGGTGCCCGTCAGGGCGGCGGTGCTGGTGGTCAGGAAGGAGCGTCGGTTCATGGGAATGGTGGGTTGATTACTCCCCGATCATACGAAACTGGCGGAGCCGATGTCACGGCTAAAGTGATGCGTGCAAAGCTTTGTCCGCGTGTTAGGGTGCCGGTATCATGGCCGCAGTCACCCATCCCCCCGAATGGACCACTCCGCAGTCCTCTTTTCGTTCCCGCGACGACTGGAGCCTGAAGTGGTGGATGATGTTTGCATTGATCCTGTCAGTCGTCTTTCACATGATGCTCGTCGTGGGCTTTGACACGCTGGGCATCGCCAACGTGGCTCCCGCCAAGCCGCGCGAATTGCCCGAGCGCATCCGCATCGATGAGCGGGTGTTCAAGGAGCAGGACCCCATCAAGCAGATCCCCGAGACCATCGCTCCCGGCAACATGCCGGACATGAAGGCCTTCGAGCCCAAGCTGGATGACTTCGACAAGCTGCAGGAACTGCCCAAGAACCAGGAGATCGACCTCACGCCGAACGTGAAGGAGATCACCAATTTCATCCGTGCCAATGATCCAGGAGACGGCGCCCCAGGCACCCCCAAAGGCAGCGACATGGCCAAGCTCCTCGCTCCCCAGTCGATGGCCGCGCCTGACTTTGCCGCGGATCTCGCCAGCGTGCGGCGGGATGTTTTGTCCAAGCCCGTGTCAGAAAAGCAGATGCTGCTGGATGCCGGCGCGGTGGACCCCGGCCTGGGTGGCAAGATGGACACCGGCCTGCTGGATGCGGTGAAAAGCCAGGGCACGGAGACAGCCGCAGGCGCCCGGGTGAAGGGCTTCAGCAATCTCGATGATCTCCTCGGCGGCGGTGGCAAAATGGGCGGCAGCACGGCCCCGATTCTGATGCCCACGGACCTGCTCTTTGACTACGGCAGCGACCAGCTGGCGGAAGCCGCCCGCCTCAGCCTGATGAAGCTCGGTTTTCTCATCCAAAAAAACCCGGACTCGCTGTTCATCATCGAAGGCCACACCGACAGCTTCGGCGGTGAGGACTACAATCTCGAGCTCAGCATCCGCCGCGCCACCGCGGTGGTGAGCTGGCTGCGTGAGTCGCTGGGGCTGGGCACGGACCGCATTCAGGCCGTCGGCATGGGCAAATCCAAGCCGATCGTGAGCACGGCAGGCACCGCCGAGCAGCAGGGCATGAACCGACGGGTGGAAATCAAAGTGCGGCCCCGCAAGTAACCTGCTCTCCTCGTCATTCCAACCTCGCAGAACGCCTACCGGTCAAGTCCGTGTTCCTGCAACTCACAAAACTTTGGCTGCGCGGCGGGCGCTGGGTGATGATGTTCGCCTGCCTGATCTTTTTTGCCTGGTGCTATGTCCGGGCCTTTCATTCTCAATGCCTCACCTCTCCCGCCATTTCCGCGCAGGAGCGCGTGTACCTCAATGCCGCCATCGAAACGCGGCCTGATCTCACGCCGGATTTTTCCAAGAGCGTCTCCCAGCCCTTGAACGACTGGCTGCCGCACCGCACAGATGGCGTGGTGCGTCCGCTTTGGCCCTGGCTGGCAGCCTGGAATGTGGCCGCGGGACAGGGCCCGGCCACGACGGCGCTGACTGCGGCAGACCTCCATGTGCTGCGTGCCAGCAAGCGCTGGGTGCTCGGGCTCAGCCTGGGCTTTTTGTTTCTGCTGGGCCTGGCGGCGGCGCGCTTTTTTTCCGTCCCCGCCGCGCTGCTCACCATTCTCACCATCGGGTTCGGAGTGCTCCTGCCTTCAGCGTCTTCGTTCTCGCCGGATGTGCTGTTTCAAATTTTGTTTTTGATGATCTGGGTGTGCTGCATTGCGGCCTTGAAGCGCAATTCCCTCTGGCTCTATGGCTTGATCGGCTTCATTTCCGCGCTGGCAAATCTGACACTGCCCACCGCCACCACGCTCGTCGGGGTGTTCATTGCCGTCAGCTCCCTGCGCTGGTTGTGGGGCTGGGTGCTGGCCCATCTGCCGCATGAACGCGGCACCTCCCTCTGGGCCTGGCGCAATCACTGGCTGGGCATGATCCTGCTGGTGGTGTGCCATTTGATCACCGTCGGGCCCATGCTCGCGTATTCGAAGGAAAAGCTGGGAGACGCAGGGCCCTTTTACTGGCGGTGGTTTGAAAATGAATCCGCCATGCAGCAATGGGCGGCGGCGCACAGCACCCGTGAATCTCTCCAGGCGGTGCCGGCCGATGACCGGCCCAGCTATGCCAACTATGTCGCCGCTCATTCTCCTGAAGACGTGAAGAAGCGTTTTTATCAAGGCGGTCTGAAAATGACGGAGTCCGTGCTGCAGCTTCCCTGGAGCTTTGATTCCCTGCCGCATGAGCGCGGCCTGTTTGTCTTCGCCCTGGCCAGCATCCTGATCATGCTCATGCTCATCCTCGGCTTCGTGGCGCCGCAGGCGGCCCATGCCGGGCAGGCTCTCCATCCTGAAACGGCCCCCCTGGCTTTGTTCAGCCTGCTGGCATGCGTGGCATGTATCTTCGACTTTGGCTGGGACATGCCCGTGTACACCTGGGGAAACCGCCATCTGGCCCTCTACCCGCCGCTGGTGCTCAGCCTGCTCTGGGCCAGCGAGGCCCTGGTGCATCGCGCACGCCGGCGGAAAATGCGGCTGCCGGTGTTCGTGATTTATGAATCCGTCCTCTGGGCGCTGTGCGTTCTGGCCTTCTGGCGTGTGATCGCGGTCTTGCAGCCGGCCTCTTTCGCGGCATGAATGCGCGCCCCGCTTACATGGCAGCCCCCAAACACCGCTTCATTCTCTGCTTCGATTTCGACGGCACTCTCGTGCATCCGGAGAGCGACCCCGTGTATCATCCGGGCTTCGGGCAGATGATCCAGCTTCTGCGCAGCCAGGGCGCCGCGTGGGTCATCAATACCGGACGCAGCTTGAACCAGACGGTGCAGGGCCTCGCGCAGTATGGCATTTTTCACGAGCCGGATTTCATCATCGCGCAGGAGAGCGACATCTATAAGCCCGGCTTCTTCAGCCGCTGGACGGACTATGGCTCCTGGAACCGCCAGGCGCGCCGTGCGCAGGAGCGCTTCGCGAAAGATCACCAGCAGTCCCTTCTGGCCATACGCCACATGGTGGAGACGCAGACGAATGCCTCCTTCCTCACCGGCAGCTCCGGAGAGATGGGCATCGTCGGGTCCAATGATCTCGAAATGGACGGCATCTGTGCCTACATCGACACGCACACCCAGCAGTACCCGGAGATCGGTTATCACCGCAATGGCATCTACCTGCGTTTCTCTCACAGCGGCTACAGCAAGGGCACCGCGCTGAGCGAGCTGGCGCGCCTCCTTGGCCTGGACTCTTCCGTGTGCTTCGCTGCGGGGGACAATTTCAACGATCTCAGCATGCTCGATCCGCGCCACGCCCGCATGATCGCCTGCCCCAGCAATTCGGTCGAGCCCGTGAAGCACATCGTCCGCAACTACGGCGGCTTCATCGCCAGCCGCCCCGCCAGTGAGGGGATGATGGAGGCGCTGACGCATTTTTTTGGCAATTCTCAGGCCCCGGCAGCCTGATTTCACAAAAGTTTCCCTTGCCGAACTGGGTGAGGTGTGGAAACCTCCGCGCCCCTCGTCCCAAAATGACGGGGCAACTCTTACTTTTTCAGGTTATGGCATACGCAATCATCAAAACAGGCGGCAAGCAGTACAAAGTCTCCGCGGGCGACAAGCTCGACGTGGAGAAGCTGGAATCTGCCGAAGGCGAAACCGTTACTTTCGACCAGGTGCTCGTCGCCGGCGAAGGCAGCAGCATCCAGGTCGGTGCTCCCACCGTGGCTGGCGCCAGCGTCTCCGCCAAGGTGATCAAGCAGCACAAGGCTGACAAGGCCACCACCTTCAAGTTCCGCAAGCGCAAGGGCTTCCACAAGACCCGTGGCCATCGCCAGCCGCTGACCCTGGTGCAGATCACCGCCATCAACGCCTAATCCCTCTACTTCTCACTTCTTATGGCCCATAAAAAAGGACAAGGTTCCGTCAAAAACGGTCGCGACAGCCAGAGCAAGCGTCTTGGCGTCAAGAAATTCGGCGGTGAAGCCGTCATCGCAGGCAACATCATCCTCCGCCAGCGTGGCACGAAGTGGGTGCCAGGCCGCAACGTCGGTCTTGGCAAAGACCACACCATCTTTGCTCTTGTGGACGGCAAGGTCCTCTTCGACAAAGACGGTCGCCGCGTGAACATCGAGCCTGCCGCTGCCCTCCAGGCATAAGCAGCTCCCCAAGTCTCTCCTTTCATCAGGGCGCGGATCATCTCCGCGCCCTTTTTCATGCCCAAATTTCCTCCACCATTTCAATTACCTACTTTACATATCGGGAATTAGGTTAATACTCGCCCCCCTCGCATGAATCCCGATCAAATCCAAGCTCTCAACGACGCCTCCCGTGGCCAGTCGCCGCAGGAAATCATCAAGACCGCCCTCGCTCATGCCGACGGCAAGGCCATTGTGACCACCAATTTCCGCCCGTATGAGGCCGTGATCCTGCACCTCGCCACTGAGCAGAGCGCCGACATCCCCATCCTCTGGGTCGATCACGGCACCAATCTCCCTGAAACCTACGTCTTTGCGGAAAAGAGCCGTGCCAAGCTGGGCCTCAATCTGCAGCCCTACCTGCCCAAGATGACCGCCGCCCACTGGCTGGCGCTCAATGGCGGCCAGATCCCCATGCCGGACGAAGTGGAGCGCGTGGAATCCTTCAGCCGCATCATGAAGCTGGAGCCCTTTGAGCGTGGCATGCGCGAGCTGGCCCCGAAAGTGTGGATCACCGCCCTGCGCAAGGAGCAGAACCCCCAGCGCGCCGCCACGCTGCAGCCCTTCATGTGGGACGCCAAGTTCAACTGCCTCAAGGTGAACCCCATCCTCGACTGGACCCCCACCGAGATGGACGCCTACCTGGCCGAACACGGCCTGCCCAACGAGCGCACCTACTACGATCCCGCCAAGGGAGATGAAAAACACGAATGCGGCCTGCATGCCAAGCTCGTCACCGACAAAGCGTAAGCGTTCATGGATATCTTCACTCCCGAATTCGGACTCTATGTGCTGGCTGGCTTCGTCGCTCAGTTGATCGACGGCGCGCTCGGCATGGCCTACGGCGTCAGCGCATCGTCGCTGCTGTCCGTTTTTGGCGTGGAGCCAAAGGTGGTCAGCGCCACGGTGCATGCGGCGGAGTGTTTCACCACCGGTGCCTCGGGCCTTTCCCATCATGCCTTTGGCAATGTGGACCGCGCCTTGTTTCGCCGGCTGCTCATTCCAGCCGTGATCGGCGCGGTGGTGGGTGCCTACATCCTCACCTCGATCGACGGCAAGGTGCTCAAGCCCTACATCTCCGTCTACCTTGTGATCATGGGCGCGGTGATCATCGCGAAGGCCTTCACCCGCGTCCCACCACGCAAAGTCACCACACACCTCGCCCCGCTGGGATTCTTTGGCGCGCTGGTGGATGCCATGTGCGGCGGTGGCTGGGGGCCCATTGTTGCCTCCAATCTCATCATTCGTGGCAATGACACCCGCATCACGGTGGGCAGTGTGAACGCGGTCGAGTTCTTCGTCACGCTCTCAGCTTCCATCACCTTCTTCCTGACCATCGGCCTCACGCACTGGAACATCATCGTTGCGCTCGCCCTTGGCGGCGTCATTGCCGCGCCTCTGGCCGCATGGGCCGCGAAGCACATCCCGCACAAGCCCTTCATGGTGCTTGTCGGCGTGCTGATTGTCGTCATCAATTCCCTGCGCATTTTTAAGATCCTTTAATACACGTCCCCGTCTCATGTCCGCGATCACTCATCTCCAGTTCCTTGAATCCGAGGCCATCTACATTCTGCGCGAAACCGCGGCGCAGTTCCAAAAGCCCGCGCTGCTGTTCTCCGGTGGCAAGGACTCCATCGTCATGGCCTGGCTCGCGCGCAAGGCCTTCTACCCTTCCAGGCTGCCCTTCCCGCTGCTGCACGTGGACACCGGCCACAACTTCCCCGAGGCCATGGAGTACCGCGACTGGTTCGTGCAGGAGATCGGCGCCACGCTGACCGTGGGGCTGGTGCAGAAGTCCATCGACGATGGCCGCGTGCAGGAGGAAAAAGGCCACAACGCCAGCCGCAACAAGCTGCAGACCGTCACCCTGCTCGACACCATCGAAGAAAACCAGTTCGATGCCTGCCTCGGTGGTGGCCGTCGCGATGAAGAGAAAGCCCGCGCCAAGGAGCGCTTCTTCAGCCACCGCGATGAGTTCGGCCAGTGGGACCCCAAGAACCAGCGCCCCGAGCTTTGGAACATCTTCAACGGTCGCAAACACTTCGGCGAGCACTTCCGCGTCTTCCCGCTGAGCAACTGGACCGAGATGGACATCTGGCAGTACATCCGCCAGGAAAACATCCCTCTGCCAAGCCTCTACTTCAGCCACCAGCGCAAGATCATCGAGCGCCACGGCCAGCTTCTCGACGCCAGCACGGGCATCATCCCGCTGCTCGATGAAGAGAAGCCCCGCGTGAAGGAGATGACCATCCGCTTCCGCACCGTCGGAGACGCCACCTGCACCGGCGCCGTCGAATCCACCGCCAGCACGATTGATGAAATCGTCGCCGAAGTCGCCGCAGCCCGCCAGACGGAGCGTGGCACGCGTGCGGATGACAAGCGCAGCGAAACCGCCATGGAGGACCGTAAAAAAGAAGGGTATTTCTGATTTTCGAACCTGTGCTACTCTCCACCCATGAACACCAGCGTTCTCAGTCCGGTTGACAGCCTGCTCGAAGCCGCCAAGCGCCTCACTCAAGAAGAGCGCGTGGCCTTTTTCGACCGCTTCTCGGAATCGCTGGACGATGAGTTCGACAATGAGGAGGAAGGTCCGCCGCTTTCGCCCGAATGGATGGCAGAGATCGACCGCCGGGTTGCTGAAGTTGAGGCTGGCACCTGCCAGATGCACGACTGGCAGGATGTGCTCCAGGAAGCCCGCGAATCTCTCCAACGTCCCGCATGAGAGTCCAGCTGGCAGACGGAGCGAAGCGAGATTTTGCCGATGGCCTGCGCTGGTATCGAAAGCGAAGTGATCAGGCTGCGAATCACTTCATCGAAGAAACGAATAATACCATCGCCAAAATTCTCAAAGCCCCTGCCCGCTATCGTCAAATCCGGCCAGACATCCGAACCATTCGAATCAAGCGCTACCCCTACAGCCTCATTTATCTCATCCACCCTGACGCGATCATCATCGTCGCCATCGCGCACAGCAAACGCCGTCCGGGTTACTGGAGCAGTCGCCTCAAATAACATGCCGCTTTTGACAATCCAATTCGACGAGGCCACATCTCAGCGCCTGGAGAAAGACGCCGACAAGGAAGGCAAAGAGCCTGCCCGCTTCGTTGCTGACATGGTGGCTTCAGAAATTGAGCAGGCTGAGGCTCTTGAAGCCTTGAATCTGAGATGCACTCAGTCACCCCATAAGGACAAGTTCCTCCGCATCTTGTCCAAAGTCCCCAACAATCCTCCCGATACCGGAGATGAATGGTAGTCACGCCATCTCTCCTCCAGCTTGAAGCCATTTGAGCAGCTCTTGAGGCTGCTGCCTAAATCCCTCTTTCCCATCTAGTTTTTACCATGGACGTTCTCGTTAATCCCACCGAATCCTCCCTCCTCCGCTTCACCACCGCTGGCTCCGTCGACGATGGCAAAAGCACGCTCATCGGCCGCCTGCTGTATGACTCGAAGTCGATCTTCGAAGACCAGCTTCTCGCCGTGGAAGAATCCTCCAAGCGTCGTGGCGATGCGCATGTGAATCTCGCACTCCTCACGGACGGCTTGCGTGCTGAACGCGAGCAGGGCATCACGATTGACGTGGCCTACCGCTATTTTGCCACGCCGAAGCGCAAGTTCATCATCGCTGACACACCGGGGCACATTCAGTACACGCGCAACATGGTCACGGGGGCGTCCACGGCGGATCTCGCGATCATCCTGATCGATGCACGCTTGGGCGTCATCGAGCAGACCATGCGCCACACTTATCTCGCGAGCCTGCTGCGCATCGGTCACATCGTGCTGGCGGTGAACAAGATGGACCTCGTGGATTTTGACCAGGCTGTCTATGACAAGATCGTGGCCGAGTACATGGCCTTTGCCAAAGGCCTCGACAATCTGCCGCACGTCACTCCCATTCCCATGAGCGCGCTCAATGGCGACAACGTGGTGGAAAAATCCGTCAACACGCCGTGGTACACCGGCCCTTCGCTGCTGCAGCATCTCGAGACCGCCCAGGTGCACACCGAGACTGCCGCGGATGAAGCGCGCTTCCCCGTGCAGTGGGTCATCCGCCCCATCTCCGACCGCGAAGACGCCAAGGTCGGCAACCTGCACGACTATCGCGGTTTTGCCGGTCGCGTGGCCAGCGGCACCTTCAAGGTGGGCGATGATGTGCTCGTCTATCCGTCTGAAATGAAATCAAAGATCACCGGCATTCATACCTTCGAAGGCCCGCAGGAAGAGGCGATCCCGCAGCTCAGCTACAGCATCACCGTGGCCGATGAGATCGACACCAGCCGCGGCGGAATGATCGTCAAGGCCGGCGAGCCTGCTCAGACCAACCAGGAGTTTGATGCCATGATCTGCTGGTTTGCCGACAAGAAAACGCTCAAGCCCCGCAGCCGCTTCCACCTGCGCCACACCACCAATGATGTGCGTGCCGTCGTCACCGATGTGCTCTACAAGGTGAACATCAGCACGCTGGAAAAAAGCGCCGCCAGCAAGGAGTTCGCGCTGAACGACATCGGCTGCGTCCGCCTGCGCTGCGCCGCGCCGATCTTCTTCGACCCCTACTCCAAGAACCGCACCACCGGCAGCTTCGTCCTCGTGGACGAGCAGACCAACAACACCGTCGCCGCCGGCATGATCCTCAAGCCGCTGGCGGGTGGAGATTCTGAAGACACGGATGTTTCCATCTGATCCCCCGGACGCAGACGAACTCGAAGCAGATGCTGCTTGCCAGCCGGGATACGACTGGCTTGTATGATCGCATGCTTATCCACACACGGCTGCTGCTGGGAATCATCTTCGGCATCGCCACCACCCCGCTGGCGGCAAATGATGCCAGCATGAATCTCGGTGCGCACGGCCCTGAGCCCGTGGGTGAGTTTCAGGGCGGGGAGTCCGTCGTGCGCATGGTGTCGGAAAAGATCGACATCACCTTTGGAAAGACGGAGACGCATGTGCACTGCCGCTTTGTCTTCCGCAGCAGCAAAGCGGGGGCGGATGCCGTGCAGATCCTGGGCTTCCCGGATTTCCTCACGGATAGCGACACCGGAACGATTCGCTCCATGATCAGCCGTGTGGACGGCAAGGAGGTGGCTTCGAAAAAACAGCGTGGCTGGCAGGATTTGAAAACCTCAAAATGCCACCTCGGGCAGTCTGCCGACCCCGCCGATGCGGTCGCCGACTTTTATACCATCACCGTGACCTTCCCGCCGGATCGTGAAGTGATCGTGGAGCGTGAGTACATCGCCACCAATGGCCGCTCCGTTATGGGAGACACTTTTTTCTCTTACACGACACGCACCGGCGGCAGTTGGAAAGACAGCATCGAAAAAGCGGAGTTCCACGTCACCCTGGATGGCTGGAAACTGGAAGATCTGGCCTTCGAGGATGGTGAGCAAAAAATCGATCCGCGTCAGCAGCGCGCCTACGGCTCGCCCAATCTCAGCGAATGGAAGGTCGATGCCCCCGGCAAGCTCAGCCTCGTCTGGACCCATTTCGAGCCCGCCGTACACCACACCCGCCAGAACATCCACCTGCAGACATGGAACACCCGCCCTCAGCAGTGAGGTCGTTCGCGGATCGTGCGCCAGCCGGGCCGTAGGTTGGGCGTGTTTGGCGTCGAACGCATTCCCACGCTTCTCAGTTCCCTCCGCCAAACCGCCCTACTGCGAGGACGTCCGTACGCCGCAAATCTGGCAGCCCATGCTTGCATGCCCGCCAGTCGTAGGATGGGTGTGGCACAGCCCGCCCGTCGATCCGCGTTCCGCAAACAACGGGGCGTGCGAGCACCCTCGTGGTCGGACGGTTTGGCGGAGAGCGCTGTGGAGCAGGATACACGCCCGACGCCAAACACATCCAACCTACGACCGGAGCGCCACGCTGCCCGTGCACAAACCTGCTCAACCTCGGTTTCAATCGCGCGTGGTATTATCGTGTTTTCCAAAACAGATTTCCGGAAAGCGAGCGAGGGGACACTCGGCGGGGGCTTGAGGACAAGCCGCCCTACCTCGCGCTGGGTGCTCGCATGCTCAGCGCTGGTAGGGCTGGCTGTCCTCAGCCAGCCGCCGTCGAAGCCCATGATCCGCGATCAAGAAACAGCCTGCTAAACGGAAATGAGTTTTGCGAAACGCCATATGCCGCAAATCTGGCAGCGCGCTGGCAGACGGGCGGGCTTGCGCCACGCCCGTCCTACGGAGGAGCCTGCATGCTGATCTCTCCCCTCTCGTGTGTAAGTTCACCTCATGACCGCGTTTTATCACGCAATCATGACCTACGACGGCATCATCCTCGGTTCCGGGCACAATGCGCTGGTGCTCGCCTGCTACGCAGCACGCGCGGGCCTGAAGGTGGCGGTGGTGGAGAAAAACGCTGTCGCAGGCGGTGGTCTGGCCACGGTGGAATATCCGCACGGCTCAGGCTTTAATCACAACACGCATTCCTTCTTCCATCGCGGCATCAATGCCATGCCGTGGTATCGCGAGCTGGAGCTGGAGCGCCATGGCGTGCGCTACATCGAGCCCGAGCTCAATGTGGCGATGCTGCTGCCCGAAGACCGCGTGCTGGAATGGTGGACGGATTTCGACAAAACCTACGCCTCCTTTGCCGCCATCTCGCCACGCGATGCCGAGCGCCTGCGCGAGTGGACGGAGCGCTTCCGTCCCATTGTGGAGCAGATCCTCATCCCCGAGGCGCAAAACGCACCGCTGCCGCCGGCGGAGCGTATCGCCATGCTGCAGCAAAGTCCCCTCGGCCGCACGCTGCTGGAGGTGCAGGCCCTCTCACCCGTCGAGTTTGTCATGCGCGAGTTCGAGCACCCCGCCGTGCGTGCGGGCCTGCTCTTCTTCAATGGCCTGCGAGAGGTCGATCTGCGGCAGAAAGGCTTCGGGCATTCCATTCCCGCGCTGCTCGCCAGCCCGCGCAAGGCGCAGATGTGCATCGGCGGTTCGCGTCGTCTCGCCGAGGCCCTGTGTGCCGATTTGCGGGAGCATGGCGGCGAGGTGTTCACCAGCTGGCAGCCCCGTTCCATCCTGACGCGTAATGGCCGCGCCTGCGGCGTGGAATCCATCACGGGAGACCGCATCGAGGCCACGCAATTTGTCGCAAGCGGCCTGAATCCGCAGCAGACCTTTCTCGATCTCATTCCCGCCGATGTCGCGCCTTCGCACCTGCGTGAAAAGGCGGCCGCGTTTGAGTACAACCTCCTCGCTCCTCTCTTTGCGCTGAAC
Source organism: Prosthecobacter sp. (assembly GCF_044222565.1). Classification (GTDB taxonomy): domain Bacteria; phylum Verrucomicrobiota; class Verrucomicrobiia; order Verrucomicrobiales; family Verrucomicrobiaceae; genus Prosthecobacter. The sequence continues at coordinate 22,140 of NZ_JBGANA010000008.1, forward strand.
CTCAACCTGCGCGAGCCACCGCGCTACACCGCAGCGGAAAAGCATCCCGAATTGAGCCAGGCCTTCATGATGATCCTCGGGCTCGATGACGTGGCGCAGTTTCATGACATCGTCGCCGCGCATGAGCGTGGCGAGATTCCGCGCACCGTCATGTGGGGTGCCTGTCCCACGCAGTTTGATCCCTCACAGGCTCCCGCCGGCGCTCACACCGCCTTCATGTGGGAAAAGCTGCCCTACGCCCTGCATGGCGATGCCAAAAATTGGGACGCTCAAAAAGACGCCCATGGCCGCGAGATGCTGGCGCTCTGGCAGCAGCACGCCCCCAATCTGCGCGAGGCCGTGCTCGATTCCTTCACCCGCAGCGCCCTCGATACCGAACGACTCCTGCCCAACATGAGGCGCGGCGATCTGCTCGTGGGCTCCTTCGCGAACGATCAAATCGGCTACCATCGCCCCTTCCAAGGCGCAGGCACCTACCGCACTGAAATCCCCGGCCTCTACCTCTGCGGCGGCTCCACCCACCCCGGCGGCAACGTCACCGGCCTCTGCGGCTTCAATGCGGCGAAGGTGGTGCTGGCGGATTGCGGCGGGAATTGAGCCGTTGCGCAGGAGAAGGGAAAACGATAGAATCTACTTATGTCACAGTCGATTCACCTCGATCTCGAATTACCGGACGATCTGGCGCGGTTCAAATTGCCTGAAGGCGTGAATGAGCGGCTGACGTCGTTGCTGGACAAGCAGGATTCCGGTCAAGTCTTGACCGACCAGGAACGGCGTGAAGCCGAGGGCTTGGTGGATCTGGCGGACACGCTGACGTATCTCGGACTCAAGGCCAGGGCGGCTGCATGAGCATTCCAAATTCGTTGCGCTGGCAGGTGATCGAGCGTGCGATGAACCGCTGCGAGTACTGTGGTCTGTCACAGGAAGGCCAGGAAGCCGTGTTTCACATAGATCACATTCACCCGGCGAGTCTAGATGGGCAGACGGAATCTGAAAACCTGGCTCTTGCCTGTGTTTCATGTTCATTGCGCAAATCGGCCCGTGTGAGTGCGATCGATCCCATCACTAATTTCATGGAGCCGTTGTTTAATCCCCGGCGCGATGTTTGGAATCTGCATTTTCGTTGGCGCGATTGTGAACTGACAGGCATTACCCCCACGGGTCGTGCCACGGTACAGGCGCTCGCTATGAATCGGCCCATAGCTGTGAGCATTCGGCGCGAAGAATCGCTGCGTGACCGTCATCCGCCGCCGGGGCATTTGTGAGGACGCGTTTTATTCCTCCCAACGTTCGAGTTCTTGGCTCTACAACTCCTTGATCATCTTCCCCTCTTTCGTGCGGCAGGGCACGTGGAGGTGATCCAGCCAGACGGGGATGAAGTAATTGATGAGAAGCTTCCGCGCTTCCGCGAGATCATCGAAGGTGGCGCTGACATAGGGGAAGCCGCGTTCCTGATAGTAGAACTCCCACTCGCCCCGCCGTTTGGAAATGAAATAGCTGCCGTCGCGACTGCCCACCTCGGTGCTCACCGGCGGCAGGTTCTCGGGCTGCAGGCCTTGCGCCGCGAGGCTGTCCTCGATGTCCTTGCGCGTCAGCGTGAAGACTCGGTTCACCGCCTCCTGGCAGCGCTCCGTGTTGCCCTCTTCATTCGTGTCCCGCCACTCCGGCGGCAGCCCCAGATGCGCCAGCGCCCACGTCGCCACATCCTCCCGGGATTGCAGCACCTTCATCTGCGCGGCGATGGTGAGAGGATCAGGTGTCTTCATGCACCCAGGATTCTCGGAAACCGCCGTGAATCAAGCGCGTGAACGGGCTTCCAGCCGTATCCTCTATGCCACACAGCAGGGTTGCGGCCCATAAGACGGTGTGGCAGACTCCACCTGTCATGAACGCATTCTCCAGCCTCGAAAAGATGCTCGATCCGGCCCGTCCGTGCTTCACGGCTGAGACGGCGGCAAACATCGTTCAAATCGAACCCGACGCTGCCAAAACGGCCCGCATGGAAGAACTGGCGGCCAAGGCCAACGAGGGGCGGCTCGCTCGCGATGAGGAGTCCGAGTATTGGAGCTACATCTATGCAGGCAAGATGATGTCGATGCTCAAACTTCAGGCCAGGCTCTTTCTGAAACGCCAGGCTGCCTGAGGCATGGAACCCGCCATTCGAAACGAGGTGCGGCAGCGCGCGGGAAACCGCTGCGAGTACTGTCGGCTGCGTCAGCAGGACGAGGAGGAAAACCCCTTTCACATCGAGCACATCATCGCCCAGCAGCATGGCGGCACCGACGCGCAGGAAAACCTCGCTCTCGCCTGCTCCTGGTGCAATGCGGTCAAAGGCCCGAATCTCTCCAGCATCGATCCCGACTCAGGTGAGCTGACCCGGTTGTATCACCCGCGAAGAGACCGCTGGGACGAACACTTTCGGCGGGAAGGCCCCTACATTCTCGGCCTCACCGCCGTGGGCCGCACCACGGCGTGGTTGCTCCGATTTAACGACACAGACAATCTCAATCAGCGGCATCTCCTTCTGGAGTTGGGCGAGCTGGATTGATCCGCAAGCCGGTCCACCGCCTCCTGGCAGCGCTCGGTGTTGCCCTCTTTATTCGTGGCACCTGCATGAATCCTTCCAGCATGGCTCCTGACAACTTAGCTGGCGCAAGAACTCGCTTTCTACGCATACCGTCCCGGTCGGTTCGCGGAATCACTGCGTGTCATCGGCGCTGGCGCGGGCCGGTGAATCACTTTTTGCGAAGGCAGCCAGCCTTGATCGCGCCACTTGCGCAGTCCGGCCTGCCAGTCCTTGATCGCGTTTTGGCCGTTCATCCAGCCGTTCGCCTGCCAGTGGTTGAACATCGAGGCGCCGTCGCTGGCCGGCAGTCCGATCTGCATCGCGTAGGCCTCCAGCTCCGCCTGGGTTCCACGGCCGGCATGGGGCTCTGTGCCGCTGGAAGACTCCAGGCCTTTGAGGGTGATGCGCGGGTCCGCTTTGTTCAGCCAGTTCAGCAGTCTCGCACGGCTGAGGCGCTTTTGTTTCAGCTCGCACCAGGCGGTGCATTTCCCCAGCTCCGCCGGGATGTCGAGGGCTTGATACGCCGGGTTCGTGGCGAGGTGCGCGAGCCACACCGCGTCATCCACCGGCAGTCCACGGCGTTTGGGCTTCTGTGTTGCTGACAGGCGTTGCGCTGCCGATGGCTGCGCTGCCTGGCCTCGACCCGTCTCGGCCTCGCGTACGTACGCGGGCGCTCGCCCTTGTGCAGGTGTGGGGGCGTGTGGGTGGGCGGGGGAAAGGGGAGTCTGAGGGGAAAGGGGGTGGGAGGGAGAGAGGGGGAGAGGTGTTGTTTTTTCAGACGATTCAGACGCATCCAGACACTCCAAGACGGGTTCAGACGATGGTGAGACGTTTTCAGCGGCACGCAGACGCTGTGACTCATAGTAGCGGCGGTTCCTCTCGGCACGCCGGCTGGCCTTGGATGGCTCCGCATCCACGATCACGCCACCCTCGGGGGTGAGTTCAAAGCGCCGGCCCGAAGCGAGCAGCGCGGCAATCATTTCAGTCGGGATCACCATAGGTAGGTTGTGGTATGAATGGGTATTTGATCAAGCATTTTGGGCCTCGCTCACGGCCTCTGTTCAGGCCTTGCACAGCAGCACCCGGCCGGGTTCAGCATCCGTAAACATCAACTTTTTGCAGGTGCCTTTCGAGAAGCTCTGAATCGCCGGTCGAAGACTTGGGATGCAGGCGCTCATGGCAGGGGCGGCAGATCGCCACCAGCTCGAAGAGAAGCTCATCACCCACATGGGCATAGGTCTGATGGTGGACTTGCGTGGCCGCAGCCTCCAGGCATCCCTCGCAGATGCCCCTGGCTCTTTTGAGCACGCGCTGACGCACCGACTGCCAATCCGCAGATGCCAGATAGCGATGATAGACCGCCCGCCACTCCGCCTTCCGCCTGGCGACGGCAGCCGCCCGGATCTGATCGTAAGCCCCATAGCCACCGTTGAGGCGCTTCTGATACAGTTCCTCATTCCACTGCGGGCACCTCTCGCGGTTTGGGACACTGGAGTGCGGGAGCTGCAGGCTAAGCTTCTCACCGCAGTCAGGACACTGAATGCGGTAGAAAGGCTTGCCGTCCGACTGGAGGGCCACATGCGGCCCTTTCCGCAGATGATCGCAATGCCGCTGCCTGGCAACCTCCGCGCTGATCTCACGACCGTCGATTTTCAGCGAGGGAAACAGCCACTTGCGGCGCAGAGGACGTTGCTGGGCGATCGCACCCATGAGAGCGTGTGTGGCTGTTTCCATAATATCTGGCGGCAGGGCTGAAACCGATTTTTGATGCACAGGATGAACGGCATTTTTTCTTCCAAACGCCGTCCGGAGGCGGGCAACGAGGCGCTCGTTTCGGTGATTATCACCATGGGCATATCATGGTATGAATCGGTATTTTATCAAGAGATTTTGACCTGTTTTCCAGCCTCAATTCAGGGTTTTTCAGCCCATTCAGACCCTCACCCGGCAGCCGTTCGATGAGCAAAACGTCTGGCACGAATGGCAGGCGGTTTGGGCACGTTCGTCGTGGCATTAAGCGCAGAACGTTGAGGCGCGCCGACGCGATAAGTAGCACGGGCATTCCCGCCCGTTAGCGGCGCTCTCTTCACAGCCAGGATTGCCAGTGCTACTGCCCGGCTCGTTTCCACAGCCCTCCATTCCCTGGCGGGAATGGGGAATTTGATGCCGGGGTATTGGCATGAGGTGGAGGCCACCCAATCAGGGGAGCACCTTCAAATCCTCGGCGCTGGCAGTCTGCCTTTGACGATCGTCAAAGGTCAAAAACTCGGTGGCCCCGATCTCCAGCGCCAAAGCCACATGCAGCAAGTCCAGAGAGCGCACCAGCAGCTTGCGGGCGTGCTTGCGGCTGAGGTGGTGGGCGCGCTGGAAAACTGCCTGCCACGGCACCACCGGCAGTGTGTAGCGTCCGCCCTGCACATGAGCGCGGAGCAAGAGCATGGCACGCACCGCCTGGGCGCGTGTCACCTTTTTGGTGGCTGCACAGCGCCGGATGCCGTTGAGCATTTCCAGACGATGCAGCGGGGTAAAGACCAGCGGCTCCTGCAGGCGGTTCACCACCTGCCATGCTGCTGTAGTCTCCGGCTCTCGGATATTGAGCTTTAACAACAGGCTGGAGTCCGCATAGGCGGGCATCAAAAACGGTCCTCCCGCGATAACTCCAATTCCTCCGCTGCGCCGATCACCGGCTCTGGGAAGATGGTCTCCAGCTCTGCCAGATGATCTTTCCAAGACCATGCAGGCGCAGGTGCCACAGCCTTCGGTTTCTCCGGCGGCACCAATCGCGCCACCTCATGCCCACCGTCCATGATGGCCACCGTTTCACCACGCTGCACCAAGGCCAGCCAGGATGGCAGGCTCTGGCCGAACTGCTGAAGCGTGGCGGTGCTCATGGTCGGGAGAATACCCGGCAGAAGCACTCGCGGCAAGAAACAAGTCCTGACAGGCCTGGGCATTCAATCCAGGCTCCCGATGGTTTATGCCCCTAGCCCTCAAGCCCGATCGCGCGCCAAACCCAGTGTATAAACGGCTGCGATAACACATTGATAAACAATGATTTGAGATGCGGCTCATTCAATAATGACTGGCATCTTTCAGGCATCTTTTATGTGAGGGTCAAGGCGTCCTTATCTGCTCTGCGCTCGAGCCGCGTCCCACATCTCCGCCGGCGATGCGTGCCTAAGCGCCAGTGGCCTAATGATACCGCAGGACTACGTAGGCAGTCACAGCGGCCACGATCAGCGAGACGGTGCCAACGTAGACGACCATCAGCCCGATCGAGGCTGCGACTCCAGTGGGCTGCTGCTGCTGCTCGGGCTGAAGATGCTGGCTAGCGATTCCGGCGAGGTGGGTTGGACGGACGGTGCTAGGCCCAAAAACTTCGTCGATGATTCGGAACATGCTCACAGCCTGTTCCAGATCAGCCTCGCCGTTCGGCTGGAGCTGCTTGGAGATGCCCTGCTCGCGCAGTTTGATGCGCATTTTCCGCTGACGCCAGGCCACGGATGCCTGCAGTATCACCAGACCGATCACGATGATGGGGGAGATGTCCACCACCTTGAGCAGAAAAATCATAAAGCCGATCCACGAGAGAATGGCAAAGACCTGGGATGTCCAGCGCCAGCGGCAAAAGAGCACGATCTCAAAAAAACGCCCCCCGTCCAGCGGCTTGATCGGCAGCAGATTGATCGCGTTGATCACGATCAGCATGAAGGCAATTTCATTCAGCCACGAATGACCTTCCTGGGTGGACAGCAGCAGCAAAGGCACACCCAGAAAAATGCCTGGCAGTGGTCCGGCAAGAGTCATCACCACCTCCTGCCAGGGCAGCACATCTTTCTTCCTGCCTTTGACGGCGGCTCCGAAGAAAGGAATGAAAAACATCGAAACATCCCTGTAGCCGAAACACTTCATCGCCACAAAATGGCCGCACTCATGCAGCAGAAGCGTGCCTACCAGCGTGGCCAGCCGCACTACCGAAACGGTGCCGTTGTCTGAGGAGCTCCACACCATCCAGCCCACGAACAAGAGGAGCGTGATCAGAAAAAAGCTCGTGTTCTTGCGGGCGCCGCCAGTTTCCTCGTCGCGCAGCTTTTGATTCAGCAACTGGAACGCCTCCTTGTGGCGTGGATCGATCCATTGCTGCTTTGTTGCGCTCAAAGCGGCTTGATACGCGGCACCTGAGCCAGGGGTGTAGAACCTGGGGCCGATGGGCTGATTAGGATTCATCCGCACGATGCTATCTATTGTTCTTTAATTGTCGAGCGGGGCGAAGAAAAACGGCGGTCACCACCGCCCGCCGCTGAATGGATCAAGCAGGAAACCAACCCCACCGCCACCCTCGCGTGCCAGGACCGCAACGCGGTCCCGTCACGGGCGCAGCGCCGCCGGTGGGCCGTTCGGGTGACGGAACCTCGTTGAGGTTCCTGATCCTGCGGGGATCGTGGGTGGCGAGGTTCCCAGGAGAGCACTCGCTATCGCTCGGCTCTCCTGGGCTGCATGACGAAAGCCCGTTGGGCTTTTGGGGTTGAGCGTGATGGACTAGCTGCGGAGGCAGTTTTTTGATTTTTTGCACACTGACGTCATTTCCCCCGGATTGCAGCTTCTTCATCTGCTCGGCGGTGGAGAGGGGTTTGAAGGTGTTCATGGCCTGAATTTGACGACTTAATCGTGCATCATTCACCACTCACCGTCCCCTGAGGCTTTTTGACTGGGCCGAGGTCCGTTTTGAGTGCTTGCTGACGCTGGAGGGCTTGGTCGGTGAGCATTTTCTTTGTGACGACGCCATGTTGTAAAAGCACTTGTTCGACGCTGGCCTCGGCGAAGAAGGCCGTTGTTTCTTTGTTGTCTTTCAACAATCCGGTGGCTTTCGCAATTTGGAGCGGAGTTTTGCCCTCCTCGTTGAGGCCCAGAATCAGCTTCGCTTGCTCGTTGGGTGGTGAGGCCGTCCCTTTCGTATAACTGTATGTAAAAGCTCCCAGCAAGTCACCTGCTTTGTTGTTGTCGTGGCAGCGCAAGCATTGGGCTTCCGCCCGAATGGCACCAACTGCATGCATGGATTCCTTGCACTCCCAACGCACAAGTTTTTCGCCCTTCCGAAGGAGGGTGAGAGCGTGGCTCTCGAAGCGGTTGAGCGCCGCTTCTTCCATGGCAAGTTCTGTTTTCACTTCGGCTGCATTCTGGCGTTGGCGGTGAAGCATCGGGGAAGTTCGGAAGAGATAAGCCTTAGGTTTTGGCTGGTCGAGATCCCCGATCATCCCCCAAAGGGATAGCAGGGCATAAGAATGCCCGTTTTCATTCCAAGACTCCTCGGGATGCATCACACCACCATGCGTGGCAAGGCGCGGGTTGCTCATATGAGTGACCAGCGTTCGTTGGAGTCCCAGCTTCGAAGCAACACTGAGAAAGCTGTTCACATGCTGCTCGTGTTCAAACAGCAGTCGGTCCGCCGGATCCGAGGCAGTGACACACTCTTCGTTGAAGTTAACGTTTTCCATGCGCGCGACTTCATTGGCCCGGGCGCTTGCAAAGAACGCACGCTCCTTCTCCTCTTCGCGTTTGCGGTAAGCTATCCAATCCTCAACCGCCTTGTTTGATTTGGCAGGCGAAGGGCTTTGGCCCATCAGAGATGTGGAAACACCCACGAAGCCACAGACGATCCATGCATGGAAAGGAATCTTCATGCACGGAAGGTTAACAAACCGGCCTGCCCGTGTCACCTATTCATTTGGACCTTCGGCCACACAAAAAACGGCGGGCAATATGCCCGCCGTTTGAATGGATCAATGTTGATGAGCGCCTACTGGCACGCCTCACACGTCCCGCCGTTCCGCATGGCCTCAATGGAGCAGGCCATGACTTCTTCGGCGGTGTATTGTTTGGCGGCGGCTGCGGTGGCGGCTACGGCGGCGTGGTGGGTGGCGACGACGCCGCGCTTTTCCTTCTCGACTTCGCTGGTGGCTTTTTCGATGTTGGAGGCGCTGCGGGTGCGGAGGTAGTAGGTGGTCTTGAGACCCTTGCGCCAGGCGGCGCGGTACATGTGGGAGAGGGTCTGCATGGCGCTCTCGCCGCAGAAGAGGTTCACGCTCTGGGACTGGTCGATCCACTTCTGACGACGTGCAGCGGCGTCGAGCAGCCAGGCCCAGTCGATGCCGAAGGCGGTGGCGTACTTGCGCTTCAGGTCCACGGGGACTTCCTCGATGCTTTCGAGTTCGCCGTCGGTGTACTTGATCTTGTTCTGGATCTCGGAATTCCAGAGGCCGCGCTTCTTGAGGTCCTTCACGAGGTAAGGATTCAGCACCATGAAGTCGCCGGAGAGGTTGCTCTTGGTGTAGAAGTTCGTGAACAGGGGCTCGATGCAGGGGCTGGAGCCCATGATGTTCGAGATGGTGGCCGTCGGCGCGATGGCGAGGACGTTGCTGTTGCGCATGCCGTTCTTGGCGATCTTCGCACGCAGGCCGGACCAGTCCATCTTGCCGCCACGGGGGACGTCGATGTCCATGCCGCGCTCCTTGGCGAGGAGGTCCACGGTGTCCTGCGGGAGGAGGCCACGGTCCCACTTGCTGCCTTTGTAGGTGGAGTAGGTGCCCTTCTCCGCCGCGATGTCGCTGCTGGCCTCATAGGCGTAGTAGGCCACGGCTTCCATGAACTCGTCGTTGAATTCGACGGCTTCCTTCGAAGCGAAGGGCAGGCCTTTGCGATAGAGCGCGTAGCCGAGGCCCATGACGCCGAGACCGATGGGGCGATGACGGCTGTTCGCAGTCTTCGCGGACTCGGTGGGGTAGTAATTGATGTCGATGACGTTGTCGAGCATGCGCACCGCGACGCGGATGGTCTCGCGCAGCTTGGAGTGATCGATGTTGCCGTTGTCGTCGAGGTGGTTGTCGATGAGGACGGAGCCCAGGTTGCAGACGGCGGTTTCTTCAAAGCTCGTGTTCAGCGTGATCTCGGTGCAGAGATTGGAGCTGTGGATGACGCCCACGTGATCCTGCGGGCTGCGGACGTTGCACGGATCCTTGAAGGTGATCCAAGGATGACCGGTTTCGAAGATGGACTTGAGCATCTTCTTCCACAGGTCCAGCGCTTCGATGGTGCGGCCGTAGATCTTGCCCTTGGCGGCCATCTCTTCGTACTCGGCATAGCGTTTTTCAAAGGCGCTGCCGTAGAGCTCATGGAGATCAGGAGTTTCATTGGCGCGGAAGAGCGTCCAGGTCTGGCGGTTCTCCATGCGCTTCATGAAGAGGTCAGGCACCCAGTTGGCGGTGTTCAGGTCGTGCGTGCGGCGGCGTTCGTCGCCGGTGTTCACACGGAGCTGCAGGAAGTCTTCGATGTCGTTGTGCCAGATTTCCAGGTAGGCGCAGCCGGAGCCGCGGCGCTTGCCGCCCTGGTTCACGGCGATGAGCTGGTCGTTGTGCAGCTTGAGGAAGGGGATGACGCCCTGGCTCTCGCCGTTGGTGCCCTTGATGTAGCCGCCGGTGCCGCGCACCGCCGTCCAGGAGCCGCCCAGGCCGCCCGCCCATTTGGAAAGGTACGCATTGTCGGCGATGCCGCGCTGCATGATGGACTCAATGCTGTCGTCCACCTTGTACAGGTAGCAGGAGGAGAGCTGGCTGTGCATCGTGCCGCTGTTGAAAAGCGTCGGCGTGCTGGAGCAGAAGCGGCGGCCTTTGTACAGGCGGTACAGCGCGATGATCTTGTCCTCGGCGTTTTCCTTTTCCTGCACGCAGAGGCCCATGGCCACGCGCATCCAGAAGAGCTGCGGGGTTTCCAGGCGCTTGGAGGGCTTGGTCTTTTTATCGACGATCAGGTAGCGGTCATACAGGGTCTGGATGCCGAGGAAGTCGAAGTCCATGTCCGCGGCGGGATCAAGAGCGTCGGCGATCTTGTCCAGGTCATACTTGAGGAGCTGCGGGTGCAGGCGCTCGATTTCGATGCCACGGGCGAGGTTCTTGCGGAAGCCACGGCGGTGGAAGTTCGGCAGCTGCTCGATGCCGTGATCCACGATGCTCCAGCCGAGCACTTCTTCATAGATGTAGGTGAGGAGCATGCGGCCGGCGAACTTCGCGAAATCGGCGTCCTTCTCCATGAGCGTGCGCGCATTGAGAATGATGGTGGTCTTGAGCGCTTCGACGGTGATGTCGCTGAAGATGGAGCGGCGCAGTTCCATTTCGATCTCGCCACGATTGAGGATGAGGTCGAGGCCGAGGCTGGCGAAGTCGATGCGGCGCTTCAGGTCCTGGCCGTCCCAAAGGAAGGTTTCCGTGGGCGAAGCACGCACGAGGATCAGCGTCTGCTGCTGGTCGGACTCCTGCTCGTCCGCGATGGCGGCGGCCTGCTCGTCGGTGGTGCGCATGGTGGAGCGCAGCGCACGGTACTGGATGTAGGCACGGGCCACTTTGAAGTAGCCCTGCTTCATCAGCTCTTCTTCCACGAGGTTCTGCACGTCTTCGATGTGCATGAACTGCTTGCCGTCATTGATGATGGCGCGGCTCACGGCCTCGGCCACCTGCACGGCAGGGGAGGAGTCCATCTCCATGGAGAGGAAGGCCTTGCGCACGGCGATCTCGATCTTGTTGTGGTTCCAGGGGACGAGCTGGCCGTTGCGGCGGATGACTTTGGTGGTGACCATGAGGGGTTGGAGCGAGCCTGCATCGTTCGCGTCGGAGTTGGCAAGGGTTTCAGTACGTTTACGCCGCTCGGCCAGGCTGCGGGCCACATCATGCGCATTGTGGCGCACCAGCGCCCGCTCGATCACCTGATAGATCTCCTTCGTGCTCATCATGGGAGCCTCGCTGCTGCTGTCCGCCGTGCGCTGCGTCACCTCTTCCGCCACCGCCCGTGAAATCGCCTGCACCAGCTTCCGGTTGGAATCATTGAAAATCTCGCTCTGCCGTTCGCGCGCCAGCAGCAGGTCCGTGATGGCGTTGCCCACCGTGTCGGCGATCTCGCCCACATCAAAGTCACGCTCGCTGCTGCCGATCCGCACCTTGGTGGAGCCCGGCAGTGGAATGCTGATCGTGCCGGCGGCCAGCGCACTCCTCCATTCAAACTGCGGCTTTTCGTTCTGGGGAGTGTTGTGGGTGACGCGTTTAAGCGCCTTGTCTTCGTGGAGCAGGTCGGTGAGCATGGCGGGAGATGCAGGTGTGAAGTTTACTTAACGGAAGCAGGTGGTTGGCGGAAATGAACGAATCTGGCAGATGAAAAAGGCCGCCGCCCATCCAGCGGAAAGTCGGCCAGCATTGATAAATTAAAGATCTAAAGGAATTAAAGATCGTCGTCGGAACACACTTCCAGGGCGGAGGATTTCTGGTAGTCGGTCACCTTGCCCTCGAAGAAATTTTGCTCTTTCTTGATGTCCATCAGCTCCGCCAGCCATGGCAGCGGATTGGTGATGCCCGGGTTCAGCGCCGGGAGACCGCAGCCGTCCAGACGACGGTCGGCGATGTAGTCGGTGTAACGCTCGAATTCTTCAGCACTCAGGCCCACGGCATTCACCGGCAGGCAGTCGCGGATGAACTCCTTTTCCAAAGCCACGCCTTCGCGCATGATGTTCAGCAGCTCCTCGCGGAACTCAGCGGTCCAGATTTCCGGATTTTCCTCGATGAGGTCCATGAACAGATTGCGGAAGACTTCGATGTGGTTCGACTCATCGCGCAGCGTGTAGCGGAACATCTGGCCGATGCCGGGGAACTTGTTCTGGCGGTACAGGCTCAGGATCATGCCAAACAGGCCGTAGAACTGCGTGCCTTCCATGCACTGGCCGAAGACGAAGATGTTCTTCGCCAGCAGCTGCTTGTTCTCCAGCTTGGTCAGGTCCAGGTCGCGGCGCAGGTTGTTGGAGTGCTTGGTGACGAATTCGTTCTTCTTCACGATCGTCGGGATCTGCTCAAACATCGCCTCGCACTCATGCGGGTTGATGCCCAGGGAGGAAATCATGTACAGCAGGGAATCCGCGTGGATGTTTTCTTCATGGGCATGGCGGCCCAGGACGAGCTTCAATTCGGGGGCGGTCACCAGCTCGCGCACCACGTGCTGCACGTTGTCTCCCACGATGCCTTCAGCGGCGCTGAAGTAGCCGATGCCCATCATGATGATCCAGCGTTCGTTCTGGGACACATCGTTGGAGCGCCATTGTTCCACATCCTTCTGCATCTGGATGTCTTCAGGCTCCCAATGGTTGGCCTTCATGATCCGGTAAAGGTCATAGGCCCACTGATATTTCAGGGGCAGAAGGTTAAACGTCATGCTCTTCCGGCCATTGATCACCTTCTTGGCTGCATAAGCAGCTTCAGCTTTGTCTTGATCGAGCGGGAACTCGCGATTGCCAATCTTGTAGAGCTTTTCCATGACGATTTCGTTGCAGAGTGAGGGGTGATTTTTAGAGTTTTATCGAAATTGATAAGTAAACCAGCAAGTGCTGTAAATACTAGACGGGATGTGTCCCGAGGCGGATCATGCACAAGATATTGTGCTTTGGCCAGATTTTTTTCCCAGCCATTGTGCCGAAAAGCGTTTCACGCCGCAGTTTCAAGGGTTCCACGGCGAAAAAATATTCCACGCGTTAAAATGCCGCCCCTGATGTGCAAATTTGAGAATCCTTGCAACGCTGCCCAATACCGCCAAAAAAGCCTCAAGAAACGAAAAATACAGTAAAACAAAGCAGCGACAATCAACGCGGCCCTGATTTTGTCACACAAACTGCTTTCTCCATTTCTTCCCATGAATTTCCGCCAAATCGCCCGCTGCGTGCTGATCGCCTCCCTGCTCAGTTCCTGCTCAGTCATGGTTCCACAGGGACCCACGCCACCCGGCGTCACGGTGGATTTGATACCCAATGGCCGTTACGCGCGCCGGCAGTACCGGCCCATGCGTCCCACGTACATCACCATTCATGCCACGGAGAATTTTTCCCGGGGAGGCACGGCCTACGCCCATGCGCAGATGCTGAAAACCGGGGCCATCAAAGGCCGCCACAATGCCATCGGCTACATCGGCTGGCATTTCACGGTGGACGACCACTCCATCTACCAGAGCATGCCCACCAATGAACGAGGCGAGCACGCGGATTACGACGGCCCGGGAAACCGCAGCTCCATCGGCATCGAAATGTGTGAAAATCGCGGGAATGACCGCGCACGCACTTTGGACAAGACCGCGCAGCTCACCGCCTGGCTGATGAAGCAGTACGACATTCCTCTCGATCACGTCGTCCCGCACCAGCACTGGCTCATGGTGCGGCACGATGACCACCGCAATCTCGGCCACAAAAACTGTCCGCACTTTCTCATGGATCGCGGTCGGCCGGGTGCCAAGTGGCAGGCGTTTCTCAGCAGAATCGCTGCCTACTGGCGGGCTTTGTAACGCGTGCAGGCACTCCGCCAGCGCAGCCGCTGGGACCTCTCCGCCATTTTGGCAATGGCCTAAGGTTTTTAAGCGGTCGTCTAAAATGCCTTGCCACATCCCCTGGCCCACGCTGGAGTCTCTGCATGGCACAAAACCTCGATGCTCTTCGCCTGGCTCTCCAGCATTCGCCTGACAATGCACCGCTGCTCATGCTGTTTGCGGACGCCTGCCTGGACGAAGGCCTCATGGAGGAGGCGGAGCAGAGCTTCCAGCGTGTGCTGCAAAACGATCCTGCAAACGCAGACGCACGCCTGGGCCTGGCCCGCGTCGCCTTGCTGCAGGGAAAGACCTCCCAGGCCGCCGTGCGTGCGGAGCAGATCCTCTCAGACACGCCCACCTGTGCCGCCGCTTACATGCTGCTCGCCCGCATTCACATCACGGAAGGAGAGCGATCCAAGGCCCGCGCCATGTATGACAAGGGCATCGCCCTGGACGCTTCGCTGGCAGATCCCGGCATCGAAAAAGACCTGCGTGGCGTCAAGCCTCCCGAAGATGAAGCCCCCGGCCGCAAGCGCGGGGCCATGACGTCCAGCGGCAGCTTCATTGAATCCGTCTCCGAAGACAGCGAGGACGAAGGCCACCCGCGCGGTGGCGCTGCCTTTGATCTCGGCCTGGCGGACTTCGAAAAACCCAAGCTCAACTTCTCCGCCGTCGGCGGCATGGAGGCCTTGAAAGAGGAGATCCGCATGAAGATCATCTACCCGCTGCAGCACGCGGAGCTCTTCAAGGCCTACGACAAAAAAGTCGGTGGCGGTGTGCTGCTTTACGGCCCGCCCGGAGTCGGCAAGACCCTCATCAGCAAGGCCACCGCCGGCGAGATCAAGGCCAACTTCATCGCCCTCGGCCTGCACCAGATTCTCGACATGTGGATCGGCAACTCGGAGAAAAACATGCACGAGGTCTTTGAGCTCGCCCGGCAGAACAAGCCCAGCATCCTGTTCTTTGACGAAGTGGACGCCCTGGCTGCGGATCGTCGCGATCTGCGCCAGAGCGCCGGTCGCAATCTCATCAATGCCTTCCTCGATGAAATGGACGGCGCGGAGTCAGACAACGACGGCGTGCTCATCATCGGCGCCACCAATGCCCCGTGGCACATCGACCCCGCCTTCCGGCGTCCCGGGCGCTTTGACCGCACCCTGTTTGTGCCGCCGCCGGATGAAGCCGGGCGTGCCTCCATCATCGAGGTCATGGCGCAGAAGAAACCCATCGGCGAACTCGACCCCCGCGCCCTCGCCAAAAAAACCGAAGGCTTCTCCGGCGCAGATTTGAAGGCGGTCTTTGACATCGCCGTCGAAGACGTGATGAACGAAGTGATGCGCACGGGGAAGGTGATCCCGCTGACGACGAAGGACCTCATCAAGGCCGCCGGCCGTCACAAGGCCACCACCAAGGCCTGGTTTGAGAGCGCCAAAAACTACGCCATGTATTCGAATCAAAGCGGATTCTACGACGACGTCCTGAAGCACCTCGGCCTCCTGAAGCGCTGAACCCCACCAGCGCAGCGCATGTCAGACGACTTTCATCCCTCCCCTGAGGCCGCCTTTGCCCGCGGCCGTCTGCTGCAGAGCCAGCACCGCTTGCAGGACGCCATCGCCTGCTACAAGCAGGCGCTCGAGATCGATGCGCACCACACAGCGAGCTACCTGATGCTCGCGCTGTGCTGGATGAACGAAGACGACACCGCTCCGCAGTCCGTGGATGCCGCACGCCGTGGTGTCGCGCTCGAACCCGAAAACTCGTTCGCCCGCAGCGTCCTCGCGCTCGCTTTGAATGCGAACGCCAGAGACGGCCAGACCGCCGCGATCAAAGCCGCCCTGGAGCAGGCCGAGGCGGCGGTGAATCTCAATCCCGACAGCGACTTCAGCCACGCCGTGCTCGCGCGCCTGCACCTGCGCCTGCGCGACTACCCCAAGGCCGAAGACGCCGCCCGCGCCGCGCTCTCCCTGGACACCGAAAACACCATGGCTGCGGAGGTGCTCTCCGCCGCGCTGCTGCTGCAAAGAAAAGATGGAGACAATCAGGAGCTCACCCGCTACCAGCTCCAGCGCAATGCCGAAGATGACAGCGCCCACACCAGCGCCGGCTGGATGGCGCTCATGCAGGGAGACCACAAAAAGGGCAACGAGCATTTCCTTGAGGCCCTGCGCCTGAACCCCATGAATGAAAGCGCGCGCATGGGGCTCATCGAGTCCTTCCGCGCCCGGTCCTGGCCCTACCGCCTGCAGCTGAAGTTTGCGCACTTCATGAACCAGTTCACCGAAGGCCGGCAGAGCGCCATCATGATCGGTGGTTTCATCGGCTATCGCGTTCTCAGCAGCTACCTCAGGAACGTCGCGCCCTTCTGGGCGGGTGTCGTCATCGGCGCATGGCTTGTCTTCGCCCTCTGGTCCCACCTCGCCCGCGGGTTCAGCACCTTCTTCGTCACCCTGGACCGCTTCGCGCGCCAGGCGCTCAAGCCGCGTGAATTTTGGGAGGGCATCGTGGTCGGCGGCCTGGTGTTTTTATCGCCCACCGCGCTGGTGCTCGGCTACCTCTTGCAGGTGCCGGGAACAGACTTTCTGGCGCTCATCTGCCTCCTTTCCGCCGTCACCAATGCCGCCGCCTTCACCAATGAGCACTACATCGGCCGGCATGTTTACAATGTCGCCGCCGCCATCTCAGGAATCAGCGTGCTCTACTGCGGCATCGCCGTCTTTGGCAATCTCGATCTCCCGTTCGTCGGCACGGCCGCCATCACGACGATGTACATCGGCATCGCCACCACCTGGCTGCGCATGCTGCGGGTGCTGTATGTGTGAGGTGTGGCCAAACCAGCACTGGCACCTGCTTCTTCTCGGCTCTTAAGCCCAACGGGCTTTCGTATTTAAGCCCAGGGTTGGAACAACCCTGGGACGTGCGAAGAACCCGCCCTCCCCATGGCGTGCAACCCCAACGGGGTTGTGTCCATCCCCGCGTCCTCCAGACGCTCCGATCAATCCCAAACATACGCCTCGTCCCACGTCTGGCCGTGACGGCGTAGCAACTCGCGGTATTCGTCTTGAAACGTGATCTTCCGGTGATGCTCTTCCTGCTGCTCGATGTATCGCACCAATGCCGCTGCTTTCGATTCCGACACGGAGAAACACCCATATCCCGCCTGCCAATGAAACTGACGAAACATGCCGTCACGTTTCTGAATCCAGTTCGTGGACACCCGTTTGATCTCTTTCACCAACTCAGCGATGGCGATGGTTCGCGACAGTGTCGTCAGTAAATGCACATGATCCGCCACGCCACCTATTTTGAGCGGGAGACAATCCAGTGCTTTCGCACAACCACCGAGATACGCATGGACCTCAGAACGAAACGTCGCGTCATGGAAGGCCGGCTCACGGCTTTTCGTGGAAAACACCGTATGGATTAATACGCGGGCGATCGATTGCGACATAACGAAACTCTGGGCGATTCGGCGAATGGACGCAACCCCGTTGGGGTTGCTTGTCGCGACGGTGTGAGTTTGTCTCATGTCCCAGGGTTGTTCCAACCCTGGGCTTAAATACAGAAGGCCGTTGGCCTTCAGAATACGAAGAGCCGATGCCGCCAAGTCAAACCAGCGCATGCCGCCATGTCAAACCAGCGCATGCCGTCATGCGCGGTTGAGTCTTGCCAATGCGGATCACTTCTTCATCAAATACGCAAAGAAGTCCTTCAAATCCGCATCGCTCATGCCCGTGGTCAGTCCTTCTGGCATCAGCGAAACGGGGGAGGCTTCCATCTTCTCGATCTCGGCCTGCTTGAGCGCGGTCTTGTTGCCCGCCATGTCTTTGATCACGATGCCGTTCGCATCCTGCGCGTCCATGAGACCGGTGAGCATCTGGCCGCCTTTGGTTTTCACGATGTAGGCGCCGAAGCCTTCGCGGATTTCCATGCTGGGCATGAAGAGGTTGTCCAGCCAGAAGTCTGCGTTGCTGCGGTCGTAGCCGGTCAGCTCGGGGCCGATCTGGCCGCCTTCGCCAAAGAGCTTGTGGCAGATGAAGCAGCGGGCCATGAACTGCACTTTGCCTTTGTCGGCATCGCCAAGACCGGTTTTGAGCACGGCTTTGATGCGCTCGGCTTCTTTCTTCTTTTCCGGCGTGGGGCCGGTGGCCAGCAGGCCTTTCCAGTGCTTCTCGATGCCCGCGTCAATGTCAGCGTCCTTGTAGAGGCTGAGCTGGCGCACGATATCCACCGTGAAGTGCTTGGCGGGGATCTTCCAGTCATTGACGAAGGCCACGAGAATCTGCGCCCACTCCTTGCGCCCCGCCATCACGCGCAGGGCGTCTTCACGCAGCGCCTTGTCTCCGGCGATCTGGCCTTCCCAGTTCAGCAGCAGCGCTTCTGGAATGCGCTTGTCATCAAACTTGGCCGCCGCTTGCAGAATGCCCCGCTTCAGGCTCGCCGGATTCGTGCTCTTCAAGATGTTCACCATCGGCATCACCGCCTCCTGCTTGCCCAGTTCCGCCAAAGTCTTCGCGATGGCAATGCGTGCCGTGTTGCTGGCCTTCTTGTCATCCAGCAGTTTCAGCGCGCTCTTCAGCGCATCCGCATTCCCGCTGCGCAGCGCCAGCGTGAGATCGCCGCCGCTTTGCTTCGCCATGTAATCATTGAGCGCCTTCGTGAGCGACTCCGGCAGCTTCGGCATTTCCGCGCCTTCAAAGGCGGAAGCAATGCCGGCGATGAACTTGCCACGCAGGGCTTCATCATTCGTCAGCGCCAGCAGGTCCGCGCAGGACTGGAAGTTCTCTTCGCCACCGGCCAGCGCGTAGCGTTTCGCGAGCTTTTCAGCAAGGTGGTCGCGGAAGAGGGTGGTCTTGAGGAAAGCGGTGTCCGATTTGAGGAAGGCGAAGACGGCAGCGCGTTCCTTTTCAGCTTTTGATTCAAGCGCCCACCATGCAAGGAGGGCCAGATGGCCGCTGATGTCTTCGGTATCGCCAGCCCAGAGCATGGGAAGCGCATACGAGGACGGCATGCGCTTGGCGCTGGCCAGGATCTGAGCACGCACTTCGATGTGCTTTTCCTTCTTGGCCAGCTCGGCCAAAATGCCCATGTACTCCGGCGCGGGCAATCCCGCTTCGCCAAGCAGTTTGACGCCCCACCGGCGCACATAAGGATCATCGTTCTCCAAAGCTTGTTTGGGTAGACGGCTCCCCTCCGCACCAAATTTCGCCATCTTAGACACTGTGGACACATCACGCGTCAGCGCATCCAGAGCCCACAGCTTCTCCAATGTAAGCGGCTTGTTGGAAAGCTCAGCATCCAGCTCGGTCAAACCACGCCACCCCATCTCCAGCACCGCCTGCTTCCGAAACCACTCATTCGGATGGCCTAAATAACCCAGCAGTTCCTCACCACTCGCCTTGCTTAAATCAAACGGCTTCAATTTCGGCGCTCCCGCTGCAGGTCTCACTCGATAAATGCGGCCGCTGGTCTTGTGCCAGTCATCAATCGGGCTCACGTGGCTGAGGCGGGTGTCGTACCAGTCCGCCATGTAGAAGCCACCATCCGGTCCGACTCCGGCCCACACCGGGCGGAACCAGCGGTCTGGTGTGCTGAGGAGGTTTTCTTCGTCCTTGGTGCGGAAGGTGGACCCGTCCGGAATGCGCTCGCTGACATAGACGAGGTTTTGCAGCGCGTTTGGCGCGATGATTTTGCCTTCGTAGGCGCTGCCGAGC
The DNA here is from genome assembly GCF_044222565.1 of Prosthecobacter sp. Lineage (GTDB taxonomy): Bacteria > Verrucomicrobiota > Verrucomicrobiia > Verrucomicrobiales > Verrucomicrobiaceae > Prosthecobacter. The sequence goes on from NZ_JBGANA010000008.1 coordinate 41,796, forward strand.
AGGCCGCCTTCATACACGGTGAAGGCCTGCGGGAAGCGTTTGTTGTCGCCTTCATGGCGCATGTGCTCAAACCAGCCGAAGGCATACGGATTGGTGAGCGGACCGTGCTTGCCCCAGCCTTTGATGCCGTAGCTGCCCTGCTCGTAGTGCATGCCACGCGTCGCGCCGTTTGTGCCGGAGAAGAGGCGGCCCTTGCTGTCGATGTCGAGGCTGAAGGTGTTGCCACCGCCCTCGGCGTAGATTTCAAAGGTCTTCTTCTTCGGATGATAGCGCCAGATGCACTGGCCCTCCCACTTCACGTTCTTGGTCGCCGCACTGCTGACGTTGCCGGTGGTGGTGCTGCCGTTGGCGCCGTAGAGCCAGCCGTCCATGCCCCATTGCAAATTCGTCGCCACGCTGTGCGTGTCCTCCAGGCCAAAGCCGCTCAGCTCCACCTCGGGTGTGTCAGAGTCAGGCTTCGCGTCAAAGTCAGCGTCCGCGTAGCTGAGCAGGTAAGGGGGATTCAGCACCCAGATGCGCCCCATGCCATGCAGCGCGGCGCTGGCGATGTTCAGGCCGGTGATGACGTCCTCGTGCTTGTCGAAAAAGCCGTCGCCATCCGTGTCTTCAAAAACGGTGATCTTGTCCGCGCCCTTTTCACCGCGTGGCGGCGGCAGCGGCACTTTGTCAAACTTCGCGCGCAGGTGCTGGTCATAGCTGATGATCTTCAGCCCGGCGGGAAACTGGTACTGGCGGTACTGCGTCACCCACATGCGGCCTTTGGAATCCCAGCTCGCATACAGCGGCTGCTCCACCACCGGCTCGGCGGCCATGAGGTCGAGCGCCACATCGCTGCGCGTTTTGAATTTCTTCAGCGCTTCCTCCGGCGGTGTGGGTGGCGTGTCGTCGCGCATCACTCCACGTCCGGGGCGGGTCTCCATGATCTTCTTCACGGCTTCATTCCCGGCCACAGCTTCGGGTTTGACGTTGGAGTCGGCGGCTAGCGCGGAACTGCCGAGCACAAGGAGGAGAAGGCGCGTTTTCATGTTGGAGAGACTAACAAACGGAGTTGCCGCCGTTTCTTGCCGCCTTGTCACGGGTTTCGGTATTTTCGTGTGGCCAAAAAATCCGCCGACCAAAAGGAGCCCCGGGTCCGATCAAACAGATGGTACCGACCCCATCTTTATGGCCGACTCCTATACAGAAGTAACTTCGCAATCCTATTCGGGTCGTATTGGCACGTCCATCAAAGGCATCCTGTTTGGCATTGTCATCATTCCTGTAACGATGATCGTCCTCTGGTTGAATGAAGGCCGTGCGGTCACCACTTCAAACAGCCTCAAGGAAGGCGCGGCCACAGTTGTGGAGGTGGCAGCAGACCGCGTGGACCCCGCCAATGACAAAAAGCTCGTCCATGTCACCGGCGAAGCAAAGGCGGAGGGGCCCTTGGTGGACACGGTTTACGGCGTCAGCGTGCCCGCTCTGCGCCTCGTCCGCACCGAGACGATTTATCAGTGGGTGGAGAGCCAGAAATCAGAGACGAAGCAAAAAGTCGGCGGCGGTGAGGAAACCATCGTCACCTACACCTACGAAAAGAAGTGGGTGGACAATCCGGTCCAGTCTTCCGAATTTAAAACTCCGGTCGGTCACACCAATGAGGGTAAATTGATCGCTGGAACCAAGCTGATGAATGCCGAAAAAGTCACTCTGGGCGCCTTCAATGTGCCGGAGAACTTCGTGAAACAGATGGGCAGCCCCATCAAGAGTGCGCTCACGGACGGGGATCTTGCCAGATTGCCTGCGGATCATCGGCAAGGCACCAAAATCGAAGACGGGGCCTTCTTCTTTGGGGCTAATCCTAAAGAACCCAAGATCGGAGACGTGCGTGTGTCCTATGAAGTCGTGAAACCCGGCGTTTTCAGCGTCCTCGCCGCCCAGAACGGGCAGACCTTCGAGCCTTACCAGACCAATGCCGGGGATACGATCGACATCATCCAGGACGGAGCTGTCAGCGCAGCCGCGATGTTTAAAACCGCCGCCCGGGAAAACTCGGTGATCACCTGGGTGGTGCGGCTTCTCGGCTTCCTGTTCATGGCCTTTGGCTTCATGGCCGTCATGCGCCCTCTGAGCGTGGTGGGCAGCGTGGTTCCTCTTGTTGGAAATGTCATCGGCATGGGCACCGGCCTGATCTCCTTTGTCCTCGCCGCCACGCTTTCCTTCCTCGTCATCGCTCTTGCCTGGATTGTCGTGCGCCCTCTGCTGGGCATCGTGCTGCTCGCCCTCGCCATCGGCGGGCTGATTTACACACGCAGGCTGGCGGCCAGCAGCAGGGTAAAACCCGCACTTGCCTGACGTTCAGCAGGTTAGCGGACAATAGGCGCGTCAGTCAGCACCGCTCTGCCTCGCCTCAGGCCCTTTCCATTCGAGAACGGTCAAAAAAGAAGACAACCTAAATATCTTCTAAGCTTTATGGTTGTTGCTCCCGTTGATAGGTGTGCCACAGTACTCCCGATGCGTCTCACCGGTCATTCCATCACCACACCGCCCGCCGTGGCACGTTCCGCCCCGCCTTCGCCGCAGGAACTCTCCGCCATGATGCCTTTCGGCCGTTATTCGGTCCAGGCCCAGGTGGGCATCGGCGGGATGGGCACGGTTTACCGGGGCACCCAGCTCAGCCTCGCCCGACCCGTCGCCATCAAGGTGCTGCGTGTAAGTGACGGCTTCGACTTCGCCTTTGAGGATCGCTTCCGCCGTGAGGCGCGGGCCATGGCCACGCTCAATCACCCGAACATCGTCGCCATTTACGACTACGGCCACATCGGCACGGAGTTCCTGTTCTTCGTCATGGAGTTCGTGGACGGCACGGATCTCGGCGAAATCATGCGCACTGGCCGCATGACCCGCGAGCTCGCCCTGCAGCTGCTTCCGCAAATCTGCGCCGGACTCGAATACGCCCACTCCAAAGGCATCGTCCACCGGGACATCAAGCCCGCCAACATCATGCTCACCCGTCAGGGAGAGGTGAAGATCACCGACTTCGGTCTGGCCAAAGACGTCATGCGCGCCCCTTCCATGGTCACGGAGACGCACATGGTCATGGGCACCCCCGAATACGCCGCCCCTGAACAGTTCAATGCCCACCGCGACGTCGATCATCGTGCGGACATCTACGCCTTTGGCGTTCTCATGTACCAGATGCTCACCGGAGCACTCCCCCGTGGCTCCTGGCAGCCGCCTTCCTCGCTGGTGCCCGGCATCGACCCCCGACTCGACGCCGTCATCGTCCGTGCCTTGATGACGGACCGCCAGCATCGCTACCAGTCCATGGGAGACATGCGCCGCGTCATCGAGGCCGCCCTCGCGCCGGCGGCCCACACGCCCAGCCGCCCACTGCCTGTCGCCAAGCCCTCCGCCGGACGCATCCTCCTGCTTGAGGACGATCTCATGGTGCGCGATCTCCTGCGCCGCGCTCTGGAAAAAGCCTCCTTTGAAGTCGTGGAAACCGGCGATGGCAAGGACACCCTGCGCCTCTACCAGGAGGCGATGCAGCAGGGCCGACCCTATGACCTCGCCATTCTGGACCTCACCATTCCGGATGGCATGTGCGGGCGCGAGACCATGCTCTACCTCCGCCGTCTTGATCCCAACATTCTCGCCATCGTTTCCTCCGGCTATCGCGACGACGCCGTCATGAAAGACTGCGCCGCCTACGGCTTTGCCGCCGCCCTGCCGAAGCCCTATCAGGTCGAAGGTCTGCTGCAGATCGTGAACGGCGCCCTCGCCGTGGGCCGCCGGCGCACACCGCTGCCGGGCGTGGTTTAGGCGGTGTTTGAAAACCGCTGTGCGGACTGCGCAGCTCCAGCCTTTCTGGCGGAGCGCGGGCCTCCGAGCCCGCAGCACTCCGCTCCCATGAAAAGCGCCGCGTTTTCCCATCAGCCTCCGCCTTGAGTGCTGCGGCGCTTTTTTCTGTTAAGAGCAGTTCTCGAAAAGATTGTCATATTGAACCGGCGAGCGCAGCGGCCCCAGTGGCAAGGCGGGAGCGCCGCCTGCTATTTAAAAATAACAGGCAAGCGACCAACGCAGCCACTGGGGCCGCTCCGCCGTCCGGGCAATGTGACAAGATTTTTGAGAGTTGGTCTAAGAGCAGCTGGTGTGAATGATCCCACGTAGAGTGCTTGCCACCTGCTGCGGGCTCGGAGGCCCGCGCTCCATTGAGGCGTTTTCAAACACCGCTTACACCACCCGCAACGCCGCCTGGGCATCCATCGCCTGCCACACGGCCTGCACCACGCGCATGTAGTTCATGCCTTCGTTGAAATCCGGACGCGGTCTCGGCGCTTTGGCATCACGCACTGCGGCGATAAAATCCCGCTCCACCGTCCAGCTCCGCTGCATCTCCGTGGGAATGGAAACCGACTCCATCTTGCCGCCACGTTTGCCCATCTGCAGGTCGTCCGTGTTGAAATCATAGCTCAGCGTGCCCTCGGAGCCAAAGATCCACAGCTTGTCCGTGGGCGCATGCGCCGCCACGCCGCTGAAGAGCATCGTGGCCTCGATGCCGCTGCGAAATTTCGCCATCACATGCACAAAGTCAGGAATGTCCACCTCCACACCCGCGCGTTCCGGGATCACCACATTGCCGCGCGCTTCCACTTCCACGATGTGCCCCAGCCACTGCTGCAGCACCTCGGTGTAGATGCCCAGCGTGAGAATCTGAATCCCGCTCAGCTCGGACTGCTGCCGCCAGTGCGCGGGCTTGGCCGCGTCCAGCCACGCATCATTGAAGCTGTGCAGCAGCACCTGGTGCGGCGTGCCGATCGCTCCTTCCGCCAGCAGCTTCTTCACCAGCTCCCCGCCCTTCATGCCCTGCGGTGCCGGACAGATCGCCGTGACCAGTTCAGGATAACGGATGGACGCCTCCCACATCTGGTTCGCCTCCGGCACAGACGCCGCCATGCGTGCCTGCGTAAAGACGTGCTTCCCGTGCTGCAGCGCATAGCAGGTCATTTCAGAGTGCATGTACGGGTGCGTGCCGATCCACACCACATCCACCTCATCGCTCGATGCCAGCTCCTCCCAGCGTTCCACCGCCTTCGCTTCCGGCGCAAACTCCCGGCAGAAGGCCTCGGCACTCTCCACGGACCGATTTGTGACCTGCACGATTTGCACGTTTGGAATGGCCCGCAGTCCTGGGATGTGGCGGGATTTGACGATGCCTCCGGCGCCAATGATGCCGATGCGGATGGGTTGCTCTGTTGCGTTCATAGACGTATGGATAAGCAGCACGTTGGACCCAACATCCAATCCCCGCATGCAAATCCTGCACATCTTCATTTCCCCAGAGCACATCTACGTCGGTCATCACGGCCAGCCGCCCGGCACCACGCCCACCATCGAAGTGCCTGAGGTTGAATGCGTTGCCGGCAAGGGCCTGCGTGGCGATCGCTATTTCGGCTGGAAGGATGACTACAAGGGCCAGGTGACCTTCTTCGAGCATGAGCAGTACGAGCGCCTTTGTGAGCAGTTCAGCGTCATGGGCGTGCCGCCTTCGGCCTTCCGCCGCAACATCATCACCAAGGGCATCGACCTCAACACGCTCATCGGCACCGAATTCGAGGTGCAGGGCGTTCGTTTTCTCGGCACGCAGGAGGCCGCTCCCTGCCACTGGATGAACCAGGCCTTCGCCGAAGGCGCCGAAGCCGCCCTCAAAGGCCACGGCGGCCTGCGCGCCAAAATTTTGACCGACGGTACCCTCCGCCCCTCATGAACACTCCCTTCGCCGCCGCACTGCTGGCAGGTGGCCGCTCCACCCGCATGAAACAGGACAAAGCCCTGCTCCACTGGCATGGCCAGGATCTCTGGCAGGCGCAGCTTCACAAGCTCCAGTCCCTCGGTGCTGAGCGCGTGCTCCTCTCCTGCCGCGGCGACCAGCCCCTCTATGTGAGTCCCAGCGATGAAGTGGAAATCGTGCTCGATCCCGAAGACGCGGATGAAGGCCCCATCGGCGCCATCACCCGCTGCTTGGAGCAGGTGCAGATGCCCCTCCTCGTGCTCGCCGTGGACATGCCCTGGATGACCGCCGCCTTTCTGCGCGAGCAGCTTCACAAGCACGACAGCCCGGACAAAGGCTGGTTCTTTCGCGGCCCTCATGGAGACGAAGCCCTGGCCGGCCTCTACGTTCCCTCCATGCTGCCCCTCATGCAGGACGCGCTCGCCAAAAAAGACTTCAAACTCCAGCACATCATCGAAGCCGCCGTCCATACCGGCCTCGCCATCACCCATACGCTGGGAGACGAGCAGATGCCCTTCTTCCACAACGTGAACACGCCGGCGGATTTGAAGTGATCCTCGCTTCCCGGCGGGCGCATCAGGTCACTTGGCGGATTCCTTGGGCCGGGACACCGTCGTGGTGGAATACAATGACGGCAGTTCCTTGAAGAGGTAATAACCCGTGTAGCCGTCCTGGAGCAGCAGATACCTTTGGATTCCAAAAGTGCTCGCCTCTCCAACACAGCCAAATTGCGAGCACACCCGCTCCTCCGCAAACTGCTTCAGCTTCTCTTCGGTAAAGCGGCTCTTTTCCTTCGGATCCAGGGCGATGAGTCCGGCCATGCCATACAGCCGCTGCTCTGGGAACTCGGCCTGCTCAAACAGATCATTCAAGAACGACTTCGCTTCACGGTCGTACCGCACGAGCGTCGTGAGTGCCCAGCAGGCATCGGTCGGCGTTCCTCCTTCCCCAACGCCACGCGAGGCAAAGACCTGGGTGTTGTAAAGGATGTCCCTGGCTTTGTTGATGAGCTTCGCTGCGTCCGGCCCCCCTTTTTTCAAGAGTGCTTCTTCACCGGCCAGTTCCGCATGCAGAACCGGAAGTGCCATGAGCGTGAACACCGTCAGGAGGAGAAGGTGGAGGCGCATGAGGTGAGTTTTCATGCCCCAGAGTAAAGCCGGGTGGGGCAATGGGACAAGGCCATTGAGAGTTCTCCCAATCGATGCTGCATGTGCCTGGAAACAGTCCGCTCACATCTTCTTCAGCTGCGCCGTCAGATACTCCCCGCACGGCACCTCTTTCCCATCCTTGAAACGAATCACGTACGCTTTGCCGGAAGTGCCCGAGGTGGACGCCACCTTGGCGATGAAGTCCGCCGCCGTTTTCACCTCCTTGTCAGCCCGGTCCCATTTCGCGCGCAAAAACTTCGCTGCATTCGCCGCAGTGTATTCACTGCCATTCCGGATGAAGGTCGCGCCTTCCAATCCCTGAATGTGCGAGATCAGCGCTTCGATCTTCGCCTTCTCCGTCTCCGCTGCCGGGAGCGTGCAGCACAAAGCTAGGAGGCACAAAAGCTGGAGAATGAGTTTGGGTGTCATGGTCAGATAATTAAACGCCCCCGCTGGCGCATGCACGCGCATCAATTTTGGGCTGACCGGAGCGGTATCAATTTGATCGTTCCAATATGAGAGCGTTCTTTGCCCGCCAAATCTGTTTCTGCAAAGGATTGAGGGTGATATCCGCTGGCCTGGATTAGGAATTTGGAAATTCGTGTGCCTGTCTGGTCGCCAATGGAACCGGAGCAAGGAGCAAAGAAAACCTTGGTCAGAAGGAAATTGTATGTGGCCCTCAGCCGGAAGCTGCCGTCAGCGTGGGTCTTGGTCCGTGGATAAATCGGCTTTAGCTTCGCCTCGACTCTCACTGCCATTGGATTGATGTTCTGATCCCAGTCATAGGAAGCCCCTGAAACCGTGGCTTTGGGGACCGGCGCTCCAGTCGTGGAATCAATGACTCTGCCCAGCACTTCGGCGGATCTGGGAGTGAAGCGCGGATACAGCACAATGCATGATGGTAGCGACAGACAAAGCAGGCTGACCAGAGCGATTGGGAGCAAATTTTGCTTCATGATGAAGTGAACATGGCAGATGGCCCTTCTGCAAACAAGCCATGAAGCAAGCCCTGCGGGGGAAGAAACAAACCACCGAACCTGTTCAGCGCATTTCATGCCCCAGAATCGCCAGCGTCGCGATGCTGGCCGTTTCTGCTCGCAGCACCAGCGGCCCCAGCGTTACGGGCACATAGCCTGCCGAAAAAGCCTGCGCTTCTTCCTCCGCAGTAAAGTCACCTTCAGGCCCGATCAGCACCGCCACGCTGCGCGGCTTCGTTGCTGGCAGCGCCTGCTTCAGAGTGCGGCTGTGTTCGCTGAGCGCCGGTATAAGTTTGAACTCCGCCTCAAACTTCAGCGCCTTGGAAAAAGGCAGTGGCGCATGCAGCTCCGGCACAAACGGCGTGTGGCACTGCTTCGCGCTCTCGATCATGTGCCGCCGCCACTTCCCCAGCTTCTTCTCCGTCTGCGCCGCATCGAGATGAATCACCGTCCGCTCCGTGATGACCGGTTGCACGCTCGCCGCTCCCAGCTCCACCGCCTTCTCCAGCAGCCACTCAAAAGGCTCGCCTTTGATCAGCGCAGGCAGCAGGTGAATCGAGGTCTGGAATGCCTCGACGCATGTTTCAGACACAATCTTCGCCTGCACCTCCGCTTTGGAAACATGCGTGATCTCGCACACGGCCACACGGCCCGCGCCATCGAAGATCTCGATGCTGTCCCCCGCCTCCTTCCGCATCACCCGGCTGCAATGCTGCGCCTCATCACCACTCAGCGTGAGGTGAGGCACAGACCATTCAGCAGCGGGAAGATGAAAGCGCGGCAGCGACATGGGAAAATGACGAACGACAACAAGGAGAGTTAAACAATCGTTTGGATGTAACGGCGCTTATGTTTAACCACAGAGGCACGATGACCACAGAGGTCGGAATTGAAGCCGGATTGGGAACTCTGTGTTCATCGTGCCTCTGTGGTGAATTTCATTGCTGAGATGAAGGCCTATTTTCGCTGATCACGGTATGAATGACAGTCCGGCAGTCTGGACCATTCGACATTCTGCATTCGTCATTTCTTTTTCATCAACTCTTCAATCTCATCCGCCTCGATCGGGATGTGCGCCATGAGGTCGATGTTTTCCGTCTCGCCAATGAAGATGTTGTTTTCCAGGCGCACGCCCAGCTTCTCCTCCCGGATGTAGATGCCCGGCTCCACCGTGAAGACCATGCCCGGCTGCACCGGCTTCCACATGTGCCCCACGTCATGCACATCGATTCCCAGCGGATGCGAAGTGCCATGCGGGAAATACTTTTTGTACGCCGGCTTTTCAGGATCCTGCTTGGCGATGTCTTCTTCAGTGATCAACCCAAGTCCCAGCAGCTCCTTCTCCATCAGCTTGCCCACCTGCTCCTGATACTCACGAATGATCACGCCGGGGCGCAGCATCTTGCAGCACTCTTTGAAGACGCGCAGCACCGCTTCGTACACCTGGCGCTGGCGCGGGGTGAACTTGCCATTCACCGGGATCGTGCGCGTCAGGTCGGCGTTGTAGTTGCCGTAGTTCGCCGCCACATCCAGCAGCAGCATATCACCATCCTCGCATTGGCAGTGATTGGTGATGTAGTGCAGCACGCAGGCGTTTTTTCCCGTGGCGATGATCGGTGTGTAGGCAAACCCGCGCCCGCGCTGGCGGATGAACTCATGGCAAAGCTCCGCCTCGATCTCAAACTCGTGCACCCCCGGCTTCACAAACTTCAGCAGCCGGTCAAAGCCGTCTCCCGTGATGCGGATGGCCTCGTTCAGCGCCGTGATTTCATGCGGACTCTTGATCACCCGCAGCTCATGCATCAGCTGCGCCAGCCGGCGGTAGTCATGCAGCGGATACTCGCGCTGGCAGCGCTGCGTGAAGCGCATCTCCCGCGTTTCCGTGGGGATGGTGGCGCGCGTGTGCTCGTTCGAGTTCAGGAAGACATGGTCCGCCTGGCACATCACGCTGCGGAACTGCACCTCAAAATCTTCCAGCCAGTGCACGCGCTCGATGCCGCTGCGCTCCTTCGCCTGCGCCTTCGTCAGCTTCTCGCCTTCCCATACGGCGATGTGCTCGTTCGTCTCCCGCACAAACAGCATCTCACGCTGCTTCGGATCCGCCGCATCCGGAAAGAGCACGAGGATCGTCTCCTCCTGGTCAATCCCGCTCAGGTAAAACTGATCGCTGTTCTGGATGAAGCTCAGCGAGCCATCCGCATTCGTCGGCAGCACATCATTGGCATGAACAATGACCACCGACTGCGGCGGCAGTTTGGCATACAGGTGCTTACGGTTGGAAACAAACAGTTCGGCAGGCAGAGGTTGGTAGCGCATAGGAGTAGGGCAAGCGTCCCGCTTGCATCAGGAGGCGATTTTGGCTGGCTTTCTCCGAAAGTCGAGCCTTGGACCGAGTTAAGGTGTATTGCTGGTTTTGAGCTCCCGCAGCATCCGTTCAATGTCCTGCAAAGAGGGGCTGAAAGACTCGTCGGGAAAGGTGTTGAGCCGTTTCTCCCCGTCCACGACCGCCTTCTCCTCATCCTGCCCCTCGACCTCGGCGCAGGTGGCGTCCCTGGATTTCAGCAGAGGGTGCGCAACTTTCAGCTCTGCCGAGATGCAGAAGCCGCCCTTGCCTAGCAGGGCATCATTCGAAATCCCGCGGATCCAAAGGCGCAAATCATCACGGTTCGGCGGTGGCGGATGCGCCTCCTGCGTGTACTGCGCCAGCATCATCACCGCCTTCCCCCAGGGAAGGTCGAGGCAGCGAAACTTCGCCCGGACGTAAACACTGGCGTTCGCAAAAAGAAAATCCGGCTGCGGCGGGTCCGGATACGCTGCCGGCTTCGAGCTGATGAAGTCCTTCATGTTCGAAAGTCCGCGCGCAAATCCGGGATAGTCCCTCTGCAGCACTTCCGAACGGGAAGGCACATGGATCACCCTCATGGCGCCCTCGGTTCCGAAGTGGATCACCTCGGTTTCCGGCTGCACACGCCACGCAGTTTCCAGGGCGTTCATCTGTTTTTGCTTCGCCTGCTCAGCACTCAGGGCCGGCACGACCGAACGGCTCGTGACGCTCAAAGAACGAGGCACAAAGCCCATTGCCACTGGTGGCGGTCCTCCCGAATCCGTGGTCGCGCAGTGGCAAAGACAGCCGCAGATCAGAGCCAGTGCAATCGTATTGGCAGATCGAAAAACGTTCATGGTTCGAATCGAGTGCCTGACTCTGCATCGAAGCCCGCCACCTGCACTCCCTTTATTCCGCCGGCACCGCCTTGAGGTGCAGACAGGCCGGGAAAGGCGGTCCTTGAATTTGAAGGGGGCGGGTGTAGTATCAAAAGCATGTCTCCTGGATCTACACAACCTGTCAGCGTGCCTGTCGGCAACGCTCAGGGGCTGACCCTCCACCCAAAACGGGAATGGATGAGCACCTTCGGAGCTTTCGCCGAGGATCCGATTTTTGAATCAGCGATGGAAGCGGGAGAGGCGTGGGCAAAAACGCAGACTTGGGAGAAAGAGCAGGCAGCGCTGAAGCCTCATGCTGGTCTTTGATGGCAACATACTGCGGCAGTTTCTGAGCGCTTCGGAGCCAGGTGAACGCTTGCGCGCCCGAGTGGATGCGTCCGGTGATGACGCCTCTCTGACCGTGGTCACCATTGAGGAGACCATGCGTGGATGGCTGGCGGAACTGAATCGCAGGTCGGGGGATCCGCACGAGCAAATCGGAGTTTACAGGCGCATGCACACGAGTGTGGATGTGTTTGCAAAATGGACAGTGCTGGGCTGGGATACGGAATCGGCCGATCTTTTTCTGAAACTGCGCCGCGAAAATGTGCGCATCGGGACGCGTGATTTGAAAATCGCCTGCATCACGCTTGCGCATGATGCGGTGCTGCTGACACGGAACACCGTGGATTTTGCACAGGTGCCTGGGCTGCGATTTGAAAACTGGGCGGATTAGAACGGTGCCTCACTCCGCCGGCACCGCCTTCGGTGGATGGCGGTCCTCCTTCATCCATTGCTGTGCCTCGGTCCAAAACGCCTCCACCGGCAGGGCAAAGGTGGTCACACGGTCCACTCGGGCGATGTTGATGCCCACCACCTTGCCTTCCAGCGTCGCCACCGGGCCGCCCATGTCCGTGGGCAGCAGCGGGATGTCATGCTGCAGCACCTCGGGAAAATTGTCGCTGCGCAGGGAGACCCCGCCGTTCGCGAAATCTTCCCCCTCCCAGTTTTGCAGCACCTTGGTGCGGCTGGCCAGGCGGACGCGGCAGCTTTCCTCCTTGTCCTTGCGCAGGTAGCGCACATCGATGATCTCGCCCGGCTGCCGCTTGTTCACGATGTCATGCACCCGGCGGAACTCCACCACCTTCTCGCCTGCGATCGTCAGCAAAATGTCGTCTTCCTGCAGGCCGGCGGCTTCCGCGGGACTTTCGCTCGCGATGCCCACGATGCGCACCCCTTTGCCATCCTTCGTGGATTTTTCATCCATGCGGATGCCAAGCGCCGCGCCAGTGCCGGCAATGCGCCGGTTTTTCGCGCTCACAATGCCGATGCGTGGCTCGGTCCCGGAGTCTGCCACGCTGCACAGCCACTGCCCCAGGGTGAGCGTCCGCGCTCCTCCAAACGAAACCGCACGCAGTCCGGTTATCCCCACCGCCTGCGCCAGCAGCAGGTCCAGCCGCGTCTCCCGGTGCACTTCCCGCAGGTCCGCGGTGCGCCCGTCGCTAAACTTGATCCGTGCTTTTTGCAGCTCCGGCACTTCACTCGCCTTGAGCAGGACATACCCGTCCTCCCCCACGATGGTCGCCGTGCAGATGGGCCGTCCGAGCAGGCTCTCAATGCGTGCTGCACAGGCGGCCGTGAGAGGCTTGAGCTTCTCCACTGCGGCAAGCGTCTGCTTCCCGTTCGTCCGCTGCTCCGCGGGCAGTGTGCCACGTGGTGCATCCGCCTGGGCCCAGACAGTGCTGAAGAGAAACAGGATGGCGGAATGCCGCACACCGAATTTTTGAAATCCGAATGCCGCAGACGCCCGCGCATGGCGCGCTGCGGCCCCTTCCTTCGGCATTCTGCATTCGTCCTTCGTCATGGCTTATTGTCCTTCTTCCTGCGGCTTTTGGGCCAGTTGCACGGACACATCCCGTTCTTTGCCGTGCGTCCGCAGCCGGATCTTGAGCGTGTCGCCTGCGGCTCGTGCGCGCACCGTGGCGCTGAATTGCTGCTGGTCCGTCATGGCCTCGCCATTCACGCTGAGAATGATGTCCCCGGAGCGGATGCTGGCCTTCACGGCAGGGGAACCATCGATCACGTCCGCCACCGTCAGCTCCAGGTCGTCGTTCATCACCGTGGCCACCCCGAGATAGCCGCCGGCGCCTATCCCCCACGTCTTGATCACCTGAGATTTTTGCATGGCATCCCAGGACCGCAGGAAAGGAGCCATCGAGACATGCACGTTCTGGTCCCGCCCCTCCCAGATCTGGCTGTGAATGCCGATCACCTCGCCATTGAAGTTAAAGAGCGGGCCGCCCGAGTCCCCGCCCATCAGAATGCAGTCCGTATGCAGGCTGTTGGCCGTCTGCTTGATGATCTTGCCCACCCGCAGCACCGGCCCCCGTGCCTTTTCAAAGCCACCAGGATGGCCGAGCGCAAAGCACCACTCGCCAGGCTGCGCTTTCGCCACTTCACGGCTCAGATTCACAAAAGGCCAGGGCTTCCCGCGGTCTTTCAGCTGGGCCAGTGCGGCGTCCGTCGTCTTGTCCAGTCCCAGAGATTTGGCCGTGGTCACGCTGCCGTCTTCAAAAATCACCCGCATCTCCTTGCCCGGTCCGTTGGGCACATGCGCCGCCGTCAGCAGCAGCCCGTCCGCGGAAATGATCACCCCGCTGGCCGTGCCACCTCCCGTTTGGATGGCCACCACCGCGGTCCGCACCTTGGGCAGCAGCTTCTGCACATCACTCTGCACTTTGAGCAGGGCCGCGATGTCCATTTTGCCTCCCTTGCTTTCCGCCTGTCGATCAGCCGACCGTACCTGCCCGGAGAGCAAGATAAGGGTGGAAAAAAGCAAAAAAGTGGAGCGCATGAAACGGCAGCCTGAATACCAACGGTCCGAACCTTTGAAAATTGTCAGCGTACAGTGTTCAATTCCGCCCACCCTGTCAATCCTCCATCGGCTCCCATAAACGGTCCGCCGGAGGGAGCAAGGCTGAGGCACCCGGCGGCACCAGCGCAATGACGAGGTCCACCGGTATAATAACTCCATCCAGGTCGCGGCGGAAGTTTCGCGCATGGGCGTCCGTCACCAGCACACCGTCCCGCTGCCGGTACCACGTCACCCCATGCACCTCGGGATTGATGATGTGGACATCATCCACCCGCTCAAACCCGTGCGCCTCGAAAAAGGCCTCCGCGTCCTCCAGCGTCGCAGGCAGATTCTCATCTTCCGGGATGAACGGCTGCTCCACCGCCATCTGGGGTTCCCGGTCGGAGCCGGTCACTTTGCCGAGGTAGTGAGTCGTCATCCCGAACACATCATCCATAACAGCCCAGCGGCGAAGATACTCCGAAGGCAGCGCCGCCCGCATCATGAGCCGGGTTTTGTTCTGAAAGGTGCGCGGATCCAGCAATTTCGTCTCATCCATGATCCTCCCGTAAAAGCCGGGCAGGGTGTGTTTGAGGACGGTTTCTGACTGGTCAGGAATGAAAACCGTGTGCTCTCCTCCGACGAAAGAAGGCGGATAGGCTGGAATCCCGACTTCAGATTCTTCCAAAAGGCGGCTCAGCTCACTCTCGCGGGCGGCGGGGATGAGCTTGCCCGATTGGCAGCCAAAATGGAGCGAATGGCCTGCTCCCGCGAGACGCGCGGCTGATTGGAGCAAATCGCCCGTAACTTTTTTGGGTCCGTGATGATGACCGCCTTGGGTTTCATGCTCGTACCATAAACATAGGGCACAAATCCGCCAGCGGGAAATGCCCAGCCCCGGGAACCCTGATTCCCCGGTTGAACATCCCTCCGGCCTGCGCTTCTCTCGGACGTCTTACCCCCACACATACTGTTTACATGAACTACGACCTCATCGTCATCGGCGGCGGGCCTGCGGGCTACGTCGGAGCCATCCGCGCAGCTCAACTCGGCAAAAAAGTGGCCTGCGTGGAAAACGACCGCGCCGGTGGCACCTGCCTGAACTGGGGCTGCATTCCCACCAAGGCCCTGCTGAAGAACGCCGAGCTTTACCACACCCTCACCCACCGCGCCGAGGAGTTCGGCCTCAAGATCGGCAGCGTCGAGTACGACTGGTCCAAGGTCATCGGCCGCAGCCGTGGCGTCAGCGACAAGCTGAACAAGGGCATCGAGTTCCTGTTCAAGAAAAACAAGGTGGACTACCTCAAAGGCACCGCCAGCATCCCTGCCGCCGGCAAGGTCGAAGTGACCGCCGCAGACGGCAAAAAGGAAACTCACGACGCGGCGAACATCCTCATCACCACCGGTGCCAAGAGCCGCCCCATGCCCGGTTTCCCCTTCAATGGCAAGACCGTCATCGGCAGCAAGGAAGCCATGACCCTCGCCACTCAGCCCAAGAGCGTCATCGTCATCGGCGCGGGCGCCATCGGCATCGAGTTCGCCTACTTCTTCAACGCCTACGGCACCAAGGTGACCGTCGTTGAAATGCTGCCGGACATCCTTCCCGTGGAAGACACCGAAGTCAGCAAGACCCTGGAAAAGAGCCTCACCAAGGCCGGCATCCGCATCCTCACCAACACCAAAGTCACCGGCACCTCCGAAGACGGCAAGGGTGTCAAAATCACCGTCGAAGGCGCGGCCAATGAAACCCTCGAGGCGGACGTCTGCCTCGTCGCCATCGGCGTCGCCCCCGTGCTGCCCGGCGGCATCGAGATCAAGCTCACCGACCGCGGCTGGCTCCAGACCGACGACCGTTATCAAACCTCCGTCAAAGGCATCTACGGTGCCGGCGACATCATCGGGCCGCCCTGGCTCGCCCACGTGGCCAGCTACGAGGCCGTGCAGTGCGTCGAAGGTCTCTTCACCAAGCACAAGCCCAAGAAAGTCGGCGTCTTCCCCGGCTGCACCTATTGCCATCCGCAGGTGGCCAGCATCGGCCTCACCGAGCGCGCCGCCAAGGAAAAGGGCCTCAAGTTCAAGGTCGGCAAGTTCCCCTACGTCGCCAGCGGCAAGGCCCTCGCCGCCGCGGAGCCCGAAGGCTTCGTCAAGATCCTCTACGGCGAGCCGCACGGTGAGATCATCGGCGCGCACATGATCGGAGCCGAAAGCACCGAGATGATCGCCGAGATCGGCCTCGCCATGAATCTCGAAGCCACCTGGGACGAAATCGAAGCCACCATCCACGCCCATCCGACCCTGTCGGAAATGGTCAAGGAGGCTACGGAAGTCGCCAAGGGGCATCCGATTCACGTGTGAGTGTACGGAGCTGACATTTCTGATCACTTATGCGGGCAGCCAGAGATGGCTGCCCGCTTTAGCAACAAGGCGGAGGTGGGAAAACAGGAGACGACCTGGTCAGCCGTTCCATCTCCTCTTTTCGCGCTGCGCGGGCGTTTGGATCGCTGAGAAAACTAAATCTTGCCCCTTGCGGCGCTCTGGAAGGATACAAATAGCCCGCTTCCAACAGGCGTAGTCGTGATTCCCCGATTAGATCCTGATCGAGAACATCCTGGTAACCGAAGCCTGGAAGTCCGGCTAAAATAATCGGCTTCTTCATTTTTTGCGCACGGGCAATCGTCATCTCGAGCAACCAGAAAAAGTGATGGGCGTGAATGTTCTCAAATTGCAATTGCCCATCGGTCACCGGTGTTTCGAAAGAAGTTTGTTTGCCGCCAAATTGCAGGGTTATGACCTCTCCGACCTTCAGAACCGGATTGAAAATCGCATACGCTGAAGCCCAAGCATCGTCCGTTCGGCCGTGTTGCAACACTTCCGGCATGACGTTGGAGGCAAGTGGAAAAGGACTCCATGAAGGTGTCATTGTGAGGGGGGCAGTGGGCAGAACGTATTTGCGTGTCAGATCACAGCGTCTTCGTGTCTCCCAAACGGTGTCACTTTGATCTTCAACATTGATCAGCCAGCCGAAATGCCCGGTAAAGAAATCCGCTGTGATCTGATTCTTTAGGGGCCATTCCTTCAGAACACCTATCAGATAGCAAAAGGTGTGAACTGGTTCGGCACTGAGTTCTTCGAAGGTGTACATATCACACAATGAAGAGTTCGAGATGCTTCTTCAAGGCCGTTGGACTTCAGGGCACGCTGAGATGCCGCCTTGCGCACCCAATCTTTGCCTCTAACATCAGGTAAGATGTCACCCGCCGCTCAATCTCTACTGAACATGAACCGCTTGAATCGCACAGCGATTTCGGTGGGCACGTTCGAGGATCAGCGGCGTGAGGATTACGAATACTGGATGTCGCGTCCGGCGCGTGAGCGCTTCCTAGGCATCGAAAAACTACGACTCGCTTACTATGGAGAGGATGCTCTCAGACGATCTGACCGAGTTTTTGAGGTATCTCAACGAGGAGAAGGTTGAGTACCTCTTGATCGGCGGCTGGGCAGTGGGATACCACGGCTACCCGCGGCTGACCCAGGACATGGATGTCTGGGTGGAGATGAGTGTCGAGAACACTCGGCGCATCCTGAAAAGCTTGGAAAGATTTGGCTTAAAACCGGGCATGGTCGATGAATCCTTGTTTCTCAAACCTGGAAACATTGTGCGTTTTGGGTTCCCGCCGAATCGGATCGAAATCCTCAATCAGATTTCAGGCGTCGAATTTGCTGAATGCGTTTCACGTAAACAAATGGCCGATTTCGATGGCCTGACGGTGCCGGTTATTGCGCTCGAAGACTTGATCCGCAACAAACGGGCAAGTGGCCGGCACAAGGATTTGGCGGATATTGAAGGGCTGAACGCGGACGAATAAGGCATCCAAGCCCGCAGATCCTCACAAGGAGTCGCTTATCATCCTCGTATAGGCTCTCCACTCTCCACCATGAACCGCCGCCAGTTGCTCCACACCGCCTACGCTGCCGCTCGTGGTAATCTGCCTCGCCGGCTTTGCCATTTGGACATCGCAAAGCCATTGAATCATCAAGGCAGCGCCAGCGCCCAGAGCTGCTTCATCGTCGCGACATAGACGACACCATTCGCGATGGTCGTGCTCGCGCTGATGGGGGCTTTGAGTTCGAGATTGCAGAGCACCTTTTTCTCACGGCCGGTGGCCAGTACACAGAAGTTTCCTTTGCGGGTGCCGAGGTAGATCTTGCCGTCCGCGATCACCGGAGAGGCCCAGAAAGTGCCATTCATCGCGTGGGTCCAGATGCCTTCGCCCGTTTTCTCATCGACACAATGCACCACGCCGTCGGCATCGGTGGCATAGACGAGGCCGTCGTGCACGGCGGCGGTGGTCAGTGTGTGTTTGCCGAGGGGGTGGCTCCATATCTCTTTGCCATCGTGCGGATCGACGCATTTGAGCCATGATTCGTTTTTGCCCCAGAACACATCGCCGCCGCCAGCGATGAAAAGCTTGCCACCGGCGAGCACCGGCATGCCGTAAATGTTGCTCGGCCCTTCCAGCTTGTTCTGCGTGAACTGGTGCACCTGTGTCTTGGGCGCGGTGGGGTCGAGGTCGTACTGCCACCGCTTCGTCAGCGTCACCACCGCATCGGTGGGCGATGCGCTCTCCAGCGTTTCGAAGGCGTAGGTGATGCCATTGCCGCCGCAAAAGAAGATCGTGGGCTTGCCATCCACTTCCGCGAAGCTCGGTGAGGACCAGGTCGCGTGGAAGATGTTTGGCGCGATGTGCTCGTCATCCCGCGCGAGGTATTTGCCCGTGTTTTTGTCCACCACGATCAGGCTCGGCGCGTCCGGCTTGCGGATGAAACGATGCGTGTTGTCAACGCCGGTGCCGGTGTTCAGGTACAGGTGGTCGCCGCGGATGAGGATGGAGCTGTGCGCGTTGTCATGACACCAGATGCCGCAGGCCTCTTTCATGTCCAGCAGCCACACAATGTCCGCATCCAGCGGGCCGGGCGTCAGCGCGGGCTGATCCCGCAGGGCCAGGTGTTTGCCTTCATCCTGATAGGGACCGTCGTTGCCATTGGCCATGCCATGCACGTCCAGGCACACGACTTCGCCGCGATTCGTCACCAGATACGCGCGATCACCCTCCACCGTGGCTTCAGATGACATGCCCACGTCCGGCCAGTCGAAGTATTTGTCGTCCTCCAGCTTCGGCACCACGAGCTGCCACAAAAGATGTCCGTCTTTCTCATCCAGGCACATGAATACGCCCCGATCACCGACGTGCTTCGGATCACGCGGGTTGGCGTTGTTGGTGCCGATGAAGATGCGCCCGCCTGCCACCACCGGCGTGGAGTGCCCCTGCGTGCCGAGATCCATCACCCACTTCACATTTTGTCTTGTGATGGGATCAAAATTCTCCGGCAGGTGCTTTTCGTCTGAAACGAGATTGCGCGTCCAGGCCTGGCCCCACTGGGGTTGATCGGCGGCAAACGACAGGATGGGAAGCAGGGTAAACGCGACGCGGAAGAAGGACATTGAGCTTCCAACGCCGCAGTTTCAGCAATTCACTCAGGCAAGGTTTGAAACGAGATGACAAGGTGCCGTTGGGTGGCGCGTACAGCCTCCTAACCCATGAACCGCCGCCAGTTCCTCCACACCGCCACCGCTTCCGCCGCAGCTCTCACTGCCTCTTCCTGCACCACAACCACCCGGCGCGCAGACAAGCTCATCATCGACACCCACCAGCACCTCTGGGGCGGCGACTTCGTGAATCCTCCGTGGCTTAAAACAGCGCCCGAAGTGCTGCGGCATAATTATCTCACCCCGGAATATCAGGAAGCCACTCACGGCCTGAACGTCAAAGCCATCTACATGGAGGTCGATGTGGCTCCCCAGGATCACATCAAAGAAGCAGACGCCATCGTCGCGCAAATCCGTGCGCGCAACACCCCCACCGTCGCCGCCACCATCGGCGGCCGCCCCGCTTCCGCCGATTTCGAAAGCTACGTGCAGCGCTACGCGGGCACGGGCATCGTCAAAGGCCTGCGCCAGGTCCTGCACGGCCCCTCCACGCCCGCAGGCTACTGCCTGCGCCCAGACTTCGTACGCGGCGTTCAGACCCTCGGTAAACACCGCCTCAACTTCGAACTCACCATGCGCCCCACGGAATTGCACGATGCCGTGAAGCTCATCCAGCAGTGCCCGGAAACACACTTTGTTCTCGACCACTGCGGCAATGGCGATCCCAAAGCCTTCAATCCCAAACTCGGCCCCGGCTTGAAACGAAGCTGCACCGCCGACGGCTGGAAACGCGGCATTGATGCCGTTGCCGCACAGCCCGGAGTCATGTGCAAGATCAGCGGCATCGTCGCCTTCGTGCCACCCGGCGAATGGCGCGCCGAAGACCTTGCCCCGGTCGTCAACCACTGCCTCGATGCCTTCGGCCCCGACCGCGTCTTCTTCGGCGGCGACTGGCCCGTCTGCCTCCTCGGCAGCCGAGTCCGCGGCTGGGTCGAAGCCTTGGATCAGATCGTGGCATCACGCCCCTTCGCAGATCAGCGCAAGCTGTGGTCCAAAAACGCCATCAAGTTTTACAAGCTCTAACCAGCATTTCTCACACCACTGGGAATCTGCGAATAACGTGTGGCACGCTTGGATGTAGCTCGGTATTCCGATACCGAGTCGGCACCTTCGCGGAATCGGAATTCCGCTCTACATCGCCGCGTGTCAACGTTGGGAGTGTGGGAAGTGCAGGCTAAGCTCGGGCAGACCCCCAAGCCAAAAGCGCCGGATACGCCCTGCGCCAGACGGCTTCTTCAAACCACCCGGAACTCACCGGCGTGTAATGAGGCACGCCCGCGCTTCTCCAGGCAATGATGACACCCTTGGCTGAGGGCGACACCTCCTCCACCTGGCGCTTGGTGATCTTGAGCGTTTGAAACCAACCAGCCGGAATACAAATTTCATGATCGGAAAGCCACAGGCAGTCGGCGGGCCTGCGCAGCCGCCAATACCTGTAAACCAAAACCAAGCCCACAATGCCCAGCGCAAACAGCCAGTGCTTCAAGGCGATCACCACGAAGTAGAACGTCAGCACTTTTGCCAGGGGGCTTCGAAGATCGGGAAAGCGCCGCAGTTCAAAAGAACGATCAGCCTCGTCAGGATTCATGGCGGAGACCTCTGGAGAAAAAACGCTCCGTGGCAACCACACGCTGCCTCAATCCAGCGTCTGCCGATAACGGAACACCCCGATAAACAACGCCACGATCGCAAACAGCCCGATCTGCCACAGCTGCAGCGAGATATCCGCGAACGTATTCCCCTTCAGCAGCACCCCGCGCACGATGCGCAGGAAGTGCGTGAGAGGCAGCACCTCCCCAATCATCTGCGCCCATTGCGGCATGCCGCGAAAGGGAAACATGAAGCCGGAGAGCAGCAGGGAAGGCAGGAAGAAAAAGAACGAACCCTGCACCGCCTGCAGCTGATTGGTTGCCAGCGTCGAAAACGTAATCCCCACCGCGAGATTCGCGGCAATGAAAACAAACGCAGCGGCAAACAGCAGCCCGAGGTTCCCGATCATCGGCACATGAAACAGGAAGTGCGCGGCGATCAAAATAAGCGTCACCTGGATGTAACCGACAAACATGTACGGAATGATCTTCCCCAGCAGCACTTCAAACGGCCGCGTCGGCATGGAGAGCAGGTTTTCCATCGTGCCACGTTCCCTTTCACGCGTGATGGCCAGCGCAGTGATCATGACCATCGTCATCGTCAGCACCACGCCCATGAGCCCGGGCACAATGTTATACTGCGTGACCGCCTCGGGATTGTACAGCGCATGAATCCGCAGGTCGATGGGAGCCTCGCCTTGCGCCAGATAAGCGAGCGGTCCTTTGAAGTCATTCATGAGCGCCGTGGTCAGCAGCGGGCGCATGATGTTGATGGCATTGCTCGTTGCCGCAGGGTCCGTCGCATCCGCCTCGATCAGCAGCGTGGGCTTGTCTCCACGCAGCAGGTCCCGTGAAAAATCCTGCGGGATGGTGATGACAAACTGCACCTCCCCATGCTCCAGCACCTCGCGCGCCTCGTCCTCACTCTTCACCTGCCTCACAAATTCGTAGTAACCGCTGTTGCGGATGGCGCTGAGAAGCGTCCTCGCCTGCGGCCCATGGTCGTTCATGAGCACAGCCGCGGGCAGGTGTTTCGGATCGGAGTTGATCGCAAACCCAAACAGCAACAGCTGCAGCAGCGGAATGCCCACCATCATCCCAAACGTCACACGATCCCGCCGCATCTGGATGAACTCCTTGATGATGATCGCCAGAAATCGGGCGATGGAAAAGTAGCGGTTCATGCGGCAGCAAAGTTATCCTTCGACTTGTCCATCAGGTGAATGAACACATCCTCCAGTCCGGAGCGGATCTGCGTCCATTCATAATCTTTGCGAAACGGCTCAATCGCCTTCTCCAGCGCCGCAGCATCACCACCGCTTACATGCAGCGATGTGCCAAACGCCACCGCCTGGTGCACACCCGGCTTTCCGCGCAGTGCACCCGCCAGCTTCAGCAGGTCACCGCCCTTCACCTGCCAGGTAGTGAGCTGCGCACTCTCGATCACCTCCTGCACCGTGCCATGCGTGAGCAGATCTCCATAAGCAAGGTACGCCAGCCGGTGGCAGCGCTCAGCCTCGTCCATGTAATGCGTGGTGATGAGAAACGTCAGCCCCTCAGCGGCAAGCTGGTGGATCTGCTCCCAGAAATCGCGCCGTGCCTTCGGGTCCACACCCGCAGTCGGCTCATCCAGCAGCAGCAGCTTCGGCTCATGAATCAAACAAGCCGCCAAAGCGAGCCGCTGCTTCCACCCTCCGGACAATTGCCCCGCAAGCTGCTGCTCACGTCCGGAAAGGCCAAGTCGTTTGATGGATGCGTTCACCACCTCCCCTCGATTTTTGACGCCATACATCCGCGCCACGAAATCCAGGTTCTCGCGAATGCTCAGGTCTTCATAGAAGCTGAACTTCTGCGTCATGTAGCCCACCTGCTTCTTGATCTCCTCGCTCTGCTTGATCACATCAAATCCCAGGCACGTGCCGCTGCCCTCGTCCGCCTTCAGCAGGCCGCACAGCATGCGGATGAAGGTGGTCTTGCCGCTGCCATTTGGACCTAGAAAGCCGTAGATCTCGCCCTTCTTCACCTGCAGGTCGATCTTGTTCACGACCGTGCGCTCGCCAAAGCGCTTCGTCATTCCTTTCACGTCGATGGCCAGTTCCTCGCTCATCGTGAATCAGGGGGCGAATTCCACATCCACCGGCTGCCCTGGGTGCAGTTTCGCCGCCACCCCGTCATCAAACCTTAGCTCAATCATGAACACCAGCTTGCTGCGGTTCTCCTGGCTGTAGATCACCGGCGGCGTGTATTCCGCCTGCGCCGCGATGAAGCTCACCTTCGCATTCAGCGCCTCAGCGGTGCCGTCCAGCCTTACCTTCGCCGCATCTCCCACCTTCAGCTTCGCCAGCCGCGTCTGCGGCACAAACGTGCGCACCTTGATGTTCGCCGGCGGCAGCAGCGACACCACCGGCTTGCCCGCCGCCACCATTTCACCTTCCCGGTAAAGCGTGTCATTCACCACCGCTGCCTGCGGCGCACTTTGCTGCTTTTGCGAAAGGTCCCACGCCGCTTTCGCCAGCGCTGCCTCGCGCGCTTTCATCTCCGCCTCCAGCGCCGCCACCGCATCGCTGCGCATGCCTAGAGCAGCAGTCTTCAAATCAGCCTCCAGCTGCTCCACCTTCTTGTGGTTCTGCACATTCGCGCTGCGTGCCTGGTCCGTGCTGTCCACAGCTACCGCGCCCGATTTTGTCAGCTCAAGCTGCCGCGCCAGTTCGATCTCCGCCAAGGCCGACGCTTCGCGCGCCTGCTTCAGCTGCGCCTCCAGCGACGCAATCTCCGTCGGTCGCTTTCCTTTCTGCGCATCCGCCAGCGTGTTCTTCGCCTGCTGCACCCGCTGACTCGCTTCATCGCGCGCCGCCGTCTCCGCCACATTCTCCAGTTCAAACAGCACATCCCCGGCTTTCACCTGCGCCCCGCGCTGCACGTTCAGCTTCGCCAGCTTCCCTCCCTGCGGTGCAGACACATACACAAATTCCCCCTCCACGTACCCCTGCAATAAATTTGACGGCGCTCGCTTGCAGCCAAGCAAGCCAAGGACCAGCGCGACAGCACCGATGGAATGGAACAACTGCTTCATGGAAAGGGGGGAGAAGGGAGAGCGGCTACCGTGTTACGGATGGATGGCAAGATGCGGACGCCACGCCCCAACCTCAAGCTCGACTTTCTCCCTCGCTTGTCCAAACTCTCCGCACCCTCTCCATGAGCACGGACCACTCTCAGGCTCCGGTCAATGCAGCACTGACCCGCGAAGCCAAAATCCACCTTTTGCGGGAGATGCACCGCATCCGGGCTTTTGAGCATGTCGCGTTGCAGCACTACCAGGCCGGCCACATGGGAGGCTTTCTCATATTGCAGATTGGGCAGGAGGCCATTCCCGTGGCCGTCCGCTCCATGATGGGACCCAACGATCACACCATCTGCAGCCTGCGTGGCATGGGCACGGCGATTGCCGCAGGAATGAGCATGCGTGAGGGCATGGCAGAGCTGTTTGGCAAAGCCACCGGCTGCGCCAAGGGCAGGGGAGGGCAGTTCGGCCTTTACGCGCCGCAGCATCGTCACTGGGGCGGTCACGGCTATGCCGGCACTCAGACTGCCCTCGCTGCAGGCCTCGCCTTCGGGTTAAAACATCAGGAAAAGCGGGGTGCCGTGTTCTGCTTCCTTGGAGACGGCGCGGTGAATCAGGGCACGTTTCACGAATCGCTCAATCTCGCCTCCCTCTTCAGCCTGCCGGTGATCTACCTCATTGAGAACAACGGCTACGCCATGGGCACTTCGGTGCAGCGCTCCTCCGCCACTCATGGCTCCCTCGCCAGCCGCGCAGCAGGCTACAAGATCGAATGGGACCTCATCAATGGCGACAGCATCTACGAAATCCGCGCCAAACTGCAGCCCGCCATCGAGCGCGCCCGCCGTGACCAGCGCCCCACCGTGCTGGAGCTTTCCACCTATCGGTTCGAAGGCTTCTCTGTCGCTGACGCCAACAAGTTCAAGTATCGCACCAAGCTGGAGGTCGAGGAGAGATACGAAAACCACGACCCGCTGAAACTATGGGCGGCAAAACTGATGAACGAAAACGTTCTGGATCAGGACGGCATCAGGCGCATCAAGACGGTTGCCTATGCAGAAGCCAGGGCCGCAGCGGACTTCGCCAGATCAAGCCCGCGGCTTCCTCCTGCGGCGATCATGACCGACATCTATTGGGAAGTCGATAACGCCACTGCAGCAGGCACCACGGGCCGGCACCTCTTTGGTTCGTGAGGGACACTCACTTCTTCACCACGCCCAAGATCTCCAGCTCATGGATGGACCAGTACGTCCCTTTCTGTTCACCCGTCTGGAAGATCCGAATGGACTTGGCCTTCGTCGGCTTCGGGAAAAGGTATTCCACAGACCCTGCCTCACCTTTACCCTGCAGCACAGGCTTCTCCCATTCAGTGCCGTTGAGTGACAGCTCGATCTTGTACTGTCGCGGATAATCATTGTGCGATTTGCCGGTGTCGAGCACCAGCCCGGAGATCTCCGTCGCCTCAGGAAGATCGATTTGAAACCACATGTCCGGTGTCTGCGAACCATGGCTGTCCCAGCGCGTCGCAATGTCGCCATCCACGGCTTTGCCGGTTTCCTTCGCATTGTGGCTGGCCGTGAGCTTCCACGCCGTACGATTTTTAAGCGGCTGCGGATACAGCGCCTGCAGCTCCTCCACGGTCCACGGCGTCACACGCTTGGAGAGCTCCTTGCGCAGCTTCTCCACTTCCTTCTTCTGCACCAGCTTGCCGTTATTGCCAAAAGCCTTGCGGATGTAGCTCGTCACATCGGCGATCCACTGGTCGTTGTTCGTGGCCATCGGCACCATTTGCGCTTCGTAGGTCTTGCCGTTGATCGGGCCGGCGAGGCCGTTCATCATCACACGAATGATGGCGTCTCCCTGCACCGCCGTCTTGGAGCCCGCCAGTGGCGGGGCCAGCGTCGCGCCTTCTCGCCCGGCGATGGGCATCCCATTGCCATCGAATCCATGGCAGGCGAAGCACAGCGAGCGGAAGATCTCCTGACCGCGCTCCAGCTGCTTTTTCTCATCCTTGCTGAAGCTGCCGCTGATCTTCGGTGCCTCCACCAGCAGTTGCGCGCCGATCTCCCTCACGCCAATACTCGGCGAGGTCATGAGCGCGGTCTGCGCCTCCAGCTTCCAGTTCGGCCAGTTGAACAGGCGGCTCGTGTAAAGCGTCTGCAGCACCACCGTGGCATCTTTGTCAGCACGCAACGCCTTGATGTCCGCGATCAAAGCCGTGTCACCCTTCTTCAGCAGCGTCTCCGCCACACGGATGCCACTTGCACGCAGCTGCGGGTGCTCATCCTTCATCGCCGCGCGCACAAGGTCGGGCGTGATCGCATCCAGCCCTTCCAGGGTCCACAGCGCATGCAGGCGCGCCAGGTGGTTGTCATGCTTCGCGGTCATCGCGATGAGCGCAGGCACTACGCTCTTGTCATTCTTCACAATCAGCATGCGCTGCGCCGTATCACGCCAGAAGCCGTTCGGATGCGTCAGATGCGCCACCAGCTGCTCGGGCGTCTCGCCGATCATCTTCGGCTGCGGGCCGGGTTTGAAATCCTTGTGCACCAGACGCCACACGCGGCCATGTCCGCTCACATGCTGCATGCCCGTCGGCTCAATGGCACCGCGCAGAAAGCTCCCCGGCTTCACCCAGTTCCCTTCCTGAATGATGCCGCGATATGCGTCCACAATATACAGGCAGCCATCCGGCCCCGTCGTCATATTCACCGGGCGGAAATTCGGATCGCTGCTGCGGATGAATTCGTTCATCTCCGCCTCATACGGATTTGTCACCGTCGTGATGCCGTCCTTCACGTCCACAATCGCACGACGGATCAGGCGGCCCACCGGCTCCGGCAGAAACACATTCCCATACAGCTCCTTCGGCAGGCGGTCACCGCGGAAGATCGTCTGGCCTGCGCAGCCTGTGAAATGATTCAGCCGCAGGTCATCGGGTGCCATGAAGCGCCCCGGCCCGCCCTGAAAATCACCCAGCGCCACGATGGGCCACACGGTGTCAAACTTCTCGCTCTTTTGCTGCGGCACATTGATTGCCGCGTAGAGAATCGGCGCCTGGTAGTTCCACAGGCCCTTCTCACCACCCGCGTTGCTCCACCACATCTTGCCGTAATCATCCTGCGCCAGGCCCCACTGCCCGCCATTCGGGGCCGTGTTTTCCTTCAGCGGTGCCTCCTTGCCATTCCAGCGCAGGCGGTAGCCGTTGTAGGTCGTGTAAATCCAGTTGTCCAAGCCCCACACCAGCCCGCTCGGCTGGTGCTCCATGTTCCCGCCTCGCGGCCCGCCCACATACCAGGGCGCTTGCTCATCCGCCACGCCGTCCCCATTCGCATCCCGGTGCAGCGTGATGTCATTCGTGTCCGTGATCCCCACCAGCACCCGGTCATCCAGCGGCAGCACCATGCGCGGCAGCAGAATGTTGTCCATGTACACGCTGTGCTTGTCAAAGACCCCGTCACCCTTCGTCGATTCATGCAGCGAGATGCGGCTCTTCGGCGTCAGCTCGTCCGTGCCATCGATGTCCTGCATGTACGTCCGCATTTCCACGATGTACATCTTGCCGTTGCCATCAAAGGCGATCGCCATCGGCTCCTTGATCAGCGGATCATTCAGCACCAGCTCCAGCGCATAGCCATTCGGCAGCTGGATGGTCTTCAGCTCCTCCTCGGCAGTCAGCGCCTTGATGGGAAAGGTGTAGGTCGGCTTTGTTTGCGCAAACGCGGCGGAGCCTGCAAGCGCGAGGATGGAGAGGAGGCGGAGGTGCATGACGGACGGAGTTGGTAAAATCGTATGTTAACATACTTCCGCCACCCTGCGCTCCTTTGGTGACAGCCTGCCAATCTTTGTTAAAATCCTGCCATGTCCCTGCCACGACTTCAGGCCGACTTCTTCGCCAAAATCGCCGATCCCCAGGGCGTGCGCGCCATCTTCGAGCACATGCCCGGCGTCTTCTTCTTCATGAAGGACGAGCAGGGCAGGCACATCGCCGCCAACAGCGCCACCTTCGAGCGCTTCGGCATCAAGAACGAGCGTGAACTCGTCGGCGCCATGGATGAAAAATTCTTCCCGCCCGAAGTCGCCAAGGCCTATCGCGAGGACGATCAGAAAGTCATCCGCAGTGGCAAGCCCCTCATCAACCGTCTCGAAGTCTGGTACGATGAGCAGCGCAATCTGAACTGGTTTCTCTGCACCAAGCTCCCCGTGCGCGACAAACGAGGCCGCGTCATCGGCGTCATGGGCATCACCCGCCGAGATGAAGACCGCATGCGCCAGCATGACGTGCGCGAGGTCACCGCCGCCATGCAATACGCCAGCGAGCATTGTCATGAAGTCGCCACCACCGCCGAACTCGCCCGAGCCGCCGGCGTCTCAGAACGCCACCTCCACCGCAAGCTCCGCGCCGCCCTCGGCCTCAGCCCCTATGAGTTGCTCCTGCGCTCGCGCATTCAATCCGCCGCCGAAGCCCTCGCCAAGACCTCCAACCCCATCATCCAGATCGCCCTCGACCACGGCTTCTGCGATCAAAGCGCCTTCACCCAGCAGTTTCGCAAACGCACCGGCATGACGCCCAAGGAATTTCGCACCCGGCACAACGGGTGAGAGAGTCAAAGCCTCAGGCCTCAGAAGACGCCGCGCGAATAGACGCCAGTCTCTGACGCAAGCTGTTCGCCGCAGACGTATCCGGCAGCAGGGCTTCTTCCAGCATCAGTGTCAGCTCCCACCCGCCATGCGGCTGTCTCACATGCACCGCGCCCAGACTGCTCCACCACGTGAGCATCACATGGTTCTCATCCAGCACCTCCGCCACAAACTGCCGGATGCCGATCGAGTACGCATGCTCCCATATCGCCGCCAGCAAAATCGTGCCCGCACCCTGCCCCTGAAACTCATCCGCCACCGTGAAGGAGACCTCCGCTGTATCCGCAGCTTCCTTGGAGCGCCAGAACGAGCCACCTCCCACTCCCGGCACATCATCATTGTTTTCGATCACTAGGATCCAGCTCGCATGCTGTTCCTGATCCTCCGCGCACAGTTTGTCGATGAAGGTCGGGTTCGCTCCGCGAAAGCTCGTCCAGAATCTGAAATACGTGGACTCAGGCGAAAGTCTCCTGAACGCCTCAATGATCCTCTCCCGGTCATCCGGCAGCAGCGGGCGCAGGATCACAGGGAGTTGATCGCGAAGTTTGAGTCGATACTGATCCAGCAAAACAGAGAGGTTTGATTCGATCTCAAATAATGACCAATAGGGCCACAGGTTCAACAACGACAACACGAACCCGATGGCAATCGTGTTTGTGAGAAGGCGTATCCTTGTTTAGCCTGCTCCCATGCCGCCCCCACGTTCCACCACCAAATCCGAAGTCCTCCGCGGACTCGTGGACCGCGTGGTGTTTCACAATGAGGACAATGGCTACTGCATCCTGAAAATCGTCCCCGCAGGTCGCCAGGACGTGGTCAGCCTCATCGGCAAAGCGCCTCGCGTCGTCGCCGGAGAGGAGTTCGAAGCCCGCGGCGTCTGGGAGCCGAACCGCGACTTCGGCCCGCAGTTCAAAGCCGACGAGTTAAAGCTGAAACGCCCCGATTCCCTCGCCGGCATCGAGCGCTATCTCGGCAGCGGTTTGATCGAAGGCATCGGCCCCAAGTATGCCAAACGCATGGTCGAAAAGTTCGGGCCCAAGATCTTCGACATCATCGAGAACGAATCCAAAAAACTCGAAGACGTCGAAGGCGTGGGCAAAAAACGCCGCACCGAAATCCGCGAGTCCTGGATGAAGCAGAAGTCCATTCACGGCATCATGCTCTTCCTGCATCAGCACGGCATCAGCTCCTCACGTGCCCTGCGCATCTATAAGACGTACGGCGAGGACGCCCAGTCCGTACTCAAAGAGAACCCCTATCGCCTCGCGCAGGACATTCGCGGCGTCGGTTTCAAAACGGCGGACGACATCGCCTACCAGCTCGGCGTCGCCGAGGACGCGCCGGAGCGCATCAAAGCAGGCATCCTCCACGTCCTCGAAACCGCCGCCGGCAGCGGTCACTGCTGCCTCCCCGAAAATCAGGTCATCCAAAAAGCCGCCGAACTCCTCGGCGTCGAAACTCTCATCGCCCCGCAAATCGAAGCCCTCATCGCCGAGGACAAGGTCGAGCGGGTAAGTGATGTGGGCACTCCTGCCCGCACCGAAGACTCCGCCACACCCACCTCCTTCCTCTACCTCCCCTACCTCCGCGCCGCCGAGCAAAGCATCGCCGCCAACATCAAATCCCTCGCTGCTCTCCCCGCCGCCTATCCCGCCATCGATGAAGACGCCGCTCTAGCCTGGGTCATGAAAAAAACCGGCAAAGAGCTCGCCGAAAGCCAGCAGCGCGCCGTGCGTGAGGCCCTGCGCCATCGCCTCCTCATCGTCACCGGCGGCCCCGGTGTGGGCAAGACCACCATCCTCCGCAGCATCCTGCTCATTCTCCAGAGCAAGCAGGTGAAGCTCGTCCTCGCCGCACCCACCGGCCGCGCCGCCAAGCGCCTCACCGAAAGCACCGGGCTCGAAGCGAAGACACTCCACCGGCTGCTCGAATACCAAGGCGAAGGCCAGTGGGGCCGCCATCGCGGCAAGCGCCTCGTGGGCGATCTCTTCGTCGTCGATGAAGCCTCCATGATCGACGCCCCGCTCATGGCGCAGTTCCTCGCCGCGCTGCCAGACGGCGCGCACCTGCTCATCGTGGGCGATGCCGATCAGCTCCCCTCCGTCGGTCCTGGCATGGTCCTCTACGATCTCATCGCCAGCGAAAAGGTCCCCTGCGTCAAGCTCACCGAAATCTTCCGCCAGGCCGCCAGCAGCCGCATCATCACCAGCGCGCATGCGATCAATCGCGGCCAGGTGCCCGATTTGAAAACCTCACGCAGCAGCGACTTCTTTTTCCTTCAGGAATCCGAGCCCGAGGAGATCAAGCACACCCTCGTCGAACTCGCGCACACGCGCCTCGCCAACAAATACGGCCTCGATCCCATCCGCGACATCCAGGTGCTCACACCGATGAATCGCAATCTCCTCGGAACGATTTCGCTCAATCAATCCCTGCAGCTCGCGCTCAATCCGCCCAACGAACTCAAGTTCGAAATCGAACGCTTCGGCGTCACCTTCCGCGTCGGGGACAAGGTCATCCAGACGCACAACAACTACGACAAGGAAGTCTTCAACGGCGACATCGGCCACATCGTCACCATCGATCCCGACCCCGTCAAAATTCACGTCCGTTACGACGCCGACCGCCTCGTCGAATACGAGCCCGGAGAGCTCGATGAACTCCAGCTTGCCTACGCCCTCAGCATTCACAAAAGCCAGGGCAGCGAGTTCCCCTGCGTCATCATTCCCGTCAGCACCCAGCACTACGTCCTGCTGGAGCGCAGCCTCATCTACACCGCCATCACCCGCGCCAAAAAACTCTGCGTCCTCGTCGGAGCCGAGCGCGCCCTTTCCCTAGCCGTCAGCAAACAGGAAAGCCGCAAGCGCTGGACCGGCCTGCGCCAATTATTGTCCTAGTCATCCGCCGCAGGATCGGTTATCACTCCCGCCATGACGGACCAAGTTCAGCTCTCCACGGCCTGGATGAGACAGGCGCGACGCACGCGGCGCAAAGTGAACGTCGGCTGGTGGCTCGCGCGTTCCATGCCCCTTCTCGTGATGGCCGGTGTCATCGGTTTCGCCACCATTTTCATCCTGCGTTCCCGCGGCATGGATCTCGGTTTCAGCCAGCTCTGGCCTTGGGTCCTGTCCGCCTTCGCCGCTTTGATGATCATCAGCTGGCTGCTCGCGCGGCATCAGTTTGTGTCCACCTCCCAGGCTCTGGTACGTCTCGAGTCTGAGCTGCAGCTTCACAATGCACTCACCACAGCAGTCGCAGGCCGTGGCGCCTGGCCATCGCTGGTCGCAGCGGCAGACGACGGCTGGCGCTGGCGCTGGCAGTCCGTCAGCGGACCCTTCCTCGCTTTCGCGGGCAGTCTCGCGCTGGCGATCCTGCTCCCCGTTGCCCAAGACGCCGAGGCGAAAGGCCCGACGGTCGAGCCGCAAGCATGGGCGCAGATGGAGGACTGGTTGGAAAAGCTCAAGGAAGAGCAGATCGTCACCGAGGAGGAAAAAGAAGAGCAGCTCGCCAAGATCTCCGATCTCCGCGACCAGCCGCCTGAGAAGTGGTTCAGCCATGAAAGCCTCAATGCCGGAGACACCCTCAAAGAGCAGCTGCAGCGCGATATCAAACAGCTCGCCCAAAATCTCACCACCGCAGAGCGCAGCCTCAACGCCCTGAAAAATTACGCCGATCAGCTCTCCGTCGCTGCCAAGGAGCACCTCCTCAAAGACTTCGATCAGGCCCTCGCGGACATGAAGTCCAGCGCTCTGGAACTTGACCCCTCGCTCTTGAAAGCCATCGCTGGCATCGACCCCAAAAACATGAAAAGCCTCTCTGCGGAGCAGATGAAGCAGCTCAGCGAGTCCATGAAAAAGAAAGCCGGCGCCTGCAATGGCATGTGCAAAAACCCCGGCTTCCTTGGCGACGGGGAAGGGGAGGACGATGAACTCGCCGCGCTCCTCGGCCTGCTTCAAAAAGAAGGCATGGGCGAAATGCCCGGCAAAGGCGGCATCACCCGCGGACCCGGCACCGCGCCGCTGACCCTCTCGGATGAAGAAAACGACTTCGGCACCAACAAGAACGAAGCCGTTTCAAACACCGACATGTCACGCGCCCAGGTCGGCAACATGCTCGCCCTGCAGGATGGCAAACACGAAGTGGACAAGACCGCCAAAGGCCCGCAAGCCGCCGGCTCCATTCAAAACGCAGGCCAGGGGGGCGAGCAGGTCTGGCGCGAGTCCCTCACCCCCGACGAAAAAGCCGTGCTCAAGCGCGTCTTCAAATAAGTACGACAGGCATTGCATCACTGCGTTCGCCCTGCGGGCAGCCTGCGGCTGGCTATCTGCGCTGCGCTCCGGTTCCTGCCTTTCAATATGACGATGCGCACTCTTCGCCGTCGACGCAGCGTCAGAATCCCGCCGTGCTATAAAACAATCATCGCCCGGTTTTGTAACTACCCTCTGTGAAATGTGTGTGAAGCGGAGATTTCATCTCGACTTCCTGCCTTGGTTCTTGTTTTAGTCGGATGAATGACCGACGCCTACGCTTCAGCCTCAGAAATTCAGACAGCATCCCTACCCATCGATGCCTTGCGGCGGACCTTGAACGAAGTGCTCTTCGGCCAGAGTGAACTCATCGAGCTTGTGCTCTGCGGCGTCATCGCCCGCGGCCACGTCCTGCTCGAAGGTTTGCCCGGCCTCGGCAAAACGGAGCTCGTCAAAGGCCTCTCCAAGGCGCTGAATCTCACCACCCGCCGCGTGCAGTTCACCCCCGATCTCCTGCCCGGAGACATCACGGGAAATCCCGTGCTGCAGGAGGTGGATGGCAAACGCGAGTTCGTGTTTCAGCCCGGCCCCGTTTTCACCAATCTGCTTCTGGCAGACGAAATCAACCGCGCCTCTCCCAAGACGCAGTCCGCACTCCTTGAGGCCATGCAGGAGCGCCGCGTCACCGTGCTGGGTCAGACGCACACACTCCCAGACCCTTTCTTCGTGCTCGCCACGCAGAACCCGATCGAGCTCGAAGGCACCTATCCATTGCCGGAGGCCCAGGTGGACCGTTTTCTGTTCAAGCTCGAAGTCCTGCGCAACTCCGCCGAGACCCTTGCCAAAATCGTCACCCAGCGCGAGTTGGGAGTCGAGCCTCAGGTCGCTTCGGTGATCACGCGTGAGACCTTCGCCCTCATCCAGGCCACCGCCCGCCGCATCTTTCTCCCGGAGATCGTGGCGGACTACATCGCCCGTTTGGTGGATGCCACGCACCCCGGCCAGTCAAAGGCCGCGCAGGGCGTGCGTTATGGCGCCAGCCCGCGTGCCGCCCTCAGCCTCGCCGCCGCTTCAAAGGCACGCGCTCTCATGCATGGCCGGCCGAACGCCAGCTTTGAAGACGTCCAGGCCCTGGCGCTGCCGGTGCTCAATCACCGCGTGCTTCTGGACTACACCGCCCGCATGGATGGAAAAACCAGCGCTGGCGTCGTGCGCGCCATTCTGGAGGAGGTCCCGGTGCAAAATCTCGCGACACCACGCACCTTGAAGGAGGCGGCATGAAGCCCTTTTATTGCCTTCTGCTGTGCGTGGTGGCCCTCATGGCTGCGCCCGCTCAGGCGCAGAAAATCATCGCCAATGACGAGCTTGACGCCCGCACCGGCACGCGGCTCCAGGTCCGCAGCGTCTTTGATCCGCTCCCTGCGTCCGGTTATGCACCCATGCGCATCGTCGCCACCAATGGCACGCTGCAGAATGCCCGTTGGGATTTCTCCTTTCACTCACAGACGGAGCACTACCGTCTGCACAATGAGCATAACAGCAGCTTCGCTTTGGCAGTGCCGGCTCGCTCCACCCAGTCCGCCCTGTTCCTGGTGCCGCTCGCTTTGGACTATGGCTATGGCGGCAACAGCCGCTCTCTGAAGGTGGAATTCTCCGGCACAGGATTCAATGCACAGCCAAAGTTTGACCACTCCAACCACAGTGCTCATCTCCCTGCCATCGCCCTCAGCGAGACTCTGGCGGAGTTCAGCTTCACCCAGCTCACCAAGGAATTGGAGTCGCGTTTGCGCTCTGGCAGTCGCGGCTACTACGGCGCCACTCCCATCTTTGGCAGCCGCTTTGACACGGGCGACCTGCCGGACTCATGGCTCGGCTTCAGCGGCTTTGATTTCGTCCTCCTCAGCGGCACGGACTGGCAGAAGCTGAAGCCTGCCGTGCAGCGCGCGCTGCTCGAGTGGGTGCGTTTGGGGGGCAAGCTTCATGTCTTCCTCACCTCCGGCCTGACGGCCGCCTCCCTCGGTCTCCCGGAGGAGCAGTCCACCTCTCTCGGTGAGATCAAAATCTTGAGTTGGGATGGTAAGACCCTGCCTGCCTCCGCCACGATTAGCCGTTACTGGGGTGGGGTTCAGCGCATCACCAGCCTCACCTCGGATCACACCGTGCCGGCCCGCTGGCCGTTGCTCTCCAGCCTTGGCATACGCAGCTTTGCTTCCTGGCAGGTCATTGTGTTTCTTGTTGTCTTTGGTCTCCTCGTCGGTCCGGTCAATCTGTTCGTGCTTGCTCCCGCCGGGCGTCGCCACAAGCTCTTTGTCACCACACCCTTGCTCTCCATCGCCGCCAGTGTGGTCATGGTGGTGCTCATTCTGGTGCAGGATGGCACCGGCGGCACCGGCAGGCGCTTCGTCGCGGTCGATCTCGAGCCTGCGGAAGCCGCTGCCTACGTCACTCAGGAGCAGGTCAGCCGCACCGGCGTCCTCTTCGGGGCTGGCTTTGAAATGAAGCAGCCCGCGCTCGTGGAGCCCCTCGCCCTTCCGGACACCCCCTGGGTAAAGCTCAAGACCGGCAGCACCGGCCAGCCCGCCAATCTCACTCAGGAGGGCCGCTCTCGCCGCGGCAATTTCTTCCAGAGCCGTGCCGAGCAGGGCCAGGTCCTGCGCGCTGCCGTTTCCACTCGCGCGCGTTTGGAGCTCAAGGCCGGTGCCGCTGCAGATGCCCCTCCCACCTTGATCTCCGCCCTCGGCTTCACGGTGGACGAATTGTTTTACACCGATGCCGCCGGCGCGCGCTGGCGGCTTGAGAAACCCCTCGCCACAGGCCAGAGCGCCACGCTGGTACAGGCGGACGACAGTTCTTTTTTTACCTGGCGGGAGGCCGCTCTCAAGCCTGCGGTGGAGAGCCTGCGCTCCCAGCTTACCGACGCTTGCAAGGCCCGCCGCTCCTTCTTCGTCGCCCGGGCGCGTCAGGCCCCGGACTTCACCCTGGACACCCTCTCCTCCATTCGCTGGGTGGATGATCATGTCGTCGTCTTTGGCCCGGTGACTCAGCCTTGAACCCCTCTTCTCATCTTCATGTCATCGTCTGCTTCGTCCCCCGCGCATGCTCCTGAGATGGACCGCAGCCAGCCTGCCGTCGTTGTTGACGATCTGCATCGCAGCTTCGGCGCCCTGAAGGCGGTGGACGGCGTCTCTTTTCAGATCAATCACGGCCAGGTCGTCGGCTTCGTCGGCGCCAATGGTGCTGGAAAGACCACCACCATGCGCATCATGGCCACGCTGGACTCTCCAGGCAGCGGTCAGGTTCGCATCGGCGGCCACAATGTCGTCCATCACCCCACCAAGGTGCGCCGCCTCCTCGGCTGGATGCCGGACGCCTTCGGCACCTATGAGCACATGACCGTGCTGGAGTACCTCGACTTCTACGCCCGCGCTCTCGGCTTCAAAGGAGATGACCGCCTTCGTCGCATTCAGGAGGTGATGGACTTCACCGACCTCACGCCGCTCGCGGATCGCATGAGCAACAAGATGTCCAAAGGCCAGACCCAGCGTCTCTGCCTCGGCCGCGCCCTGCTGCACGATCCTCAGATCCTCATCCTCGACGAACCCGCCGCCGGTCTCGATCCCAAGGCGCGCGTGGAATTGAAAAGCCTCATCCGCATTCTCGCGCAGGAGGGCAAGACCATCCTCATCAGCTCCCACATCCTCAGCGAACTCGGCGAGATGTGCGACAGCCTCCTCTTCATCGACAAAGGCCGCATCGTTCATCATGGCGATGCCGAAAGCATGCTCCGCGGCTCAGAGGCCGCGGCGGAGACCCTCATCAATGTCCAGATATCTGGCGATCCCGCCAAACTCATCGAGTGGGCCCTCACCGCTCCCCTCATCAAACTCGAGGAAGAGACCAAGCGCGGCGCCCGCCTCCGCGTTCAGGCCACCGATGAAGCCACGCTCGCCGGTGTCCTCAACCGCATGATCCAGGACGGCCTCCCCGTCTTCGACTACCACCGCGAAGAGCGCCGCCTCGAAGACGCCTTCATCGACATGCTCGGCCAGATCGACAAAGGCACCTTAAAATCCCAGTCCCAGCCCCC
The DNA here is from genome assembly GCF_044222565.1 of Prosthecobacter sp. Classification (GTDB taxonomy): domain Bacteria; phylum Verrucomicrobiota; class Verrucomicrobiia; order Verrucomicrobiales; family Verrucomicrobiaceae; genus Prosthecobacter. Next base: position 78,919 of record NZ_JBGANA010000008.1, read on the forward strand.
GCCACTCCCGCCGCAGAAATGACGAATAACACCAGCATTCGCATCCAACTCTCTGTCGTTCGTCATTGAGCTGATCACATGACCTCCTCCTTCGCCATCACCGACTTCCCGGACCGTCTCTCGCCCATGGTGGTGAAGGAGCTGCGTCAGGGACTGCGCACGCGGTTGTTTGGCGGCGTCATGCTCATCCTGCATCTGCTGCTCGTTCTCTTCACGCTCATGAGCGGTGGCGCGGAAAACGCCGCGGCGGTCAGCGGCTGGTTTGACGGCATCATCACGCTCGTGCTCTGCATCATCATTCCTCTGCGCGGTTTCTCCGCCGTGGCGGATGAGCTGAAGGCCGGCACTCTGGACATGCTCGTGCTCACCCGGCTCTCCGCCGGGCGCATCGTCTTTGGCAAGTGGGCCGCCATCGCCTCCCAGTCGCTGCTCATCGCCTTCAGCGTCCTTCCCTACGTGGTCGCACGTTTCGTTTTCGGCGGCCTGGACCTCTTTGAAGAGATTGCCGTTCTCTTTTACAAATGGGTCATTGGCGTCGTGCTTGCCGCGGTGATCGTGGCCCTCTCCACCCAGCGTCAGTTCTGGCTGCGGGCGGTCGTGATCGGTTTGCCCCTGCTCATCGGCGGATGTGGCGCGTCTTTCTTTTTCATGATGACCCGCGTGACCAGCGGCATGTCCTCCGTCAAAACGTTTTCCATCCTCACCAGCGCCGGCGGCTCGGCGGAAAAGGGTGCCGTGTTGCTGGCCCTCGCCATGGCGGTTTGGGCGGTCTTCTACTTCCTCAGCCTGGCCGCCACCCGCATCGCGCCCGCCTCCTCTCTCCTCAGTGTGGTCAAGCGCTCCGTGCACCTCTCCACCATCCTCCTCCTGATCCTGATAGGCTGGCTTACGTCATCAGGCACCGCCCTGTCCTTGGTCAGTTCCGGCGTGCTCTCCCTCGTCATGGTCGATGCCCTGACCGAACGCGTGAATGAAATCCCTTCGGTCTATGCCGCCTTCTACCGGCGTGGGCTGCTCGGCCGCGTCGCTCTTTGGTTGTTCGCCCCCGGCTGGGTCACGGGCTTTGTTTTCACCCTGCTGATTACATGGATCGTTGCCATGCATGTGGGCCTCACCCGCAGTTTCGCAGAGGCGCAGCTGGTGGCCATCAGTGCCGCCAGCACCTGGTTGATCGCCGTCCTCGTTCAGCTGTTCTCCACACGTAATGCGCGGGATCTCCTGCCACCTTTCCTGATCTTCTGGCTCATCGTCAGTTCGCTCATCTACGTGATCGGCAGCCTCCTGATCAATGCCCGCTCCGTCCGGGGCGACACCGCTTGGGTTGCCTGTGCTCTGCCAGAACTGCTGCCCATCGGGTATGGCAACGCTGCGGTGGGAGACAAAGAGGCAATGCTTGAGCTCGGCTCCTGGGCGGCGCTCGTCTGGCCCGTTCTTCTTCTCATTCTCGCCTGCTTGGCCTGGCGTCACACCCGCTCCGCCCGTCAGGAAGGCTGGCGCATGGTTCACCATGATTCTCAAGGAGGTGCCGTCAGCTGATTATGAGCACGATCTCTCTGCCTCTGCTGCGCGATTTCAGCGACCGCTTCAGCCCCATCGTCGTCAAAGAGCTGCGTCAGGGCCTGCGCACCCGCTTCTTCACCTCGTCGCTCATCTTCTTTCACACCCTCATCATCCTGCTCCTCGTCACCGCCACGTTGGATGTGCCCATCGAGGCGGTGAACGGCATCTTCTGGGGCATCGCCGGCCTCATGCTCCTCGTGGTTCTGCCGCTGCGCGGGTTTGGCTCGCTCCATTCGGAAGCTGCGGACGGCACCCTGGACATGCTCACCCTCACCTCCATTCAGTCTTTCCGCATTCTGTCCGGGAAATGGGCCGCGCTTTGCAGTCAGTCCCTTCTAGTCGCCGGTTCCATCCTTCCCTACATGGTGGCGCGCTACTTCTTCGGCGGCGTGGAGATCATCCGGGAGCTCGTGGCGCTGCTCATCCTGCTGCTCGGTTCCGGCATCATCACCGCGGGCCTGCTGGCCTTTTCCTCCCAGACTTCTCTGGTGCTTCGCATCTTTCTCACCCTCTGCATCGGCGCGGGTGCCATGCCTCTGGGCTTCTTCACCGCCTACCTCGTGTCTGCCTCGGATGCGGACTCGATGGTGCGCGATTTCTTCTCGCTCACCTTCTGGGAGCAGTTCGGCATCATTGGCGGCATTCTCGCCGTGGTCGTCTATGTCATTTATTACTTCCTCGCTCTCGGTTCCTCACGCATCGCTCCGCCCTCTGAAAATCACAGCACGTTCAAGCGCCTCGTCGCTCTGGCCGCTCACGGTGCCTTGCTCGTCACCGGCCTGCTCCTCGCTTGTTTCAACAAAGACCCCGAGGTCGCCATGTGGACCTTCATTCCCCTTCTGTTCCTCACCCTCATCGTCTGCATGGACGTCATGACCGAGGAGATGCCGCGCTTCCCCAATGCCCTCGCTTTTCCCGCACGGCGCGGCCCTCTCGAGCGCCTCGCGGCCCAGGTCCTTCATCCTGGCTGGGTCTCGGGTGTCTGGTTTGCCGCCATTCTCACTGGCATGGCCATGCTCCTTATCTCGGTCATCACCCTCCGCAGCCGCCACTGGGACTGGGACGACGGTCCTCCTCTGTACATGTTCTGCATGTTCTGTGCGGCATTCGTCCCCGTCATCATTCGCATCAATCGCACCAACACGTTCGCCAACTGGTGGGTCTGGCAGTTCGTTTCCGTTCTTGTCGGCATTATGATGACCACCTTCCTGCACGCCGTGGGCGCTCGGGAAATGGGAGTCTTCGGCATCGTCACTCCCATCACCGCCCTGTTTGGCATCGAAAGCATCAGTTACGGCAGGCGGGATGAAATCCTCGTCGTGGCTGCAGTTTGCAGCGCGCTCTGGATGCTCGCCGCACTCATCCGCGCTCGTCTGAACGCCTCCGCCTACACCACGCTTGACCGCGAGGCTCAGAGTCTCGCCGCTCCCGAACCCGCCCGCACTCATGACGCTGCTTGAGGATGCCACCGCTCTCCGCTCCCTCCACGCTCGTGCCCGTGGCTGGGCGCGCGTGCTGAAGCTCCCCTTCCGCCAGCAGCGCTGGCGCGGCCATGCCGGCGAGTTCATGGGCGGCGGCACCGGCAGCAGTCTCGACTTCCAGGACCACCGCCTCTACCTCCCCGGCGATGATCCGCGCCAGATCAACTGGCAGGCCTACGCCCGCACCGGCACCTACTCCATGAAGCTCTATCGCGAGGAGGTCCGTCCCCTCGTCGATGTCATCTTCGATGTCTCGGCCTCCATGTTCGCCTTTCCTGCCAAAGAGCAGCGCGCCTTGGAACTCTTCGCCTACTCCGTCGAATCCGCCCTGCAATCCGGCGCCACCCTGCGCTGCTACGCCATCGCCGGCGCGGACCATCAGCTTCTGGAGCCTGAGGTCATCCTCAGTGGCCAGTGGTCCGCACGCGTCAGCGCTTTGCATTCCACTCCCACCACCCCTGTGCTCAATCGTCTCCCGCTCCGTGCCGGTGCCATGCGCATTCTGGTGAGTGATCTCCTCTTTCCCACCGAGCCCGAAGCCGTCCTCGCCTGCCTCAGCTCTCGCAATGGCCGCGGCATCGTCTTCGCCCCCCAGGCCCAGGAAGAGGCCGACCCCGGCTGGGACGGCAACTACGAGTTCATCGATCCCGAAACCAGCCTCCCGCACGAGCATCGCGTCGAATCCGCGCTTCTCCAACGCTACGAAGCCGCCTACCGCCGCCATTTCGAACTCTGGAAAGCCACCGCGCAAAAGCACGGCATCGCCCTCGCCCGCGTCTCCGCCGAGGCCGATTTTCAAAAAGCACTTCAGCTCGAAGGCATCCCCAGTGGAGCCGTGGAAATCGCATGAGCTTCACCCTCGCCAACACCTGGGGTCTGTGGGCGCTGCTCGGTCTGCCCATCATCATCGCCATTCATTTCCTCCAGCGCCGCAATCGCCGCGTGCCCGCCACCACGCTCTTCCTGCTCCAGCAGATGAAGCGCGAAAGCCGCACTGGCAGCCGCTTCGAGCGCCTCCGCACCTCCATCCCTTTCTGGCTGCAGCTCCTCATGGTGCTCCTCCTCACCTGGCTCCTGGTCCAGCCCCGCTGGCTCAAGCACGATGCCGTCCAGCGCATCGCCATCGTCATGGACTCATCTGCCAGCATGCAGGCCTTCCGCGAGCCCGCACTGCACGCCGTCGATGAAGTCCTCGGCCTCCTCGAAGGCCCGCTCGCCCGCGCCGAGCTCACCCTCCTCTCCTCCGACTCCGAAGCCCCCAGCCTCTACCACGGCACCATGCCCGGCGAGCTTCGCCAGTCCCTCGCCCAGTGGCAGCCTCTCCTCGGCGTCCACGATTTCACCCCAGCGCTGCGCGTCGCTCGCGGACTCGTCGGCTCCCAGGGCGTCGTCGTCCTCATCACCGATCACCCTCTCTCCGCCCCGCCCCTCTTCGCCGCCCAAGTCATCTCCGTCGGTCAACCCACCGACAACGTCGGCTGGGCTGGTGTCACCGTGGAAGAAAAAGACGGCCAGTGGCTCTGGCATGCCCTTGTCAAAAACTACAGCCTCACCGCGCAGGAACGCCAATGGCGCGCACAGGCAGGTGGCGCGGAGTCTCCACCCAAGTCCGTCAAACTCGCACCCGGCGAGACCCAAACCCTCTCCGGCCCTTTCCCCACCGGCGAAGTCCAGCAGATCTCCCTCCATCTCAGCGACGACGCCCTCTCACTCGACAACGACCTGCCCCTCGTCCGTCCCCAGCCCAAGGTCCTCTCCCTTTGTCCCCTCGAAGAAAAAACGCCCATCCTCGCCGACCTCTTCAGCCGCTACGCCCATCTGCGCCTCGTCAGCATCCCCGGCGAATCCGACCTCGTCGCCGCCGTGATGACCCCGACCTTCGCCCTCCCCGAACAACGCCACGGCATCTTCTTCCAGGCCCCCGCAGACGACTCCGCACCCTATCTCAAAGGCAGCATCGTCGCCGAACCTCACGCCTTGGTCGAAGGACTCAACTGGCAGGGCCTCCTCGTCCGCGAATCCAAAGCCATGCCCCGCCAGTCGCAGGACCGCGTCCTCCTCTGGCAGGGAGAGCGCCCCCTCATCGTCCTCCGCATCATGCCCGCTGGCGGTCGTCAGCTCATCTGCCAGTTCGACCTCGAAACCTCCAACGCCCGCAAGCTCCCCGCCTTCGCCGTCCTCCTCCATCGCTTCCTCGAAGGCCTCCGTGAAGACAAGCTCGCCCCCGAAGCCGCCAACTTCGATGTCCGCCAGCAGCTCCACGTCGCCCATCGTCATGATGCAGAAGCCGCTCCGTTAAAACTCGGCACGCAGGAGGTCCCTCTTTCCCAGGCCCGTCTCCTCCGCGCCCCTGCCAAGCCCGGCCACTTCACAATCCGTCAGGGAGAGGCCCTCTTCCTCACCGCCGCCGCCCACTTTGCCGACACCCGCGAAGCCGATCTCACCCAGGCCAAGCCCTTCAACGAACTCGACAAAGTCAAAGCCGTCCAAATCGAAACCCTCCACGAAGCCGACCCTAACTGGCGCCTCTGGCTACTCATCCTCCTTCTCCTCCTCCTCGCCAGCTGGTGGTTCACCCTCTCCAAACGCGAACTCAAGGAGGCCGCCCGCGTATGACCTCCTTCCTCGTTAGCCGCAAAAAAACACAAAAGACGCAAAAAGAGACTTCCTCATTACTGGGAGCGCCGGCTTCCAGCCGGCTCCGGCGCGCACCCCCTGGCTCACGCACGCCGCATTCTGCACCGATCCTGCAGTCAGGGGCTTCCAAATTATTGGCGCTCCTACCGACTCATCAGCCCCCGCGCTCTCTCGCCATTTCGCATCGCCCCATCAGCCCTGAAAGGGCTGTGGATTCAGCCCAGGGCAAGCCGAGCCTTGGCGAGGCTGCCCTGGGTATGCCGCAATCAAATCGGAAAGCAAACCCATCCCCCCGCCACATCCAGCATCCACCAGCAGCGTCTGCCACACGCCCCGCCACGCCTACGCTCCGCAATCAGCCAGCACTTCAATCCGCCCCCACCCCATCCCTCCCCCCATTTTTGCGCCCTTTTGCGTTTCTTGCGGCCACCCCCTCTGACGCTTTTTCTTCATGATCTTCCGCCACCCAGAATGGTTCGCCCTGCTGCCCGTCCTGCTTCTCGCAGGCTGGCTGCTGCCACGCCTTTCTCTGTGGCGTCCACTCCGCCTGCTCATCCTCCTCCTCATCACCGTCGCCCTCGCCCAGCCCCAGCTCCGCCGCCTCGCCGATGGCATCGACCTCTGGGTCCTGCTCGACAGCTCCACCTCCGCGGAGCACCCCATGGCCAAAGGCCTCCCCGAGTGGGAAAAGCTCCTCGAAAAAGGACGCGGCCCCCAGGACCGCATCTTCTACCTCAACTACGCCGCCGAGGTCATGAAGCGCGGCGCTGAAGGCGCGGAAATGTACGCCCGCAATCAGACTCAAACCCGCACCGCCCAGGCCGTCACCCAGGCCCTCGCCTTTGCCCAGCGCGAAGGCCACGACAGGCCCGCGCGCATCCTCGCCATCACCGACGGCTACTCCACCGAGCCCCTCACCGGTCTCGCCTCCAAACTCACGCAACAAGGTGTCGAACTCGACTACCGCCTCGCCCGTGAAACCGAGACCACCGACTTCCGCATCGCCGCTCTCAATCTCCCCGCCCGCGCTCAGCTCGGCGAGCCCTTCCTCATCGAAGTCGAACTCCGCGGCACCGCCGATGGCAAAATCCCCGTGACCCTCCTGCGCAATGGCCACGAAATCAAAACCAGCAATGTCACTGTGCAGCTCGGCAGCGGCATCATCCGCTTCACCGACCGCCTTCCCACCGCCGGCGTCGCGCATTACGAAGCCCTCATTCAGCCCGAGAAAGACGCCCACAAAGGCAACAACCGCCATGAGGCCATGATCGAAATCGCTGGCGGCCCCCGCGTCCTCCTGCTCACGAAATACACCAACGATCCCGTCGCCACCACCCTGCAGCGCCAGGGCTTCACCGTCGAAACCGTCACCGAATTGCGCTCCCTCCGCCCCGGCCAGCTCGCCGGCGTGAAGTGCGTCATCTTCAACAACGTACCCGCCTTCGAGCTCCCCTCCGAATTCCTCCCCGCCATGGATTTTTATGTGCGCGAGCAGGGCGGCAGCATCCTCATGGCCGGTGGCAAACAGAGCTTCGCCGCCGGCGGCTACTTCGAGTCACCTCTCGATCCCTTGCTGCCCGTCTCGCTCGAATTAAAGCAGGAGCATCGCAAGCTCATGGTCGCCATGGCCATCGTCATGGACCGCAGTGGCTCCATGGGCATGACAGTCCAGAACGGCTTCACCAAAATGCAGCTCGGCGACGAAGGCGCCGCCAATGCCATCCGTTTCCTCGGTCCGCAGGATCTCCTCGCCGTCTTCGCCGTGGACAGCGAAGCGCATGAGATGGTCCCTCTCCAGCAAGTCGGCCCCAACCGCGATAAAATGGAAAGCGCCGTACGCCGCATCGAAAGCACCGGCGGCGGCATCTATGTTTACAACGGCCTCAAGGCCGCATGGGATCAGCTCAAAACCGCCCCCGCAGGCCAGCGCCACATCATCCTCTTTTCAGACGCCGCCGACTCCGAAGAACCCGGCGCTTACAAAGCCCTGATCGACGAAATCACCCACAACGGCGGCACCGTCAGCGTCATCGCCCTCGGCACCCGTGGCGACTCCGATGCCTGGCTGCTCGATGACATCGCCAAGCTCGGCAAAGGCCGCATCTTCTACACCGACAAAGCCGAAGAGCTTCCCAGCATCTTCAGCCAGGAAACCGTTGCCGTCGCCCGCAGCGCCTTCATTGCCGAACCCGTCGGCACCAAGGCCGCCGGCGGCTGGTATGAGATCAGCAGCCAGACCCTCGACTGGCCGCCACAGGTGGACGGTTTCAATCTCAGCTACCTGCGCGACTGGGCCAGCCAGGCCCTCATCACGCAGGATGAATACACCGCCCCCCTCGTCGCCTTCGGCCCCCGCGGCACCGGCCGCACCGCCGCCCTTAGTTTCCCCCTCGGTGGCGAGCACTCCCAGCGCGTCCGCGCCTGGCCTAAATACGGCGACTTCCTCCAGACCCAGGTCCGCTGGCTCATGGGCGAGGCCACTCCACCCGGCATCGGCGTCCGCCATCGCATCGAAGGCAACACCCTCACCCTTGATCTCCTCTACGATGAAGAATGGGAACCCAAACTCCGCGCCAAAGCCCCCCGCGTCGTCCTCGCCCACGGCCTCCGTGCCGAAGGCTCCCACGAGCTTGCCTGGGAGCGTGTCGCGCCCGGTCATTTCCAGACCAGCACCGAACTCCCCGAAGGGGAAATGGTACGCGGCGCCGTTCAAGTCGGCGGGCAAGCCATCAGCTTCGGTCCCGCCATCGTCGGCACCAGCACCGAGTGGGCCTTCGACGAAACCCGCGTCGAAGAACTCCGCCGCGTCTCCCTCACCAGCGGTGGCCGCGAACTCCTCGAAATGAGCCAGGCCTGGCGCAGCCCCACCATCCCCCGCTTCACCGATCTCGGCCTCTACCTCCTCATCGCCACCCTCATACTCCTCCTCTTCGAAGCCTTCGTCACCCGCACCGCCTGGAAGCTCCCCCAATGGGCCCGCGCCGAACTCAAGCCCCGCCCCAAAACCGCCAAACCCACCCGCGAGACCCTTCAGCATCAAGAACGTCTCCAGCAGTCTCCAAAAACCGAAGACCCCAAGCTCCCTGCCGTCGTTCCAGAAACGCTCCCCCCATCCGTTTCAGACGCTGATCGCCAAAGCCGGTTCCAACGCGCCAAAAAACGCTGACGCAAAGCCCAGCGCTGACAAATGCCACCGTTCAAATAGCCTTCGCTGGCAGTTCATACCACCGTTTCACCCAGCGCCGTATTGTAGTCCCGGCTTTAGCCGGTCCGGCCCTTCGCACGTAGTTCGGGGTTCGCTTCGCGGCTCCGCAGTAGCCCGCTCTGGTACTCCCTGTCATAAAATGACGTCACGCTCTTTTATGCAGCTTTCTGCGTAGCGCTCCTTTCTTCAAAGGACTCTCTCGTCAACCCAGCGCCGTATTGTAGTCCCGGCTTTAGCCGGTCCGGCTCTTCGTACGTAGTTCGGGCTTTAGCCCGTTCTGGTATTCCATGGCATGAGATTCATGCCCCGCCACCTCATCATCCAGAGCGCTGCCGAGCACCGGGATCTGGTTCAGAAAATCCTCTGCGTTTTTCCAATCTCTGCGGTGTTAATCACCCGCCCCCCTAAACAATAACGCTCACGCATAAACAGCAGCAAAGCATCCCTCTTCCACCCATTCCCGCGTCCTTTAAGTCCTTTCTGTCCTTTCTGTCCTTTCTGTCCTTCGTCCTGCCCCCACGCCCTCATTCGCCGCTTCCTAATCCCTCCACGCTCTTTCCAGACAAAGATCCCACCCCAGCAGTGCGCCTTTGAGTCACTTTGATCCAGACTCTTTTCCAACCGCTCATGGTACTAAACTGCCCTTCTTCGCCTTTCGAGACAAACACCCCGGCGTAACACCGTACGTTCGGGCACACACCCACCGCCTTTCCTCATGCCTATGTCCACGCCCACCTCCCGCCGCTCCTTCCTCAAGCACTCCACGCTCGCCTCCGCCGCTGCCGCCTTCCCGGCCTTGGTTCGTGGCCAGAACCTCAACAGCAAGCTCCAGGTCGCCTGCGTCGGCGTCAACGGCATGGGCTACAGCGATCTCCACAACGTCGGCTCCCACGCCGCCGTGAAGTTCGTCGGCTTCTGCGACGTGGACGCCAACCGCTTCGATAAAGCCGACAAAGAGTTCCCCGGCGTGAAACACTTCTCCGACTACCGCGAAATGTTCACCACGCTCGGCGATGGCTTTGACGCCGTCACCGTCGGCATCCCCGATCACATGCACGCCCCTGTGGCCGTCGCCGCCATGCAGCATGGCAAGCACGTTTACTGCCAGAAGCCCCTCGCCCACACCGTCTGGGAGGCACGCCAGATGCGCCTCTGGGCCGAGAAGAAAAATCTCACCACCCAGATGGGCAATCAGATCCACTCCTCCATCGAGTACCGCATGGGCACCCGCCTCATCAAGGAAGGCGCCATCGGCAAAATCAAAGAGGTCTATTCCTGGGTCGGCGTCACCGGCAACGAGCGCACCCGCATGTTCCAGCCGCCACCCTCCGCCCCCGTCCCCGCCAATTTGAACTGGGACCTCTGGATCGGTGCCGCACCCATGCGCGAATACGCCCCCTCCTACCATCCCTTCATCTGGCGCGACTGGCAGGACTTCGGCGGCGGCGGACTCGGCGACTTCGGCTGCCATATCATGGACCCCGTTTTCACCGCGCTCGATCTCACCGCCCCCATCAGCGTTCACGCCAAAAACAGCGGCATCAACAATCAGATCTGGCCCACTCACGAAACCGTCAACTACGTCTTCCCCGGCACCCAGTACACCGCCGGCAAGACCATGAAACTCACGTGGATGGATGGCGGCCTCAAACCCAGCCACAAGCTCGCGCAGATGCCCGGAGACATCGACCTCCCCGGCAGCGGCTCCATCTTCATCGGCGAAGGCGGCACCATGGTCCTCGCCCACGTCGCCGGCCCCCGCCTTTATCCCCTCGATAAATTCACCGGCTTCAAATATCCGAAAGAAGAAGGCCGCAGCCACTGGCACACCTGGGTGGACGCCTGCCTCGCCTCCAAAAAAACCAGCGACGGCTTCCACTACGCCGGCCCCCTCGCCGAAACCGTCCAGCTCGGCAACGTCGCCACCCGCCTCGCCATCCCCAAGATCGACCCCATCACCGGCCGTATGGAGGAAGCCAACAAAGTCCTCGAATGGGACGCCGCGAACCTCAAATTCCCCAACGCCCCCGAAGCCGACGCCCTCCTCACCAAAACCTACCGCAAAGGCTTCGAAGTCGCTGCAGCGTAAACTTTGGCAGTACGATGGGCACTCTTGCCCGTCGATCCCAGCGCCCCGCTACCTCCAGCGCGGTGCACGTCCTCCATCGTACCAAAACAGCGCTCTGTCAGACCAGTTCTCGCTGTCTTCCTCAGCGGCCTTCGAACCGCTGCCGTTTCTTCACTCACCCATCTGCCAGAGAGACCAAAGCCAGCAAAGAACAGGTCCACTCTGCCACCTCTGCTCCGTTGCCCCTCTGCGGCAAACCGAACGTCCGCTCGCTTTCCCATCGCGAACACATCTTGCGAACACGCCCCTCCAAGCCTCCACCACTCCCCACACACTCTGCCGCCCACTCCCAACAACCGTAAACCACCGTCAACAATCGTTCAGCCACCGTCAACTCCCCCTCCACTCCCCCCAAACTTTTCCATGCGCTAATTGAGTGACTGGCGTAATTATTGCGTCAGACACTTATCATGAACTCGGAAAGCACGAACGAATCGTCCTCTTCCCTCAGCGGAAGCCTCCTGCTCGCCTCACCGGCCATGCGCGACTCCAATTTCGCCCGCTCCGTCGTCTTCATGGCGGCGCACACCGCCAAGGACGGTGCCTTCGGCTACATCCTCAACCGACCGCTTGAGCAATGCGTTGCCGACCTCCTCCCTGACCAAGACCTCGGTCCCCTCGGCGATGTCCAAGTCTTCATGGGCGGCCCCGTCTCCACAGATAAGCTCGCCTTCGCTGCCCTTCACTGGAACAAGCGCCGCCGCACCCTCCGCTGCCAGACCCATCTCTCCGTCGCCGATGCCCTCCACGCACTCAGCCTCGGCCACGAAGTCCGCGGCTTCGTTGGTTATTCCGGCTGGAGCGGTGGTCAGCTCGAAAGCGAACTCGAAGTCCGCTCCTGGATCACCGCCGACCCCCGCCCCCTCGTCCTCACCGTCGAAAAGCCCACCCAGCTCTGGTCCGCCATCCTCAAAGACATGGGCCCCGTCTATCAAGTCATGGCCGGCATGCCCGAAGACGTCGGCCTGAACTGATCCCTGCCTGGAGCGCGGAACTCCGATCCCGCTCTGGAAACGCTCCCTTTGCCGTCAGCCCTTTCGTTACTCCATTCGTGCCAGGCTTGAATGGCCCACGGCGGCACCCTTGCCGGAGGCCGTAGGTTGGATGTGTTTGGCGCCCCATTCATTCTATCCCCAAACCATCCTCCGCCAAACCGTCCGACCACCAGCGCGCTCATGCTCGCAGACCGTGACCGTGAAACCGTTGGCACACCTAACTAACATCCCCTCGACACTCTTGGATCAGCCTAGCGGTTCCTCCGCCGTCCACGCCAGCAGATCGCAAGAGCTGCCTCCGCGCAGTAAGATCAATTCACGGTCATATTCGACACGATAATAGGACGCAAATACGCGTCATATTCAGCAATTCAGTTGCCTATCCCGCCATTGTTGCGGCAAAAGTAACACCCATAAAAGCTTGCCCCCTTGAGTACACGACAAATCTGTCGCCTATAATAGGGATCACGTACTCGACAGATTTGTTAGCCATCCAATAGTTAGCCTGCATTCACGCGCATGGGAATGTTCGACCATTATCGCCCGAAGCCAGACCTTCAGTGCCCGGTCTGTGGAGCATCTGAACTTGATTGGCAGGGCAAGGGCGGGCCTTGTGCTTTGTTTGTTTGGGAGCAGGGACAGGCAGCGCCTGTTGAGCAGCGCGTTGATGACGAGTGCAAGATTTCATGCGAGTCCAGAGCTGAGGTTCGGTTGCCAGTGCGTTTCGAGATTTATGCCGAGTGCGGATGTCCGACATTCCTCGACGCAGTTGGTTTTACAGAGCATGGAGTTTGGACGCGGACAGAGTTGATGAGTCCGGCCAACGCAGTGGCATCACCTTATGAGAGCGAGAGAGAGTTCCGGAAGAGGTTGGCTGCTTACGCAGTGCATCTTGGACATGCAGGCTAACCATGCGCTGCAGCGAACCCGGCGGGGGCGTCGCGGTTGCAATCGTTGCGTCCCGTGCGCCGGGTCGCTGAGCTTGAGCCGTTCGCCTAACTCATGAGCGCCCAGTGTGAGAGAGCAATTCAAGACACCTAATCGCAGATGATCACCAAACTGCTGCACTTCATGAAGGTCGCGCTCATCATTGGTGCTTTGGTAGGCATCGGCCTGATTATAGCACTCTTTGGCGGCGCGTTTTCACGCGGAAGCGGTTCGCATGTGAACTCTGTCAGTTGGCTTCCCAAGACTGCGTCAGACATCACCTACCATGAAGATGACGGTCTATTCTATCACTTCTGTTATGAGTGCACGATGGCTCCTGAAGATTTCCAGAACTTTGCTCGGGAAAGTCGATGGACTTTAAACGAGAAGCGTGACTTCCACGGCACAGGAGGCCGACTGAGGTTAGGACTTCCGCCATTCAGAGTTGAAGCCAATAGATCTCCAAACCATTACCCATTTGCACTGGTGTATGAGAATGTCGCACGCAATGGTGGAGGTATCCGAGTGATTTATGATCCCGATAGACAGCGTCTGTTTTTTGACGAGAGCAGCAACTAACCCTCAGCAGAACCACTGCGAGAATGAAGAACAAAACGGATGCAGGCAACGGCTCGTATGGCAACTGTCGTGTCATCGACGCCTCCCGCTCGCCGTCGCCTTTTCCGGGTCGTTCGCCTAACTCAACACGCCACCCATGATGCGAAGTGCCCTTTCGACAGTCTTGAGCTTGTTGGTTGGTGTCGCTGAAGCTCGACCGGTCGCCATCCCCACCATTCAAGAGTTGATGGCACAGTCACCCTTCGTCGTGATCATTCATCCAGAGTCAGTCCGTCAGACGACCGATCGCCCGGACGATGACTCTTTCGGTAGCCGGGACATGAAGAACTACCAACCACTTGAGACAACGTGCCGAGTCGTTACGAGCTTTAAAGGTGCCATCACGGAGCAGACCATCAAGATCGTTCACTTTGCATACGCCGATCCGAAGCCAGAGTTCAACGGGGGTTTGATGATGAGCTTCCTTTTTGATCCAGTCGGCTTCGTGACTTTCCCTTCTCTGCCAGACGGCAAGCCTGATTTGACTCGTTCGCAGGCGTATGGGGTGGGTGGCCCAGAGTATCTTGCTTTTCTCCGGCGCCTCCCTGACGGGCGATTTGCAGCAGCTTCACCTCACTACGATGCAGCCACTTCCTTCCGGCTTTTGTCGCAGGTGCTTGGTGCCCAGCGTTATCACCATCACCCAGCCGCCAAACCGACCGAGCAACCCAAGAAGTGAAAACGCCCAACCGCCCATCCAAGGCCGAACAAAACGGATGCAGGCAACGGCTCGTATCTCATCTGTCTTGTCATCGTCGCCTCCCGATCCGAAACGGTAGGCATCACTCGCACGATGACATTTCAGCATCCAGATGTTGAGCAGGCTTACAAGCGAGTCATGGCTTCGCACGTTGCTGGCTTGACCGACGAAGAGCAGCCAGTGTTCGCTTTGATGGATGTTTACGCTTGGTTTCGGCTGATCGAGGGCGAGCAGAGTGCCAAAGGTCAGGAGATTATCAGTCTTTTGCTATCGCCTGAGTTGCGTCCTGGATTGAGGAGTTGGTATCGGAGACATTCTGGCAAGGACTCCAACATCGCGTGCACGCAGTTCCGAGACCATTTGAGTGAGTTGGCTGGTGAAGCATTTGCATGACCACGAAGCCAACCAATCGTCGCAGCGGACGACCTCTTTGACCCTCTTCAAAAATTCTTCACACCTCCAATTTTCGTTACCCCGTCTCCTCCATCCAATCTTCAAAGTAACCGCAAAACACTCAAAGAAACCATTCCCAAATTTTTTGCGACTCTTTGCGGCCACCTCAACTCCCCGCCACTCGCCCCCTACTTCGAAAACTCCTTGTCGATCGCATCCAGGTACTTCGAGATCGGATCCGTCCGCGGCGGCAGTTCCTTCTGAATCGTCGCGGGCAGGTTCAGGTAGTCATTGAACTTCCCGGACAGCCCGCCGCTCTCGCTCGCCTCAAACCAGTCGAGATAATCACGCACCGCGACCGACTTCTGATACGCGATCAGCGCAAACTCATGCAGCGTCACCAGCCGCTTCTCCATGTCCTTCGTCCGGCCCGCTTCAATGTCCAGCACCGCCACCAGGTAACCCCGCACCACTGGGCGGAACAGCACGCTCACCCGCAGCTCCAGCGCACGCAGCGCGGCCACGTTTTCCGCCAGGATCCTGCTGCGGTCCGGATGCTTCATAATGCGCTGATATTCCTCCAGCGGCAGAATCACCGGCACCAGCGGTGCAGGCGTGCCAGGCGTCGTCGTGGATTGCTGCGACTTGACCTGCTCTGCCGTGGCAGGTTTCGCATTCGGATTGGTCGTGCGCGGTTTTTCAGACGTAGAAGCAGCACCGGACGTTTTCGCCACCGGCTTCGAGTTCGGGTTCGTGCTGCGCGGTTTGCTGCTCTTCTTGGCGGCAGGCTTTTCTTCAGCGGCAGGAGCCGGCTTCTTCTCCTCCTTGGGCTCTGCCTTGGGCTCCTCCTCCGGCTTGGGCTTGCGCTTGCGGAAATCAAACAGCGGCTCCGTGGTTTGGCGCGCAGAAGCGGGTCCCAGCAGCTGCCAGGCATCTGCCAGCACCGGGGAGATCAGCCGTGCCACATCAATGGCGGATGGCGGCTCTGCCAGCGCCTGCTTTTCCTTCGTCACTGGTTTGTCCGCTTCCTCCTTCGTCGGTTCGTCGGTGGCCTTCTTGCTGCCGCGGAACCAGTTCATCGGGTTCAGCTTGGTCGGCTTCTTTTCTTCCTTCGCGGGCTCTGGTTCCTTGGTCACCACCGGCTCCTTCTTGCTCTCCGTCTTTGCCTTCGGCTTGTCCTTCTCCGCAGTCTTTGTCGTCGGTGCAGGCGCCGCGGAATTTTCCGTCACCTTCGTCTTTGGCTTCTCCACTGCCGCCGCAGCCTCCTTTTCAGACACCTTCTTCTCACCCGATCCCGCGCCAAACAGACGACCCATAAAGCCAGGCTTCTTCTCTTCCTCCGCCTTCGTCTCTTTCTCAGCCGCAGCCGCAGCCGAGGTGGCTGCACCTTCCGCAGCCTTGTCAGAGACTTTCGTCACAGTCTCCGTTTTGCTCTTCGGCTTCTCAGTCACCACCGTGGCAGCTTCCTTTTCAGTCTCCTTCTTGTCGCTGCTGCTGCCGCCCGCGCCGAACAGCCGCCCCATGAAGCCGGGCTTCTTTTCCTCGTCAGCCTTCGCATCCTTATCAGCGGCAGCGGCGCTTTCAGCCGCCTTTGCCAGACTCTCCATCTTGGACTTGGACTTCTCTGCGGCGGCCGCTTCAGCGGCCTTGGTTTCCGCGTCTTTGGGGCTGCCATCACCGAGAAACAGCAGACGCCGCAGCAGGCTGCGCTTCGGTTTTCCCTCTTCCTCGGTCGTCGTCTCCTCCTTGGCTTCAGCCGTGCTGTTCCCCTTCGCCTTGGGCTTGGCCGACGTATTCGAATTCGCCGACGATGGGCCGGCTGCCGCCACAGGTGCCGGCGCATCCACCACCTGCAGCGGCGCAGGCAGCACAAAGGGATGCATCTTCACGTTCTTCGGCACTTCGGCCGGAAGCGCCTCGTAATGGATCATGATCGCCTCTTCGATCGCCTTCAGGCTTTCCGCCGCAGTCAGCGGCTCCGCCACTCCCGGCTTGGAAAGCGATGCCAGCTGCAGCGACCACCATTTGTTCAGGCTTGAGGACGATGCCGCGAAGTTGGGAAAGTTTGCACTCAGCAGCTCCCGTTCCGAGCGCGGGTCCACCGCCAGGGCGTTGAGAAACTTGTTCAGATGCTCCGGTCCGCTCGGCTGGTCCACCAGCGCCAGCACCAGCGCACTGCAGGACGTCTCGTAAATCGTCCGCGACAGCCCGTCCATTTCCGTCGGAGAAGCCTCAATGATTTCCTCGATGCCATACACCTTGCCGCTTTTGAAAAGCGAGGAAAACACCGCGCTCGGACTCGTCGTGGCGCGGTAGTCCATCGCATGCAGCACGCCCGTCAGAATCCAGTCCGGCAGCAGCAGCCTCCCTTTGGGTGTTTCCATCTTTTGATGGTTCCGCAGAATGCGCTCGGCCAGCAGCGCGCGCACCACCTCCCGCCGCAGGTCCGCCACATTCATTCCTGGCTGTTCATTCACCGTCACCTGCAGGTGAAAGCCTCCGAAATTCAACTCAGAGACCGTCGTCGAAATCGCCGGACCTTGCGTCTTGGCGGCCGCCTCGCCGGTGTTCAGCAGCACCACGATCGGCAGCACCCACGGCTCCTTGTCATTGAGCACCTTCCGCACTTCCTGCGCAATCTCCTCGCAGCGCGTGGACATGGCGCTGCGTGTCTCAAAAACTTTTCCATGCACGATGAACTGCCTGCTCGTGCTTGTCGAACTCGTCACCGGCGATTTCTCCGACGGAGACGAAACACGCGGCACCTCGGTCATCGCCGGCTTCTGCGTCACCGCCTCCAGCGCCTCCATCTTGCTCAGCGTATTGCCAGACGGCACCACTCCGGGCGGCGCACTCCCCACAGCCGCAGGTGAAACTGCCGGCGGCGCCACCGCAGGCGCAGGCACGGGAGCCGGAACTGGCATCGGCGCGGCAGCGGGCACAGGTGCTGCCGGCACCACAGCCCCGCCGGTCTGCAACTGCCCTGGCACAGGCGGCGCCATAAAGGTCTTCGGCGCCTCAATGGCAGCCGCGGCTTCCTTCTGCTCCTGCGTCAGCGGCGGCACCACCGGTGCCTGCCCCATTGCGATCAATGGGGCGCAAAAAACCGAGAGCAGTCCTCCTCGAATCAATGATAGGCGGCGTTTCATGCAGTGGGAAAGCGGGAATCAAGCACAAGCTTGTCCTTGTCGAGGGTGATCTGCGTCATCTGAAACAGCGCCCGGATTTCCGGGTCCAGAGCCTCCGCCAGCGCCCGCAAGGACGGATAAATCGGCCTCATCATCCCACGCGGCATTTGCAGATGACCATAGGCCCCGCTCAGCAGCTCCACCTGAAAATGGTCCGCATCCCGGCTGATCGCCAGGTCCACACTCGCAGTCCTCGTATGGCCATAAATCTTCCACATCATATACAGCCGCGCGCGGTTCGGCTCCAGGTCGATGCGGGCTCCCTCAAACTCCACCCATCCCCCGAGCTTGCCGTTGATCTTCCCTTTCAGCGTCGCCGCCAGATGCCGGTTGATGTCCCCCTCGCTGATCTCGATCACCGCCGCGCGCTTGATCGCCGCCTGCCTCAGATTGTCCACCAGCTCCTCCGTTTTTGCGGAATTCGACACAAGAACCTTCGACACATCCGCCGGCCGGTGCGCCACCCACGCAGCTCCCGCCAGCATGCTGATCCCCAGCAGCCGCAAGGTCTGGAACAAATGGCGAATCACGGCAGTCGGAGTGGAAAGTGGAAAAGGATGCAGACTCAGGCCGAAGTGCCCGAGGGTTTTGCAGGCGCTGGCGTGCTGGCTGCAGGTGCAGCCGCAGGCGTCGAACTGCTGCTCGAAGACGACGCCGCACTCTCAGAATCTTTTTTCGCCGCCGCCTTGTACGAATCACTGCGGTAGTCCGTGATGTAAAAGCCGTTCCCTTTGAAAATGAAGCCTGATCCAAGCCCGATCTTCCTCTTCACCGGCCCCGGGCAGCCCTCCACAGGGCAGTCCGTGAGGTGCGGATCCTTCATCGACTGCTTGGCCTCAAACTGGTGGCCGCATGTCTGGCATTCGTATTCGTAAGTTGGCATGGTGATTTAGAAATGAGCCTGCGCATGTTTGCAGAAGCGCGCAGCAGGGAGGGAGTATGCCGCCTCGACCCCTCTGCTGCAAAAGGATTTTCCCCCGGCACACGCTCTCCTTTGCATTCTATGCTCGACACCCGCCCCCTGTGCGATGTATTATCCAGCCATGGCCACGTTGTTCCAGGAAACCGTCTTCATGACGAATCTTTACGCCACACCTGCCGACTGGCAGCGCGATTTGTTTTATTCCGTGGTGCGTGCAGGCCATTTGAAGGCCGGATTTGAGCATCGCATTGAGCGCGAGACCTACCCCGGCCACGAGCTCATCCTCTGCCTCAAAGGTCGCGGCTGGGTCCAGGTGGCGGGCAAACGCCACGAAGTCGGCCCCGGCTCCCTCCTCTGGGTGAACTGCCACCACCCCCACCTCTACGGCGCCGCCAAGAAAGACCCCTGGGAGCTTTACTGGATGCGCATCGAAGGCCGCTCGCTCGACCGCATCGCCGAGCTCCTGCAGGTCCGCTCCCAGCCCGTGCTCGAAGGTATCAATGAGCAGTCCATCAGGCAGGAGTTCGAGCGCGCTTTCCAGCACATGAGCGGCACCCGCCCCAGCGATGCCGCACTCGCCAGCGCTGCCGTCGCCGCCATTATCGGCCTCGCCTTCCACGTGCGCCTTTCAGAGCCCGGCCTCGTCCAGCCCGAGCTTCCTTCCGCAGTTTCAAAGGCCCTCGAGCGCATGCGCCTGTACTTCCACCTGCCCATGCGCGTCATCGAGCTCGCCCAGCTCAGCGGCATGAGCGAGAGCCACTTCAGCCGCCAGTTCAAATCCGCCATTGGCACCAGCCCCATCGACTGGCTCCGCCGCGAGCGCATCAATCAGGCCAAACGCCGCCTCATTGAATCCGACGACCCCGTCAAAGAAATCGCCCGCCAGGTCGGCTACCACGACCAGTTCTTCTTTTCCAAAGACTTCAAAAAAATGACCAAGCTCACCCCCACCCAGTTCCGCGAGCAGGAAAAGCAGCCGTAGCAGCCGTCCGTACAGTACCCATCTCGCTCCGCGAGATGAGCCCAGCGCTTCCGAAACAGGTCTCCCTCTCCCCATCCTGGACGCACGACGTCACCCACCTTTTTCCTTTGGGGAGAGGGCCGGGGTGAGGGGCCAGCCAGCCGTTGACGCCAGCATGCCCTGCTTCCCACCACAACCTACCCCACCAGCGCCTTCCTCTTCACCCGCTGCTCCACCCACAGGTGCGAGCGTCTGAAAATAAAATCCAGCATCAGCGCCAGCACCGCCCCCGCAAACGCACCGGCAATGCCGCCATACACGGCGATCAGCCAGCTCTCGTCCACCTTGTCCAGAAACGCCCGGCCCACCCACGCAGTCACCGCGCCTGCGGGAATGCCCGCCAGGATGCCGCATTGGAGAAGCAGCGCGCGCACGGCAGTCGCCGGACGCTTTGTAAAGAATCCCAGCGCCACAGAGCTTGACACCACTCCCAGCATCATCAGCACCGCGGCGACCGCACACGCAAACAAACCCACGCCAATGCCAACGCCGATCAGCACCAGCATCACCAGCGCCGCGATGAGTCCAAAGATTCCCATGCCCTCAGCATCAAACCCAAATCTCGAATTTCAAATCCTCATTTCAAGGCCACTGTCACACCCATGATCATCACCCCCGCACCCCAGGGCCTCCTCGGCATGAAGCCGGAGGAAATCTCTGCCGTGTTCACAGAGCTGGGCCAGCCCGCCTTTCGTGCCAAACAGCTCGTCGAGTGGGTCTTCGCCAAGCGCGCCGCCACTTTCGAGGCGATGACCAATCTGCCCAAGGCCACCCGCGAAGCCCTCGCCACCCGCTTCGTCACCCGCACCATGACCATTGCCAAGGTCACCGGCTCTGCAGACACCACGCGCAAATTCCTCCTCAAGCTCCACGACGGTCGCTACGTCGAGACCGTCCTCATCCCCGCCAATCCCGCCCTGTACGGCGGTGCCTCAGACCGCCGCACCCTCTGCGTCTCCAGCCAGGTCGGCTGTGCCTACGACTGCAAATTCTGCGCCAGCGGCCTCGCCGGCTTCACCCGCAATCTCACCGCCGCAGAGATCGTCGAGCAGATCGTCCAGGTCGAGGCCTACGCCGGAGAGCGCGTGGACAATCTCGTCTTCATGGGCATGGGCGAGCCTCTTGCCAATTTCTCCAATGTCACCAAGGCCATCGAAATCCTCAATGCCGAGTGGGGCATCGGCATTGGTGCCCGCCACATGACCGTCAGCACCAGCGGCCTCGCCCCGCAGATCAAAAAACTCGCCGACTTCCCCCTCCAGATCCGCCTCGCCATCTCCCTTCACGGCGCCACCGATGAAGTGCGCGAGAAAATCATGCCGGTGAACCGCAAGTACCAGCTCAGCGAACTCTTCGAAGCCCTCGACTACTGGAATCAAAAGCGGAAGCAGTTCCTCACCTTCGAGTTCATCCTCATCGCCAACGTCAACGACAGCCTCCAGCAGGCCCACGCCTTGGCCAAACGCGCCCGCAGTGCCAATGCCAAGGTGAACCTCATCCCCTACAACACCGTCGATGGCCTCGACTGGGTGCGCCCCAGCGAAGCCGCCCAGGACGCCTTCCTCGCCGTGCTCACCAATGCCGGCGTCACCGCCACCCTCCGCCGCGAAAAAGGCCACGACATCGCCGCCGCCTGCGGCCAGCTCCGCCTCAAGCAGGAAACCGAACTCGGCATCATCGAGTCCCCCATCCCTGCCAAACGCATCACGATTGGCGGCGGCACGGACTAAGGTAGGGCCGTTGGTCTCCAACCTCGCCAAACGGAGCAGCGGCACGGACCAAGGTAGGGCGGTTGGTCCTCCAACCGCCGCCGAGCGTCGCCTCGCCACCCAATCTCCACAGATCCCCGCACGGCCCACCCGTGTCGTGGTCCGCACTCCCCGAGTGCGGCTTCTGCCCAGTTCCTCACATAAAAACGCCTGGACCCCAATCCTCGGGGCAGCCGGATCGAAGAACGGCAGACACTGTCTGTCGATCAGCGCTTTCTAAGGCTCCAAGACCGACGACCAGTCCGCAAACATCCCTTCCGAGAACCGGTCTAAAATCCCGGTCTCTCTCGCGGAGTTATACGAACTCTTCCTGCTCCAGTCTACCTCACCCGCGCCGGTTTCCTCGCCGCGGACGCTGGACGTTTCACCGGCCGCTTCAGCTTCGGCGCAGCCACCACTGGTTGCGCGTTAGCATTCGCCTCCTTCAGCTCCCGCAGCTCCTTCTCCACCTCTGCCAGCCGCTTGGACGTCGCCTCCAGCTTCCGCACCACCAGTCGTGCCACGAATTCATACAGCGCCGCATGAAAATCGGGATCTTCCTCGCGCGGATGGATGTCCTGCAGAAACTTCTGGTCCACCGCCAGGCACACCGCCTTGTTGGAAGCGATCACAGACGCCAGACGTTTGTCATGGTTCACGAGCGCCAGCTCGCCAAAAACTTCCCCGATCCGGGTGATGGCAGCCACTTTCTTGCTGCCGACCCGCACCTCCAGCTCACCGCTGAGCAGGACGTAGATGCGGGAGTCGATGCTTCCCTCTTTGATGATGTGGTCCCCCGGCTCGCATTGCAGCAGGCTGCTGGAGTTCAGCACATCATCAAGCTGGTCATCGCTAAAACTGGCGAGAGCAGGCACCGCGCGCAGTGGCGAGGGGCTGTGCTTCTCGTCGTGGATGTAAGCGAATTCTTTCATTGAATATGCAGGGATTCTGTCAGGAGGATGGCCGTGGGGACAAGATAAATTTCCGTCATTTTCCAGCAGCCTTCACCGCCGCGTCATACGCAGGCCAGAAATCGCTCGGAGACATCAGATCATTTCCTCCGTCGTCAAATCGCGTGCCGATTTTCTCCAGTGGCAGCGCCTTCGCCGCATCGATCCCTGCCGTAATGTTCGCCGGTGTGAAGACCAGCCGCGTGAGCTTCATGCCCTTCAGCGGTGACAGATCTGTCACCGGCGTCTCGGCGATGTGCAGCCGCTGAAGGTTCGTGCCTGAAAGTGGCGTCAGATCCTTCACCCGCGTGCCCTGCAGAGTCAGGCTGATCAGCGGCACCGTTTTCAGCGGCCGGATGTCCTCCACCGGGCAGTTCGTCAGCCACAGCATCTCGATAGGGCATTTGGCTATCCCCGAAAGATCTCCGATCGGGCAGCCAAGCGCATTCAGCTCCTTCAGCGGCATGTTTTCCAGCGCCGCCAGGTTTTCCACCGGTGTACGAGTCAGGTACAGCTTTTCCAGAGGCATGCCACGCAGCGGGGAAAGGTCCCGCACCTTTGTGTCCTCGAGGTACAGCTCCACCAGCTTCTTTCCCTGCAGCGGCCGCAGGTCGCTGACCGGCGTTTCGCTCAGGTCCAGCACCACGGGCTCGATGTGTTCGAGAAACTTCGCGTTTTCGATCTTCGCCCCCTTCAGGCTCAGCGCCACTACGTTTCCACCTTCGATGTTGAACTGCCCCTCTCCCATGTAGGTCGGGTTGTGGAACTTGATCTCCGTGTGCATCATCTGCTCCGTCCAGTACACCTTCTTCGGTGCATCCTTGGCGGGTGCAGGCGCGGCTGTGGTGGGAGCCGACGCAGGCTCTGGCTTGGCGTCAGCAGGAGCCGCCGCCACCCCAGGCTTTTCCATCGCCTGCTTTTCCGCCACCGACTTTTCCGCCGCCTGCTTTTCAACCGCCGGCTTGGGTGTATCCACAGGTTTCTTGGCCTCATCACCACACTGGGTCAGGAAAAGAGGCAGGAGAAGGATGAGCGGCAGTTTGGGCTTCATGCCATGGGCATGCCGGATTTCTCCGGGCGATGCAAGCCGGAAGTGAAACAAGAACCGCAAATGGACGTTTTCGCCTCATCATCATGCGTCCGCTTCTTCTCCTAGCCTCCCTGCTTCTCGCGTCCCCGGCCCTCGTCGCCAAACCCAACGTCCTGCTCATCATCGCGGACGATCTTGGCTACAATGATGTCGGCTTTCAGGGCTCCAAGGAGATCACCACGCCCAATCTCGACAAGCTCGCCGCACAGAGTCTCCTCTGCACCAATGGCTACGTCTCGCACCCCTTCTGCAGCCCCACGCGCGCCGGTATCATGACGGGTCGCTACCAGCACCGCTTTGGTCATGAAAACAATCCCGCATGGCTGCCGCAGGACACCGTGGCTGGTCTGCCCCTCACGGAGACGACCTACCCGCAGCTCATGCAAAAAGCCGGCTACACCACCGGTGCCGTTGGCAAGTGGCACCTCGGCGCACATCCGCAGTTCCACCCCAACAAGCGCGGCTTCGACGAATACTTCGGCGCTCTCGGCGGCGGCCACATGTACTTTCCGGACACCCGTGGCGGCGCGGAATACAACATCCCGCTGAACCGCAACGGCAAGGACGAGGCGCAGACCAAGTACCTCACCGAGCAGTTCGGCGAGGAGGCTTCGTCATTCATCAGTCGTCACGCTGGCGAGGCCAAGCCCTGGATGCTCTACCTCGCCTTCAATGCTCCGCACACGCCGCTCCAGGCCCCGCAGAAGTGGCTCGATAAGTATTCGCAGATCCCAGACAAAAGCCGCCAAACCTACGCCGCCATGGTTTCTGCCATGGACGAGGCCATCGGCGCGGTCCTCACGCAGGTGGAGACCACCAAGCAGCGCGACAACACCCTCATCTTTTTCGTCAGCGACAATGGCGGGCCCAATCTGCAGGCAAAAAACGGTTCGAACTTCACCAACAACTCCCCTCTGCGTGGCGCCAAGGGCATGGTTTATGAAGGCGGCATGCGCGTGCCCTTCCTCGTCAGCTGGCCCGCCAAAATCAAGCCCGGCAAGTACGAGCAGCCCGTCATCGCCCTCGACTTTCTGCCCACCACACTGGCCGCTGCAGACTCCGCAGACCTCACGCCAAAAAATCTCGATGGCGTGAACCTCCTGCCGTTCCTCACCAGCGAAAAAACCGCCGCTCCCCACGAAACTCTCTTCTGGCGCACCGGCGGCCCCGGCGGCAACAACGCCGTACGCCGTGGCAGCATGAAGCTCGTCCGCCTCGGCAAAGCGGAGCCCGAGTTGTACGATCTCTCCGCCGATATCGGCGAATCCAAAAACCTCGCCGCTGAAAAGCCCGAGGTCGTCAAAGACCTCGTCGCCGCCATCGCCGATTGGGAGAGAGGCACCATCGCTCCCATCTTTCAGAGTCCGCAGGCGGGCAAACCTGCCGCGAAGAAGAAAAAGAAATAGGCACTCGCACCGCGTTTCTGGCAGGATGCGAATCACCATGCCGCGCCTGCTCATCTTTCTGCTCCTCTGCTCGTTCGCACATGCGGACGAGTTTGACCCGCTTCGCACCGTTGTGAGCAAGGCCGTTGCCAAAGGCAACCCGCCCGGTGCCGTGCTGTGGTTTGAAAGCGGAGGAAAAAAACTTACCCTCGTCGAAGGCCAGCGCTCGCTCACACCAGCCAAAGAGGCCATGACCGAAGACACCATCTTCGATGCCGCTTCTCTCACCAAAGTCGTCGCCACGCTGCCCTGCATCCTCATCCTCATGGAGCAGGGCAAAATCGAGCTCGAGGCGGAAGTGCGCCGCTACATTCCCGAGTTTCGCCCCGGCATCACCGTCCGCCATCTGCTCACCCACACCTCCGGCCTCAAACCCGGCATCCCCAAAGAACCGGAGTGGACCGGCTACGCCACTGGCATCGCACGCGCCGTCGCTTCTGAGGCCGACGGCCCGCCTGATCGCTTCTTCCGCTACTCAGACATCAACTTCATCCTCCTCGGCGAAATCGTTCAGCGCGTCAGCGGCATGAAGCTCAATGAGTTCGCCACGAAGCATGTCTTCGAGCCCCTGCACATGGACTCCACCCGCTTCCTTCCGCCCGACGATTGGAAGCCGCGCATCGCCCCCACTGAAAAAGATGAAAACGGCACCATGCTGCGCGGCGTCGTGCATGATCCCACCTCACGCAAAATGGGCGGCGTCACCGGCCACGCCGGACTCTTCACCACCGCTGGCGATCTTGCTAAATACGCGCGCATCTATCTTCAGGGCGGTGCAGGCATATTGAATCCGGACACCTTGAAGCTGATGACCACGCCCCAAACCGTCGCCACCGTCTTTGAGCGTCGCGGCCTCGGCTGGGACATCGACTCCGCCTTCAGCCGCCCGCGTGGAAAAACATTCCCCATCGGCTCCTTCGGCCACACCGGCTTCACCGGCACCAGTTTGTGGATCGATCCACCATCGCAGACCTTCGTCATCCTCATGAGTTCCCGCCTGCATCCCAATGGCAAAGGCAGCGTGCGCGATCTCTATGAAGACATCGGCACCGCCGCCGCTCATTGCACCACACTCATACCTACCAGCGGCCCGCCCTGGCCACGCGATGAAAAAGAAGTGCCCACCGTGCTCAATGGCATCGACGTCCTCGCCCGTCGCAAGTTCTCCGATTTGCGCGGCAAGCGCATCGGCCTCATCACCAATCAAACCGGCATCGATGCCCAGCGCCACAGCACCATCGATCTCCTCGCCAACGCTCCCGAGGTAAAACTCAAAAAACTCTTCAGCCCCGAGCACGGCATCCGCGGCGAACTCGACCAGGAAAAAATCAGCAACTCTACCGACAAAAAAACCGGCCTCCCCGTCCTCAGCCTCTTCGGCGAACACCGCGCGCCCACCGCAGAGCAACTCGCCGACATCGACGCCCTCGTCTTCGACATCCAGGACATCGGCTGCCGCTTCTACACCTACATCGGCACCATGCGCCTCTGCATGGAGGCCGCGGCAAAGGCACACAAATCCTTCTACGTGCTGGATCGCGTCAATCCCATCGGCGGCCTCGCCATCGAAGGCCCTGCCGTCGTCGATGCCGAAAAACCCACCGCCACCCACGCCATTCCCCTGCGCCACGGCATGACCGCCGGCGAACTCGCCGCCATGATGAACGCCGAGCGCGGCATGGGTTGCGATCTGAAAATCATCCCCGTCGAAGGCTGGCAGCGCCAAATGCTCTTCGATCAAACCGGTCTCCCATGGATCAATCCCTCGCCCAACATGCGCTCCTTGAACGCCGCGCTTCTCTATCCCGGCATCGGCCTGCTTGAGTTCAGCATCAGCGTCGGCCGCGGCACCGACACCCCCTTTGAAGTTCTCGGCGCACCTTACATAGACGACCTTCGCCTCGCCCATGAACTCAACAAACTCGGCCTCCCCGGCATCCAGTTCACTCCTATCCGCTTCACACCCACTGCCAGCGTATTCAAAGGCGAAGCCTGCGGCGGCGTGCGCATGGCTGTCACGTATCGCGCTGCATTGCATCCCGTGGAGGCAGGCATCGCCTTCGCCTGCACCCTGCAGCGTCTCTATCCAAAAGAGTTCAAGCTCGACCTCGTCAACACACTCCTCAATCGCGACAAAAGCGTGAAGCTCATCCGTGCAGGCGAATCATACAAAAAAGTCGTGGCGACTTGGGAAGAGGAAGCGCTGGCGTTTGAGGCGAGGCGAAAGGGGTTCCTTCGTTACCCCACGGAATAGTCTGGCAAATCACCGATTTTAGGCTATTAATGATTCATGAATTCCGATGTCACCGTGTCGCATGGCAAGACGGATATGTTTCAAGAATTGCTGGCAGATGCGCTGGCAATCCAGGATCGTTTTGTCGCGGAACCTAGGCTCAAAACAACGGGTGTTGGACATCTCAAAAGCCGGGGAGTCGATGGCTTGAAGCAGGACGCAGCGGAGCTGGCAGCTAAATATTCCAATCACCGTGTGGAAACGAAACTGGCTTGATCCATTCCCATGGGAGATGGTGGAGCGTCTGAATGCCGCGCTTTGCCAGCACCAAAACGTTTTGCACAAGCCCACCTCGGATGGCTACGAACCTGCCCGAAGTCTTTGGGAAACTCTTCGCGGCCAGGAGTTGACCTTGGAGCGAGCGCTGTTCGTTGCATATGAGTGTCATTGCCTGGCACCATTTTGCTTTTTTAATGGTAACACTTTCGTTGCCATCGTACGGCAAATGATAGAGCCCATCCTGGCCCAGATGGCCCCGGACGATCCAAATTTGGCCGCACAGTTTCGTTCAGTGGTCGGGCACTTCGTTGCAGGAACGGAGGGAATTGACGAACTGAGAAATGCGATTTGCGCGATGCAGGAACGCTTCCCTGAGCAATAACTCCCATCTCCAGACTTGCCTTCCCCGCACCTCTCTGTGCTACCATGCGAGCGATGAATCTCCGCCGCTTCCTTCTCACCTGCACCCTCCTCATCGCCGCCTGCGGCAAGACCTCCGACAAACCCGCCTCCGCCTCCAAAGTCACCATCGGTGTCTCTCTGCTCACCCTCCAAAATCCCTTCTTCAAAGTCATCGGCGACAACATCGCTGCCGAGGCCGCCAAACACGGCTATGAAGCGCTGGTCGTCAGCGCGGACGGAGACGTGGCGCGCCAGAGCAATCAGATGAAGGACTTCATCGTGAAAAAGGCAGCCGCCATCGTGCTGAGCCCGGCAGACTCCAAAGGCATCGTTCCAGTCATCCAGGAAGCCAACGCCGCAGGCATCCCCGTTTTCACGGTGGACATTCCTTGCAACGAGCCCGGTGTGAAGATCGTCACCCAGGTCGCCACAGATAACTTCGGCGGCGGCAAGATGGCGGCCCACGCCATGATCGAAGCGCTGAAAGGGCAGGGGGGCAAGATCGGCGTGCTGGACATGAAGCAGGTCGAGTCCTGCATCCTCCGCGTCAAAGGCTTCAAGGAAGTGCTCGCCGCCCACAACGCCACAGCATCACAAAAAATCGAAATCGTCAGCGAGCTCGACTGCGGCGGCGCGAATGACAAAGGCTACAAGGCCACTGAGGACATGCTCCAAGCCCAGCCAGATCTCGTGGGCATCTTCGCCATCAATGATCCTGGCGCACTCGGCGCGCGCGGCGCCTTGGAAAAAGCCGGCAAGGCAGACAAGGTCATGATCATCGGTTTCGACGGTCAGCCCGAGGGCAAGCAGGCCATCAAAGACGGCAAGATCTACGCCGATCCCATCCAGTTCCCGGACAAGATGGGCATCGAGGTGGTGCGTGCCTTCATGCGTCATTCCAAAGGCGAGGATCTCCCCGCGCAGATGCTCATCCCCACCAGTTTGTATCGCAAAGCCGATGGCGCGGCAGATCCGGCGCTGAAATGATTTCCAAATGATGAACCCGCCACTCTCATGGGTCCGGATTGCCATCCTGCTCGTGGCCTGCACAGCATGCAGCCTCGGCGCTGAACCTTCCGCTTCGGGTGCTCCCCACGTCCGCATCCTCTTTCTCGGCAACAGCTACACCGCCCATAATCAGCTCCCGTCCATGGTGGGCGAGTTGCTGCTGTCATCCAAATTGCTCGCACCGCACATCAGCAGCTATCTGCGCGGCAGTTTCAAATTGGAACAGCACGCCGCGGATCAGACGGCTCTTGATCTCCTCAAAAAAGGCGCTGACGACGGCCAGCCCTGGGACGTCCTCGTCGTCCAGGAACAGAGCCTGGTTTCGGCCGTCGCCGCCTACAAACCTGACGTGGCCCAACTCATGAACACCGGCCTTTCCAAACTCGTTGCCGCCGCGCGCGAAGTGAATCCGCAGATGCTCATCATCGATTTTCAAGTTTGGGCACGGCATGAAAAATTGTGGAAGGAAAAGTCTGCCGATGCGCTCCTCACCGGAAACAATCCCGAGGAGGCCCATGCCCGCATCCACCTCGCCAATGTGAATGCCGTCAATACAGCGCTGCAAAAAAACCCAGGCGCGCAAATTCTCATCAGCCCTGTGGGAGACTTCTGGTGGCTCGTGCACGATCTCTATCCTGCGCTGCCGCTGTATGACATCGATGGCACCCACCCAGCCACGCTTGGCACCCTTCTCGGCGCCTACGTCATCGCAGGCACTATCGGCGGGCGCGATGCCATCGAGCAAGCCTCCTGGATCCCGCCAGACTGCCCTGCGGTGCAGGTGGCTCGCGTGAAGAAAATGCTGCTGGACCACCCCGAAGTTTTCAAGGCGGCGTCAAAGTAGCCCGCCAGGTCATTTCGGCCGCCAGGAGGTGATGTCATCGCTGGTCAGCGGAGTTTGATCCTTCCCGCTGCTGTACACAGCCACCTTCATCACCAGATGCGCCGCCTGATTCTGCGAGATCTTGGGGTCGGTGTTGGCTGCGTCCGGGTTCTTTACCTGATTGTCACCATTCGTGTCCAGCAGGATGTGGTAGGGCCTGCCATACATGTCATTGAGCTTGTAGGGCCGCGCCGTGCCCACCAGCCCATGGCGGTCCCCGTTTGCCGGAACGAAGTTGGCAAATGGCGTGCGCTTCGGATTCAGATCCGGAGTGCCGCTGGAGGCCGGCGGAATGCCCATCAGAGCATCCACCACAGGACTGCTTCCATCCGTCAGCAGCTCTGGCCCGTCCTCGCCATTCGCCCCTGCGAAATTGGAGCTCACAGGATAGCGATTGTAATCCGTGTAATAGCTCTCGATTCCGTTTTTGAGTTCCATCACCACCGTCCGTACTTTCAGATTGTTGGCCGTGGTCATGGCATGGCTGATCCCTGCTACCGTGAGGCTGGCGAGAATCGCCACGATTGTGATCGTAATGAGTATTTCGATCAGGGTGAATGCGCCCTGAACAGATTGCCGGTGCGTTTTCATGGGAGGGATTTTACCGGAAATCGCCCTCCAGGGTCAATACCCGATTTTTTTCACCCTTGATCCCGCCCCCGAAACATCGCACGGCTCACCTCCTCTTCTTGTGAACAAATCCGCCGTCCTCGCTCAGATCCTCTCCGTGCTTACTGCCGAACTCGCCGCTCTCACCCGCGCCGCGCAGGGCGCCTTTGCCGCCGCCACGGACCCCGACAGCAAAGCGGAAAACAAATACGACACCCGCACCTTGGAGGCTTCCTACGTCGCCCGCGGTCAGGCCCAGCGTGTGGCGGAGTTGCAGCAGGCTGTCCAGGCTTTCGGCGCTCTCTCTGGAAATGAATTGGAACCCGGTGCCGCCGTCACTCTCGGCGCATTGGTGGGATTGTCCCTGCCCGGTGAAGTGGCTCACTATTTCCTCGGCCCCTTCGCCGGCGGCACCGAGGTCGTGCACGAAGGCAGGGAAGTCGTTGTCATCACCCCCGCCTCAGCCCTGGGCCAGAAGCTCATGGGAAAGAGGGCAGGGGATGTCATCCCCATGCAGCCCGGCCTCTCAGCCAAAATCACCACAGTCCAATAAAGCCCCCGCGCACCCACCGCGATGTGGTCCGCACTCTCCGAGTGCTGCTCCAGCGGCCATCCTTGCGTCCGCTCACCCCGCCCTTCGCATCTCCGCGATCCACGCCGGCGGAATCCCCTGTCCCGGCACCGAGCTGTCCGGCTGCCGCTTCAGCCCCACCGTATGCGCCAGCAGCCACTCCAGTCCCTCCCAGAAATGCAGCGCATCCAGCACGGGATTCAGAGCATTCGTCACCGGGCAGTAGTTCACCTCCTTCGGATTCGTGTGGTGCACCGCATGGTGCTGCGGCGTCTGCAAAATCCGCACATCCTGCAGCCACGAGATCACCCGCCCGTTTTCCCGCCTCGTGCGGTGGGACCACTTGTGCACCTCGTTCGCATTTCCGCCCACCAGCGCAAACAGCCACACATGCCAAGTCAGGCAGCCCAGCAGCGCCGCGCCGATCACCAGCGCCCCCATCGCCATCAGCAGCTCCATGTTGCTCTCCCACCACGTGTTCCGCGTCATGCGCCGCGGCAGATGATGATGCACCATGTTCGGCCTTCCGATCCACCGCCCCAGCCACGGCGTGTCATCGCGGATGTAAGCATCCTCAATCCAATGCACCAGCCCCGCCGTAAAATCCGCGGCCAGCACCACGCCCGCCGCCTGAAGAGTGAGTGAGATAAAGTCATTCATGACCTCCACCTCTGCCTCACCCTTCACAAATCATGACATTGATAGTCTTGAAGCTGCGATTGAGGAGATCAATAGCCGGCATCTCTGGCCAACACCATGCCTCTCAGCAGAAACTAGTTGCCGGGCTGCATGACGAAAACCTGTTGGGTCTTGGATGGACAGATTCACAAAAGAATTGCTGTGGTTGCTCTCGTTGGGGCAACATGGCCCCATGAATCCAACAGCGAAAATCTGGCTCCTTCGTTTGGCTGGCATTCCCATCACGATTCTCGTTCCCATGATTGGTTCGGATCTCTTGATGTATCTGTGCAATTGGCTCCTGGGTTATGGCAGCCTTCTCTTTGTGTCCCTTCCGATGCTGGTAGTTGCGATTTGGTCAATGTCCCGGGTGGCTGGCTGGACCGTTTTTGCTTCACGGGCGGATTTGTTAAGTCATGGCATCCGCCGCGTCGCTTATGCCTTGGGTTTCGTGGCATGTTTGATCCTGGCTTCCTGGGGCATACGACTCCCAGAACGGCCCTATGATCGCGCAACGCTTAAGTTTTCCAAAACCAAACCGGCAACAGTGAACGTTTCCGGAACTTGGACTGGCAAATGGACAGATCCGAGAGCCGGATACGAAGAGGTTATTTCTTTAACTCTTGAGCAAACGGGCAATGCCATCTCAGGCACCATTCACAGCGCAAAGGAGACGATGGCGGGACTCAAAAAGGAGCGAGTGTGGGGTGTCATCGAAGGGCAGGTCAGCGGGGATCGGATCAACCTGTGCTATGGGCGAAGCGAATTCCAAAAGTACATCTCAGGGACGCTTCTCGGTGTGTGCAATGAAGGTAAAATGTCAGGCGAGTACTTTGGGCACGTGGCCGCTAGGACTGGCGGCTCTTCCAAAGGCACCTGGCAGGCGTCTAAGACCACTCCATGAGACACCCGGTTCGAGCGCATAAGCCCCATTTTCCTCTTGCTTAACTTTCACTTCTCAGCCCCCGGCATCGGTGGCACATCCGGCACCATGGCCAGAACCTCGCTGAGGCCGCCTTTATGGCCGCGTGCAGCCCGGACTTCGATGCTGTCGCGGACTTGCCAGGCGGAGATGGTTGTCATGGCGGCTGGAGCAGCGTGTCCAGAAAAGTCTTGGGATCAACCACGCAAACTGCTGGGCGCTATCTCTTGAAGGGACGTTCAAGGGGTGGAATAAGTTCCGGGCTGAGGGTCAGTTCGATGGCGCGTGCTTGACCGGGGATACGCTGAATGAATCCATGCTGTTCGAGACGAGTGAGCATCGAGTTCACGGAGGGAGGGGTAAGGTTGAAAAACTTCTGAAAAGCGGTATGGGTTGGGGCGGCTCCCGCATGGTTGCGCATCATGTATTCGCGGATAAAGGCGAGAAACTGGCCTTGCTGATGGGTGGGGACGCCAAGCGGTGGTTTCGGGGTTATGGCGGGTGCTGCTGCTGCCTTTTTACCAGCCGGTGCGTTCGTTTCAAGACGCTGTTGGGCAAGTTGAACGGCACGATGAAGTTTTTGCTCCATGAGTTTTTTCGGGGGCAGTGCGGTGAGGTATTCGGCGACTCGGATGCCGCGTGTGGCGAGTTCGAAGACTTCGATACGCTCGTCGGATTTCTCCGCGCAGAGTATGAGGCCAAGGGGCTCTGCTTCGCCGGGGCGCATCTCGTGCTTCTTGAGCCAGCGCATGTAGAACTCCATCTGACCGACATCGGCAGGTGCGAACTTTCCGAGCTTGAGGTCGATGACGACGAGCCGCCGCAGACTGCGGTGGTAGAACAGGAGGTCGAGGTAGAAATCGTCGCCATCCACGACGATGCGTTTCTGCCGGGCGACGAAGGCGAAGTCGCTGCCGAGTTCGACAAGGAAGGATTCCAAATCGCGGAGAATGGCGGATTCGAGGTCCTTCTCGGAGTACGTGTCCTTGAGGCCGAGGAAGTCGAGCAGGTAGGGATCGCGGAACACGAGGTCGGGCGTGAGGCAATCCTGTTTGCGAAGATCAGCGAGCTCCTTTTTGATGAGTTTTTCGGGCTTCTTTGAAAGAGCGGTGCGCTCGTAGAGCATGCCGTTGATCTTTTCGCGCAGAGTGCGGGTGCTCCAGCGTTCGACACGGCACATCTCGGCGTAGAAGTCACGCTGATGGGGCTTGTTGAGAGGGAGGAGGTCAACGAAATGCGTCCAGTTCAATTGTGTCGTCAGTGCCGACACAATCTGTGGATCTGGAAAGACCTCCGAAAACTGAATCATGCGCCGAAGGTTTCGTTCGGCAAAGCTGCGGCCAAAATCGGACTCCAATTGTGTCGCCAATGCCGACACAATTCGATCCCCATATCCGGCCCGCTTCTCCTTGAGGACGTCCAGGCGGATGCGCCCACCGACCTTCCAGTAGAGCAAAACCAGGGCCGCATTGACACCGCGTGAGACGGTCTCTCTAGCACTCGTGATAAGTGTGCGCACGTCACCTAGCAGTTGTGTGGGAACGACAATGCTAGAAGCCGGTTTCGAGATGTGGGAGAGAGATGACTTTTTAGCAGGCATGGCGAAGTGGGTCAGAGGTCGGCAGGGAGCAACGCAGAGCTAAGATGCCCTCCATTTTAGACGCCACCCAGACGCAAACAACCCGTTCTCAACCACTTCCGCTGGCTCTGCTCCGGTGCCACAGGGCCGTTCGGTGACGGAACTTCGTTGAGGTTCATGATCCCGCGAGGACGGTCAGTAACGTGAAACCCAGGAGAGCGCTCGCTATGGCTCGGCACTCCTGGGCTGCATGACGCAAGCCCGTTGGGCTTGGGATGCCCCTGTTTGGAATCTTACCTCTTCCTCCAAAAGCAGGTCTAGACGAAGCGGGCTTCACCCGTTTTAAGATGATTCGAGGCTGACATGAATCCTCGAGAAATCAGCTCTCCGCAGGTCTTCCTGATGAATGCAAAAGGTCACCGTCCCAGCATCCCAAAAACAAAAGCCAACATCGGAATCCCATCCCAATTGGAGCAGTGGCACCCACTCAGAAGACTGGCCCCGAAACTCATTGGCAGCTAGCTCCTGCGGAGATTCGTGCTGGGTGAATGTGTAGCCATTGATTTGGTGAGAAGTCGTTTCGTGAAGAGGTTCGCTGTTCTCATACTGCTCGAAGGCCTCATCAGTCTCAATTCCATTCGGAGCATTATGGGGCAGTGAGAAGATGCGCTTAAACCTTACCCGATGGGGCTTCTGGCTGTAATCATCATCCGGACTTAGCATGTCCTCCGCTCCATTGTGGCGGACCGTGTGCAGCTCATCAGGCTTGCCTTCGCTGAATAGCACCTTCCCATTCAAACGTTCGGTCGAATCGAGAAAGAACGAGAGCAGGCCTGAACGTGGAAGATAACTGTTAAACGGAGCGAGTTCGGCAAGGTCTAACTGTGCCAGGAAAATCCAATGCTGGCCGTCGGTCTTGGGAAACGTTTCAGGTCTCTCCAGATCTGGGAAGCCGCCCAGCCGAGACACTCCGAGTTGCGAGTAGTCATCTGGCACCGTGCTCTCGATTTCAATGGCTTCGCGTGCGGTCCGGATGATGATTTCCTCAACGCCTGCAAGTCCGGCATCAAAGATCATCCTCTTCAGAAGCGGAAACACCTCGCTGTCTGGGGTGACAAACAGCTTGAGTGAGGACACTTCCATCCGGGCAGGTTTTGCGCTGGGATCGTAGTTCCAGTTCATGAACAAGGCTCGTTTTCCCGCTTCGATGGAGAGGCGTTCAAGTCCTGACATGCCTGACAATGCACTCGGAAGAGATTCAAATGGATTACGTTCGAGATCCAGACTCCTTAGCTGAGCCAGTTTGCAAATTGATTCGGGTAGAGTGCGCAGTCGATTGCAATTCAGAGTCAGATTTTGCAGTTTCCGAAGATTTCCAATGACCTGAGGCAGTTGTTTCAAATGATTCACATCGAGAAACAGCCACTCAAGTTGATCAAGATTGCCGATGGATTCAGGCAGTTCTTCTATTTGATTGTAGCTCAATCCCAAGGTGTTAAGCTGGATGAGATCTCCAATGTTGTCGGGAATCTGGCAGAGTTTGTTTTGGCTCAAGTAAAGGCTTTCCAATTTTTTGAGGCCCGTGATTTCGCTTGGCAACTCCTCTAGAGAATTGTTGCCGATCGATAGAGAGCGAAGGGCGTGAAGCTCTAGAACGCTTTCTGGAAACGCCCGAATGTCACAGGCTTGCAAATAGACATTTTGAAGATCCGGCAGATCCGCCATTCCTGGAAGTAGTTTGCTGACATTCGAAAGCGAGATGGACAGCGATTGAAGTTTTTTCAACTCAAGTACTCGGGACAGAATGTCTGCATCTCCCTGGCGGTAAGCCTGAAAGCGCAGCACTTTCCCAGGATCTCTGAGAGCCTCATCCAAGTTGTCAAACTCGGGAAGCTGCTTGAGTTCCTCGTCAGTATAGAGGGGCATAGGTTTGATCGTTCGGCTACTTCACCAGCCTCACCATCAAATCCTTGCTCTCCACGCTCTCGCTGATTTTCACACAAATTTCCTTCACCGTTCCCGCGATCGGCGACGCCACGGCTGCAAACATCTTCATCGCTTCCAGCGTCAGCAGCGTCTCGCCCTCCTTCACCTTCTGACCCACGCTCACGGCGATGCTCGCCACCATCCCTGGCATCGGCGCACCCACCTGGGTGGAGTCCGCAGGGTCAGCCTTCGTCTTCGTGACGGCATTCTTCGCCAGCAGCTTGTTGGTCACCGTCGTGTGGCGCGGGTAGCCGTTCAGTTCAAAGATCGCCGTCTGCTGCCCGTTCTGGTCAGCCTCCGTCATGTTGAGCAGGCGCACAAAGAGCGTCTTGCCTTCTTCGAGACTGATGTGGATTTCTTCCTTGTCCTGCAGCCCGTAATAATACGCCGGCGTCGGCAGCGCGGAGACATCGCCATACGTCTTGCGGAAATCCGCAAACTTCAGGAACACATCCGGATACATCAGGTAGCTCCACACATCATCATCAGTGGGGTCCTTCTTCAGCTTGCCCTTCAGCTCGGCGCGCACTTCGGTCAGGTTCACCTTTGCAGCATGGGTGCCGGGGCGGCCCTTGATGCGCTTGCCGTCCTTGCCCACAATCGCGTCGGCCAGCTTGTTCCACTTCTTGCGTGAATCCGCCGCCTTGGCCGTCTCCATGCCGTAGAAAGGTTCGCCCAGCCAGCCTTCAAACATGCTGGTCACGTCCTTGCTCCACTTCGTACCCGTCAGGTTGAAGACATCGCTCGGCTTCACACCACGCGCCACGCACTCGATCGCGAGATCTCCCACCACCTTGCTGGATGGTGTCACCTTCACAATGTCGCCGCAGAGCTGGTTTACCTCCGCATACGCATGCGCGATCTCCGGCCAGCGTGGCCCCAGGCCCATGCCGATGGCCTGCTCCTTCAGGTTCGTGTACTGCCCGCCCGGCATTTCATGCAGATACACCTCCGCCGTGCCATACGGCTCCGCGGTATCAAACGGCTTGTAGAAAGCACGCACCGCCGCCCAGTAGTCGCTGAATTCCTGCAGCGCTTCCGTGTCCAGTCCGGTGTCACGCGGCGTGTGCTGCATCGCCGCCACGATGGAGTTCAGGTTTGGCTGCGAAGTGCCGCCGGAGAGCGAGGAGATCGCCGCGTCCACCACATCCACGCCTGCCGTTGCCGCTTCCAGAATGCTGGAGGCGTTCAGGCCGCTGGTGTCATGCGTGTGGAAATGAATCGGAATGCCCACCTCGTCTTTCAGCGCCTTCACCAGCTTCTTTGCCGCAAACGGGCGCACCAGGCCCGCCATGTCTTTGATGCAGAGCATGTGCGCGCCCATCTTCTCCAGCTCCTTCGCCAGGCGCACGTAGTACTTCAGGTCATACTTGTCGCGCTTCGGGTCCAGGATGTCGCCGGTGTAGCACAGGGTGCCTTCGCAGATGGAGTTCGTGTCCTCGCGCACCGCATCCATCGCCGCCTTCAGGTTCGGCAGATAATTGAGCGAGTCAAAGATGCGGAAGATGTCCATGCCGTTCTCCGCGGCATGCTTGATGAAGCCCTTCACCACATTGTCCGGGTAGTTCGTGTACCCCACCGCGTTCGAGCCGCGGAAAAGCATCTGCAAAAGAATGTTCGGCACCTTCGCGCGGATGTTGCGCAGGCGCTCCCACGGATCTTCGCGCAGGAAGCGCATGGTCACGTCAAACGTCGCCCCGCCCCACATTTCCAGCGAGAACAGGTCCGGCGTACGCCGTGCCACGCTGTCAGCCACAGCCAGCATGTCAAAGGTGCGCATGCGCGTGGCCAGCAGGGACTGGTGAGCATCACGCATCGTCGTGTCCGTCAGCAGCAGCTTCTTCTGCTTCGCCACCCAGTCGCGGCAGAATTTCTCCGGCCCCATGTTTGTCAGCAGCTGCTTCGTTCCTTTCGCAGGCTCAATGCGGTGATCGTACGTCGGAATCGGCGGCGCTCCAAAAGCCTTGGAAATCTTGTGCCCCTTCGCGTGCGGGTTTCCGTTCACAATCGTGTCAGCCAGGTAGCTCAGCAGCTTCGAGGCACGGTCCTTGCGCGCCACAAACTTCAGCAGGTCAGGATTGTTGTCGATGAAGCGCGTCGTCGCCTGTCCCGCCATGAAGTCCGGGTGGTGCACCACGTTCATGAGGAAGGGGATGTTCGTTTTCACCCCGCGGATGCGGAACTCGCGCAGCCCCCGGTCCATGCGGTCCAGCGCCTGCTGGTACGTGCGCGCATACACCGTCATCTTCACCAGCATCGAGTCATAATACGGCGTGATCACCGCGTTCGTCGCGCCCAGCGCACCATCCAGGCGGATGCCAAAGCCGCCCGCGCTGCGATACGTCAAAATCTTGCCAAAGTCCGGCGTGAAGCCGTTCTCCGGATCTTCCGTCGTGATGCGGCATTGGATCGCGTAGCCGCTCTTCTCGATCTTTTCCTGCGGCGGCAGCGCCAGCGGTTCATCGTGCATCTTGTGCCCCTGCGCGATCAGGATCTGGCTGCGCACGATGTCGATGCCTGTGATCTCCTCCGTCACCGTGTGCTCCACCTGAATGCGTGGATTCATTTCGATGAAGAACCATTCGCCTGTTTCGTGATCCACCAGGAACTCAACCGTGCCCGCGTGCGTGTAGTTCACCGCCTCCGCCAGCTTCACGGCCGCATCGCACAGCCCGTCGATGATCTCCTGCTTGATGCCGTAGCTCGGCGCCTGCTCGATCACCTTCTGGTGCCGGCGCTGCACGGAGCAGTCACGCTCATGCAGGTGCAGCACATTGCCATGCTTGTCCGCCAGGATCTGCACTTCGATGTGCTTCGCCTTGCCCACAAATCGCTCCAGGAACACCGCCCCGTTGCCAAACGCGCGCTCCGCCTCCGTCTGCGCTTCATCCAGCAGCTTCTCCAGGTCCTTCGCCTCACGTACCACGCGCATGCCGCGCCCGCCGCCGCCAAAGGCCGCCTTGATGATCAGCGGGAATCCGATCTTTTTCGCCGTCGCCAGCGCTTCCTTGCGGTCGCTCACCGGCTCGTCCGTCCCTTCCAGGATTGGCACGTTCAGCTTGCGCGCCACATTGCGCGCCGCCGTCTTGTCACCCATCATGTCCAGGATCTTCGACTCCGGCCCGATGAAGATGATGCCCGCATCCGCGCAGGCCTGGGCAAAATTCGGATTTTCAGAGAGGAATCCATACCCCGGGTGGATGGCGTCCACGCCCTTCTCCTTCGCCAGCGTCACAATGCCCTCGATGTCCAGGTACGCTCCCAGCGGTCCCTTGTCCTTGTTCAGCTCATACGCCTCGTCTGCCTTGAACCGGTGCGGGCAGAAGCGGTCCTCCTGCG
The DNA here is from genome assembly GCF_044222565.1 of Prosthecobacter sp. Taxonomy (GTDB): domain Bacteria; phylum Verrucomicrobiota; class Verrucomicrobiia; order Verrucomicrobiales; family Verrucomicrobiaceae; genus Prosthecobacter. The sequence goes on from NZ_JBGANA010000008.1 coordinate 118,416, forward strand.
CATAAATCCCCACCGTTTTCAGCCCCAGCTCTGTGGCCGCGCGCATGACGCGGATGGCGATTTCAGAGCGGTTCGCGACCATCAGTTTTTTGATGGGACGGATCGTGGCAGGGGCTGGGGTTTTCTTGGACATGGGGTTGGGTTGGGAAATGCGCGCCCATAGTCCCGCGAAATCACGGGGAGGCAAGGAGGAGGTGCGCTCTTGTGCAGACGTTTGAAGCCCGTCTTCTTGTGCTAGGCGCGCCGCCGCATCAGCATCAGGCCGCCGAGGGCCAGAAAAAGCAGGCTGGCGCGACCGGGTTCGGGCACCACGGCGATGTTGCCGGAAGTGGTGAACTGGCTCACGTCCCAGATCAGACCGCTGGCGCTGATGTCCGGCAGGTCAAACTGGCTGCCATTGTCGCTGCTCCCATCGCGGTAATTGGTGCCCACGGAGAAACCGCTGAAATCCTTGGTCAGCAGCACCGACCAGTCCACCAGATTGAAAACATCCCCCGCCTGCGGAGTGTAGCCGCTTGCCAGCACGACGATGTTGCCGGCGACGGTGAGCGTGCCGCTGCTGCCATTGAAGACCAGACGGTCGTGCCCGCCCACGCCAGCCACAGAATTGAGCCAGGTGTTGTAGCCCACGCTGCCCACCGCATTGCCTCCGAAGCTCCCATCGCTGAGGGTGGCCGTGGTGATGTCGAGAGAGATCTTGGAGCCGGCCGCCAGATTGTAGGAGGCCGCGGCAAGAGGGCTGAAGGTCAGCGTCCCGTGGTTCGCTGCCGTTGTTCCATCGCCTGCATACAGCGTGGCGCTGGCGTTCAGCGTGAAGCTGCTGCCCTGCACCACGCCGGTGCCGGAGAGGCTGGCATTGGCGGCCACGGACACCGCACCCGTCCCCGTCTGCCCCACGCCCGCCTTCCCCACCTGCAGCACGCCCACGTTCACATTGGTGGCGCTCGTGTAGGTGTTGGCCCCGCTGAAAACCCAGGTGCCCGTTCCCGTTTTGTTGACCGCGAGTGTGTTGGACAGCACGCCCTGGATCTCCCCCGTGCCTGATCCCGTCACAATAAAGGTGTGGCTGGTGCTGTCGGTGGAGGCGGCGTTTACATTTCCCTGGATGAGGAGACTGCCGGCCACCGCATCCAGCGTCAGCGTGGCCCCCACCGTGGCGCGCACGGGGCCCGCCCAGGTGTTGTTTCCAGACACATTTTCGATGTAAAGCGTGGTCACAGACTCCCCGGTCACCGTGATGTTGCTGTCCAGCTGCAGGTGTCCTGCGGTGGAGGCCATCACCACACCGTTGCCGGTGCCACCCAGCGCACCACTGCTGCGCACCAGCAGATTCCCCGCGCTCACCGTCACCTGTCCGGAAAAGGTGCTCGTACCGCTCAGCGCCAGGGTGCCCGCCCCCGTCTTAGTGATTCCCGTAGCCGTGGCGCCGTCCGCGATGCCACCGCTCAGAGTCAGGGTGCCTGAGGTTACATTAAGGGTGCGCGTGGTTCCCGCCGCCGTGCCCAGGTTCACAGCTCCGGCACCGAGATCCAGCGCGCTGCTCAGCGTGGCGGTGAAATCGCCGTTGATGACGACCGCATTGCTGTTGGCGATCGCGATGGCCGCACCGCTGCTGTTGCCCAGGGTGCCGCCGTTGATGGTGAAGGTGCTTGCAGTGCCGCCCAGGGCCGAGCTGTTGTTCACGTTCAGCACTCCCTGGTTGAGCGTCAGGCCCCCGGTGAAGGTGTTGGCACCGCTCAGACTCTGGGCAAACGTTCCCGTCTTGATCACGGAAAGCGCCCCGCCGCCGTTGCCATCCGCCAGGATGCCGGCAAACGCCGCATCCGCCGTGGAGCTGATGGTCAGCGTGGCGGCCGTGGCGTTTTGATTGCGCACCGTTCCCGACCCAGCGCCCGCCGTGGAGGCCAGTCCGCTAATGGTCAGCGAGTTGCCGTTGAGCGAAAGGCTTTTCACCACAGTGCTGTTCGTAAACGTCACCTTGTTGGGCGTGGTGGAGTTCAGCGCCCCAGCGTTGTCGATTCGCACATTCGTCACATCGATCGAAAGCCCGCCCGTGAAGGTGTTGTTTCCCGCCAGCGCGATCGTTCCCGTACTGCTGCCCTGCGTGCCCAGGCTCAGCGTGCTGCCTGCCGTGGATTCACCAATGTTCGAGCTGATGATCGAGGTGACCGCGCTGGTGTTTTGAGTGATGGACGAGTTCCCCGCCAGCGTGATCGCCCCGGAGAGCGTGACGTTGTTCACTTCCAGGCGGATGGCCCCGCGCGCGCTCGCGCCATTGCCGCTTAGCGTGAAGGGCACCTGCCAGTTGCCGCTGGCACCCAGCACCAGCGTTGTGTTCGTGCCCACCGTCACCCCCGTCAGCGTGGCGGAAGGCAGCGAGTTCACATTGTTCACCTGCACAAACAGTCCGTTCGCATCCGCCGAGGTGAGCGAAAGAGTGCCCGAAAGGGTGGACGCGCTGCCGATGGTGACGAGGGCAAACGCCCCGGCGGTCTTTTGCAGCGTGATGTTGCTGCCGCTCAGCGTCGAATTGATCGCCAGACGCGAGCCGACGGAGCTGGACCCGTCCTGCAGGGTGATCGAGGAGCCGGACGCGAGTGCGATCGTCCCCCCGTTCAAAGTGTAGGCTGAGGTCACTGCACGGAAGATCAGGCCGCCTGCATTGACTGTGTTGGAGACAGTGACTGTCGCGCCCGCCCCGCCAGCACCAAACGCAGCGATGTTCCCCGCCGCATTGGTCCAGGGTTGATTCTGCAGGCTGTTGGTTTCATCCAGCCAGTTGCCGCTGGCGTCCGCCCATGTGCCGGAGCCGTCCTGCGCTCCCGAGGTTCCGGTGGTGGCATCCCACACAAAAGTTGCCCCGAGGGCGGGAAATGGCAGCACGGCTCCCCAGAAAAGCAGGGGCAGGGAAAGACGCAGTTGTTTCAGCAAGGACATTCGAAAAGGGGAAGGGGGGAAGAGACAATGCCAAGCCATCGCCGTTGGAAAAGTACAACAGCATAAGTGGCTTCTTTATCGTCCGTGCATGCAGGGAATGACGTTTTCTCTCCTGCCTCGATCAAGATTGGCCGTGAACTTGCTAAGCAGGGTACGGCAGGCATTGAGTCTCCGTCCGCCCCGCCCCAACCTTTTCGCATGTCCATCCACGTCGCCCTTCATCATCGCACCAGCTACCGCTACGACCGCCCCATCGAGCTGGGTCCGCAGGTCATCCGCCTCCGCCCGGCTCCCCATTCCCGGACGCGCATCCTGAGCTACTCCCTGAAGATCACGCCGGAAAAGCACTTCCTGAACTGGCAGCAGGACCCCCAGTCAAACTACCTCGCACGCCTCGTCATCCCGGAGAAAACGGACGTTTTCAGCGTCGAGGTGGACGTCGTGGCGGAGATGGCTGTCTTCAATCCCTTCGACTTTTTCCTCGAGCCCGAGGGCGAAAACTTCCCTTTCGACTACGATGCCACGCTCGATCATGAGCTCGCCCCCTTCCTGAAGTGCATCCCGCTCTCACCGAAGTTCACCGACTACTTTACCCGGATCGAGAGCGAGCTGCTCGCCATGAAGCCCTGGCCGCCGCGCACCACCACCGCACTCGTGGCCATCAATCAGCGCCTCTGGAAGGACATCGGCTACACCGTCCGCATGGAGCCCGGCGTCCAGACCCCGGAGGAAACCCTCACCAAGCTCACCGGCTCCTGCCGTGACACCTCCTGGCTCATGGTTCAGATCATGCGCCGCCTCGGCATCGCCGCGCGTTTCGTCAGCGGCTACCTCATTCAGCTCAAGCCGGACGTGAAATCCCTCGACGGCCCCAGCGGCACCGAGGTCGATTTCACCGATCTCCACGCCTGGTGCGAGGTTTACCTCCCCGGCGCAGGCTGGGTCGGCCTGGATCCCACCTCCGGCCTCTTCGCAGGGGAAGGCCACATTCCCCTGGCCGCCACGCCCGATCCCCTGAGCGCCGCCCCCATCAGCGGCGCGATCATGGAGAAATGCGAAACCAAATTCGATTTCGACATGAAGGTGACTCGCATCTTCGAGTCCCCCCGTGTCACCAAACCCTACACCGAGGAGCAGTGGGCGGAGATCGCCGCGCTCGGTCATGCCTTGGACAAAGATCTGGAGGCCAATGACGTACGCCTCACCATGGGTGGTGAGCCCACCTTCGTCTCCATCGACGACCCGGATGCCCCCGAGTGGAACACCACCGCCGTCGGCCCGAAGAAGGCCCTTCTCTCTGACATCCTGCTCAAGCGCCTGCGCGATCGCTTCGCCCCCGGTGCCTTCCTCCACCACGGCCAGGGCAAATGGTACCCCGGAGAGCAGCTGCCACGCTGGTCCTACGGCTGCCACTGGCGCAAAGACGGCCAGCCCCTCTGGGCACACCCCCATCTCTATGCGGACATGCAGAAAGACTACGGCGTCACCGAGACCCACTCCGCGCGCTTCATCCACGCCCTGGCGGAGCGCCTCGGCTGCGGCGGCAAGTGGATCATGCCCACCTATGAGGACGCCTACTACTACCTCTGGCGCGAGCGCAGGCTGCCCGTAAACGTGGACCCCCTCAAGTCCAACCTCAAAGACAAGCAGGAGCGCACCCGCCTCGCCAAAGTGTTCGAGGAAGGCCTCGACAAAATTGTCGGCCACGTCCTCCCACTCAAACCGGTATCCGATGGCTGGGAGACCGGGCCTTGGTTTCTGCGCACAGAGCGCTGCTACCTCATCCCCGGAGACTCCCCCATCGGCCTGCGCCTCCCGCTCGATTCCCAGCCCTGGGTCAAGACCACCGACTACCCCTACCACCATGAGCAGGACCCCATGGAGGACCGCGATCCGCTGCCCTCGCGCCAGCAGTTCGTCCGCGGCATCGGCGGCATACCCGCCTCCTTCTGGCAGCGCCTTGCCCAGCGCCCGGCCCCCCTCGAGATCGAGGGCCTCGGTGAAGAGGAAAAGGCCAGAGTCATGGCGCAGGCAGCCGCACGGGAAAAAGGCCGGGACTTCGGTGGAGACGGGGACGGCCCCATCGACCCCGCCTTCCAGCCGCCCGCCGTCGGTCAGTCCGCTGACCAGATCGTCCGCACCGCACTTTGTGTGCAGCCGCGCGAGGGCAAGCTCTTCATCTTCATGCCGCCTACCAAGACGCTGGAGGAATACCTCTCCGCCCTTGGCGCCGTGGAGGACGTCGCTCTCGCGCTCGATCAGCCCGTCGTCATTGAAGGCTACCCGCCGCCCTATGATCCTCGTCTGCACGTCCTCAAAGTCACCCCTGACCCGGGCGTCATTGAGGTCAACGTCCATCCCGCCAAAAGCTGGGACGAGATGGTGCACATCACCGAATCCCTCTACGACGAAGCCCGGCAGACCCGCCTCGGCACCGAAAAGTTCATGGTGGACGGCCGCCACACCGGCACCGGCGGCGGCAATCACATCGTCATGGGCGCGGAAACGCCCAAGGACAGCCCCTTCCTCCGCCGTCCCGATCTCTTGCGCAGCCTCACCAGCTACTGGCAGAATCATCCGTCGCTCTCCTTCATGTTCAGCGGCATGTTCATCGGCCCCACCAGCCAGAGCCCCCGTATCGACGAAGCCCGGAACGATTCCCTCTACGAGCTCGAAGTCGCCTTCAAGGCCGCCTCCGACATCACCGCCAAAGGGGGACCGGTGCCGCCCTGGCTCGTGGACCGCCTCTACCGAAATCTCTTCATCGACTCCAGCGGCAACACCCACCGCGCCGAGTTCTGCATCGACAAGCTCTACTCTCCGGACAGCAGCACCGGCCGCCTCGGCCTCCTGGAAATGCGCGGTTTTGAAATGCCCCCGCATCCCCACATGAGCCTCGCCCAGGCCCTCATGCTCCGCACCCTCATCGCCCGCTTCTGGAAGGAGCCGTACGAGGCACCCCTCGTCCGCTGGGGCACCGATATCCATGACCGCTGGATGCTCCCCCACTTCAATTGGAGCGACATCGAAGACATCTGTGCGGACACCCGTCAGGCCGGCTACGAGCTCAAGCCCGAGTGGTTCGCCCCGCACTACGAGTTCCGCTACCCCCTCAGCGGCGACTGGTCCACCCGCAACGTCAACGTGGAAATCCGTCAGGCCCTTGAGCCATGGCACGTCCTCGGCGAGGACGCCGGTGCCGGCGGAGCCGTCCGCTACGTGGACTCCTCCCTCGAACGCATCCAGATCAAGGCTCAGGGCCTAGTTGAAGGACGTTACGCCATCACCTGCAATGGCCGCACCGTCCCCATGCACCCCACCGGTACCAATGGCGAATACGTCGCAGGCGTTCGCTACCGCGCCTGGCAGCCGCCAAACTGCCTCCAGCCCACCGTCGGCGTCCATTCCCCTCTTGTGATCGACCTCGTTGACCAGTGGAATCAGCGCTCCCTCGGCGGCTGCACCTACCACGTCGCCCATCCCGGCGGCCTCAGTCATGAAAAGTTCCCCGTGAACTCCTACGAGGCCGAAAGCCGCCGCTACGCCCGCTTCTTCCGCCACGGCCACACCCCCGGAAAAATGAAGGTTGCCCCCGCCACGCCCAACCCCGAATTCCCCTTCACCCTCGACCTCCGCCACGGATGACAGGCTCAACATTGACGCCACAACCCCGGTAGCCTACTATAAAAGATGAGTTCACGCAGTCAGGCCATTTTGAGCCAGATTGAGGCGCTGCCTCCTGAAGAGCGGCAGGAAGTCTGTGATCGCGTGCTTGGTTGGTTTAATGCAGCTGAGCCCGCCAGAGCAAATCCAGATCCCATTCGTTCGGCACGCGGCATGTTCGCTGGCGGCGGTTTGAACAACGCCCTGATGAAGCATCGTCAGGAGGAGCGTCGTCGTGGCTGAAATGGTCGTCTTGGACACCTCGGCGTGCTTTACCTTGCTGGAGGATGAAAGTGGGGCGGACGTTGTGGAAAAGTATCTCGTCGAGGCCAGATCGGGCCATGTGACAGTTCACGGATCGTTCGTGACATTGACGGAAGTGGAATACATCACATTGCAGGAACGTGGCGAGGCCGACGCTGCTCAGGCGCTCGCCGCCCTTCGGGCATGGCCGGTGAGCTGGCATCATTCCAATGACGTTGCCTGCTCGGATGCGGCAAAGCTCAAGGCGGCGCACAGGATTTCCTTTGCCGATGCTTTTGTTGCTTCGCTGGCCCAGAGTTTGGATGCCACGCTGATTCACAAGGACCCCGAGTTCACAGCGCTGACAGGCAGGCTGAAGCAAAAAATGCTTCCACCGAAATGAAGAGCCCGCCACCACTCATGGCATAAACCTTGCGTCCCTCCGACAAATCGGATGCACTGGCGGGATCAAATCCTACTGTCGTCACGTCCCTCCAGCACAGCCACCTCCGACCACGCATTGATCTTCCAGTCTCAAAGTTCCTCCGCCTCCTCCTCTCCCGTCACGCCACGGGTCATGGCTCCGCGCTTGGACGGCCCGGAACCCCGCGGACACTACGACGAACTGCGGGATGCCGACGGCAAGGTGCGCCCGCATTACGAGCTGGTCATCGCCGATCTCCTGCGCCGGGACGTCGCCGGCGTCAAACGCATGTCAGACACCGCCCGCCGTTTGCTGGCGGAGCGCGGTGTCACCTTCAACATCTACGACGAAAAGGGCATGGACACGCCCTGGCACATGGACCCTGTGCCCTTCGTCATCTCCGCGCGCGAGTGGGAGGGCATTGAAAAGGCGCTCATCCAGCGCGCCACGCTGCTCAACACGATTTTAAACGACAGTTACGGCCCCCAGCAGCTGATTCGGGATGGCAGCATGCCCGCCGCCCTCGTTCTTGCCCAGGCCTCCTACCTCCGCCCCTGTCACGGCATCAAAACATCCGGAGCCAAACCCCTGCAGGTGTACGGCGCGGACCTCGCCCGCTCTCCAGACGGTCAGTGGTGGGTCATCTCAGACCGTACTCAGATCCCCACTGGCGCCGGTTACGCACTGGAAAACCGCCTCATCACCTCCCGTCTCCTGCCCGAGGTGTTTCGTGACGCCCGTGTCCGCCGCCTCGCCGGCTTTTTCCGCCAGATGCAGCAGTCCCTCGCCGCACTCGCACCACGCCCTGTGGAGGAGCCGCGTGTCGTCCTGCTCACTCCTGGTCCCTACAATGAAACGTACTTCGAGCAGGCCTACCTCGCCCGCTACCTCGGCTACACCTTGGTGGAGGGGGAGGACCTCACCGTGCGCGATGACCGCGTCTATCTAAAAACTCTCAACGGCCTCGAAACTGTGGACGTCATCCTCCGCCGTGTGGATGACGATTTCTGCGATCCCCTGGAGCTGCGCAACGACTCCATGCTCGGCGTCCCCGGCCTCGTCCGCGCCGTGCGTGCAGGCAATGTCTCGCTCGGCAATGCCCTCGGCTCCGGCCTCGCGGAAGCTCCCGCCCTCATGGCCTTCCTCCCCGGATTGTGTCGCAAGCTCCTCGGCTCAGAGCTCCTCATGCCCTCCGTTGCCACCTGGTGGTGCGGTCAGGAGCGCCCGCGCGCCGAGGTGGAAAAAAGTCTCGAGCACATGGTCATCAAGAGCGCCTTCCGTGTCCGCGGTCGCGAAGCCTTTTTCGGCAGCAGCCTCTCCGGTGCCGAGCGCGCCGCCCTCGTCGAGCGCATCCGCTTCGCGCCAGATCGCTGGGCCGCGCAGGAAAAAATTTCCTTCTCCACCGCCCCGGTTTGGGAGGACGGCCGCCTCGTTCACAAGCCCGTCAGCGTCCGCGTCTATCTCGTCGCCACAAAAGACGGCTACATGGTCATGCCCGGTGCTCTCACACGCGTCGCCGCCAGCATCGAGTCCCCGTTCGTTTCCATGCAGAAAGGCGGCACTACCAAGGACACCTGGGTGCTCAGCGACGGACCCGTCGAAAACGTCACCCTGCTCTCCCGCACCAGCGCTCCGGTGGAGCTCCGCCGCACCGGGCACAATCTCGGCAGCCGTGTCGCCAATCACCTCTACTGGCTCGGCCGCTACGCCGAGCGCGCGGAGTCCAGCGCCCGCCTTCTGCGCTCCACCCTCCTCCGCTGCTCGCCGGAAAGCGGCATGAGCGAGACCCCCCTCCTCCTCCCTTTGCTGGAGGCCCTCAAGCGCCTCACCGTTCTGGATGACGTGCCAGACGCCGCCTCCCTCGCCTCCCAGCAGGAGCAGATTGAAGCCCGCCTCCTCGAGGCCGTTTTTGATGCCGATCACCCCAACAGCATCCGTTCCAGCGTCTCCCACATTCAGCGCATCGGCGTTCTCCTGCGGGATCGCATTTCCGTGGACACCTGGCGCGTCATCAGCCAGCTCGGCGATGCCTTGGACGCCTACGACAGCACACCCAGCGTCGCCCCCATGTCCGATGCCCTGAACGTGCTCACCCGCATCATCCTTGAGCTCGCCTCCTTCCATGGTCTGGCCAAGGAAAACATGACCCGCGCCCAGGGCTGGATGTTCCTCGACATGGGCCACCGCATTGAGCGCACCGTGTACATCTGCGAGCTCCTCCTCGCCGGACTTCATAGCGATGACGCGGAAAACCCCAGCCTCCTCGAGGCCATTCTCGAGGTCGGAGACAGCACCATCACCTACCGCAACCGCTACAGCCTTCTCCCTCAGCTCGCCGCCGTTTACGATCTGCTCATGCTCGATGAGCTCAATCCCCGCGGCCTCCGGTTTCAGTTCGAGCGCATCCGCCAGCAGTTCAAAAACCTCCCGCACGAAAAAAACTCCGCGCTGCTCACTCCCGCCATGCGCGTCTTCCTGGAAAACAGCACGCGCCTCCAGCTCTGCGATCCCACCGAACTCGCCCGCGTGGAGCCCGGCACCTGGTCGCAGTCCCAGGTCGCAAAGCTCCTCACCCAGCTCATCGAGGCCATGCCTGTCCTCAATGATGCGCTGACCGCCGGCTACTTCGCCCATTCCACCATCAGCAGCAGCGACGTCGCGCCCGCCGAACCACCCTCCGCGTGATGAACTACCGCATCACCCACCGCACCACGTACGCCTACAGCTCCCAGGTGGCCATGTCCCACCATGCCGCCCGCTTGCGTCCGCGCGATACCGAAACCCAGCGCTGCCTGGAGTTCAGCCTCAGTTTCGATCCCGTCCCGGATCTCCTCACCGAGCATACCGACTCCTTCGGCAATCAGGTCGCCTGCTTCTCCGTGCAGAAGCTCCACCAGCGCTTTGAGGTCACCTCCCGCAGCTTTGTCTCCCTCGCGCCCGTCCTGCAGCCAGATCCCCTGCAGACCCCGCCTTGGGAGACCGTCGCCGCCATGTTTCGGGATCCCGTTTCTGTGGATCTCCTGGACCCCTGCCAGTTCGTTTTCGGCAGTCCTCTTCTCGTCCCGGAGATGCCCTTGCGTGACTTCGCCCTCCCCAGCTTCACCAAAGGCCGCCCCGTCCTCGCCGCCGCTGCGGATCTCTGCCGCCGCATCTATCGCGAGTTCGTCTTTGACCCCAAGGCCACCACCATCAGCACCCCGCTGAATGAGGTGCTGGAGAAAAAGCGCGGCGTCTGCCAGGACTTCGCCCACCTCGCCATCGCCAGCCTGCGCGCCATTGGCCTGCCCGCCCGCTACATCAGCGGCTACCTCCGCACCCACCCTCCTGCTGGCAAGCCCCGCCTTCAGGGCGTCGATGCCTCCCACGCCTGGGCCTCCATCTTTGTCCCCGGTTTCGGCTGGGTGGATTTTGATCCCACCAACAACTGCTTCACTTCCCTGGACCACATCACCGTCGCCACCGGCCGCGATTTCTCAGACGTCAGCCCCGTCCGCGGCATCATCACCGGCGGCGGCAAGCACACCGTCGGCGTCGGCGTGGATGTCGAACCCGTCGGCTCCTGACAAAGGCTTTCCGGTTCACTCCGTCAGAAATCTTTTTGCCTTCTCGACCGGCCCGCAGCTACCCACAGTCTCGCTCAGTAGCAAACCCTCAGGAAAAAACAGAATAGAGAATTCCCCCGACTCAGAACTCCGGAAAATTTTTCTACCCCTAATTTTTCTACCTCAATCTTCCGCCCATTCGGGAAGCCCTTTCCAATCCCACTCCTCCAGCTTCCGCTTTCAGCAACATCCGGCCAAGCCTCGTCTCACGAAGTCTTCAACAAAGCCTCCCAAACTCTGGCACGGGGCATGCTATATAATATAAGACCATGTCGTCACTGTTTAACGACTACCAACCAGAGAGCTTCTTCGACGAGGTGTTTTCCAAATCCGGGAAGGCACGTCCGCACTACGGAGCCATGCTTGATAGTGCCGGTTCCCTCTCACCATCCGAATACTCCGCGCGCCAAAAAGCCGTGGATGCCGCCTTCCTCCGTCAGGGTGTGACGTTCACTGTCTATGGCGATGACCAAGGCACCGAGCGCATCTTCCCCTTCGATCTCATGCCGCGCATCATCCCGCAGCGTGAATGGGAGACCGTCGAGGCCGGACTCATCCAGCGCATCACCGCGCTGAATCTCTTCCTCAACGACATCTACCACGGTCAGAAGATCATCACGGACAAGGCCGTCCCCGCAGAGCTGGTCCTCTCCGCCTCTCACTACCGCCCCGAGTTCCGTGGCATCAAAGTCCCCCACGGCATCTACATCCACATCTGCGGCACCGATCTCGTCCGCGATGGCAAAGGGGACTACTACGTTCTCGAAGACAACGGCCGCTGCCCCTCCGGCGCCTCCTACATGCTGGAGAATCGCAATGCCATGAAGCGCGCCTTCCCCGGCCTGCTTCAGTCCCTCCCCGTCCGCCCCGTGGACGCCTACGGCACCATGCTGCGGGAGACCCTCGCCCACCTCGCCCCCGGCAGCGTGCTGGACCCCACCATCGTCGTCCTCACCCCCGGCATCTACAACAGCGCCTACTTTGAGCACTGCTACCTCGCCAAGCAGATGGGCGTACCCATCGTCGAAGGCCGCGATCTCATCATCCGCAATGACCGCGTTTTCATGCGCACGACGAAAGGACTTGAGCAGGTCCACGTCATCTATCGCCGTATCGATGACGACTTCCTCGATCCCCTCGTCTTCCGCAAAGACTCCCTCCTCGGCGTCCCCGGCATCATCAATGCCTACCGCAAAGGCAACGTCGCCCTCGCCAACTCCATCGGCACCGGTGTCGCGGACGACAAGGCCGTGTACGCCCTCGTGCCAAAGATGATCAAGTACTACCTCGATCAGGATCCCATCCTGCCGAACGTCCCCACCCATCTCGGCGTCGATGAAAAGGAGTGCGCCTACATCCTCGACAATCTCGACAAGCTCGTCGTCAAAGCCGTCAATGAATCTGGCGGCTACGGCATGCTCATGGGCCCGCATGCTTCCAAAAAAGAGCGCGCCGAATTCGCCGAGCGCATCAAAAAGAACCCGCGCAACTACATCGCCCAGCCGGTCCTTCAGCTCTCGCGCCATCCCGTGTTTGTGGACGATCACTTCGAAGGCCGTCACATCGACCTCCGCCCCTACGTGCTCTGCGGCGATCGCGTCCGCGTTGTCCCCGGCGGCCTCACCCGCGTTGCTCTCAAAAAAGGTTCTCTCGTCGTGAACTCCTCCCAAGGCGGCGGCAGCAAGGACACCTGGGTCCTCTGGGACGACCCGCTCGACATGCCTGCCGAAACCTCAACCGCCGCCTGATCACACGCCATGCTTAGCCGAGTCGCAGACAGCATTTACTGGATGGCACGCTACGTCGAGCGTGCGGAAAACCTCTCACGCCTCCTCCTCTCCACTCAGGATCTCCTCCTTGATGCCGGATCCGAAGGCGTGGACGAAGCGCAGTTCTGGCAGCCCATTCTCGCCACCACCGGCGATGAAGAGGCCTACTCCAAGCTGCACAAAAAAATCAAAGGCAAGGACGTCACCGACTTCCTCGCCCTCCGTGCCGACAATCCCAACTCGATGCTCAACAGCATCAAGGCCGCGCGCGAAAACGCCCGCACCGTGCGCGATCAGATCTCCGATGAAATCTGGGAGTCGCTCAATTCTCTCCGCCTCTTCGCCGAATCCGCCGAAGGCAAGACCATGCACCGCACCCAGAGTGCCGCGTTTTATGAGCGCGTTCTGCGCGGCTCCTACCAGTTCCAGGGCATCGCGGACTCCACCACTCCCCGCGGTGAAATCTGGCACTTCCTCCGCCTCGGCACCTGCCTTGAGCGTGCGGACAAAATGTCCCGCCTGCTGGACACCTGCTCTGGCCTCTCCCTTGAGCTTCCTCCTCACGCCCAGGCCCGCCCGCTCCGCTGGGCCGCCCTCCTGCGTTCCTGTTCCGCCTGGCACGCCTTCATGGCCGAGCACCGCCGCCTGGATCCCACCAAAATCATCGCCTACCTCCTGCTGGACGAAACCTTCCCCCGCTCCATCGCCTGCTGTGTTGCGGAAGCCCAGTCCGCCCTCCAGGCCCTCTGCGCCTGCTCCGGCCTGCAGGGCATGCCCGCACCCCTCCGCCATGTCGGCCGTCTCCGCGCCGACCTCGCCTACACCACCGTGGAGGAAGTTCTCGCCGCCGGTCTGCACGAATACATCGACGATCTGCAGACCCGCCTCAATCAGATCGGCGAGGCCATCTTCCAGACCTTCGTGCTTCACGCAGAGCTCTCCCAGATTGCCGAAGAGTCCCCGGTGGAAACCTCCGCTCCCGGCGCTTATCACGCCCACGCCAGCGAAGATGTCCAGGTTCAGCAGCAGCAGCAGCAACAGCAGTAGTACCCTCTCGGAATCTCCCGCTTCACGTCATGCGATTCCGTGTCTTCCACCGTACTCACTACGTTTATCGCGGTGCCGTGCGGGACAGCTACAATGAGCTGCGCCTTCGTCCCGTCACGGACGACAAATCTCGCCTCGAGTTCTTCCTGCTGAACATCAAGCCCCCCGCGCGCCTCCAGCACTTCCGCGACAACTGGCTCAACTACGTCCACTACTTCGACATTCCCGAGCCGCACACCGATCTCATCATCGAGTCGCAGTCCACCATCAACACCACGAGCCCCTACAAGGACGGCAAGCCCCTCGGTGTTTCCTTCGCAGCCCTCAAAAGCGAGCGCGATGAAATGATCCTGCCCTTCCTTGGAGACAGTTCCTACGTCTCCATCACCCCGGAAGTCTGGCGCCTCGGCATCGACATCCGCAATGACTCCAACGACATCTTTGCCACCGCCGAGGCCGTCATGCACCACATCTTCCGCGAGTGGAAATACGCCCCCAGCACCACCTCCTCCTCCACGCACATGACCGAAGTCATGGAGTCAAAGTGCGGAGTCTGCCAGGACTTCGCCCACCTCATGATCGGCATCTGCCGCTCCCTCGGCATTCCCGCGCGCTACGTCAGCGGTTATCTCTACAACGGTCCGGACGCCCAGCTCCGCGGCGCCCAGGCCTCCCACGCCTGGTGTGAGGTCCACATCCCCGGCAAAGGCTGGTTCGGCCTCGACCCCACCAACGCCACTCTCGCCGACGAGCGCCACATCAAGATCGCCACCGGCCGCGACTACCACGACGCCGCCCCCGTCTCCGGCCACTTCGACGGCCCCCCCGGCGCCACCACCGCCCTCAAAGTCGAACTCGAAGTCAAACGCATCGACTGACTTCCTTGCTCTTAAGCAAGTCAACCGCGGGCCTGCTACAAGGGTAAAACCTGCATCGCGAACGCGTTCGCGAAGTGTCCTGGAGTGCGCCGGGCCTCCGGCGCTTTCGAACGTGCTATGGCCTGCGAAAAGCTCCATAACACTGGAGCACGCTAGGACGCGTTCGCACGACACCCTGTAACATCGGTCCCAAGACTCCTTCTGCATACCTATTTTCAACAGAGCGTGGTATAAAGTGCTGTGATGCCCATGGGCAGGGAAGCAAGTTTCATGACTGGGAGCGCCAGCGTCCTGCCCGCTCCGGTCGCGCGTCCCTTGCAATGGCCATCTCGCCTCTCTCCTCGCCAAACCCGCCCCACATCACGCCAGCCCCAAAGGGGCGACCTAGCGAAGCCCAGGGCAAAGCGAGCCTCAGCGAGCGCCGCCCTGGGTCAGAGAGAAACCATTCCGGGAAGCAAAGCCAGCACATCGTTCACCACGCCGCGCCCTCCAGCAGCGTTTCACCGTCCCGCCGCTGCAGCCACTTCGCTCCGCCACACGCCGGCCCCTCCTCTACCCAATCCCCAGCGCCTTCCGAATCTCCAGCGCATCCCTCAGCGCCACCTCAATCGTCTCCCCGAGCACCGTGAAATGCCCCATCTTCCGCCGCGCCCGCGCTTCACGCTTCCCATACAGATGCAGCTTCGCACGTGGATGATTCAGCACCGGCGACCAGTCCGGATGCACCAATGGCTCAGGCCACACATCACCCAGTAGATTGATCATCACAGCAGGCGTATGCTGCGAAGCATCCCCCAGCGGTATCCCACAAATCGCTCGCTGCTGCTGCTGAAACTGGTTCGTCCGGCATGCGTCGATCGTGTAATGCCCGCTGTTGTGCGGCCGCGGGGCGATCTCATTGACGATCACTTTGCCCGCCGTCGTCACAAACATCTCCACCGCCATCGTGCCCACATAGTCCAGCCCTTCCGCCACCGCCTTCCACAGCGCGATCGCCTGCTCTGTAATTTTGGAATCAACCCGCGCAGGCGCAATGGTGACGTCGAGAATGTGATGCGTGTGCTGGTTCTCCACGCAGCCATGGGTCGCCATGCTGCCGTCGATGCCCCGGGCGCCGACCACCGACACTTCGCAGTCAAAAGAAACCCACTGCTCCACCACCGCACGCTGGCCGGCGAAGCTGCTCCACGCCTGCGCAAGATCCGTGTCCGCAGTCACCTTGCACTGCCCTTTGCCATCATAGCCAAACGCCGCCGTTTTGATCACACACGGGCGCCCCAGCTCCGCAACCGCAGCCTCAAGTCCCGCCAGATCATCGATCACCCGGAACGGCGCGCAGGCGATCCCCTGGTCGCGCAGAAAATTCTTTTCGCGCTCACGATGCTGCGTCGTGATCAGCGCCTTCGCACCGGGCCGCAGCGGCTTCACCGCCTCCACCGCAGCCAGGCATGAGCCGGGAATGTTTTCAAACTCCGCCGTCACCACATCCACCTGCTGCAGAAAGCCGTTCAGCGCTTCCGTGTCCGAGTACGCCGCATTGATCTCAACATCCGCAAACTGACCCGCAGGGCAGCCTTTTGCTTCATCGGTAAAGATCACGATACGGTGTCCCGCACGCCGCGCCTCCAGCGCGAGCATGCGTCCGAGCTGGCCGCCGCCGAGGACGCCGAGGGTGGAAGGAGGCGGAAACTTCATGCCTTCGGTTCGGCTTCGAGTTCCTTCTGGCTTTCCAGCACCTTCTGCGTCTGGCGTTCGCGGAAGGCATTGAGCTTGCCCACCAGCTCAGGATTCTCGTTGGCCAGCATCGAGACGGCAAACAGCCCCGCATTCAGCGCCCCTGCGTTGCCAATGGCAAAAGTTGCCACCGGAATCCCTCCCGGCATCTGCACGATCGAGTACAGGCTGTCCACCCCGCTCAGCGCACGGCTCTGCACCGGCACGCCGAGCACCGGAACCGTCGTCATGCTCGCCGTCATGCCGGGCAGATGCGCAGCCCCGCCCGCTCCGGCGATGATGCACTTGAGCCCCCGCGCGGAGGCCGTGGTGGCATAGTCGTACAGCAGCTGCGGCGTGCGGTGCGCACTGACCACCTTCTTTTCAAACGGAATGCCAAAGTCGCTGAGCACCTGGGCGGCATTTTGGAGAGTGGGCCAGTCAGAACTGGAACCCATGATGATGCCCACAAGGGGCTTGTCTGAAGCGGAGTTGCTCATCGGGAAAGAGTTTCACGATGGCAGCAGGGGAGCCCGGCACAAATTTTTTCTGGCTCAGATTTGAGGGCCTCACGACATGACACCTCGAAAACGGGTCTGCATCTCCGCGCAGTGCCGCAGGAGTGGGATCATCCTGATCCCACTCGCTCTCGCGCGGTCCATCGTCCCCGAACTGCCCCCCGTCAGGCCCCCCGCCTCACTTCACCTCAACGTGAGAGACCTCCTCAAGCCAACGGCGCTTTCGGCATCGCTGCACCCCGCCGGCGTTTGAAGAAATGGGAAATGCCCCAGATTCCCAGCACCCCATATGCCGCCAGCGCGGGAATCCAGTTGCCCCGCACTGACCCTCGGTCCTCGATGACGATCGCAAAAACGGACGGATTCTGCGGCCATGACTTACGCACAAGGTAGGGCAGGGGAGCTTTCTGCATCACTCCCTCGAGGAATTCTCCTCGGCTCAGTTTGTCGAGCTTCTCAGACTGGGTCTTGAGGATCACCCTCGTATCCGGGTCTGGCCACGCTGCGGCCGAGAACGGCACATACAAATCCGCCCCCAGGTCCGACGAACCGGATCGGATGCCCGAGATTTTTTCCATGTCCAAGGCAGGCAGTTTCGCGCGTTCCAGCGCGATGTCTTGCGGCACAAAGCTCGCGCTTCGCACCGCACTATCAAAGCTGGAGCCATCCGCGTGCCGGCCGCCAGTGCTCACGAACCACACTGTCGCAGTCAGGTGAGCCAGAATGCAGACCACCGGCAGCCCCAGCGTGAGCATATTGGAAACCCGGCCGTAGGCCGCGAAGAAAAGCAGGATGGCAGGGACGAGATGAAGGATGAAGGTCAGAGTAAAGGAGACCTTGCCAAAGTAGCTGCCTCCCAGCGCCGTTTGCGCCGCGGTGATCCATGCATACGGCCCCCACTCCGCCCACAGCGAGAAAGCAAACGAGGCGAGCACAAGATTGAAGCCCAGCGCGCAAAGCAGGGCCGTGGCTGGCGAGATCTTTTTCATCGCAGTTTTTTAGGGTGTCGCCAGGAAAGCGTCAATCTAGCAGGCTCCCACACCATGAAGTTTTTTCTGGAAGCGTCCCCTTCCTGCCACCTAAAATCCGCCTCATGATTTCCGCTTTTAACCGCAGCCAGATCGTGTGGGGGATCTTGGGGCTGGTGGGCAGCGCCCTCTGTTATGCCTTGGCATGGCTGTTCTTCCGTTATGGGTCCTCCATGGCCCTGGATTCCTTCGGTTATTCCACGGCCGCCGCTCCTTGGATCGCAGCAGCAGCGCTGGTCGCGATCACCCTCACCGGCTGGCGCAAATGGCAGAACGGTCAGGGCTTCCAAAGCTTCTCCGAGTCCGCTCTCTTCTCAAACTTTGGCGCCATGGGAGATGCCGCCAATGCCTATGTCGTGGACCATTACGCAAACCAGGTCACCGGCCCCGCCCATGTGCTCAGCCAGATCTTTCTTGGCGGCCCCTTGTTCCTGTTCAGGAGCCTCCATCGGCTGCGCCTGCGCTTCCCGCACGAAGAGGGCCTGGAGGAAAAGCTGGCACGCATGCTGGCGCTCCTGCACGCGGCAAACAAATGGCAGGGCCTCGCCGACTACCCCGGGCAGGAGCGCGAGATTCTGCTGCTGAACCTCATGAAAAAGATCGAGTTCAGCAAGCACAAGGGCAACGTGCGCTTCAAAACCAAAACCTCCCATGGAATTTAATTTCGACTGGCGTCGCCTGCTCCTGCTGGCCGCATTTTGCGCCGGCTTTGCCTGGGTCGGAGGCTTCACCGCACCGCAGCCAGACCAGCACCACTTCAGAGCCAGCACCGCCCGGGCATGGACCTACTGCGTGCTCCTCTATTTGACGGGTGCCGCAAGCGCCAGCGTGGTGGACCATTACGTCGGCCTGCTCACCCGCACAAACCTGCGCCTCATGTACGTCGTGCTCGGCCTGGCCCTCATGGGAGCAGGCCTCTTCTGGCTGAAAATCTTGAAGCAGGAAACCGAAACGCCGCCTCCCGGTCTCGGGGCCGTGCTTTCCCTTTCCGTTTAGCATGGGCCTTGCCGGATGGCACAGGCTGTGCCAAGCAAACGGCCATCATGACTTTCCTCGACAAACTCAATCAGCGCATCGCCACGACTGGCTCAAACCTCTGCGTAGGCCTCGACGTCAGGGCGGAAAACGCGGAGGAGCAGACCAAGCGCTGGATCCTGGACGTCATCGAGCAGACCACCCCCTACGCCGCCGCGTTCAAGCCGAACTCCGCCTACTTCGAGGCACTCGGCTGGCGCGGCATGAAGATGCTGGAGGAAATCCTGCAGGAGATCCCCAAGGACATCCCCGTCGTGCTCGATGTGAAGCGCGGAGACATCGGCGAAACCCAGGGCTACTACGCCAAGGCCTGCTTTGAGGCGATGAACGTCGATGCGGTCACCCTGAACGCCTACATGGGGCGGGACACCCTGGAGCCGTTTCTGAAATACGCAGACAAGGGCCTGTACCTCCTCGGCGTCACCTCAAACCCCGGTGCCAAGGACATCGAGCTTCAGCCCACCGGAGACCGTCAGGTCTATGAACTCGTCGCGGCCATGACCGCCGGCCATCCTCAGGCTGGACTGGTGGTGGGCCTCACCAATGCGGCGCCAAATGTGCTGGACCTCATCCCGGACGTTCCCCTCCTCATCCCCGGCCTGGGCGCTCAGGGGGGCGATCTCGCAGCCCTGAAGGGCAGCGGCAGAAAGGCTCCGCTCCTAGTCAATGTGTCCCGAGGCGTCCTGTACCAGAAGGATGACCTGACTTTTGCCGCCCGGGCGGAATTCTGGATGAGTCAAATCCAGAATGCCCTAAAGTGAATATTTCATTTTTAAGAATGACAATATCGAAACGCGGATGCCACTTGATTGAAACGTTTTCGTGAGGATGGATGGCGCTCAACTGGCTAACACCACAGACAGAACATGGTCATCGACATCAGCGAGCACCTCAAAACCCCCCTGCAAAGACGGATCTATCGTCTGATCGGCCCCACCTTGGAAAAGGCTCTGGGACTGCGCGGCTTTGATGATTGCTACAATGAGTCTGCAAAACTCTACAAGCAGCACCCCCGGCATCCGGAACTTTTTGCGTGGTTCGACTCGGTGGCGCATTCCCTGAAACTGCAGGAGGACGTGGATCTGCCCTCCGAGTTTGAGTTTCCAAAACAGGGCCCGCTGATCATTGTCGCCAACCATCCCTTTGGCGTCATCGATCCTGTCATGCTCGCACGCTGGGCCGGCCAGTTCCGCCCGGACATGAAGGTCATGACGAATTCGCTCCTCCTTGCCATGAAGGAGCTCGCGGACCATGTCATCCCCGTGGACCCCTTTGGCGGCGAAGGCGCTGCCAAGCGCAACATGGGCCCCATGAAGGAGGCCATCAAACTGCTGCGTGGCGGCGGCGCTCTCATCATTTTCCCCGCGGGTGAAGTGGCCTCCTACAAGCCCGGCCGCGGTCTGGATGAACCCGTTTGGAGCAATCACGTCGGCTCCCTCGTGCGTCGCACTCAGGCGACCGTGCTGCCAGTCTATTTCCCCGGCTCGAACAGCGCCCTCTTTCATGCGGCGGGCGTCATCCATCCGCGCCTCCGCACCGGCCTCCTGCTGCGTGAGTTTTGCAACCGCGCCAACACGCCCGTGCCCATGAGCGTCGGCCATCCCATCCCTTACTCCCGCCTGAAGAAGTTTGAGGATGACGAGTCCCTCACGCGCTACCTGCGCATCCACACCTTTGTCCTCCACCAGCGCGGCAAAGAGCAGACGGCCAAACTCACGGTCCAGGGCGAAAACCTCACCATCACCCCTCCTTCTGAAACCCAGCAAGCCCACATGGTGGACGAGATCGACCGCATCCGCGCGCGCGGCGGGCGTCTTGTCGGCCAGGGCAACCTGTCCGTCTATCAGGCGCACTCGCATGAGATCCCCGTTCTCCTGCCTGAAATCGGCCGCCTCCGCGAGATCACCTTCCGTGAAGTCGGTGAGGGCACCGGCAATGATATCGACATCGACAAATACGACCGCTACTACGAGCACCTCATTCTCTGGGATGAAGAAAAGGAGCAGGTCGCCGGCGCCTACCGCCTCGGCCGTGCGGATGTGATCCTGCGCGAGTACGGCTCCAAAGGCCTCTACACCAGCACCCTCTTCCGCTTTGAGAAGCCCTTCCTCGCCAATCTCGAGCACGCGGTCGAGATGGGCCGCAGCTTCATCATCAAGGCCTACCAGCGCAATCTCGCCTCCCTCCCGCTGCTCTGGAAGGGCATCGCCCATTGGGTCGCGCGCAATCCGCACTACAAGAAGCTCTTCGGCCCCGTCAGCATCAGCAAGGACTACAGCAGCCTTTCGCGGAAGATGATCGTCGAGTTCCTGCAGGACAACCGCATGCACCCGCACCTCGCCAGCTTCGTCAAAGCTCGCAATCCCTTCCGCTACATGCGCACCCGGCGCATGATGCGCGAGTTCATCAGCGCGGACCTCCAAAATGTGGACGACTGCTCCGCTCTCATCTCCAGCCTGGAGACCGACGGCAAGGGCATCCCCATCCTGCTCAAGCACTACCTCAAGCTCAACGCCACGCTGCTCAGCTTCAATGTGGACAAGGACTTCTCCTCCGTCGTGGACGGCCTCATCATGGTCGATTTCACCGACATCGACGAGCGTCTGCTCAGCAAGTACATGGGCGAGGAAAACTGCCGTACCTACCTCGCGAACATCAAAAAAGAAGCGGCCTGAATCCAGGCCGCTTCGGGAGTGGGTTGACGAACGTTCACTGCGGCATCAATGGGACCCGTTGGTGCCGTTGGCCGCCGTCAGTTCAGGCTCGATGAGGCCGTAGTCGCCATCCTTGCGGCGGAACAGCAGCGCCAGACGGTGCGTCTTCTGATTGTGGAAGAGCACAAACGGACGGTCGCTGATTTCCAGGTCCATGATGGCTTCGTCGGCATACAGCGGACGGATCTTGTACTTTTCCTTGTGCACGTAGGAAGGCTCGATGTGCTCCTCCTCCGTGTGCAGCACTTCCTGGTGGAAGACGTGCTCCTCGATGTGGCGGATCGAGACCTCGCCGCGTGGGCGGTGGTTGCGCAGCAGGCGGGTCTTGTACTTCCGCATGCGGCGGGCGATCTTGGACGCGCTTTCGTCGATCGAGGCATAGATGTCCTCGGTCACCGATTTCACTTCGATCACGATGTGGTCGGCGCAGAACAGGATGATTTCGGCGATGTGTCGGTGATGATTCTGCACGTCCAGAACGACCTTCGCCTCAATGATGCGGGGGTAATCAAGGTGGAGACCCTCGATCTTTTTATGAGCGTAATCGCGGATCGCTTCCGTGACGTCCATGTGACGTGCGGTGACGATGATAGGGAGGTTGACGTTGTGTTTTTGCATGGTGGTTCTCCTTTTTTGGTTGGACTAAAATTTACATGGTGAAGCCCTCGCCGAGGTAGAGGCGTCGTGCCTCATCATCATTGACGAGGAAATCTTTGCTGCCGTGGCGCCGCACCCGCCCCTCGAAGATGAGGTATGCGCGGTCCACGATGTTGAGGGTCTCACGGACGTTGTGGTCGGTGATCAGAATGGCCAGTCCGGCGCTCCTCAGCATCCGGATGATGTCCTGGATCTCGCTCACGGCGATGGGGTCCACCCCGCTGAACGGCTCATCCAGCATCAGCAGCTTCGGCGAGGTCACGAGGGATCGCGCGATGGTGAGCCTCCGCTTTTCTCCACCGCTGAGCGTGATCGCCAGATTGTCCGCCACGTGGTCGATGCCAAATTTCTCCATCAGCGCCTGCGTCTGCTCCTCCCGCTCCGCACGCGAGTAGGGCTGGGTCTCCATCACGCCCATGATGTTTTCACGCACGGTCAGCCGCCGGAAGATGGACTCCTCCTGCGGCAGGTAGCCCATGCCATGCCTGGAGCGCATGTACATCGGCTGGGTGGTCGTGTCCTTTCCATCAAACATCACCCGGCCTCCGTTGGGCTGCACCAGACCCACGATCATGTAGAACGTGGTCGTCTTTCCTGCCCCGTTCGGGCCCAGCAGCCCGACGATCTCGCCTTTTTTGACTTCAATGTCCACGCCATTCACCACAGCGCGGCCGTCATAGACTTTTTTCAGGCCTTCGGTGTGCAGCAGCGTGTTCTCGTCCGGGACGATCGCCTCCAGCGAGACCTCAGGCAGCCGCGCATCCTCAGCTTCCAGGGAGAGCTGCGGGACCTCAGCGGCAGTCTTCTGCCGTCTTTTCGTACGCGGGGCCATGTTCACTGAGGTGAGGGTGATGGGGAGGACAGGCCACCGCTCCTGCGCGGCGTGGCGTCGTCTCCCTGAAGAATAAGCGTCTCATGATTACCCGTGGTGGTAAGCTTGCCATTCCTGTCAATTTCAATGACGCAGCCTGCCTCGGTGGCCTTGAGCAGCTGGTTGCCTGCCTGCACCTGCGGCCACTCCATGAGCGTGGTTTTCTTGGTCTTGCCGTCGTAGATGAGGTGCTTGCAGTGGCCGATCTGCAGTTCGCCGTCTTCAGAGATTTTTTCGATGGTGACCATGGGGCCGCGGGCGTCCGCCTTGTCGATGGGTGGGTCGGTGTTGGCGGCCTCTTTGCTGGGCTTGGCGAGAATGTCCGAGTCTTTCACGGAGGGGGCAGGCTTTTTGGGCTTGGGAGCGGAGCCGAGAACGCCTCCCTGCTGCTTGGTCATGAAGATTTCCAGCTCCTCACACTCGATGTACATGTTCGGGTGCCGGGCCTTCACGTCACCGGTAAAGATCGCGTAATTCGTGTTCGTATCAAAATACGAATGCTTTTGCGCGGTGATGTCGATCTGCCCCTTCGTCGCCTTGGGAGCCTCGTCCAGGTTCAGGGGCTGCAAGGGTTTGGGCTGGGGGCCGGTGGGCTTGGGGGGAGCAGGCGGTGCCTCCACCACGGCCACGGCTGGCGCGGGTGCAGGGGTGGGAGCAGTCGCCGGCGGGGCATCTGCCGGAGTCGCAGGGGTGGCGGTCGCGGTGCCGGTGCCGGAACCGGCGTTCCCCTGCATCACTGACTGGGCCGCCTGCAGCGCCTTCTGACGCATCTCCGCGCCTTCGGGAGAGAGCAGCATCTCCTTCGCTTTTTCTTTAATTTCGTCCGGCACTTTTTTGACGGCGTCCTTGGCGGCGTCCAGGGCTTTCGCCTTCGTATCCGGATCCACCTTCTTCTTGCGGAAATCCAGAAGCGGCCGGGTGCCCCCCGGGCCTTGGGCCAGGGCGCCTGCGCAGGAGAGCAGCAGCACGGTGCGGATGATGGATGACGTTTTCATGTCACTTGGAAGGGAGTGATTCGGCGGGGGGTGTTACCTCGCTGCTGTCAGCGCCGCTGTCAAAGATCACCATGTGGATGTTTCCTGTCATGCGTCCCTGATTTTTTGCGGTGTCGAAGATAAGGCTGTCGCCTTCGATCTCATATTTAGGGCTGCTCACCCTGCTGCGGTCCCTGCTGCGCAGCACACCCCCGGCGCCTGCCATCTGATAAAACGCCGTCTGCAGATCCACGCGCAGATTGTTCTTCGGTTCGGCATTGAACATCTGCACCACCAGCTTTTCCGCATAGACGCGCTGGTCATCCACCCGCCGCAGCATGTCCGCCGTGATCAGGGAGGTGCGGCGTCCCGATGAATCGAACGAAGGGATCACCGCGCCAGTGTTCACCGCGCCGGGAGGCACCATCTGCAAAAAGGCGCTCATCCCGGAGTCTCCTGCCGCCGGCTGGTCCGCCACAGCAAACATCACCATCCCCGCCACCACGCCGAGCGTGATGGAAACGGCAAGCCTGCGGCGGTAAAGCCGCTCAAGTGATGTCGCGAACGAGGCCATGTATTTTTCGAAGGGTTTCCACCACTTCCGCGATGTCGGAAAGGGGGATCTGGTTGGGGCCGTCTGAGAAGGCTTTGGCAGGTTCGGGGTGCGTCTCCATAAAGACGCCGTCGCAGCCCGTGGCCACCGCGGCGCGCGCCAGCACCGGAGCCAGCTTGCCGTCGCCTCCCGTGGCGGTCCCCAGGCCGCCCGGGCGCTGCACGCTGTGGGTCGCGTCCATCACCACCCGGTAGCCCAGCTCCCGCATCCAGTACAGGGAGCGCATGTCAGCCACCAGGTTGTTGTAGCCAAAGGTCGTGCCGCGCTCCGTAAACATGAAGTTCTGGCAGCCGGTGCTGACCAGCTTGTCGCCGATGTTCTTAACATCCCAGGGCGCGAGGAACTGCCCCTTTTTGACGTTCACCGCCCGACCGGTTTCCCCGGCGGCGATGATCAAATCCGTCTGCCGGCAAAGGAACGCGGGAATCTGCAGCAGGTCGATGTGTTCCGCCGCCTGCCGGGCCTCCTCCACCGTGTGCACGTCCGTCGTCACCGGTACTCCCAGCTTCGCGCCGATCTGGGCCAGCAGCTTGCACCCCGCCTCACAGCCTAGCCCGCGGTAGGACGAGATCGCGCTGCGGTTGGCCTTGTCGTAGGACGCCTTGAAAATCCAGCGCCAGCCGTGCTGGCGGGCCATGGCGTCCAGCTTCTCAGCCACCCCCCAGATGAACTCCTCGCTCTCAATGACGCACGGCCCAAGAATCATGACCGGTTCTGTGCCATCCATCGACACCGACCCAATTTTCACCACCGGAAGAGAGAACAGCCCCATAAAACTAAAATTTGATTCTGTGAGCCTCGCTCCAGAATCGGTTTTGAACTTCTCCAACCCCGTTGCGCGGCCCGCTGGTGGAATTCTAAGCGGGCACTCGCGGAAAGACAACGGAAGATTCAACGATGAATGATGCATCCAATCGCCTGACTCGCCTCACAGCCTGAGCCGCCGAAGCGACCTCCGGGGGGTGCCGTCCTCACTCGGCCCTTGGGAAAACGCCGAACAAGTCAACATCTCCAAAGATGAAAGATCTCTTGGGTTTTGGCGCTGACGGCCTTGGCCCTCGTTTTCATGACTTCAAGATGCTGATATTCACTCATTTCTTGAGACCACTCGTTGATTCGCGGGGAGCAGCAGGCAGACGATTCAGAGTTCCCACCCCATCCTTCGAAATTTGCCCTCTTTCGCAAATATCCGCCTCCTCAGCTGCGTTCATTCCGTTCTCTATCTCCCCCTCAGGCCCGCCCCGCATGTCCGCCACCGTCCGCAAATTTCACCTCTCCCTCAACGTCTCCGATCTCTCCCGCTCGGTCGCCTTCTACCGCGTCCTCTTCGGCATTGAACCCGCCAAGCACCACCCCGACTACGCCAAGTTCGAAGTCGAATCTCCCCCCACCGTCTTCTCCCTCATCCCCGGCCGCACCGGCGCTGGCGGTGCCCTGAATCACGTCGGCCTCTGCCTGCTCGACTCCGAAGAACTCGTCGCCATCCAGATGCGCCTCGAACAAGCCGGCCACAAAACCCTGCGCGAAGACGGCGTCGCCTGCTGCTACTCCCGCCAGACCAAATTCTGGGTCCGCGATCCCGACGGCACCCTCCTCGAACTCTACATCTTCCACGAAGACATCGACGATCACGGCCACGACCACGCCCCCGCCGACTCCGATCTCCCCACCCTCATGGGCGGCGAAACCGAAGCCGCCGCACCTCCCGTCACCTTCACCCACCACCTCGGCGAGCCCATCACCCTCCCACTCCCCCAGGACGCCTTCAGCGTGCAGGAAGTCATCCTCGAAGGCACGATCAACGCC
Source organism: Prosthecobacter sp. (assembly GCF_044222565.1). GTDB lineage: Bacteria > Verrucomicrobiota > Verrucomicrobiia > Verrucomicrobiales > Verrucomicrobiaceae > Prosthecobacter. Next base: position 144,908 of record NZ_JBGANA010000008.1, read on the forward strand.
ACCGGCATTGATCTCCCCGCCCTCCTCACAGACGCCCTCCGCATACTCAAACCCGGCGGCACCGTCTCCCTCCACGGCCTCGTCGCCGACCGCCCCCTCTCAGATCCCTCCCCATCACTGCCCGGCCCGGCCGCCGCCGTCCAGCACGTCCCCGATTTCCCCAGCCTCGTCCCGCTCCTTCACACCGCCGGATTCCGCAACGCCCGCTTCACCAAGCTCTCCGAAAAAGGCTACTTCGAATCCGAAGGTGTCCCCCTCCGCGAAGTCCTCCTCACCGCCGCCAAGCCCGGCTTCCGCTCCTCCAAAAAAGACCAAACCGTCGTCTATCTCGGCCCGCAAAACAGCATCGAAGACGACTTTGGCAATCACTTCCCCAAAGGCAGCCCCGTCTCCCTCAGCATGCACGACTGGCTCGCCCTCAAAAACACCGCTGCCTCCTCCTTTGCCCTCTTGCAGCCGAAGGTCGAAACGCCCAATCTCCCGGCCCCCACCCCCATGCCCTCCAAAGCACGTTACATCATGATCGGCGGATTCCTCGGCGCTGGCAAAACCACCACCGTCGGCCGCCTCGCCAAACACCTCAGCGATCAAGGCCTCAAAGTCGGCCTCATCACCAATGACCAGGCCGGCGGCCTCGTCGATACCAAGCTCCTCCGCGGCCAGGGCTACGCCACCGAAGAAATCGCCGGCGGCTGCTTCTGCTGCCGCTTCAACACCCTCGTCGATGCCGCCAGCAAGCTCGCCAACGAAGCCAAGCCCGACGTCTTCATCGCCGAACCCGTCGGCAGTTGCACCGACCTCGTCGCCACCGTCACCTACCCCCTCCGCCGCATGTATGGAAACGACTTCACCGTCGCCCCCCTCAGCGTTCTCGTCGATCCCATTCGCGCCCGCCGCGTCTTCGGTCTCGATCACGGCGGCACCTTCTCCGCCAAGGTCGCCTACATCTTCAAAAAGCAGCTCGAAGAAGCCGACATCATCGTCATCAGCAAAAGCGACCTCATCGATGACGCCCAGCGCGAAGAACTCCGCACCACCCTGCAGACCGAGTTCCCCCTCGCCAAAATCATCAGTGCCTCACCCCGCCAGGAAACCGGTCTCGATGACTTCTTCGCCGGCCTCATGACTGGCGAGCAGGCCCGTCGCAATCCCATGTCCGTCGATTACGAAGTCTATGCCGATGGCGAAGCCCTCCTCGGCTGGCTCAATGCCACCGTCACCTTGATATCCGACGACGAATTCGACGCCAACACCTTCCTCAAACAGCTCGCCTCCCTCGTTCAGTCCCGCCTCCAGCGCGACTCCGCCGAGATCGCCCATTTCAAGATGACCTTCAGTCCCGACGACGGCATCGCCGGCGAACTCGCCAGCATCAATCTCGTCCGCAGCGACTACATCCCCGAGCTCGGCATGGAGCTCGACGAACCCACCACCGGCGGCCAATTGATCGTCAATCTCCGCGCCGAAGCCGACCCCGCCGCACTCATGACCGCCGTCAAAGACGGCCTCGCCGAAGCCTCGCTCCAATTTTTCGGCCTCACCGCCACCCTCGACCACGAAGAACACTTCCGCCCCGGCAAACCCACCCCCACCCACCGCGACGGCGAAGTCGTCATGGAAACCAAAGGCGGCTGCAAACCCGGCTCCGGCTGCTGCTAACGGATTCCAAAACACCAAGCCCTCCAGATTCACACCGCAAGAGATTAGAAGACCGCAGAGACCGGATTCATAAACCTCATCTCTGCGGCCTTCTAATCTCTGCGTTGTAAATTCCGTCCCCCAAATCCCCGCAAGCAAATCCATAGGGATGGCGTAGCCTCTGCTCCCCAGTCCCTGCATTCATGAGCCACATCTCCATCCCCCGCGCCCCCATGTCCCGCCGCGCCGCCCTTCGCGGCCTCGGCGCCACCATCGCGCTGCCCTTCCTGGACGCCATGGCTCCCACCGCCCGCGCAGCGCAGAGTACGGCCAAATCCTTCCCCACCCGCATCGGCGTCCTCTTCATGCCCAATGGCGTCCGCCAGGACCGCTGGACCCCCGAAGGCGAAGGCACAGACTTCAAGTTCTCCCCCATCCTCCAGCCCCTCGAGCGCCACCGCGCCGACCTCAATATCCTCACCAATCTCGGCCACGCCAACTGCCAGGGCGGCGACGGCCACTACGCCAAAACCGCCAACTGGCTCACCGGCACGGAAATCGAAAAAACCACCGGCAAAAACCTCCACTGCGGCGTCAGCATGGACCAGGTCTTCGCCCAGGACGCCGGACGCCTCGCCCGCTTCCCCTCACTCGAACTCGGCACCGAGCCCGTCATGACTGGCGTCGATTTCAATGTGAACTACACCATGCTCTACGGCTCCCACGTCGCCTGGCGCACCCCCACCTCACCCCTTCCGCCCGAGATCAATCCCCGCTTCGTCTTCGACCGCCTCTTTCGCGACAACCCCGAGCAGCGCAAAGCCTCCGCCCTCGAAAACAAAAGCGTCCTCGACCTCGTCCTCACCGACGCCAAAGCCCTGCGCGGCCGCGTCGGCCTCGATGACCAGCGCCGCCTCGACGAATACCTCGAAAGCATTCGCAGCGTCGAGCAGCGCATCGAGGCCGACATCGCCCGCGTCGCCAGCGGCGAAAACCTCGACCCCGCTGCCAAGGACGCCATCACCCAGCTCGACCAGCGCATCACCACCGCCATGGCCCAGCAGAAAGACCCTGGCAGCCATCTTCGCCTCGACCACACCGAGCACTCCCGCCTCATGATGGAGCTCATGACCCTGGCCTTCTGGAACGACTCCACCCGCGTCAGCACCTTCATGTTCGGCTGGGCCGTCAGCGGCAAAAATTTTACTTTCCTCGACGGCGTCAAGCACGGCCACCACGAGTGCTCCCACCACGAAAACAAAGCCGAAAAACTCGACCAGTATCAAAAGATCAACACCTGGCACGTCGAGCAGTTCGCCCAACTCATCGACCGCATGAAATCCATCAAGGAAGGCGACGGCACCCTCCTCGATCACACCCTCCTCCTCTTCGGCTCCAGCATGCGCGACGGCAACGCCCACAGCCCCAAAAACCTCCCCCTCGTCCTCGCCGGCCACGGCGGCAATCTCCCCGGCGGCCGCCACCTCGTCAGCCCCTCCGACACCCCCCTCTGCAATCTCTTCCTCAGCATGCTCCAGCTCTCCGGCTCTAAAGCGGAACGCTTCGGTGACAGCACCGGTTTCCTCAAAGGGCTGGTATAACATGGTAGCACCGATGGTTAGGGTAGGGCGGCTGGTCCCCCAACCGCCGCGAACGTCTCCTGACTTTCAAACCTCCGAGCCCTCAGCTTCGCCAATGGTCCCAACCACCTCCAAACTCTGGTATAACGTGGCATGATCCCGGGCAGGGTAGGGCGGCTCGTCCCCCAGCCGCCGCAAACGTCCTCTGGCCTTCAATCACCTCCAAGCCGCCCGCGCCGGACTTCCCCGGCCCCAAAGGGGCCACGTAATACAGCCCAGGGGCAGCCGAGCCTCAGCGAGGCGACCCTGGGTCAGACATAGCCTGAGTGGGAAGCAAACCGAGCACTCCGCCACACCCATCGTCCACCAGCAGGGTCTGCATAAAGTTCCGCCACATGTAGTCCCATCCGCTCACGCACATGGCCCCTTCATTCCCTCCCGCTAATCCGTCAGCTCTTCCCACTTGGGCACTCCCTGCATCTTTCCAGTCTTCTCTCCCAGGACCACGCGCACGGTCCCGCTGTACCACTTCCAGTTCGTCCCATCATCATCTTCTTTCGGCACAAGATTGCCGCTGAATGCGACATCCAGATGATCTTCGTCAATCCACCGCAGCAGCTTGAAATAGTAAAAGCGTCCGTGCCTAAACCTCTCGCCATAGTGCTCCATCGTCATCCCTTGCAGTTCGTTCAGATCCAGCTCCACTTCCGTCGCTGGTTGTGAGGCTAACGAAAACACCGCCACACCTCTGCCGCGTTTGTACAGCCGCAGCAAGCACACCCGCGTCCCGCCAGGCGACCACCGCACGCCCTCTGTCAGCTCCTTCAGCTTGTCCTCCTGTTGCGGAGCATTGGCGTCCATCGGCTCGTCCAGTACCTCCCGCGGCCCGTCTGGTGGTTGCCGCTGCAGCGAGATCGCCTCTTGCGTCACCAGCACCCGCGCCCTGCCATCCGGCCCTCGCACCATCATCGGCGCAGTCGTGGTCAGTGTCCCCGAGTTCCCGCCGCTACCCTCTTCCGCACCCGCTGCCGTCTTCACCGCCACCGACGCATCTGCAGCCACTACCGCATGCGCGGCCTCAGTCACGCGCTTCGTCGCACAGCTAGAAATCATCATTATAAACAATGACATCATCAACCGCAGCAGCCCCGGCATCATCCATCTCGCAGGCATTTTCATTGCCGCGACTGTGAACATGCCCGCCGAATGGAATCAACCCCTTTTCCACGCCCACTCAATCCACATACCGCCCTCACCACCGCCCCCGAAACACCCCACACCTCACCACCGCCCCCGAAACACCCCACACCTCACCACCGCCCCCGAAACACCCCACACCTCACCACCGCCACCATCAGCGCCTCGCTCCGGAAATCCCCATCCCTAAGCACCTTCTTCAGCTTCAGCAACGTCGGCTGATCCCCCCGCTCCACCGTCCTTCCCATCGCATATCCCAGCAGCCGCGTGCAAAAACACCGGATAAACAGCGCCTTCTCCTCCATCAGCAGCCGCCAAAACTCCTGCGGCCTGCCATTCTCTTTTTCATCCTCACTTTCCATTCGGGTGCATGCCTCCCCGTGTGATGAACTCCTGGCGCGAGAGCAGACCGTCCTTGTTGACGTCATACTTGTCAAACCGCTCGCCCGCGCCCTTGGCATCTGATTGATGGGTGGTGAAATAGGCACGCGTCAGCTTGCCCGTTTTCGCTTCATCCAGCTTGTCAAACTTCGCCGCGCGCTCGGCGAGATCAGCATTGGGCGGTGGCACGGGGGCCGCTGGCGCGACCTTGCCCGACTTGTCGCCTCGGCCGTCGCCTACCCCCTGATACCCCGCGCCAGGATTCAGCTCCGCAAGCACCCCGCTCAGCCGCTGGCGTGCAGCCAGCGCCTCAGGCGCAGTGACATCCGCAGCCACTGGGAGTTCTTCAAAGGGCGCGTTCTTCATGTCGTAGAGTTGGCCCGCTTCATCCAGCTTCCAGCCCGCCTCACGCGCGTGCCAGTGCTCTCCCAGTTGGGTGAAGACCCACTTGCGCGGCGACTCCGTGCTTCCCCTGATTTGCGGCAGAAGGCTCCGGCCATCGATCACCCGGTTCTCCGGCAGCGCCGCCCCCGCGATCTCCGTGAAGGTCGGCAGCAAATCCGAAGCATCGCTGAGGTTTTCGTTCAGCCTGCCCGCAGGCGCCGTGCCAGTCCAGTTGACGATGAACGGCACGTGCCCGCCACCTTCCTCCATCCCGCCCTTTTGCCCCACCATACGCCGCCCGCCGATCGTCGCCTGCTCCGCATGTGCCTTGCCGGTGCCGTTGTCACCCATGAAAAAGATCACCGTGTTTTCACGTAGTTTCAGGCGGTCCAGTTCCGCCACCAGCCTGCCGATGAGCTTGTCCATGTACACAATGTTGTCGTGGTACAACCGCTGCTGCCGCAGCTCCGCGCTCACACTCATATCCGGTGCCGCGCTGTCCGGCGTCGGCAGAACCTGCGAATGCACGTGCGACATCGAGTAGTAGAGAAAAAAGGGCGCATCCTTGTGAGCATTGATAAAGGACACCGCGTCTGCGTGAAGAAGGTCCGGCATGTACTCAGTGTCAGACATCGCCAGCTTCCTCTCGTCGATGTAATACGGCCCCGGCTTCGCACGCACACCGCCCTCTCCTCCACGGTCACCCCGAAGTTGATACTTCTCCACCCAGCTTTTCGCAGCCGGTTGGTTCCAATAAATCCCGCTGCCATGAAAACTCAGCACATGGTCAAAGCCCCAATCCGCAGCATCGCCCGCAGGCAAAATCTGCCCCCACTTGCCAATCATGGCCGATGTATAGCCTGCTCCTTTCAGCAACTGCGGCACCATGATCTCCGCCTTCTCCCCAGTCCGTGCCATCATGCCGCTCCCATCCTGCGTCACAGCTCCGGTGCGAAACCCATAGCGCCCGGTGAGAATCAGTGCCCGCGAAGGCCCGCACAGCGGTGCCGTGTAGAAATGATTGAACCGCATGCCGCCCTTTGCCAGTGCATCAATATGGGGTGTCGGGTAGTGGTCTCCGCCATTCGCGCTGACTTCCGCATACCCCAGATCATCCGCTAGGATGAAAACGATGTTCGGCTTCCCATCCACTTGAGTGGTGGACAGGAATGCGAATGCCAGGGCGAGAGCGCTCGTGAGCGCGGAAAGCGGTTTCATGCTGGTGGATAAGTTGGGCGCACGGATCGGGAGCACGCTTCAACGCACCGGGCAGGGAATAGTTGCCATTTCAAATGGGAACGGTGCGCCCAAACATGTCATGGATGCTGAGTCTTTCGATGAAGGCCGGTTCCATTGGGGGCGGTTGAGGAGGACTGAGCTGGAGCCAAGGAAGAGAGGGCTGGGAGAAATTCGGCGCTTGGCACCTGACGCTGCCCTGACTATGAAATGTCGGTCTACTCTTTCCCAACCCACTCATGAAACGCCTGGTCTTCCTCCTCTCCCTCTTCCTCCCGTGCTTCCTCCACGCCGAAGACCCCAAACCCCTCGTCATCAATCTCTGGGAAAAAGGTGCCCCCGGCTTCGAATCCCTGCGCGATGAACCCGAAGTCCTCACCGGCACCAGCGTCACCCACGTCAACAATCCCTCCATCACCGTCTTCCCCGCCCCTGCGGACAAAGCCAACGGCTCCGCCATCCTCATTGTCCCCGGCGGCGGCCACAGCAAGCTCGGCTTCGGCGGCGAAGGCATCGAGCCCGCCAAGCTCCTCAACAGCCTCGGCGTCACCTGCTTCATCCTCAAGCACCGCCTCCCTCGCGAAAAAGGCTCCCCCTACAATCTCGACATCCACCCGCGCCAAGACGGCCAGCGCGCCATGCGCGTGATCCGCACCCGCGCCGCCGAGTGGAACCTTGATCCCAAGCGCATCGGAATCCTCGGCTTCTCCGCCGGTGGCGAAGTCGTCGCCATGGTCGTTTACAGCCCCACCGCTGGCGATCCCGCCGCCACCGATCCCATCGACCGCGCCAGCTCCCGCGCCGACTTCCAAATCTCCATCTACCCCGGCCCCCTCGGCGTTCCCGCCGGCCCCATCCCCGCCGATTCCCCGCCCGCCTTCTTCCTCGTTGCCAACGACGACACCAGCCACGTCAAACCCATCCTCGACCAGCTCGCCCAATACGAAACCGCCAAGCTCCCCGTCGAAGTCCACCTCTACTCCAAAGGCGGCCACGGCTTCGGCATGGGCGCCCGCTCCAAGCTCTCCTCCATCAAAACATGGACCCAGCGCATGACAGACTGGCTGTCAGACAGCGGCTTCCTGAGCAAGAGTGACGGCAAGTAAGGTGAGCACATCGAACGGGATCACACTGAAGGCCGCGCTGGAGCAGTGGTCGGCGGCAGAGCTGCCGCTGGCCTCGCCGAATCTGCTGCCTGATCTGGGAATGCGCTTGCTGTTTTCGGTGTCGCGCCATTTACCGATGGCAATAAAATGGCTGGCATTGTTGAGTGATCCCGGCACAACAGGCAGGATCCTTCATCCCAGCGGCTAGTGATCCACAGGCGTGATGCCCTTGAGGCTGTCAAAACTCACCTTCTTCATCGTGGCGATGAACTCCCGCATATACGCGGTGCCGGACAGCGCGCGAGTGGTAGCAGCATTCAGATTGGAAAAGAGGCCGCTCTTCCGCACAGGCCGCCGCGCCACATAGCGGCGCTCCAAGTATGGCTGCACCGCCCAGCCCGGCATCGCCGCGATGCCACGCTGACTGGCCACGAGCTGCAAGATCGCCACCGTAAGCATCGCCGTGCGGCGCACCGGATTCACCCCCAGCGGCCCCAGCACCTCCCGCATCAAATCAATGCGGTCATCCGGGATGGGATAGGTGATTAGCGTCTCTTTCGCAAAGTCCTGCGCGGTGAGGAAGCGCTTGCGCGTGAGCGGGTGGTGGTGCGCCAGCAGCGCAAGCACCTCATAGCGAAACAGAGGATGATAGACGATGTCTTTGCGCGGCGGTGCCTTGGACACAATCACCAGATCCGCCTGATCTTCCACTAGCAGCCCGGTGGGGTCAGGCTGGAAGCCGGAGACCAGATCCATCTCCACCTCCGGCCAGGCGACACGGAACTCATCCATCGCGGGCATCAGCCAGTCAAAGCACGAATGGCACTCCACGGCGATGCGGAGCTGCCCGGCCTTTCCTTCGGCAATGCGGGCCACATCCCGCTCGCATTGACGCATCTGTTTCACGATCTCATGCGCGGTGCCTAGCAGCCGCTCCCCCGCCGGACTCAGTCGCAGCGGGTTGCTTTTCCTCTCAAACAACGGCACTCCCAGATGCGACTCAATGCTCTTCACCTGATGTGACAGCGCAGGCTGCGAAAGGTGCAAACGCCGCCCCGCTTTGGAGAGATTCCCCGTCTCAGCGAGGGCGATGAGGGCGTGCAAGTGGCGGATTTCGATCATGCCATCATCATAAGCCATTTCGATGATGATCCACAAAACTCTCTGGATTGTTTATGCTGGATCCGGCGATAGTTATTTCGTCGCTATGAGCGACCACATCATTCACACACACAATCTGGGCTACCCGCGCATCGGCGAGCAGCGCGAACTCAAAAAAGCCACTGAAGCCTTCTGGCACGGCAAACTCTCACGCGAGGAGCTGGAGGCCACGGGCCGCCGCCTCCGCCGGGACAACTGGGCCAAGCAGAGCGCGGCGGGCATCGACCTCATCCCCTGCAACGACTTCTCGTTCTACGACCAGATGCTCGATTTCTCCTGCCTCATCGGCAACGTTCCTCCGCGCTTTGGCTGGAGGGGCGAACACATCGGCCTCGACACACTCTTCCTCATGGCGCGGGGCTCACGCGGCGAAGGCCATGACAGCTGTGCAAATGGCTGCAGTGGACATCAAGCAGCCTTTGCCTGCGAGATGACGAAGTGGTTCGACACCAACTACCACTACATCGTTCCAGAGTTCCGCGCAGACACTCAGTTCCAGCTCGTTGGAAGCAAAGTGTTTCGTGAATTTGAAGAAGCCAGGTCTCTCGGCCTGCGCGCCAAACCCGTGCTGCCAGGGCCTGTCACTTATCTTTCCCTGGGCAAGGTGCAGGATTCACAGCATCCCGACTTTGACCGCTGGACGCTGCTGGACGGACTGGTGTCCGTCTATGAGCAGATCCTGCAACGCCTCGCCGCGCAGGGCGCGGAATGGGTGCAGATCGACGAGCCAGTTTTCGCGCTGGATCTCTCAGCGCAGCAGCGCGATGCCGTGGTGGATGCCTGGCGTCGGCTGGCTGCTGCAGCGCCTGGTTTGAAGATCATCATGGCCAGTTATTTTGGAGCTCTGCGGGAGAATCTGCCGCTCTTTCTCTCGCTGCCTGCTCAGACCTTCCACTGCGATTTCGTGCGCGCCCCGGCAGAGCTTGAGGAAGTGCTGGAACATCTGCCGCAGGATAAAATCCTCTCTCTCGGTGTGGTGGATGGCCGCAACATCTGGAAGAACGATTTCGCGAAGTCACTCAATCTGCTTACCGCAGCCAAAACAAAGCTTGGCGCACAGCGGCTGTGGGTAGCCCCTTCATGCTCGCTCCTGCACTCGCCCGTCACGCTGGCCTCAGAGAGCGCACTAGATGCCCAGATCGAAAACTGGCTGGCGTTTGCCGATGAAAAACTCACTGAGGTGGTCACCCTCAGCGCACTGCTGCGCTGCACAGCACGCAGCGGTGTTTGGGAGGCCAATCAGGATGCCATCTACAGCCGCGCCACGAGTCGGCGCACGAATAATCCAAAAGTCAGAGAACGTCTCGCGCTCGTCACAGATCAGGATGCGCGCCGCCACTCGCCCTTCCCACAACGGCAGGCATTGCAGCAGGCCCGGCTGGCTCTGCCAGAATTTCCCACCACCACCATCGGCTCCTTCCCACAGACCGCGGAGGTGCGCTCCATGCGCGCCAAGTGGAAGAAAGGAGATCTCACCGCCGCAGAGTATGAGGCCTATCTGGAAAATGAAACGCGCGCCTGCGTCGCCTTTCAGGACGAAATCGGTCTCGACATGCCCGTGCACGGCGAGTTCGAGCGCAATGACATGGTGGAGTACTTCGGCGAGCAGCTCGAAGGCTTCCTCTTCACCGCCAATGGCTGGGTGCAGAGCTACGGCACACGCTGCGTGAAGCCGCCCGTTATCTACGGCGATGTCAGCCGCCCCGCGCCCATGACCGTGCGTTGGTCCAAGTTCGCGCAGTCCCTCACCACTCGCCCGATGAAAGGCATGCTCACCGGCCCCGTCACCATCTTGCAATGGAGCTTTGTGCGCGATGACCAGCCACGCTCCGAGACCACACGACAAATTGCCCTGGCAATCCGCGATGAAGTCGTGGACCTCGAAGCCGCAGGCATCGCTGCCATTCAAATCGACGAGCCCGCTATTCGTGAAGGCCTCCCCTTGCGCCGCATCGACTGGGCCCACTACCTCGACTGGGCCGTCACCGCCTTTCGCCTCAGCGCCAGCGGCGTGCGGGATGACACGCAGATCCACACCCACATGTGCTACTCCGAGTTCAACGACATCATCGCCGCCATCGCAGACATGGACGCCGACGTCATCACCATCGAAACCTCCCGCTCCAACATGGAACTCCTTGGTGCGTTCGTGGACTTCCACTACCCCAACGAGATCGGTCCCGGCGTGTATGACATCCACTCCCCGCGCGTGCCTTCCGTCAGCGAAATGGAAAACCTCATGCGCAAAGCCGAGGCCGTCATCCCAAGACGCAATCTCTGGGTGAACCCCGATTGCGGTCTCAAAACACGCGGCTGGCCCGAGGTGAAAACCTCCCTCATCCACATGGTGCAGACTGCGCAGAAGCTGCGCGCCACCAAGCTGCAACCCAACGTGTAATCGGGATCATGCACATCAAAGACATCCTCTCCGCAAACCGTGGCACCACCATGTTCTCGCTCGAGTTCTTCCCGCCACGCACCCCCGTGGCGGTGCAGACGCTGCAAAGCACGCTCGATCAGCTCGCGCCACTGCGTCCCGCCTTTGCCAGCGTGACGTATGGCGCAGGCGGCAGCACACGTGAGCTGACGCAGAGCCTCGTCGCCGAGCTGACGCAGAGCGATGTCTTTGATCCCATCCCGCACCTCACTTACGTGGGCCACAGCGAGTCTGAAATCATGGCCCTGCTCACCCGCTATGCCGCCGCTGGAGTCAGCAACATCCTGGCTCTGCGCGGCGATCTGCCTGCGGGCCTGACCGACAGCGGCACCTTTGCCCATGCGGCGGAACTCGTGCGCTGCATCAAGCGCTTCAACGAACGCGGCCTGCACCCGGACCCGCGCGGCTTTGGCATCGGCGTCGCCTGTTTTCCTGAAGGCCATCCCGCCACGCCGAATCGCATGACCGAGATGGATCACCTCAAAGCCAAGGTGGATGCCGGAGCCGACTGGCTCTGCACCCAGGCCTTCTTTGACAATCACTCCTTCCACGACTTCCGCGCCCGCTGCGAGTTGGCAGGCATCACCGCCCCCATTCTCGCAGGCATTCTCCCATTGACCACGGCCACCGGCATGAAGCGCATGGCCGAACTCGCCGGAGGCACGCGCTACCCCGCGCGCCTCATCCGTGCGCTGAATCGCGCAGGCGATGACGCCGAGGCTTTCCGCCGCATCGCTCTGCATCATGCCACCGAGCAATGCGCGAACCTGCTCGATCATGACGCTGACGGCATTCACTTCTACACACTGAATCAGGCGCAGCCTGTGGTGGAGATTTATTCGAGACTCGGCATCCACCGAGGCACCAGGTAACAGGGGTTACGACGTTTCCTTGAGTCAGAGCCTTGAGCGAAACGGCGAGCTCTTCACCAAGGCGAGGATGAGCACCTCGCTCCGGAAATCCCCATCCCTCAGCACCTTCTCCAGCCTCAACAACGTCGGCTGATCCCCCAGCTCCACCGTCCTTCCCGTCGCATACCCCAGCAGCCGCGTGCAGAAACTCCGCACGAACAGCGACTTCTCCTCCATCAGCAGCTTCCGAAATTCCTGCGGCGTCCCAAATGCCTTTCCACCCGGCATCACCCCCGTGGCATCCAGCGGCTTACCGTTCTCGTTGTCCCGCCATTTGCCGATGGGGTCAAAATTCTCCAGCGCAAACCCCGGCGGATCCAGCCGTGTATGACACCCCGCGCACGCGGGCTTGTTGCGGTGCGCCTCCAGCCGCTTGCGCAGCGTCGTCTCCTTCAGCGCGCGATCATCCTCCGGCAGCGCTCCCACATTCGCTGGCGGCGGTGGCGGTGGCGTTCCCAGCAGTTGCTCCAGCACCCACTTCCCACGCAGTACCGGACTCGTCCGCTGCGGATACGCCGTGCTCGCCAAAATCGCCGCCATGCCCGTCAGCCCGCCACGCCGTGCGTTGGTAAACTTCACCTGCCGCATCTCCTTGCCCTGCACCCCCGGCACCTCATACACCTTCGCCAGCGCTTCATTGAGAAAGCTGTAATCACTGTCCAAAAAATCCAGCACCCGCCCGTTGCGCCTCAGCAGGTGATCGCAAAAGCCAAAGATCTCATCATACATCGCCTGCCTTAGCTCTCCGTTGAAATCCGGAAACTTCCGCCGGTCCGGATCCACGGTGTTAAACACCTGATCAAACCGCAGCCACTGCCCCGCAAAATTCTTTGTGAAGGCCAGCCCCTTCTCATGCGCCATCATCCGCCGCACCTGCGCCTCCAGCACCGCATCGTCCTGCAGCTTGTTTTCCGCCGCCAGTTTAAGCAGCTCCTCATCCGGCATCGACGACCACAAAAAATACGACAGGTGCGAGGCCATCTCATACGCCCCCAGCCGCCGCGCCTCCTTCGCCTCCGGCGATCGCGCAGTCTCCTCGATGAACAAAAATCCCGGCGACACCAGCACCGCCTTGAACATCACCTTCATCGCCTCATCCCAGTTCGGCTTCCGCCCCCACGCCTGCCGAAACACATTCAGCACTCCCTGCACCTCCGCCTCCGTCGGTGGCCGCCGAAACGCCCGCAGCAGAAACGGCCTCAGTGCCATCTCCGCGCCCACATCCGGCGCCAGCTTGTCACTCGTCACCGGCGCATACAGCCTCTGCCTCAGTTCCCCTCGCTGCCACACCTCCCCCATCGCGTCATCCGCTGCGCCAAGATACTTCTCCACCAGCAACGGCGAAAGGCTCAGCGTGTCCGCACTGTTCGCAAATCCCTCCCCGCCCGCGCCATCCGCCGGAAACTTGTCCCCCGGCCGCTTCGCGATCCCCAGCAGATCCCGCAACGTGTTGTTATACTCTTCGCGATTCATCCGGCGCGATCTCGCCACGCCCGGCCTGCCCTCCGGCATTTCCAGCACCGCACCCTCATTGCTCTGAATCCATTTCAAAAACACCTCACGCTCCGCATCCGTCATCGTCGGCTTTTCCTCTTCAGTCACCGGTTTCCCATCCGGTCCCGGTTTTGTTTTCGCCTTGGGCTTCGGCGGCATCGTCCCCGCGCGGATCTGCTCCCGCACCTTCCCCCACAGCCGGATGTCATGCCGCATCTCCCCCGGCCTCCGCAGAAACTCAAAGCTGATGTCCCCCTTCTTCGTGTCCTCATCATGACACTCCGTGCACCGCTGCTCGATCACCGGCAGGAGTTCTTTTGCGAGGGACTGATTCACGGCATCCACCGCCGCACCAAAGGCAGACGGGAGAAGAGCAAACCAAGGCAGCAGAACAAAAGGACGGGGCAGGGCAGACAACAGCATGTGAGGGGGGCTCCACACATACGCCACTCCCGGCAGCTCCGCCATCTACGGGCTGCAGAAAAGCGGCAGTCCGTTTGTCGTGCCCACCCGCAAACTTCCATGCGGTTTCGTATCCTGTTTGCCAATGCCAGCCAGCCTGCCCTGGCTGCGTTGGTATCACCTTCCGGCCGATCCCATGCCATGCATCCGAGTACTTTCATCTCTCCACGCAGCCTCTTCCTGATGGCCTTCTGCGCCACCGCCGCGGTGCTGGCCGCACAATCACCCGCCACCTCTGTGGCAAAAAAGAAGGAAAAGCCCCCCATCCTCTTCGTGCCCACAGCCTGCGAACTCATCGACGCCTTCCCCGGCCTCAAATTCGACCAGCCTCTCGCCATCGTCACTGCTCCCGGCGACACATCCCGCCTCTTCATTGTCGAAAAAACCGGCCGCATCCAGCTCATCACCGCCCTCGACTCTGACCACCCACGGAAGCAGCTCTTCCTCGATCTCACCCACCCTGCCAACGCCACCCTCGTCACTGAAGGCGAGTGCGGCCTTCTCGGCCTCGCCTTTCCGCCCGACCACGCCACAAGCCGCCGCTGCTTCGTCTATTACAGCCTCAAGCTCGAAGGCGCCCTCCACCAGCGCCTCTCCCGCTTCACCCTTTCCACAAACGACCCCAGCAGCGCCGACCTCAGCACGGAGCAGCCGCTCTTCACGCAGAAAGATCCCGCCTCCAATCACAACGGTGGCGACCTCCACTTCGGCCCCGACGGCTGCCTCTACATCACCGTCGGCGATGGCGGCGCCGCCGATGACAAATTCGACAACGCCCGCTACATCAACAAAGGCTTCCACGCCGCCATCCTCCGCATCGATGTGGACAAAAAGCCCGGCAGCCTCCCGCCCAATCCCCATCCCGCCATCGCGCTTGATGCCTCCGGCTACGCCTTCTACGCCATCCCTGCCGGCAATCCCTTCATCGGTGCCACCACCCACCACGGCGAAACCCTCGACCCCAAAACCGTCCGCACCGAGATCTGGGCCACCGGCCTGCGCAATCCCTGGCGCATCTCCTTCGATCTCCCCACCGGCCGCCTCTTCTGCGGCGATGTCGGCCAGAACCTCTACGAAGAGATCGACATCATCACCCCTGGTGGCGACTACGGCTGGAGCCATCGCGAGGCTCTGCATCCCTTCACCACTGGCCCCGGCAAAGACAAGGAGCCGGCGGATTTTCAGCCGATCGCGCCGATCTTTGAGTATCCCCACACGGTCGGGCTCTCGGTGACGGGCGGAGTGGTTTATCGAGGCAAGCGTTTTCCACAACACAGGGAGAAGTATGTCTTCGCCGATTATGTCACAGGACGGGTGATCGCCCTGAAGGATGAAGGCGGGAAGACCTGGAGTGATGAAACGCTGGCGCAGGAGCCGGGCATCGCGGGCATGGGCCTGGATCCGCGCGATGGCGAGGTGCTGTTTGCGAATCTTGCCACCGGGCAGATCAAGACTCTCAAGCTCAAGGAGACACCAAACACCCGGCCGTGAAGGGCTTCGCGAGCTTCTTTTGCCGGCAAAGACTCGTCCGGCATGGAGAACGCCAGTGGTATTCCAGGTGGGAGGATGGGTAAAAGTAAGGTCTGCGGCCAGTTGTCAAAGGAGCGTCGGCGTGCGAAGGTGAGAGTTCATGTTTTTGCTGCGAACGACCGCCTTTTTCCTCCTGACTGCCGCTGTGCTCTGCGCGCAGCAGGCCAGTACGCCGCTCAAGATCGAGGTGAGGCGGGCACTGCCCGTGGAGGAGGAGCCCCAGCCAAAGCTGCCAGACACCGACACCCTGCCTCGCGTGCTGCCCCCCAACCGCAAAAGCGTGTACAATCACTGCGAGGTCAGTGTGCCTCTGATTGCCATCACTTTTGACGATGGGCCGGATCCGGTGTTGACGCCGCGGCTGCTGGACCTGCTGAAGGAGCGCCACATCCACGCGACCTTCTTTCTGGTGGGGAAGAATGCGGCGGCCTTTCCGGAGGTGGTGAAGCGCATCGTCGCGGAAGGGCATGAGGTGGGAAATCACAGCTGGTCGCACCCGCTTTTCACGCAGATGAGCAAGGAGAGCGTGGACAGCCAGCTCCAGCGCACGCATGACGCCATCGTGAAAGCCTGCGGGGTCGCGCCCTTGTTATACCGGCCTCCCTACGGAGCGGTGGGCGCCACCCAGAAGGCGCGGATCGAGAAGACGTTCGGCTATTCGGCCATCCTTTGGGATGTGGATCCGCAGGACTGGCAGCACCCGCGCAGCGCGCAGAAGGTCTACAATGCCATCCACAAGCAGACGAAGAACGGCTCGATCATCCTGTGCCATGACATTCATGAGACCACCATCGCGGCCATGCCGGCCACGCTCGATGACCTGACTGCCCGCGGATTCCGGTTTGCCACGGTGACGCAGCTGATCGCATTCAGCACGCCGCCGGAGATCGTAACTCCGGCTGTGCCAGCGGCCGCCACACCACCCGCGGCCCCGCAGGGAGCGCCGGCCCAAACGGTGAAGCCGCCGGTCTCTGCGCCGGCACCGGTTGCAGCGCCTGCTGTGGTGCCTGCGCCGGGTATTGCGCCGGTCGCGGTGCCGCCGCCGTCTGCCGCAGGTCCAGGTGCTGGTCCTGGCAAAACCGATGAGGCAAAGGCGGCGAAGGCGCCCTAGCGCTACTCTCGTCCCACCTTTTTTGTCCCGTTGCCCGCAGGGCGAGACAACTCACAGAGGCTTCCACGCCTTGCTCCACAGCACATAGACCTCATGGATCGCCCGCTGCTCCAGCGGCGTCCATTCCAGCGTGCGCTCCATCAGCGTCTTGTAGCTGCCAAAGCGCGGGTCCTTCCCCACCGCCAGGTCATAATTCTCCAGTGCCTTCTGCAGATCCCCCGTGCCCCAGTAGCCTAGCACCAGCGAGTAGTAGTCATAGTGCGCCTGGTGGTCGCTCATCTTCGCCGCCAGTTCGCACTCGCGCACGCAGTCCGCGTAATCTCCCAGGTTAAAATACGCCCACCCTGCGCGGTTGTGCATGTTCGGCTTGTCGCTCAGAGACAGCGCCTTTTTCACATCCGCCCGCGCCTCCTCTTTCCGCCCCAGCAGCGCCAGCACGTATCCGCGATTCCCGTAAGCCTGTGCGTTCTCCGCATTCTCCGCGATCTGCTTGTTCAGCACCTCCAGCTTCGGAGTCGTCTTCACCGGAACAGGCTCGGCGCCAGTCGCGGCAGTCATGACCAATGCAAAACAAACCAAGGCAAAACGGGAGTAAATCATGGCGGTGAAATGAGGGATGAATGAATGAAACGAAACAACGCTGCCAGACGCCCCGGTTCATCCGCGAACCGCCACAAAACATCATTCCACCAGGCATTCCTGCCACGATCCCTTGAAGACGGCTCGGTGTCTCCGCCAAAATAGCCTCTCCGCGCAGCGGCCCTGGCAGGAGTGGGATCATCCTGATCCCACACGCTCCCGCTCGGCCCATCGTTCCCAAACTGGAGAACCAGAATTATTCTCCTCCAAAGCACTGACGCCCCACCCAAAAAAGAACAAAGCCCCTTCCTCACAGCGTTCCCAGTTGCTCCCCACGTCCACCCCGCCACACTTGCAGCTTCACCACCTCACCCGCATCCCATGGCCTGGTTCCAGCTCGATCCCCAAAGCATCGCCACCCGCGCACGTGCGGCCGGCTCTCCTGTCCCCACGCTCGGGGAGTCTGTCACCCGCGGCATCGTCGGCTTCACCCTCGTCAGCGTCGCCGGTTTTGTGCCTTGGGCTGCCTTTGGCAAATGGTTTACCGTGTATCTGGGGAGGTCGGGAAACGTCGGCATGTATGCCGCCTGCGCCGTCGTCTTCCTCGCCCTCACCGCCCCTCTCCTCCATCGCCTCATCATCGGCCCTGGTTCCGTCTCTCGTTTCTACAAAGTCTTCGGCCTCTCCTTCACTGCCTATTCCATAGCCTGGATCATCGGCTGGATGAGTCTTGGCGGTCACGCGGGCAGCATCGCCGGTCTGGCCTCTGGCACCATCTTGATGAGCCTCATGCTCGTCGCCGCGTTCGATGCGCTGCGCTCTGCCTTGAAAGTCTTTCTCTCCCTCTTCCTGCTCAATTCCCTCGGCTATTTCATCGGCGGCGTGTCAGAGCACTTCCTCATGCCCGTGCACAAGCTCGCAGCCATGCTCAGCTGGGGCGTCTTTTACGGCATCGGTCTTGGCGCCGGCCTCGGCATCGCCTTCCACCTCTGCCAGGAGCGTGCCCGCAGGCTGCTCAAAGGCGCTTGATGCGCACGCTCAGGCCTGCGCTGCGCGTGCTTTGTCCATCCGTGTGAAAATCCTTTTAGAAAGGCGGCTTTTTCATTGCGTATTTGCCAGTGTGCGCAAATAAACGCACTCCTTCTTGTTCATGTTGTACCTCATCATCCTCGCTGTCGTTATTGTGGCTTATGCGAATGGGGGAAATGCGAACTTCAAAGGCGTCGCCTCACTCTTCGGCAGCGGCACCACCAGTTATCGCACCGCCGTAAACTGGGCCGCCATCTCCACCGCCGCCGGTTGCATCGCCGCCACCTCCGGAATGACCAAGGCCTTTTCCGGCAAGGGACTTGTGCCGGATGCCCTGATCGAGCATCCGCTGTTTTTGTTCGCCGTCGCTGCCAGTGCAGGCATCACAGGCATGCTCGCCACGCGCTTTGGCTTTCCCGTTTCCACCACCCACCTTCTAACGGGTGGGTTGATCGGAGCAGGTTGGACGGCTGGAGATGTCAATCTTACCAAGCTCTGGGACAGCTTCCTCAAGCCCCTCCTCCTCAGCCCTGTCCTCGCCGTCATCGCAGGCGCGCTCATTTACTTTCTGCTCAAGGGACTCCGTCTCGCTCCGGATCACCGCACCCGAACGCTCGATACCCTCCATTTCCTCAGCGCTGGTGCCGTCTGTTTCGCGCGCGGGATGAACGACACCCCAAAAATGGCCGCCCTTCTCCTCGGCGTCGCCTGGCTGCAGGGCAGCATCGGCATGCTCGTCATCGCAGCCGCCATGGCCGCCGGCGGCCTCATCAGCGCTCGCCAGGTCGCTGAAACTCTCGGCCATAAAATCACTCGCATGGATCCCGGTCAGGGCTTCGCCGCCAATCTCGCCACCGCCCTGCTCGTCACCACCGCCAATGTGACCTTCCTTCCTGTTTCCACCACCCACGTCTCCGTCGGCGCGCTCCTCGGCATTGGCATCACCACCCGGCAGGCGCAATGGCGCACCGTCATCCCCGTGCTCGCCGCCTGGGTCATCACCCTCCCGGTCTCAGCACTGGCGGCGGCGCTCATCTTCATCCTCGGCCGCCGCTTTTTTTAAACTCTCATCCTCCAGGAAATCCCCCGCGACATGACCAAAACACGCACCCGCATCCCTTCCTGATCACTTCACGGTCATTCGTGGCCCTTCGCGTTAGAAGCCTGTGGGCCCTCCTCAAACGAAACCTCACCCACCACCGCCCCCTCAGTCATCTCATCTTCACCATCTGATCCATCCGGAACCCTCAATGAATCAACCTCCCAGGCTTCGAAGACCTCGCAGTCTTCGTCCCAGCACTCATCTCTGCGGTCTTCTAAACTCTCGCGTTGTTAAAATCATTCCGTCTCACTCTTCTCTCCACCAGCTCCCCGCACCAGCCACCCACCATGAAACCCATCCTCTCCCTCCTCGCCCTCGCCCTGCTGGCCTCCGCCGCGCACGCAGACATCGGCCTCATCTCCTGTGCCGATGCCAAGGCCCTCATCGAAAACCCCGATTCCTCCAAGCGCCCCATCGTCCTCGACACCCGCGGCGGCTATAAGGATTACTTCCGCGGCCATCTCCCCACCGCCCACCACATCAATTTCGACACCCTCCGCGGCACCGACAAAGCCGTCCCCGTCCAATACCTCCCCGACGATCTCACCCAGGCCCTCCTCATCCGTGCTGGTGTCGATAAGGACCGCCTCCACCTTATCTACGCCACGGGAGACGTCCTCCCCAACGACGAAGTCCTCAGCACCAGCATGGTCGTCTATGTCCTCGAAAAATTCGGCGTGCAAAACATCAAGGTCGTCGATGGCGGCCTCGCCGAATGGAAAAAGCAGGGCTTCACCCCCACCCAGGATTACTTCGGCAATCCCAAAGGCATCCTCCCTGACAAAGGCATCACCACCATCACCGCCAACATCAGCGATGTTCAAGCCCACGTCGGCAAGCCCGGCAGCGTCCTCATCGACGCCCGCCCCATCAACGAATTCCGCGGCGAAGACGACGTCTGGCTCCGCAAAGGCCACATCCCCGGCGCCATCAGCTTCCACTGGGCCCGCCTCATGGAGAAGGACAACACCCACAAGTTCAAGCCCCTCGCCGAAGTGAAGGCAGAGCTCGAAAAAGCCGGCATCACCCCGGACAAAAACATCATCGCCTACTGCGGCACCTCCCGCGAAGGCAGCCTCCTCCAGTTCTACCTCAAGCACGTCGCCGGCTACCCCAACGTCCGCCTCTACGAAGGCGCCTGGAAGGAATACGTCTGGCTCAACGACAAATCCCTCCCCGCCGAAACCGGCGGCGATCCAGCAGGAATGAAGTAATCCGTGCAAAGTTTCACGCCGCCTCCGCGCCGGACTTTCAAAACCGCACGGTGGCGGCCACCTGCATGAAGTTTGCGCCCGGTGCTGGTCCGGTGCGCGCCACGAAATCGCCGGCAAAAAAGTGTGCATACGCGATGTCGATGTCGAACGAAGGCGCGATCTGCCAGACCACGCGAACGTCTGTCTCCTGCCCGAGGTAGTTTCCGCTGCGGCCAGTGGCGTCACGGCGGCCGGCCTTCACCCAGGAATCCGTGTCACTGGCCAGCCAGTAGCCCCGGTGAATCAGTTCACACTTCAATTTCTTCGCCGGCTGAAAACTAAGACGCACCGCCGGATTGATGAGGTTCTGCAGCGTGAAATAGCTGGTGTACCCATAGAAGGCGTAGGAGGCGCCATACAGCGGATCAAAGCGCTGGTTGCTGCCATCCGTGGCGCTGCGGTCACCGCTGGCATAGTTCAGCCACAGACCCAGACGCGGCTTCCACGGGCCGGTCCAGGTGTATCCAGTTTCCAGGTGTGCTGTCCATGCCTGCCGGCTCTGACCCGCGGCCTCGCCCCATTGTCCCGCCAGGCTGAAGTCGTAGTCCCACGCGGACTTGTTCCCCCACTGGCCAAACCCGTGCAGCCCGAAGGTGTGCAGGTTGCGCCGCTGCACCGTCGGGGCCTCCCGTTGGTCCAGCCACAGCCAGTAAGGCTCCAGCACCACATGCGGAGACCACCCACGCCAGTAGTAAGCCAGGCCATAGAGCGCCAGATCATCAGACGACTGGTCCCCATTTTGCACGCTGCGCGTCACTGGCCGCACCGCAATCGCATCAATCTCCCATCGTCCTTTTTCATCTCCCACGCGCAGGCGGATGCCGTCGAACGCATTGATCGTGTTGCGGTTGCGGTTTCGCGAAATGAGCCTCCGCTCCGCCCAGTCAAATGCCATGCGCCCCACGCTGAGACTCACCGGCGCCTCGCCCACGGCGTTTTCAAAGTGCAGCTGCGCATACGCCTGCAATACGTCCATGCGGTCCTCCACGCTGGAGTTGTCCGGCAGGTTGCTGTCAAAGCGCCGTGAATCCTGCAGCTCGACATTGAAGCGCAGCGGATCCAGCGCATGGCGGATGCCCAGGTACATCAGGTTGCGAGTGACCAGAGCGTCATCCGAAATCAGTCCGTTCGTGTAGTCCTCGCGCGCCACTTCATACCTCGTCCGGGACTCCACGCCAAACTGCAGCCAGTCAAGACTACCGCTGAGCGTGCGCGCATAGTCGGGCGTTTCAGCGACACGGTTGGCCGACACGCTGCGGGTCACGACGGGCTTGAATTCCGTCGCGGAATCAGCCGCCCTCACCGTCACGAATGCGGTGGCGCACAGCATCAAAAGCTGGTTAAAGCATGATCGGGCCCCGGGGCGCCGCACGTGGTGAAAATCCAGCATTGGTTTTTCTATGTCGCCAAATGACAGGATCATGTCAAAAACAAAAATAGATGGGCGCCCTGTTCGTTCAGGCTGCGAGTTGTCTGCCTCAGGCCCGGATCAGGTGGTCCAGCACATCTCCCATCAGGGAGTTGATGCGTTCATACGCCGCCGGGGGCACGGCGCGGAGCGCGGCTTCTGATTGCACAAACGTGTCCTCCACCAGCTCATGCCCGCACTGCGTGATGATGGCGTCGGCGCTTTCCGGGGTCGTTTCCAAATGAAACTGCAATCCGATGACTTTTGACCCGACTTGAAATGCCTGGTGCACGCAGGCCGCGCTTCGCGCCAGATGAACGGCTCCTGCGGGCAGGTCGAAAGTCTCGCCGTGCCAGTGAAAGACGGTGGTGGTCTCGGGAAAGGCAAACGCACCGCCGGCATGCGGCACCGCTTCGATGTCAAACCACCCGATCTCGCGCTGTTTTCCCTGGTAAACGCGCGCACCGAGAGCGCTGGCAATAAGCTGGGCACCGAGGCAGATGCCGAGCACCGGGACGCCGTGCTTTTTGGCGTTGCGGAGAAAACGTTTTTCCTCCACCAGCCAGGGCAGTTCAGCCTCGTCGTTAACGCTCATGGGACCACCCATCGCGATGATGAGATCCAGGCCGCTGACATCAGGCAGAGCCCACGGCTCAAAGAAACGCGTGCTGGTGATGTTCGCCGACCGACGCCGCAGCCAGGGCTCCATGCTGCCGGTGCCTTCAAAAGGGACATGCTGGAGAATATGGACGTTCATGCAGGGGCGGCTGACTCCTTGAACGAGTTTTCATGCCGCTGCAAAACAGAGTGTTGATGCTTCCGGGCGCGAACCGACGCGGTTCCGCTGCCGCATTGACTCCGCCCCGATTCAGCCACACCCTGACAGCATCATGTCACGCGCCAGTTCCCAGCATCATCCCGTCGCGGTACGGCGCAAGGCGCTTGGCTGGTCGCAGGACGATCTTTCTGCAAGGGCCGGCGTCCCGCGCAGTTCGGTAAGCGCGATCGAGGCCGGGCGCCTCACGCCTTCAGTCACGGCAGCGCTGGCGGTGGCACAGGCGCTGGAGTGCAGTGTGGAGGAGCTTTTTGACCCGGGAGGGAAGACGCTGGCGGGTGGAGCGCTTTGGGCGTGGAAGCCGCGGATGGACTCGGGACGCTACTGGGAGGCGGAGGTCGGAGGCCGGAAGTGGCTTTACCCGGTGGAGACCTTGTCAGGCAGCACCTGGGCGCACGACGGCATCTGGCGGGACGAGGTGCTGCATGAACGCAGTGACTGGGATGTGGCGCGGACGCTGGTGCTGGCAGGCTGCGATCCGGCGGCGGGCCTGCTCGCGGCGGAGTATGCGGCGGCATCGGGCTTCCGCCTGCTGGCTTTCACACGGGGAGGCGGCGCCGCGCTGGACCTGCTCAAGCAGGGGGTGGTGCATGTGGCGGCGCTGCACCGCTCCACGGAGGAAAAGCCCCAGAGAAATTCTGAAACGGTACGTGAGAAACTGGGCGGCGGCTACCGCCTGCTGCGGAGTGCGGACTGGCAGGAGGGCATAGCGCTCCCGCCGGGGGACACCACTCAGAGCGTCACGGCCTGCGCCCGGCACGTCCGGCAGTGGGCCATGCGGGAGCCAGGCTCCGCGGCACGGGAATGCCTGGATGACCTTCTCGGAAAACCACAGGCCGCCAGGCGCCTCATGCTAAGCCATCAGGCCGTGGTGGAGGCCGTGCGCGGTGGCTGGGCGGAGGCCGGCGTGTGCGTGCGCCTTTGCGCCGAGGATGCCGGGCTGCGCTTTCTGCCAGTGCGCAAGGAGTCACTGGACCTGTGCTTTCCCGCAGCCATGGAGCGCGACCCCCGGCTGCAGGCCCTGATCCGCCTGCTCCGAAGCCGCGCCCACCGTCGGCTGATTGACGAACTGCCGGGGTACGATGCCAGCCGCACCGGCGAGTTGGCCACTGTCTAAAGTTGGTGGTTGTTTGCAGTGGTTTGCGATGGTTGGCAGTCGTTCTCAGACCAGCGGCAAAGCCGCTCAACGAATTGGCAACCACTTCAAACGACCGCAAACCATCGCCAACGACCGCAAACTCCCCCCTCCATCCTTCACGGGGCCGTCGGCTTCATCGAGACCAGCCGGGTGGTCACCTGCTGTTGCATGGGCATGGGCTTGCCCTCGACTTTGAGCTGAATGTTGGCGGCAAAAATGGCCAGCGAGATGGTTTTGCGATCAAGGTCAAAGAAGACCTGGCCGTTGACCTTGGAGTTCTCGCCAAACGTGACAGGGCGTTCGGTGGTGAGATCCCGCCCGATGCTGTCCTTGTCGGGCTGGGATTTCATAATGCCATCGAAGGAGATCTGCGCTTCACGGTGGCCTTCGCGATTGACGATCCCGTCGAATCTGGAGTTGAGCTTCACCTGAACGGTGCCGGTCTGGGGGAAGGGGACGATCTCGTCAGAGATCCACTTGTCCTTGGGAAGGACGGGGATTTTGGGCAGGCCCATCTCCAGGGAGCGGCGGTAGAGCGTGGCCAGCTGGCGGGCCGTGGCGATGGACGTGAGGTCGGGTTCCACACCGCCGGTGACCATGGAGCCGATGTCCTTGGCATCCACGAAAATGCCCTTCTCATCATAGACCAGGGTGAAGCCGCGGCCGGCGGAGCCGCCAAACAGCTGCTGCAGCTGCGGACTGGAGGTGCCGGGGTTTTTGGAATCAAAGAAATAGCTTTTCCCTTCGAAACTCATCTCGCCGAGGAGGGAGGTGATCACCACTTTCGCCTCCGTTTGATCCGGGGAAGGCTTGGAGACCGTGATCGAAGTGGTCTGGCGGACCTGCATCTTCTGGTCCGTCGTCTTGCCGAGCGCGGTGAGAAAATTGGTGGTCACGGTGTCAGACTCCTGCACGTAGGTCTGGCCGGGCTCCCAGTGCAGCTTCAGTTCCACGGGCGCATCCTCGGCCGGAGTGAGGAGCGGGGAGCCGAGAAGGGCAAAGGCCAGAAGCGCAACAGAGCGGAGCATGGCGCGAGGTAGCCGAAGCCCCGCTGGAATGCAATACGCCTCTCCGGTAGGCAGGGCGGTTTTTAATCCCGCCAGCCTCCGGGACCTCCGCACGGTCGCACTCGGAAGGCCCCGCTTTCGGTCCCGTTCCAGGGCGGGGAAGAAACTCAAAAGAAAGTTGGCACGCTTCTCGCTAAGACATCATTTGCAAAAGATTGGGCCAGGAAAAACATCTTCCCGCGGTTCTGATCGTTGCAATTCGTGAACCACACTACTAATTGCCGTTAACCATGAAAAAAGTCGAAGCGATCATCAAACCGTTCAAGCTGGAGGATGTCAAAGAAGCCCTCTCCGAAGTCGGAGTCGAGGGCATGACTGTCGTTGAGGTCAAAGGATTTGGCCGCCAAAAGGGCCACACCGAGATCTATCGCGGCAGTGAATACACCGTCGATTTCCTTCCGAAGGTGAAGATTGAGGTCGTCGTTGACGACAGCCGTGCTGACGCTGTGGTTGATGCCATCGTCAAAGCTGCAAACACGGGCAAAATCGGTGACGGCAAGGTCTTCGTGAGCGCCGTTCTCGACGCCATCCGCATTCGCACCGGCGAGCGTGGTGCCGACGCTGTCTCCAGCAGCTAGTTTTTCCCACCCCAAAACTGCCAATCTGCAAAAAACCCATCAGCGGCCTGCCGCTGATGGGTTTTTGTTTTGAGCTGAAGCGCAATAATTGTGACGTTTTCGTCACAATGGGCAGTTCTGGTTGTCTTGACAGCCCCCCACGTGCTCGCTCTAACTGGCGACCCCGCCCGCAGGCGGGTTTCTCCCAATGATTTCTTTTCAAAAAATTTTCGGCAAATCGGATGTGTTTTATGACCTTCTGGAGTCCAGCGCCACCCACGCACGCCAGAGCGTTCAGTCCCTCCACAAGCTGCTTTCCGATTCCACCGCCCCGCAGAACCTGGACGCCTTCGTTGCGGCAAGGCGTGAGGACAAGAAGATCACCCAGCAGATCGACGAGGCGCTGTGCAAGACCTTCGTGACCGAGCTTGAGCGTGAGGACATCGAGGCCCTCTCCAACGCTCTCTACAAGATCCCCAAAACGGTCGAGAAAATCGCCGAACGTCTCCTCATCTGCGAAGGCCGCCTCACAGGGGCGGATTTCTCACGCCAGGTCAAGCTCATGGACGCCGCCGCTGAGGTCGTCCTCACCATGGTCATCGAGCTGCGCCAAAAGCTCCACCTGGAGCGCGTCAAAGATCTGAACGAACAGATTCAGCAGGTCGAAGGAGAGGCGGACAAGCTCATGGTTGAATGTCTGAGGGCCCTCTACACCAAGGAAAAGGACGCGGTGTTGGTGATCATTCTGAAAGACCTCTACGACCTGATGGAAAAGGTGGTGGACCGCTGCCGCGACGCCGGAAACGTCGTGGCCCACATCGTTCTGAAGAACTCCTGACCGCCCGCCGCGCATGACACTCGTTCTTACCGTGGTGGTGGTGGCGTTGATCTTTGAGTACATCAACGGCTTTCACGACACTGCCAACTCCATCGCCACCGTGGTGTCCACGAAGGTGCTCACGCCACGCATGGCGATCATTTTGGCGGCGGTCACCAACCTCGTGGGTGCGCTGTTTGGCACTGCCGTGGCGAAGACCGTTTCCTCCGGGCTGGTGGATTCCGCCTTTGTCACCTCGCAGACCCTCATCTGCGCGCTGCTGGGAGGCATCATCTGGAACCTCATCACCTGGTGGTTTGGCCTGCCATCGAGCTCCAGCCATGCGCTCGTGGGAGGGCTGGCCGGAGCCACGCTCGCCACCGCGGGCGGCAAATGGTCGGCGCTGATCTGGTCCAAGGCGCCGGAAGCCGGCAAGCACTGGTATGAGGGCAGCGGGATTTTGTACAAGGTCGTGGTGCCGATGGTCAGTTCCCCCCTGGCAGGGCTGCTGCTGGGGTTCCTCATCATGTCCCTTTTGTATCTGCTCATCTCCACGTTGAACCACCTCTGTGGCTGGCTGAAGCCGCACACGGTGGGCGCCTGGTTTGGCAAGCTGCAGATCCTCAGTGCCGGCGGCATGGGTTTCAGCCACGGCATGAACGATGCGCAGAAAACCATGGGAATCATCGCTCTCGCCTTGATGACGGCGACGAAGGCTGGCGATCTCGCGCAAATCCCTGACTGGCTGGGCTTCCTCCGCGTCGAATCGCTGGGCGCCAAAAATGATCAAATTCCCGTCTGGATCAAGGCCACCTGCGCCCTCGTCATGGCAGCTGGTACCGCGGCTGGCGGCTGGCGCATCATCAAAACCCTTGGCCACAAGCTGGTGAAACTGCAGCCAGTCCACGGCTTTGCGGCGGAGACGGCTGCCGCCTCAGTGCTGTCTTTGGCGGCGGTTTACGGCATGCCGGTTTCCACCACGCACGCCATCACCACCAGCATTATGGGCGTGGGAGCGGCCAAGCGGCTCAATGCGATCAAGTGGGGCGTCGTCTCCCGCATCATCTGGGCATGGGTGCTCACCATCCCGGTCACCGGCCTGTTGGGGTATCTCCTGTTCAAGGTGTTCGGCACGCCGGTGGGGTGACAGTACTCCGGGTGTCGTGCAATGCCACGATCCCTTCCGCACCTTTGCCAGCGAAAGCTCTCCGCGCAGCGGCTCCGGCAGGAGTGGGATCATCCTGATCCCACCCGCTCTCGCTCTGCCCATCGTCCCCAAACCGGAGGACCAGGAGGAGTTCCCTCCGCCCGAGTGCAGGTCTAACTGCCCTGGGAATGATGAAGGCCTTTCTACACAACGGCACTGGGCGATCCCGTCACATCCTCCACCGCCCCCCTCAGCGCCACCACCATCCGGTCAATCTCCTCCAGCGTCACGCACAGCGGCGGCATCAGGACAATCGTGTTCCCAATCGGGCGTGTGAGCAGGCCGTGCTTCCGCGCCGCCAGACATACCTGCGCCCCCAGGCTGAGATCCGCCGAATCCAAAGTGATCGCCGCGATCATCCCACACTGCCGGAAGCCGGGAAGATCCCCCATCCGCTCCTCCAGCCGGGCGATTTTGGACGGCAGCTGCTCCAGCACCTGCTCATCATGGAACACCTGGAGGCTCGCCAGCGCGGCGGCACAGCCGAGCTGGCTGCCCGCAAAGCTGTGCCCATAAAAAAAGGTGCGGCCTTCGTGTGGCTCGCCGAGAAAGCCCTCGAAAACCTCCTCCGTGGTCAGCGTGACTGCCAAAGGCAGGTAGCCGCCGCTGAGTCCCTTGGCCAGGCACAGAAAATCCGGGACGACGCCTTCGTGCTGGCAGGCAAACATCTTCCCCGTGCGGCCAAAGCCGGTCATGACTTCATCCAGGATCAGGAAGACGTCATTTTCCGCGCACCATGAATCCAGATCTTTGAGCATCCCCTGGGGCCACAGGCGCATGCCGGCCGCCCCTTGGATGAGCGGTTCGATGATCACGGCGGCGGTGCGGGACTGCTCCTCCTCCGGCAGCGCGTGAAGCGCCTCCAGGCTGGGAACAGTGAGGACGCGGTAGCCGAAGTCGTTCCCGCTGCCCTTGAAGAGGGGGATGCCGCCCAGGCTGGCCGCACCCAGCGTATCGCCGTGGTACGCGCGATCAAAGGCAATGAGCGTGTCGCGCTCTGGACGGCCGTTTTGCTTCCAATACTGCAGCGCCATGCGCACCGCGGACTCGATGGCGGTGCTGCCGTTGTCCGTGAAAAAGGCGCGGGAAATTTTGCTTTCAGGCAGAAGATCCACCAGTTCTTTGGCCAGCCGGATCGCGGGCTCGTGCGTGAAGCCGAGGAAGGAAGTATGGGCCACCTTGCCGAGCTGCGCGATGATGGCGGCATTGATGGCGGGATGCGTGTGGCCGTGGATGTTGGTCCAGATGGAGGCGTTGCCGTCAAGGTACTCAGCGCCGTGCTGATCCCGCAGCGTACAGCCGCGGCCTTCCACCAGCATGAGCGGTGTATGTTCGTCGGCACACCACTGCCGCATGGGCGTGAAAGGGTGCCAGAGGCAAAGCTTGTCGAGGGTTGTTAGAGGGAGCATCGGCTTGCGTTCTTCTTACATCAGCATGCTTTCTTAATGAACTGTCGTTGTTTAAATTTTCGGTGTGCTTATTGTTCCAAGTTTTACCCAAGGCTGAATGAATTTGCCAGAGTCCGCCCCACAGCTTTCCCATTCCGGCAGTCTTCCCGCTGGCAACAGCGGGCTGTTTCCCGTGACCATGTGGTCGATGATCCGTGCGGCGAATCACGAGGAAGAGGCGCTGGTCGGGCTGGAAAGACTGGCGCGCGCGTACTGGCGGCCGTTGTATGTGTTCGCGCGGCAGCGGGGTGCCACGCATGATGGAGCCTCGGACGAGGTGCAGGGGTTCTTCGAGCATCTCATTTCCAGCGATATGCTAAAGGACGTGCAGCGCGGAGATGTGCGCTTTCGCAGCTTCCTCCTCCGCTGCTTCACCAACTGGCTGCACAACGAGCATCACCGTGCCAAAGCGGCCAAGCGCGGCGGCGGCGTGGCTCCGCTGCCTTTGGAGGAACTGGATTCTCGGCTTGAGGAGCCCGCCCTGGTGGAGGGGCAGTCGCCGGACAAAGCTTTTGACCGCGGATGGGCGCGCGCGCTGGTGGATCATGCCATGCGGCGTCTGGAGAAGGAGCTGGAACAGCGGGAGCGGAGCGAGTTTTTGCTGGAACTGCGCCGGCGCACTTTTGCAAGCGATGGGGCCGGGCCCGACTGGGAGGAAATGGCGAGCCGCCATGGCATGTCTCATGGCGCGGTGCGCAAGGCGGCGACCGATTTGCGCCGAAGATTTGGCGTCCTGCTTCGCACCGAGGTGAGGAGCATCGTGACGACGGATGAAGAGGTGGACGAGGAACTGCGCTATCTGGTGAGCCTGCTTTCGATGGCGGCATGATGCGTGCTGAAACTGCGAATTCATCTCTTCATGAATGCACCAGCCAACGAACCTGTCCGCTGCCCTGTCTGCTCAGGCGGACTGGAGGCGGACGGCGTGTGTCTGGCCTGCCTGCTGCAGGAGGGGCTGGAAGCCGGTGGCGCGGTGCATCCGGAGGCGGGCGCAGGCACGGCGCAGGCAGGCACCCTGACGCTGCCGTGTGAGTTTGCGGGCTACCGGCTGGTGCGCGAGATCGCTGTGGGTGGGATGGGGATTGTGTACGAGGCGGAGGATTTGAAGCTGAAGCGCGTAGTGGCGCTGAAGGTGGTGCGGAATGCCCACTTCGCCACGCGTGAGGAGGCTTCGCGGTTCAAGGCGGAGACGCAGGCCATCGCGCAGCTGGACCACCCGGACATCGTGCCGCTCTACGAAAGCGGTGAAGAGGACGGCATGCCCTACTTCACCATGCGGCTGGCGGAGGGCGGTTCGCTCGCTGACCGTCTGAAAAAGCGGGGCATCATGTCAGACCGTGAGGCGGCCTCGAACGTGAGCCGCATCGCACGAGCGGTTCAGTATGCGCATGATCACGGCGTGCTGCACCGGGACCTCAAGCCCGCAAACATCCTGCTGGATGTCAGCGGCAGGCCGATGCTGTCAGATTTTGGGCTGGCCAAGCTGCTGGACGCGGAGTTTCAGCTGACGCGGAGCAATGCTCACGTGGGCACGCCCCACTACATGAGTCCGGAGCAGGCGGCTGGAAAGGCGAAGGAGGTGACTACGGCGAGCGATGTGTGGGCCCTCGGTGTCATTTTATACCAGATGCTGACAGACAAGCTCCCATTTCAGGGCGGGAGCGCCGTGGAGGTCATGCGCCGCATCACGCAGGAGGAGCCGGAGATCAGCTCCACGGGCAAGCTCATCGTGCGGAAAGATTCGAAATCGGGGGGTGCGAACGCTGAAAACGTTCCGGCGGGTTCGCTGCTGCGGGTGCAGGCGGACCTCGCCACCCTCATCCTCCGCTGCCTGGAAAAGCAGCCGGCGCGGCGCCTGCCGGGCGCGGGTTTTCTGGCGGATGAACTGGACCGGTTTTTGAGCGGGAAGCCCATTCAATCCAGGGCTGTGGGAGCCGCTGAGCGGTTGTGGAAACTGGCGCTTCGGAACAAGGCCGCGACGCTGGCTGTTCTTGGCACCTCGGTGTCTCTCATCGTGGGCACGGGCGTCTCCGTGCATCAGGCGGTGAAGGCGCGCGAAGCAGAGCGTGTCGCGCTGAAGCAGAAGAAGGAGTCTGACGAGATCGCATCCATCATTCTGGAGGCGGTGCACAGCATGGACGAACATCTGGTGGGCCACGGAGTGAGTCCGGAGCAGATGCGGTTGGAGCTGCTGCAGCGCGTCAGCGCCTTTCACGGGGATCCGAAGCGGAAGGCTGCGATGCTGGAGGAGCTTTCCACGGTCCTCAACAAGCCCGCGGACCTGCGGATCTACCGGGAGGTCCTGGCGGAGATGGAGCCGCGGATGGATGCCGATGACCCGCTGCTCTGGAGCATGCGCTACCGCGTGGCGCTCAAACAAATGCACATGACCAAGGCTGCCAGTGAGGCAGGCAAGGAGTCGCGCGATCAGCTCCGGCGCATCATTGCGTGGCAGGAGTCGCATCTGCCGCAGGGGGACGCGCAGATTAACAAAACCAAGTATGCGCTGGCGGAGGAGCTGGTGCAGGAGGTGAAGAGCAGGGAGGCCCTGCAGGAGGCGGAGGCATTGCTGCTCTCGTGCATCGCCAGCTACACGAAGAAAACCGATCACTTTGACCTGATCGTGGGGCGCATTGAACTGATGACCGTGATGGCGGACCTGGGCAGAACGGCGGAGGCGCTGAACCTGGGGCGGGAGACTTGCGACTATGCGATGGACAAGTTTGGCGAGGCTCACTCCATCACCGGCCGGGTGTATGGCCGGCTGGCGAAGCACTGCAGGGAGGCGGGGCTGGTGCAGGAGGCCATCCAGAGCGGACGCCGTGCGCTGGACATCTACTGGCACACTGTGGGGCCTGATTATGTGAAGGCGCGGGCCAGCATGAAGGCGCTAAGCCAGACCCTGGTGAAGGAGGGAGATCTGGCGGGCAATCTGGAACTGCTGCGCAAAGAGCTGAAGGTGTGCGATCTGCAGCTCGGTCCGGGCGACGACTACACCCTGTCGCGGGCGGAGGGACTGGTGAACACCCTGCGTGAAATGAACCGCTTGGAAGAAGCATGCGAGCTGGGCGGCATCTGGCTGGAGCGCGTGCGCCTGCCTGAGGAAAGGCTGCCTCCAGAGGCGGCAGGGCTGCTGGTGCAGCATTCGTTGACACTTTTGCAGATGGGACGGATTGCCGATGCAGACATCCGGCTGCAGGATCTTCCGGAAACGCTGAAGCAGTCGAAAGGCGAGTTCAAATCAATCGCCCGGCTGCTGCCGCTGGCTGGGAAGCTGGCGGAGAAAAGCAGGCGGAGCGCGGCCGGCGTGATTGTACGCAGGATCATCCAGGCCTGCGCTGAACCGCGGGATGAAGACCCGCAGCGTGTGGCGGAGGTGCTGAACGATGCAAAGCAGATGCTGGCGCAGACGGGAATGACAGAACCAACGGCGAGGACCGCGGAAAAGTGATGCCACATTCCGACATGCCTCCCAACGCCGCCGGGGATGCTGGCATCTGCCCCGTATGTTCGGGCCGGATTGAGCGCGACGGCGTGTGCCTCGTGTGCCTCCTCCAGGAGGGGCTGGAGGCGGATGAAGTGACAGGGCCTGAGCGGGCGAAGTCTTCCGAGCCTGCTCGGTTGCTCACGCTGCCGTGTGAGTTTGCAGGCTACCGGCTCGTGCGGGAGATCGCCAGCGGAGGCATGGGGATCGTTTACGAAGCGGAGGACGTGAAGCTGAAGCGCGTGGTGGCGCTGAAGGTGGTGCGGAATGCCCACTTCGCCACGCGCGAGGAGGCTTCGCGGTTCAAAGCGGAGACGCAGGCCATCGCTCAGCTGGACCACCCGGACATCGTTCCCATCTACGAGAGCGGGGAAGAGGATGGCATGCCTTATTTCACCATGCGGCTGGCGGAGGGTGGATCCCTCGCGGAGCGTTTGAAGAGAAGGGGAATGATGCCCGAACGCGAGGCCGCGACCATCATGATCCGCATCGCACGGGCGGTGCAGTTTGCGCATGACCACGGGGTTCTGCACCGGGATCTCAAGCCGGCAAACATCCTGCTGGATGTCAGCGGGAAGCCGATGCTGTCTGACTTCGGTCTGGCGAAGCTGCTGGATGCGGAGTTTCAGCTGACGCGGAGCAACGCTCACGTGGGCACGCCCCACTACATGAGTCCGGAGCAGGCGGCTGGAAAAGCAAAGGAAGTGACAACAGCGAGCGATGTCTGGGCGCTTGGAGTCATGCTGTTTCAGATGCTGACGGACAAGCTGCCCTTCACCGGTGGCAGCGCGGTGGAGGTCATGCGCCGCATCACGCAGGAGGAGCCGGAGATCAGCTCCTCGGGAAAGCTGCGCTCCGCGGTGGCGGAGGGAACGGTGGAAGTGCACGCCGCCGGCGTTCCTGCGAAGCAGATCGTCCGCGTGCAGCAGGACCTGGCCACGCTGATCCAGCGCTGTTTGGAAAAGCAGCCCGCGCGTCGTCTGCCAGGCGCGGGTTTTCTGGCCGATGAACTTGGCCGGTTCCTGAATGGAGAGCCGATCCAGTCACGGGCCGTGGGCGCAGGTGAGCGGCTGTGGAAACTGGCGCTGCGAAACAAGGCCGCAACGCTCGCCGTGCTCGGCACATCGCTCTCCCTGATCGCAGGTACAGTGGTTTCAGTGTGCCTGGCTGTGAAGGCGCGGGCGGCGGAGCAGCTGGCCTTGCAGCAGAAGCGGGAGGCACAGACCGTCTCCGAGATCATCCTGAACACCGTCAAAGACCTGGATGAACGACGCACGGGCAGCAACATCGACCCGGACCAGATGAGGGAGCACATGCTCAAGCGCATCCTGGCCTTCAAGGGAGATCCCGTACGCAAGGCGCAGATGCTGGCTGAAACGGCCACCATGTTTGACCACGAGCAATGCCTGGAAAACTACCGGCAGGCGCTGGCGTTGCTGGAGGCCAGCCTGCCTTCTGACGACTCCAGGGTCTGGGACATGAGATTCTGCGTGGCCGGTCAGCGCGCGGTCATGGAAAATTCGTCCGATGAATGCATGGCCGAGCTGCGGCGGGTGCTGGCTTGGCAGCTGGAGCATCTGGGCCCCAGGCAATCGTTCTCGCTCTTTACCATGTTCACGTTGGGGAAGAATCTCAACATTCGCGGCGAAGGCCAGGAGGCGGAGAAGCTCATGTCGGAGGTTTGCCGCGAGGTGGACGGCAATTCCAGCTACAACCTCCAGCATCAGGCTCTGTGCCGGCTGGAGCATCTGACCGCGGTCTTTCTGGCGGGGCGTCAGGAATACGCGCTGGCCATGGGCCGTGACTACGTGAACAAAGCGCTGAAGGACCTGGGAGACAGGCACGTGATGACGGCGCGCACGATGTACCGCCTGTCCTCCTGCTACAAAAAAGCCGGCATGCTCGACGAGGCTGTGACCGAGGGGCGGCGGGCGCTGGACACCTTCTGGCGTTCGGTCGGCCCGGACAACTCCTTCGCGAAGGACTGCCTGAGCGATCTCTCTGCGCTGCTGGGCAAAAAAGGAGACAAGAAGGAGCGGCTGGCCTTGGTGCACGAGGCTGTCAAAGTGTGCGATCTAAGCCTCGGCCCCAGCCACCCTTTTTCACTCTACCGGATGGAGTGTTGCATGTTCATCCAGATCGAACAGAACTACTATTTTGACGCGGCCACGGCGGGGACGCAGTGGCTGCAGCGCATTCGCTCGCCGCAGGGCACGTTGCCCGCTGCTGCGGACGGCGTGCTGCGGGAGCTGGCCCATGCTCAGTTCCTTCGCCGGTTGTACAGCCGTTCGGAAGAGCTGCTGCGGGAGCTGGTCGCGCTGATGGAAGAGCACAAGCCCGAAGACATCCAGCGCTATGCGGACATGTCCCGCCTGGCGGATGCGCTGCTCCTCCAGAACCGGCCTGCGGAAGCTGCCGACCTGTTCCGGCAGGCCATTCAAGGACTTGAAGAGCATGGAAAGACGCGGCCGGACTTCACTGAGCTGTCCCTGGCGAGGGCGAAGAAGCGCCTGGCGGCCGCGGAGGCATCGATGAGGTCGCAAAAAACGGCCGGCCAGTGAAAATATTTTTCACGCGGGAGGTAACACGAGAACCGCGAAGCTGTGGATGGCGCGTGCACGACTCCGTGCATACCCATGAAAACACATCAAACTCACAACACACTGTTCCGAAGGGCCCCCCGCGCGGCCCTCGCGGCGATCATGTCGCTGGCACTCGTACTAAAACCCGCGTATGCGGTGGACGCCACCGTCGGCAACGTCATGAATGGCGGTGCAGGCACCACGTACTCCCTTGATGGCGGTCCTTCGGGAACCATCATCAATGGCGGCAGCAGCAACGGGCTCTTCCTGCAGTCAGGCAATTTGAACCTTAGCAATCTGACGTTGCAGAATTTTTCGGTGCACGGCGGTGACGGCAGCGGCGGGGGGGCGGCCTTGGGCGGCGCTCTCTTCATCAACAGCGGCTCTGTGGTGACGCTCAACAACGTCAATTTCCTCTCAAACAACGTGCAGGGCGGCAATGGCGGTGTCGGCCTGACGGGTGGTTCGCTGAACAACCTCTTCAACGCGGGAAGCCATGCCTCCTCGGGCAGCGCCGGCTACACGCCTCCCTATGACATGCTGGCAGACATCAATGGAGCCAGCGGAACCAAAGGCGGCAATGGCGCGAGCAGTGCCTCCGGATTCGGCGGCGTGGGCGGCAACGGCAGCAGCGGTACCTCAGGTGGCAGCAGCAATCCCTTGCTGCTGGCGGCGGTGGCCACATCGATTCTGGAACTCACAGCAGGAGGAGAAAAGACGGCGGCAGACGCCTCAAATCCGCTGACGGAGAACGTGGCTGCAGGTGATGCCGCAGAAATGGTGGTCAAGGTGATCAATCTGGCGGTAGCACTGACGGACGTCGTTGTCTTTGATACAGCGCTCGCCACAGGTCAGGTCGGTGTCGGCGGCAGCGCCGGTTCCGGTGGTCAGGGCGGCAACAGCGGCTTTGGCTATGGCGGTGCAGCCGGCGGCAACGGCGGCAATGGTGGCGCAGGCGGACAGCCGGCGTCTCCGTCCCTCCTTGCGGGCATCGGCGGTGCTGCAGGCGGTGACGCAGGCAGCGGCGGTTCCGGTGGCATGGGCGGCTTTGGCGCGGGTGGCGGTGCAGGTGGCACGGGTGGTGTCGGTGGCGCAGGCGCCAGCTGGAGCCTCGTAACCGCGCTCGCCCCGGTGACTGCGGTGGCCGGCCAGGTTAACACCACTCCTTCCTATTATGACCAGGTGGAACGTTTCCCCGGTCAGGATGACAATGGCAATCCGGTGCAGAAGGTGGATCCCTTTGCCCCGAACTTTAACACGACGCCCTCCTATTACACAGACCGCATGGTCAACGGCACGTTTCATCCTTCCGTCACCACGGTCACAGATCCCGTGACAGGCTTTACGGGATGGGATGCTCTGACTGGCAGCCGTCCGAATGGACTGGATGGCAGCGGTGGCGCCGGCGGCAACGCTGGTTTTGGCGGCGGCGCAGGTGCGACTGGCGTGGGCTACTCCACACTGGCAGGCGGCGGCGCTGGCGGCAATGGCTACGGTGGTTCCATCTTCGTGCGCTCCGGCGGCACGCTGCACATCACCGGAGACGCCCTGTTTGACGGCAATGGTGTCCGTGGCGGTCAGGGCCAGACGGCCAACCCTGCCACCAACTCAGCAGCCGGTGCGAGCGGTATTGGCGTCGGCACCGACATCTTCCTGATGACCGGAGCCACGCTCCTGCTTGATCCAGGTGCTGGGCATACCATCACCTTCAATGGCAATGCGTACAACACCTCCATCGCGGACGACAGTGCGGCATCCATCATTCCTTCCGGCGGATTCAACTACATCCCATCCGGTTCCGGAGCGGACGTCCATATCCAGAGCGGTCTCGTGGAATTCAACGGAGCCAACGTTTATTCCGGCCAGACCATCATCGAAGGCGGCACTCTTCGTGCCGACGACACCGTTGGCATCTACTGGGACAGCAACGTCAACTTTGCCGGCACTCCCACCTCCAACGCCGTGCTCATGTCCGACGGTACCGCCGGAAACTTCAGCCGCTATGTCGGCACGCTGAGCAACCGCGTCCAATGGACCGGCAGCGGTGGTTTTGCCGCCGTGGTGGGAGACCTGACCGTGAACCTCAGCAACAACAAGACCCTCCAGTGGGGTGCCGGCAGCTTTGTGCCGACCGGCAGCGCGCTGGTCTTTGGCGCTGATCAGGCCACGAACAACGTCATCTTCCAGAACAACATGGATCTCAAGGGCGGCAGCCGCACGGTGCTCTCGACCACCTCCAGCGCCGCTTCCGGTGCCAATGCCGATGGCACTCCCATGGGGTCCACGGTTTATCTGAGCGGCAAGATCTCAGACACCACCGGCGGAGCTTCTCTGAACATCAATGATGCCAATCATGACGGCACCGTGGTTCTCGACGGCGCCAGCACTTACACCGGCACCACCAACATCAATGCGGGCGATGTGCTGCTCAACGGCAGCCTCTCCAGCAGCGCAGTCAATGTGTCCGTCGGCGCAACGCTGGACAGCATCAACGCCGGACTTGCTTCAGTCTCCACCGTGACCAATGCGGGCACCCTGAACCTGGGCTCCAAAGACGACACCATCACCACGCTGACCAACACCGGCCACGTCACCGGTACTGCCACCCTGACGGCAACGACCTACAACCTGAATGACGGCAGCGTTCTCGATGCCAAACTCGGCACCGGCACCATCATCACCTCCGGTGCGGTCACACTGAACAGCACGGTGGGCGCAAGCGTCATCACGGTGAATCCCGGAAGCACGCTGAACCTCGCCGGCGCGGACATCATCTCTCACTCTGCGGCCATCGCGGTGAACGGCGTTTTGAACCTCACGGGCGGCGCTCAAACCTTCCAGACGCTCACAGGAACGGGCACCGTGCACACCAATGGCAACATGCTCAGTGTTTCAGACGGCAGCACCTTCCTCGGCAGCCTGGACGCTCCTGGCTCCAATCTCACCACCGGAA
Source organism: Prosthecobacter sp. (assembly GCF_044222565.1). Lineage (GTDB taxonomy): Bacteria > Verrucomicrobiota > Verrucomicrobiia > Verrucomicrobiales > Verrucomicrobiaceae > Prosthecobacter. The sequence continues at coordinate 182,995 of NZ_JBGANA010000008.1, forward strand.
CCGGTGGCACCGGCGGCAGCCTGGTCCTGGGCGGCGGTGGCACCACCACCACGCAGAGCACTCAGATCGACAACGGTCTCACCATCACCGGCGGCACCACGCTGAACAGCACCACCATCACCATTGCAAACGGCAGCACGCTGGATCTCAGCGGTGGCGGAACGATCAACTTCACCACGCTCACAACTCCCAGCGGCAGCGCTCCCGGCATCATCAACATCGGCGCCAATGATTTCATCGTTCCAGTCGGTTCGACGATTTCCGGCGACATCAAGTTCATCGGCACCGGCAACGTGATCATCCTCGGCACCATTGCTCCCGGTCATTCGCCTGGTATCACGGACATGACTGGCGCGGGCCTCAGCCCGACCATCGGCGGCGCGTTCAAGGCTGAAGTCGCCGGCACCGGCGGCGTCGGCGGCACGGACTTTGACCAGATGCGCATCGCTGCAGGCGCCACTGCGACACTCGGAGCCGGCAGCTCGTTGAACGTGGCCAGCTTTGGCAGCTTCATCGCCACGGGAGGACCTGCCCAGGGGAACTCCTTCCAGATCATCTCCGGCCCTCTCGGCGCGGTGCCGATCAACCACCTCATCGGCACCTTCACCACCGTCACGTTTGATGCCGACGGCATCGCTGGCGCCGGCGCTCCGGTGACCAATGCCGCTGTCGTGTTTGATGTGAACACCGGAGCAGTGACCGCCACCGGTCTGAACAGCCCCACCAGCACCTTTGCTGACCTTGGCTCCAATGCCAACCAGCGCGGTGCGGCGGCTTCCATCTTCGCGGCCGCCTTCGTGGGCCAGAATCAGATCGACTCCTCCACCACTGCCGGCCTGCTTGCCCTGCAGATCACAGACGCTGCAGGCAGCTCCGCTGCGGACCTTGCCCGCTACACTCCGGACTACTACGGCTCCCTCGCGGACTATGCCTTCATCGGCAATCAGGTGCTCGCACGCAGCATCCAGGATCGTGTGTCTCCCATGACCTACATCCCCAGCCAGATCGGTGAAGACAGCATCAGCCAGGTCCCTGAGACGATGTCCCTCTTCGTCGGCTACACCTATGCCAACATGAACACCGCGGACGGCGCCAAAGGCACTCGCAACGACTACTATGCAGGCATGAACCTGCTGGCCTCGGAAGACTATGTGTTCGGCATCGCCGGCAGCGGCAGCCAGGGCAGCCTGAAGGCCGCTCTCGGCAGCGCCCAGTCGGATGGCTGGGGTGGCATGGCCTTCGGCCGCTTCACGGTGGCGAAGAGCTTCACCTTCTACGGCAGCTTCGGCTTCAATCAGCAGACCATGGACCTCCGCCGCCAGACCGTGAACGGTTCCGTCAGCGGTTCCACGGATGTGTCCAGCTATGTGGGCTTCTTCGGGGTGCAGTATAAAGGCTGGCGCGTCGGCGGTGTCTCCATCGCTCCGCGCATGTCCCTGACCTACTCGAACTCGCAGATGAAGGGCTTCAACGAAAGCGGAGCGATCGACGCCCTCAACATCGGCGGCTATCACAACAACCGCTTCGTGGGAGAAATCGGTCTTTCCGCCTTGTGGAGCACCGATCTCGCAGGCCACGCCCTCAACGTGGAACTTGCCGCCTCCGTGCAGCAATACTTCCAGAACACCAAGAGCCAGATGCTGGTCAATGTGGCCACCGTGCCCACGGCCGCCTATGGCGTGAACTTTGCCCAGAACGGCAACACCCAGGCGGTCATCCAGCTGAACACCGGCTATGAGATCACGAAGTCGGTCCAGGCCTACATGGGCTATGAAGGCCACTTCGGCAATCAGAACACACAGTACGGCAAGGCCGGCATCCGCATCAACTTCTAAGCGGCTCGGCATCTCCCCGCCGTCCGATTGGCTGAAACGTCAGCCATCCACAGGCGGCGGGGAAGATCTCAGGCAGCTTTGATCAACGCAGGCGCGATCTTTTCATGGGGGTCGCGCCTGCTTTTTTTTTATACCACGACCTGTTAAAAACAGGTATGCAGGACAATCCCGGTGCGGCGGCGCCCGCATCGGCTTTAACGGAACCGCAAACGGCGGGTCGAAGGAGGTCTGGGGCTGTGGCTGGCGTTGAGTGCAGGGAGGTCATGCTGCATCAGGGTTTCGTTCGCCTCTCGCATCTGGCCGCGCCAGACGCTGTCGGGGTCGGTTGGGCCGGTCCAGACTTTGCGGAGCTCGGTCATCGCTTCGATGGTGCTGCCTTCCTTGACTTTGGAGAGCAGCACATCCCGCTGCTCCTTCCGCTTTTGCTCCGGAGCCGGCACCGGGGCGGAGGCCACGGTTTCTTCCGGCTGCTTGTGCGCGTTGTAGTAGTGCACGCTGTACCACCACGTGGTGGCAGGCACGGCCAGGGCGGCGATGAACATCAGCCCCCTGAATAATTTGGAGGAACTCGTTTTCATGGGGAAAAGGAATGCGTTTTTTCGTGAACTGCAAGGTCTCCTTTGGAAGCAGAGTTGACGCCTCCCCGCCCCGCGCTTAGCCATCGGCCCCATGAGCACCACTCGCACGCAGGGCATTTCCTTGATCACAGCTACGGCGGTCGTGGTGGCAAACATGATCGGCACCGGCGTCTTCACTTCCCTCGGTTTCCAGGTCGGGTCGCTTCCCTCGGGCTTTGTCCTCCTCATGCTCTGGGTCGTCGGCGGCGTCTGCGCTTTCTGCGGCGCTGTGTGCTATGGAGAACTGGCGGCGGCGCTGCCGCGTTCCGGTGGCGAGTACAATTTCCTCTCGGAAATTTTTCATCCTGCGGTGGGCTTTCTTTCCGGCTGGCTCTCGATCACCGTGGGCTTTGCGGCGCCCATCGCCCTGGCGGCCATGGCCTTTGGGGAATACTTCTCCGGCATCTTTCCCAATGCTCCCGCCACCACCTGGTCCTTGGTGATGGTGTGGATCGTCACCTTGATCCACGTGGCAGGTGTCAACGCGGCAGCGCGGTTTCAAAACACCGCCACCTGGCTCAAAGTGGCGCTCATCGTCGTTTTCATCGGCACCGGCTTCTGGTTTGGCAGGCCGCAGCCCGTCCATTTCCTGCCTCAGCCCGGCGATGTGAGCCTCCTGGGCAGCACTCCTTTTGCCGTGAGCCTGGTGTTTGTCATGTATGCCTACGCCGGCTGGAATGCCGCCACCTACATCGTCGGAGACATCCGCAATCCGCAGAAAAATGTCCCTCTCGCCATCGCCTTCGGCACGCTCCTGGTGGCGGGGCTGTACATCGCGCTCAATGCGGTCTTCCTCCACGTGGCGCCGATGAATGAGCTGGATGGCAAGGTGGACGTGGGCCACGTGGCGGCGGTGCACATCTTCGGCGAGACGGGCGGCAGGATCATGTCCGGCCTCATCTGCCTGGGGCTCGTCTCCAGCATCAGCGCCATGACCTGGGTGGGGCCGCGTGTGATGCGGACGATGGGCCAGGACCTGCGCATCCTCTCCCCGCTGGCGGTGTGCGATGACCGCGGCGTGCCGGTCACCGGATTGTTTGTGCAGCTTTCCATTGTGGTCACGCTGCTGCTGACGGCCAGCTTCAAAACAGTGCTCACCTGCGTGCAGTTCAGCATCCAGCTCGGGTCCTTTGCCACTGTCATCGGTTTGATCGTGCTGCGCATCCGCCAGCCCGACCTCCCGCGTCCCTACCGCTGCTGGGGTTATCCTGTCACTCCCATCCTCTTTCTGGCCATCAGCCTGTGGATGATGGTCTTCGTCGCCAAAAAGAACCCGGATGAAACGCTGGCCGGCATGGCGCTAATTTTGCTGGGCTGGATCGTTTATTTCATCTCACCGCGTACTCCACGCACTACATGAAACACTCCCTCGTTTTGATGTTCCTTTTCCTGGCTCACGGCGCTCTGGCGCAGACGCCAGTCCCAGTCCCGGCCTCGGTGCCCTCACCTTCGCTTTCGCTCGCACCCACCGCCAATGACCAGGCGCGTTTCCTCGCCGGCCTCTCGCAGGAGGGCTCTCCGCTGGCGGGTCTGGCCAGGCGCACGGATTTCAACTCGCATGCCAAGGACCTCGACGCCACCTGGGCGGATGCGGAGGAGCGTCAGCTGGGCCCCATCCGCCAGTGGGCGCCGCTGGGCCTGCCCGAGGCCGTTAGCGACACCGCGCCACTGCTCTACGTCTTCAGCGGCCCCGATTTCCTGCACGCGCACACCTTTTTCCCCAATGCCTCCACCTACGTGCTGGCCGCGGTGGAGCCCGTGGGCCTGCCGCCGGATGTGACCAAACTGAGCGAGGGCGAGCTGGGCTCCTCCCTGCGCAACCTGCGCAACACGCTCAATGCCTCGCTGAGCTTCAGCTTTTTCATCACGGCGGACATGAAGAAGGATCTGCAGGCTACCAAGCTCACCGGGACACTTCCCGTGCTGTACGTCTTCCTCGCCCGCTGCGGCTGCTACATTCAAAAGGTGGAAAACATCTGGCTGGATGCTGAAGGGAAAGTCGTGACTGACAAGCAGACGAAAACTGCGGGCGCTCGGATCACCTTTCTCGGCACAAAAGGCAGGGTGCAGACCCTCTACTATTTCTCCACCAACATCGCCAGCTGGGCGCTCAAGCAAGACCCGTCCTTCCTGCGTTTCTGCGACGGCCTTGGCACGATGAACGGCTTCACCAAGTCGGCCTCCTACCTCATGCACCTCAGCGAATTTCACACCATTCGCGACTACCTTCTGCACCACTGCCACACCATGACGCAGGACGACTCCGGCATCATGTGGAAGGACTTCCCGCGCGACTTCTGGGACGTGAAAGCCTACGGCTGGTATCCGGGTCCCATCCCGCTTTTCAAGCAGCACTACCAGGCGGACTTGGCCGAATACTACCGCACCAACGACGTGGCGCCCATTCCCTTTGGCATCGGCTATCAATGGCGGCCCAAGCAAAGCACGCTGATCTATGGCGTGGCTAAAAGCATGGTGCGCAAGGCGATTCCGGTGGTCGAGGAGAAGCCCGTTGCGACACCGGGCGCGGCTGTGGTGCCGGCTGCGCCGACTGCACCTGTTCTTCAGCCGGCGGTGCCGCCAAAAGCGCTGCCTGTGCCGCCGTGAGTCGAGGAGGAGATAGGTGGTGGTGGCGTGGGTTTCCGGAGCCTGATTCCGGCTGAAGCCGGTACTACAATAAGGCGCTGGCTTGCCCGATGCCGGCGAGGTGCAGCGATCATCGCCGGTGCCGGTCGCGATGAATTTCAAAAGGCGGACTCAGCCCTTTGAAAACAACAGCCTCAGCATCTGCGCATCATTCGGCTTTGAATCTTTGGCCAGCCGTACGATGACGAGCTTCATCGAAGGCACGATGTAGAGGCGCTGGCCGTAGGAGCCGATGCAGGCGATCAGGTCGGCGGGAGCGGACCGGCAGAGGCAGGCGTTGCGCCAGGACTGCTGCTGCCATTTTTTGTCCAGCGTTGCCTCCGCATCCATTTCACGGGCGGACTTGCTTGCAGCCGCGCGGTTGTTCCAGAAGCCAAAAGCAAAGGCCGCATTGGCGCTGCTGCCCTGCAGCTTCATCAGCACATCTTCGCGCTTCAGCATCCATGTGCCCAGCTCCGACCACTGGCGTGCCGTTTGCATGAAGCCGGCGGCCAGCAGTGGCGCCCCATGCTGGTCGGGAAGGTAGCGCTGCGAGCCGAGTCCCAGCGGGCCGAGCACCTTGCGCTCCAGATAGTGCGTGGGCGTCTGCTTCTGTTTCAATTTGCGCGCGAGCAGTTCGTGAAACACCTGCAAGGCGGCGGGACCGTAGATGAAGGACCGGCCGGGCGAGGCGACCGCGCCGGCTTTCAGGGCCGCGGCCGTGCGGTCTTTGAACGAGTTGTCATGCAGGCTGAACATCGGCTCCAGCCCGTGGCTGAAGTCCAGCAGCTGCCGCACGGTGATCTGGCTCTTGCGTTTGTCTCCCTGCCATTCGGTGATGGTGTCCGCCACGCGCTCGTCCATTGAAAACAGCCCGTCCTTCTCCGCCGCGAAAGCCGTCAGGCCCCAGAAGGCCTTCGTGCCGCTGTAGATGCGGTGCGGCTCGTATTTCGTATGTCCATTCGCGTAGGACTCGTGCAGGATCTTGCCGTTCTGCTTCACCAGAAACGCATGCCCGCCATGCGCCGCGGAATAGGCCGCCGCAGCCTGAATGCCCTCCATCGGCAGCGCCTCCACCGAAGGCGCGGACGAGAAAAAATGCAGAAGTGCCAGCAGAGTCGTCATGACAAATGATTAACCGGAGCGGGAGAATTTGCCATCCTGACTTCGCCTTTCCTCCGCCGTCCGGCTTTACCCCCTTTCCTCATTTCCTTACCTGCCAGTGGACAATCCCCCATCTCGCCGCATCATCCCGCCGCATGCGTATTCTCCTCGTCGAAGACCAGGCCAAACTGCTCTCCTTTGCCAAAAAGGGGCTGGAGGAGCAGGGCATCCAGGTGGATGCCATCGATGATGGCGACGAAGCCTGGGAGATGGCCACCACCGTGCCCTACGACGCCCTGGTGCTCGACATCATGGTTCCCGGCCGCGACGGCCTCAGCATCCTGCGCGGCCTGCGTGAAAAGCGCAACAATGTGCCGGTGATCCTGCTGACCGCCCGCTCCACGCTTCCTGAAAAAATCGAGGGCCTGAACCTCGGCGCGGACGACTACATGACGAAGCCGTTTTTTGTGGAGGAGCTGGCCGCCCGCCTCCACACCGTGGTCCGCCGCAAATCTGGAGACTCCAGCCATCTTTTGCGGGTCGATGATCTCTGCATCAATTTGCTTGAGCGCAAAGTCAGCCGCGGCGGCGAGGACATCGAGCTCAGCACGCGGGAATTTGAACTGCTGGAGCACCTCATGCGCAGCCCCGGCCGTGTGTTTGGCCGCATGCAGATCTATGAGCACGTCTGGGGCTACAACATGGACCCCGAGACCAACCTCGTGGAGGTTTACATCCAGCGCCTGCGCTCCAAGATCGACAAGGACCGCGAGAAAAAACTCATCCGCACCGTGCGTGGCGTGGGTTATGCGCTGGGTGGCAATTGAGACCTTTCCGATCTTTCCCGCATGACGAGCTCTCCGAGCATTTCCGGCCCGACTCCTCAAGGCGGAACCGTCCGCCATGCCCTCATGCTTGTGGTTGCGACCGCCTTTCTCTCTGTCGTCGGCCTGGTGCTGCCCCATGGTGAAAGCGGCGATGCTTTTCGTGAGTGGTTCCTCGCGCACAAGGCGTTTCTTGCCTTGATCATCGGCCTGTGGGCCGTCGTCATCATCGAAGGACTCTCCGGCCTGTTCGTGACTCAGGATGCCCTGGCGGAGCGCCTCAGGCGCCTCCTGCTCACTTCCTTGCTGCCACCCCTGCGCATGATCATCGCCACCAGCCAGCCACGCGGCTGGCTCTGGCTGCCGGGCATGGGCTGGAGGCCTGCCGGAGAGGAAATCTCCGAACAGCTGGAGCAAAAACTCGCGCTGCCCATGGTCGTCCTCACGCTCCTCGTGCTGCCCGTGCTCGGGGCGGAGCTTACCGGCGGCGAAACTTTGGAAAATCATCCGCGCATGGCCCTGGCCACGCATCTGACCACATGCGTGATCTGGATTGGGTTTACGATGGAGTTCCTTTGGATGGTGGCCGCGGCTCCCAGCAAACTGGCCTACTGCCTTAAAAACTGGGTCAACCTGGTCATCATTCTCCTGCCGCTCGTGGCCTTCCTCCGCGTGCTGAGCATTTTCCGCTTCACCCGCATGCTGCGCGCAGGCAGGCTGCTCCGCGCCTACCGCCTCCGCGGCCTCTGGGCGCGGGTGTGGCGGGTGGTCCTGCTCTTCAATCTCATCGAACGCCTCCAGCAGCGCGACCCCGCGAAATACTGCGCCTCTTTGGAAAAGAAGATCGAGGATCTCGAAGAGGAACTGGCCAGGCTGCGCACCAGACTGGCGGAGCAGCGTGGCAAAAAACCCGGCTGATCGGCGTCACTGCCCCAGGCTGAGGTACTCGCGCACCGTATGATTCATCGCCCTTCGTGCGGGCGGGAAGCATTCCGCCACTTTTTCAAACGTCTCCTCCATGGCAAATTCATCGGCGAGGACGTGCTTGCGGGCGGCGTCGAGATGGCTCACCACCACCTGCTCGTAGTAGTCCACATCCGGTGCTCCGCGGCGCGCGGCACGACGATGCAGAAAGTCCGGATACAGGCAGGTCAGCACCAGGAACTGGTTTGCGCACTGCACGTGCAGGAAGAACTTGTGGTGGCGGCTCGCGTTCTCGATGGCCTCCAGATAGTCCACGCTGTAAAGGCTGTCGATGCTGTGATTGATGTCGTTCGGTCCTTTCGTCGGCGAGCAGCCGAAGTCCGCGCAGACGACGGCCATGTAGTCGGCAACCGCCAGCTCCTTGATGCCGAACTCCTTAAGCGAATGGCGCACCACGAGGAAGAAGAAGAGCTCCGGAGAGAGCATCGCGGCTTTGCGCGAGATGATCGCGGCGTCAAAGAGCTTGTCGTTGTCGAGGATGATCGGCACTGCATCCGGATCCTCCATCATCGCCGTGAAGCCCTCTTTGCCGCGCTCGGTCAGCGCCAGGGTGTCGCGGATAAAATTCCAATCCGTTGGGGTGAAACGGAACCAGCAGCCAGGGCGGGGAAAGCGCGTCATGGAGATTAAGTTTGAACTGTCATCTACCTCTAGCATATCGAATGCCAATTATTGTTAACCGGTTCGACGCAGGGTGTTCGGCGTTTGTTCAAACGCATTCTCGCAGTCTTATAAAAGGCTTTGGCGCATCCCTGCTTCATGCTAATCAATCGCATGACCCGAACCGACGGCCGCACATCCGACCAACTCCGCAAAATCGAATATGTCCTGGACGTAGCACCGCATGCAGCGGGCTCCGTCCTCATCGCCTTTGGCAGCACCCGCGTGATCTGCACCGCCTGCATCAATGAGGAGGTCCCGCGCTGGATGAAGGTGCAGAACGTCAAAGGCGGCTGGCTCACCGCCGAGTACTCCATGCTCCCTTATTCCACGCTGGAGCGCAAAGACCGGGAAAGCTCACGCGGCAAGCCGGACGGCCGCAGCACGGAAATTCAGCGCCTCATCGGCCGCAGCCTGCGTGCCGTCGTTGATCTCGAAAAACTCGGCCCCCGCACCCTCTGCGTGGATTGTGACGTCCTCCAGGCCGATGGCGGCACCCGCACCGCCGCGATCACCGGTGCGTGCATCGCTGTCGCTGTCGCCTTTAACCGGCTGCTGGAGAAGGGCAAGATCACCCGCCAGCCGCTCAAAAAGAAGATCGCCGCTGTGAGCGTTGGCATCGTGAATGGCGAGACCCTCCTCGACCTTTGCTACAAGGAAGACGCTGCGGCGGATGTGGACAGCAACATCGTCCTCACGGAGGACGGCGAGTTCGTCGAAATCCAGGGCAGCGGTGAAGAGGCCACCTTCACTGAAGCTCAGCTGCACTCGATGCTGGAATACGGTCGCAAAGGCATCAAAGAGCTCGTGGCCATTCAGGAGGAAGCGATCACCAGCGCCATGAAACCGGCGGAGGGCAGGGACTTGCAGAAGCTCGCGGAGTTTTTTGGGAAGCGATGAGAGGGGAGCGCCTCGAAAGCTTCGCGGCTTCAGGCTTATTACTTCATTTGCTCGACTTTGGCATCGACTCCGGCTGCTGCCGAAAGCAACACGAGCCACTCAACTTCCTTCTTTGTTCCCATAAAAGCGTGCGGGAATCGGATCGCCGCGGCCTCAGCCAACGAAAGCCCAAGGCAGTTCCTGATCACTTTCAAAAACGGGACCTTGAATTTGGGATCAATAACCAACCGCCAAGTTCCACCGACCTCAAGAAATTGCTCGCGATATTTGGGCTCAGGAAACCCAGAATCGTCCTCCTCAATATTTCCGCAGGAAGTGCATGCAGTGGTTCGATACCAGCGAAGGCGTAGTGAAACTATTGATTGCCCCATTGAAGCCATATTTTTCTTTCCGCAGAAAGGACACGCTGTCTGAATTGTTTGATTTATTGCCATGACTTCTCAATTCGTTGGCAAACCACCTCAAAAAGTCATGCCAGTTGACGCTGGTTGGGCCAAACCACTGTCGGCACTCGTAAACAACCGTCAACCATTGCAAACTCATGACAACGGCACTGCTTCTCGATCCTATTTACCAGCAGCACGACCCCGGTCCGGGCCATCCTGAGAGCATCAAACGCCACGTCGCGATCACGCAGGCGCTGACAACTTCCGGCCTCGTCGGCAAAACCCAGGCCATCGCGCCGCGCTCGGCCACCCTCGAAGAACTCGCCCTCTGTCATGATCGCGGTTACATCGCCACCGCCAGAAACGATGTCGAATCCGGCCTCGACAACCTCAGCACCGGAGACACCGCAGTCTGCGACAAATCTTATGATGTCGCGATTCAGGCCGTGGGTGGTGTTTTGAACGCGGTGGATGCCGTCTTCACCGGCAGAGCGTCCAACGCTTTTTGCGCCGTGCGTCCGCCCGGTCATCACGCGCGCCCCGCCCAAGGCATGGGCTTCTGCCTCTTTAACAACATCGCCATCGCCGCACGCCATGCGCAGCAGAAGCATGGCGCGCAGAAGGTCGCCATCGTGGACTGGGATGTGCATCACGGCAACGGCACCCAGGACATCTTCTATGAAGACGGCAGCGTGCTGTTTTGCAGCACCCATCAAAGCCCGCTCTACCCTTTCACCGGTCATGCCAATGAGACGGGCAGTGGCAGGGGCAAAGGCTGCACGCTGAATCTCCCCCTCCCGGCCCGCACCGGCATGAGCACCCTCGGCGCCGCTTTCACCGACCGCGTGCTGCCCGCCATCGACTCCTTCAAGCCCGATTTGATCCTCATCTCCGCCGGCTTTGACTCCCGTATTGACGATCCCCTGGGGCAGTTTCGGCTTACCGATGAGGACTTTGTGGCGCTCACCAGGCTCCTGCTTGAAGCCGCCAAAACTCACTGCGGGAGCCGGCTCGTCTCCGTTTTGGAGGGTGGCTACAACATCCAAGGCCTCGCCAGCGCCGTTACCCATCACGTTCAAACGCTGATTGGATAAGCAAATCCAAGATTCGGCGGCGTTGACAGTGTACCTGTTTATTTACATACACCGCGCTTGTCAGAACTCCTCTTTTCTGGTGCGATGTGGCAGCATTCCTAAAAAATCACCATGTCCAACTCTCCGCTTCCGCAAGACGACGTCGCCGCCATTGATGAGCTTCGCAAAGTTTACGTCCAGCTCGGAGCAGAGCTGAAGAAAATCATCGTCGGCCAGGACAAGGTCGTCGAGCAGCTGGCGATCTGCCTCTTCGCCCGTGGCCATGCCCTGCTCATGGGGGTGCCCGGCCTGGCCAAAACGCTTCTCATTTCACGGCTTGCCGAAACCATGTCCCTCAGCTTCAGCCGCATTCAGTTCACGCCGGACCTGATGCCCATGGACATCACCGGCACAGACATTTTGCAGGAGCTGCCGGGTGGAAAACGTGCATTTGAATTCGCCAAAGGGCCGGTGTTTGCCAACATCGTGCTGGCCGATGAAATCAACCGCGCCCCCGCCAAGACCCAGGCGGCCATGCTCGAGGCCATGCAGGAGCACAAGGTAACGGTGGCCGGCCGCACCTACACGCTGGATTCCCCGTTCTTTGTGCTCGCCACGCAGAATCCCATCGAGCAGGAAGGCACCTACCCTCTGCCCGAAGCCCAGCTCGACCGCTTCATGTTCATGATCGGGGTCGATTACCCCAGCCGTGCGGAAGAAATCGCCATCGCCCGCAGCACCACCGGCATGAGCCTGCCGAAGCTTGAGCACATTCTGCACGGTCCCAAAGTTCTGGCGTTTCAGGATCTCGTCCGTCGCGTACCGGTGCCGGATCATATCTACGAGTTCGCCGTCGATCTCGTCCGCAAAACTCGCCCCGCCAGCAGCGAAGCCCCGCCATGGCTCAAACCCCTCGTCAGCTGGGGCGCCGGGCCGCGTGCCGTGCAGTATTTGATCCTCGGTGCCAAGGCGCGCGCCGCTTTGTACGGCAGCTACATGGTGCGGCTGGAGGACATCATGGAGGTGGCGGAGCCGGTGCTGAGACACCGGGTGATGACGACGTTCACGGCGGAGAGCGATGGGATCAGCAGCCGGGATGTGGCGAAGAGGCTGGTGGATGAGCTGGCGAAGGCGGGGTGATGGGCATTTTCGAATCGTCCTCGTCCTCCTACTCGAACTCGTCCTCGATCCAATCGCGCCTGTTATGCCTTACTCACTCTTTGATCACGAAAAGCTGGATGTTTACCGGCTCGAACTCGAGTTCATCTCGTGGCTGACAGATCTATTTGACGAACTGCGCGAGAAGAAAACCGCCCGACTTTCCGAGGTGCTCGACCAACTCGACCGCGGCAGTCTTTCGCAGCTTCTCAATACCGCTGAAGGCAATGGCAAGCGTGTCAGTCAGCTTCGCGCCCGATTTTTTGACGATGCCAGAGGTTCGACGACTGAGTGCGCCGCATGTTTAGATGCACTTGTGGCCAAACGAGCGTGTGGGTCGAAGCGAATCGAGGAAGGAAAAGCGATGCTGGTGCGGATCGTGAGCATGCTGACGAAGCTGGTGGATCGATTTGATGACGCATCGGGCGTGGCGAGGGCTCAAGGATCGAGGACGAGGACGAGGACGAAATGGGAGGGACGCGAACATGGCTGAGAATTCTCGCTCCTTTCTAGACCCCGCGGTCCTGTCGCGCTTGATGGCACTGCCTCTCAATGCGCGTCAAGCCATGCTCGGCGGCGTCTCGGGCAAGCACCGCAGCCCCGTGCGCGGCTCTTCGCTGGAATTCGCGCAGTACCGCAAATACGTCCCCGGCGACGACACTCGCCGGCTCGACTGGCGAACGTGGGGTCGCAGCGATCGCTTTTACATCAAGGAGTTCGAGGCGGACACCAATCTCCGCCTCTGCCTCCTCATCGATACCAGCGGCAGCATGAACTACGGCCCTGCGGGTGCCACGCGCTTTGAGTATGCGCGCAAGCTCGCAGGCACGCTGGGCTATATCGCCGCGCAGCAGGGTGATGCCGTGGGCCTCTGGAGCCTCGCCGAAAAGCCCGTCGAGATCCCTGCCAAACGGGGCGCCTCCCATCTCGGGCTCGTGCTCGATCAAATGTCAGGCATTCAACCGGTCGGCGGCACCACCCTGCTCACCGCGCTGCACGATGCGGCGGAAAAGATCCGCCAGCGTGCTCTCGTGGTGGTCTTCTCCGACCTGTTTGTGCCGCCTGTGGAATTGAAGTCAGCCATCCAGCATCTGCGCTTTCGCAAACACGACATCGCCATGTTTCACCTGCTGGATCAGCAGGAGCTGGACTTCGACTTCGATCGTCCCGCGCGCTTCATCGACATGGAAGGCGGTGAGGCCATTCTCGCCGACCCCAGCCTCATCGCGCGCAACTACCGTGAGGCCGTGCGGCAGTACATCCACGAGATCGACGACCTCGTGCGCACCACCGGCATGGACTACCACCGCGTGAAGCTGCACGAGAAGTATGACGACGTGCTCGCGAAGTTTCTGCTGGCGCGCATTGAAAAGAAAGGGGGGCGGGGATGAGCAACGCCCTCATCAATTCTCAGACATCACGCAGGCCGCACTACAGCTTCATGCGGCCCGGGGACTTTGTGAGACTGCTTTTTCTAACAGCGCTCACCGCCTATTTGTTTCGAGCCTCTTTAAAGCCAGACGGCATTCATATTGGTCCAAGTCTTGGTGGAGCCGTTGTTTCGCTGCTTTGCCTTGCCTGGTTCACATGGCTCCGGCACGCACGAAGACATGTGTGCGAAAACTCGGGCGAATTCATGTTCGCAGCTTTCACACCCGCCGCTGCAATCATGATTTGCGAGCAAATAGCCAGCGACAGTTTGGAACGCTGCTGGCCGCTTGATTCAGGCTTCCTGCTTTTGCTATTCTATTTTGGCTATCTCATATGGCAAGCCCCCGGCATGACTCGCGAATTTGCGATCGAAAAAGCGTCCTGCGAGGACAAACACTTTGCTGACCAACGCGGACTATGACCTCCATTGTCATAACTCTACTTTTCGCTCTGCCGCTCGTGCTGCTTGGCGTGGCCATGCGTTTGATCTGTCCGCACTGCCGCGTGGCATTTCAAGAAAAGCGAGTGCCAGCCTTCGCCCGAATCCAAAAGAAAGGGGGGCGCGGATGAAGCGCGCGCTGTTTCTCTTGTCTGCACTGGTGGCTGTGCATCTCCCGGCATCAGGCCAGACCTCATCAAAAACTGCGGCAGCGGACACACCCTGGCCGCACGCCGCTTATGACAAAGTGATCGGTTATCACTTTGAGAACCCGAACCACAGCACCTTTGTGGCAGAGGCTGTCACTGCCTCGACGGTTGCCAGATTGAGCAAGGTGAAAACGCAGGAGGTCACGCTCGATGACAAGCAGGCGAAGGAGCTTCTTGCTGCCACCTTTGATGCCGCCAAACCCGTGAGCCTGGCCTTTTGCTATGACCCCCATCATGTCTTTGTCTTTTACGCCAAGGACACACCCGTCGCGGCCATCGAGGTCTGTTTTCACTGCATCACCGTACAGTGCTGCCCCAAGAATGAGCAGGTGCACCACAATGACTTCGTGAAGCTCACCCGTCTGTGCCAAGCACTGGGATTTAAGGAGCATGTTTCCCATCAGCCCGAGGCAATAGGACAACCGCCCAAAAACATCGAAGTCCCTCCTGGACTCCGCTGACACCCCTTCGTGCCACTCCACCCATGACCTTCCTCGCTCAAGCTTCTGTCTATGCTCTGCAAATCGTGCTGCTGGCACTGGTGATGCGTTTGATCTTTTTGCATTGTCGCGTGGCATTTCAAGAAAAGCGGGCGCCCGCTCTGGCCCGAATCAAAAGGAAAGGGGGACGGGGATGATGCGGAAGCTGCTGCCAGCCTTATTTCATTCGTCGGCACCGCTCAAGATTCTCGAGCTCGTGCTCGTGCTGTTCGTGTTTTTTGTACTGGGCGCATGGCAGATGTACATGGGCTGGCAAAATCCTGATCATGTCGGGTGGACCACCAGCGGCACCATCCTCATGACTGGCATGATCGGCTGCACCTTTCTGATTTGGCGGAGACGGAAGACCAACTATAGCGGGACCTCGGCCATCCTGTTCTTCATGCAACTGGCGAATGCTGCCGAAGGCTTTCTCAAATGGCAGGCGCATCAAAAGGGTGCCACATGGCCGACGGTGAACTGCGCTCTGGCAGTCGTTTTTCTTGTTTTGATTTTTTGGCAGGAAAAGAACCGCCGCAAAGAAGCCGACAGGGATGCAGCCTGTGAATTTAAGATCTTCGAAATGGAGGACAGGCTATGACGAGCATGCCCTTGCCGAGAAAAGCCGCCAACCTCGCCATGGCGCTCGCACTGCTGGCGGGAGTGAGCGGGCTGCTGGGTGTGCCTTTGGCGCCTGATCAGGCCTCTTTTTGGTTTCAGCTGCTGATGAGCCTTGGGTTCCTGGCATCCGGACTCCTTCAATGGAAAGCACGTCGTCAATTCAACGCTAAGACCGAGGCTCTTCGAGCTCAGCACACGCCATGACTTTCCTCGCTCCAGCACTTCTTTACGCCCTGCCGCTCGCGCTGCTGCCGGTGGTCATTCATTTGATCCACCTCTACCGCCGGCGTCAGGTGAAGTGGGCGGCCATGATGTTTCTGCAGATGGCGCAGCGCATGAACAAGGGGCTCTCGCGCCTGCGGCAGATTTTGATCCTGGCTTTTCGCGTGCTGGCCGTGGCGGGGATTCTGTTTGTCATCACGCGGCCCATGGCGGGCGGCTTGCTCGGACTCACTGGCGGGGTGCCCGACACGGTGGTCATCCTGCTGGATCGCTCCGCCAGCATGGAGCAGCAGAACCTGGCGACAGGCACGAGCAAGCGTGCGGCGGGCATCGCCAAACTCGCACAGGCGCTGCGCGATACGGTGGGCGTACGCTCGAAACTGGTGCTGATTGAAAACGGGCACCTGCAACCGCAGCTTTTGGAGAAGCCGGAGTCGCTCATTGATCTGCCGCTGACCGGACCCACGGACACGGCGGCGGATGTGCCGGCGCTGCTGCAAGGGGCGCTCGATTACATCACCACCAATCAAACGGGCCGCACGGATGTGTGGGTGCTGAGCGATCTGCGTCAGAGCGACTGGGATGCGGGGAGCGGGCGGTGGCAGTCGCTGCGCAGCGCCTTCGCCACCCTCAAGGGACTGCGCTTTCACCTGCTGAGCTATGCGCAGCCACTTGCACAAAATCTTTCCGTGTCCGTGGAGCATGCCACGCGACATGAAACCGCGGGCAAAGCCGAGCTGCTGCTGGATCTGCGCATCACCCGCGATGCGGCCACGCACGATCCTGTGGAGCTGCCCGTGCGCTTTGTGATCAATGAGGTGAGCACCACGCTCAAGCTTGAGATGAAGGATTCCCAGCTCGTGCTGCAAGGCCATTCCATCCCGATCGACAAAGCCACCAAACGAGGCACCGGACGTGTGGAGCTTCCCGCCGATGCCTCGCCTGCTGACAATGTGTTCCATTTCGTCTTTGACGAACCCGCCGTGCTGCAGTCGGTGATCGTGAGCGATGACGAAACGGAGGCCGGCCCGATGCTGGCTGCTCTGGAGGCCGCCGCAGATCCTGCGCGCAAATACGCCGCCAAGGTGCTGCCACCGGCACGCGCCGCCGAGATCGCCTGGGATGATGTGGCCCTGATCGTCTGGCATGCGGCGCTGCCGAAGGCGGATGATCTGGTCTCCAAGCAGCTGGCAAATCACTTGAGCGCAGGCCGCAGCATCCTTTTCCTGCCCACTGAGTCCGCCGGCACCGAGACCTTCGGTGGCCTGCATTGGGGCGCGTGGAGCAGCGATGCCAAACCCTCCACCGTTGAGTGGTGGCGCAATGACACCGGCCTGCTCGCGAACACCCGCAGCGGCACCGCATTGCCGGTGGGCGATCTCGAAGTGAGCCGCCGCTGCGAGATCCTCGGCGAAGGCACGCCTCTTGCCCGGCTGACCGGAAACACTCCCGTTCTCATGCGTGCCGATATTCCCGGCGACGGCAATGCGTGGTTCCTCGGCACGCTGCCCGGTTCCGGTTCCTCCAGCCTTGCTCGTGATGGTGTGGTGATGTTTGTGATGCTGCACCGTGCGCTGCAGGATGGCGCCCGCAGCCTGGGCAAGGCGCAGCAGCGTGAGGCTGGCGCAACCGCGCTGGGGGCGGGGGACCTGAGCGCCTGGAAACGGCGCGGCGCCACCGTGCTGAGCTCCGAGCAGCCGCTGCGCGCGGGTGTGGTGGAAAATGGCGACAGGCTCATCGCGCTGAACCGGCCGCTGACTGAAGATCATCCCGAAACGCTGGGCAAATCGGCGCTGTCGGAGCTGTTTGCTGGACTGGATTACCACGTGATTGAAGACCAGGTGGAAAACAACTCCAGCCTCGCGAGCGAAATCTGGCGGACGTTCCTTTTCCTGATGGCTCTCGCGCTTCTGGGCGAGGCGCTGCTGTGCATGCCGGGCAAACGTGAAACTCAACCCGCTCCTGCGCGATGACTTTCTTTTCCTACTCGTCCTCCTACTCGAACTCGTCCTCGATTTTATCGGGTGCGATGGGTGTGGGATTGACGAGCTGCTTCCAAACTTCGCCAGCGAGAAGTTGGAGGCGGCTCGAACATTCCTCGCGCCCATGTAAGTTTGATCGGTCGAGGACGAGTTCGAGTAGGAGGACGAGGACGAGGACGACGACAAGCGCTGGAGGAATTGGCTTATTCAAATGACACCCACCACATCACAGCTCGTCTTCAATCCTACTCCGGTCGCGTTCGGCGTTGGGGTGGCGTTTGTCGTGGCGATCGCGGGGCTCGCGATCATGGCGTGGCGGCGCAGCGGCTACCGCGCGGTCATGGGGTGGCTGGAGCTGCTGCGTGTGCTTATTGCCATCGGCATCGCGATCACTTTGCTGCAGCCCGAGTGGCTGGAGACATTCAAGCCTGAGACGAAGCCGACGCTGGCGGTGCTGCACGATGTGTCCGGGAGCATGAGCACGAAGGATGTCATCGACAAAACACAGCCGAATGCGGAGCCCAAATCGCGCAAAGAGATCGCCAGGCCTTTGCTGGACGCGAAGCTGTGGGGGCCGCTGAAGCAGCGCATGGACGTGGTGATCGAACCTTTCTCATCCGCGCAGACGCCGCCCACGGAAGGCACGGACATCCATGCGGCGCTGGCAGGGTTGCTGGAGAAGCAGCCGAACTTGAAGGCCGTGGTGCTGATCAGTGATGGGGACTGGAACACGGGTGCTGCGCCATCGCAGGCCACCACGAGGCTGCGCATGCGCGAGGTGCCGGTGTTTGCGGTGCCCACGGGCGCGGAGACGCGGCTGCCGGATGTGGAGCTGAGCAGCTTCGACGTGCCCACTTTTGCAGTCGCTGGAAAGCCGCTGCGCATTCCCTTCACCATCGACAGCTCGCTGCCGCGCGATGAGGTGGTGATGCTGGAAATGAAATCCTCCAGCGGCGAGATCGTCACCAAGGAAGTCACACTGCCGGCGATGGGCCGGTATCAGGACGCCATCGCGTGGAAGCCGGAGAAGCCAGGCGAGGTAAAGCTCACCCTCACCATCCCCAAGGCACCGGCCGAGCGCTACCCTGAAAACAACTCGCAGGAGGCCCCGCTCTCCATCCGCAAGGAGCAGCTCCGCGTGCTCGTGATCGAATCCTTCCCGCGCTGGGAATATCGCTACCTGCGCAATGCGCTGGAGCGTGATCCAGGGGTGGACGTGAACTGCCTGCTGCTCCACCCAGGCCTGGGCAAAGTGGGAAATGGGCAGGGCTATTTGAAAACCTTCCCGAAAGATGAGGAGCTGACGAAGTATGATGTCGTGTTCCTCGGCGATGTGGGCCTGGAGAAAAGCCAGCTGAAGTCAGAGCAATGCATCGCGCTGCAAAAGGTGGTGCGTGATCAGGCCTGCGGCCTTGTGTTCATGCCGGGCTTCCATGGTTTCCAGGCCACCCTGCAGGAGACGCCTTTGGCGGAGCTGCTGCCCGTCGTGTGGGATGCCGCGCAGCCTCGTGGCTGGGGATCCTCCTCGCCGGGCAAATTTGCACTCACAGAGGCCGGCACTCACAGCCTGCTGACCAAGCTCGAAGACAGCGACGAAGCCAGCGCCCGCGTGTGGGGAAATCTGCCCGGCTTCCAGTGGTACGCCCCAGCCCTTCGCGCTAAGGCCGGCACCGAGGTGCTGGCGACTCACGGCACGGAGTCAAACCAGTTTGGCCGTGTGCCGCTCATCGTCACCAAAACTTACGGCGCGGGCAAGATTCTCTTCATGGGAACGGATGGCGCGTGGCGCTGGCGCAAAGGCGTGGAGGACAAATACCACTACCGCTTCTGGGGCCAGGTGGTGCGCTGGATGGCCTACCAGCGCAATATGAGCAGCGGCGACAAGATGCGCCTCTTTTACTCGCCTGACCGCCCGCGCACGGGTGAGGTGCTCACGCTCAATGCGAACGTGATGAGCGCCACGGGCGAGCCGTTGCGTGAAGGCGCGGTGATCGCGCAGATCGCGGCGCCGAGCGGCAAGGTCAGCAGCGTGCGCCTCATGCCCGCCGGAGAAGAGGCTTGGGGATTGTTCAATGGGGTCTTCAGTCCGGTGGAGCCGGGGGAGCACATCGTGCAGCTGAGCTGCGCGGAGGCGGGGTCGAGCTTGGAAACGAAGATCTCCATCCAAGGCACCAGCCGTGAAAAGCGCGGCCAGCCGGCGCGGCTGGATGTGCTGCGGGAGATTTCCCAGTTTACCAAGGGGAAGATGCTGGATGCAAACGACCCCGCGGCCATCGTCGCGGCGATCGCGGCCATTCCGGAGCCTGCTGTTCAAGAGCGCAGGCTGCAGATCTGGTCCCACCCCGCCTGGGCGGGGCTGCTGGTACTGCTGCTGGGCGTTTTCTGGGTGGGGCGAAAGGCGGCCGGGGCGTTCTGATGATTGACCCTCCTCATGATTTTCCGTATCTTCAGCCTATGACAACGTTCACTGTGACCTTGAAAGACGAGAGTGCTTTGATCAAAGCGGCACAGATCGCGAAACTTCAAAACACCTCGGTGGATGAGTTGATCGGCGGCTTTCTGGTCAGCCTAACCGATGAAAGCCATTCCAACGAAACAGGGGTCAGCCGCAGCCGCGCCGTGGAAGAACTCCGCAGCAGCTTTCAGAGCATGAGCCGCCCGCTCGGTGGCAAAGGTTATTCTTCGCGCGACGAACTTTATGAGCGCTAGCCGCTTTATCGACACCAATGTGGTTGTTTACGCCTACGACAGCTCGGACGTCGTCAAGCAGGCCAAGGCCCAGCAGACATTGACGGACGCAGTGGCGCGGGGAGACGGAGCCATATCCACCCAGGTTTTTGGTGAGTTTTTCCACACCGTCGTCATCAGGAAAAAACTCATGGATGGCAGCGATGCTCAGAAGATCATTTCAACTCTCGAAGCAGGACTCGAAGTTCACTCAATTACCCCACCACTGGTGCGAGAGGCTGTCATGGTGCACCAGCGGCACCAGCTCAGTTACTGGGATTCGCTGATCATCGCCACGGCACGACATTCTGGCTGTGCTGAAGTTGTCAGTGAAGACATGAACCCTGGCCAGGACTACGGTGGTGTCGTCGTGTTAAATCCATTCAAGCCCTGACGCCTTAAGAAAATGCGGGGAAACTTAAGCCCGGGGCGCTCTAATTACCCAATCAAAAGCTCGTCAGCGACGTTTCTTCAGGATAACATTTCCCAATTATGAAAACCGAACTGCCGGTCATCCTCGAAACAAAGCTCGCGGATTTTCGCAAGCGCGTCTGGATCGTCAAACTCACCGAGGGTCTGCTGGCTGCGGCGTTCGGCATCGTGTTGTCCTACATTCTGGTGTTTGCGCTGGATCGCGTGATGGAGACGCCGGCATGGCTGCGCGCCGGTCTGCTGATCGCGGGAGCTGCGGTGCTCGGACTTGGGCTGCCTCTCAAGTGGCACCGCTGGGTGTGGCGCCAGCGCAGTCTGGAAGATGCGGCCCGTTTGCTGAAGCGCACCTTTCCCCGCCTCGGCGATCAATTGCTCGGCATCGTGGAACTCGCGCATGTGGAAGCCGGTTCCGCAGGTCGCAGCGAGCGGCTGGTGCAGGCGGCCATGGATCAGGCGGCGGAGGCGGTGAAGGACAAGGATTTTTCCCACGCCGTTCCGCAGGCAAAACATTTCCAGTGGGGCTGGGCCGCCGGTGTGGCGGCCATGCTCGCCGTGGCCGCTCTGACCTTGGTGCCAGATGCCGCATGGAATGCCATGGCGCGCTGGGCCACGCCGTGGCGTGATGTGGAGCGCTTCACCTTTGCAAAGATCGAAACCCTGCCCAGGAGGCTCGTGGTGCCGTATGCGGAGCCGTTTGACCTGAAGGTGCAGCTGAACAAGGACACGCGGTGGTCGCCCTCCGCCGCACAGGCGCAGATCAGTGATCAGCCTGTGGTGGTGAGCGGTCTCACGGAAGGGGCTTATCCTCTGGCTTTTCCGCCGCAGAAAGAGGATGCGTCGCTGTCGCTGTCTCTCGGAGACATCCGCAAGACGGTGAGCGTGCTGCCACGCACGCGGCCGGAACTGACGGCGCTCTCTGTGCGCACACGGCTGCCAGATTATCTGAAATACAAAACGGAACCGGTGATCGAAGTGCGCGGTGGTTCGGTCAGTGTGCTGAAGGGTGCCAGGGCATCGCTGGAGGCGACCGCTTCGCGGGACCTGGCTTCCGCCGAAGTCGATGGCGAGGCGGAGAAAGTTGCCGGCGCCAAGGTGACGACGCCTTTCCATGAAGTGTCCGCAGATGCCGAAAAACGTGTGATGTGGAAGGACCAGGATGGTCTCACCCCACGGGAGCCGCTGGTATTAAAGATCAACGCCATTGCCGATGAAGCCCCCCGCCTGGCCGCACGCCGCGAGACGCAGGAGCAGGTGGTGCTCGATTCTGAAGTCGTCGTGTTTGACCTCGATGTGCAGGACGACTTTGGCATTCAGCGCACGGGCTTGGAATGGCACAGCGTGAATGATGACAAGACCAGGGGAGACAAGATCGCTGCTGCCGGAGAGCCGGAAAAAAAGACGCTGTCTTCCAAGGCCACCTTCTGCGCCAGCCGTGATGGCGTGGCACCGCAGACGCTCGAAATCCGTGCCTGGGCGGAGGATTACCTGCCCAGCCGCAAGCGCTCTTACTCCACCGCTTTCGTGCTGCATGTGCTGAATAAAACAGACCACGCACTGTGGCTGACCGAGCAGTTTGGCAAATGGCTCGAGGCCGCGCGCGAAAGCTACGAGCGCGAGCAGCAGCTGCACGCCACGAACAAGGAGCTTCGCGCACTGAATCCGGCGGAGCTGGACCGCCCGGAAAACCGGCGGAAGATCGCCCAGCAGGCCAGCGCGGAGAACGCGAATGCCTCGCGCCTCGGCATGCTGAACCAGAGCGGGCGCAGCCTGGTGGAGCAGGCCACGCGGAATGATGAGTTTGATGCCAAGCGCCTTGAGTCCTGGGCCACGATGCTGAAGTCCTTGCAGGACATCTCGGCCAAACGCATGCCCAGCGTGGCGGACCTGCTGAAGCAGAGCTCAAATGCCCAGAACGTCAAGGCCGGTCAGGCCACGGCGGGCACACCACCATCCAATCAGTCGCAGCAGCAGCAGTCGAAGGAAGGCAAGCCGGGCGAGGGCAAGTCCTCTGCGGGCAAGCCGAGCGCTCCGCAGCTCGCCAACGGGCCTGATCTGCCGAAGGCTTCACAGGGCGGCAAGGCCTCCGATGAGGAGCAGAAGAAGGACAACATGCCGAGCATCTCGGACAAGGAAGGCTCCATGAGCAAGGCAGAGCCGCAGCCCGCTGATCCCAATGCCAAGCCTTCACCGCCGAAGCCCAGCACCATGAAGCTGCCCACCACGCAGATGGCGGCAGCGCCGGGCGGGAAGAAGAAGGATGACAAAGCCGAGGACAAGCCGCAGGACCCGCCAGCCTCCCAGGCTCAGAAGAAAATGCAGGATGCTCTCGATGAGCAGCAGCTGCTGCTGGCCGAGTTTGCGCGGGTGTCGGACGAGCTTGGCGCCATCCTGGCCAGCCTGGAAGCCAGCACGTTTGTGAAGCGCCTGAAGGCCGCCTCCCGCCAGCAGCTCGTCGTGTCGAAGGACCTCAACACCAAGACGCTCAGCGCCTTCGGACTGGACCGCCAGCCGGTCAAAGATGCAGCCGCGATCGCCGAGAACGAAAAGACGCAGAGCGAAACCGTGCGCGTCATTCAGAGCGACCTGGAGGCTTACTTTGCGCGCAAGCCGGACATGCACTTCAAGAACATCATCGGCCAGATGAAGGAGACGCAGGTCGTGAAGATGCTGACCTATCTGGGCGATCAGGCGGCGGTGAATCTCAGCGGCAACAGCATGGCCGGCGCGGAGTATTGGGCGGATACGCTTGACCGCTGGGCGGAGGAGATGGTGGCCGCCAGCGAGTGCAAATCCTGCAGCAGCTGCAGCTCCGACAGCCTGCCGCCGGAGATCGTGCTCAAGGTGATGAAGTCCCTGCGCGATGAAATGAAGCTGCGGGACGAAACGCGCGAACTGGAAAACGCCAAGGCCGCCCTGAAAGTAGGCGAGCATCTCAAGAAGTCATCCGTCCTGGCCTCAAAGCAGTTTGGCATTCAGGCCAACACCCGCGGCGCATTCGATGACATTCTGCGCCTGCCCCAGGGGAATGAAAAGTTTGGCAAGGAGCTCAAGCTCCTAAATGCCGTGATGCAGGTCATGGATGAAGCAGCGGGCATTCTGGACAAACCAGACACCGGTGCCCCGGCCATCGCCGCCGAGACGGAAGCCATCGAGCTTCTGCTGCAGGCCAAACGCCAGGGCAAAGGCGGTGGCGGCGGCGGGGGCAGCCCCGGCGGCGGCAGTGGCGGTTCTGCCACGGGCGATGCAGCACTGGCCGACCTTGGCCCCGGCTCTGATGCAGACGCAAATGTGAACGCACGTCCCGTGGGCCAGGCCACGGGCAAGGCAGGCCGTGAGCTGCCGGAAGAATTCAAGAGCGGCCTCGACGCCTACTTCAACAAGCTGGAAGCCGGAGGTGCGGGCAAATGATCAAGCTGCTGCTGCTGTCAGCCGTTCTGACAGTTTCTGGAATCACACAGGCGCAAACTCCCTCGCGCGCCGACCTGAAAAAGCCGCTTTCAGAACCGGTCGAAAAAGTGCTGGCAGACTTCGTGCAGTCCTGCGTGCCGGAAAAGAAAAAGCAGCTCGCCACACGAATGGAGGAGGTGGTCAAAAACATCGGCGCCACCGTCGAGCTGACGCCCGAGGAGAAGAAGGCGCTCGAGACTGCCTCCCAATCCGCGGTGGAAACGTCCGTGAAGGCGTGGCAGCCGCTGGCCGTGATGATGATGCGCACCTATCTGACCCGCACCTCAGACGCCGCGGCCATCCGGCACATCGGCATGTGGAAGCCCGAGGTGGCGGGTCCCAATGAGCCGGTCGAAGACTGGACGCCGCCAGATGAAATTGAATCCTGGCTTTCCACCTTGAAATCCACTCTCGGAGAAGCCCGCTACGCCACCTGGCATGAGGCGGATGACAAGGTCCGTCAGCAGGTGGACAAGGACATCGCCACCCATCTCGAACGCTGGGTCCGTGAATCGCGCGGCCCCATGAATGAAGACCTGCGCGCCCGCATTGAACTGATGAAAAAGAAGCTCGCGCTCTCCGAGGCTCAGGTCACCGCACTGAACAAGGCCGCGGAGGATCTTCTGGATCAGATCAGCAGCTCGGAGAGAAAACGCGCCACCGGCATGCTGCGGACCCTGCCGCCCGAAGCCCGGGAGAACATCATGGGCCGCAGCTACTTCTACATCCGCTTTGACCGTCCTCGTGGAGAGGTTTGGGACAAAGCCTGGGATGTCGCCGCCGCAAAGGTGCTTCCTGAAGCCATGATCTCCCAGTGGCACAAGTCGGACGTTGAGGAGCGCACCCGGGCGGAGGCCGAAGTCGCGGACATGATCAAGCCCTCCGAGCAGCAGGCGCAGCAGCAGATGGAGATGGCCCTCGCCACGGAAATCGACGGCATGGTCATGGCGCTGAATTTGAACAAGGAACGGCAGCAGGCTCTCGAAAAACTGTCCAAGGAAGCCATTCAGGAATCTCTCAAGCTGGCGCGCAAAGGCTGGCTGCAGCAGGCAAAGAATTATTCCGCCACCGAACGCAAACGCATCCGCGGCAACGTCTACTTCGGCATCAATGAAGAGCAGATGGCCGTAAGGCTTCCCTTCTGGCTCGACGGTGTCAAAAAAATCCTCTCGGAGGAGGAGCGCAACCGGATGGCCACAGAAAACAAGGAGCGTGAGCAGCGCGGCTGCCTCGCGCTCGCCCGCGCCTGTCTCACGGAGATGGACAAGATGCTCGGCATGAACCAGGACCAGCGCACCAGGCTGGAACCCCTGCTGGCGGAGATGATGCGTCCTCTCATGGAGCAGCGGCGTCAGCAGTACTGGAGCTACAATGTCATCCAGCTCTACCAGAACGCCGGTAAATTGGGCGAGTCCAAAGTCCGCGCCATCCTGGACGACACCCAGTGGAAGCACTGGAGCGAGCTCATCGCCCCCGGCGGCAGCACATCACGCTCCGCCATGCCGGATGCGAATGCCACCTTCAAGGAGGTGCCGGACATGGAGCTCGCGATCTCCCAGCACCTTTACAAAATGTATGTGGCGGAACGGAAACGGACGCTCGCGGAGATGATGCCTCAGGTCGAGGAAGCCACCCGCCTCCTTTCCCTTCCTGAGCCTGCGGTGGAGAAGCTCACCACCGCAGCCAAGGGCGCCGTGGAGCACAGCCTCGCCTACTGGCGCCAGTTCACCGAGAATTTCGTGCGCCAGAGCGTGATGACCGCCAACCCCAGAAACGTCATGCAGGCCCTCGCGGGAACCGAACGGGCCAGCCTCAGCCGCAACGACATCAGGCCGCAGAACACAGACGTGTGGAAATCCGCCCTGCAATCCGTCCTCAATGAATCTCAGCGGAAAAAACTCGAGCAGGTCGCCGCAGAACACAGCAGCTACCGGCTCAAGGCCATGGCGGCCATGAGCGTCTCGGAGCTTGACCGTCGCCGCAAGCTTTCCGCCGGTCAGTGCGCCAAAATCGAAACCGCCATCCAGAAAATACTCGATGAGTACCTTCCGGACATCGAGCGCTACATGTCACAGCAGTGGTTTTTGCAGTACTACTACGCCCTCGTGCCCGTCGCCGGCGTTTCCGAAAAAGACATGCAGGCCATCCTCACGCCGGAGCAGTGGAAGCTCTGCAAGGAGCGCGACCTCCCGGATGCCATGCAGTACTGGGAGGGCATCAAGAACAATCACGACCAGCGCATGAAAAAAGGCGCTCAGGCCAATGGCAACCGGATCATCATCAACGGCGGCATTATTTTCGATCAGTGAGTGCGCAAATGGCAAATGACGAACGCGGAATGAATCACCAAACCTCCATGACGAAAATCTTTCCCGCCGCACCAAACGACGGCCCCTCCTCATTCGTCGTTCGTCATTCCCCGCTCCTCTCCCTTCTCTCCATCCTCCTCTTCACCCTGAGTTCCCTTGCCCAGGACCCTTCGCTGCGTTTCGGCGGCGCTATTCCGCAGGAGGTGGAGACCGTCTATGAGCGCGGCCTCGCCTGGCTGGCCTCGAAGCAGAGCGAAAGCGGAAGCTGGCACGGTGGAAATGATGGCGCGGGCATTGATGGCATCTGCCTCATGGCCTTTCTCGCCAGCGGTGAAGACCCAAACTTCGGCCGCTATGCGCCCAATATCCGCCGTGCTGTGCGCGCCATCATCCGCGCCCAGGACGCCAGCAGCGGCTACCTGCCAAACAGCATGTATCATCACGGCTTCGCCATGCTCTCGCTTTCCGAAGCCTACGGCGCGGTGGACGAGTCCCTGCTCTGGGAGGGCGGCAAGCCCGTGCGCACCATCGCCCAGGCCCTGGACCTCGCCATCCGCTGCGCCGGCACCGCTCAGAAGGCCAACCGCTGGGGCGGCTGGCGCTACATGCCCACCTCCACTGACGCGGACACCTCCGTCACCGGCGCCGTTTTGATGGGGCTTCTCGCCGCGCGCAATGCCGGCATGGAGGTGCCCGATGACGTGGTGAACTCCGCTCTGGAATACATGAAGCGCTGCACCGGCAAGGACGGCAGCGTCGCCTACACCGGCGGCTTCGGCGGCTTCGGTGAATCCATGAACCGCAGCGCCATCGCCACGCTCGTCGCCTCCGTTTCAAAGCACAAGGACACCGACGAGTTCAAGGCCACTCTCAAGCACATCACCGAGCGCCTCGAGCACGTGGAGGGCAGCTACAAGGAATACTTCCGCTACTACATGGCCCAGGCTTTGTTCCAGGGCGACTACGCCTCCTGGCAAAAATGGAATGCCGCCACCGCCCGCGCGCTCGGGGAGAGCCAGGCTGCCGACGGCAGCTTTGGCAACGGACCTTATGAGACCGGCATGTCCCTCCTGGCTCTCGCCCTGAACTACCGCTTCCTGCCCATCTATGAACGCTAAACACCTCATCACAGCACTGCTGCTGCTGGCGGCCGGTCCGGGCCGCTCATCCGAGCTGCACTGGCAGAATGGCGAGTGGATCGGCGGGCATTTCGTGAGCGCTGAGGCGGACCGGGTGACCTGGCGCGATCCCATGTTCAGCGAGGATTTTGAAGTCAGCCTGAATGTGCTGAAGCGCATCTACCGCCACAAGACAGACTCCCAGACCGGGGAGCCCTTCAGCATCCGCCTGGCCGATGGCAGCCGCCTCTTCGGCGACATCACGGGCATGGATGCGAAGACCGTCGCTGTGAAGTCCGCCCGCTTTGGCTCCATCCAGGTCCTGCGGGACACCGTCGTCAGCATGCAGCGTCTCAAAGTCCCGGACATGCCTCTTGCCTCCCTCGGAGGCACCAGCGGCTGGGTCGAGTCCAAAACGGAAAACACCAACAATGGCTCAAAAGACAAGGCAAAGCGCTGGCGCATGGTGTCCGGCGCCGCGCTGCAGCAGGTGGGCTGGAATCGCTCGGCCAGCCTCCCCTTTGAGGCTCCCGCACAGCTCGAAATGCAGTTCACCCTCAGCTCCAGTGTGCGGCCTGAGTTTAAGATCGAGCTCAAGGCTCCGGACAAAGAGCGCATGACCGTGGAGACCTGGGTGGACGATGTGGTGCTGCAGGGCCGCGTCTTTGAGCGTGTGCAAAAGCTCAGCGAGGATGACCGGCGCGTCACGCTCACTCTCTTTTGGAACCGTGAGACCGGGCTCTGCGCCATTTACGGCGCGGACGGCACCAAGCTGGCGGAAACCAACAAGCCGCCTGTGGATGAGGCTGCTCCGGCTGCGGCCGAGCCAAAAGCCGCGGAGCAGAAACCGGCCGCGCGCGGCGGTGGCGGTCTTTTCGGAGCGCTGGTCGGCGTCGTGCAGGGCGCGGCTCAGGCCCGCGTGGAAGCCCTCGTTCAAAAGCCGGCCGGTACTTCGAACAGCAATGAGGATTCACTGCCCGCGGGTCTCACCCTCCTCAACAAAGGCCCTGACCTCACTCTGGAAGCTCTTCGCGTCCGCCCATGGGATGGGAAACTGCCCACGGACATCACCAATGTGCGCCCCCGCATTGAGCTCACCGACGGCCACTACCTGAAGGCACAGCCCCTGCGCGCAGATGCCGCCGCCCTGACGGTCCGCATGGAAAATGGCACGGAAACCAGCCTGCCATGGGCCACGGTGCTCGCCATTGAGGCGGCCCCCACGGCTTCCCCCTTTACCCAGGCCGCACTCCCCCTCACGGAGATGTGGTTCACCGATGGCGAGTGGATCAACGGCACCCTGCTGCACATGCACCATGAGGTGGCCACTTTTAAAACCACCTTCTCCGACGCGCCCGTGGGCTTCAAGACCACCGCGCTCCACCACCTCGAATTCAGAGGCTTTGACGCCGATGCGCCTAAAACCGACCTGGCCACTTTCGACTCTCTCACCATCAACAAGAACATCCTGCACGGCACCCTGGATGCCGGTGGCGAGGCGCAGCCGCGTTGGAAGCCCGTCGGCGGTCTCAAGTCCGTCGCCATGGCCAGCACGGGAGAGATGGAGATTTCCCGCCCCGCCGTCGCCAAGGCTGAGAGCGTTCCCAGCGAGGCGCTGTTTTATCTCCTGGAAGGCGATGTCGTCCCCGGCAAGCTGCGTGCCATCGATGCTAAACAGGTCGATCTGGAGTCCGACGTGGCTGCGGTGAAGCATCTTCCCGCAGACAAACTGCAGGCCATTCAGTTTGGCGGCGCCAGCTTGAACCTCGATGGTTTCGGAGACGGCGGCTGGCACCGCGTGCGCGGCGGACCCGAGCAGGTGCAGCGCGGTGGAAAGGGAGATCTCACGCTCGATGCGGGCGGCTCCTTCGGCCATCCATCGTTCATGCAGGTGAACGAGATCCATTTCAATCTGGTCAACAGCGGCTTCGCCGCCCTGCGCATGCGCCTGTTCTGCGACGAGTCCACTCCGGGCGCGCCCAGTGTCAATCTGCTCTTCGGTTACATGGGCGGGGAAGTCTGTTTTGGCCTCGAAACCAATGGGGACCAGATGGACCGCCAGTTCCGCCTGCGCTGCAGCGGTTCCATGCCTGTCCGTGTCTCCATTGCTGAGAACGCTGTGGAGGTTTTCTTCAAGGACGTCTCGGCCCGCAAGATCGTGCTCACCCCGAAGATGCGCTCCGGAAACGGCATCCTCATCGAGCCCTTCAGCCTGTGGGGCAATGGTGAGCGCACCGTCAGCATCACCGGCTTCGGCGCTGGCATCGCTCCTGGTCGTGTGGCCGTCCCTGTCGTTGATGCCCGCGCCAAGGAAAACGCCCTCACCGTCCCTCGCTTCCGCAAGGAGGATCCTCCCCGTCATGCCCTCCTCGCAGCCAATGGCGACCTTCTGCGTGGCGTCATCGAGGCAGCCACCGCGGAGCATTTTGCCGTCCGCTCCGGCATGGAGACCATCCAGGTGCCGCGCAGCCGCGTCAAAGCCGCCGTCTGGCTCATCAAGCCCGCGGACGCCGTCAGCGCGGCCTTCGTCGCCCAGGACAGGGAAAGCCAGCCTCCCGTCATCACCCACTGGCTCCTGCTGAACAACGGCGGCCGCCTCGGCCTCAAGGTCTCCCGCTTTGCCGAAGAGGCCGTGTTTGGCACCAGCCCGCTTCTCGGCGACTGCCGCGTGCCTCTCTCGCAGGTCCACATGATCCGCAGCTCCGTTCCGCCAGACAGCGCCTCCATGCTCGCTCTGCGCGACTGGAAGCTCAAGTTCGCTCCCGAACCCGTCCTCCCGGAGTCCGGCGGCCAGAGCTCCCCCCTTCTCAATCAGGACGCCAAGCCCTTCAAACTTCCCCTTCTCTCCGGCGATGATTTCGATCTCTCCAATGAAAAAGGCAAAGTCATCGTCCTCGACTTCTGGGCCACCTGGTGCGGCCCCTGCATCAAGTCTCTGCCCGGCATGATCGATGAGATGTCCGCCTTTGATTCCAAGAAGGTCCGCTTCATCGGCGTCAATCAGGGCGAGGACAAAGAGGTGGTAAAAACCTTCCTCGATACCCGTGGCTGGAAATTCGAAGTCGCCTTCGATGGCAATCAACGCGTCGGCCAGAGCTTCGGCGTTGAAGGCATCCCTCACACGGTCGTCATCGGCCCGGATGGCAAGATCGCCTACGTGAAGACCGGCTATGAGCCGGATGGCGCGAAGACCATAGCCGAAAAGGTGAAAAAGCTGCTGGAAAAGTAAGCATCCTTTTCGCATGCCCGGTCCTGGAGTGCTCCAGTCCTCCAGAGCTTTGCGCAGACCCAGGTCAGTCAAAAGCACCCGAGGTCCGGCACAATCCAACGCTGCCGCTGCCGCTTAAGCTGCCGCGCTCACGCTGCGGATTTCACCCTCGCCCCACGCCCGGTAAACAGACTCGTTTCCAATAGCTCATGGCACGACCATGCAGTTCGGGATTCGCTTCTCGGCTGCACACCCTCCCGCGCCCAAAAATAAACGCAAATTCATCTTCGCTGCCCACGTGGCGTTAACCCCGCGCGCTTCTATGCTGTGTGACACCCTTCACCACACCCATGAAACTCGCGCCTCTTCCCACGCTGCATCGCCCGCCCCAGCAGCCCTCCGTGCAGGCCGCTCCGCCTCTGCCACACGCCGCCGCACCGGCCTCTTTCCAATTCCACACCGTCACCTGGCAGGCGGACGGCTTTGGCTTTGACGCCACCAGCGGAGAGTTCTTCACCGCCAGCCCCACCGCCCTCATCGTCATGCAGGCGCTCAGCGAAGGCCTGGCACGCCACCAGATCCTCGACCGCCTCACTTCCAGCTTCCAAGTCTCCCGCAGCACCGCGGAGCGCGATCTGGAATCCTTCCTCGCCGAACTCGCCCGCATCGGCCTGACTCACGAGTCCCTCTGAGAACTTAAAACTTGAAACTTCAAACCGAAACCTGCAGCTATGAATTCCTCCCCCGTCATCGCCGTCACCGGGCTTCATCGCGGTGAAAATCCCCAGCCCGGCTCCGCGGTCATCCGCAGCCTGCGCCGTGTTTACCCTGAGCTCCGCATCATCGGCCTCGTTTACGATTCCCTCGAAAGCGGACTCTTCAGCGAAGAAGACGCGCCAGACGCCGCCTTCACCATGTCCTATCCCGGCGCCGGCGTGGAGGCCTTCTGGCAGCGCCTGGACGCCATTCGCGAGGTCGAACACTTCGATGTCCTCATCCCATGTCTCGATGCCGAGATGGCACCGCTGGTCGATGCACCTGAAAAGCTGCGCGAGCGTGGCATCCACGCCTGCCTCCCCACCGCCGCCAGTTTCAAATCCCGCGACAAATCAAAGCTCGCCGAGCTGTGCGAGCGCACCCACTGCCAGACCCCGCAGACCATCGCCGTGAGCGATGTAAACTCGCTCCATCAGGCCGCACTCACCCTCGGCGGCAATGTCTTCGTCAAAGGCCGCTTCTACGAGGCACGCCACGCCATCACCGCCGCAGCACGCGAGGCCGCCTACTGGCACATGATGGAGCAGTGGGGCGCTCCGGTGCTCGTGCAGGAAAACGTGCAGGGAGAGGAGTACAACGTCGTCGGCCTCGGCGATGGCCAGGGCCACATCCTCGGCTCCTGCTCCATCCGCAAGATGCTCCGCACCGCCAGCGGCAAAGGCTTCGGCGGCATGGTCGTGCGCGATCCCCAGCTCGACGCCATCGCGCAATCACTCATCGCTGAGCTGCGCTGGCACGGCCCGTTTGAACTTGAGTTCGTCAAATCCGAAGGCCCCGAAGGCGGCTACTGCCTCATCGAGATCAATCCGCGCTTCCCCGCCTGGTGCGATTTTCCCTCCACCCTGAACTGCAATCTGCCTGCAGCCGCGCTCGAACTCGCTCTCGGCTGGCAGCCACGCGAACCGCTGCGCCATGCCACCCCCGGCAAATTCTTCATCCGTCATGCCATCGACATGACCGGAGACATCCGCGATCTCGCCGCCCTCACCACCACCGGCCAGTTCTTCCGCCAGCCCCGCGAGTTCATCCCTCACCCGGCGGCCTCCCGCGGTCTTTGATTCCAACCCTTCACTGCATCCTCCCATGCAAAATCTCCTCCCCTACTCCCCGCCGACGATCACCCGTCATCTCAGCGGCCAGAACAGCGCCGCCAACCGCAACCGCCACGCCCACGGCCTCAACAGCAACGTGTGCGAGCGCATCGACGGCGTGCCCGTCGCCGACCTCGCCGCACGCTTCGGGTCACCGCTCTTCGTTTTCTCCGAGCGCACCATGCGCGAGAAAATCCGCCGCGCACGTGAGGCCTTCGAAAGCCGCTACCCAGACACCCGCTTCGCCTGGAGCTACAAAACAAATTACCTCAACGCCATCTGCCGCGTCTTCCACAGCGAAGGCTCCATCGCCGAAGTCGTCAGCGAGTTCGAATACGAAAAAGCCCGCCGCAACGGCATCGCCGGACGCGACATCATCTTCAACGGCCCGCATAAATCCCGCGCCGGTCTCGAACTCGCCGCCAGCGAAGGCGTCATGATCCAGGTGGACAACTGGGACGAACTCCTCCTCCTCGACACCATCGCCAAAGAGCAGGGTCGCAGCATCGACATCGCCATCCGCTGCTGGCTTGACGCAGGCATCCAGCCCGTCTGGAGCAAGTTCGGCTTCGGCGTGGAAAATGGCGAAGCCTGGCGCGCCATCCGCCGCATCGCTGAAAGCAAAGGCCGCCTCCGCCTGCAAGGCCTCCACACCCACATCGGCACCTACATCCTGGAACCAAACGCCTACAAGGTCGCTGCGGAGAAGCTCATCACCCTCATGGAGCGCTGCCGTGAAACCCATGGCTGGTCCCTTCGCTACTTAAACCTCGGCGGCGGTTTCCCCTCGCTCAGCTCCCTGCATTATTCCTATCAGCCCGCCGAGCAGGTCGTCCCGCCCATCGAAAAATACGCCGAAGCCATCGCGAGTGCGCTGAACACACTCCCACGCGATCGCCGCCCCCGCCTCTATCTGGAAAGCGGCCGCGCACTCGTCGATGAAGCAGGCTACCTCATCACCAGCATCGTCGCGGTAAAACAAACCAGCGCCTCAGGCCCCATCACTCTCGCAGGCAAAGCAGCCAAGGCACCCGCCTACATGCCCGAATCCAACGGCGCCGCCTATGTCATCGATGCCGGCATCAACATTCTCTACAGCGGCAACTGGTACCGCTTCAACGTCAAGCCCGCCAAGGCCCAGCGCGAAAGCGCCCAGCAGCCCATCAAGCTTTACGGCTGCCTCTGCATGAACATCGACGTCATCCGCGAGCAGGTCTCCCTCCCCGCCATGACCACCGGAGATCACCTCGTCATGCATCCCGTCGGTGCCTACAACATCACCCAGAGCATGCAGTTCATCACCTACCGCCCCGCCGTCGTCATGATCGGCCTCGACGGCCGCGTGGACATCATCCGCGAACGCGAAGACCTCGACTACGTCCAGCGCCTCGAACGCATCCCCTCTCATCTCCTATCCCCCTCACACACCTAATCTTCCTCTTCCTCCTACTCCTCCTCTTCCTCCCTTTCCGGCCTCCCCATTCGTCCTCGTCCTCGTCCTCCTACTCGAACTCGTCCTCGTTCCAGCCCATCCGCGATTCCCCCCTTCGCCCCGCGCCTTCAATAATCTTCCTTCTACTCCTCCTCCCTTTCCGGCCCTCTCGCCCCGCTCCACCGACAACTCCCTTCTCTGGCACACTTCGTCATTCCTCATTCTGGTTTCGTCATTCCGCATTCCCTCCCATGAACCCCTCACCCCCATCCACCCTCCCTGCGATGGTCATTCTCGAAGACGCCATCCTCTGCCCTCCTTCTCCGAAGGAACGTGCGATCGCCAAAGCCTCCGCCCTCGCCCGCACCCTCCGTCCCCACCTCGCCCCCCTCGCCGCGCCCCTACTTGAAGTCACCCGCGCCGCCAGCTCCATCTTCCTCTGCGGCAGCTCAAAAACCGGCGCGCTCCTCTGCGCCACGCTGCTCTTCATGCCGCGATACTTCGCCTTCGCCATCAGCGCCAGCCTCCTCGGCAGCCTCATCGCAAAGCTCCTGCACCTCCCCGCCGCCATGCGCAAGGACGGCACCCTCCTCTACAACGTCTTCCTCAGCGCCCTCGCCGTCGCATGGATCACCCGCGGCTCACCTCTCGCCGCACCCGCCATCTGGGGCATGCTCGCCGTCGTCACCGTTTACACCCTCCTCCTCTCCGCCGCCCTGTGGCACTGGTTCCCACTTCGCGCAGGCCTGCCCCCGCTCAGCGTCGCCTTCGTCATCACCTTCGGCACATTACTCACCTTCTTCCCCCACTGGGCCGCAGGCACCGCCCTGCTCGACATGGGCCTGCCAGATGAACCCGCGCTGCCCTTCGTCGTCACCGCCTTCCTTCGCAGCATGGGCACCATCCTCTTCCTGCCAAACGTCTGGGCAGGTCTCGCCGTCACCCTGGCCATTCTCGTGTGGTCACGCATCGCCATGCTCAATGCCATCGCTGGTTACGCCGGCGGCATCATCATCGTAAAACTCCTCGAAGCCTGCGGCCTGCAATGGCTCGGCTGGTTCGCCGGACACAACTACCTCCTCGCCGGCATGGCCCTTGGCGCGGTCTATTTCGTCCCTTCACGCAGCAGCCTCGCTCTCGCCTTCGTCGCTGGTGCTGTCGCCGCATTGCATGTCGCCGCAGTTCAGCACTTCCTGCGCGGCTCCGGCTGGGAGTACCTGCCGCTGCCTTACTTGCTCACCATCTGGAGCCTCCTCTGCTGCCTGCGCCTGCGTGAAAAATCCGGCTCCCTCCTGCCTTCCTCCGGCACCTTCGAAACTCCCGAAGCCGCCGCCGCTTCACTCTCTCTCGCCAACGTTCGCTTCCCCCATCGCAACGAAACCCACGTGCTTCTTCCCACTGCACGCGAAGTCACCGTCACACAAGGCTTTGACCACAAGCTCAGCCATCGCGGCGAATGGAAACACGCCCTCGATTTCGAAGTCCATGACGCCGCCGACAACGCCTGCCCTCCCGGCTGCGATGACGACCTCAGCCGCTACTACACCCAGGGCCTCGAAGTCCGCGCTCCTGGCACCGGCGAGGTCATCCGCGTCATCGATGGCGTGGCCGACAACGCCCCCGGCGGATGCAACTTCGCCAGCAACTGGGGCAACCACCTCATCCTCCGCCTCGACTACGGTGGCATCGTGAAGCTCGCACACTTCATGAAGAACGGCATCCTCGTCAAAACCGGCCAGCGTGTCGGTGCGGGCGATCTCCTCGGCTACTGCGGCAACTCCGGCCGCAGCCCCGTGCCTCACATCCATCTCCACAATCAGTCCGGCACCGAAACCGGCGCACCCACCGCCCCCTTCTGCCTCACTAACTACTTCACGCGCACCGACGAAGCGGTGCGCTGGAACTTTGCCAGTGTGCCCAAAGTTGGAGCCCGCATCGCCCCCGCGACGGTCTCCACCACCGTGCTGGGCACGCTGGCCCATTTCGCTCCAGGCGTCGCCACCTATCGTGTCTGCCGCGCAGGCGCCATCTCCCACGAGACCCTCACCACCACGCTCGATGAGTCCGGCCGTTATGTGTTCCGCTGCGGCCACGAGTCCCTCACCGCCGTGCTCGGACTCCACGCCCTGCAGATCACTCACAGCAGCCTCCGCGGTCATTCGCAGCTCCTGCGCCTCATTTCGTTCGCCATGCCCACCGTGCCCTTCGCTTATCAAAGCGGCATGATCTGGGAGGATAGTGTCGCTTTGCAGTCAAGACTGCACGGCTGGGCATTGGCGGGCGTCCTCACGCCTTATCTCGGCTGCCGCACCCAGCGCGTCAGCACACGCCACACCCTGCACCCCACCGCACAGCGCCTCCACCTCACCACCACCATCTCAGACGCCCCCTCACACCTTCCGCACCAGATCGAGTTCACCCTCGAACCCATCCGCGCCCTCACCCACCTCATCGCCCATTTCGAAACCTCCGACATCTCCTTCACCCAAACCGAATTCTCCCCCACCCTCCCCAACGGCGACGTCGAATAAACTCACTCCTCCGAACCACTTCCCGCGCTGCCTTCCCCAGCCCATCAGCTGCTGCCAGCGCGAACTTGCGAGAATGTAGCGCGGTATTCCGATACCGCGACGTGACCGCACTCGGAACCAGAACTCGAACGACATCAAACTCGCCACGCGCCCGCCGCCGCTTCCATTAGAGCAAACAAAAATCACTCCGCGATCCATAACCCACCCTCTCGGAGCTCCGCTGCCCCCAAATAACAAATCGCAGCTTTTCTGAGTACATAGTTGGGGCTTTAGCCCGCTCCGGCATCCCCGCATCGCCCCAGATCCTCAATCATCCAGCGCCAGTATTGTAGTACCGGCTTTAGCCGGAATCCGGAAGCTTCCTTCTCGCACATAACTCCCCAGTAGCACTCCTGTTACCCTGCAATCCACAATCCACCCTCTCGGAGCTCCGCTGCCCCCGAATAACAAATCGCACCTTTTCTGAGTACGCAGTTCGGGGTTCGCTTCTCGGCTTCGCAGCAGCCCGTCCGGAAGCTCCGCACCGCCCCAGACCCCCAGCCATCCAGCGCACGTTTTGTAGTACCAGCTTTAGCCGGAATCCGGAAACGCAATTCCCGCAACCAGCCCTCAAACCACCCCCTCTGTCACCCTCCCGTCCCACTCAACACTTCAGCCACCTCAAGCTCCGTCGCTCCCACCATGAAAGCCCGCATCCCCATCCTCCTCATCCTCGCACTCGCATGCCTCACCACCGCGAACGCCGCCGACAAACTCGCCGCCATGTCCGAAGCCTGGCAGAAATCCCTCACCGCTGAATCGAACAACGACTACGCCGCTGCCCTCGAAAGCGTGCTCGCCTACAAAACGGCCGGCGGAGAAACCTATCTCGCCGCCGTGCGCGCCGGCTGGCTCTCCTACCTCAACAAGGACTACGTCAAATCAATCCAGTACTACACCACCGCCGCCAAGCAGGAGCCCCGCGCCATCACCCCTCATCTCGGCATGATGAACGTCTATCAGGCCCAGTCCAAAACCGATGACCAGCTGCGTGCAGCCCGCAAAGTCCTCGACATCGACCCCCTCCATCGTTCCACCCTCCTCATCGCCGGAGAGATCCTCTTCAACCAGCAGGACTACCGCAAAGCCGAAGTCTACTTCGAGCGCGCCCACAAACTGACGCCTGAAGACCCCATCGCCATGAGCTGGTACGGCTGGGCTCAAATAAACCAAGGCCAGGCCCGCCTCGCCTCCCACCTCTTCGAACGCCTCATCCAGATCAACCCCGACGGCTTCATGGTCCGCGACGGCTTCGCCATCACCCACCCCGGCCCTCCCGGCCCACCATGATGCCATGACATACCAGCATACCACATAGTTAGCCCCAGGCTCACTCCCACCAAAGCGCCCCAGGAGCGCGGGTCTCCGAACCCGCAGCACTCCGCTCCCAACCCATCCCTCCGCGTTCCCCCCAACCCCGGCGTCCCGCTTCCCCCTTTCCGAATCACTACCGCCACAAACCCGCTCCCCACGGCCTCATGGCAGACCCGATCCCAAGCCCTTCCGGCCCGCCATGATGCCATGACATACCACGCATAGCGCATAGCTAGCCCAAGGTTCACCCCCACCAAAGCTCCCCGGAGCGCGGGTTTCCCTTCGGGGGCTGCGCAGCCGAACCCGCAGCACTCCGCCCCCACCCATCCCTCCGCGTTCCCCCCAACCCCGGCCTCCCATCCCGCACCTCCTTGATATGACCGTAGTTAAAAAGGCTCCATTCTCCTGCCACATAAATCCCCCACAGATCGCAAACCACTCTTACTCTTTCTTCCTTCCCATCGTTCCGCTCGACACCAGCCCCAACGGGGCTGCGGATCTCAGCCCAGGGTCAGCCGAGCCTAAGCGAGGCGACCCTGGGTTATCAAGAAGCCGGCCGGGAAGCAAACCCATCACTCCTCCACACCCCACGCTCACCAGCAGCGTCTTCCATCAGCTCCGCCACAAATTGTGTCCGCTAAACAGACCAGTCCCCAAACACAGGTGGTAAGTTCACATGCACACGCCCACCCAGATCCGCAACCGCGGCCGCCATCTCCACACCGCCCTTGATCAAGTCATTGAACAACGCGCCTGGAGCCGCCCCAAACGCCGCGCCCACCAATGGCGTACCCTGCGCTCTCTCGTCCAGCATGCCCACGATCACATCCCTCTCTATCAACGCCTCTTCAACCGCGCAGGCTTCACTCCCGAGATGCTCGATGACTGGGACGACCTTTCCAAACTCCCGCTCCTCACCAAACAAGACCTGCGTACCGCAGTAAAACCAGACCTCCTCGCCAAAGACAATCGCGATGACATCCGCTGGCTCGCCTCCTCCGGCTCCACCGGCGTTCCCGCCACCATCGCCCGCACCGAAGATTCCCTCTGGCACTACATGGCCTGCAACACCGCCCTCTTCTACGACTGGTGCCACGGCCAGCCTCTCAGCAACGGCCTCTACCTCGTCGATATGGCTCCCGACAGCATCGACTTCGCCGCCGCCGATCTCCTCAGTACCACCGTCCCTGCCTCCCGCATTCTCTCCGTCCACGATCCCGTCGCCAAACTCACCCGCGAACTCCTCAGCATCGCCCCCGACTTCATCTCCTCCTACCCCTCGACCCTCCGCGCCATCGCCCTGGACCTCCGCACGCAAAAGCGTGTCATGAAAAAAACCCAGCTCATCCATCTCACCTCCGAGATGCTCGATGCCCACACCCGCCACCTCCTCGCCCACGTCTTCCCCAACGCCCGCCTTATCGAAACCTACACCAGCACCGAAGGCGGCCTCGTCGCCTGGCAGTGCATGCACGATGCCCGCTGGCACATCGCCGAGACCAACGTCATCTGCGAGATCGTCGATGACCACGGCCTCCCCACCGACGGCCTCGGCCACATCGTCATCACCGACCTCACCAACACCGCCACCCCCATCCTCCGCTATCGCGGCCTCGGCGATCTCGCCCGTTGGGAACCCGAGCCATGCCCCTGCGGCAGCAGCGCCCGCAGCATCCGCCACATCGAAGGCCGCAGTGCCGCCATGCTCCGCACCCTCGCCGGTGCCATCGTCTCGCCCTATGCCATCACCAATGCCATCGAGGACATCCCCGGCCTGTCCCAATATCAGGTCTTGCAAAAGCAAGCCGGAATCCTCGGAGTGAGAATTATTGCCGAATCCGACACACAAGTACCCCGCATTGAATCAGCAATCCGGCACGCTCTCGGCGCCGCATGGACCTTGGAAATCACCTCTGTCTCCAAGATTGCCGCGCCCTCAGGATCGCATAAAGTGCCCTTGGTGATCTCCGAACTTCCCATCGCCGCATGAAGCGCCTTCTCGACCACACCCTGCGTGGTTACGGGCAGATGCTCGTGGCAAACAGCCGCATCACCGGCGCCTGCGTCCTCATCGGCCTCTTCATCCTTTCCACCGAAACCGCCCTCATGAGCCTCGGTGGCGCTTTGTGCATCTCCATGCTCGCACAATGGCGCGCGCAAAATGACAGCGTGCTCAAAACCGGCCTCTTCAGCGTCAACGGTGCCCTTCTGGGCGCCTTGTGGTACCTCTTTCCACAAGTCCCTCTCTGGGCACAGGCCCTCACCACCGCCCTCGGCTGCGCCGCCATGGCCTTCGTCTTCGTGCCCGTCGCCGAGCGCATGCATGAGAACAAATCGCCCTATGTCCTCTTCAGTCTCCCTTATGTAGCCGCTGCGTGGGTTGCCCTCACAGCCCTGATCTTCTTCGGCGTGCACGATGCCGAACTCACCCGCGGCTGGCGCGCCCTCCTGACCAACCGCTTCGAAAAAGCCGAAAAACATTTCCTCAACACCGAAGTCAGCACGGACATGGCCGAAGCCTACCGCTGTGCCGGTCTCGGTTGGAGCCTGTACCGACGTGGAGATCAAACGGGAGCACAGACCGCCTTTTCACGCGTCCTTTCTCTCAAGATCGGTGTCGCCGATGCCTACGACGGCCTCGGCTGGAGCCGCTTCCGTCAGGGACGTTACGACGATGCCGAGCTCGCCTTCCGCCGCGCCGTCGCGCTGGACTCCTTCTTTGCGGACTCCTGGGACGGCCTCGGCTGGTGCGCCCTGCAAGCCGGCAGGCCGGACGAAGCACGCCACCATTTCATCACGGCGGCTCTATGCGCCCCCATGTTCGCTGATGCCTTCACAGGCTTCGCCGCGACATTGTCCGGAGGCACAGCTCACGTATACGCGCAGGCATGGAGCAGCTTTCTCACCACTCATCTCAGCCTGACAGCGCAGTTCACCTCCTCGCGCGTGCTGCTCTGCTGGGTGTGGTTTTTCATCGGCATTCTCTGGCATTCGCGTACCAGCGCCCTTGTGGCACTGGCTGCCATCGGCATCTGTGTCGTGGGCTCGGCATGGAAGCCAGTCTTTGGCGATCCCGCCTTCGCCATGAACATCATCGTGCTCTCTCTTGCGCTTGGCGGCCACTATCTGCGCTTGAATGCGCGAACCTTCGTCTGGCTGCTTCTGGTGATAGTTGCGCTCGCCTTCCTCTGGGAACCGCTCTCAGAAGCACTCCTGCGTCTCGCGCTGCTACCGCTTTGCCTTCCTTTCAACTTCGCGCTGCTCGGCAGCATTGCCTTCTTCGGCTGGCTGCATCGCCGAGGTCTGCGCGATGAGCGCATCCCAATCGACTGGGCCTCCAGCACCCCGGCGGAAATACGCGCCTTCACGGCACAAAAGGAAGTCGCAGACACCTGCTGGGAGAAGCTCAGAAAGGCAGACCCCGAACAGCCGCAGCCCAAGACCGAGCGCTCACTTCAGCTTCCGGCCAAAGTGGACCTCAAAGTAAACCCCGAGTGAGTCCGCCAGCGCGATGGCAAAGCGCCGCTGATTCTCTGGTGTGTCACGGACGTTGTTCCACGGGCATTCCACCTGGATGGCGCTCACCGTGCCGCTCTTGCTGGAACCATGTGCTGTGACGTCATAAGCGCCACTGAAGTAACCTGCCAGGAAAGCAGGGTTAGATTTTGATCCACTCGGCATGCAGCGGAATCCACGGAACTCAAGCAACGCGCCCAGACTCTGCGGCCCCCGTAGCAACTGGGCGAAACTCTGCGGGGAACGCTTGTCCAGATCCCGAATGCTGGTGGAGGCAATCAGCGCCGCATCAGCATTGAGTTCGGCATCCGAATGCTTCAGCACCTCCGCTTTGACCAGGTAACCCAGTTCGACCCGCTGATCGAGATGCCGGTGCCCGTGAATGTCCAGCAGCAGACCCATGCCGCTCTTCTTCATCACCGCATTGCACGCCTTTTGCGTACTGTCATGAAAGCGATGCCAGGCCGCGATGGCGGTAGGATCTCCCTGAGCCGCTTCTTCAAGATCCCGATTGGGATCAAGCTTTGACCGGCTCAGCCGCGAGATGATGACATGCGGCTTGCCGCCATAGCGCGCCGCCAGTTCCTCGATGATCATCTCAGAGAGCGGGATCGTGTTGGAATCGATACCTGTGACACCATAACGGCGCGCGAGGAGACTTTCGGGCTTCAAAGTGCCGCCGTGAGGCACAGTCAGAACGATGGGCAGCGTCCCGGTGCGCACCTCAATGTAGGTTTCCAGCTCCGGTGTCTGGGCCTGCAGTGCCGCGGCGAAAACAAAAAGAAAAAACGGGATGCGCATGGTCACTGCTAGTGAAAGACAGTTCTCCGCCGCTCGCCACGTTTTTTCTCGTCCATGATTTTCCGCATTTTCCTCCCGCTTCTCTCCCTTGCCTCAATTTGCCACGCCGGCGACTGGCCTGAATGGCGTGGCCCTTCGGCCCAAGGTCAGGCCAACGCCTCCGGCCTGCCTGAAACGTGGAGCGAGACCAGCAATGTCGCGTGGAAAACAGAACTGCCCGGCCGCGGTCATTCGACGCCCGTCATGTCGGGCGAGCAGATCTGGGTCACCACCGCCATCGAAAAAGCGGCGACACCTGAGGAAGCCAAACGTCGTCTCGAGTCCAATACAGGCGATCAGCCACTCACCGTTCTCGGTTCGGTGAGTCTGCACGCCCTGTGCCTAGACCGCAGCAGCGGCAAAGTGCTGCATGACGTGGAATTGCTGAACGTGAAGGACCCTCAATGGGCCCATCAGCTCAACAGCTACGCCTCACCCACGCCGGTGCTCGCAGCGGGGCGCCTGTATGCCCACTTCGGCTCCTTCGGCACTGTGGCTCTCGATACAAAAAGCTTGAAGCTACTTTGGAAAAACGAAGAACTGCACGTCATGCACGAGAACGGTCCCGGCTCCACTGCCATTCTGCACGGCGACCGACTTATCGCGCATTTTGACGGCAGCGATCAGCAGTTTATCGCAGCCTTTGACACAAACACCGGCAAGCTCGCCT
Source organism: Prosthecobacter sp. (assembly GCF_044222565.1). Taxonomy (GTDB): domain Bacteria; phylum Verrucomicrobiota; class Verrucomicrobiia; order Verrucomicrobiales; family Verrucomicrobiaceae; genus Prosthecobacter. Next base: position 225,995 of record NZ_JBGANA010000008.1, read on the forward strand.
GGAAAACACCCCGCAGCGGCGACATGGACCCCCGCCCCCAGCAGCGCAAAGCCTACGGCACACCGCTGGTCGTGACGATCAACGGCAAGCCGCAGGTGGTAAGCTCCGCCGCCAACAACATCTATGGATATGATCCGCAAACCGGCGCGGAACTGTGGAAGATCCATTACGGTGAACTGGGCTTCTCCATGTCCACCGTGCCCGTGGCCGATGACCAGCAGATCTATTTCAGCACCGCCTTCGGCAAGTCAGCGATGGTCGCCCTCAAATACGCCGGCCTGAAGACCCCTGAGGTGGCATGGCGTAACAACAAGAACGCACCCAAGATGTGCTCGCCTGTTCTGCACAACGGCCTCCTCTTCTACGTCGATGACGGCGGCATCGTCAGCTGCGTGGACACCAAAACCGGCGAAGCCTTCTACCGCGAACGCATCGGCGGCAAATACAGCGCCTCCCCGATTATCGCAGACGGCAAACTCTACTTCTGCAGCCGCGAAGGTGTCGTGACAATTATCAACGCTGACAAGACCTTCAAGATCATCTCCCCAAACACCCTCGACGGCCCCATCATGGCCAGCCCCATCGCCGACGGCAGCGCCCTGTTCATCCGCACGGACAAGGCGCTGTATAAGATCGGGAAGTGAGATGCCGCCGTGCTTGCACCCGGTAAATCGAAGCATAATCTTACGCCATGACAACGATCGCCGAAATCGAAGACTCGATCCGAGCTCTGCCAGCATCTAGCTTTTGCGAATTACTCGACTGGATGGAACGTCGGCATGATCAGGTTTTACAAGAACAGGGCTATGAGCCACCCGAGCTTGAAGCTGCCATGCTCCAGGCGTTGGATGGTCCCTGGCATGATTGGAATGACGCCTTGAAGGAGCGCATCCGGCAAAATTGGAAAGACAAGGCTGTCCTGGTTGCATGACCAGACGTCGAATCATCATCAGCGATGAGGCACTCGCAGATTTGCAGCTTCAGTCGTCTTGGTATGCTGGGCATGCAGATCTCGATATCGCAGAACGTTATCTGCAATCTTTCGAGGAGACCCTGGGCGATATTGCCAGAAAGCCCGACCTTGGAAGGCTGAGGCACTTTGAGCATGAGAAGCTTTCTGGGTTGCGCTCTTTCGGAATGGCGGGCGCGTTTCATGCGCACCTCGTCTTTTACCATTTCGAGAACGATCTAGTACGGGTCTTTCGTGTCGTGCAAGGTATGCGAGACCTGCCCCGGCGATTGCTGGAACCGCCGGGGACTGAGTGACGGGAATTACTTCAGAGCCTTGCGCAGCACGGGTTCGAAGATTTCGGCCTGGCGGAGGAAGCCGAGGTCGGTGCCGTGGGAGGCGTCGTTGGAGCCTTCGGCGTCGGTACCGTAAAGGGCGTCTCCGCCGATGTAGTGGAGGTTGGTGACCTTCTCCTTCTTGAGCTGCTCGTAGGCTGCTTTGAGGGCCGCGTGGTTGTCGTCGTGGAACTTGGCTTTGTTTGGGGTGATCCAGGAGTTGGTGTAGCGACGGTCTTCGACGAGGATGATGGGGATGGTGGTGTGCTTGCTGCGCAGCTGCTTCACCAGCGGCACGCACTTGGCGGTGACGTCCGCAGGGCCCATGTTGGGCAGGCAGTCGATCACGATGACGGCGGGGTCGAGTTCATTGATGAGATCGCCAACGGCGGCGTCCATGCGGCCATTGCCGGAAAAGCCGATGTTGATGACAGGGTGGTCCAGGTGACGGCCGAGGATAGCGGTGTGAACCATGCCCGGGCGTGAGGCGTTCGCTCCGTGCGTGATGGAGGTGCCGTAGAAAACGATGGGCTTCTCGCGTGGCTTCAGTCCCTCGAATTTGGCACCTGCAGGCACGCCGATTTCAAGTTTTTCGATGCCGTTGTAGAGCGGCAGGTAGGCGGCGAATTCGTGCTCGCCGGGGGCGAGGTCGCTGATCATCACAGCTTCGACATGCTGAGCGGCGGGTTTGGTGCAGGTGACCCATTTCCACTGGCCTTTGGCGTCACGCGCATACAGATCGAGTCCGCTCACGCCGGTGGCAGGCATGGCGGGCATGGCGAGATTGGCCTTGGAGAGATCGTAGCGGGTGTAGATGGCTTTCGCGTCCGTCTTGAAGCGCACCATCATGCCAGCGCTGTCGCGGCTGAGGCCCCACACAGCGGGGGTGACGGTCTTTTCGGCTTTGGCTGGCAGGCGGTCAAACCAGCGCAGGCGCTGCTGATCTCCCCAGCCGCGGCCTTCGACGCCCCAGGTGGTTACGTCATTCCACTGTGCATCGGCGGGAATGGTGGGGCCTTTGGGCTTGGCGGCAGGTGCTGGCGCCTTGGGAGCGGCCGTTTGGGCGAGCAGCGAGGTGCTGACGAAGAGGGCGAGGAGGATGGCTGGTTTCATGAGAGCGCATCACTACGTCGGGCGAGGATGCGTTCTCACGCCAATTGCACGGCGGCAAAGCAGTTAGCCGCGCACTTTGGCGAGAGCTTTCTTCGTGGCCTCATAGGCGGTCTTTTCCCAGGTGGGCAGGGACGCGCGGGCGGTGGGGTTCTTCAACGGCGGGCTGGGGACATGGGCGGTGGCGAGATCGCTGGAGACGGGCTTGCCGCTGCGCCCGTGGGCGAGGAGGCCGACGGTGACGCTTTGATGGCTGAAGCTGGGAGTGACCCACACGCGAACCACCGCCTCAAGACGATTGACGGCGGCGAATTTTTTGACTTCGGAACGCTCGTTAAACGGGTTCAGGTGATGAGGCACCTGCTGCATTTTGGCAAAGGGGATGTAATGAAAGGCCGGGCTGTCGTCCAGAGCACGCTCCACACCACGCTGCACGGCCTGATGCACCCGCAGTTCTTCTGCAGACTCCGGTTTGAAAAGGCGGGTGGGATGATCACTCGGAAACTCGCCATTGGGGCTGATGCCAATGGCACCCGTGCGCACATTGCGCAGGCGGCTGAGGCTTCCCTCCGTGCAGGAGGAAAGAGCGGCCATGGCGAGCAGGCAGGCGAGGAGGGAGAGGTGTTGGTGAAGTGTTTTCATGCATGGCTTATGCCACGAAGGAGCCGCCTTGTCATGCGGGAAGGGCCAGCATGCCGCTGTGGCTGGGCAAGAAAAAAAGGGCGGCCGAAGGAGGCGGCGGGAGGATCAGTGCGGATCTATCAGGGGGCCCTTTTTGTTGTGGGCGAAAAGAAGATAATACAGGCCCTTGGAAAACTGCCAGACGCCGATTGCCGCAGTCAGTGCGCACAAGGCAACGATTTCCTGGGTGAGGACATCATTGATGGCGAAGAACCCCATGAACATGCCATAAGCCGAGAGCATGATTGAAAAGCCGAGCACCGCCTGTTTCAGCGCGGCACTCCGAATCTCAGACATGCGTTCAGCACGTGCTTTCTCAAGCATCTGGCGTGCCTCTTCGGAGGGAATGCCATTGACCTCCAGCCGATGAAGGATGTCCTCGGACGGTTCGTCCGAGAAGACCATGCGGCGGATGCCTTCGTAGATGCGTTCTATGTGTTCCTCTGTCATGAACCTGGAAAGTTAAATTGGGGCGCATTTAACGGCAAAGCAAAAACGCCTTCACGTTTACGCTCCAGGTGATGCTTTCGACATACAACTGTGCGAAGATTGGACAGAGGGTGGCGTTTGGCTCGACATCTCCGTGGCAATCAGGCATTTTTTGCCTCATGAACTCGCTTCCGACCAGGTTCATGGGTGTTGCCGTGCTGTTTTGGGCTGCGCATGCCTTTAGCCAGACGGTCGAGATCCTGCCTGCCAACGGTAAAGAATTATTTCAATGGCTCGATGATGCCGAAAAGGCACAGAGTGTCGCCGATCGTTATAGAACCCATTCGCGCGCCCTGGAGGCGATTGTCCATGCTGACACCGCTTTGCTGTCAGAGACACTTGGGATGTGGCACAAGAAGCGCAGCCGGAATGCTTTTGTGGGGATGATGTGGAGGCAGCTGACGCAGCAGGATCAGGCAAAGGCGCTGGAGATGACAAAGAAAACCGGAGGCAGCTACTCGTTCAACGAGGCAGCTTTGGACGTGTATGGCTTCATAGCGGCCTCCGACCCTGAGTGTGCGTATGCCGAAGTTCAACGGCTCCACGGACCGAAGGTGAAAAGGGACAAATCTGGCAGGAATCAGGGTTGGAGTGCCGGAGGGATCTTGTCTCGTGTGGCCGCCGCGTGGTTTCACCGGGAGCGTTTGGGTGCGCTATCGAGACTCAAATCGCTCCCCGCTCCCCAGGACACGGTTGTGGATGCGTTTAAAGGATTCATCGAAGCGGCCACGACGCTGGATGAGCGGCTTGCCTTGCTGGAACGGCTGGCCAGCCCGGAAGAGCCGGTCATTCATGAACAAAGCAAACACCCGCGCTTTTGTGAAAATCTTGTCCGTGGAGCCGCGCATGAAGACCTGACGAAGACGCGGGCATGGATCGAGAAAAGATTCCCCCGGGGGCAAGGCCGTGTGTCGGCATTTGAGCACGACTGGATCATCACCCGTGTTCGCCAAGCTTTGTTCCAAACCTGGGCAAAGTCCGATCCGAAGGCTGCGGCCGACTGGTTGATGGCCCAACTTGGACCTGAGGATCCCGATGCCGACACCTCGATGTGGATGTGCGCCTATGCCATCACTGGACCTGACTATGAAGGACTCGCCCACGCGCTAGAATGGCTGAAACGGCAGACGCACAGAGAGGCGGTGATTGCAGTCATCGCCGAATGGCTGGGTCACGAAGCCGACGACACCAACGAGCGTCACAGCCGCGGCATCATTACCCGCTGGATGGAACGGCTGCCGATGCAGGAGCGGGAGGCCATACTCTCCAAGGCGCTTCGAGATTGTTATTACAGCAACAAACCCTTTCAGCTCCGAGATGATGATCTTCTGGTGTCCCTGGTGTTTCCAGACGAGGCATCGCGCAAGGAGGCGCTTGGCCGGTTGAAGGCACGTGCAGAACCTGCGGAAGAACCCGAGGTGCAAGTGGCCGATCTCTCGCCTTTCACGTACACCCGCGGCGAAGGCATGCCCTCGTCAAGGATGCGCGGCTTTGATGTGACTGCAGAGCGCCTCAAACATGCTGCCGAACCGCAAGCCATCGAACTCAGTCGTAAGCTGGCCCATCAGCATCACCTGTCACAGACCTCCGATGATCCCCTGGTGAGGCTGGCGGGATTGAAGGTGTTGCAGTGGATGCTGGCGGCCACTCCCGCTCAGATCGAGCCGGTTCTGCTGGCTCATTTGCAGGAGGAAAAAGGGGAGATGACCGTCTTTGCAAATGACCTCATCGAGTGCTGGGCGGTGCGTGACTGGCGCTCGGCAGAGCCGTTTGTTTGGAAAGCCGATCTGCCAGCGATGACACGCCGGAACATGCTCATCCATCTGTTCTGTGAAGCTGCGCTCAGATTTCCTGATGATGTGCTGTCCCGGCTGCGTGAACTCATCCGTGCAGGAAGTCTCAAGCAGGATGCCTTGAACGACTGCACGGTTGGTTCTCGCGCTCCGGGCCGTCTCTACTACGACTGCGCTTTCATCACCGAAAGCCTGGCGCGAGGCTGGACGCGGCAGAATGATGTGGAAGCGTTGCGCAAGATTCAGGCACTACCGCTGAGATGGCAGCCTGTCGCCTTTGATGCTTTCTCTCGCTCTTTTACCACCGCCGAGGCCGGACTGGCGATGCTGGATCTCATCGTGGCCTATGATGCCCGTAAGCTGTCCCCATTGGCAGATAAGAGCGTCAGCCAAACGGGCAAAGATACTCATGAGGCCCGCAGACTTATTCCATTGGCTATCGACGTGCCACGATGCTGTGGTTTGGATGGTGACAACTGGCTGGTTGCAAAAGTCGTGATTGAAAGGCTTGCCGCCATTTCGCCCGAAAGAGCCCGGGCGTGGCTGGAAGCAAAGCCCGATAGGGTGGTCAACAACGGTGAGCGTTTTGATGGGGTATGGGCTGTCTATGAAGGATGGCGGCAGCAAGATGCCCATGCTGCGGACGACTGGCTCTGGAGGCATCGTGCTGGAGAAGACGCCATGTATCACATCGTTGCTCGTGCCTTGCTTCACGATGATCTTGACCATGCCTCTTCATGGATCGAGCAGCATCGCGACAGCCCATACATCGATAGTGGTCTGGCTGCTTTTGCCAAGCACTTGCAAGAGACCCAGCCGCAGGAGGCCGCCCGTTATGTTTTGCGGATGAAAGGGCAGCTTCGGCAAACAGTGGGGATTGAACTGATGCAGTCCTGGCAGAGAACCGATCCTGATGCTGCGGCAAGGTTTATGAACGACGCATTTCCGCAAGGAACACCTGCGAGGAAGGATGTCGATCAGGAGATCAAGCGGCTGGATGATCTGATGCGTAAATGACCAGGTGACTTGTCACCTGCAAAGCAAAAACTCCTTCGCGTTGACGAGGCTCCAGGTGATGTCTTCGAGGGCGAGGCGGCGGTCTTTGGCGGAGGAGAGGAGGGATTCGATGACTTTGGCTTCGTCGGGGGTGGGGGCGCGGGTGAGGAGGGCCCAGTAGAGCTCGTGGGTGACGGCGGCGTTGTCGGGGTTTTTGAGGAGGGAATGGAGGCGGTTGTACTTTTGGGAGACGACGGTGCTGACGATGGGGCCGCTGATGAACTGGAAGATCTGGCCGATGGAGGTGTCGGCGCCGCGTTCGCACTCGCAGGCCAGTTCGCGTTTGGGTCGGCCAAACTGGACGAGGAAGGCTTCGGGGGACATGGGGTCCGGGCTGCCGCGACCATTGGCGGGGCCGGGGATCTGGCTGGCGCGGGTGCCTCGGCTCCAGTCTTTAAATTCGGGAGTGACGCGCAGCGAAGAGTAGAGGGAATCGATGAGTTGCTCGGCGCTGAGGCGGCGGGGCAGGTGGTGGGAGTAGTTGATGAGATCGGCGGCGTTGGTCTCGTTCGGCGTGCTGTCGAGCTGGTAGGTGCGGCTCAGCATGATGGTGCGAATCAGATGGCGCAGATCGAAGCCGCTGCGGATGAGATCCTGCGCGAGCTCATTGAGAAGCTGCGGATGGCTGGCGGGATTGGTGAGGCGCATGTCGTCCACGGGATCGACAAGGCCGCGGCCCATGAGGTGGTACCAGATGCGGTTGGCCTGGGCTTTGGCGAAGAGGGGATGCTGCGGGCTGGTGAGCCAGGCGGCGGCGGCTTGCAACTCGTCTTCCTTGTCGGCGAGCTTGGGCATGTCCGCGCCGAGGAAGCGGGCTTTTGCCACGTCGCCAGTGCGTGGGTTTTCGATGTTCAGTTTGGCATTGAGGAAGACGACCTGCTCGCCATTGAACTCATGCTTGTCGCTTTTATCGCGGGGCTTGATGTTTTCGAGGAGCTTGTAGTCCACCTGGGCAAAGACGGCGGACCAGTTGTAGTAGTCATCCTGCGTCCAGCGGTCGAAGGGATGGTTGTGGCACTGGGCGCATTGCAGGCGGGTGCCGAGAAACACCTGTGCAGCGGTGGTGGCGCGAAGCTCGGGGGTGCGGTTGGCGCGGTAGAAGTTCGTCTCGGGCTCGTGGTAGGTACTGCCACGAGATGCCAGCATGGCGCGCACCATTTCGTTGATTGGGCGGTTTTGTGCGATGCCATCGCGGATCCAGCCATGGAAGGCCTTCAGCCCTTTGGTGTCGAGGGTGCGGGATTCGACCTTGAGAACGTCCGACCATTTCAGGGTCCAGAAATCGGCGAACTCGGGCCGCACCATGAGGCGGTCGATGAGCCGTGCGCGTTTGTCGGGGTGCGTGTCGGCGGCAAAGGCGCGTGCTTCATCGGCGGGAGGGATCATGCCGCAGAGGTCGAGCCAGGCGCGGCGGATGAAGACCTCATCGCTGCACAGCGCGCTGGGATTCATGCGCAGGGTCTTGAGCTTGGCGAAGATGTGGGAGTCGATGTGGTTGTCGCGTCGTGGGCTGCTCCAGGCGAAGGCAGGATTTGCCTTCACGAAGGTGAGGCGCACGGGCACGGAATGATTGAGGAAGCGGACGAGGACGCCGGGCTCGCCAAACTGGAGGCGCTTCACGAGGCCGCTCCGGCTGACTTCGACGAGGCCGTTCTGCAGTGGTTCGTAGATGGCGCGGTCCGTGATGTCGCGCTGCGTGCCGTCGGCAAAGGTGGCCTGCACTTTGATCTGCACCTTGTCCCGCGGCTCGTCCAAGACGAGTTCGGTGGGTGTGACCGTGAGCTTGGTCAGCTTGGGGGCGGTGCTGTCGTCACGCGGCAGGCCGGCGGAGATCCAGTCTCGCAGCACCTGATATTCCCAGGCCTTGGGATCGAGCTTTTTGCCGCCTTCGTGGGCGATTTGATTGGCGCCTTTGACAAGGATGAGGCTGCGCTCTGGAGTGAAGAGATCCACACGGCGGCCGGAGGCATCGCGGGCGAGCGCTTTGAAGTCGAGATCGGGGTCCTGGCCGCGGAGGGAGAGCTTGAAGCCGCCTTTGCCGGTGGCATTGCCATGGCAGGTGCCGAGATTGCAGCCGGCCTTGGAAAGGGCGGCCATCACGTCATTGCGGAAGGACACCGCTTCGGCGGCAGACGCCGACGAAAAAGCGACGGCGCTGAGCGCAGAAAGCAAGCTGGAGACGTATCGATTCACGGGGCCGTGGATAACGGCTCAGAAGCAGGTTCTCTTCCAATCAAGCAGGGTAAGACCTGCTCAGATCTTAAAACGGAATGTCGTCGTCTTCCATGCCGTCGGTGATGGGGCCTTCACCGAAGTCATCGTGCTGTGGCTGGGGAGCCGGAGCAGGGCGCTGCGCTTGAGGACGCTGCTGCTGGGGGGCTGGGCGCTGCTGAGGGCGCTGCTGCGGACGATTGTAACCGCCACCGCCGCCACCGCCACCGCCACCTCCTCCACCGCCAGAATAGCCGCCGCCTCCACCACCACCACCGCCGCCGGAGTAGCCGCCTTCGTCATCACCGCCGCCAGCGCCACCGGCCGGAGCGCGGTCGCCACCAGGGCTGCCGAGGAACTGCATCTGCTCGCCGACGACGCGCATGCGGGTGCGCTTCTGGCCGGTTTGCTTGTCTTCCCAGGAGTCCATTTGCAGGCGGCCTTCGATGAAGACGGGGCGGCCTTTGTGGAGGTACTTGCCGGCGAGTTCGGCCATCTTGGCCCAGAGGACGACGTCCACGAAGGTGACTTCCTCGACTTTTTCGCCGGAGTCCGAGGTGTACACGCGGTTCACGGCGAGACCGATATCGCACACCGCGCTGCCCTTAGGCGTGTAGCGCACTTCGGGGTCGCGGGTCAGATTGCCGATGAGCATGACTTTATTGTAGGAGGCCATAATGGGGCATCTTTGCCGTTCCCCATGCCTGAGGGCAACAATTTTCATTCGGGGGGCGCAAACCCGTGCCATGCTGGGGCAGATGCTGGAACTCATCGATGGCTTCATTCTCCACCTGGCGACCGAGCGGGGTCTGTCCGCGAACTATCAGCTCCTGGTGCGCCGGGTGCTGGAGGGGTTTGCCTCGTGGTTTCAAACCAAGCACGACTCCACCAGCGTGGCCGCCGTGACGACGGAGCATGTGGCGGGATACCTGGCCCAGCGGAAAAAGGACGGCATCGCGGCGTCTTCGGCACGGGTGGAACTGATTGCGGTGAAGATTTTCTTTCGCTGGCTGGCGGCGCGCAAGCACATCGCGGCTGATCCTGCGGACCCGATTTTGCCTCCGAGACAGGAAAAGCACCTGCCGGACTCCTTGAATGAGCAGGACGTGAGAAAGCTCGTCGAGTCTGTGAACGGCACGGCTCCGCTGGACCGGCGGGATCGGGCGATTCTGGAGTTGTTTTATGCCAGCGGGGTGCGGCTGTCAGAACTGGCGGATGCAAGGCTGGAAAACCTGAGCCTAGAAGAGGGCTGGATCCGCGTGACGGGGAAGGGATCGAAGACGCGGCTCTCGCCGGTGGGCGGCGCGGCGCGGGAGGCCATTGCAGCGTATGTGAAGCATGCGCGGCCGGAGCTGGTGGGGCCGAAGACGCAGAGCCACATTTTTATTTCACGCAACGGAACGAAGCTGACCACGGCACGCATCCAGCAGATCGTGAAGGAGCGGGCCGCGCTGTGCGGGCTGGATGCGGCGCGGGTGCATCCGCATCTGCTGCGGCACAGTTTTGCCACGCATCTGCTGAACAATGGGGCGGACCTGCGGGTGATCCAGGAGATGCTGGGGCATGCGGATATTTCGACGACGCAGATTTACACGCATGTGGATCAGGCGCGGCTTAAGGAGCTGCACCGGAAGTTTCACCCGAGGGGGTGAAGTTTCTATAAGGCACGTAGGACGGGCCGGAGGCCCATCAGCCATGGACAGCCGGGACGGCTATCCTCCGAAGGAGCGCCGAACTACGCACATGCTTTGGCGGCGATGTCGCCCATGCGGGCATAGACTTCGCGGCCGGCGCGGCTGTGTTCGATGAGATCGTCGGAGAAGCGGATTTTGCCGGGTTCGAAGATGGTGATGAAGCAGGAGCCGCCGAAGCGGAAGTAGCCTTTTTCGGCACCTTTTTCGACCGGGGTGCCGGGGGTATGGGTTTGAATGATGGAGCCGACGCAGGTGGCGCCGACTTCGAGGAGGAGGACGTCGCCGAGGGCGGGGGTGCGAAGGAGGGTGATCTCGCGCTTGTTTTCCCAATGGATGCTGGCGCGGCGGCGCAGGGCGATGGGGCTGACGGAATAGAGCGGGCCATTGATCAGGCGTGCGGCCCCGGGGGTGCCGGCGCAGGGGAAGTGAAAACGGTGGTAGTCCACAGGGCAGAGGCGGGAGATGAGCATGCTGCCGTGGGCGAAGCGGGCCGCTAGAGCGCCATCCCGCAGCAGGGCGGGGAGGTCAAAGCGGGTGCCTTTGATGAAAAAGTCGTCACAAGCGGCAATGTCTGGCAGCACCAGATGGCGGCCGTCTGCGGGGAAGGTGATGACGTCATCCCCCGGGGCGATGGGGCGGGCCTGGGGCTTGAGCTTACGGAAAAAAAATTCGTTGAAGGTGCGGAAGGAGTCCGGGGAGTCGGCGAATTCGGTGGTGTCCAGGCCGTAGGTGGCCAGGAAGGGGACGATTTTTTCCCGACTGGCCGGGGCGTCCATGCGCCCGCCGTACCATTTGGAAAAAGCGGCCCGTTTCACCAGGGCGTGCAGGGGCAGGGCACCGAGGGGGCTTTCATAGGTGAAGCGCAGAAAACCCTCCCCGTACACCGCCTCCGTTTCGAGGCGGCCAGTCAGGCGATTGAAAAAAGTGATGGGGTCGGCTGGCATGGGACTTGTTCACATAATGCCAAGCCAAGAAAACGCCACACGAACAAAAGTGGCGACAAATCCGATTCGAGGCATAGTCCCGGCCCCTTCCAGCCTGAAACGTATGACCGAACCCGAAGCCAGCTCCGACAACCAGCCACCTCAACCAAGCGGCCTGGTGGACCTTTCCGATTTGAAATTGATGCCTGCATGGGTGGGCGAGTTCGGCAAGGAAGACAAGATCAAGCAACGCTATGCCGATGCCGATGACCGCCCCCAGCGCGGTGGCCGTGACGACCGCCGCGGCGGTGGTGGCGGTGGCGGATTTGGCGGACGTGATGATCGCCGTGGTCCACCTCCGCGCCGTGATGGCCCCGGAGGCGGTCCGCGTCGTGACGGACCTGGTGGAGGCGGATTTCGCCCAGGCGGTGGACAGGGAGGCCAGCGCCGTGATGGCGATGACCGCCGCGGACCGCCGCGCCGTTTTGGTGATCGTGATCGTGGCGGCCCGCCGCAGCGCGAGTGGGTGGAGATTCCAAAGGATGTGCAGGTGACGATCTTCCCTGACGACAAGGCGGTGGACGCGCTCACGGCGCACGTGCGCCAGACGGGGCATGCGTTCAGCATGTTTGACGCCGCACGCCTGGTGCTTGCTGGTGGAGATCGCTTCATGGCGCGCTTCCGCTGCGCTGAGGAGCGCCCCACGGGCTTCTACCATGTGCCTGCGGACGGCAGCCTTTTCCTTTCACGTGATGAAGCGCTCAACCATGTGCTGCGCAGCGCCGCGCTGGATGAGTTTTACCGCGTGGAAGAGATCGAGCTCGAAGCACCAAAGGGTGAGTTTGCCTCCGTGGCCGTGTGCGGCATGAGCGGCGAGATCATCGCCCCGCCGAGCCATCACAGCTATCAGACCGGAGTGCTGCGCCTGCATCGCGAGCGGTTTTCCAACATGTCGCTGGAGGATTTCAAACGCCGCATCCGTGTGGAGGCGAATCCGGAGCTGGTGGCGAAGTGGAAGGAAAACATGAGCAAGGGCCGCCGCTGGGTGTGCCTGAAGGGCGAGGTGCCGGAAGGTGGCGAGCCGCTGGCGCTCAGCTCCCGTGCTGACATGGAGGCGCATTTCCGCCGCACCTTTGGCAACGACGCCGTGATCGAAGTGCGTGATGCGACGGTGCCGGGCAACATCGACAAGCAGAAGCTGGCGCACGTCTTTTTCATCATGCTGCGGCAGGCGGTGGATGCGGCGCGGAAGCACCTGTTTGAAATCTCACAGAAACTCGGCGCCGGTTTGGAACGCCGCGGCATGAAGCTTTTCAAGCGCCGTGCGGGCAAGCAGTTCGTCTGCCGTGTGAAGCCACGTGCGATCGAGCCTGGCATGGTGTTTTCTGATCGCCTCGCGCAGATCGTGGAAAAGCTCAAGGTCAGCCATGGCCTGCCGATGCAGAAGTTGGTGGAGTCGATCGTGCCTTCGCCTGAAGCGCCTGAAGGAACGGATCCGAATGCACCGAAGCATCCGACTGAGGAGCAGATCGCGGTGATCAAGGACATCCGCTGGCTGGCCAACGAAGGCTACGTGATTGAATACAGCGACGGCATGGTGTTTCTCGGCGTGCAGGGAGAACCTGCGGCGGCGAAGAAGGAGGCTCCTGCAGGCAAGGGGAAAGCGGAAGCCGCTGATCCTGCTGAGGAAGCGGCGGCTGAAGAGTCTGCCGAACCCGGGCTGACAGAAGCTCCGGTGGAAGAGTCTTTGGCAGAGGAAGCACTGGCGGAGGAGGCTCAAGCAGAGCTGGCTGCTCCTGCTGCGGAAGAACCCGCTGCTGAGGTTGCTGAAGAGGCCCCTGCCCAGGAAGCACCCGAAGCTGAGACTGCTGAAACAACCGAGCTGAAAGAGCCACCGGTGGAGGAGTCCATGGCGGAAGAGGCGCTGGCAGAGGCGGCCCAAACCGCGCTGGCGGAGTCTGAGCAGGACGAGCCGGCGAAGGAAGAAGGCGTGGCCTGAGTTTAACTATTGAGGGGCATAAGGCTTTCGGACGTCTGCTGATGTCCGGGGGCCTGACCTGTGTTTTAAGCGTCCGTAGTCCAAACAAGGCTACGGATGTTCGGGCGCAAATTTGGAGTGCCGCACGCGGAGCTGCCGCTTTCGAATGTCTCCTGATATGAATGCGCTGACCAGCCTGCGGAAAGCGGTAGCTGCGCTTGTTCCTCGCTGCGCAACCGCACTCCAAATTTGTATCAGTGGCTGCCTGCAACGGCCCAGAGCATCTTCACGGTCTGCACGGCGGCTTTGACGTTGTGGACGCGGAAGATCTGTGCGCCACGGCTCATGCCGGCGGCAATGCAGGCCTGGGTGCCCGCATCGCGTTCCAGCGCTGGGATGCCGAGGACATCGCCGATGACGGTCTTGCGAGAGACGGGCAGCAGGATGGGCCGCTCGAAACGGTGGAGGCGTTTGAGGTCGCGATAGATGGTGAGGTTGTCGTCCTTCTGCTTGGCGAAGTCGATGCCGGGATCCAGCATGATGTTTTCACGTGGCAGCCCGACACTCTCCGCCAGCACCAGGCGCTGCTCGAAGAAGTGGTCCAGCGTGTTCATGATGCTGTCATACTTCACATGGGTGTGTGGCACCTTGGGCTGGCCGACGCTGTGCATGATGAGCAGGCCGGCATTGTGCTCGGCGCAAAGCTTGGCATTGAAGGCGTCCGGCAGGCCGCTGATGTCGTTGATGAAGTCGCCGCCATGAGGCAGCACCTCGGCGATGACGTCACTTCGCCAGGTGTTGATGGAAAGCAGCGGGGCATTGAAGCGCGAGGCGAGCTCCGGCCACCTGGCAAGGAAAGGCAGCAGGCGGTCGATTTCCTCCTGAACGCTGATGGCCTCGCGGTTGGTGCGGGCGCTTTCAGCGCCAATGTCGATGATGTCCGCGCCGTCTTGAAGCTGCTGCTTCGCCTGGGCCAGCGCCTTGCCGGGATCCAGGGTTCCGTCTCCGCAGAAGGAATCGTCATTGATGTTCACGATCCCCATGACCAGCGGGCGTCGGGGGAACTCAATGCGGTGCTGTCGTGCTTTGAGAATCATAGAGGCCACTTTTCTGGAAGGGGGACGATCTTTCGCTGACGTTTCTCGAAGCGCACGGTGCTGGTGTAGCCGGCGCTGCGGACGAGATCGAGGGCCTTGTTGAAATCCACGCCGACATCGGTGGGAAGGTGGGCGTCTGAGTTGATGACGATGGGCACGTTGGCTGAGAAGGCCATCTCGAGCATTTCGCGGGCGGGGTAGATCTCGCGCACATCCTTGCGCAGGCCGGCGGTGCTGACTTCGAGGATGCCATTCGTATCGACGAGGGCCTGGATGACAGGCTCGTAGTAGTGGCGCAGATCGCCTTCAGGGCGCAGGCCGAAGCGTTTGGCGAGGTCTGGGTGGGCGTGGAAGTCGAACTGCTGGGTGCGGATCATCTGCTCGTAGAGCTTCCAGTACATGCCCCACATGTGCTCGATGTCTGTGGCGGTTTTCCAGCGGGAGACGTGCTTTGGGTCGTCCACGGCGATGCCGTCGTGGATGTAATGGACACTGCCGATGAGGTAGTCCCAGTCGGCCATGGCGGCCGTTTCATCGATCCACTTTTGATAGCCTTCGATGTGGTCGCACTCGAGGGCGAGTCGGATGGGGAAGTCTGGCAGGGCGGCGCGGGCTTCATTCACCAGTTCAAAATAGCGCGGCAGATCGGAGAGGGGCATGCGCCAGTTGTCATAGATCTCCGGCATGGGGTTGTGGTCGGAGAGGCCGATCTCCGCGAGGCCGATGCTCCGGGCGTGACGGGCGTAGTCCACGGGATCTCCCTCGGCGTGGAGGCAAAGGGGAGTGTGGGTGTGGTAGTCGGTGAGCATGGGAGTTTTTCGCTGCATTAGGAGCGCTGGCAAGTTGATCGCGGCGTCATTTGCGGCATGGAAGGAGATCATGCCCACTCTCAAAGCCTTCATTTTCGACCTCGACGGCACCCTGATCGACTCACTGGCGGACATCGCGGAGTCGATCAACCGCATGCTGGATGCGCGGGGCTATCCGCGCTGCGAGAAAGAGGTGTTCAAGCAGATGGTGGGAGACGGCATGGAGAAGCTGGTGGAGCGGGCGCTGCCGCCGGCGGTGCGCAGCGAGGAGCTGATCAAGGTCTGCACGGAGGAGTATCGGGCGCAGTATGATCTGCTCTGGCAGGAACAGACCCGGCCGTATGAGGGCATCGTGGAGATGCTGGCCGAACTGAAAAAGCGTGACGTGAAGCTGGGGGTGATTTCAAACAAGGCTCATCGATTTACCGTGCCGATGACGGAGCATTTCTTTAGCGCGGCGGTGTTTGACCACATCCTGGGGCAGCGTGCCGAAGTGCCGCGCAAGCCGGATGCCGCAGGGGCGCATGAGATGGCGGCCTTCCTTGGCCTGAAGACCGAGGAGATGGCGTACGTGGGAGATTCGGGCATCGACATGCAGTTTGCGAAGAACAGCGGCATGCGCGCCGTGGGAGTGCGCTGGGGATTTCGCAGCGAGGCGGAACTGCTGGAGTGCGGGGCGGACGTGCTCATTTCGCACCCTTCAGAAGTGTTCGATCTTTGCTGAAAATAATGTTTCCGCTGGTACTTGAGGGCGTGAAGCAGTCCCCTTAGTGTTCCGGCACTGTGAAATTGAAAAACTCCCTGTCACTGATGCGTGCCGCACTTGTTTTCGGCGCGGTGTTGCTGGCCTCCTGCCAGATGTTCCGCAAAAAGCCCCCGGCGCCGCCGCCGGAAGCGGTGAAAGAGGTTTGGAAATATCCCGGTGAATGGACCGGCGGGAACAAGCCCATCACGCGCATGATTGTAAATGTGGACGTGCAGCGCGCCACGCTCTACAGCGGAAAGGACATCGTGGGCTGGACTTATTTTGCCAGCGGCATCCCCAGCTTTCCGACGCCCACCGGCGACTTCAAGATTTTGGAAAAGGTGAAGGACAAGGTCTCGAACCTCTACGGCAAAGGCTTCGACAAAAATGGCAAGCTGGTGAACTCGGACTTCAAGCAGGGGCGTGACCTGCTGCCGGAAGGCGGCCGCTTCGAACCTGCCAAAATGACTTACTTCATGCGCCTGACGGGGGATGGAGTGGGCATGCACATCGGACCCATTCCCAAGCCGGGGCGTCGTGCGTCTCACGGCTGCATCCGCCTGCCGTCCAAGATGGCGCCGATTCTCTTCGAGCACACAGCAGTGGGCACGCCGGTGACGGTGACGGGCAACGGACCTGATTATCAAAGCTACCTGAAGCAGTCTGCGGAAAAGGCGAAGGCCAATGCCGCAAAGCTGGCGGCGGCAAAACAGAAGGCGGGTGAAGCGGCGGCCGCAGCAGCGGCGGCTACATCGCTGGCGCCGGATGATCCCAACGGACCGAAGGGAGGAGTCGTGACGCCTCCTGGAACCACGCCACCGCTCGGCGCACCACCCGGCTCCCCTGCCACACCGCCGATCGAAGTGAAGCCTGCAGAGCCGGTCACTCCGCCGCCTGCGGGCAACTAACTGACGAACGATTGATCGATCAAATCTGATCTCCTAGAGGGGCGGCTGCGAGGCCGCCTCTTTTTGTGCCTTTTTTGGCGGAGGCTGAGGCCGTATCCACATCGACCAACTCTAGAAATCTTGTCACGTTGCCCGGGCGGAGGAGCGGCCCCACTGGCTGCGTTGATCACCTGCCTGTTATTTTCAATTAGCAGACGGCGCTTCCGCCTTTGCCACTGGGACCACTGCGTTTTCCGGTCCGAACGACCATCTTTTCGAAAATTGGTCCAAGCCCCCGGCAGGGCCGACGCGGTGGTCGGGAGGTGGGTGCTTTTTGAAAGCGGTAGTGCGGTGCGATGCTAGGTGGAGCGGGGATGAGGATTCGAGTGATGCGCACAGCGCATCCCTACCCGGTCATCACTCTGAGTCTTCCAAGGCCGGTAAAAAATCAGCCCAGTTGCAGGGCAACTGGGCTGAATGAGTTTTCTTCAGGTATGGCGGAAGAGCCGGGTTAGGAAGGCTGGAATTACTTCTTGCCACCCGCAGCCAAGGCTGCCGCGGCGACGGCCTGCTCGGCTTTCATCTGCTCGATCTGGGCATCGAGCACCTGGCGCTTGAGGCTGGTGCCGGTCTTCTTCGCATACCACAGCACGAGCGGAGAGGCGATGAAGATGGACGAGTAGGTGCCAAGCAGCACGCCAATGGTGATCGGCATGGCGAACTCAAGCATGGCGGGGTTGCCCAGGAAGAGCAGCACGACCATGGGCGCGAGAGCCGTGGGGCCGGTGAGGAGTGTGCGAGAGAGGGTCTTGCAGATGGCTTCGTTCATCATTTCACGCATGCTGCCGCCGCTGCCCTTCTGAATGGTTTCACGGATGCGGTCAAAGACCACGATGGTGTCATTGATGGAATAACCCGCGATGGTGAGCAGCGCTCCCACGTGGATGACGCTCAGCTCCTGGCCAAACAGCACGCAGAGGCCGGGCACCATGAGCACGTCATGGAAGAGGGCGATGATGGCGCCGAGAGCGAAAGCGAACTCGTAGCGGATCATCAGGTACACGAAGATGGCGATCAGCGCGAAGAACATGGCCCACGCGGACTGGTAGGCGAGCTCGGTGCCGATGACGGAGCCAACCGTTGCGATGCTCGTGCCCAAAACGGTGTCGCTCTTCCAATGGTTGTTGATGGCGTTCTGGATGACCGCGCCGCTCTTTTCCTCACAGCGGATGCTGATGTTTGTGGAGCCGGTGGCGTCCTTTTTCCGCTGGGGGTAGTAGGTGCCGATATCCGTTTTGCCGTCCTCCTGCTTGAGCCCCTTGAGCACTGCGTCAAACTCCTTGTCGGAGATGTCCTTGCCCTTGACCAGCGTGACGTCCACGCGGCTGCCGCCGCGGAAGTCGATGCCGAAGCTCGACTTGCCCTTGATGGCGAGGGTGCCAAACGAGATGGCGGTGACGACGAGCGAGGCGATGATGAACTTCGGCGCCGAGGAAAGGATGTCGAAAACCTTGTCGGGAATGATCTTGGTGGTGTGAATCTTGTGCAGGATGCCCTTGTCCACGACCCACATGAAGATAACGCGGGTGACGATCAGAGCGCCGACCATGGAGGAGATCAAACCGACCATGAGGGTGACTGCGAAGCCTTTGACCAGACCGCCCGAGATGACGAACAGGATGATTGCGGAGATCAGCGTGGTGATGTTGGAGTCAGCAATGGCGGAGAAGGCCTTCTCATACGCGGCCTCCAAAGCGCCGACGAGGGTCTTGCCCGCCTCCATTTCCTCCCGCAGTCGTTCGTAGATCAGCACGTTGGCATCCACCGCCATGCCGATGGTCAGCACCACGCCCGCGATACCCGGCATGGTGAGCGTGAAGCCAAACAGGGCCATGGAGCCGAACAGGATCGCAATGTTGATGACCAGACCGACGATGGCCACGAGGCCGGCCAGACGGTAGATGAACATCATGAAGCAGGTGGTGATAAGCAGGGCGGCGATGCCGATCCACTTGCCCTGGTCAATGGAGGACTGGCCGTAGGCCGAGGACACCGAGCTTTCAGACAGAATTTTCATGGGATTCTGCAGCGGATTGCTCAGCAGCGTGGCCAGGGAGTCCGCCTCCTGCTGGGAGAAGCCGGCGGCGCCGCCACCGGAGATTTCTGCGTGACCGCCGAACTGCCGGGCTTTCAGGGTGGGGGCAGAGTTGATCTGACCGTCCACGATGATGGCCATCTCTTTCATGTAATGAACGGAGGCAAGGTCGTCAAAAAGCTTGGCCCCTGCGCTGTTGAACTGCAGCGCCACTTTGTTGCCCTGGGCGTCCACCGTGCGGTAGGCCTTTTCGACGTACTTTCCTTCGATGTCGGCCGAATCGCGCACGAGTTCGGAGCGGACGGGGGCGGTGCTGTCTTTCGAAGGCACATATTTCATTTCGATCCAGCCGGGCTCCTTGAGGCCGCCACGGGCCCTGATCTGCTCCAGTTTGGACTGGCTGTCCGGATGCACGCGGCGGAACTCGAGGTGGGCGACGGTCTGGATCTTGGCGCGCACGTCCTTGATCTCCTCCTCCGTGATGCCTGGCATCTGGATCACGATGCGGTCGCTGCCTTCGGGCTGCATGGTGAGATCCTTGGAGGCGTCGGGGTTGAGGCGTCGCTCCAGAATGCCGATGGCCTGCTGCACATCGCTGCTGGTCACCGCCTTGGGAGTGCCGTCATCATTTCTTCCGGGGGAAAGCTGGACGATGAACTCGCTGCCGCCCTGGAGGTCGATGCCCAGCTTGAGCTTCATGACATACACCGTGTAAATGGAGGCGGCGGCGGTGATGGCGATAAGCAATGTGCCCACCAGCCGCTTGGTCTTATGTACAGCGGTGCCGACATAGACGAGCAGCATCATCAAAATGGAGGCACCGACAAGGAAGGTGGCGAAGGGATTCATGGACGGGTTGGCGGATGGTTGGGAAAACGGGGCGTGTTAAACTCAGGCGGGCGTCGCTTCGACGATATCGGACTTTTTCGTCACAGCGGCGATCTTTGAGCGCTCATACTGGACTTTGACGTTGTCGGCGATCTTGACCATGACGGTGCGTTCCTTGATGCTGGTGATGATGCCGTGGACACCGCTCTCCATGATGACGTGGTCATCCACGGCGATGCTGGCGATGAGCTTCTGATGCTCCTTCATGCGCTTCTGCCCCGGACGGATGGCCACGAAGTACATCATGACGAACATCAGGACCATCATGATCATGGGATTGCCAAACGGGCTGCCTGAGCCGGAACCTGCGGCCTGGGCCAGAATGAGGGTGTTTTCGAGAGAGAAGGAGGTCATGATTCGGAAGCTGCGGTAGAGGACTTGTATTTAGCGACGACCTCTGCCCGGAACTCGGCGAAACAACCCTGTTCGATCGCTTGACGTGCCCTGGACGTGAGGGACGCGTAGAAATGCAGGTTATGCAGAGAAATCAACCGCAAACCCAGAATCTCCTGGGCCTGCACCAAATGGCGGATGTAGGCCCGGGAAAAACCCTGGCAGAGGGGGTGGGTGTCTTCTGAAATCGGGCGAAAATCCTTCGCGTAGCAGGCATTTCGCAGGTTCATGAGGCCATCATGGGTGAATGCGGCCCCATTTCGCGCCAGCCGGGTGGGGAGCACGCAGTCAAACATGTCGATGCCGCGGGCGATCAGCTCGATGACCTGCGGCGGGGTGCCGAGGCCCATGGCGTAGCGGGCCTGATTGGCCGGGAGTTGGGGTGTGGTCCATTCCGCGATGCGCATCATGTCCTCCTCCGGCTCGCCCACGCTGAGGCCGCCGATGGCGTAGCCGTCGAAGCCCATGGCCACCAGTTCGCGGGCGGACCGCTCACGCAGCTCTTTATAGACACTGCCTTGTACAATACCGAAGTGCTGCTGCGCCCCGCCGCCGGTCTGGGGGCGGTGTTCATCGATCCAGGTGCGGCAGCGTCTGGCCCAGCGGAGGGTGAGGTCCAGGCTCTTCTCGGCCTCCCTGGCCTCGCAGGGGTAGGGGGTGCACTCGTCGAAGAGCATGGCCACGTCCGAGCCGAGGGTGGCCTGGATCTCCATGGAGGTCTCCGGGCCAATGAACATGGGGGTGCCATCGAGGTGGTTCTGGAAATGGCAGCCTTCCTCTTTGATTTTGCGCAGTTTGGCCAGGGAGAAGACCTGGAAGCCGCCGCTGTCGGTCAGGATGGGCCGGTCCCAGTTGGCGAAGGCGTGCAGGCCGCCCGCCTCCTTCATGATCTCCATGCCAGGGCGTACAAAGAGGTGGTAGGTGTTTCCAAGGATGATCTGGGAATTGAGCGCCTTCAACTCATCCGGGTGCATGGCCTTTACCGTGCCTTGGGTGCCCACCGGCATGAAGACGGGAGTCTCCACCACGCCATGGGGCGTCGTCAGCCGGCCACGGCGGGCGTGGGAGGCAGAATCGGTGGCGAGAAGCTCAAAAGACATGGCGGGACGGAAAAAGGGCGCGAAGTCTCGCCGGAGCGGCGGAAAGAGCAAGTGAGAACGGATTCTTGCCAGCGCTTCGAACCGGCTTAAAATGTTGCATGACTACTGGCACATTCGAACAACGCCTCAGTTCGGTGGAGCATTCGCTCAGTGAACTGCAGAGCACTGTTCTCAAGCTCACCCCGGTCAAAAAGGACTGGCGGCAGGCTGCTGGGAAATTGCGGGACACAAGCCTGGCCCGTGAAGTGGATCGTCTGGGGCGTGAATATCGCGAGCAGCAAAATCAGCAGGAATTCTGAGTCATTGTGCTCGTTCTTGACACCGATCACCTAACCGCGCTGGGCTACAATTCGCCTCTGGGGCAGCGTTTGCTTTCGAGGCTCGATCAAGCGGGGCAGGAGGTCGCCACAACAGTCATCAGTGTGGATGAGCAGCTTAGCGGGCTGTTTGCAGCAGTGCATTCACGCCACCTGCCCGAGGATCAGATCCTGCCTTATTCGGAGTTGATCGAACGAGTCGAGTTTCTCGCTGGTTTCTCATTCTTCGGTGGGACATGGAGAGCAGCGGCAACTTCCGCCAGATGAAAGAAGCCAAAGTGCGGACGGGCACGATGGATTTGAAAATCGCGTGCATCGCTCTCGTACATGGCGCCACTCTCCGGACACGCAACACGGCGGACTTTGCCAAAGTGCCGGGCCTGCTATTTGAAAACTGGCTGGATTGAACTGCGCTCCCCGCTTGCTCATTTCTCAATCCGCCCTAATCTCGCGGCCCTTATGCTCAGAGCCGGTATTGTAGGCCTTCCCAACGTTGGCAAATCCACCCTTTTTAATGCTGTCACCCGTACCCGCAAGGCGGAGGCAGCCAACTATCCTTTCTGCACCATCGAGCCGAACACCGGCGTCGTGACCGTGCCGGACGAGCGGCTTGCCGTTCTTTCGAAGCTCTCCGGCTCCCATAAGCTGGTGCCTGCCGCGATTGAGTTCGTCGATATCGCCGGTCTCGTCAAAGGCGCGAGCCAGGGAGAAGGACTGGGCAATAAATTCCTCAGCCACATCCGCGAGGTGGACGCCATCGTGCACGTGGTGCGCTGCTTTGAAAATGGGGACATCACCCACGTCAGCGGGGCGATTGATCCTGTGACCGACATCGAGGTCATCAACACGGAGCTTATTCTGTCCGACATGGACGCCATCCAGCGCCGCAAGGACAAGGCCGAAAAGAATGCGAAAAGAGGCGAAAAAGACGCGAAGGCCGAACTCGCCCTCTGCGAAAAACTCATTCCTCATTTTGACGCCGGCAAGCCCGCCGTGACGCTGGAATGCACGGACGACGAGCGCAAGCTGCTGAAGTCCTTCTTCCTCATCACCTCCAAGCCCTGCATCTTTGCCTGCAACGTCGCCGAGAGCGATCTCGCCGCCGCGTCCACAGACCCGGACAATCATCCCTTCGTGGGCAAGGTGCGCGAGTACGTGCGTCATGCGCATGAGGCCACCGCCGTCGTGGTCAGCGCTGCGATTGAGAGCGAGCTCACCGATCTGAGCGATGAAGAGGCCAAGGCCTACCTGGCGGACATCGGCGTCACGGACAGCGGTGTCTCACGCCTGATCAAAGGCGCTTACGATTTGCTGGGCTTGCAGACCTACCTGACCACTGGCGAGAAGGAAACCCGCGCCTGGACGATCACGAAGGGCATGAAGGCTCCGCAGGCTGCGGGTGTCATTCATGGCGACTTCGAGCGCGGCTTCATCGCCGGCGAGATCGTGCATTTCAACGACCTCGTGGAACTCGGCTCCAACGCGAAGGCGAAGGAGAAGGGCAAGTGGCGCATCGAAGGCAAGGAATACGTCATGCGCGACGGCGACGTCGTGGAATGGCGCTTCAATGTGTGATGTGCTGCGGGCATTCCCGCCTGTGTCTTAGCCTTTTTATTTCGGCGTCGGCTCTTTCCACACGCGTCCCTGGCCGGTGCGGAAGGAGCGCTCCAGGCTGCCGAAGAGTGAATTGAGGATCTTCTCTTCCTTGATGGAAAACTCCACCGTGTGCGCATGGGTGGAGACGGGGTAGTTTTTCACCACCTTCGGGGTGACCAGATCCTGGGAGACACGCCCGGCGGCCTGTTCGTAGAGTCCCTTCGCCTTTTCCAGGGCCTGGGTGCCTGCATTCAAGGTGCTGCTGCCTGAGTCTGGCTTATACGGCTCCAAAAAGTAAAAGCGGACGACCTGCGCCGAGTTCAGCGTCAGATTCACCTCCACCACGCGTGCCACGCCATCGGAGATGTACTCGTGTTTAGAAAGGGCGATGATCGAATTGCAGCGTACGATGTAGTTGCCCCCTCTCAGGCGCCCATCCCACAGGCCGTCCTGCGTCACGATATCCTGCGGCATGTTCGGGTCTGCCTGTGCCTGCGTCGGCGCGGTTGTCTGGGCCTGAACGGAGAGGGACAGCAGCAGCAGCGAAAGGGTGGTGAGGAGTGCTTTCATGGAGATGAATTTTCAGACTAGCATGAGGAGGACGGGCTTGAACACCCTTTCTTGGGCGACGTTGCCCCTTTCCGCGTCATGGGGCACGAAGCTGAGCGAGGCATTGTATTAAACAGGAGTATTGCTCTGGTGATAACCCGATTCCGGGCCGGATGTTACGCAGCATGGCCAGCCCCTCTTCGATGCCGGGCACCTCTCCCCGGAGCAGCAGAAGCGCCAGCGCGGCGAGGCCGGTGCGCCCGTGACCCTGGGCGCAATGAATGAACGCATGCTCGTCCGGCTTCAAGGTGCGCAGCGTGGCCAGCAGCGCTTCGGGGCTGGGTGCGCTGGCATCCAGAGTCGGCAGCACGATGTAGCGAATGCCACTTCGAACGGACGCGGGTTCGGAAAATTCTGCGGTCATGTCCAGCACTGCCGTGATGCCAGCGGGGCGCTCATGCCCGCCCACCAGCCTGCGGCCCACCGTCAGTGTGGCATTGATCTGGTGGGTTTTGGGCTCCGGAAGCAAGAGGCAGAGACGCCAGACTCCCCAAGTGAAAAGCAGGTAGGGCAGGAAGAGCAGCGCGCGTGCCGGTGCCAGGGAGCCATCCGCCCGTTTGCCAAACACCGAGGCATCGCGCCGTGCGTAGGCGCGGCTGAGCAGGATCATGTCCATGCCGAGCCAAAGGACAATCCACGTCCACCAGCCATCATGGAGCCAGGGTGTGAAGCACATCAGCAATCCGAGGAGGAAAAACAGCGCAGCGTGCTTCATGGGGGGCTGAAAAATAGCGAAATCCGCCATGCACGGCAAGCCGTCCTGCGCCCGAACCTGCCAAACTCAAAGCGGTATCGTCCATTTAGAAGCGTTCCCGAGTGGCGTATTAATAAGCAGTCCATTACCCCGCGCGCACCATGTTCAAGTTTTCCGGCCAAGGCTCCATCACCAATTGCGACGGCATCACGCGTCGAGATTTCCTGCAAGCAGGCGCACTCGGCGCCATCGGGCTGACGATGCCGGGATTTGCCAAACTGCGGGCCGAAGGAAAGGTGGACCCGAAAAAGAGCAACAAGGCCTGCATCATGATCTTCAACCTGGGCGCTCCCAGCCAGCAGGATCTTTGGGATATGAAGCCGGATGCGCCGAGCGAGATCCGCGGACCCTTCAAGCCCATCCGCACCAAGAGCAATGCCTTTGAGATTTCGGAAATCCTGCCGCTGCATGCGAAGATCGCGGACAAGTTCAGCCTGGTGCGCTCCTGCTACCATACTGCCGCCGCGGTGCATGACACCGGGCACCAGATGATGCAGACGGGCCGCCTTTTTACCGGTGGTGTGAACACGCCGCATGTGGGCAGCGCTCTGGAGTTCCTGCAAGGCCGCCGAAGCGATCTCCCCGCGCATGTGATTCTGCCGGAGTCGATGGGTCCCACGGGCGGCAACATGCCGCACGGCCAGGACGCGGGATTCCTCGGGAAGTCTTATGATCCCTTCGTGCTGAATGCGGATCCTGCGGTGAAGGATTTCAAGGTGCCGGATTTGCTGCCGCCCAAGGAGATTGGCGAAGTGCGCCTGGAGCGCCGCCGTGAACTGCGGGAACTGGTGGACAGCAGTGTGCGCAATTTTGAATACAGCGAGCAGGCGAAGCTGATGGATTCGAATTTTGAGTCCGCCTACCGCATCATGACCAGCTCGCAGGCGCGTGAGGCTTTTGATCTGACCAAGGAACCGCTGAAGGTGCGCGAGCGCTATGGCCTGAACCGCTTTGGCCAGAGCTGCCTGCTGGCGCGGCGGCTGGTGGAGCGCGGCGTGCGCTTCGTCACCGTGAACACGTTTATCACGGTGTTTGGCGAGATCACCTGGGACATCCACGGTTCCAAGCCTTTCACCAGCATCGAAGGCATGCGCGACATCGTAGCTCCGATGTATGACCAAGGATACAGCGCACTCATCGAGGATCTGTTCCAGCGCGGCATGCTGGATGATACGATGGTGACGTGCCTGGCGGAATTTGGACGCACGCCGAAGATCAATCCTGCCGGTGGCCGCGACCATTGGCCAAACTGCTGGACGGTCAACTTCGCCGGCGGTGGCGTCAAAGGCGGTCACGTTGTTGGCAAGAGCGACGACATCGGCGGCTATCCCACGGAACGCCCCGTCGCGCCGAAGGAGATCGTGGCCACGATTTATCAGGCCATGGGCATAGACCTCACCACCGAACTGCCCGGGCCTCAGGGCAGACCCTATCCCGTCGTCGATTTCGGCACGCAGGCGATCAAGGAGCTGTTTGCGTAGTTCGAACAGCCTCTCCGCCAAAACCTATCTCACGTTTCATCCATGATGCTTCGTTCCTTTATTGTCTTTGCGGCTCTTTCTTCCGCAGGAGCGGCGGAGGCTCCGTCCTTCCGCAACACCATCCAGCCCATCCTTACGCGCTACGGCTGCGCAATGGGAGCCTGTCATGGCGCGGCCGCAGGGCAGGGGGGCTTCAGGCTTTCGCTGCGCGGATTTGATGACGAGGGCGACTGGATTTCCGTCACGCGCAGCGCGAATGGTCGGCGGCTCACGATGGAAGATCCGGCGCGCAGCCTGCTGCTGCTGAAGGCCGTGAAGGCGGTGCCGCACAAGGGGGACAAGCGTTTTGAGGTGAACTCTCCGGAGTACAAGGCCATCGCCGACTGGATCGCCGCGGGTGCGCCGGGGCCGAAGGCGAGTGATCCGCTGATCACCGCGCTCGATGTGGAACCGAAGCAGATGGTGACGAAGCCTGGAACGACGCTGAAGCTGAAGGTGACCGCGAAATTCAGCGACGGCCACAGCGAGGACGTGACGCGGTGGACGAAATACAACGGCGTGAATGCCAGCGTGGCCACCGTGGATGAGCAGGGAGTGGTCAAAACGACTGGGCGCGGTGAAACAGCCATCAGTGCGTGGTATTTAAGCCGGCTGTCGGTTTCAACGATCATTGTTCCGAATGACGGCAAGGTAGATGAGGCGGCGTTTGCGCAGATGAAGCCACGCAATTTCATCGACGAGCAGGTGCTGACGAAGCTGCGCGCGCTGAACATTCCGCCATCAGGACGCGCGGAGGATCATGAGTTCTTGCGCCGTGCGTTTCTGGATACCATTGGCGTATTGCCTTCGCTGGAAGAGACCCGTGCCTTCCTTGCGGACAAGAGCGCGGACAAACGTGACCGCATGATCGAGGCGCTGCTGCAACGGCCTGAGTTTGTCGATTACTGGTCGCACCGCTGGAGCGACCTGCTGCTGGTCAATGGCGACAAGCTCATGCCGCAGGCCATGTGGTCCTACTACAACTGGATCCGCCGCAATGTGGCTGCCAATACGCCGTGGGATGTGATGGTGCGTGATCTTTTGACCGCGACCGGCAGCACGCTGGAAAACGGCGCGGGTAACTTTTTCATCCTGAACGACGAGCCGACCAAGTGTGCGGAGACGATCAGCGTGGCGTTCCTCGGCACATCCATCGCCTGCGCCAAGTGCCACAACCACCCGATGGAGAAGTGGACGAACAACGAGTACTTCGCCTTTGCCAACATGCTCTCCCGTGTGCGCACGAAGAATGGCGCGCAGGCCGATGAACGCGTGCTGTTCTCCGCCGCTGATGGCGAACTGGTGCAGCCGCTTACGGGCAAGCCGCAGGCACCGCATCCTCTGGACGTCACCACGGCTGTCTCGATGACCTCCACCGAAGACCGCCGCGTGCCGCTGGCAAAGTGGCTCACGGGTGCCGATAACAAGCTCTTCCAGCGTGCGATCGTGAACCGTGTGTGGGCGAACTTCTTTGGCTCCGGACTGGTCGAGGCCGTGGATGACCTGCGGGTGACGAATCCTGCCAGCAACGAGCCGCTCTTTGCCGCCGCATGCGAACAGCTGGTGAATGCGAAGTTTGACCTGAAGGCACTCATGCGCGCCATCCTGCAAAGCGAAACCTATCAGCGCAGTAGCGTCACGCAGCCGGAGAACATCACGGATCTCCGTTACGGCTCGCACTACGTGCCGCGCCGTCTGAAGGCGGAGGTGCTGCTGGACACGGTATCTCAGGTGACAGCTGCCCCCACGACCTTCAAGATCGACAAGCGCAACGCCAACCGCGGCACCAGCGAGAGTTACCCGATGGGCTTTCGTGCGCTGCAGCTTCCGGACAGCAACATCGCCAGCTACTTCTTGAAGAGCTTCGGTCGCGCCGACCGCGTGGCCACCTGCGAGTGCGAGCGCACGAATGAGCCCAGCATGGCGCAGGCTCTGCACATCGCGAACGGGGACACGCTCAATCAAAAGCTGGCGCAGAAGGACAACCGCCTCGATGCGCTGCTGGCTGGCAAGCTGAGCAACGAGAAGATTGTTGAGGAAGCCTACCTCATCGCGCTGACGCGCCTGCCCACCGAACGTGAATCCACCAAGGCGGCCGACATGCTGGCCCAAGCCTCAGCCGATGACCGCCGCACCACCCTGGAGGACATCTTCTGGGGCCTGATGAGTTCAAAGGAGTTTTTGTTTAATCACTGATAGGAACGTCTCATGAATTTCACCCGTTCTTTCTTCTTTTTGGTGGGTTTTGTTGCCACCGCCCACGCCCAGACCGTGGACTACACGAAGCAGATTGTCCCCCTTTGGGATACTTACTGCATCGACTGCCATGATGATACGGATGCGGATGGCGAGTTCCGTTTGGATACGTTTGCGAACCTGATGAGGGGCGGCAAGGAGGGCTTGGCCGTTGTTGCGGGCAAAGCCAATGACTCGATGCTGGTGAAGTTCCTTGAGGGGCATTCAGGCCGTGGCGGGAAGAATGAATTCATGCCGCCGGGAAAGCGCGAGAAGCTGAAGACGGAGGAGATTGCGCTGATCAAAGCCTGGATCAATACGGGGGCGAAGGGTCCGATGGTGGCGGAAGCGAAGCCGATGCCGCGCGAGGTCATTACGCCACAGATCAAACCGACGGTGGCGCCGAAACATGCCGTGCAGGCGGTGGCGTTTTCACCGAAAGTCCAGTTCATCGCCGTGGGCCGCTATGGCGAGGTCGAGCTGCTCAATCCAGTGACGCGGGCGGTGGTGCGCAAACTGACGGGCATCAAGGGCAAGGCCAATGCGGTCGCGTTTTCACCCGATGGCGCGACGGTATATGCCGCCGGTGGTGAAGCGGGCATCGTGGGCATTGTGAAGAGTTGGAAGACGAGCGATGGCGCGCCGCTGCAGTCGTTTGAGGGACACCTGGACGCGGCGTATGCGCTGGCGGTTTCGCCAGATGGCAAGCTGATCGCCACGGGAGCGTATGATCAGAAAATCCGGCTCTGGGACACGGCCACGGGCAAGGAGATCGCGCTGCTGAAAGGGCACAATGGTGCGGTGAACGGCCTCTCATTCCGCCCGGATGGCAAGGTGCTGGCAAGCGCCAGTGCGGACCGCACGGTGAAGCTGTGGAGTATCCCGGCGGGCCAGCGGCTCGACACGCTTTCACAGCCAACGAAGGAACAGACGAGCGTGGTCTTCAGCGCGGATGGCAAGCACCTCTTTGCCGCCGGCGGGGACAACCGCATCCGGCAGTGGAACATCAGCGCCGATGCCAAAGAGGGCACCAACAAGATCATCACCAGCCGTTTTGCGCATGAAGGCGGCATCTTGAACCTCGCGCTTTCGATGGACGGCCACCTGCTCGCGTCAACCTCAACTGACAAATCGCTCAAGATCTGGAACACTGCCGATCTCACGGAAAAAATCCCGCTGGAAAAACAGCCCGACTGGTCCTCCGCACTCGCCTTCACCGACAAAGCACAACTCGTGGCCGGTCGCGTTGATGGCAGCCTCAGTATTTACGAATCCACCACCGGCAAAGTTGTGGTGGCACCCGCACCTGCAATGCCTGCCATGGCTGCAAAGCCCGAACTCGTCCGTGTGACCCCACGTGCCGCGCACATCGGTGGCGAACTGATTGTAACCTTCGCCGGCAAAGGCTTCTCTGCAGACGTTCAGGCAATGGCTTCGCATTCAGGTCTGAAAGTGCAGCTCATCAAAAGCTCGGTCAAACCCACCACGGCCCGTGTCAAGCTCACTGCCAGTGCCGAGGTACCGCGCGGTGCACACGAAGTGTGGCTCAAGAGCGCCGCAGGTGAGTCCGGGAAGGTGAAGATCTACGCCGATGATCTTGCGCCCACCATCACCCAGGCGGCGGCTTTCAAAGCGGCCCCTGTTACCGTTGCGGCGCTGCCCGCCAGCCTTTGGGGTACTCTCACCGAGATAGGTCAGCATGATGCGTATCAATTCAAAGCCAAAGCAGGCCAGGAGCTGGTTCTCGATCTCGCTGTCGGCCAGATCGGCAGCCTGGCGAAGGCACCCACGCTGGAGATCATGGACATGAACCATACCGTGCTCGGGGTGAACCGCGGCCTCGATAGCGGCACCGATCCTTTCCTCGCCTGGAAAGCGCCGGTGGATGGCGATTACGTTGTGATCGTGAGCAACACCACGATGGATGGCGGCGCTGACCACGCCTATCGCCTCACGCTGGGTTCACTGCCCTACGTCACCGCCTGGTCGCCGCTCGTTGCGCAGGTCGGGAAAGAGACGAAGGTGACCCTCATCGGCCAACATCTTGGCGAGAAGGCCACGGTGATGATGAAGCCTGACAAGGAAGGGATGATGAACGTACCTCTGGATGCCAAAGCGCTGCGCTTCCGCACCATGCCGGTGCTGCGGGTCAGCCAGCTGGCGCAGATCGAAGAAGTGGCAGGAAATGACAGCATCGCCAAGGCACAAAACATTCCTGCGCCGGCCACGGTGAACGCGTGCATCTCGAATGCCAGCGATGTTGATCACTTCGCCTTTGACACCAAAAAGGGACAGACATGGATCATCGAGACGCTGGCGGACATGGCGGGTTCACCTGCGGATACAAAGATCGAAGTGCTGCATGCCGACGGCAAACCCGTGCAGCGTCTGATGCTGCAGGCCGTGCGCGACAGCTATAACAACTTCCGCAGTGTGGACGCCAACAACCCCGACATCCGCCTGCAAAACTGGGAGGAGATGGAGCTGAACGAGTTCGCTTATTTCAATGGTGATGTGATGAAGATCATCCGCATGCCGCGAGGTCCGGATGGCGGCTGCTTCTTCTACACAACCGGCGGCAAGCGGCGCGCCTATTTTGACACCACGGCCAATTCACATTCGCTGGATGAGCCCTGCTACATCGTGGAGCCAAAGCCCATCGGCAGCCAGATCGTGCCGAATGGTCTTCCCGTCTTCTCGCTTAACTATGGCAATGACGACAGCGGTGACCGCAAGCTGGGCAGTGATTCAAGACTCACCTTCACGGCACCCGCTGACGGCCGGTACATCATCAAAGTCACTGACACCCGCGGCTGGGGTGGCGAGCGCTACGTCTATGCGCTCACCATCCGCCAGCCCGCGCCAGATTTCAGCGTGAAGCTTGCGGGCATGAATCCCACCGTGATGCCCGGTGCCTCCATCGGCTTCTCTTTCCGCGCCGAGCGTGTGGATGGCTTTGAGGATCCCATTCAGATCGAGATCACGGGTCTTCCCCCGGGGTACTATGCCTCCACGCCCATCGTGATCGAGGCCGGGCATGACCTGATCAGCGGCAGCCTGCATGCGGCGCCGGATGCGGCGCCGGATGCGGCTGCAGATGCCGACTGGAGCAAGGTCAAGATCACTGCCAGGTCGAAGGCGCTCACCCATGATGCCGGAACCTTTGGCAAGGTGACGCTGGGTGCTGCGCCGAAGTTCATCATTGTCATGGAGCCCGATATTGGCGGCAAGGCGGTGATGCGGGAGATCAAGGATGAGACCAAGCCTCTGGAGATCACCCTGGCTCCAGGACAGACGGTGAAGGCCTGGATCCGCGCCGTGCGCATGGGCAATGACGGCATCCTCAACCTGGATGTGCACGGCCTGCCTCATGGCGTGATCGTGGATGACATCGGGCTCAATGGCGTACAGATCCGCGAAAAGGAAAACGAGCGCCCCATTTTCTTCCGTGCCGCGAACTGGGTGCAGGATCAGGACAAGCTCATCCACGCCGCCCTCAGCTCCGCGCGCAACGAGCACGACAGTGCGGGCTTGCAGACGAGCTTTCCGATCCTCATGAAAATCCGGAAGCCGGCGGGTGTGGCGGGGAGGTGAGGGCCTGATGGGTGACAGAGTTCAGCCAAGACTGGCGTTCCCATCCCCCTCATGAACCGCCGCCACTTTCTCCAGAAGTCTCTCGCCGCCACGGCCTCTGTTTCCGCGCCTGCCATCCTTAGCGCGAAGTCGCCGAACTCGATGTTTCAGGTGGCCTCGATCGGCGTCGGCGGGATGGGAGCCGTGACGATGATGAGCGTGCTGCAGCACCCGAAGGTGCGGCTGGTGGGCATGTGTGATGTGGACTCGAAGACGCTGGAAATCGCTCAGGGTGGCCATGCGACCCGCCGGAAGGAACTGCAGGACCCGGATGCCGCGAAAAGGCTGGAGGGTGCTGCGGTGTTTCGGGACTATCGTGAAATGATTTCCAAGCTGGGAGACACGGTGGATGCGGTGACGATCGGCACGCCGGACCACATGCATGCGGCCATGGCGGTGACGGCGCTTCGGGCCAAGAAGCACGTGTATTTGCAGAAGCCGCTGACGCATCACATCCACGAGGCGCGGATTCTCGGGGCAGAGGCGGCCAAGGCGGGGGTGACCACGCAGATGGGTACGCAGGGACATTCCACCATTGAGACCCTGATGGCGGTCGATCTCATCAAAAGCGGGGCCATTGGGAAGGTGAAGGAGGTCATTTGCTGGGAGAACAAAAAGAGCAGCTGGTGGCCCAAGGTGACAGAGCGCAAGGCGCAGGCCGATCCAGTGCCGGCAAATCTGGACTGGAACCTGTGGCTGGGTGTGGCGAATGAAGTGCCGTTCCTCGACGGGGCCTATCATCCCTCCATGTGGCGCTCGTGGGTGGATTTTGGCGTCGGAATGATGGGGGACATGGGCTGCCACTATTTCGACGTGGTTTCCTCCTGCCTCGGTCTCATGGCACCCACGCGGGTGCGCTGCCTGGATGAAGGGAGCAAGGGAGATCTGTATGCGCAGAAACGGCATCTCGAATTTGAGTTTCCCGGCACGCCCCTGACTTCCGGGGACAAAATCAAGATGACCTGGACCGATGGCGGCTACCCGTATGATGCCCGCGTCATCAAGCCCAGCGTGCTAACCAAGGACACGCCGAGCGGCATCTTTTTCATCGGGGAAAACGGCGGCATCTTTAAACCGCACTCTCAGCGCCCATGGCTGGTGCCGGAGGAAAAGTTCACCGGCTTTGCCTACCCGAAGAACCGCATCGCGAATCACTACACCGACTGGGTGGACGCCTGCATGAAGGGGGAGAAGGCCGCTGCGGACCTGCCCACCTACGGCTGCCCGCTCACAGAGGCCGTGCTTCTTGGGGTTCTGGCGGAGCGAAATCCGGGAGGCTGGATCGAGTGGGACGCCGCCGCCGGGAAGGTGACGAACCTGCCGGAGCTCAATGCCCAGCTGGTGCGGAAATATCGCGAAGGCTGGAGTGTTGCGGGACTGGGCTAAGGAGTGCTTAACATCCGCGAAGCAAGCGCAAAAATCAGCGCAAGTTGTTCATTACCGACGTTGCACTCGGCCAATGTCGTCGTAGCATCGTAGAATCACTTCATGAGCGCGCATGAGCACAAACCAGACTCACGTCTGAAGCAGGCTGAAAAGATCGCCACACATCCGGAGCAGTACAAAGTCTGCGAAGGCTGCGGTTCCATCGTGGTCACGCGTGCCATCACGTGTCCGAGCTGCCACGCCTACCTCTTTGACGCCACCTCCGTACGCGTGATCGCACAGGCCAAGGAACTGGCGCTGCGGGCGGCCAATTCGGTGCTGGCCTCGGATTTGTCCTGAGGCCGGGGCCGAGTCCAGCTCAGCGCTTTGGCAGCGTGTCCGGTGTTTCCCCGCGCAGCAGTTTGCCCAGCATGCCGGTCAGCCAGAGGTAGTGATCGCTGGGCAGATCTGGCTCGGCAAGGAAGCGGCTTTCGCCCACGGGCGGGTGGGTGTCCGTTTTGAAAATGGCGGTTCCTTCGTCCATCTCGTCAAACATGGCGATGTAGAGCATCTGTGCTCCGGCCTGTTTGGCGGCGAGCGCCTGAGACCAGAGAAACTCACCGCCCAGGCGCGGGATTTGATCGAACTTCGCCTCCTTGCCGCGTGATTTCGAGAGATTGCTCCAGCTAAATCCCGGGAACAGCACTGGCAGGTAATCGACCTTGTGCTCTGCGCACCACTCGACGTCGGGTTTCAGGATTTTCTCCCCGTTTTTAACGGCGTCCTGCGGCTTGCCAAAGCGGCCCACGGCCCAAGGGCTGACGATGTCTGCACGGGCGATGAGTTCATGCAGCTTGGGGTCCTGGATGGTGTCCCTCTTTGCTTCAAGGGAGCGCCAGTAGTAAGGCACGCCCAGCATGATGGCGCAGCCGCCAAATTCAGGATCATCCCCCAGAAAGGTGATCAGCCGCGACCACTCTTCGAGCATCGGGGCGCGGTCATTGAAGCCGAGGCCCCACAAAGCCACGAGGGGTTTGCCGTGATGTTTGAAATAGCTGCTGCTTTTGGGATCGAGACGCTTCTCGGTGAGCAGGCGTTTCCAGTCGTCGATCACCAGTTGAATGTCGCCCTCCTTGATGCCGCTGAGGTCATACATCAGCGTGATGCCGCGCCCGTTGGCTGCGGCCGCGGCCTGGCAATGGGCGAGCACCCCGTCCATCGGCTCACGGAAGCGCTTGTCCCGCGTGGTGGTGGCAAAGCGCTGGATGAAGGCGCCGTCGATGCCGTAGTCGCGCATCCATTTGAAATGGAGCTGGATGGCGGCGGGGTGCACGGAGCTGAAGACTTCGGCGGTGCTGCCGTCCGCGTGTTTGAAGGGTGTGGGCACGCGGGCCTCTTTCGGCAGTTCGCTCACGTCCGGCCACATCTCGATGTGGGCGTGTCCTGGTTCGAGGATCTTGCTGCCTGCGGCGTAGTGGTGCCAGCCGTTGTTGGCACCATCTCCTTCGCAGCGGAACCAGCCCTGGTAGCCGCAGACGACCTTGCCGGTGAGCGTGCTGGTATCCACGGTCTGTGCGTGGGCACTGAGGGCAAGGAGGACAGGCAGAAGGAGAATGCGGAGCATGCGGGATGTTTTCATTGACGGCGGCGGGGCGTCAAGGTGTGATGTGGAACGTATGAAACGACGTGCCTTTGTGAGTTCCCTTGCAGCCTGGCCGCTGGCTGCCGCTGCGGCCCCTGAATCTGAGGAAGGAAAGATGCGCAGCATCGCCGAAGGTTTCCTGCGGGAGCATGGCATCCAGGGCATGAGCATCGCGTATGGTCGAAACGGCAAAATCGAATTTGAGGCAGGCTATGGCTTTGCGGATGAGGAGGGGAAGGAGGCTGTCACGCCACAGCATCGGTTCCGCATCGCCAGCATTTCCAAGCCAATCACCGCCACGGCGGTGATGATGGGCATTGAAAAAGGTCTGCTCAAGGCCGACAGCAAGGTCTTCGGTCCGCAGGGCATCCTGGGTGGCGACTACAGTGGAGATGTGGCGGCGGTGACCGTGGATCAACTGCTCACCCACACCAGCGGTGGCTGGGCCAATGACAAGGATGACCCCATGTTTAAAAAAACTGGGATGAACCACGCCGAACTCATCGCGTGGACACTGGCGAACCAGAAGCAGACGCACAAACCGGGAGAGCACTATGCTTATTCAAACTTCGGCTACTGCGTGCTGGGCCGTGTGCTGGAGAAGGTGCACAACCTTTCGTATGACAAGGTGATCACCCAGGAGGTGCTGTCCAAGTGCGGCATCACATCCATGCAGATCGGTGGCAATACACTTGCAGACCGACAGCCGCAGGAGGTCATGTACATCACTCCCAAGGCAGGCGCGGCTTACATCATGAATGTGTCCCGGATGGACTCACACGGCGGCTGGATTTCCACCGCAGGAGATCTGGTGCGCTTTGCCTCACAGCTTCCTCTTTTGCTCAATCAGGATTCGATTCACGCGATGATGACGCACGGCGTGAGCGAGAGCTACGCTCGTGGCTGGAATGTGAACAAAGTGCCGAACTGGTGGCACAATGGCTCGCTGCCCGGCACGTCCACGATCATGGTGCACACCGCGAAGGGCCTGTGCTGGGCCGGTTTGCTCAACGGGCGCAAGGATGGCCTGGGCCTCGCGCTGGACAAGCTGATGTGGCAGATGAGCGGAGCGCTGAAGGCGTGAGTTATTTTTCAGGGCTTCTTTTTTCGAAGAAGAAAGACCCAGTCTTTGGTTCGGCCAACGACCTGACCAGATGCGTCCTTCCATTCAGAGGCCGCACCGAAGAGATAAACTCCGGCGGTGGCGGAAAGATGGCCCATGGGTTTGCCTGTGGCTGGATCCATGCTGGTGGCTTCCATTTCAGCTGGCTTGAAGGACAGCTTGCCGAAATCGGGCGCGATGCTGGTGGTCTGTGCATCTGGCACATAAACGACCGCAAAGCTCCCATCCGTAGCCACGGCGCACATCGGCGGATTGGTGCCCGAGGGGCTGTTCAACAGGAATGAGTCATTCCGCCGCAGCTTCGTCCAGTCGAGGTCCTCGATGAAGTTTTTCATCACTCCCATCTGAGCCGCGCCGGGGAGATCCAGCGCCTGCTGCCAGGGAGTGCGCGCGTCCGTCTGTGCCTTGCGCATGGTCAGATCATGAAACTGCCAGATGCTGTGCGTGCCATACACATGGCCGCAGGCGCTGCTGAGGACGCTCCACCATGCGGCGCGGCGCACATCGTAGTCGTCGAACCACTCGGTGGGCTTCTTGTCTTTCATGAGGCCGCGCACGGGATGGTCTTCGTAACAGGGCTCGCCATCCAGCGTGGGCTTGAGCGCGGGGAGGGCCAGGTTTTTCGCGTTCATGTCATAGTTGGCCTTGGCACGCTGGGCGTGCCCGCTTTGAAACATGTGGAAGTCCAGCCAGGGTTCGTCCGGCCAGTAGTCGGAAGAGTTGGCACCGCCCTTGGGATGAAAGGTGATGAGGTGCCTGCCGCCGTCGCCTTTTATCAAACCGGCAGCCATGGCGCGGATGATGGCGCGCTGCGCGTCGTTATCCACGGAGCGGTCGCCGCCGAGAATCCAGATGATGGGTTTGTCCTTGTAGCGCTTCGCCAGCCACTCGCAGTAGGTGGCGGCGTTTTCCGGGGTGAAGATCTCCGGGCCTTTGCCCCACTTCTTGTTCCACTTGTCTCCCCAGGTCGGCAGCAGGGCGGTGTAGAGGCCGAGGGATTCAGCTTTGTTCACGATCCAATCCACGTGCTGGAAGTAGGCCTCGCGTGGTTTTGTCGGGTCGTTGCTTTCCAGCGGCATCTCGCCATAGGCATTGGGCTGGTCAAACTCATACTCCGCCAGCGCCACGGCGAGGACGGTGTTGAATCCTTTGGCGGCGCGGTTTTTCAAATACAGCTCCGCTTCTTCGCGTGTCAGGCGGTGGAAGAGTTCCCACGCCGTGTCGCCGAGGAGGAAGAACGGCTTGCCATCGGCTGTCTCCAAATGGCGGTGATCCGCGGCGACTTTGAGTTCAGGCAGTACGGCACTGGCTGAAACGGTGAGGATGAGCAGAAAGAGGGCGAGGCGCATGGCGAAGATATTGGCAGAAGAGCACCACGGATTGCCAGTTTTCGTTTTTCAAATCGTATTCTGCATCCACTTCTCACTTCCACCATGACACCCCAGCAAAAAGCAGAATCCCTCGGCCTCGTTTTCACCAAGCAGCCGCCCGCCTACCTGAACCTTTGCATCCGCAGCGGCAATCAGCTCCTCACCTCCGGCCATGTGAGTGATCTGAAGGGCAAGCTCGGCGCCGGCGTCTCCACGGAAGACGGCTACAAGGCCGCCAAGAACTGCGCTGAGAAGGTGCTGCGCTCCGTGTGGGACACCCACGGCACCCTGGACGGCCTGAAGGTCATCAAGGTGCTCGGCTGCGTAAACTCCACCCTGGAATACAGCGACCAGCATCTCGTCATCAACGGATGCTCCGACCTGCTGCACGAGATTTTCGGCAAGGAAGGGGACGGGTACCACGCCCGCAGCGCCCTGGGCTTTGCCCAGCTTCCCACCGGCGCGGCCGTGGAAGTCGAGGCCATCTTTGAGATCAAGGGCTGAACCCGGGCGGGGCCATAGCGCCTTAAGGTTGTGTTTTGGGCGGGAAGGGGTATTCTCCCGACCCCCCAATCCCAATGCCACGCGTCCACATCAAAACCTACGGCTGCCAGATGAACGAACGCGACACCGAGCAGGTGTCGCAGATGTTCGTCGAGCGCGGCTATACCATGACGGCGCGGGATGAGGACGCCGATGTGGTGCTCATCAACACCTGCTCCGTGCGCGACCAGGCGGAGCAGAAGGCGCTGGGGAAAATGGGCATGGTTCGGCGGCGGCGCACGCCGTTGGTCACCGGCTTCATGGGCTGCATGGCGCAGAGCCGCGGCAGCGAGCTGGTGGACAAGGCCAATGTAGATCTCGTGGTCGGCACGCAGAAATATCACCGCGTGGTGGACTACGTGGATGAGATCATCCGCGCCAAGGAGGCGAAGCAGATGGATGACGAGCGCTTCTCCATCGTCGATGTCGAAGAAGAAGCCGCCTCGCAAAACACCATCCGCGACCACACGCTGAAGGAGAGGCAGGCCAGCGCCTTTGTCAGCATCATGCAGGGCTGCAACATGAAGTGCACCTTCTGCATCGTGCCCTACACTCGCGGCGGCGAGCGCGGCAGGCCCATCGCGGATATTGTCGAAGAAGTGAAACGCCTTGCGGATCGAGGCGTGAAGGAAGTCACCCTGCTGGGGCAGATTGTGAATCTTTACGGGAGGCATGAATTCCCGGCGGTGGATGGCAAGAGCCCCTTTGTGCAGCTTTTGGAGGCGGTGCATGAGGTGCCCGGCATCAAACGCATTCGCTTCACCAGCCCGCATCCCATCGGCTACAAGAAGGATCTCATCGAGGCCTTCACCTATCTGCCCAAACTTGCCGAGCATGTGCATCTTCCGGTGCAAAGCGGCAGCGATGCCATCTTGAAGCGCATGCACCGGCCATATTCCACGGCCAAGTTTACCGAGCTTGTGCAGCGCATCCGTGAAGCGCGCGCGGACATCGCGGTGACCACGGATGTGATCGTGGGCTTTCCCGGCGAGACGGAGGAGCACTATCTGGAGACGCGGAAGATGTTTGAGGACATCAAGTTCGACAACGCCTTCGTGTTTCGCTATTCCAAGCGCCGCGGCACACCCGCGGCGGAGATGGAGGAGGCCATCCAGGTGCCGGA
Source organism: Prosthecobacter sp. (assembly GCF_044222565.1). GTDB lineage: Bacteria > Verrucomicrobiota > Verrucomicrobiia > Verrucomicrobiales > Verrucomicrobiaceae > Prosthecobacter. The sequence goes on from NZ_JBGANA010000008.1 coordinate 265,058, forward strand.
ACGCGTCAAAGAAGAGCGCAATCAGGACCTGCTGGGAGTGGTGAACCGCATCGCCCTGCCGATGTATGATGCCCTTGTGGGCAAAGAGGTCGAGATTCTCTGCGAAGGCCCGAGCAAAACGAACGACCAGCGCCTCACGGGCCGCACTGGCTCCAACCGCATCGTGGTTTTCGATGGCAATCCCGAGCGCCACATCGGAGAGATATTCAAAGTGCGCGTCGCAGAGGCGGGGCATTTCACGTTGTTTGGCGATCCCGTTTTGCATGCATGAGCGCGGCCCTGAAAGTCGATCTGCGCCCGCTGGCACGGGAGGATGCAGGGGCGTTCTGCAGACTGGTCATCGCACTGGCAGAATTTGAGCAGCTGCCACCGCCCGATGAGGCTGCTCAGGCACGTCTCGTGGAGGATGCTCTCGGCGCGAAGCCTCGCATCGAGGTCTGGCTGGCGTTTGCAAATGAGGACGCGGACCCCTGCGGCTACATGATTCTCGTCGAGACTTACTCCAGCTTTCTGGCGTTGCCGACCCTGTATTTGGAAGACCTGTTTGTCCTGCCGGAGCGCCGTAAGATGGGTGTGGGAGGCACGCTGCTCTCAAAGGTGGTGGGCCTCGCGCATGAACGCGGCTGCGGCCGTGTGGAATGGACTGCACTCGACTGGAATGTGAACGCGCAGCAAGTCTATGAGCAGCGCATGGGTGCGAAGCGAATGAGCGAGTGGTTCCTCTACCGCATGACACGTGAGGACATGCAAAATCTGCTGAAACGCGAAGCAAAGCAGCCATCTCGCTCCGCGAGATGAGCACACGGCTTCGTTCCGGGTGTGCACGGTGCGTTTCGATTATTCGAAAATGATTTTTCTCTGAATCGCCTTCAGCACATCTCGGCGGAGCGAGATGGCCACTGTACTGAAGCCCCGTGCTAAAAGGACATCGTAGGCACGTCGATCAGCGAATAGACTTCCACTGGATCCGGCTGCCCCTTCACCGGATGGATGCCGGCGTTTTGGTAGAGTTGCAGGCCTTCAGGCCAGCCATTCAAAAACGGCGCACCTGCGAGCACCGGCACCTGCAGTTTGCGGGTCAGGCTCTCAATGCGGAAGGTCACGTTCACGGCTTCACCCACGGCGGTGTTTACGCCGCGTCCCATGGCGCCCAGGGCCACATCGCCAATGTTCAGTCCGATGTGGCAGTGGACCTCCAGGTTCATGTTTTCCTTCAGCCATTTGCGCTTCGGCGACTCGCTGGCTTCAGGGCTGCTGAGGATTTTGGCGGCCTCGGTGGCCTTCATGCGTGAACTCACGTCATCTCCCGGCCAGTAGGCAAAGACACCGTCGCCAATGAATTTGTCGATGATGGCGTCACGAGTCTTCAAAACTTTTTCGCACTGCGCATACCACTCGCGCAGCATGGCGGCCACTTCCTCGGCGCTGAGCTGCGAGGAAATGGTGGTGAAGTTCCGCAGATCTCCCACCAGCAGGGTGGCGCGCACCGTTTTCACGGGCAGCGCAATGGTGTGGAGCGACTGCGTGCTCACATTGCTCGTCTCGCTCGGCGGCCGTTCTTCCTCCTGGCTGTCGAAAATAAAGGTGCTCGTCCCGAACTGCACGCGGTCTCCATGGCGCAGCGCACGCGCCGTGGTCACCGCCACGTCATTGACGAAGCTGCCGTTGGCGCTGCCAAGATCAGAAACCCAGAAAAGCTGACCGTCCCGCCGGATCGTGGCATGCTGGCGCGAAACCCCGCCATCCACCAGCCTGATGCTGGCATCAGGGCTGCGCCCGACCAGATTGAAGTCCTCGAGAGTGATCTCGAGTTCCTTCTCCAGTGATTTTAGTACGGCTCCCATGAAGTGTTAAACAGAATGCTCTTTTGAAGCAATTTACGCGCCGCAAGTCAAGCGCGGTCATGAACCAGCTACAAGGTTTTTCGCAGGTTCTTTCGACATCTCTGATTTCACTTCGAAAATCAGGCGCTCATTCTGCGAGTTTTTCTCCTCAGAATGACGATGTATTTGCGATTGACATGGGCATCTCCACCATGGGGCATGTTGCAGTGGATATCTCGCAGACGCTTCACGGGTGCCGTTACCGCGGCGCTCCTGCTTCTCGTCGGCGCGGCGCAGGCCCACGTGGTGCCGAACATGACCGTGGAAGCGGATTTCAGCTCCTCGGGAGCCTACTCCCTGCGCATCAATGTGGATCCACGCACCTTTCTGGCCGCCGACCCAGCCTCACTGCCGCCCGTTCCAGCCTCCTGGTACCGGGAGCAGACGCCAGAGCAGGTTGCCGTGACCCATGAAAAGGCAAGGGAGTACCTCGTCAGCACCCTGGCGCTGATGTTCAACGGCCAAAAAACTGCCCTTCCAGCCTTTGAAATTCAGGCCATGGACGGAGCCGACAACACGCCGCTCCATGCTGAAACCCAGGAGGTGCACCTTCTAGCCACTGCCAGCGGACAGGTGCCTCCAGGCGCCAAGACCTTCCAAGTCGACTACTCAAAAGCTGCCACCATACCCCTGATCCTGCTGCAAAAACAGAGGGGGGAATCCGAGCTGCGCCCCCGGGTGGTCTTTGGGGGGGAGATCAGTCCTCCTTTTCAGCTCAAGGCTGTGGTGGCTACAACAGATGTAGCAGCACGCCCAGCCGTCGTGCGCCCAGCCGCCACGCGCCCTGAGGCGGCCCCTCAGCAGCAGGGCCATCAGGTCTATCTCATCATTGCTCTGTCGGTAGTTTGCATTCTTGTCATCGTTGGCTGGCGTCTGCTCAGCCACTACCGCCACTATCACCGTGCCCACCGCAAACCTGGGGCGGAAAAATTGTGAAAAACTAGCTCTTTCATGCCTTCCAAGCGGGGTTAATCCTATCCCCCGCCGCATGTCAGATTCTTTCGTCCATCTCCACCTTCATACCGAATACTCGCTGCTAGACGGCGCAGTGCGCATTGACGCACTGATGAAGCGCGTGAAGGAGCTGAACATGCCCGCCGTGGCCATGACCGACCATGGCAATCTCTTCGGCGCCATCGACTTCTACATGGCCGCGAAAAAGGCCAAGGTGAAGAGCATCATCGGCTGCGAGGCCTACCTGGCCCCCGGCTCCATGATGGACAAAAATGAAGTCGCGGGACGCAAGCGCTCCTCCCACCTCACGCTGCTGGCCGCCAGCAATGAAGGCTTCGAAAACCTTTCCAAGCTGATCACCAAAGGCCATCTGGAAGGCCAGTGGTACAAGCCCCGCGTGGACAAAGACGCCCTGCGCGAGTACTCGAAGGGCCTCATCTGCCTCAGCGGCTGCATCAATGGCGAGATCAATGAACTCCTCCTCTCCGACCGCAAGGACGAGGCGGAAAAGAGCCTGCTGGAATTCCGCGATATCTTCGGCCCTGAGAATTTCTACCTCGAAATCCAGGACCACAACATGGAGGCCCAGCGCAAAAGCGCGCGCCAGATGATCGAGTGGGGCAAGCAGTACAACCTCAAGACCGTCGCCACCAACGACGTGCATTTCCTCAACCGCAGCGATCACGAGTCCCACGACATCATGATCTGCATCGGCACCGGCGCCAGCATCTACGATCAGAACCGCATGACCTACTCTCCGGAGGTCTATTTCAAGACCGCCGAGGAAATGCGCGCCCTCTTTTCCGAGGTGCCTGAGGCCTGCGATGCCACGCTCGAAATCGCCGAGCGCTGTGACCTGAAGATCCATCTCGACTCCACCAGCATTGACCGCTACCCGCAGTATCCCATGCCGGATGGCGGGGACCGCAATGAGTATCTGCGTCGCCTCACCGTGGAGGGCCTGGAGCGCCGCTACGGCCGCGATCGCGCGCTCAATGACGAGGTGCTGCATCATCGCATGGAGGTGGAGCTGGCCCTGCTGAAGGAAAAGAACTTCACCAGTTATTTCCTCATCGTCTGGGACTTCATCAACTGGGCCCGTGAGCATGACATCCCTGTCGGCCCGGGTCGTGGTTCCGCCGCAGGCTCGCTCGTCGCCTTTTGTCTCGGCATCACTGACATCGATCCGCTCCGCTTCGAGCTCGTGTTCGAGCGATTCCTCAATCCCGAGCGTGTCAGCCCTCCCGATATCGATATCGACTTCTGCCAGACGCGCCGTCCGGAAGTCATTCAATACGTCCGCGAAAAATACGGCGACCTCAGCGTCTGCCATATCATCACCTTCGGCACCATGGGCGCCAAGTCCGTCATCCGTGACGTCGGTCGTGTGCTCGGCTGGAGCTACGGCGACAGCGACGCGCTGTCGAAGATGATTCCGAACGAGCTGAACATCGATCTGGAAGAATCGGTGAAGAAAAATCCCGATCTCGCCGCCAAGCTCGAGGCCGACGGCAATGCGCAGGAACTCTGGAGGCACGCCACCTTCCTGGAAGGCCTCACGCGAGGCACGGGTGTGCACGCCGCCGGTGTCGTCATTGGCGACCGCCGCCTTGACAATTTCATTGCCCTCACGCGAGACAAGGAAGAAGCCATTCTCTCGCAATACGCGATGAAGCCGCTCACAGAGCTGGGCATGCTCAAGATGGACTTCCTCGGCCTCAAAACGCTGACGGTCATCCACGAAGCGGAGCACTGGATCCACAAACGTGTCCCTGGCTTCAAAGTGGCCGATGCGCCGCTCGAAGACACCAAGACCTTTGATCTCATCAAACGCGGCGAAACGGTCGCCGTGTTCCAGATGGAATCTGGCGGCATGGTCAACACCTGCAAACAGCTCGGCCCTGACACCATCGAGGAAATCATCGCTATTCTCGCGCTGTATCGTCCGGGTCCGATGCAGTTTATTCCTGATTACATCAAACGTAAAAAGGGCGAGGAGAAGGTGGACTACCCCCACCCGTTGCTGGAAAAAATCTCCAAGGAGACCTACGGCATTCTGGTCTATCAGGAGCAGGTTATGCAGGCGGCGAACCTGCTTGCCGGCTTCTCGCTCGGACAAGCTGACTTGCTCCGCCGTGCCATGGGTAAAAAGGATGCCGCCGAGATGGCCCGCCAGCGTCTCATCTTCGTCGAAGGCTGCCTCAAGACGAACGAGATCCAGGCCAAGCTCGCGAACTCCATCTTCGACTTGCTCGAAAAATTCGCGCAATACGGTTTCAACAAGTCCCACTCCGCCGCCTACGGGATCGTCACCTATCGCACGGCCTACTTGAAGGCCAATTTTCCTGTGGAGTTCATGGCGGCGGTGCTGAGCTTTGAAATCAGCAATCCCGACAAGATCGCCAATTTCGTCAGCGAATGCTTTGAGATGGACATCAAGGTGCTGCCGCCTGACGTCAACAAATCCTCCCTCAAGTTTGCTCCTGAGCGGTTCGAAACCGAAGGGGAAGAGCCAAACGCCATACGCTATGGTCTCAGTGCCATCAAGAATGTTGGCGAAGGCGCCATGGAGGCAGCCATCGCCGAGCGTGAAAAAAACGGGGCGTTTGCCAGCCTGGAAGATTTTGCCGCCCGCCTAGACAACCGCGCGGTGAACAAGAAGCTTATGGAGTCTCTCGTCAAAGCGGGAGCCTTCGACTTCACCAAGGAATCGCGTTCGGTCATGTTTGCCAAGCTCGAGCAGGTGCTCGCCTCCGCGGCCTCGATGCAGAAGGACAAAAAAGCCGGCCAGGGCGGCCTGTTTGATGACTTCGATCTCGCGCAGCCCAAATCCAAAAAGAACGAAGCGGCGGCTCCCGCCACCGTGTGGAGCGCGGATGAAGTGCTCGCCTTCGAAAAGGAGCTGCTCGGCTTCTACGTCAGCGGCCATCCTCTCGACAGCTACCGCGGCCATTTCGATTCTCCCAAGCTCACCAAGATCGCCGGCATCGAGGAGATCGACACCAAGGAAAAAGCGCAGACCATTTCCATCGCCGGCATTCTCAGCCAGCTCGAAGTGCGCTACTCGAAGAAGGACAACCGTCCCTTCGCCACCTTCCGGTTTGAAGACTTTACCAGCCAGGTGGAAATGATGTGCTGGAGCGACGACTACGAAAAGCTCAAGGACGTGCTCGCCAATGGTGCCGTGCTCGCCCTGCGTGTGCGTGTCAGCAAAGATCAAAAGACAGACGGCAATCGCGTCACCCTCAATGGCGCTGTGCCTCTCAAGCCCAAGGCTGCCAAACCGCGCAACGCCAGCGATCCCGATCCTTCTCTGCCACCGCCGCCCAAGCCGCCTGCTCCGCCCAAGCCGGTCGTCTTGAAACTCAACACCAAGCAGCACGACGAAACCGACCTCGAACGCATCCAGGAGGTGCTGCTAGCGCATCCTGGCACACTGCCTGTCTTCCTGGAGATATCTCAAAACGGCTACAAAGCCCGGCTTGAGCTCGACGAAAGCTTCCGCGTCATGCCGAGCGCTGATCTTCGGCGCGCTCTTACCGTCTGGCTGTAGGCGCACGTTAGTCGAGCGGCACCGCCACCTTCTCGCCGAGAAACTTCGGCTGCGTGCCCAGCAGGTTCACGTCCAGCACCGCTTTCACGCAGGCCAGCTTCTCCCGCAGAAAGGTCTTCACGGACAGCTTCAGCGGCACATCCTTCGCATTCAATCCGTAGGCCTCGATCCCAAACGCCCGTGCCAGGTAAATGGCGCGCGCATTGTGAAATCTCTGTGAAACGAATATCACACGCTGCTGCCCGAAGACTTCCCGGGCTCTCACCACCGAGTCCAGCGTGCGAAATCCCGCGTAGTCACACACGATCTTTCCCTCCGGCACGCCCAGCTTGATCAGCGCCAGCTTCATGTCCGTGGGTTCATCGTAGCTGTGCGTGCCGTTGTCACCGCTGACGATCAGCGCTTTGACCTTGCCCGCTTTGTAGAGCGCCGCCGCAGCCTCCATCCGGTATTTGAAAAAATAGTTGTTCCACCCTCCCGCCACATGGGCGGCGGTGCCCAAAACCACCGCCACAGGGGCGTCGGGAGTTGTTCTCGCATCACCAAAGCACCGGCCCTCAGACCGCTTCGCGACCCACCATTCACAGCCAAAGACGATGGCAGGCCCCAGTGCGACCAGAACGGCGAATCGCAGCCACCAGCGCTTGAAAAAAGTCTTCATCCTAAATTCCTCCAGTCACTTCACACAGCCTGCAAGCTGTCGCTTCTATCATTTTGCCAAATCGCATTCTCAGCGCACTGTCCGGAAACACATGCGCCCGAACCGCCCCGAACAACCCGTCGCCCGCCAGAACCGCCACGCCCGCTCAGACAACCAGGTGCGTATCTATGAGGAGGGAGACATCCCCGCCATTCTCGAAGGCAAGGAAAGCCCCCTCGTCCTCATCCTCGACTGCGTGCAGGACCCTCACAATCTCGGCGCCTGCCTGCGCACCGCCGATGCCGCCGGCGTCTGCGCCGTCATCATGCCCAAGGACAAAACTGCGCCCATCACCGAGACCGTCGTGCGCGTGGCCTGCGGCGGTGCGGAAAACATTCCCCTCATCCGCGTCACCAATCTCGTCCGTGCCATGGACAAGCTGAAAGAGCTCGGCATCTGGCTCGTCGGCACTGCCGATGAAGCCACCAAGAGCCTCTACGATCTCGACCTCAAAGGAGGCATCGGCATCGTCATGGGTGCAGAAGGCCCCGGCATGCGCCGCCTCACCGGCGAGCACTGCGACTTCCTCGTCAAGATCCCCATGGGCGGCAAAGTCGAATGCCTCAATGTCTCCGTCGCCACAGGCGTGTGTTTGTTTGAATGCGTCAGGCAGCGGCAGCCCAAAAAATGAACAATGAAAAAAACATCGTCATCCTCACCGGCGCAGGCATGTCCGCCGAGTCCGGCGTGCCCACCTTCCGCGGGGCGGATGGACTTTGGGAAGGGCATCACATTGAGATGGTGGCGTCGCCCGAGGGTTTTGCGCGTGATCCCGAACTCGTGCACCGCTTTTACAATCTGCGGCGTGCTGCCTTGAATACGGTAAAGCCCAATGCGGGGCACCTTGCGCTGGCACGTCTCGAGCGGGAGTGGGAAGGAAAATTCCTGCTCGTCACCCAAAACGTGGACGACCTGCACGAACGCGCCGGCAGTGAAAAACTCATCCACATGCACGGAGAACTCCTCAAAGCTCGCTGCGAATGCTGCAATGCAGTTCTATTCTGGAGCAAGGAGATGTCGTCCGGTACCCGATGCCGCGCCTGTGGCGAAATCGGCGGCATGCGCCCTCACATCGTCTGGTTTGGCGAGATGCCCTTTGAGCTGGAAAAAATCACCACCGCCCTTCACAGCGCGGACATCTTCCTTTGCATCGGCACTTCCGGCGTCGTTTACCCCGCCGCCGGTTTCACGCGTGAGGCGGCGCGAAACCCAGCGTGCCGCCTTGTGGAGTTCAACATCGAGAGCACGGAAATCTCACGACAGTTCCGCGAACGCGTCATCGGCCCCGTGGCTACGGAGCTGCCCCGGTTCGTGGAGCAGCTCCTCGCAGATGACCACCGTCAGGCTTGGTTAGAATGATGGCCCAAACAGGGCTTCCTTGATGTCACGATCACTCACTTCCGCGCTGTCACGTCGGCGTGGGGGCGGTCCTCCGGGGCCGCCAGGTCCACGACCGCCGCGCTCCGCATCTTCCGGTGTGCTGCCGATCACAATGTCCCAGGTGCCCACGAGTTCCTTGCTGTCCGCGCTCATCGGTTTGAACTCACGAATAACGGAAAGCCGCTGCTCCTCCGTGCCCATGCTGCGCAGGATGCCATCGCGGTCATTCTGCGGCACGCCCGCGATGAACAGCTGAGTGGTCAGCATGCTCCTGCCATTTTGCTTCACCCGGATGTGATAGTGAATGGTGCGCCCGGTGTAGAGGCCTGGCTTGATGGTGCGGAAGCGGTACTCGCCTTTCGCATTCGTTTCGATCTTCCCGAAGCCCTGGAACTGCGGATCTTTTTCTTTTCCCTGCTGCGCTCCGCGGCTGTGGATGTAGCAGCCGTTGTTGTCGGCCTGCCAGAGCTCGACAACCGCGTTTTGCACAGGCTTGCCATCCACATTCAGCAAACGGCCGCCGAACTCCGTCACGACGCCGCTCGCGGGCGCTTTGCCACCGGTGATCATCGTCAGGTCATTGTCCTGATCCAGTGGCAGATGATCAGGATAATAAGGCCCCTCCGTTGCACGCGGAGTGAGCGTCAGCGCTTCCGCATACACGCTGCTCGTGATGATTCCGCCGGTGGTGAGAAGCAGGCTGTGCAGCAGCCTGCGGCGGCTCAGCGGGATGTGAAAAGAATGGGTGAGGGTGCTCATGGGGGATGAAGAAGATGCTGCTCAAACCACCCACATCGGAATTGGTTGCTGCTTCATCCGATTGTTTTTCAAAACCTCACTGCTGCACGCGGAAGCTTTGCATCACCGGCTTCGCCGTTTGCACTTTCGGCTCGATGCTGCGGCCCCATTGCCAGGCTACTACGGTGATCTCCACCGGCCTCTTCGCGCGTGGCGGCAGCGGCGTGAGTCGCAGTTCATCTCCGACAATCCCTGCCGGACCTTCGCGCACATAGAAGCGCACCTTCTCACCCGCACTTGATCGCGCACGCAGCTTCAGGTCCGTGCCAATCGGCTCAAACTCGATGCTTTGCGCTTTGCCTTCGGCATTGCGCAGCGGGACGTGCAGAACGGCCTGCTGCACCGCCCGTTTGAAGCGCGCATCGCCGGGGTGCTCGGCCTGAAGCCAGATTTCATAACCACGCGCGCTATTGTCAAAACCTAGGCGGTCAAACCGCAGCGCAAAGGTGTCGGCGCTGATCTTTTCCACCGGCCCGCAAATCGGTGAAATCGTGATGAGATCGCGGCTGTCCGGATGTGACACAGCGTCGCCTGCCTTGAGCTTTGTCCAGCGTTCGGGCCGGCCCGCAGGCACGGCATCGAGAAATGCGCCTTCGAGTTTGAAGGTCAAGCCATCGCCCTCAGGCAGCCACTGCAGAGTCACCTGCTGGTGCGTCCCGTTCACCTGCTCCACGAGCCGACCATTTTGCTTGTAGCCGAGAAGCTGTGCCTCCTTGCCAGCATAGGTGCCCTGCAGGCGCTCCGTGGCCCTGGCCTGCTCTTCATCAAAGCACCAAAACGTATCCGTGGGGTTCTGCCGTGGAGGTTTGTCCATGCGCCAGCGGTCCACCAGCACGCCCTGCCGAGTCGCATCCACCGGCCGTTCGGGATGTCGCGCCGCCGCACGGATGTAGTCTGCCATGAAGCGGATCATGGATTCATGATGATCAAAGTGCCCGCCACCCGCATCGGCCAGCATCGACAGCGGTGCCGCCGGGTATTTTTTCCGAAACGCCTGCGCCTTGCCCGCGCGCTCGTCCGCCCATTCATACTCGCCGCTCACCAGCAGCAGCGGCACGCCAGACGCGGCAAATCTTTCAATCCATGGCTGCTTCTCCGGCCACGCGCCCTTCAAAGAAATGGCCGCCAGCGTGCGCTGTGGAAGCTGTGCCGCAAACAGGTACGGAAACTCCGCCATGGCCGAATGCCCCAGCGGCACCACAGGCGCTGTCGCCAGTTCATCATAGCCCGATTTCTCAGCCAGATCGCGCAGCAGAGTTTCAAAGCCAGCCGCATCTGCCGCATCCAGTTTGCCACTGCCACCGAAAGGCGGTGTGATCCACACGATGGCAAAATTCAGCTCCGCCATCACTTGCCGAAACACCCCGCTCTCAAACACCGGTATCTCCAGCATGTTGTGCTGCGCCAGCACCACGCCACGCACCCGTTCGCACGTCGGCGGGATCCACAGAAAAGCACGCGGCGGTCCCTGCGTCTCTTTGCTGATCACAGTCGGCATCGGAACGGACCACTGATACTCTGCGCCGGCCAGCGGACACACGAGCAGCAGACTGAAAAGAAGAACAATGCGGTTCATGCGGTGGTCAGTTGGCCTTAATCACGATGTCCCTGCCCTTGTTCTCCTGCACCGGTCCCTGCGTGAAAATCTGACACTTCTCCGCCTTCGCACCAATGACGACAGGCATGGTTGTCTCGTTGCGCAGGATCAGCCCCCGTGCAGTCCGCTCGCTGCCTGCCGTCGCGTTCTCACCCATGCTGGGTGGTGTAAAGCCCACGAGAATCGGCAGCGCATGCGCTCGCCGGCCCTCCGCGGTGATCGTCACCTCGTTGTCGCTGCCATAGATGGCGGCGATGTCATGCACGTTCACCTTGTCCCCTTCGGTGGGAAGCAGTTGCACATCCACCTTGGCCTTGTCGCCTTCCACATACAGCAGCGGGCCAAACTGCGCGTCTCCCTTGCACTTCGTCAGTACCGCTCCGGTCGAAACCCAAAACGCACGCTCACAGCCCGTGGCGCTGCAATTCTCCAGCTTCGGTGCCGTCTTGGTGCGAAGCTCAAAACCGCCGCGCATGTTTTTCGCGCTGCAGTTCCTAAACACGAGCCCGCGGTGCGTGGTGTAGGTGCGGAAGGCATCCTCGCTCAGCGCCTTCATGTAGCCGGGCTGGATGCGCTTGGTGCCGCTGCGGTTCATGACTTCGCTCATGAACTTGCGCTCAAATGCAATTCCAGATGTCTCGGCCAGCATCTCGTCCGTGCGCCGCATCACGCCTTCCACGTGGCAGTTTTCGAACAGCACGTCATCGCAGTTTTCCTGCAGGTAGAAGCCATGGCCAAAAGCCTTTTGGAAAACTTTGCAGCCAATGAACTGCGAGCGGCTGCCGGTGATGTGCACGCCGCAGTGCTTGCGCCCGCCTTTGCCAAAGAGATCGCCATACCCATACGGGCTGGAGCCTTCCACGTGGATCGTGCAGTCACGCAACGTGTTTCCCTGGCCCGTGACACCGAGCACCGCACCGGCAAACGCGGTGCCTTTGCCCAGGCTTGTGATGGTCAGTCCTTTGAGCGCGTTGTTCTTTCCGCTGATCAAAAACTCATCCGTGTGAATGGGCGAGTGCAGCTTTTCACGCAGCGCCGTGTCCAGCTCGATGACGACACCCTCCAGGTCGAACGTGTTGTCATTGCCGCTGAAGGTGATGAACTGCCACTGCTCCCTTTTCCGCCGCTCGGGGATGGTCCCCGCCGGAATAAATTCAGCCAGCCGGTATGTCCCCGGCTTCATCTTCACCTGCTGCCCACTCTGCGTGGCGGCCTGGGCCAGTTCAGCAAGGCTGGAGATGTCTGCCGCAGCCGTGCCGATCAAGGCGAGAAAGATAAAAATAGAACGAAGAATCATGAACGGGCAATCAATGCACCGCGGATCACCCGATGCCGAGCTGTTTTTCGATGTCTTCCAGCGGCACACCTTTCGTCTCCGGCACCATGAGCCGCACCCACACAAGCTGCAGCACCATCATCCCGCAGAAAAACACGAAGACCCAGCCCGGTGGGAACGCAGACACCATCTTCGGAAAAAAGGTCGTCAGCAGCGCCGCGAAGATCCAGTGCGTAAAGCTGCCGAGAGACTGCCCTTCAGCGCGATGCTTGTCTGGAAATACTTCCGCGATGAACACCCAGATCACCGCCCCTTGCCCCACGGCATGTGCTGCAATGAAGGCAAAGATGCATGCCGGCACGATGGCAAAGTGCTGCGTGAAAAATGCCCATGCACACAGCCCCAGCGAGGCAATGTACCCGAACGACCCGATATAAAGCAGCGTGCGCCTTCCCAGCCGGTCAATCAGCCACAGCCCGACAAATGTGAAGACGAGATTTGTGATGCCAATGCCGACCGACTGCAGCAGTGCCGCCTTGGCACCGAGTCCCGTGAGCTCAAAAATGCGCGGCGCAAAGTACAGAATGGCATTGATGCCGGAGAGCTGATTGAAAAACGCGATCAGAAACGCCAGTAAAATTGGCACTCGCAGCCTGCGGCTCCAAAAGCCTTGAGCACTGACGGTGCTCGCATCCGAGGCGTTCTCCCGCGTTAGCAGCCAGCGTGGACTTTCAGGAATGCCAAGGCACAGCAGCAGATAGATCAGCGAGGGAACCGCCGCCACGCCGAGCATCCAGCGCCACGCGTTCTCACCGATGCCGCCCAGCAGGTAGTTCGACAAAAAGGCCACGACAATGCCGAAGACGATATTGAACTGAAACATTCCCGCGAGCCGACCGCGATGCTCTGGCGGCGAAATCTCCGCGATGTAAAGCGGTGCCGCAATCGTGGAGATGCCAATGCCCAGCCCACCAATGAAACGTGCGATGATGAGCGACCAAACCTCCGGCGCCAGGCCCGACCATACCGCCGAAATCAAATACAGCACGCCCACCCAGATGAGCGTTGGCTTGCGCCCCCAGCGATCCGTCGGCCAGCCGCCGATCACCGAGCCAATCACCGTACCATACAGCGCCGAGGCCGTGGCAAAGCCATGCATGGCATCACTCAGTTTCCACAATGTCTGGATGGTTTTCTCCGCGCCCGAGATAACAACCGTGTCGAAGCCAAACAAAAAGCCCGCCAGTGCGGAGACGACGGACCAGTAAAAGATGCGTGCGACTGACGGAGAAGGGGTTGAGCTCATGGATTGGAGGAGGTCGGTACCGGCAGCACCATAACGGATTTCTGACCCGCCACTTGCATTTCATACCAGCCAGGAAAGCCACGCCATTTCACCTGACCCTTGGCATCCGTCTTCAGTGCGACCTCGGTATGCCACCTGCGGCCGATCCATTCTTCCAGTACTTCGCCCCGCTTGCGAATGGTCCAGTCCTTGTTCCAGGACGCAGCCTCGGGCTTCCAATGTGAACCCTCCCAAAATCCCCAGAACAGAAAGCTTGAGTATGCCGGGTGGCTGAAGACCGAGATGAGCACATCGCGCGTGTAATCCGCCGCCAGTTCTTCATCCTCCGTGGTCACGATATCATACTCTGTGATGCTCTGACGCGGCACCACTTTGGCAAAGCGGTCCGTCACCTCGAGCAGGTGCTCAGGCGATGGCAGGTAGCTCTCATGAAAATGGGCCTGATTGCCAAGACCGGCCACGGTGAATCCCGCTTCATTCAGTGCCTGAATGTAAACGAGCGTGTCATCGCACTGCGGCCCGGGACGAAACACTTGATCCTCATTCACGAAGAACGGCAGCTTCGTCAGTGATCGCGCCAGCGTGAAAACGTCGCGGTCTAGCTTCTCCAGGCCCGGTCGTTTGTTCAGCATGTCCGCCCCGTTCCATGCGATGGGGTGATTGATCACATCCCACTCCACCACACGATCTTTTACAAACGCCAGCCTCTCCTTCACGCTGGCGAGTGTTCGCTCGCGAATGACCGCGCTGTCCTTGACGTCATGCAGATTGAAGGGCGTGGCCACCTGCATGAGGTAGTGCCCGCGGACGGGGATGTGGCGTTCCGCAAACCAGTCAAAAGCGTGATTTAGTTCCGCATTCCGCTGTGCTTTGCGTTTCTCGTCAAAATCCGGCGACCAGTTGCCATCCTTTAGATCATTCTCAAACACCACGATGCTGAAGAGGCGGTCCACGATCTCGCGATAGCGTTTGTCATCCTCGCTCTCACCGCTGAAACGTTTCGCCACTACGGCCGAGCCAAATCCAAACGCATGCCGGCGCAGACTCAGTTTCACCTCCGTATTGGCCGCCGGTCTGCCGTCATCACCCGTCACCGTCATCGAGAGATCTGCCTTGCGATGCTGCTCAATTCGTTCCAGCGCCGCCTTGCGCCACGGTGCCTCCGGCTCACGCCCGGCGTAGCTCTTCTTGATCAGTCGTGCGCGTGGCAAACTGCTCACTGCCACGTCGGCCGGATATTTCAGCACACGGATGCTCTCGACCTCGATGCTCTGCTCTTTCTGCCCACACAGCAGCACCACGGCAGCCTTGTCTGCCGGTACATCGGCATCTGCCACGAACACCACGGGCTGCTCCGTCCACTCACGAAAAATAGCCACGCCGGGCGTGCTGCCATACGAGGTATAAGGCGCGGCTCGCAGTTGCAGCTTTGCCATGACCTCGCCCGTTTCCGCAGCGCCGATGACGCGCGCCTTGATGATCGCCAGCACCCGCTCGTTCTTCGCGATGCCATCAGCTATCGGTGCCGTGAACTGAGCGGTGTAGGGCTTTGAGGGATCGGGCTGGGTGATGGTGATGCGCTTGCCAGGGGCCAGATTTTCAACCGTTCCGGCAGCTTTGGATGCGGACGCCTGCAAAACCACAGCACCATTCGCTTCCATGCCGCCTGGGGGAATCTCCAGTGCGTGCAGTCGGCAAAGTGTGGTGGTAAGGAGAGCGGTCAGAAGCAGACGTTTCATGGTTAGACGCATCTAACTCTGCTTGAGCGGGCGCTCAAGGAATCATCGCGATGCGAAATCCCACCGAGTGATAGCCGCCGCTGCGCGCGCGTCCTTCGCCGGTGCAAAGGCTTCGGCCGCTGCGCCCGGTGGAGTACCAGCTTCCGCCGCGCACGTCGTTTACTTCCTTGCCCTTCTCCGCGCCATTTGTGGCCACGATGACACTGCTCGTCCACTCGTAGGCGTTGCCTGCCATGTCATAGCAGCCATAAGCGCTCTTGCCGTTTTCATAGGTGCCGACGGCAGTCGTAAAGCCGCCGTTGTTGACGAGGTCGCGGTAGATCTGTGTGTTTACAAATCCGGTGTTCGTGTTGTGGTCAATCCAGCCGTTAACACCGCCATCTTGGGTCAGGCTGAAAACCTGGCCATTGCCCGTCATGATGTCTTCCACGCGCCCTTGTTTGCCGGCCTCCTTGGATTTTTCGACGTAGCTGGTCAGCGTCTTCGCTTCCTTGTCCAGCATGTAGGCGGTGCAGACGGCGTTGTAGTTGAAATGTGTCTGCAGCCTGCCCCCGCCATAGCTGCTGTCCTTGTCGTTTCCCCAGGGGTAAAGATAGGCTTTCGGTCCGCGCGCCGCCTTTTCCCACTGCTCCGCATTTGGCACCACGACCTTCCAGCCCGTCTCTTTGCTGATCCACGCGCAATAGGCCTCTGCATCCACAAGCGAGACAAACAGCACCGGATGTGCCGCCTTTCCTTCAGGGTAGCTGCCGTTTTTCCAGTAGCGCGGCACTCCGCGATGCTTCGTGGCGTCCAGGAAGGCTTTGTATTCGGCGTTCGTCACTTCAAACCGGCCCATGGCAAAGCCGGAAATGTCGTGCTCCTCATTCATGCCAAAGGTAAATCTTCCGGCAGGCACAAAGACCATTCCTGCGGGAATCTGAATCGTCTTCGCGCCATCCTGCACCTCCACTGTCGTCTTGTCGATCGGCGAAAGAATGGGCATCCCATTTCCAGCTTTGGCAATGAGATCAGATGCAGCCGCGCCGACTGCCACAAGATGAAAAATGAAGAGAGCAGTGCAGCATTGCGACAGGTTCATGAGCAGATGACGCCCATAAACCCTGCCTTCGAAAAGAGGTTTCCAAAATTGTGACGGTCACCGCCTGGCCTTCTTATGCTGGGGCATGATCGTGCCGTCTTTGCCTTCCGGCCAGACGGCGCCTTCGGTGATCCACTGGCGGATGAGGCTCACTTCATCCTTGGGTATGCGGTGTCCTGTGGCTGGCATGGCCTTCTTGTCTTTGGATGGCAGCGTCAGAACCAGATAGAGCATGCTTTTTTCCGCGTCTTTTGGCACGATCACCGGTCCCGCTTTGCGTTTGCTGAAAGCCAGCGCACGCGTCTGCAGATTGAGCTCTCCCAGCAGGGTTTCGGAGTTGTGGCACTCCACGCAGCGGTCAGCGAGGATGGGTTTGACCTGTTTCACGAAATCCACCGGCGCGTCTCCCGCGGCGTGGAGAGTGGTGGCAAGTGCGAGAGAGGCGGCGAGCACGATGGATGAGCGAGTCTTCATGGCAGAAGCATCCTTGATTTGTCCGGCGCTGTCTCAGCGTGGCTTGCGGCCGGTTGGGCGCATCTTGTTGCCTTCCCGGTTGCTCCCGGATGCGCGCTCCTGCATCATGCTGCATGACCATCGAACAAATCACCGCCCGCATCTGTGCGTTTCGCGACGCGCGGGACTGGATGCAGTTTCACAGCCCTAAAGAACTGGCCATCGCCATAACCGCGGAGGCGGGGGAGCTGCTGCAGCACTTTGTCTGGCAGCAGCCGGGTCAAATTGAGCAGCGGGTGAAGGACAAGATGCCGGAGCTGAAGGACGAGATGGCGGATGTGGGCATCCTGCTCTTTGAGCTTGCTAACAACCTCGGTGTCGATCTCGGGAAAGAGATGCTCGCCAAAATCGAGCGCAATGAATCACGCTATCCTGTGGCCAAAGCCCGTGGATCCAACGCCAAATACAACGAGCTGTGAGCGAGGAAGAAGTCCCAACACCCCATCGACGCCGCCCGCGCTACTCCGGCAAAAACCCGCGTCGTTTTGAACACAAGTACAAGGAGTTGAATCCCGAGCGCTACGCCGAGACCATCGCCAAGGTGCGTGCCTCAGGAAAGACGCCCGCAGGGCAGCATGTGCCGATCTTATTAAAGGAGATCATGCAGGTTCTCGCTCCGCAGCCTGGTGAGCGTGCTGTGGACTGCACGCTGGGCTACGGCGGCCATGCTAGCGCCTTGCTCAAAGCGGTGCAGCCAGGCGGAACCCTGCTCGCATTGGATCAGGACCCCATTGAAATTGTTCGCACCGAGGCACGCTTGCGCGCCACTGGTTGCGAGGAAACGGCGCTCGTGGTGAACCGCATGAATTTCGCCGGACTGTCCCGTGCACTCGGGGAACTGGGCTGGAGCGATGGCGTGGACGTGCTTCTGGCAGATCTCGGCTGCTCCTCCATGCAGTTCGACAATCCTGCCCGGGGCTTCAGCTTCAAGCACGACGGCCCGCTGGACATGCGCATGAATCCGCAGCGCGGTGCATCAGCGCGCGATTTTCTGCAAAAGATCAGCGTCGAAAAGCTCACCGCCATCTTGAGTGAGAACGCCGACGAGCCGCACGCGAAACTTCTCGCGCAGGCGCTGGCTGAATCTGATTTCGCCACGACGTGTTCGTTTGCCGAGGCTGTGCGCCGGGCGATGCCGCATCGGGTTGATGAAGAAGAGAGAGAGGCCACCGTGCGCCGAGTCTTCCAGGCTCTGCGCATTGCAGTGAACGAGGAGTTTACCGCGCTAGACACTTTTTTGCGTCTGTTACCCAGCTGTTTGCGCCCGGGTGCACGGGTGGCTATCCTCACCTTCCACTCCGGCGAAGACCGCCGCGTGAAGCACCTCTTCCGTGAGGGGCTTCGCAGCGGTATTTTCAGTGCCACCAACGACGAGGTCATACGCCCGTCATCGCAGGAGACCCGCGACAATCCGCGCGCGGCTCCGGCAAAGCTGCGGTGGGCGGTGAAGGGGTGAATTGAAGTGCATTTGTGATGCGTATGAGTGAGCCATGATTCCAACTGCTCGCACCATTCTCATGTGCCTACTGTGCTTACCGTGGGGCCACCTTGCCGCGCTACAGGAGACCTGGGAGACGGGGTATGCGAAGGAGGATGTGACGGGGACGCATGTGCTTGGGCATTGGGGGTTTGATGGGGAGAGGAAGGATGTGGAACTGCATGGAGCGGTGTTGAATCCGAAGGGAAAATTTGGCGGGGCTTTGGAGTCGTTTCCGGGGTTTCCAGTGGAGGACAAGCGGCATGCGGCGGTGGTGGCGGTGAAGCCGGTGAAGGGGGCGTTTACGCTGGAGATGTGGATCAAACCGAAGGCGGAGTTCAAACCAGAGCTGCGGTGCTTCCTGCTGGACAAGAAGTATGTGGATCACACTGATTATCAGTGGCAGATCGGGGAGGCGGACAAGAGCGGGCTGCGGAGGATGTGGGTGACGCTGGGGTTTGGGGCAGAATCGAAGACGATCTATTCGCTGCCGTTCAAGCTGGAGACGGACGTATGGCAGCATGTCGCGTTTACGTATGATGGCGCAGGAGAGGGCAAATTTTATCGGAATGGCGCAAATGCGGGCGGATCGAAGCTGGATGGGTATGGGGCCGTGAGGGTGGGGATGAAGCCGCTGAGCCTTGGGGACAGGCTGGGAAGCAACTATGGCGGTTTTCCGGGGCTGATGGATGAGGTGCGGGTTTGTGACGGGGTGCTGAACTTTGAGCGCGTATTCCTGCAGATTGTGGCAGGACGCAGCGTGTGGCGGCGCATGGAGACGGCGAAGCCGGTGGAGATCGTGGTGACGAATCTGAAGCGGGAGACGCTGAAGGGCGCGGTGCTGAAGGTGAGTCTTGGGGGAAAAACGGAGGAGT
Organism: Prosthecobacter sp.; assembly: GCF_044222565.1. Classification (GTDB taxonomy): domain Bacteria; phylum Verrucomicrobiota; class Verrucomicrobiia; order Verrucomicrobiales; family Verrucomicrobiaceae; genus Prosthecobacter. The sequence goes on from NZ_JBGANA010000008.1 coordinate 284,190, forward strand.
TTCTTGTGTCGGATTCGGCAATGGGGCAGAGCTTTACGGCCAGGTATTCGATGAACACTGCGCTGAAGGCGGGTGATTATGAATTGAGAGCGCGGTTTGAGTCGGGTGATTATTCGACCGAGCAATCAGCGGCTTTGAAAATCGTGGCGCGGGTGCCTGAGCGGATGCCAGTGATCATGTGGGGGGCGAGCGGTGAGGAGATGCAGCGGGTGAAGGATCTTGGCTTCACGCACTTCATCGGGCTGGGGGCGGACTATGGGGAAATGTGGAAGCAGAAAAAGATAGCGCCGCCAGCGAAGCCGGAGGTGATTTCAAAGAACCGCGCAATGCTGGACAGGGCGCTGGAGAACGGGCTGGAGGTGATTGCGAGTCTGTCGCCGGCGCGGGCGCTGGAGTCGGAAGAAAAGAATCTGCGGGTGGGGCGTGATGGGAAGCCGTATGCGCGGCAGGACATCTGTGCGTCGCTGCCGGACTTTGCGTCTTTTTTCCAGGTGGTGGGGATGAGTGTGGCGAAGGCGTATGGGGATCATCCGGCATTTACGACGGCGTTGATTGATTCGGAGGTGCGGGACAACACGCAGGTGAGCTTTAATGCGGTGGATGTGGAAGCGTATCGGAAGTTTGCGAAGGCGGAGATCCCCGCGGAGGTGTCGGCGAAGTGGGGGGTGGACTGGACGAAGATGAAGGATTTTCCGGCGGACCGTGTGATCGAGGATGATCATCCTGTTTTGAAATATCTGCGCTGGTTCTGGACGGTGGGGGACGGCTGGAATGGACTGCACACGTCACTGCACAAGGGTGTGAAGAGCAGCAAGGTGTGGACGTTTTTCGATCCGGCGGTGCGGCAGCCGAGCATCAGCGGGGCGGGTGGTGGTGTGGATGTCATCTCTCACTGGACCTATACTTATCCTGATCCGCTGAAGATTGGGATGTGTGCGGATCAGTTGTTTGCGATGAGTGCGGCGACGGGGAAGAACCAGCGGGTGATGAAGATGACGCAGCTGATCTGGTATCGATCGCAAACGGCGCCGATGGGAAGCAAGGCGCCGGGTGAGGTGGTGGCGTGGGAGGATCATGATCCGGAGGCGGCGTACATCACGATCGCTCCGATGCATTTGAAGGAGGCGCTGTGGACGAAGATCGCGCGGCCGGTGCAGGGGATCATGTATCATGGCTGGCAGTCGCTGGTGGAGACGAACAGTCCGGGGGCGTATCGGTTCACGAATGCGAACACGGCGCCAGTGCTGAAGCAGCTGCTGCATGATGTCATTGAGCCGCTGGGGCCGGCGCTGATGGCGATCCCGGATGAGCGGAGCGAGGTGGCGCTTCTGGAGAGTTTCACTTCGCAGATGTTCGCGCGCCGCGGCAGCTACGGAAGCAACACGGACTGGGCGGCGGACGTGTGGCTGGCGCTGCAGCATGCGCATGTGCAGACGGACATCGTGTACGAGGAGGTGCTGCTGAAGAGCGGGCTGAGTGGTCGCAAGGTGCTTGTCATGCCGTATTGCGATGTGCTGACAAAGTCGGTGGTGGCGCGCATTCGGGACTGGCAGAAGAAGGGCGGCAAGATCGTGGCGGATGAGTTTCTGTGTCCGGCGCTGAAGGCGGATTTTACGTTGCCGAGCTTTAAGCGGGTGAAGAAGGCGGATGCTGACGAGGCGAAGGTGCTGGAGATGGCGAAGTCCGTGGCCGGCTTCGCGCTGCCGCAGAAAGCGATGTGCGACAATCCTGAGATCATTGTGCGCACGCGGAAGTTTGGCGATGCCACGTATGTTTTTGTGGTCAATGACAAGCGCGAGTTCGGCAGCTACGTGGGGCAGCACGGGCTGGTGATGGAGAACGGGATGCAGGCGAGCGGCGTGGTGAGCCTGAAGGCGGAGGCGGCCAATGTGTATGAGCTTACTGGGACGCAGTTCATTGTGCCGAAGCGTGGCGATGACGGCACGGTGAGCTGGCCGGTGGATCTGGGGCCGGGAGACGGCCGCATTTTCATGGTGCTGCCCAAACCTCTGCTGGGCCTGAAGCTGGAGGTGCCGGAGAACGCGGTGGTGGGGAACAAGGTGAAGGTCGCGGTGGGCATCACCTCCACGCAGGAAGCCCCGACGAAGGCGGTGGTGCCAGTGCGGGTGGACATCCGCGATGCGAACGGAAAAGAGACAGAAGGCAGCGGCTATTATGCTGCAGAGAACGGGATTGTGGAGATCGGTCTGGACCTGGCGCCGAATGAGGACCCGGGTGTCTGGGAAGTGCGGGTGAAGGAACTGGCGAGCGGGATGGAGGCGCGGAAGTGGATGAGGGTGGGAAGGTAGAATTATGAAGGATGAATTATGAATGATGAATGGCCCTGTTCTTGGGAGTGCTGGATCAGGGCGGCGAGGTGAAGAATGAAGGTAGAAAAATTAGGGGTAGAAAAATTTCAGAACCGGCATTTGGGACGAGGTGTTTTAGAAACCTTCGTCGCTCGCGATGGTGACGGTGATCTTGGCGATGCCGGCCTTTTTGAGGGTGGCGACGGTTTGGGTGATGGTGGTGCGCGGGGTTTTGGCGTGGGCTTCCAGAGAGACGAAGACCTTGCGGGTCCCGGTGTCTTTGAGGAGTTTTTCCAGTGCCAGGGAGAGGTCGCTTACGGGTTCTTCGTTGATGCTGACTCCGCCCGTTTCGGAAAGGCTCATCATGATTTCATCGGGCAGGTCGTCTTTGGCCGTCGCTGGGACGGGAGTGACCGGCGATGATGTTGGTGAGGACGGGGCAGCTGGTGCAGCGGGAGGAGGGATCTGAGCGGGGAGCTGTGCTTTCAAGTCTCGATCGGCCTGAATGTTTTTGGCAGTTACATGCGAGACGTCCGAAATGATGAAGAAGATAGCGACGAACAGAAGGATCAGAAGCGCGACGCTCCACTTGATGATGCGAGTGCTGAGTTCTCCAGACAGGGGGTGAGTTTTCATGGAGGCGATGATGCCGCCGCGGTTAAAGACAGGCGATCAAAATCGACGCCGGCGCGAATGATCCACGTCGGTCGGCGTGGCGGAGCGGAGGTGGATGATGAGCGGCAGGACCGGCGACAGCCTCTATTTAAATTCCTCGCTACCGACGGTGAAAGTGACATTCTTTATGCGCGCTTCAGCCAAGGCATTTAGCGCCTTGATGACGTCTTCATAAGCCGCCTTCTCGTCAGCGCGGATGGTGACCAGGAGTTTGGTTCCCTGACTGACCTCAACCAACTGACGCAGGGAGGCGGACAAATCCGTCACTGGATCACTCTCGTCGAGGCTGATGCTTCCATCGGCTGCGATGTCCAGAGTGACTTCGGATGTGTCTTCACCGGCCTGGCTGTCAGCGTGAGGGAGGGCAGAATCGATTTGTTTCAAAGCGGTTTCCACTTTGACGCTGGAATAGCAGACAAGCCAGATGCGCGACAGCATGAACAAGAAGACGCAGAAAATCAAAATCAGCCCGAAAAGGATCCAATGGAGAGGCCGGTCCGTTGGCTGGGCAATCCGCTGCATGAGAGGCGGGAGATTCATGACGAAATGGTGCGCGGAGAGGGATTCGAACCCCCGACCAACTCGGTGTAAACGAGCCGCTCTACCACTGAGCTATCCACGCGGTGTGATTGATGCAGAGTTGTGTATGGCGAAAAGTGGCGCTGTCAAATTCTGTTGAGCCTGCTTTGGCATCCTCACATCACTCCAAGCAAGCACTCAAAGGGGGTAAACAATAAAAATGGCTGCTGGAGTCGGGGGTATTGCTATTTCGCAACTGGAGCAGCGGTGCCTCTTTCCATTTGCTGGCGAATGGCGGGAAGGCGTTCTCGCAGCAATTCCAACCAGGCGGAAACCGTTGGGGAGGGCTCACCTTTGGGGCGGGCAAGCACAAGGTCGATCAGGGGTGAAGCGGGAAGCACAGGCAGAATCGTTACGCCGGGTTGCGGCATGCTGCGGACACATCCGGGCACGAGGGCGACGCCAATGCTGGCGGCCACCGCCATCAGCACGGTATGAATCATGGGCGGCTCGCTGACGACCTGCGGTGTGAAGCCTGCCTTGGCGCAAAGCTGCGTCATCGCATCAACCAATTTGGGCGCTTCGCTGCGTTTGAACATCACAAAATCCTCGCCGGCACATTGATCCAGACGAACTCGTTTGGCCTTGGCGAGTGAATGAGACTCCGGCACGGCCAGCATCAGGCGGTCGTGGTAGATCCGTTCCTGCGTGAAATTCTTTTCGTCCGATGCGGCCAGCGGGCGTGTGAAGCCGACGTCGATTTTTTCACGGGCAAAGGCCTGCAGTTGTTGCTCGGGCGTCATCTCAAACAAATGCACGCGAACGAGGGGGAATTTTTTGCGGTATGACTGAATCAATTTCGGCAGAAAAGCGGACACCGACGCGCTGACGCAGCCGATGGCGAGAGACCCGGTTTCACCGCGCGCGGCGCGGCGGGCGATCTGCTTGGAAAGCTCCGCATGGGCGAGAATCTTCCTGGCCTCGGACAAGAAGGCATTGCCCGCAGCGGTGATCGTCACGCTGCGCTTGGTGCGGTGCAGCAGTGACACACCGAGCTCCTCCTCCAGGGCCTTGATCTGCTGGCTGATGGCCGGCTGCGCCACATGCAATTCCTCTGCCGCACGGGTGAAGTTCTGCCGCTCGGCCACGGTCACGAAGTATTTGAGATAGCGCAGTTCCATGCCGGAAGCAGTAATCGCTCAAACTTATCACTGCGAGATTTAAGTGCAATTTCCGCAATGACGTGACAGCGGCTTATTCCATCACGCCGTCCGAAGAACAGTGCGGCAAACAAAACTCATCAAAACAACAACAAAGCCAGTCCTATGAATACGTCCGCAAACCATCTCCAGCGCCTCATCAAGCCCTTGTCCCTCTTCCTGGGAGTCCTGATGTTCATGTTTGGATTCCTCAAGTTTTTCCAACCGATCCATGGATGGTTCGAGGTTCAGATCCAGCAGAGCCACCTGCCCCACGAGTCCATTCTTGCTGGAAAACTGGGGGAAATGGCCACCGGATGCCTGTTCCTGCTGCCATGGGTTCGTCGATCCTTGTTCGCAAAATTCAGAGAGTCCCTTCTCCTGCTCGCTTGTTTGAGCCTCGTCGTTGAGATGTGTTTGGCCATCTATGTCCACCTGCAGCCCGGGGTGCCTGCGGGCGTCCTTCCCCTCGGCATCAAGGCGCCGGTGATTCCCGCTGTCGTGTTCACCCTCGGTTTGCTCACAGCTTTGGCCGTTTGGAAGGAGCGCCAGGCAGCAAAGGCGTAATCGCTCCCGCTTATCGCTGCGAGAGCCAAGTGCGATTTCAACCATCACAAGACGCCAGCCCGTTTCACCCAAACCGCCCCGAAGAACGGCGCGGCCAGAAAACGCAAAACGAAAGCAACCTAACCACTCTTATGAATTCGACAGCTTATTTTCCCATCCCCGCCTTGAAGCCCCTAACGACCACGCAGGAGCTGGACGCGACCCGCGCGCTTTATCGCGACCACAAGCTCCCGAAGAGCGCCATTGAGATCATGGACGCCGCGACGGCGGACCTCGAAAACGACGACGCTGCAAGTCATTCGCTGCAGCCCGGTCACACCGCGCCGGACTTCATCCTGCCCAACGTGGACGGCCGCAGTGTGCGGCTCTACTCGGAGCTGAAAAAGGGGCCGGTGGTGCTGGTTTTTTATCGCGGCGGCTGGTGTCCCTACTGCAACATCCATCTGCGCGGCTTTCAAAAACTGCTCGCTGAATTCAATGCGGCGGGCGCACAGGTGGTGGCCATTTCACCGCAGCTGCCGGATCAATCTCTGTCCACCCTGAAGAAGGATGAACTCGCCTTTCCCGTCTTGAGCGATGTCGCACTCAGCACAGCGCGTGCCTTCGGCGTGGCGTTTGAACTGCCGAAGGCGCTGCTCGATCTCTACGCGGACTTTGAGGTCGTGCTGGACGACGTCAACGGCGAGGAAGGTGCCAAAGAACTGCCCATGCCGGCGACGTTCGTCATTCGTGCCGACCGCACCCTCGCCTATGCGCATGTCGAGGCGGATTTCACGCGCCGCTCGGAACCCTTGGAGGTTCTGAACCTTGTCCGCGAACTCGAAAACATCACCGCCTGAACATGAAATCTCCTACCATGAAAACGAACACACTCTTCACCCCGCTGGAACTCGGCGCCCTCAGCCTGCGCAACCGCATCCTCATGGCTCCCACCACGCGCATGCGGGCCCAAATGCCCGGCAACATTCCGTGGGAACTCAATGCGACGTATTACCGCCAGCGTGCATCCGCCGGGCTGATCATCAGCGAAGCCACGCCGGTTTCACCGCATGGACACGGCTACTTTCAAATGCCGGGCATTCATACGACCGCTCAGGCCGAAGGATGGAAGCTCGTGACGAGCGCCGTGCATGAAGCGGGTGGGAAGATCTTTCTACAGCTTTTTCACGCGGGCCGGATGTCGCACAATGATTTTCAACCCAACGGTGAACTGCCCGTGGCACCCAGCGCCATTTCCAGCCTTGGGCAGTCGCCCGTAGCGCCCGGTGTGCTGAAACCTTGCCCCGTGCCGCGCGCCCTGGAAACGGGCGAGATCGCCGGCGTTATTGAGGAGCACCGCCGTGCTGCGGAACTCGCCATGGTGGCCGGCTTTGACGGCGTGGAAATCCACGCGGCCAACGGTTACCTGCTGGAGCAATTCCTTTCCGACCACGCCAATGTGCGCACGGACGCCTATGGCGGCTCTTTGGCCAATCGTGCGCGGCTCATCCTAGAGGTCACCGAAGCAGTGGCCTCGGCCTGGCAGGCAGACCGCGTGGGCATCCGCTTCTCGCCCGCGAACGCGCACGACGGCATCGCGCACACCGACCGCTTCGGCACCTACGCGCATGTCATCCGTGAATTGAACCGCTTTCAGCTCGCCTACATTCACTTGGTTGAACCACGAGTTGCGGGCAACGCGGAGGTCGCGCAATTTGATGCCGCTCTTAGTTCACGGCATTTCAAACCGTTGATTACCGGCCACACGAGATTGATTTCCGCCGGAGGCCACACCCTGGCCAGCGGGGCGGCAGCGGTGCAAAGCGGCGAAGCCGATGCCATCGCCTGGGGACGCCAGTTCATCGCCAATCCCGATCTGGTGGAACGCTTTGCGAAGAATGCGCCGCTCAACCCCTACAACCGCGAGACGTTTTACGGCGGCACGGAACAAGGCTACACGGACTATCCGTTTTTAAATCTGACACCTGGCCGTTTGACTCAGCTATCCTAGCGTTAGTGAAGGGGCGTAAATGCAGCTGGTGAAGCATTTCGCAAGCGGGCGGTTGCGATCAGGATCGATGTGGTGACAATGCGGGATGAAAACCGCCGTCCTGCCTATTTTCTTTTTCGTTCTGGCGAACGTGTGTGGGGCCGTGGCTGCCGAGGGGAAGGCGCTGGCGCCGCCGGAGACGAATCTGCCGTGGGAGCATGAGGAGTCCGGGCTGAGGCTGCCGGCGGAACTGGCGAAGATGCAGGCGCAGCAGGTGTTCCGCTATGACGAGGCGGCGCTGGGATTTTCGGTGAGGTATTCGGACGCGAAAGCCCGGCTGCGGGGGGATGTGTATGTGTACCCGTGCCCGAAGAAGGTGACGACTGCGGAGGAAATCAAGGAGGCTCTGCGCGAGACTGCAGGCGGGGTGGTGTGGGAGGTGGAGGAGATGGAGCGGCGGGGCCACTACAAGAACTTGAAGAAGGGAAAGGCGGAGTATCAGCCGTTCGAGCTCATCCCGGAGAAGGCAGGGGTGAGCGGAATGCTCTCCCTGCCCATGGAGATGACGAAGGTGGAGCACGGTGAGGCCGGGGATGTGGAAGTCCCGGTGGGGAGCTTTCTGGGCATCATGGTGCTGAAGAGTCACTTCGTGAAAGTTCGGATCACCTATCCGCTGGACGGGACGGAGAAGGAGCAGGAGAAGGTGGAGAAGCGGGTGACGGATTTTGTGAACCAGGCACGACGCTGTGTGCTGGACCCGGGGCTGCGGGAGGAGGCGGCGGAGCAGATCGAGACGTATCGCCGTGATTCGCTGTCTGAGGAGGGACGGGAGATGGCGGGCGGAATCTTTGCCTATGCGGAGGTGACGCCGATCATGAAGCTGACGATCGACGATACGATCGCGACGCTGGGAGATGATCTGGAGCAGGTGTATCCGAAGGCATCGCTGGAACTGGTGCGCGCCTTCATCGTGGGCGCGGTGGCGGAGTCCCTCAAGAAGCCGGGGGACGTGGCGCCGGATCTGGTGCAGGCTGGCGCGGCGGAGATGGTGCGGGTGTTTGCGGCAATGCAGAAGGCGAAGCCGGGGCTCTCAAGCAAACGGATGGAGGAACTGGAGACTGCGGTGAAGGGGAAGAAGGCGGCGGCGTGGTTTAAGGAGGCGGGGAAGGGGAGGTAGGCGGTGGACGTTCGTCAGTGGCCGGTAGGCCGTAGCCGGTGGGATTGAGGGCAGTCGAAGGGCAGAGAGGATTGATGAACGTCGAGCAATCGATTTTTGACTTTCGAGGTTCCAAACGGATGAGGTTCGAACGCGAATGGCCTCTGTAGGGCATTTGATTTATGCGCGTGCTGCCTTTCCACGCTGCAAGGACGGCGCACCTTTTTGAGCGCCTGCGACGCTATAGACCCGAAACTTCGGCCCCGACGCAGCGGTGCCCTACCGGTCCTAGGGTACGCGCTACGCTGGAAGGTGTCGATGTGAAGACGGCGCGCGATTAAGGGTTGGCGCGAAGCCAGGCGAAGCTGCGTTCGGCTTCGGCTTTTTGGTAGGCGATCTCGGCGTCTTTTTTGGCGGGGCCGTCGGGGGCTTTGAAGGAGTCGATCTTGTGACCGCGCTTGGCCATGTCGAGCCAGGCTTTGAACATGGGGGTGTCGCGGTGGTTGGGGAAGATGGTCCAGAAGTCGTCCTTCTTCCAGGAGAAGGGGCGGGCGAAGCCGGAGATGGTCTCGACCTGGAGGGGGACGCCGGGGGCGAGTTCCGCGAAGCGTTTGGCGTAGGCTTTGTAGTCCACGAGGCCTTCGCCGATGGCGGTCCATTGGACGACTGCGCCGTTGTCGTCTTCCCAGAGCATGCTGTCGCGGACGCTGCTGCAGATGGTGAGGGGGCCGAGAACTTCGAGGTGCATCATGGGTTCTTCGAGGGCCCAGACGGCGTTGCCGGGATCGATGTTGGCGCCGACGTAGCCTTTGCCGGCGGCTTCGATGAGGCCTTTCAGTTCGTGGGACTGCATGTCGCCTGCGTGGTTTTCGATGGCGATCTTGATGCCTTCTCCCTCGGCCTTGGTCTGGCAGGCTTTGATGGTTTTGACGACTTCTTCGATGTGCTTCTGGATGCCGCCGTCGGTGCTGCGGTCTTTTTGATTGCCGAGGTAGCAGCGGGCGACGGGGGAGCCGAGGGCTTTGGCGATGCGGATGGTGAGGCTGAGGTGCTCTTCGGGCGTGCCGTAGATGTCCTTCCAGGTGTTGGAGGTTTTGCAGACGCTGCCGGTGCCGACATAGAGCTTCACGCCAGCGCGGTCTGCCTGCTCTTTGAGGCCTTTGAGGTAGGCGTCTTCGAAGTTTTCAAACACATGCAGTTCGGAGATGAACATGGTGTCCAGCTTCAAGGCGGCGGCGTAGTCGATGAACTGGGCGGCCTTCCAGCCGGTGGCGCGGAGGGAGAAGTGGTCGAGGCCGATGGCGAGCTTGGAGCCGGTGGCGGCGCGGGAAAGCGATGCTGCGGTGGTGGCGGCGAGGGTTTGCGCGAGGAAGGAGCGGCGGTTCATGCGGCGCATGCTAGCGGAGGCGTGGGGGCTGTCGAATGGGAATCGAGGCGAAGCTCGAACCACGAGGGGGGACGCTGACGCGGGGGACGTGGCCGATTCTTAACTTGGAAAACTCCGAACTTAAAGTGAGCGCCTCGATCGAGGACGAGTTCGAGTAAGAGGACGATGACGATGCTGGATAGAGCACATCTGGACCACTTCTTTACTCGGGGGCTTTGACGCGATATGCGCCTTCAGGGAGGAGGAGTAAGAGGAAGAGGAGGAAGTTTACCCTAGCGGATGATGAGCTTCACGGCACCCTGGCCCTGGCGGTCGTCTGCGGAAGAGACGAGAATCTGGGCGAGGTGGTGGCCGGTGCGCCAGGGGGCGCCGTTGATGGGCTTGACCTGAAGGAGGTAGGCGCCGGTGCCGACGTTGCGGAAGGAGGTGATGTTGTTGCTGAAGGGGGCCTGCTGGCCGGGGACTTCGAAGTACTCCATCAGGGTGAAGTGATCTTTGGTGAGATCGGTGACGGGCCAGCCGCCGCTGCTGATGAGGACGAGGATGTTGGCGGGGTGAGAGTTGCCATTGGCGGCGGCACCGGCGGAGGCCTGGGCGGCAATGGTCAGGGCTGCAGAGGCAGGCGCTGCGGTTTTAGCCGGGGCTTTCACGACAGCGGGGGCGGGAACGGGCGCAGCGGGTTTTGGCGCAGGCGCTTCAAAAACGGGTTTCAGCACGGGAGCAGGCTCGGGCTTTTTCGCGGGAGCCGCCGGGGCAGGTTTGGCTGCGGGTTTGGCTGCGGGTTTGGGTTTGGCCGCGGCAGGTTTTTTAGTGGCGGGTGCGGCCGCCTTTGCAGGCTGAGGCTTCTTTTTCGCTATGGCGGTTTTTTTGGCGGCTGCAGGCTTCTTGGCAGGGGCCTTCTTTGGAGCAGGTTTTTTGGCCATAGGGTTGGATTGGGTCAGAATTGTTTCAATTTCCGCGAGGCTAGCAATACTTCTGCCTCTCTGTCGAGATTCCTGTTGGAGCGGGCGTGCGAATATTAGAGCCGCGCTCAAAGATCTTTTATTATTACCCACCTCTTTTTGAAGAGTTCGGTCACGGAGCTTTTGCCGAAACAGGCGTTCGATATCAGCGGGGGATTTGAGGGTATCTCTAAAGGCTCTGGTTACTCGAATGAACAGTATGTGAGTAATTACTTAGAAGCTGAAAATTCTGAAAATAGGCGATTGCCAATGATATGATCTCTCGATTATAAGGATTAGTTAGATTTTTAGATTTACGGTCTTTCTGTTACGCTTTGCACACTCGGCAGTTTTTACAGGTTCCGTTTCCTTCATGAACGCGCTTGCATCCATTGGCTCTCCTTTGACGCGGCTCTCCCTTCGGTCGGTCCGACGGGAGCGGTCCTTCGTGGAGCGAGTGTTTGCTGAGATTTCCAGACTGATTGGATTTTTTCAAGTAGGTGGACGCACATGGTTCGGTGCCGCAGATGCGATGGATGACCTGATGCCATGGGGCCGCGGGACATTGGTGACGCGTGAAGGCACCGGGGGAGGGGCAGAGCCGCCAGAACCTGCTCCGCCTGAAGTGACTATGCGTAATTTACCCTTTTATCATGCACCTGTGCTGCTGGCCGAGGTCGTGGAACTGCTCCAGCCAGCGCCCGGTAAGCTTTTTTTCGATGGAACGCTTGGGGGTGGGGGCCATTCAGAGGCTCTGCTGCAGCACGGTGCGCGTGTGGTGGCGATGGACCAGGACCTGAATGCGCTGAAGCATGCGACGGAACGGCTGAAGCCGTTTGCAGCGCAGTTCTGTGCATTGCGCGGAAACTTCCGCAACTTTCCCCAGATCGTGGAGGAGACAGGAGTTTCCGGTTTTGACGGCATGCTGGTGGACATTGGCGTGTCGAGCCATCAGCTGGACGACGCCGGACGTGGGTTCTCCTTTATGAGAGACGGTCCGCTGGACCTGCGGATGGACACGGAGGGAGCACGGTCCGCGGCGGACATCGTGAACACTGAGGATGAAGCGGAACTGGTGCGCATCTTCTTTGACTATGGCGAGGAGCCAAATGCGCGGCGCATTGCGCGAGCGATCGTCAAGGCGCGCGGCTTGGGCCCCATCCGCACGACGTTTCAACTGGCGGATCTTGTGTCCACCGTTTCACCGAAACGAGGCAAGAGGCATCCGGCGACTCTGGTGTTTCAGGCGCTGCGCATCGCGGTGAATGATGAGCTCGCGGCGCTGCACGATTTTCTGGCGGCGGCACCGCGGTGGCTGAAGCCCGGCGGCAGGCTGGCGGTGATCTCTTTCCACTCGCTGGAGGACCGGATCGTGAAACAGACGCTGCAGCATCTGTCCGCGCCGTACATTGACCGGCCGGAGTGGCCGGAGGCGCGGAAGAATCCGGACTGTGTGCTGAAGCTCATCACGCGCAAGCCCGTGCAGGCGACCGCTCAGGAGACCGAAATGAACCCACGTGCGCGCAGCGCGGTGCTGCGCGTGGCAGAAAAACTACCCGCATGAAACCACTCAAGCGCAACCGCTACCGCAACAGCCTGGGCCTTTCCACGATCACGGCGATCCTGATCGTGGTGGCATCGCTCGCTCTTGTGGGACTGGGCATTGTGGTGAGCAAGAACCGCGTGCGTGCGATCGGGGAGGAACAGCGCAAGGTGGAGTCGGAGATGCGTCTGCTGAACGCCGAGATTCTGGCGCTGAACAACCGCATCGAGACCATGCTGACGCGCGACCGGGTGCAGCCGCGGCTGACCAGTGCGGGGACGCTGCTGCGACCGATCACGAAGCACAACATCCTGCTTCTGAAGCCGCTGACTGAAACACCGGCGCAAGCCGCCACCGCTGCCGCGCCCGGCGCGGAGCCGGCGCTTGCCCACAACATGCCGAAAAATCCGTGAGCCAGCCCCTGCCCAATCAAATTCAGCTTCGCCGGGACCGCCCGGTGTGCCGCCGCATGCTGCTGCTGCTGTCCGTGCTGCTGGCAGGGTTTTCCGTGGTGACGTGGCGGCTGGCGGTGATCCAGATCAAAGAATCGCCGCGTCTGGCGACGCTGGCGGCGAAGAAATACCAGCGGCACATCGTGCTGCCCGCGCATCGGGGAGCGATCAAGGACCTGAGCGGCGAATATCTGGCCCATGATGAAGACGTACGGGAGCTGTACACGGACCGTACGCATCTGCGGGAAGTGATCACCGTGCGGCATCATCTGGCGGCAGTGCGGGGTGTGAAGGCCCTCGAACTGCGTGAAAAGCTGGGAGAGGCGGATACGATCGCAGCGTACCACGAACACGTGGCGAAGGTGCTGGCGGGCATTTTGCCCATGCCGGAGCAGGAGATCCGCGAGCAGATCTCCAGCGACAAACCAGAAATCGTGCTGGCGAAAAAGGTGGACGAAGAGACCGCGAAGAAGTGGGAGATCCTGTTCAAGGCCGAGCACATTTTTGGCATTCACATGAGGCCGACGGTGGCGCGCTGCTTTCCTGCCAAAGACCGCCTGTCTCTGGTGCTGGGAGACACGGACACCAGCAACAAGGGACGCTGGGGCGTGGAGCGAATGATGGAGGCGAAGCTCACGGGCGTGCCTGGGGAGCAGCTGATCGAGCGCGACAAGTCCGGGCATGAACTGCCGTCCTACCGCGGGCAGGTGACCGAGCCGCAAAACGGCAGCGATGTGTACCTGACGATCGACATGCAGCTGCAGGACAATGTGGAAGCCATCTGCGAGAGGGCGTGGAAGGCCAACAAGGCACGCCGGGCGGTGATCGTGGTGACGGAACCGACCACGGGAACGGTGCTGGCGATGGCGGCGCGTCCGCACCTGGATGTGAGCAATCCTGACGTCAGCACGTGGACCAATCACGTCATCGCAGATCCGTATGAGCCGGGATCCATCTTCAAGGTTGTGACACTGGCCGCGGGACTGGACAACCGTAAGATTTCGCCTGGGGAAATGATCGACTGTGGCAACATGTATTACGAGGATCCTGTGCGCAAAATTAAGCTGAGTGATGACGAGCCACTGGGCATGCAGACCGTTAAGGGTGTTCTGGTGCATTCCAGCAACATCGGCATGTATAAAATCAGCAAACGAGTTGGACAGGACATGATGCTGGACTATGCCACAAGGTTTGGATTTGGTGCTTCCACCGGCATCGGTTTGGTCGGCGAAAGAGCCGGCTACCTCAACACCGGCAAATGGAGCAACACCACCTACTCACGCATGCCTATTGGATACGAAGTCAACGTCACCCCGCTGCAAATGTGCATGGCCTACGGCGCCATCGCCAACGGCGGCGTGCTCATGAAACCGCGGCTCATTGACCGCACAGTGAAACCGAACGGAGAAACCGAAGTGGTGCCGCCGCAGCCGGTGTGGCAGGCCTGCACTGCCAAGACCGCCTCAACCCTGCGCGACTTCCTCGAAGGCGTGGTGGTGGAGGGTACGGGCAAACGCGCTGCCATGGCGGAAGTGCGCGTGGGCGGCAAAACGGGCACGACGCGCCGGTATGACCCTGAAAAGAAGCGCTACATCGATGGCAGCTATCTCACTTCTTTCGTCGGCATGGCCCCGATCGACAATCCACGGCTGGTGTGCCTGGTGATGCTGGATGATCCGAAGGCTGAGAGCTCCGCGATGGTTCGTGGAGGACGCATCGCAGCGCCGATTTTTGCCGAGGTGGTGCGTGAGACGCTGGACCATCTGGCGATCCGCAACGAACGCCCGATGAAGGTGGCGGTGAAAGGAGGCGCGCAATGAAACTGCGTGACCTGATTCCATTTCTCGACAAGCCCGCCGTGTCCGGCAGCCTGGACACGGAGATCACGGGCCTGGCTTATGATTCGCGCAAGGTGGGTCCTGGCATTGCTTTCGTTGCGGTGCGCGGCACGCATGTGGACGGGAATGCTTTCGTCGGCAAAGCAATCGAGCTCGGAGCGGCGGCGATCATTTCTGAGCAGGCACCTGCGGAGGACGTAACGGTGCCGTGGGTGCATGTGCGGCATTCGCGCATCGCCATGGCGCAGGCCGCGGCGGCGTTGAACGGCAGTCCGGCCAAGGCGCTGACGATCGCCGGCGTGACGGGCACGAACGGCAAGACGACGACGGCGTTTCTGCTGCACCATCTATTTAATACCGCACAGATGCGCAGCGGTCTGCTGGGCACGGTGTATTATGATCTCGGTGATGGCGAGCATGTGCCTGCCACGCACACGACGCCTGAGTCTCTGGAGATCCAGGGACTGCTGGCGAGCATGCGGGACAACGGCTGCCGTGCCTGCGCGATGGAAGTGTCCTCGCACGCGCTGGACCAGGACCGCATCTACGGCCTGCCGTTTGCGGCCGCCATCTTCACGAACCTGACCCAGGACCATCTGGACTACCACGGGACGATGGAGAAGTACTTCGAGGCGAAGGTGAAGCTGTTTCAGATCACCGCCGAGTCCTCGCCGCGTTCGGCTTTGATCATCAACGGGGACGACTCGTGGGGCCGCAAGCTGGTGCAGCGTTTTGAGCACACCGGGCGTGTGGTGCGGTTTGGCTTTGGCGTGGGCTGCGAGTATCGCGCCATCAATGTGCGCTATGATCTCACGGGCACCACGTTTGAGCTGGAAGCGAAAGGACGCAGCTTTTTGGTGCGCCTGCCGCTGATCGGTGACTTCAATGTCTATAACGCCCTCGGCGCGCTGGCCGCGGCGCAGGGAGTGGGGCTGAATCTGCGTGAGGCGATCAAGAGCCTGCAGAATGCGCCGCAGGTTCCCGGACGCATGGAGCGCGTGTCTGAGAATTCGCGCTTCCAGGTCTATGTGGACTATGCCCATACGCCGGACGGACTGGAGAACGCCGTGCGCACCGCCCGTGCGCTGCGGCCGCGCCGCCTGATCACGGTGTTTGGCTGTGGCGGAGACCGGGATCGTACGAAGAGACCCAAGATGGCGGCTGCGGCGGAAGCAGGCAGCGACATCTGCGTGCTGACCTCTGACAATCCGCGCACGGAAGATCCGCAGCAGATTTTGAATGATGCGAAGGCCGGCTTCGCACGGCCGCAAAAGCACGCGGTCATCGCAGACCGCCGTGAAGCAATTCAAACCGCGCTGCAAAATGCGTGGGAGGGAGACCTTGTCCTCATCGCAGGCAAGGGACACGAGGACTATCAGGACATTCAGGGCGTGAAGCATCCATTTGATGACCGCAAGATCGCCCGCACGATCCTTCACCATCTCAAGGCCGACCGTGCCGCCGAACGCGAAGAGAAAGCCGCGGAACGCGAGGCGATGCGTGGAGGATTTGACCGTCCTGACAGACCCGACCGTCCCGACAGGCATAACCGATGACTCCCATTTCACTTCAGACTCTGGCCCAATTTGCCGCAGGAACACTGCGTGGCGACGGCGCGCGCCTGGTGACGGAAGTGAACACGGACTCGCGCAAGATCGCCGGTGGCGAGGTGTTTGTGGCGCTGGTGGGGGACAAGTTTGACGCGCATGATTTCATCCCGCAGGTGGCGCAGTCCGGAGCGGCCGCCGTGGTGGTGAGCAAGGTCAACGCCGCGTGGGGCACCCTGCCGTGCGCTGTGATCGAAGTGGGAGACACGCTGCTGGCGCTGCAGAACATGGCGCGTGCCTACCGCGCGCAGCATGCGCCGCTGATCATCGGCCTGACGGGCAGCAACGGGAAGACTTCGACGAAGGATCTGGCGGCTGTGGTGATGGCACGCAAATGCCAGACGCGCGCGACGCTGGGAAATCTGAACAACCACATCGGCCTGCCGCTGACGCTGCTCTCGCTGCGCGAAGGCGACCAGTGCTGCGTGACGGAGATGGGCATGAATCATCCGGGAGAGATCAAGGTGCTCACGGACATCGCCCGGCCGGACGCCGGCATCATCACCAATGTCGGCATGGCCCACATCGAATTCATGGGCACGCAGGACGCGATCGCCTGGGAAAAAGGCACGCTGGCGGCGAATGTGCGCCCCGGAGGAGAAGTGGTGCTGAATGCGAACGACAAGTACAGCGAGCTCATCGCCAGACATTGCCAGGCCAGCGTCACCATGGCCGGAGTGGGCTGCGGCGACGTGGTGGCCTCCAATCTCCGCGCGGATGCGACGGGCACGACTTTCACGCTCGACTTTGGTGGAGAGAAGGTGGAGACCCGTCTGCCGATCCTGGGCGAGCACATGGTGGGCAATGCCGCACTGGCCGCTTGCATGGGCTGGCGGCAGGGCATTGCGCCGGCGGACATCGCGGATGCGCTGAACCAGGCGAAGCTTACGGGAGGGCGCGTGGAGCCGAAGGTGCTGAAGGGTGTTCAGTTCATCGATGATTCGTACAATGCGAACCCGGACAGCATGATGGCAGGACTGCGCACGCTGAGCACGCTGGGGTCGTTTGGCAGCCGCCGCGTGGCGGTGCTGGGGCGCATGGGAGAGCTGGGAGCCATCGCGGAGACGGAGCATCGCCGTGTGGGCGAGTTTGCCGGTTCGCTCAAACTGGACGCTGTTTTCAGCGTCGGCGGCAGCGAAGCCGCCTGGATCACCGAGGCCTCGAAGGCGGTGACGTCCGAACATTTTCCTGATCATGCCACCTGCGCGGCTCGGCTGCGCGAATGGCTGCGTGAGGGAGACGTGGTGCTGCTGAAGGGCAGCCGCTCCGCGCGCATGGAACAAGTCCTCACGCATTTTTCCGCCTCATGATGTACTGGCTTTACGAATTTAGAGAATGGCTCACCGCTCATCAATGGATCAGCGATGACGCCGCTCTGTACAAAATTCTCAACCTCTTCAAGTACCACACGTTCCGTGCCGGCGGCGCGGCACTGACGGCGTTTGCGCTTTCGCTGATGTATGGAGAGCGCCTCATCCGCAAGCTGATCTCCCTCAAGATCGGGCAGCCGATCCGTACGGCGGAAGAAGTGCACAAGCTGCATGAGCTGCACGGCAAGAAGGCCGGCACGCCGACGATGGGAGGCATCCTGATTCTCTCCGCGATCGTGATCTCGACGCTGCTGTGGGCAAAGTGGGACAACATCATGGTGTGGACCGTGCTGTTCACCACCATCGGCCTGGGCGCGCTGGGCTTTCGTGACGATTACCTCAAGATCAGCAAGAAAAACTCCAAAGGCGTGAGCGCGCGCACCAAGCTGGTGTGGCAGACCTCAGTGGCCTTGGTGGCTGGACTGCTGTTTGCGTATGCGGTTCCCGGAGACGAAAACGGCACGACTCTGCGCGCCTTGTACATTCCCTTTGTGAAGAATGCGGTGATCTCGGACATGGGCATTTTTGCCGTCGGCTTGTTTGCGCTCATCATCGTCGGAGCCTCGAACGCGGTGAACTTGACGGACGGGCTGGACGGACTGGCCACCGGCTGCTCGATCACCACGTCTCTGGCGTATGCGGCGTTTGGCTACATTTGCGGGAATGCGAAGTATTCCGACTATCTCGGCGTGGCGCACAACAGCCTGGCCAACGAACTGCCCATCCTGGCCATGGCGATGGCGGGGGCATGCCTCGGCTTCCTCTGGTTCAATGCCCACCCGGCCAAGATGTTCATGGGAGACACGGGATCCCTGGCGCTGGGCGGCTGCATTGCCTCCCTGGCCATCGGCTGCAAGCAGGAGATCGTGCTGGCGCTGGTGGGCGGCGTGTTTGTGATGGAGGCGATGAGCGTCATTCTCCAGGTGTGGAGCTTCAAGAAGCGCGGCAAGCGCATCTTCCGCATGGCTCCCATCCATCATCATTTTGAACTCGGCGGCTGGCACGAAAACCAGGTGATCGTGCGCTTCTGGGTCCTGTCCCTGCTGTTTGCCATGCTCGGCCTGGCCACGCTCAAGCTTCGTTAATTCACATGCGCTTTGCCTCACAACACTTCGCCATTCTCGGCGCCGGACGCAGCGGCCTCGGTGCCGCGCGTCTGGCGCGTCTGCAAGGCGCGGAGGTGACGATTTTTGATGAGGGGGACAAGGCGAAGCCGGTGGAGGATTTCAAATGCGTGCTGGGTCAGCCGGCGCGGGATCTGGTGGTGAAGCCAGGTGAGTTTCAGCAGGTTATCATCAGCCCGGGGCTGGATGAGCACTGGCCGCTGCCAAAGAAGTTCACGGACGCAGGCGTGCCGCTGGTGGGGGAGACGGAGTTTGCCTTCCATCTGACGGACATGCCGATGGCGGCGATCACCGGGACGAATGGCAAGAGCACCTGCACGGAGCTGATCGCGACGCTGTTCAACGGCTGCGGCATGAAGTCGCTGCCCTGTGGCAATCATGGCATGTCGTTGAGCGAGGTGGTCGCGAGCGGAGTGCGCTACGATGTGCTGGCGCTGGAGATCAGCAGCTTCCAGCTGGAAACGATCCGGGACTTCCGTGCGAAGGCGACGCTGTGGCTGAACTTTGCGCCTGATCACCTGGACCGCTACCCGAACATGGAGGCCTACTTTGCCGCGAAGGCGCGGGTGTTTGAAAACGTGACGGCGGAGGATGTGGCCATCGTGCGTGCGGGAGAAAGCGTTTCATCCGGAGCGGCGCAGCGCTGGACATTCTCGGCCTACGGCGCGGAGGCGGGCTACACTTACAGCGACGGAAAGTTTTATCATCTCGGTGAGGAGATCGGCAGCGCGAGCGGGCTGAAGCTGCGTGGCAAACACAACATGGAAAATGTGCTGGCCGCGCTGATGACGGGCCGGGTGTTTGGCCTGCAATACTCCAGCATGCTGAAGGCGATGGAGAGCTATGAGCCGCCGCGGCACCGCTGCGAGCTGGTGCGCACGTTGCGTGACCGCGAATACATCAATGACTCCAAGGCGACGAATCTGCATGCGCTGGAGGCCTGCCTGCGTTCGCAGGAGCGGCCAATCGTGCTGATCGCCGGCGGCAAGGACAAGGAGCTGGACTACACGCCGCTGCGCGCCGAGCTGAACGGGCAGGTGCGTGCGATGGTACTGATCGGCGAGATCGCGCAGCAGCTGGAGGCTGCTTTTGGCGACCTGCTGCCCTGCCAGTGCGCGAGCGACATGGCTGACGCCGTGCGCCGTGCCACGGAAGTTTCGCAGGCGGGGGATGCGATCATCCTCAGCCCGGGCACCTCCTCTTTTGACATGTACACCGGCTATGCCCAGCGCGGCGAAGTTTTTCGCGAGGCCGTGAACGCATTGAATTGAATTTTAAGAACCCGAATCCCGACAATCCCAGACCCAAGGTCCTATGAAGATGAAACCCAAGACCAAAGAAACCAAGCTGCTGCTGAACCTGATGGACGGCGAGCGGCATCGCCATCGCGTGGCGCTCGTGACGGAAGAGGGTGAATGGAACCAGCACGAACCGAACTCCGGCATGGCGCGGATGTTTGTGGTCATGCTGCTGATCCACGTGGTGCTGATCGGCGGGATCATCATCTATGACTTCATGGGCGACGATGAGAAGCCGCAGCAGACGGCGACCCAGGCGGCGCGTGCGGTGAGCAGCGGCACCGGGCTGCCAATGGCTGCGCCGGAGGTGGTCAGCGCGCAGGCGAAAGCTGCGGCGGACACAGAGCAGTTCGATAGCTACGAGATGCATTCGGGAGACTCGATCAAGTCCATCGCCGCGAAATTTGGCACCAGCGAGGCGGAGATCACCCGCCTGAACATGATCGACAAAGGCCTGCAGATCGGTCCCGGGACGATGCTGCGCGTACCGAAGCAGGCGGTGGTGAGCGCGATCCCGGTGGACCCGAAGACGCTCAAGCCGATGGCCGCCACTCAAGAAGTGCCGAAAGCGATTCCGGTGGTGCGCGACCAGCCACCGGCCCCGAACACGAAAGTGCCGAGCGAAGCAGTGAAACCCGCGGATGCGCCGGCGAGCCTCTCCGCTGCGACGATGTCTCCGATTTCTCTGGTGGCGCCAGATGAAGCGCCCCCCGCTGCCACCTCCCTGGTGTCTGCGGCAGACACGCCTGCCACCATGCCGGCCTCTGGCGGAAAAGTGGCCGTCCTGCCAGCTCCGAGCAATCCCCACGCGGTGTCCCTGCTGACGGAAAACGCACCGAAGGCGGAAGAAAGCAAGCCCTCGACCGTGCGGCCCCGTGACCGGGACCGTGAGGAGCCCAAGCCCGTGGCCAAGGCGGAAGCCCGTCCGCTTGCCCGGCCCACTCCAGTGCCGCCACCCACGCAGATGCTGAAAAAGATCGCAGAAACCCCGCCTGCGCCGAAGAAGGAGAAGGCGGAGACGGCGAAGAAAGTCACTGCTGAAGCTCCACCAAAGCCGGCTGCAAAGCCCGCTGCGGCTCCTGCCGCTGCGTCGCGGTCGCACACGCTGAAGTCCGGCGAGACGCTCTACCGTCTGGCCTCCAAGTATGGCGTGTCTGTGGCGGCTATTCAGAAAGCGAACAACATCAAGAACCCGAATTCGATGCGGGACGGGATGAAACTGGTGATCCCGGCGAAATAACCTTTCGCAACCGGAGTCATGGCCAAATATTCCATCATCCTGTTCATCGTTGCCGCGCTTTCACTGATCGCGCTGGGCATCACCATGCTGGCAAGCACGACGTTTGAAGTCGCGCAGGAAGGCGGGGAAGATTATGTGACGCTGTGGCGGCAGCTGGGCTGGCTGGGAGTGTCGATCGTGGTGTGCGTGTTCATGGCGATAATCGATTACAATGTATGGATGCGCTGGCGCTGGCACATTCTGATCGCCGCGGCAGTGCTGCTGGCTTTGTGTTATGCCGTGCCATGGGTGGGTGTGAGGATCAATGGATCGAAGCGCTGGATCGGTCTGCAGGCGCTTGGGGTGAGCGGGTTGCGGGTGCAGCCGTCCGAGTTTGCGAAGATTGCCCTGATCATCGCGCTGGCGGGTTGGTTTGGAACGCACCAGGCGCTGACGCGGACGTTTTGGCGCGGATTTGTGCTGCCGGGGCTGATGTTGCTGGGAATCGTGGCCTTGATCGGCTGCGAATTTGACCTTGGCAGTGCCCTGCTGGCCTCGGCGGTGGGTTTGGGCGTGATGTTTGTGGCGGGAACCAAAATCCGCTATCTGGCGATCATTGTGGTGCTTTGCGGGGGTGGACTTGTGGCGGGGGTCAAGTTCCTGCCAAACCGGTTTGACCGCATCATGGTCACTTTTGACCTGGAAAAACACCGGGAGGACCTGGGGCTGCAGCAGTGGGTGTCCAAGCTGGCGTTCGGGTCCGGCGGGCTGGAAGGGCGCGGACTGGGGGAAGGGCGCATGAAGCTCTCCTACCTGCCGGAGGCGCACACGGACTTTATTTTTCCCATGGTGGGAGAGGAGCTGGGCCTGCGCGGGACGGTGGCGGTGGTGCTGGCCTTTGCAGTGCTGGTGATGGCTGGGATGGTGGTGTCCGCCTATGCGCCGAACCGGTTTGGGAAGCTTCTGGGGGCGGGCCTGACTTTTTTGCTGGGCATGGAAGCGCTCTTGAACATGGGGGTGACCACTGCTTTGCTGCCCAACAAGGGGTTGCCGCTGCCTTTCGTAAGTTACGGAGGGTCCAGTCTCGTCGCTGCGATGGTCGCAGTGGGCATCCTGATCAACATCCACCGCCAGGGCGTGCATCTGACTTGGGATCAGCTACCCGTGATCCGCAGAAAGCGCCGCTGGACTCCCCAGCTTTAGCCTTTTGAATCTCAGTGAAACAGAAAAATTCGAAGTCCATCCACGTGCTAATCGCGTGCGGTGGCACCGGGGGGCATTTGTTCCCTGGGATTGCCGTCGGTGAGGTCCTGGCCGCGCGCGGTCATGACGTGACCTTGCTCATCAGTGAAAAGAAGATCGATACCCTGGCCGCTTCGGGGCACCCGGAGCTGCGGTTTGAGAAGATGCCGTTTTTGGCCATGCCAAAGCCTTGGTCGCCGAAGATGTTCGGGTTTCTCAAGGGTCTGTGGCAGGGCACGAAGGCTTGCCGTAAGATCATCCGTGACCGCGAGGTGGACGTGGTGCTGGGCATGGGGGGCTTCACCTCCTTTGCGCCGCTGTATGCCGGCCGCAAGGAGGGCTGCACGACCCTGATTCATGAGAGCAACGCCATCCCCGGCAAGGCGAACAAGCTGAATGCACGTTACAGCGACATCGTGCTGTGCGGCCTGGAGGCGTGCAAAGAGCACTTCCCGAAGCATGGAGATGTGCGGGTGGTGGGCACACCCATACGCAGCAGCATGCGCAAGCAGAACAACGACGATCCGCGTGCCTTTTTCAAACTGGACAAGGACAAGCGCACGCTGCTCATCATGGGCGGCAGCCAGGGCGCACGTGGTGTGAACCGGGCGGTGGGCATGGCGCTGGAGCAGTTTGAGAAAATGGACATCCAGGTGCTGCACATTGCGGGACCGACGGATTACGAGGAGGTGCGGGATGTGTATGCCAAGATCCCAATGCTGAAGCAGCACGTGGCGGCTTTTTGCCATCGGATGGATCTGGCCTATCGTGTGGCGGATCTGGCCATCGCGCGCTCCGGGGCGTCTTCAATGTCTGAGCTGGCCTACTTTGGTGTGCCGAGCCTGCTGGTGCCGTATCCGTTTGCCGCTGAGGACCACCAGACGCGCAATGCGGAGATTTTTGACAAGGCGGGAGCGGCGCGGCTCATGAAGGAAAGCGAGCTGAATGCCGACACTCTGGCCGATGCGGTGCGCAGCGTCTTCAACGACCCGCGCAAGGCCGGTGAAATGAAGAAGGCGGCGCAGAAGCTGGCGGTGAAAAACTCTGCGGAGAAGATCGCGGAACTGCTGGTGAAGGCGGCGGCGGGGTGACGCCGGCCCTTATCGGGTCGCGGCGGCGCTCCATTCGTCGAGCTTTTCCTTCAGCAGTTCTTTCGAGGGGAGGTACAAATTGTACTCCTTGGCGTGGATGTTCGCGTCTTTTGGCAGGGTGAGTTCGATGACCGTTTTTTTGGCGGACTTGCAGAGCAGGAGTCCGATGGTGGGGTTCTCGTCGGGGAGCTTCACCTCGCGGTCATAGTAGTTCACATACATCTGCATCTGGCCGAGGTCCTGATGCGTGAGCTTGTCGAGCTTGAGGTCGATGATGACATAGCAGCGGAGGAGGCGGTTGTAGAAGACGAGATCGACGAAGTAGTGGTCTTCATCGAAGGTGAAGCGCTTCTGGCGGGCCTCGAAGAGGAATCCTTTGCCGAGTTCGAGGAGGAAGTGTTCGAGGCGGTCGATGATGGCCTGTTCCAGATCGTTCTCGGAGTAGCTGGCCTTTTCATCGAGACCGAGGAATTCGAGGACGAAGGGTTCTTTGAGCAGGTCCTCCGGCCTGACGACGACCTGGCCCTCGCGAGCGAGCTTGCGAATGCCTTCCTTGTCCCGGCTGAGGGCGAGGCGCTCGTAAAGGCAGGAGGCTTTTTGGCGTTTGAGTTCGCGCACGTTCCAATTGGACTGTGCAGATTCGATTTCGTAGAAGCTGCGTTCCTCCGGGTCTTTGATGGTCATGAGCACGACATAGTGCGACCAACTGAGGGTGAACGTGGATTTGCCGTACGGCGTCTGGCGAATTTGAGAGGGGACCAATTTTTCAGACGGAGTCTGAAGAATCTCCTCCGCCCCCAATTTTTCAGACGGTGTCTGAAAAATTGACGACCGCTCTCGCCATGTCAGAAAGAACCTCCTCATGTGAGATAAATTTACGGGAGAGAAGCCTGTCCCAAACTCCTCCGTCAACCTCTCCGAAAGCTCCTTCAGCAGCTCCGTGCCATACGCCGCCCGCTTCGCTCCCTTCTGCTCGTGTTCCACGATGCGCCTGCCGATTTCGAAGTTGGTCATCACCTGAAAGGTGTCCACGATGGTGGAGACGTTGCGGCGGGCGCTTTGGATGAGTTGGCGGACCTCGGTGAGGAGGGTGACGAGGCTGGTGGGCTTCGCGGGGGCCGATTTGCTGGTTTTGCGCGGGGCGGACGGCTTGTTCATGGGGCTCTGGCGAGGTGTCGTAGCTGGCCGATTTTTGTCAAATCGTGGGCATTGGCGGTTTCAGGGAGGATCCGTGTTTGAAACAAGGAGCGGAGTGGTTATGTATCTCCCCCTCAAATTCCAACCTGACCCTTTCTATGAATCTGACCCGAACAGCCTACGGCACCTGGAGCGGCGGCCGCTTCATGCACTACGGAGAACAGCTCTCCGAGGAGCATTACAAGCAGCTGATGCGCGACTCGTTTGACAAGGGTGTGCGCACCTTTGTGACGGCAGATGTGTATGGCGTGGGCCGCGCGGACTCCCTGCTGGGCGAGGCGCTGCAAGGAGTGCCCAGGGAAGAGTACTGCCTCGTGGGCATCGTGGGCCATGACATTTATGACGGCATCCGTCAGGGATCGCGCGGTTATCCGCGGTTCACAGATCCGGCGCTGCGCGGGCCGGAGAAGTATTATGATTACCTGAAGATGGCCACGGAGAAGAGCCTGGAGCGCTGCAAGGCCTCGAAGTTTGACCTGCTCATGCTGCACAATCCGGACAGCATCAGCTACACGAGCGACAAGGTGTGGGATGCATTTACGGCATTGAAGACCGATGGGCTTACAGACCGTCTCGGCATTGCGCCAGGGCCGGCGAACGGCTTCACGCTGGACATGATCGAGTGCTTTGAGCGCTTTGGTGATCGCATGGACTGGGCGATGATCATTTTGAACCCGTTTGAACCCTGGCCGGGCCAGCATGTGCTGGGTGCGGCGGCGAAGAACAAAGTCGATATTCTGGCGCGGGTGGTCGACTACGGCGGCCTGTTCCACGACGATGTGAAACCGGGGCACAAATTCCGCGATGGAGACCACCGGACGCACCGCCCGGGCGGGTGGATCGAGCATGGAGTGGAGAAACTGGAGAAGGTGCGGCCGATCGCGGAGAAGCATGGGCTTTCGATGCTGCAGCTCGCCTGTCTTTGGACGCTGGGGAACACGGCGGTGAAGAGCGTGGTGCCGACGCTGATCCAGGAGCATGGTGAAGGGGCGCGCACGATCGAGAGCAAGCTCGATGATCTTGCCGCGCTGCCGGAGCAGTGCCTGTCCGCGGAGGAGATCGAGACGATTCGCCAGATCGGGGACAATACCGGCTGCATGGCCCTCAAGGGAGCCAGCCACCGTCATGAAGGCCAGGAACCGCGCGCGGATGAATGGCCGATGCGCCCTGACCTGCTGGACCTGGCGACGCGCTGGAGTTTGGGAACAAGCTGGTAGCGCATTTGCATCTTGGCGGTTCCGCGACGAAAGAGTCACCACAATTCATGATTGAGGCAGACTTTATCATCGTCGGAACCGGAGCCGGAGGCCTGGTTTCCGCACTGCATGCCGCAGAGCATGGCAAGGTGGTGATGATCACAAAGCGCGGGGCGCTGGACTCCAACTCGAACTGGGCGCAGGGCGGCATCGCCTGCGTCACGGCGGAGAATGACTCCATCGAAAAGCACGTCAGCGACACCCTCATCGCAGGCGCGGGCTTGTGCAAAGAGGACGCAGTACGCACAATCGTGAGCGAAGGGCCGGCACGCATCGCCGACCTGGTGAAGTGGGGGGTGCACTTTGACCAGCGTGAGGCGGTCAATGGTCACCTGGAATTTGACCTGACAAGGGAGGGCGGGCACACGGCGCGGCGGGTGCTGCATGCGGCGGACGCCACCGGGCGCGAGATCACGGAAAAGCTGCTGGCCACGGTGCGGGCCAACCCGAACATCACGATTTACGAGAACCATTATGCCATCGACATCCTGACGACGGCCAAGCTGGGACTGGTCTCCGAGGACCGGGTGCTGGGGCTGTACGTACTGGATGAAGCCAGCGGCGATGTGCACACCTTCCGCTCGGATCGTGTCATCCTCGCGACCGGGGGCTGCGGCCGGGTGTATTTGTACACGACGAATCCACGCGTGGCGACAGGCGATGGCGTGGCAATGGCCTGGCGCGCGGGCGCGACGATTTCGGACATGGAGTTCATCCAGTTCCACCCGACCTGCCTGTACCATCCGCAGAAGCGCTCGTTCCTGATCAGCGAGGCGATGCGGGGTGAAGGGGCGCGGTTGATTGGCAAGGACGGGCAGGAGTTCATGCAGCGGTATGACCCTCGCGGCTCGCTGGCACCCCGAGACATCGTGGCACGGGCGATCGACCATGAGATCAAAAAAACCGGCGGCCCCTGCGTCTATCTGGACATCAGCCACCGGCCGGCGGAATTCATCGCGAGTCATTTCCCCAACATTCAGAAAGCCTGCCTGGACGTGGGGATCGACATCACGAAGGAGCCTATTCCCGTGGTGCCCGCGGCGCATTATCAATGTGGCGGCGTGCTGACAGATGTGAACGGAGCCACCAGCGTGCGCGGTTTGTGTGCGGTGGGGGAGGTGGGCTGCACGGGCCTGCACGGCGCGAACCGGCTGGCGAGCAATTCGCTGCTGGAATGCTGCGTGACGGCGCAGCGGGCTGTGGCGCACCTGATCAAAAAAATCCCGCCGGGGAAGGTGGCCGAGCAAAGCTACGAACTGCGGCCATGGGAGACCAGTGGCGTGGTGGAAAACGACGAGCTGGTGGTCATTTACCACAACTGGGACGAAATCCGGCGCCTGATGTGGGATTACGTCTCGATCGTGCGCACGAACAAGCGCCTGCAGCGTGCTGCGGCGCGCCTGCGCAATCTGAAGCGTGAAGTGCAGGAGTTTTACTGGAGCAACCACGTGACGAGCGAAATCCTGGAACTGCGCAACCTCGTGGAGACAGCGTCTTTGATCGTGGAATGCGCCATCCGGAGGCACGAGAGCCGGGGGCTGCATTACACGCTGGACTATCCGAATGTGGACGACACACGCCCGGCGCAAGACTCCACCCTGCGCCGCTACTGAGGCATTTTTTTCCTTCCCGGGCTGGGACAAAAATAAGCAATCTCGACATTTTGAACACGCTTCAGGCAGCTGTGTCCGAATGATCTGCGCTGCAATTGAGGTGGATATGTCCAGTCAGATTCGCCCTTTTGCAGCGTTTCCAACCCGTGAATTACAGATTGCGGTTTACCCTGTGAATCTGCTACATTTACTGTAAACTGGTCCCCCCCACCCATGCTCGTCAATCGCTCCATCAAGCCATTGATCGTCGCCGCGTCCCTCGCGACGGCGGTTTCGGCAATTGGTCAGGGAGCGTCCAAGGTGACGGCCACGGGGGCCGCTGCAGCCTTGAAAAAGGGCGGTTCGACCTCGTCAGGAAGCAGCACCGCCAAGAGCAAGCCCGCATCCAGCCCGCCAGTGGTGACGAAGCCGGTGTCCCAGCCGCCTCCGCCCCGCAATCCCGCGCCGACAGTGCCGAATTTCAATGCGAACGCCATGCCCCATCTGGGTTACGCCCGGTATCCGTGGAAGCTGGACATCGTCGCCACGGTGTTCTGGGTGGGAGAAGAGCCCACGGAAAACAATCCGACGCCCAATGACAAGAGCTCCTGGGACACGCAGTGGATGCAGAACTACGGCGGCTACGACGATCCGGATCCGAACAAGCGGAAGGATAATTTCACGCCGATGGGGTTCACGCCGAAGCAGAATCCCTTCTATGTGGCCCTGCCTTACAACGATGTGATCGACTACGACTCCCACAAGCCGGAGGCGTCCCGGGTGATCCCGTGGTTCAAGCAGCGGTTTGTGCGGTCCGGCAAGACCGTGCTGAAGGGGCAGTGGATCGCCATCCGCTATGGGAACCGTGTCTGCTATGCCCAGTGGGAAGACTGCGGGCCCTTCGTGACGGATGACCACGAGTACGTGTTCGGCAACTCACGGCCAAAGAACACCAGCAACCGCGGCGCGGGGCTGGACATCTCCCCGGCGGTTCGCGACTACCTGGGCATCTCCAGCAGCGGACGCTGCGACTGGCGCTTTGTGGATGTGAGCGAGGTGCCCGCCGGCCCATGGCGCAGCCTGGGGAGCAACAACCATTTTGTGACGCAGCAAAAGATCGAGAAGGCACGCGAGCATACGGAAATCTCCAACCGGCTGGAAGAACTGCGCCGGATGCGTGACGCCTACTTCCAGCAGGGCGGCAACGGGGCGGGGCGGTGAGACCGGGCAGGTGCGCAAACATGACTTTCGGGCCGGCCTTGCCATGTGCTCCTGACTTGACGCTCAGCGCGGCGGGTTTTGAAAATCGAGCCGGCCGTTGGCGAAAACGTAGGGCAGGTCAGCTCCGGCCTTCTCGCTGAACTCGGAGGCGGGTTTGGCCTCGATGGTGCGCCCCGTGCCGGTCTTGGGCTGGTTCGTGCAATCCTGCGTGTAGATGACGGTATTCAGTGGCGCTTTGGCCGGCAGCTTTGGCTCGGGCTCGCCAAACGTGCATTTTTCAAAGACGCAGTTCTTGGTGGCGAGAGCGAAGCTTTCAGGGACGCGGCAGTTGATGAAGCGGCAGTTTTGAATGCTCAGCCAGTCCTTGCCGAGTTCTGCGGCGGCATCCTCCTTGAACAGGATGGGGGAGAGATCCACATCCTGAAGGGTGCAGGATTCGAGTTTCATGCCCACATCGCCCAGCTTCCAGTTGAGCATGAAGGAGCCGGTGAGGACGCAGTTGGTGAAATGCCATTTGCTGCTGAAAAGGGCGATGTACCAAATACCCTCCTTGGCGAAGGTGCAGTCCTGGAACACGCTGTCCCGTGCGGTAAAGCTGCCACCAAGGTCCGCGGTGATCTTGACATCCTGGAAGCGGCCGCCCACTCCCTGCCAGGAGCCTTCACGGAGATGAAAGCGCACGTTTTCCATGCGCATGCCGGGCTGGCTGATGACATCGCCACGCTTCTCGTCGTTTTGTGCATTGTTTCTGCCTGCAGCACCGATGTCGATGCGGCGCAGCGGGCGATAGGTGCCCGCTGGAATGGTGAGCCTGCTGGTCCACACCTCCTTGTTCAGCAGAGGCTCGCGCATTTCAGGTGAGCTGGACACCTGGTCTTCGAGCGTCTGGAGGTCCAGCACCCTGGCCTTGACGGACTTGACCGTGACGGGGTGGTTCAGGGGAAAAATCTCCAGAGGTCTGTCCACCCTGGAGTAGTCGCCGAAATGCAGCAGGCGGCGTTTGCCATCGACGGTGATGCTCTGCATGTGCGGCAGGATGCGCCACTGAATGGTGACAAAGGTGTCCTCCGGGATGCGGCCCATGCCGGGCAGGTGGTGGGCGCCGCCGGGATCATTGTCGATGCGGAGTTCGCCCGGGTTGGTCTCCCAGTTGAAGATCACCTGCTTGGCCGTGTAGCCCAGGCGCAGATCGTCTTTTCTCGTTTTCACCACGAGAGTAAATTCCACGGGTGGTTTGAATGACCCCGCCGAGGTGAAGCGAGCGGGCTTTTCCAGAACGACCTCCCGTCCACCGGGCAGCAGTTCCTTGGGTTCATTGAGCAGCTCGGCGTGTTCGCGGGAGAGACTGGCGAGTCGCGCACTGGCAAGCTGGGCGTCCTCGAGCTTGGAGGCCTTGGTCCATTCCACCTGCTCTGCTTTCAGCACTTCTGCATACTTCTGAAACAGGCTGCTGATGCCGCTGAGGCGGGCGCTTTCGATGGGCCGCAGACTGGCCCGGTAGGTCGTGCGCAATGTCTTCAGAGAGACAGGGGTGGCAGGCTCGTCCTCGGCAGGCAGCGGGCTCTGGCTGCTGATGCGCTGCTTTTCCTCTCGCAGAGCCAGCGCCTCTTCCAGGTGGGCCGAGGCCATGGCTGCCGTCAAGGTACGCTCCAATGCAGCGATGTATTTGGAGTTCAAGTCCGCCAGCGCGGTGCGGTGAACGGCCAGGACATCGCGCTCCAGAGCGGCGTGGAAGCTGGTGTCCAGTTCGCGCAGGCGTTTGGCACCCTCGCTTTCCGCAACAGGTACGGTCGGCATGGCAGGCTTGGCGGGCTGTGCAGGCGGGCCATCCCATTCCAGGAGGAAGGCGCGTCCGCCAGCCTCGCCGCCCAGTCCCCAGTGCGTCAGGGCGGGTCCTTTCATGTCGAGTTTAAGGATGAGCTTTTTCTCCGGATCGGCTGCGGCGGCCGCAGGATCGTTCCAATGAGTGTAATCAAAGGCTTCGCCTGTGACCCACTTCCACACCCCCTGTTCGCGCACACCGCCGAGGGTGGCGTGCAACAGGCTGACCTGCTTCAAGTAAGGCGGCATCGTTTTGTCCATCCAGTCCTGCTCTTCCTGGCTGTTGATGGTGGCCAGGTGGGCGCCCAGGCTTAGCGCATGCTTTTGGGCGTCGGTCTGGTTCCTGCCTTCGCCCACGAGCTGGTAGAAGTGCCCTTTGAACTCCAGCACGGGCATGGTGGACAAAGGGCTGCCCTTGGGAGCGTTGGGGTTCGCAGGTGCCACGGCGCGCGCAGGAGTGGCGGCAACGGCTGGTTTCGTGCCTGCGGGTGGGGGAGCCGGCTCAGGATTCTCCGGCTCGGTCTTCCCCACTGGTTGGGTGGATTCGGCCGCCGCTCCGGAGTCAGGCTTAGGAGCCTCAGCGGGCCGCAAAAGAAAGACCGCCGCCCCGAGGACCACGATCGCACCGGCGGCGATCATGCCCCAAGGTGTGGGTGGCTTCGGCGGTGGAGGCGGAGGCAGGCGTGGCAGCATGCCACCTTGGGGCGCCTGCCGTGCCGGCTTGGCTTTGGCCACGGGGACGGTGAGGATTTGATCCAGATCACGCCGGATTTCACGGGCCGTCTGGTAGCGCCTGCTGAGATCGTGCTCCATGGCTTTGAGCACGATGGCGTCGTAGCGCTTGTCACAGCCGATCCTCTCGCTGGGGAGCTGGAAGCTGCCGCGCGGAATCTTGCCCGTGAGCATGTTGTACAGCATCACGCCCACGGCATAGAGATCGGCACGACCATCGACCGGCATGCCGATGACGAGTACTTCAGGAGCCACGTAGTCCGGAGTACCCATGGTGGTGCCTTCGTCGGTGACGCCGGCGCCCTGGGCGGGATCATGCACGCTGGCGAGGCCGAAGTCCGCCACCTTGACGCTCCCTTCCATGTTGATGAGAATGTTCGCCGGTTTGATGTCCCGGTGAATGACGCCATGCTCATGCGCATAGGCCAGCGCGTCGCAGACGTGGGCGGTGATGGCCAGGGCGTGGTCCACGGGGAGCTTTCCCTGGGCATGGATCATCTTGAAGACGTCCGTGCCATCGATGTACTCCATGACGATGTAGAGAAGACCGTCACGGGTCTCGCCGAAATCATACACCGCGACGATGGCTGGATGATTCACCTTGGCCATGGTGCGCGCCTCGTTTTTGAAACGTGTGACGTACTCGGCGTCTCCTTCCGCCACCTGCGGCGGCAGCACCTTGATGGCCACGAGCCGGTCGAGCGAGACCTGGCGCGCTTTGTACACGGCGCCCATGCCGCCGCAGCCGATCATCTCCCACTGATCATATTGAGGCAGCATGGCCTCCAGATGATGAGGTTCCGGAGGCGTCCACCCAGTGCCGCCGGCCGCAGCAGGGCGTTGGGCGTTTTCATTCATGTCCGGCAGAAACGATCATTCGCGGGGAAACGTAGCTGGCGGCTGATCTATTGGGAATCAAAAAATCAAATCAGACCGCGACGGGCGAGAGATTCCTCCATGGCGCGGTCGATCAACATCACGGCGAGCGACTGGGTGGCGTCATCCAGCAGCTGGGTGGCAGCCTTGAGGGCCTTGGCGTCGTGATCCTGGGAATCGAGCAAGGCACGGACAGCAGCGGCCTGGCTTACGACTTCGGCTTTCTCCTCGGCGCTGATGGCATCGCCCAGCTGGGAGAGCGCCGCATCCACGGCGGGCAGAAGCTCCTCGGCCTTGAGCTTGGCTTCAGTCCAGATGCGTTCGTTCATGTCTTCGAAGGCGAAATCAACGCTCTCGGCGATCATCTGCTCCACGCGTTCATCGGCCACATCCACGGCGGTGCCGCTGATTTCCAAGGTGGTGTCCTGATTCGTGGAGGTGTCTCGGGCGAGCACGTGGAGGATGCCGTCTGCGTCGATGCTGAACTGCACACCAACTCGCGCGCTGCCTTTGGGGCCGGCGGGGAAGGGGACCTCGATGCGGCCCAGCTCCCAGTTGTCCTTCGCGAGTTCACGTTCGCCCTGGAGAATGCGGATGAGCATGCTGTCCTGATTGGCCACCGCATTGGTGAACATCTCGCCGGCCTTGGCTGGAATGGTGGTGTTGCGCGGGATGATGATGTTCATCAGTCCGCCGAAGGTTTCGATGCCGAGGGAGAGCGGCGTGACATCCAGCAGCAGCACCTGTCGCAAGCTGCCGCCGAGGATGCCCGCCTGAATGGTGGCACCGAGGGCGATCGCTTCGTCTGGGTTCTGCGAGGTGTTGGGTTCGCGGCCGAAAAGCTCGCGCACGTAGTCGCGCACCAGCGGCATGCGGGTGCTGCCGCCCACGAGGATGACTTCATCCAAGTCTTCAGCTTTCACACCAGCATCACTCAAGGCACGCAGGCAGTGGATGCGAGTTCGCTCAATCCAGGGGCGAGCGATTTTTTCGAGATCGGCGCGCGTGATGTCGAGTCCGTTGAAAGAAGCGGACTCGTCCGTGGAGAGGCGTTTTTTGACCGACTCGGCGGCTTCGAGAACACGGATGTCGTGGGAGGGAAGAGACAGTTTTTGCGCGATGAATTCGGCGAGCAGGCGGTCGATGTCATCGCCGCCGAGCTGGGTGTCTCCGGCGGTGGAAAGCACCTGGAAGGTGCCGTCGCGCATTTCGAGCACGGAGATGTCAAAGGTGCCGCCGCCGAGATCATAGACGGCGATTTTCTGGTGCTCGCTGAGTTTGTCCAAACCGTAGGCAAGAGCTGCAGCCGTGGGCTCGCTGAGAATGCGCAAGACTTCGAGTCCCGCGAGCTCGCCAGCACGCTTCGTGGCGTTGCGCTGGGCGTCGTTGAAGTACGCGGGCACGGTGATGACGGCTTGAGAGACCGATTGTTCCAGCGCGCGCTCGGCCACCGCTTTCAGATGTTTTAAAATCTCCGCTGAAACCTCGACGGGTGATGTTTTCAGCTCGCTGAGAGAATACGGTGGCGACCACCCAGCCTCACCCGGACGGCGGCCGATGAGGCGCTTCACCGATGTGATGGTGCGCGTGGGGTGCAGCGCGCGCTGGCGTAAAGCCACAGCCCCGACCGCGATGCTGCCATCCTGAGAGATGACCACGGCGCTGGGCGTGCTGCGGCTGCCGTTTTCATCGGCCAGGAGGATGGGAAAGCCGCTGTCCACCACGCCAACGAGAGAGTTGGTGGTGCCAAGATCGATGCCGAGGATGGGACGGGTGTTCAAGAGGGGGCTGCAGGGTGGGATTGAGAGTCCAGGCGGGCGACGGCGGCATGCAGAGACTCCCGCAAGGCGCCTTGCGCGAGGATGGCGATGACGTCAAAGGGAACGAGTTCGTTTTCGCAGTCCATCACATTGTCCATGTAGGCGTCGAAGACTGCCAGGCCATCTGAGGGGCGGAACCAGGCCCAGGAGCGGATGAAGTGAAAGCCGCGTTTCATGAACCAGTCAGCCATGGAAGAGGGCGTGGCCGGTGTGCCTTCAAAGACTGGCTGCGAGGTAACAGCCTGAAGCCGTCCGTGACTGTAAACAAAACCTTCAAGACGATTGAGAACGGGATAGTCCTCCCGATTCAACTCGTGCATCAGATGGGTATTCGAGAGAAGCAGGCGCTCAAAATATTCCAACGGTGTGGCGGGGCGGTCTTCAAACCAATAGCGCACGGGCTTGTGCCGGGTGGTGGCAAGCGAGGCAGGGAAGATGCCCCACCCCGGGCCTTTGGTGATTTTGTAGATGCGGGTGGGCTCATCTTCACGATGAAACAAGTTGTGCTCGCGTGTGCCCGTATCGGCAATGGGAGTGGGGACCCACGACTGAACCCACAAGCCCTTATCTTCCGCCCATTGGACGAGGGCCTCTACTTGTCGATGTTGCTCGGCACCCAGCGGATTTTTCGCCCCAGATTCCGCTCCACCATCGACCATAGCTCCTCCGCAGACTTGGATCGCTTCCGTGAGGAGGAGGTCTTCGGGGTGGGGGCTGGCTGCGACGGGGGATTGAGGCATGTCTTCAGGGCTGGGTCGCGACTGCTCATGCAGAGAGGTTAGGCTAAATCGTTGCAGTTCGCAATCGCTCAAGTGATTGCCAAAAAGCGTGGCCTCGGCCAGACTCAGGCATGGAAGACCTCATCGCCTCAATCAAAGCTGGAACCCACCTCGACGACGCCCAGACCGCGGAGGCGGCGGCGCAGCTGGTGGATGCTGCCGTGACGGCCTCGGCCAAGGCGGATTTCCTGCGGGCCCTGGCGAAGAAGGGTGAGACGCCGGCGGAAATCGCCATGTTTGTGAAGGAGTTTTTGAAGCTGGCGGTCGATCCGGGGATTGACCGGGCGAAGCTGCCGGGGCCGATGCTGGACGTGGTGGGCACGGGCGGGGACCAGCTGCATCTCTTCAACGTTTCGAGCACCGCCATGTTCATTCTCGCCGCAGGCGGTGTGTGTGTGACGAAGCATGGCAACCGCGGCATCACCTCCAAGGCAGGCGGTGCGGACGTGCTGGAGGCGCTGGGCATCAAGATCGACCTGCCGAAGGAAAAAGTGGTTGCGGGCATCGAGAGCATCGGGCTGGGGTTCTTCTTTGCACCGCTGTATCATCCCACGTTCAAGGCGGTGGCCGAGGCGCGCAAAATGCTGGCCGCGGAAGGGCAGCGCTCCATTTTCAATGTGCTGGGGCCTCTGCTGAATCCAGGACGACCGGACTACCAGCTCATCGGTGTGTTTGATCCAAAGCTGACACGGGCGTTTGGCGAGATCCTGGTGCAGCTGGGTCGCAAAGGCGCCTGGGTGGTGCATGGCACCGCGGCGGACGGGCAGGGCATGGACGAACTCTCCACGCTGGGGGTCAATGAGGTGTGCCAGGTCGCGGAAGGGAAGCTAAGCATGACGAAGATCGATCCGAAAGAGCTGGGGTTTGGCAAAGCAGCTCTGGAAGATCTGGTGGGCGGAGATGCGACCGAGAATGCGCTGATCCTCGAAGGCGTGCTGGCGGGAACGATCAAGGGACCCAAGCGCGACATTGCTGTGCTGAATGCTGCGGCGGGTTTTGTCATCACCGGCAAGGCAGCGGACCTGCCCGCGGGCAAGGACTTGGCGGAGGAACTCATCTCTCGCGGTGCGGCGCACGCCAAGCTGCGGGCCATGCAGGACCTGATCTAGCGCTGAAATCCTGCAAGACAGGTGGGGAAAAGATGTTAAGATGTCCTAATAATCTTGTTGCCTGTCCATGCCTCACCCCAGTGAACTGCTTCAACATCTCCAGAAGGTGCCGCATACCACGCTGGCCACTTTCGCGGTTGTGGGCTTCTTCGCATTCGCGGCCGGGCTCGCGTTTGCGAAAGGGGTGATGCAGCAGATCATCAATGTGGCGACGCTGGCGCTGTGTGCAGGGGCCGCATGGTATGTGTACATGCACCGGGTGCTGATTTTTGGCGCGGCGGGCATGCACATGACGACGACGCGGATGGTCATTGCGTCTGTGATTGCGGCGGGGATCATGTTTGCCGTGTGCAAGGTGGGGAAGTACTTTCTGGCGGCCTTTGGCCTCATGCGATTGCTGGGCGGGCTGACGGGGTGGAAGGGGCTGATCGCGAGCCTCATCCCCTCCGGCATGCTGATGTGGCTGGGCAGCGTGGCCCTGCGCATCATCGGCAGCATCTCCGGCATGGAAAACGCGGCGGAAATCGTCAAAAAAGGCGGGGCGATCGAGAGCCAGGCGAAGTCCTTTTTTTACAGCCTGAGCCAGAAGATCGACAACAGCCCCGTCGGCGGTGTGGCCAAGTGGCTGGACCCGTATGACATCAAGCCGACGGCCAATCTGGCGCGCCTGCTCATCCTGTGGCCGGAGGGGACGATGTGGCAGCGCCTGGCCGCGCAAAGCCCGGCCACGGCCAATGCCCTGAACAACAAGATGGTCTATGATCTCGGCTACGATCCGGATGTGCGGAAGGCCATCGAGAGCAAGGATTTTGCGGGGCTGATGCAGCTGCCCAAGGTCGAGAAAGTGGCGAACCACCCTGACCTGCGGCCCATCTTTGCCAGCATGGAGCTGGAGCAGGCCATGGACTCCGTGGTCTACCGCCAGCCGCCGCCACCGCAGCCGGTGAGGATGTATTGAGCCGAGGAGCTGAAAAAACCGCCAACGGCACGTTGCCCCGGGCGTGGCTCTCGCTTTGATCTTCCGCCACTCGTCCTTTTCCTTTCCGCATGCCCAAATACATCGTCACCATCGGCCTTGAAGTTCACGCGCAGCTCACCACGCGCAGCAAGATGTTCTGCGCCTGCCCGGTGGAGTATGGGGCGGAGCCAAACACCCACACCTGCCCGACCTGCCTGGGACTTCCGGGGGCTCTGCCGGTGCTGAACGAGGCGGCGATCGAGAAGACCATCCTCACGGGGATGATGCTGGGCTGCACCACGCCGCCGGTGGTGAACTGGGACCGCAAAAACTATTTCTATCCGGACATGCCGAAGAATTACCAGATCACGCAGATGCCCTTCCCGCTCTGCCTGGGCGGTGGTGTGCCGCTGTATGATCTGGCCTATCCAAAGGACGCGCAGAAGAACATCGCCAATCCGGGCAAGGTGGTGAAGCTCACCCGCATCCACCTGGAGGAGGACGTGGGCAAGTCCACGCACTACGACAAGTTCAGCGCGCTGGATTTCAACCGCGCCGGCACGCCGCTGATGGAAATCGTGAGCGAGCCGGACATCGACAGCGCCGAGGAGGCCTTTGCCTACATCACCAGCCTGCGGCAGATCCTGATCTATGGCGGTGTCAGCGATGCCGACATGGAAAAGGGCAACCTGCGCTGCGACGTGAACATCTCCGTGCGTCCCGAAGGCCAGAAGGAACTGGGCACCAAGATCGAGCTGAAGAACATCAACTCCATGTCCGCCGTGCGCCGTGCGATCAAGGCGGAGACGGAGCGGCAGATCGATGTCTTGGAAGGTCGCAATCCTGAAAAGCTCGTGCAAAGCACCCGCCGCTGGGACGATGACCGTGGCGAGACCACGCTGATGCGCTCGAAGGAGGATGCGCATGACTACCGCTACTTCCCTGATCCTGACCTTCTGCCCGTGCGCACGGCGGACATTGTGGCCAAAATGCGGTCGCAGGTGCCCGAGCTCCCGCATGAAAAACGCGCCCGCTTTGAAAAGGACTATGGCTGCAGCGCCTACGATGCGGGCGTTCTCTCCAGCGAAAAGGAACTCGCCGCCTGGTATGAAGCCGCGGTGGCTGCGGACAAGGCGGTGCCCGCCAAAAAGATCGCCAACTGGGTCATCAATGATCTCCTCGGTGTGCTCAATGACCGCTCGCTGAACCTCTCCGAATGCCCGGTCAAGCCGGAAGCGCTGAGCGCACTGGTGGCCACGGTGGAGGCAGGCAAGATCTCCAACAATCAGGCCAAGGAAGTCTTCGCCGAGATGTTTGAGTCAGGCAAGCCTGCCGCCGAGATCATCAAGGCCAAAGGCTTCGAGCAGGTCAGTGACACGGGTGCCCTGGAAGC
Source organism: Prosthecobacter sp. (assembly GCF_044222565.1). Lineage (GTDB taxonomy): Bacteria > Verrucomicrobiota > Verrucomicrobiia > Verrucomicrobiales > Verrucomicrobiaceae > Prosthecobacter. Next base: position 322,450 of record NZ_JBGANA010000008.1, read on the forward strand.
CATCGTGGAGCAGATCCTCGCCGCGAATCCGGACAAAGTCGCCGAGGTCAAAGGCGGCAACGAAAAAGCCATGAACTGGTTCACCGGACAGGCCATGAAGGCCAGCCAGGGAAAAGCCAACCCGAAGATGGTGACGGAGATTGTGCGGAAGAAGGTGCTGGGGTAGGCCTGAGTTTGGAGTGGCTGGCGAAAGCGGGCGGCTGTTGCCGTGATCGCGAACCGCGTAAAACCCCTTGCATCCCTCTCGCTGGCTGCTACCCTCGCCTCCCCTTTTTCAGAACACCAAGCCCTATTTAGAATCATGTCCCAGCATAGCAGCCTCAAGTCCTCCGGCTCCGTCGGCACCAAGCGCAGTGTCCTGAAGCGTGGTGAGCGCGTCAAGCTCCTCAAGGCCCGTGGCCAGTGGAAGGAAGGTCGTCTTCCGACCAACCTGCCGAAGACCAAGCCGGAATAAGGCTTTCCCGTGCGTCTCAACCGATATCTGAGCCAGTGCGGCGTGGCTTCACGCCGTGGCGCCGAGGAGATCATCCTCAGCGGACGTGTGTCGATCAACGGCCACATCATCACCGAACTGGCCACCCAGGTGCAGCCTGAGGACAAGGTGGTCGTCGATGGTTCGCCAGTGCGCACCGAGACGCCTGTCGTGCTCGTTTTGAACAAGCCGAAAGGCTACATCTGCTCCCGTGGCGACAAGCACGAGCGGATGACGATTTACGATCTGCTGCCGCTGAAGTACCAGAACCTGCATCATGTGGGCCGTCTGGACAAAGACAGCGAAGGCCTCATCCTCCTGACCAATCGCGGCGAACTTTCCCACCGGCTCATTCATCCGAGCCAGGGGGCTGAAAAAGAATATGAAGTGGTGGTGGACCAGGCCCTGAACCCCGAGGTGATGGCGAAACTGGTGAAGGGCATGATGACCGAAGAGGGGTTTGCCCGCGCGGAACGTACCTGGATGGACACGGACTACCGGGCGCACATTGTGCTCAAGATGGGCCTGAAGCGCCAGATCCGCATGATGCTGTATCAGCTCGGCTACGAGGTAACACGTCTGACCCGCGTTCGCATCGGCTGGCTCAAACTGCATGGCCTGGCCAAGGGCGCGTACAAAGAACTCACGCCCACAGAAGTGGAGCGCTTTTTCAAGGAAGAACCCGCCAAACCGAGGCTGGAGCGCAAGCCTGCGGGAGAAGACGACGGGATCGAAGATCATCGCCCCCCGGCACGGAAACGTGCGGCCGAGTCTCGTGGGCCACGCAGCTTCAAACCCGGCGCTGGCAAGAAGAGCGGCCCTGCCGCTCGCTTCTCCGAAGAAGGAGGAAAGCCCTCCGGCTTCCGGCCCAAGTCCAAGTTCAGCCCGCGCTCACGCTCAGGCGAAACGGGGCGGGACGAAAAACCACGGGGGCGCTCAGGTCCGCCAGCTCGCCGTCCAGCTCCACGGGGACCTCGCCGTGGTCCGTCGTCACGGTAAACTCGCTCGTCTGGATGTAGTCGAGATATTCGCACTCCTGGTAGCCGCCTAGGAGCATGCCACGCAGCAGCTGGATGAACTCCATGCCGCCGAGTCCGCGAAAGATCAGGAGGTCGAGCTTGCCGTCGGAGTTTGAAGCATCGCGGAAGAGAGGAAACGGGCCGCCATAGTGCCTGCCATTTCCCACCAGGACCACGGTGCCTAGAAGGGGCGCTTTGCCCTCGATCTGCACACTGAGCGTCGGCGGCGTGCGCATGAGCACGTTCACCGCGCTCATGACGTAGCTCAGAGGACCGTACTTTTTCTTCGCCTCCCAGGAGGTCTCCTGCACGATCTGGGCATCCAGGCCCACTCCGGCGAGCTGGGCAAAGTACATGTCATTGGCCATCCACAGGTCCACCTCGCGACGCTGGCCGGTGGTGATCTCCCGCCAGCAGCCTTCGATGTCACGGCCCGGAAGCTTCAGCTCCACAGAAAAAACGTTCATCGTGCCAAGGGGCAGGACGCCGAGCGCCGTGTGCTTTTCGCCCGGCTTGCGGCGGGCGTTGGCCCGGCAGATCCCTTGCAGGACCTCGTTCATGGTGCCGTCACCTCCGGCGGAGACGACGAGTTCATGATTTTCCGCCAGCTCCTCGGCGATCGCGGTGGCATCGGCAGGACCCTTGGTCATGTGGAGTTCCGGCGCAGGGGAGAGCTTGCGCAGCGTGTCTTCAAGGCTGGCAGCCTTGGTGCTGCGGGCGGCGGGGTTCAGAATGACCGGAATGGGCATGAGGGCGGCATTGATGGCACGTTGCGACAACTTCGCAAAGTCTCATGCCAGCCCGCTTGTGAAACTTTTCACAAATTGCGGTTGCCCCTCCGCATGCGGCTCCGATAATCCGGCTTAAGCCCCCCTTTTCCCCTTCGCTCATGCCTGCCCCCGCCGAAGCTCCCGCTCCTGTCGCCGCCCCGCCGCCAGCCGATCTCGTGAATGTGCAGATCGACGGCGTCTGGCACAAGTTCCCCAAAGGCATGCGCATGATCGAGGCGTGCAAGCAGGCCAAGCAGGAAGTGCCGCACTACTGCTACCACCCCAAGCTTTCCTCCCCCGGCAACTGCCGCATGTGCCTGGTGGAGATGGGCATGCCCCCGCGTCCCGCCCCCGGCACCGAGCCTGAGAAGGACGAGCACGGCATGCCAAAGATCGGCTGGATGCCGCGCCCCGTCATCGCCTGTGCGAACACCATCGCGGAAGGCATGGGCATTCGCACGCAGTCCGTCCTCACGCAGGAGTGCCGCAAAGGCGTGATGGAGTTCCTTCTCATCAATCATCCCCTCGACTGCCCCATCTGCGACCAAGCCGGCGAGTGCCGCCTGCAGGAGTTCAGCGTGGAGCACGGCAAGGGCGAAAGCCGCTTCCGTGAAGACAAGGTCAAGAAGCCCAAGAACGTCGATATCGGCCCGCGCGTGCGTTTGGACGATGAGCGCTGCATCATGTGCAGCCGCTGCATCCGCTTCACGGCGGAGATCGCCGACGAGCCTGTGCTCGGCTTTACCGAGCGCGGCAGCTTCACCACGCTGGCCGTTCATCCCGGCAAGCGTTTGGAGCATAACTACTCGCTCAATACCGTGGACATCTGCCCCGTGGGTGCGCTGACCTCGAACGATTTCCGCTTCCAGCAGCGCGTGTGGTTCCTCAAGGAGACCAACAGCATCTGCACCGGCTGCGGCCGCGGCTGCAACATGGAAATCGGCGCCCGTGGCGACACCGTCTATCGTCAGACCCCGCGCGACAACAACGACGTCAACTCCAGCTGGATGTGCGACAGCGGCCGTCTGGACTTCCACTTTGTGAACAGTGAGTTCCGCCTGACCGATCCGATGACCAAGTCCGGCGGCAAACACCAGATCGCCAGTTGGAAGGCAGCGCTCAGCAGCATCGCCACCGCCCTTGCCGGCAAGAAGGGCGAGGAAATTGCCATCATCGCCAGCGCGCGCATGACGAATGAAGAACTCTTCTTTGTGAAGCATCTCGCCGCGCAGCTCGGCACTAAGAATGTGGACGTCATCCCCCGCACCGGCGGCGCGGACAACTACCTTCGTGCTGACGACCTCAATCCGAACACCAACGGTGCCAAACTCATCCTGGGCATCGAGCCCGGCGCGAAGCTGGCCGAGATCACCGAACTCATGAGCCGTGGCCGCCTGCGGGTGGTGCTGGCCCTGGGTGAAAACCTGCTCAAGGTGGGATTCTCGCAGCGCGATCTGGAGAAGGTGCCCTTCATCGCCTCTCTGCACATCCTGGCCAACGCGAGCGCCGAACTCAGCGATGTGGTGCTGCCCGGCTCCGCCTATGCGGAAAAGCGTGGCAGCATGATCAATGTCACCGGCCGCCTCCAGCGCCTGAACAAGGCCGTCAAAATCCCCGGCAACGCACACGACACCTGGGAAATCCTGCGCGACCTCATCGTCGCCTGCGGCGGTTCCAACGGCATCCACACTGTGGAGGACGTCTTCAAGCGCCTCAGCGCCGAAGTGCCTGCCCTCAACGGACTCACCTTCTCGAAGATCGGTGATCTCGGCCTGCAGGTGCTCGAGACCGCCGAGAAGATCCCGCTGCTGGAGCGCGAAAAAGAGCGCAAGGCCAAGGGAATCATCGTCGGGTAAAATACCCGCATCTGCCTTTCCGACCGCGCTTTGTCATGAAGCCTTCCGCCATGCAGTCCGTTCTTGCGGGGCTGGTGGGCACCGCCCTGTTTGGCTGGGTCATGCTGTCGTTGTTCGTGCTCGATCCGCCCGGAAAGCTGACGGACTCGGATTTGAAAACCGTGTCCGGCAAAGTGGTGAAGGTGGAGAAAACGAAGGGCAAAGGCGGCGGAATGCTGGACCTGTGGCTTGCAGGGCAGGACGTGCCGTTTCGTGCCCTCGACGGACCCTATCCCCGCAGCTTTGACGCCGCCGTGCTGGAAAGCCTAAGGCCAGGGTCCGAGGCCCGCCTGAGCGTCCGGAGCGCGGACATGACCGCCCCGCGTCGCAACCTCGCGCAGAACCAGCTTTTCTATCCCTTCGTCGCTCTCGATGTGGATGGCAAAGCCGCGTTGAGTTTGGCTGCCTACAATCAGTGGTCGGTGGACAATCAGAAACTCGCGAAATGGTTTCTTCCTCTGATGTTTTGCGCCAGCCTGTATTTGTTAGTGGCTGGCATCAGGGCTCAAAGCACTCAGCCATTGGCTTACTGAGGTGTAGGTGTTGGGAGGTTTGATTAGTCAAAAATGAAGGGCGGACTCGCCAAAGATCAGCGGGTCATGTTATGTACGATGCATGCGCTTCCGCCATGTGCTTCTCTTTTCCCTCGGATCTCTCTGGGCTCCGATCCTCCACGGTCATCCGGCCGCTTTGGATGACTATCCTGAACGCTTTCCCGGCAAAACACTGCAGGCCATCCTTCGCGAGTGGGAGCCGCCGCCGGGGGAAAGGCAGAATGAAATCAATTTGCTGAGCCTTGTGGAGCAACTCGCCTTCCATTGGACGGAGATTCCCCTGGGCGAACTCAAACAGCGCACCGCCACAGTGCTGGAGGAAAACCGGAGTGGCGAGTACCGCAAACGTTTTGCCAACGCGCTCTATGACATGAGCGACCTGCTGTCGGCCGGAGAAGCGGGGCATACCGAGGAAGCGCAGGACTACCTGGACTGGCGGATGAGACACCTGAATACCGACAATGGTTTCTTTGACTCCCCACCCTCACGGCAATGGGGTGAAACTCCGCAAAAGGCCGAGGAGCGCACGCGGACGTGGGAGGCAGACCGCAGCAAGGAGATCGCAGATCTCAGCGTGAAAGCGGACACCGCCACGGTGGTCCTGCGTCCGCACTGGCTTGTGCAATGCGGTGCGGTCGAGTTCCGGCATCGCCAGTATCTCCAGGCCGCCGACTATTTTGAACGAGTGTGCGCCGCGTTTCCGGATCATCCGCGCGCGGAGGCGGCGATGCTGATGCTGGTGCGCGTCAAGTTTGATGAATGGAAGCAGTCACGCCAGCCATGGTCACCAGACCGCGATACCGCCGCGGAGAGGCGCCTGGAAGAGGCGGTGCGAGATGCCATTGCACGTTACAACCAGCGGTATCCGCAGGGCCGCTTTGCCGCGGATGTCATTGGCTGGGAGGCGGGCATGGCGCGCGAAAACGGGTATCTGGGTGCTGCGATGGAGGGCTTCTTGCAGCAGGCACAGACGGCAGGGCATCCGGAGATCCGCCGCCGTGCCTTTCAGCAGATCGAGTGGCTGCTGCGCGATTTTGTGGAGCATCCCGGCCAGCTGAGCGAGTACCAGTTTCCGTGGGAAAAAGTCGCCGCCGAACCCTGTGTGGCGCTGCGCCTGGGTTATTTTATGCTCGACTGCGAAAGCGAGGCTGACCTCGGTGCGGTCATGCGGCGCAGATCAGGTGGGGACCATCGTGTGCTGGAATCACTGGCGCCCGAGCTTGCAGCGGTGCGTGCTGCGGCGAAGCCGATGTGGAAGAGCTTTGATGCGGCGCTTGCCAGCAACGAGGAGGCGTATCGCGGAAGCAAGGGCGTCATTCGCGATGTGCTGCACGCGTGGTCCGCGATTGTGCGTGGTGAGCCTGGAGTTGTGGCCGGGCTGGTAAAGGAGCAGAAGCAGGGCGCGGGCGCGGACGATGCGCTGCTGGTGCGAGCGATGGCGCGGCTAAAAATGGGGCACGCCAGCGAAGGAATTCGCGGGCTGGAACTGCTGGATGAATCCTGCCCGCAGTCACCGCTGCGGCGCGGTGGTGTCCTGCGGCGTGTGGACGCGTGGCTGGAGCTGCACCAGCCCGCGGTGGCGATTTCCCTGCTGTGGAATGCGGACAAAGAAACGGCGGTGTGGAAGGAGGAGATCGAGGAGCGACCTCCGCTGCATTTGGATGGAGAAGTGCAGCAGCGCATGTCGGCCCTGCTGACATTTGCTCCTCTGGCCGAGCTTGAAAAAGCAGCGCTTGCCGATGGGGTGGCTCCAGGTTTGAAAACAGCGCTCCGCTGCGCCTTGCGGGTGCGGCATCTCAGCGAAGGGCACTTCGCAGAAGCTCGGCGCTTTGCAGAAGATGCCGACTTTGAAGACTGGCATGGCAGGCACCAAAACTGGGATGAGAAAGGCGAGGCGGCCGCAATTGCGTGGCGGGAAAGCGTCTCCGAATTGCAAACGTTGAACGATGCCGTGGAGAAGGCCGGAGGTGAGGCCAAAGCAGCAGCATGGATCGCGCTGGGAGCTGCCTGGGAGCAGCGCCTGTGGCGGCTGCTGGATGGAGGGATGCTGTATGCGAAGGAGGGGCTGGGCAGCGCCACTCTGCCGCCGCCGTCCTATGAGCTGCGGCATCACGCGCGCATCGTGGGCCTGAGCGATGCAGCGGCAGCGGCCATGCTGGATCTGAGGCAGGAGACAGCGCAGGCCATGCGCTGCTACGAAGAGGCGCTGAAGCTTGCCGAGAAGGGAAGCGCAACTTCGCTCAAGGCCATGCTGGCGCTTCACGCCGCGCTGCGCACACGGGCAGAGTTTTCCGCCTACTGCATGGATCGCTCGGTGGAGGTCAACGCGGCCGCGCGGTCCAGGGTGTTGCGCGACCGGATCATTGCCGAGCATCCCGGGACTGATGCAGCAAAGCAGGCGGTGGGGTGGACTTTCCGTCCATCGTACACAATGGGCGAATGGCAGCCCGGAGACTATGCCCTGTTTAACCGCGAAGTGGTGCTGGCGCAGATCCTTTCCGGTTATGAGCCGGGTGAAATGTGGGAGGAAAGACAGAGGGGAGAGGTGGCGCTGAAAAAGATCAAGGAGACCTTGAAGCCACTCTTTGATGCGGAGGCTTCGCACGTTGACTTGCATAAAACCATCGCCTCGCTGCGGCGGGAGATCCAGCGCGAGGCCACGGTGGCGAACTTCGGTGCGGTCTTCAACCACCTTGATGACCTGGACCTCATGGTCGCGGCTGCTGGGGTGAGTCCCGAAGCCCGCAGGGCCTACTTCGAGGGACGCATGAGCGGCCAGCCGATGGACGAAACCGCCGCCCTGTTTGCCCCGCTTCAGGACTTCGTGGTTTTTTGGAATGCGGCCGTCACCCCTTCGACGACGCCGCTGACGCAAGCCGAGCAGAAACTGCGGGAAGAAGACCCGGCACGTGGTACGCGCCAGCGCATCGCCCAGGCCCAGGTGTGCCGCATGCAGGAGTTCCTGGTGAAGTTTCCACAGAGCGTGAAGCGTGAGGCGGCGCTGGCCCGTCTGGCCATCAACTCGCTACGGCAGTCGCGCTGCCACTGCGGGATGACCCGCATCAACCAGGTCGAAGATGCCACAACGGCCTACGTTGGTTTTGAGATTGAGAGGGGCGTGCCGTTTGATCGCACCGCAGTGACTGCGGCGCTGGATGCCTATGATCGCGAATTCCCGCAGGGGAAGTATCACTGGGACGTTCGGCTCATGCGGGGCATCGCCTCTGCAGAAGCCAGGGACTGGTCCGCAGCCGTGGGCCATCTGGTGGCGGTGCTGGAAAACCGTGAGCAGCGCGGTCTGCATCTGGACGCCAGCAACAACCTGGGCGCTCTTTTCATGGAACTGCTCACCCCCGAGCAGCGACCGGCTGTGATGGGAGCGGTCAAATCCACGCCGGGAGCTTGGGAGAAACTCCACCTTTTCATTCACAGCCCCACCTGCGGCTGGCGGCTGCGGGTGCTGGAGGAATGGCTGGAGGCTCAGCGTGGGTGAGGTGGTGTAGGTATCTCCAGGCTCGGGATTAAGGGGCCAAGGGAGGCTTGCGGTTGAGGTCTTTGGATGGCATCATCCGGCATGACCGCAACGATCACCATGGACGAAGGCGGGCAGATTACTCTGCCTGCCGCGATCAAGCGTGCCTTCGGAGTGGGGCCTGGAACCCGGCTGCGCGCAGAGGTGTCTGGAGGTCGGCTGCAAATCATGAAGGAAGACGAACCTCCTGAAATCAAGGAGGGCGTGCTGGAGAATGGCTTGCTGGTGCTGCCTCATTTTGGCTTCACCGTGGACGTCGGTGCTGCGCTGCGTGCCGAACGCGATGAACGCTCCGCCCAGAGAGATGAGCAGCAATGAGCGTCTTTTTGGACAGCTCCATCTTAATTGCAGCGCTGGTGCCAAGCGAACGGAAGCACGCAGAAAGCCTTGCGCGCCTGATGGATGGGACACCGCTGGTTTATCAACATTCGTTCCTTGAAACGTTTTCCATGCTGACAGGCGGCAGGCTGGGAGCCAAGGCCGATGCTGATCTGGTGGCGAAGCTGATCAAGCAAACGCTGCTCCCACGTGTTCGCGTCGTGCATCTGGACGAACTCGAAATTGTGGAGGCCCTCCAGGCCGCAAGACAACATGGCGTTCGTGGAGGTGCGGTCTATGACTTTATGCATCTGGTGGCCGCGCGGAAATCGGGTGCCGCCGTTCTTTGCACTCTTAACCTGGATGATTTTCAGCAGCTTTCGCGCGTCGGTGATCCACTGATTCTGCAGCCCTGATGCTCCTTTGCCCAGCCGGGCTTTTTACATGTCTGTTTCCCCTTCCATTCCCTTCCCCAAACCCGAACTCCTGTCTCCCGCCGGCAACTGGGACTGTGCCCGTGCGGCCGTGGCAAACGGGGCGGACGCGATTTTTTTCGGCATGCCGCGTTTCAATGCACGCTTGCGCGCCGACAACTTCATTGAGGAGGATCTGCCGGAACTCATGAAGTTCCTCCATGAGCATGGAGTGAAAGGCTACGTGGCCTTCAACACACTCATCTTCACTCGGGAACTGCCGGATGCCGAAACGCAGCTTCGTTACCTGGAGGACTGCGGCGTGGATGCGGTGATCGTGCAGGACCTAGGGCTCGCGCGCATGGTGAAAGCCTTGACGCCAAAGCTGCGGCTGCATGCGAGCACGCAGATGACCATCACTTCACCGGAAGGTCTGGAGTTTGCCAAGAAGTTGAACATCGACCAGGCGGTGCTGGCGCGGGAGCTTTCCCTGCGGGAACTTGAGCGCTTCAAGGCGGCCGAGGTGCCGCTGGAGGTGTTCGTACATGGCGCGCTGTGCGTGGCCTATTCGGGGCAGTGCCTCACCAGCGAGTCGCTGGGGCGTCGCAGCGCGAACCGCGGCGAGTGTGCGCAGGCCTGCCGCATGCCCTACGAAATGATTGTTGATGGCGAGCCGCGTGATCTTGAAGACAAGCGCTACCTGCTTTCACCGCAGGATCTCGCGGCGGTGGATGAGATTCCTCAGCTGATCGGGCTGGGCATTCGCAGCTTCAAAATCGAGGGTCGTCTCAAGACGCCGGAGTACGTGGCGGCGGTGACGCAGGTGTATCGCAAGGCGATCGACCGGGCGCTGGCGAATCAACCGGCTCCGGCGAGCGAGGCGGACCGCTACGCGCTGGAGATGACTTTTTCACGCGGTTTGTACCCGGGCTGGATGCATGGTGTGAACCACCAGGAGCTGGTAGGCGCCTATTATGGCAAAAAACGCGGGCCCTATGTGGGCCAGGTCACGCGCATCCTGGGGGCGGACACGCTGGAGCTGGACGAGCTGCACATCGCCATGAAGCCGGGCGATGGCGTGGTGTTTGAAAATCTGTCTGACACGAACTACGAGCAGGGCGGCAGCGTGTATGAGATGCGTGGCAGTGCGCTGAGCTTTCGCCACGGGCATCTGCGCATGCAGGATGTGCAGATTGGCATGCGTGTTTTCAAAACGAGCGATCCCGCTCTCAACCGCGCCCTGCGCCAGTCCTTTGAAGGAGACATCCCCATCCGCAAGCAGCGCAAGTTGGACCTGCATGTGACGGGCAAAGTGGGCGAAACCCTTCGGGTGCAGTCGGGCAGGACCGTGGTTGCCTCCACCATGCCGCTGCAGGCCGCGATGAAGCGCCCCCTGACACCGGGAGCCTTCATCGAACAGTTCAGCCGCCTCGGCGGCACGGAGTTCGAGCTGGGAGAAGTCCAGTTTGATGTCGAAGGGGAGGTCATGCTGCCCATCAGCGAGCTCAACCGCATGCGGCGTGACCTGATCGCCGCCTGGAGCGAAGACGTCTCGCCATCGCCATCCGAAACCGCCGCCCCGGTCACTGCCACGCTTGAGTCTCTGATGCCCTCCCGTGGCATCGTCGATGACTCGCTGCCGCTCCAGCTCCACGCCTTGTGCCGCACGCAGGCGCACATCGACGCTGCTCTCGTGCTCGGCGTCCCCCGCCTCTACCTCGACTTTGAAGACATCCGGCTCTATGCGGATTTGGTGAAACAGATCAAGGCGCGCAGTGAGACGACGCAGGTCTGGCTGGCCACCCCTCGCATTCAGAAATCCGGCGAAGCAGGATTCTTCAAGCTCATCCAGCGCGCCGAGCCGCATGGCGTGCTCATTCGCAATCTGGGGGCCATGTCGTTCTTCCAAGACGCAGGCATTCCAATGACGGGAGATTTTTCCCTCAACGTGGCCAATCCGCTGACGGCGGAGATCTTGAAAAAATCCGGGCTGGAGCGCCTGACCATCAGCTATGACCTCAACATCGAGCAGGTGGTGGATCTGCTGGCTGCCGCGCCGCCCGGATGGTTTGAGCTCACACTGCACCAGCACATGCCCATGTTTCACATGGAGCACTGCGCGTTTGCCGCATTCCTCAGCAAGGGCACCGACTTCACCAACTGCGGCCGCCCGTGCGACCGTCATCGCGTGCATCTCAAGGACCGCGTGGGCATGCACCACCCGCTGAAGGCAGACGTCGGCTGCCGCAACACCCTGTTCAATGCGGTGGCGCAGACGGGTGCGCAGTTCTTTGACGAACTGCGGGAGCACGGCCTGCGCTGCTACCGCGTGGAGCTTCTCGAAGAGAACGCCGATGAGGCGATGATCGTCCTGCGCACCTATCAGGAGCTACTAGCCGGGCAGCGCGATGGGGACGAGATCTGGCGCGATCTGAGGGCGCACAGCCAGCTGGGGGTCACACGTGGCACGCTGACGGAGCTGGCCTGAGGCGGCAGCCCGTCGCCTCAGCAGAACTTGTCATGCACCACCTTCTGAATCTCAGGTGAGGCAGGAAGCTGGTTCTGGTAAAAGGTGTAAGAGTTGATGGCGGTGAGATAGCCGTCGTTTTTCGTTGCGGAGCCGACCCACGCACCTTCTGGCAGTTTGCCGACCGAGCGCTTCACGAAGTCCGCGTGGGAGAGGGAGACATTGCCGGTGAAGTGAGTCACGCGGCCCTCCTGCACGATGATGAGAAAATACAGGCCATCGCGGATGAAGATTTTTTCCTGCGGGGTCGTGTCAGCGGAAGTTTGCATAGAATGATTCTCGACAAGATTGCCATTTTGACCGGCGAGCGCTCCTCCGCCTCGGCAAGGTCACAAGATTTTTGAGAGTTGATCCAAGGGTCGGCTGGCAGGAAAATTCGCTGCCGGCTGGCTGATGCAGGCCACCGTGGAGGTGCAGGTGGGCGGGGTCAAATGCCCAGATTGGTTTTGAGACAGGTTAGGAACTTCCTTGAACCCCGGCGGTTTACCACGACAATCCCCACCTCATGGCCCGCAACGCCCCGGACGATTTCAGTTTCCTGCCGACCGTCGATTCGACGGAGGAGGAGATTTTAGAACGCGAGGCCCTGTGGAAAGCGGCCCAGCGCCAGCCGCAGCCCGGGCCGGAGGTGCCAGAGCATGAAGCGGCGGCTTACGAGAACCCGCAGCATGAACCGGCGTATGAGGAGCCGGTGTATCAGGAGCAGGTCTATGATGAGGTGCCGGTGGTTGCTCCCCCGCGGTCGGTTCAGCCTCCTCCTCCCCCACGTTCCACGCCTCCTCCCCCTCCGCGACGGGCGGTGCAGCCACCACCACCTCCTCGGTCAACGCCTCCGCCGCCTCCTCGCTCGGTGCAGGAGTCTCCACCACAGGAGACGGTGAAAAAGGGCCGCCTGTTCGAGCCGGATGCCGAACACATGGAGCCCGCCCCGCCCAAGTCGGAGCGCATGAATCCAGCCCCTCCGCAGGACGTGGCGCTCTCCTCTGCCAAACTGGTGCCTGCGCAGCAGCCCCAAGCGCTCCCGACTTCAGAGGATGTGGCACCCCAGCCGGTTCCCCGGGAGCCACGAGCGATGCGCCAGCGCACAAGCAATGAGAAAGGCATCGTGCCACCTCCGCCGCCACAGGCGAAGTCTTCCGAGGTTTCGGAGGCACTGAAAGCTGCGGTTCCTGGCTTGCCGCAGAGCGATGATGCCCCGGCTGCCAAGGCGGACGGGAGCGTGGACTCGGAGACGGGCAAAGACCCGGCGCCATTCACGGCTCCCAAGCCCCCGCCAGAAGAGCCCCTGGACCCGGATGAAGCAAAACGGCAGCGCTGGAAAAAGCTGGCGGACAAGATCGGTCTCCAAACCTTGGGCATGAGTTTCGGCGTGCATGTGTTCCTGCTGCTGATTGCCTGCTTCATCGGCGTCAGCGGGGTCATGGAGAGCCAGGTGGACTTTCTGCCCGGCGGTGACTCGGCACAGTCAAAGGCCGCCGCCGAGGTGCTGACCCACAAGATTCAGCAAAAGAAAAACCCCTGGCTGAAAAACAAGCCGCCGATGCGCAAGCTCGCGGTGCAGTCGGTCTCCGCCAACATCGTGCTGCCGGAAATGCCGCCGATGGACATGACGGACTTTTCGAAGATGAACAACCGCATTGAGGTCAAGTCGTCCTCCCTTGGCATGGGCGCGCCACTGGGCATGGGGACAGGAGGCGCGGGTGGTGGTTTTGGTGCAGGCATCGGGCGTGGTGCAAAGTTTTCCTTCCTCGGTCAGACCGCACTGGGACGGCGCGTGATTTATGTCGTGGACGTCTCGGGCTCCATGTCCGCCATCGGGCAGGGAGAGAAGATCTCACGCTTCGATCTTCTGAAAAAGGAGCTGACGAAAAGCATCAGCCAGCTTCCTGCGGGCACTGCGTTCCAGGTTTTGTTCTTCTCTGACTTCGCCTGGCCGCCCGGTGAGGTGAACAGCCGAAATAGTGAGGCATTTGGCAAGTACCGCTGGCCGACTATTGACGGCAGCTACGACACCCTCTCCGTCGAAAATTACAAAAAGGCAAAAATCCCCGCCTTCAAATACCTGCAGGTCACTCCGTTTTCGTTGCAGGACATGAAAAAGATCATCGACGACGCGGACAATCCCGGCGGCACGAACTGGGGGTCAGGGCTGCTGATGGCCCTGAGTGCCAACCCGAAGCCGGATGTGATCTTTTTCATGACGGACGGCAATCGTTCGGACGAGATGGGCTGGATTGACGTCGTCACCGCTGAAAACAAGCGCAAGCTCCCCATGACCACCATCCACACCAGCGCCATGCAGCAGCCGGACGCCGCCATCGAACTGGACCTGCTGGCCAAACGCAACAACGGCAAATTCACCGTGGTGCTGGGAGAGGGCAAGGTCGTCAAGGGAGAGGACTACTTCAAAATGAAGAAGTAGCGACCTCAGGACTGCAGCGCATGCAGCGCCGCGGACACTTCATCCACCGGCAGTCCGACGACGTTGGTGAAGGAGCCGGTCATGCGTTCCAGAACCATGTCCGTGCAGTCCTGGATGCCGTAGGCACCGGCCTTGTCGAGAGGATTCACCCGGGAGTGATACGCGCGGATCACCTCATCAGTCAGCGGCTTGAAGGTGACGTGGGTGATGACGTGAAGCTCTTTGACCACTGCGCCACCGCAGGCAAACGCTACCCCGGTGCAGACTTCATGGGTGCGGCCGGAAAGACGGCGCACCATGTGCAGCGCCTCTTCCATGTCGGCAGGTTTGGCCAGGGGATCGCCGTCCACATACACAAGGGTGTCAGCACCGATGACGAGCGCATCCGGGCGGGCGCGGCTCACGGCCAGGGACTTGCGGCGGGCGTTTTCCACGGTGAGCTGCTCCGGCGTCAGCGCGGCATCATGAGCCTCCTCGACCTGTGGCAGGACGACTTCAAATTCGAATCCCGCCTGGCGCAGCAGATCCACCCGCCGCGGAGAGGCGGATGCCAGCAAAAGGTTGCGCAGGCTCACGCGCGCTGCTCTACAATAGTGGCTACATCGTCCGCGCGGATCACCGCATCGCGCTTGTCCGGGGTGCGGTAGCGGTAGTAGCCGGTCTTCTTCTGATACTGCGGTGCGCCTTCGCAGGGCACCTCACGGCCATCCTTCAGTTTGATCTTGTGCGGTGTGGTGGAGGCAAACATGTCCGGCATGGAGCAGGAAATGAGGGAAAAGACAGGCAGGATCAGCAGGAGACGGCGCATGGCGTTCATGGCGGGGATGACAAAATAACGATGCAGTTCAGACATGACTTTCGGGCAATTTGTTCATCCAGCAACCGGGTGAGATTTTCAAGTGACACAATGTTGTTGGTTGAAGCAGGCTCCATGCCTTCCTACCAGTCGGCATGAGTCAAATTCTCCCTCCAGCCATCGGAATCATCGGCGGTTCCGGCCTTTACGATCTTGAAGGGTTTGAAAATCGTGAGGAGATCACCGTGCAGACGCCGTTTGGCCCGCCCTCGGATGCGCTGGTCACCGGCACTCTGGCGGGGCGGCGGGTGTATTTTCTGCCGCGTCATGCCAAGGGCCACCGCATCCTGCCGACAGAGCTGAACCACCGGGCCAATCTCTGGGCGCTGCGCAGCCTGAACGTGCGCTGGGTCATCGCCGTCACAGCCGTGGGCAGCTTGCAGGAGCAGTACCATCCGCGCGATGTCGTGCTCCCTGACCAGTTCTTTGACCGCACCAGCCGGCGGGACCAGCACACCTTTTTCGGCAACGGTATCGTGGCTCATGTGGCTTTTGGCGATCCGATCTCCGAAGGCCTGCGCACGCTGCTGCATGACGCCTGTGTGGCCCAGGGCCGCAAGGTGCACAACGGCGGCACCTACGTCTGCATGGACGGCCCCGCCTTTTCCACCCGGGCGGAATCCAATGCGCACCGCCAGCTCGGTTTTGATGTCATTGGCATGACGAACCTGCCGGAGGCCAAGCTGGCCCGCGAAGCGGAGATGGCGCTGGCCACCCTCGCAATGATCACGGATTACGACTGCTGGAAGGTCGAGGAGGAAGCCGTCACCGCCGAGTCGGTGATCGGCCATCTCCATGCAAACGTGGCCGCTGCCAAAGCCATCCTGGCCCAGGTCATTCCCAGCATACCCGCAGAGCCAACTTGGCCGGAGCATCGTGCGCTGGACAGCGCCCTGATGACCGACCGCAAACTGTGGCCGGAGCAGACGGTGGAAAACCTGCTTCCCCTGCTGCAGAGGTTTGTGTGATTAATGCCAACTGTGCTTGCAAGCGCAAGGCCCTCTGCCGAAGTTTGCAGGCATGAATCCGCCTGATCTCCCGCCGCCTTTCCCACAGATGCCACCGGCTGGTCAGCCACCCAGGAAAGGCATGAGCACAGGAGTGATCGTGCTGATCATCGGTGGGGTGCTGGTGCTGTTTGTCGGGATTCTGGCGGCGCTGGCGATCCCTGTTTATAATCGGGTCCAAGGGCTGGCACAGGGGAAGAAAAACTCCCTGGAGCACAAAGCTCCGCCGCCACCAGCCAAGGCGCTGACGGAAGGGCAGAAGCAAAAGCTCAAGGAGTTTGGAGAGCGGATTGCCGAAGCCTTGACCGCCGCAGACGGTGAAGCGATCAAGGGCATGCTGGACTCCGAAGGAATGGCTGACCGCGTGTTTGATGACCGGACGTCGGGGTTTCCCCAGGTCAGTGAAATGCGGAAGGGATTTATCGCCGGGGCGACGAGTCAGCCCGGAGGCTGGCTGCGGAACGTCATGGGACACAAGACCAGGGCCCTGCACTATCGTGAGCGAGACGGATATCCCGCCATTGTCCTGCGCCTGATGCCCGAGGGCGGTGGAGTCAACTATGTGGACATTGTGGTGCGTCCCCACGGAGAGACCTTCCGCGCGGTGGACATGTTCACCTACATGTACGCCAGCTACTTTTCCGATGAGACGCGCAACCTCATGGCGACGATGATGCCCAGTTCCAGCGTGGGAAAGCTGGCCGCAATCATGGGTGCCACGAATTTTGACAGTGAGATTCTCAGCCTCCTCAAGAAGGGCGGCGAGTGCATCAAGACCGGCAAATATGCCGAAGCGCTCGCCATCTGCGACGGTCTGCCGGAGAAATATCGGACGCACCGGATGTTTTTCATGCTGCGCATGCAGGCCCTCATGCAGCTGAATGGCGGAGACGATGGCAAATACGACGCGCCGTACCGCCAGATGCTGATTTCTGCGCCGGACATTCTCGGGGCGGACAGCACCACGGACCTGCTCATGATCGATCTGCTGTTCCTGGACAACCGGCTGCCCGAGGCCGACGCCTGCATCCAGCGTGTGGAAAAGGTGGTGGGCGGGGATCCTTACCTCAAGGTTCTGCGCGCCAACACCCGGCGCATGCTGAAGGACTACCCAGGCGCCCTCAAGCTGGCGACCGAGGCGCAGGAAGAAGAGCCTGATTTGGTTGACGCGGTGGACACACGTCTGGCGGTCCATCTGGAGCAGAAGCACTATCCCGCCATTCTCGAAGAATTTCGCGCGCTAAAGAAGAAAGGGATCCTCATGACACGCAAGGTGCTCGCAGGTGAGGACACCTATGCCGAATTCCTCGCTTCACCGGAATTTGCCGCGTGGGAAAAGGAGCTTGAACAGCCTTGAGAAAGCTGCACCGCCCTAATCTTCCATCAGCTTCACTGCCAGACGGCGCATGAACTGACGCTCCTGTAGCAGGCCGATGCGTTCGTAGGCTTCATCAAGGTTCCGCAGGATGCGCAGCAGCGTGGCCTCGGCAGTGGCGGGTTCGTGAATCAGATCCTCCATTCCGGGATTGGCGGCGGGGTGGTGTTTGGCCACATCTGCAGCCAGCATGAAGCGCCCGCGGTTGAAGCAGTCCACCAGCCAGGTCTGGTCGCGGTATTGCACGCGGGAAAGGAAGTGCCCGGGGAAATTGCAGCCTTCGATTTCAAGCCCGAAGCGATGCCCGAGCAGGCGGTAAAGGCAGCAAAGGCTGATGGGATTGCCAAGTCCGGTGTCGAGCACCCAGAACAGATTGCTGTTGGCCGGGGAATAGTAGTCCTTGCTGTTGCCTCGGAAGCGGGTGATGCCGCCGTGCGCGGCAAAGAGCCATTGTGCAAGCTCATGGGCATCCATGCGGCCTTTTTCAGCGAAGGCCTCTTCCGCGAGGGCATCGAGCCGTTTGGCCAGATCGGCACTCTGCGACTTCCAGCCGTTGAGAAAGGCGGAGAGCTGGCTGAGGCCTTCTTCGAGCTGGGCATCCGGACCTTCCATCCAGCGCCAGCGCATCCAAGTGTCCTCCAGCTCCAGCCGGCGGGCTGGCTCCAGCAGCTGGGCCACAAGCTTTTCTTCATCGGCAGAGAGAGGTGTCTCCAAGGTCTCGATATGCTGCGGCAGCTCGCGCCTCATGCCCGTCAGCTCCTGCCGCACGGCCTGCCGCACGACTTCAGAGTCGTCATCGAGCAGTTTGATGAGATGGCTCAGGTGAGCACTAGGAGGCATTTGGAGGTCATACCACGAACGCGGTCATGGATGCAATGCCGAATTTAACCAGGCGCAGCCGGGCGCCTCAGTGTTGAAGAAAAGACTTCAGCACGGTTGCGAGCTGCGGCTTGTTCAGCCGGCGCTCGGCAATGCCGATCATCGCGTCATACAGGGTGCCATCATCAAGGCGGCTGCGGACGCCGTTGTGTTCTGATCCGAGCCAAGCGAGGACTCGACTAGAGCATCGTCCCGAATTCCGGCGCTGCCGCCGAAGAGAGCAAGGGAGTTGGCGTGGATGCTGTCGATGACTTCCCGCGTGAGGAAGACCGGCTCGGGACTCATTGGGCGAGCTTGGTGAACAGCTCGCGATTTTCAGCGAAGATACGCTGGCTGATCTGGCGGGCATTATCAGCATCCATCACTGCCGGGCCGTCGGGAGTTTCAGCATCAGGCAGTTCACGCACGAAGGCATTGACCTGCGCCTGATCAGCACGCGGCAGCGTCTTGTTCAGTTCAAGGATTTCGATCGCGCTCATAGAGCGAGCTTAGCCGGAATCTGGTGAAAACACATCCGGTTTTCCAGTCGGGCTACAGCCGGATCTCCATGGCCTTGGCGGCGCGGTGGGCTTTCGCGCGGGCTTCGTTGATGGTTTCGGCGCGGGCGAGGGTGACGGCCATGCGGCGCTGGCCGGAGACGGAGGGCTTGCCGAAGAGGCGGACTTGTGTGTCGGATTCGGCAAGAACCTGGTCCAAAGAGCCAAACTGGACATTGGCGGACTCGCCTTCGACCAAAACGGCGCAGCTGGCGCTGGGGCCGTGCTGGCGGATGTTGGGGATGGGGAGTCCGAGGATGGCGCGGACGTGGAGTGCGAACTCGGAGAGGTCCTGGGAGATGAGGGTGACGAGGCCGGTGTCGTGGGGGCGGGGGGAGACTTCGCTGAAGATGACGTCATCGCCTTTGATGAACATCTCGACGCCGAAGAGGCCGCGACCGCCGAGGGCTTCGGTGATGGCGCCGGCCATGTGCTCGGCGGCGGCGAGGGCTTCGTGGGACATGGGGTGGGGCTGCCAGGATTCGCGGTAGTCGCCTTTGATCTGGGTGTGGCCGACGGGGGCGCAGAAGGAGGTGCCGCCGGCGTGGCGGACGGTGAGCATGGTGATCTCGTAGTCGAAGTCCACGAAGCCTTCGACGATGACCTTGCCTTTGCCGGCGCGGCCGCCTTCCTGGGCGTACTGCCAGGAGTGGGCGATGTCGTCGGCGGTTTTGACGACGCTCTGGCCTTTGCCGGAACTGCTCATGATGGGCTTGACGACGCAGGGCATGCCGATTTTGGCGATGGCGGCGCGGAATTCCTCTTCGGTGGAGGCAAAGATGTAGGGGGAGGTTTTGAGGCTGAGCTCTTCGGCGGCGAGGCGGCGGATGCCTTCGCGGTTCATGGTGAGCTTGGTGGCGCGGGCGGTGGGGACGACGCGGAAGCCTTCGGCTTCGAGTTCGAGGAGGGTGTCTGTGGCGATGGCTTCGATCTCGGGGACGATGCAGTCGGGTTTTTCGACTTCGACGATGCGGCGGAGGGCTTCGCCGTCGAGCATGGAGATGATGTGGCTGCGGTGGGCGACCTGCATGGCGGGGGCGTTGGCGTAGCGGTCCACGGCGATGACTTCACAGCCGAGGCGCTGGAGCTCGATGACGACTTCTTTGCCGAGCTCGCCGGAGCCGAGGAGCATGACTTTGGTAGCGGAGGAGGAAAGGGGGGTGCCGATGCGGGACATGGGGGAGGGGGAGTTTGCGGTGGTTTACTGTTGTTGACGGTTGTTTACGATGGTTTGTCCGGAGTTCCAGAGGAGAGATGGAGGGGGAGTTGGCGATTGTTGGCAGTTGTTTGTGCGGAGTTCCTGAGGGAATGGCCGAAAGAGGGAAAAGAAGGGAAAAAAGTTTGAGGTTGTTTGGAGGGGGGAGTGTGGTTCAGGGTTGCTGGTTTATGGCGTTTCCTGGTCCTCCGAAACCTTCGCGTGTGCAGCGGCTGCTGGGGCCGGTGGGGAAGGGGCTGGTGGATTTGCTGTATCCGCGGCTGTGCTCTGTGTGCCAGGTGCCGGTGGATGAGGGGTGGTTTTGCGGGGTTTGTGAAGGGGCGCTGCCGCTGGTGAAGCCGCCGTACTGCATGGTGTGCGGGGAAGTGTATGATGGGGCGGTGGCAGGGGATTTCCGATGCTCGAACTGCAGCGGGAGAAGGCTGGAGTTTGAGTTTGCGGTGGCGGCGTGCGAGGCGGAGGAGGGGGCGCGGGAGCTGATCCACAAGTTCAAGTATGAGCGGCGGCTGCACCTGCGCGGGGTGCTGGCATCCCTGCTGATGCGGACGCTGGAGGAGCCGAGGCTGGCGGGGGAGGATCTGGGGAAATGGCTGCTGGTGCCGGTGCCGCTGCATCGGAGCCGTGAGGTGGAGCGGGAGTACAATCAGAGCTGGGAGCTGTGCGAGCGGCTGTCCCGCCTGACGGGGATCCCGGCGGCGAAGGCGCTGGTGCGGACGCGGGAGACGGTGACGCAGGCAGGGCTGAACCGGGCGGAGCGGCTGAGGAATCTGCGAGGTGCTTTTGCAGTGATGCCGGGGCGGCCGTGGCGGCGTGTGGTGGGCCTGAAGGGGCGGCGGGTGCTGCTGGTGGATGATGTTTTCACGACGGGGTCAACGGCGAACGAATGTGCGCGGGTGCTGAAGGCAGAGGGCGGGGCTGAAAAAGTGGTGGTCATTACTGTAACACGCGGCTAGGATCGGTCCCGCGTCCGGCTCAGGCCGGACCTGACGGTGCGACGGCCGGGTGGATTTTTCCTCCTGGCGACTCCTGCGACATGCCATTCGGGGAGACGCACTGACGGGTCCGCCCACGCAGGACGCCTAACCTGACTGACTGACCTACCATGGGATTTTTCAAAAAACGCAACGTTGACGATCTAGGCGAAAAGAAACGAGACATGCCGGAGGGGCTTTGGACGAAGTGCCCTTCATGCGGTGAGAGCCTGTTTGAGCAGGCGCTGGCCAAAAACCTGCGGGTTTGCACGAGCTGCGGCTACCATTTTACGATCGGCTCTGAGGAGAGGATCGCGAGCCTGGTGGATGAGGGGAGCTTTGTGGAGATGGACAAGGGCCTGGATTCGGTGAACGCGCTCGGCTTCAAGGGCTATCTGGACAAGGTGAAGGCCTACCAGAGCAAGACGGGGCTGACTGAGGCGGTGGTGACCGGGCGTGCGAACATTGAAGGCATCGCGGTGCTGGTGGCGATCATGGATTTCCGGTTCCTGGGCGCGAGCATGGGCAGCGTGGTGGGAGAGAAGATCACCCGGGCGATCGAGGCGGCGACGGCGGAGCGGAAACCAGTGATTGTGTTTTCGGCGTCCGGTGGCGCGCGCATGCATGAGGGGATTTTGAGCCTGATGCAGATGGCGAAGACGAGCGGCGCGCTGGCGCGGCATGCGGAGGCGCGGCTGCCGTATATTTCGGTGCTGACGCATCCGACGACGGGCGGTGTGACGGCGAGCTTTGCGACGCTGGGAGATCTGATCATTGCGGAGCCGAAGTGCATGATCGGCTTTGCGGGGCCGCGTGTGGTGAAGGAAACGACGCATGCGGATCTGCCGCCGGGTTTCCAGACGGCGGAGTTTATGATGCAGCACGGGCTGGTGGACATGATCGTGGACCGCAAGGAGATGCGCGGCACGCTGGCGCGGGTGCTGCGGTATATGGCGGGTGGGAAGTGAGGGCTGGGCGGAGTTGACGGTGGTTTACTGTTGTTGACGATGGTTGACGGTTGTTTGGCGGGCTTCGAAGGGGGCTCGTTGAGGGGTGGGTGTGGAAGGGACGTTCGTTTTTGCCGCAGAGGGGGCGGAGGTTTATTGGAATGGAGGGGCGATGGAATGACCGGAAATTGGCAACGCTAGAGATTAGAAGACCGCAGAGAAATGCCCCTGGGTCTGGTGCGGCGAGGCCGGAGGTTTGAACCACGGATGACACGACCAGCACGGATGCCGGAGCGGATTTGGGGCTGGGGTGCAAATGGTGGGCTATTTTCCGGCGGGGAATCACCAGAGGTTTGCACCGCAAAGATTTGGAGAACGCAAAGAGGGTCGTAGATTTTTGCCGATGGTATGGAGGGGGCTGAGACGTGGAGGTGCGGAGAAAGGGTAAAAAAATTGGGGGTAAAAAGATTTCTTCCGGAGGGGGAGAGAGTGGCCAGGGACCTGGGGTGACAGACGCTGGACAGAAAGATTTTAGAATCGAAGGAGCTGTTCTTTGGGAGGTGCGGAGGGGGGAGTCTGATTTTTGGAGAATGGGGGTTGATTTTGAGGAAGGGGGCCCAAGGGGTTCGAATTATGAAGCGTGATTTTGATGGGGTGGAGTCGGGGGTGGCTGCGGCTGCGGCTGCGGAAGGGACTGCCGGGGCTGGGGGAAAACGACGGGTCGGGACGGGGAGGGAGCCGGGGGAGAGGCGATGGAAAAGGTGGCTTGAGGAGGCGCGGGCGCGGGGGATCTCTGAGATGGAGCTGGTGGTGGAACTGCATCTGTGCCGGGGGCTGCCGCTGCCGGAGGTGGCGGAGGTGCTGGAACTGAAACTGAATGTGGTGCGCTGGCTGTGGCTGCAGGCGCGCGGGGGGCCGGTCCGCGGGATGAGCGCCCCGAAGTCGAAGGAAGATTTTGCCCTGCTGCGGGAGCAGGTGGGCTCGATGCTGTGGCAAACGGTGGCGGACACCTGCCTGGACCCCGAGCCGGCAGCCAGCGGCGGAGCGATGGCAGCGAAGCGGGCTGCGCCGATGATGGGCGTGCGACTCCGAGCGCTGAGACAGATCGCGGATCTGTATGGGGTGAACCCGAAGGCGAAGAAGAAGACGAAGGAAGTGGAGCCGAATTACCGGCAGGTCGAGCCTGCCACGCCGGAGGAGATTTCGGAGCTGGTGAGGAAGTGGCTGGAGGAGAGAGGGAAGGGTGGGGTCGCGGTTTTTGCTCGAGGAAGCGGCCGAGTGCATCTTCGGACCGGCTGCCAACATCGACGAACCGGATGAAGCCGGTAACGAAACTATGGGATTGGTCTGTTCATTCGCTTCTGCTTTGAACCAGTCGTCGATGGAGGCGAGCTGAGAACTGACTGTTGCATACGCGGTGGTTGAAAGCGGGGTCGGGAGTGGATGCAAGGATTTACGGAGAGAGATAGGGTGAATGAGGGGGATGGAGTAAGAAGTGGGATGAGTTTTGGGTTTGAGAGAAGGACGCGGTGGGTGGTTTGTGCTGGCATCGCTACGCGATGCGGGGGTGTGGTGGGGTATGTGGGGCGGTTACGAGGGGTGTCGCTGCGCTCAACCCCTCGCTACAGGCTGGGATGGCTACGCCATCTGTGGGGGGGTACGCCGGGCTTTGAGTGGGTGAGGAGGAGGTTTTGGCGGAGGGTGGTTGTCCGGCAGGCTGTTCGACCAGAGGACTTACCAAAGCGGATCGAATTAAGGATCTCCGCTTTGGCTTTCGGCATCAGGGGAGGGTTCTCCGGTGAGTTCGGCTTCCAGGGTTTCGATGCTGGGGAGGCTGGAGGCAAGTTCGGCAGGGAGGGAGCGGGTGAGCTCGTAGTCGGAGATGCCGATGGGCTTGTGAATGTCCCGCAAAGTGTACTCGCCGAGGATGCGGTCCTTGGTCTGGCAGAGGATGAGGCCGAGGGTGGGTGCGTCTCCGGGATGGCGGAGGAGATCGTCCACGGCGGAGCAGTAGAAGTTCATCTTGCCGGCATACTCGGGTTTGAAGTCGCCTTTTTTCAAATCGACGACGACGAAGCAGCGGAGGTGCAGGTGATAGAAGAGGAGGTCGAGGTAGAACTCGCGGTCACTGACTTCGATGCGGTACTGGCGGCCGACAAAGGCGAAGCCCTGACCCAGTTCGAGGAGGAATTTCTGGATGTGGCCGAGAAGGCCGGTTTCCAACTCCCGCTCATGGAAAGGCTCTTCGAGAGTGAGGAAGTCGAAAAGGTAGGGGTCCT
This sequence comes from Prosthecobacter sp., assembly GCF_044222565.1. GTDB lineage: Bacteria > Verrucomicrobiota > Verrucomicrobiia > Verrucomicrobiales > Verrucomicrobiaceae > Prosthecobacter. The sequence goes on from NZ_JBGANA010000008.1 coordinate 346,438, forward strand.
TTAGACCTAATGCCGCTAAGCAAAAGCTGGTTGGTGCCGGAAAAAGAGCGCTGTACAAATGAACTGCATGGTTAACTAAAGGCGGATGCCTGCATCATCCACACCTGATCTTCCCCCTGGCGTCTTTGCCCACACTCTC